>JADKJI010000034.1 GCA_016721085.1 Chitinophagaceae bacterium | reverse complement strand
GTCTGAAAATCATTCTAGTGATATTGAGTGCGTTTGTGATATTTTATTTGTTGTCAAATGAAGAAATGGTGAAAGTTCTTTAGTTCAACTTTCTCCTATTTCTTACCATTTCTGTTTGTTTTTTTTATCTATCGCTTTGTTGCAAACATGGTTTAATGGTATGGTTTATATTTATCAAATTGATATTGTGAATAATACTATTAAATTCAAATGGCAGGATAGGACCTTTTTAAAGAAATTGTTGTGCTGCAGTTGGTCAACTCGAAACTTGTTCCTTCAGGAAAGAATACTCCTTATCTGAAAATAGTGATATCCAGTGCTGGTGAAACTATTGTTTTGAAGCAAACCTATTTCCCAAAGTGGACTAAGGAAGTAATGGATAAAGTTATTAAGGATATTAATGCGGCACAGTTAGTATGTTAAGCATTTATTTGGATGCTAGTTAAAGTGCGTATGCTGAGGGTCTGCAATATGCGCATTAGTCTGAATGGTTGACGATTTTGAACGTTCAAACGGCCACTTATAACCGGAAAATCCATTAAATTTGTAGTATTCCCCTAATACAAGACTTTAGATATGAGATTTAGTCTGTTTTTAGTTTCTATCTTATTGACTTTTAACCTTTTCGCCCAACCCTCCTCGTTAAACCCAGGATTTGGTCAAAATGGACGGACTCTGGTAAATATTGAAAAGAGAGGAGATGATTATTTTTCCCCCGGGCTTTTCAGGTTACGCCGGATGGCAAAATGCTTATAGGCGGAAGTATTAAAAATGAATTTGCCGTACAGCGATTACAAAAGAATGGCAATTATGATAGCAGTTTTGGTGTTAATGGATTCCGCTTTTTTGATTTTGGGACGGTTTCCCAAATAGTCAGCAGTAGTGTAGAAGACATTGTACGATACCCCGATGGACGAATGCTCTTGATAGGTACTTCAGCTACAGGGGTAAGCTTGATTAACAAATATACAAGTCCCCTTTCAGTAGTTGCAGTAAGACTGCTGCCTGATGGCGAAGTTGATACAAGTTTTGGTGTTAAGGGAAAATTCATTTTTTCTCCGGTAGGACTTGGCGGATATGGCTGTTCAGGTCTTTTGCAGCCAGATGGGAAAATAGTTATCTCCATGAGGGCTGCATGGTATGAATTTGTTCATTTGGATGACAGATCCTTGTTGCTAAGGTTGAATGATAATGGGACTATTGATCCAAGTTTTAATGGAGGGGTATTTCTAATACCTCAGGCTAGTAGCGAAACATCATTTTTAGAGCCAGGCAGCGGAATGCCAATGGCAATTCAATCAGACGGCAATTTATTGGTTAGTGCCTTGGTAGCGGAGCAGGCTCCATTTTCAGGAGGTGGCATTATTTATAGAAATGCACCAGTTATTTATCGGTATAAACCTGATGGTAAGTTGGATAGCAGTTTTGCAGTGAATGGGCGATTATTCAACCATTTTGGGTATGATAACCATGATGTAAGATGTTTAGAAGTACAACCAGATAATAAAATTCTTGTTTCCGGCAGTGTTTCGCTTAGCAACAATAAATCGGCATGGATTATTTTCCGGCTTAAACCCAATGGTACCCTTGATTCTAGTTTTGCCAATAATGGTATTTTCTTTTACCAGCGGGACAGTTGGGTATCCGGTGCCATTGGTGGGATAAAAATTACAGATAACAACACTATAACTGTTGCAGGCTGTCATGTAAATAATCTTAGGTACTGTTATCTGGATATTTGCAGGCTTAATCAGGATGGAACCATAGATTCAAGTTTTGCTGCCCCATTAACTTTCCGTTCTACAACTCTTTGGCCTGACATTTATTTTTTCGATGCTAAATTGGTGATAGATTACGACCAAAATATTGCTGCGATTGGATTGCATGATAGATATGATTATGCTGATGCTCATTTGATAGTTCGTACTAAAAGGGATGGGTCATCATTTTCTGAGCCTGGATTAGTAGAAAGTTATCGGTTCTTGAATTCTGGGCGTCAAAATCCAGACTCAAATAATAATTTTGGTTCCGCCGACCGCTTAATGGGATTTGCTGCTTTAAACAGTGGCAGGATGTTGCTGGCCAGTAATACTGTTTCAGAGGGTATACAGAGTGAAAAAATTGCTTTGGCGATGCTGGATCCTTCAGGGAAAATTGATACCAGCTTTGGAAACAAAGGTAGAAGGATAATTAAACCATCAGGTAATAATAGTTGGACAAGAGTTTTCTACCAGACTTCAGATCAAAAATATTTATTGTCCCATAAGGATAGTGCTCTTATTATGGTTGATTCTGCCGGAAAGATAGATTCTGGATTTTCTGTGAATGGATTAGCAAAATTAAATTTTCCAGGCGTCATTGGGTATCCATCAGCAATACGTGATATAGTTGAACAGGCGGATCATAAAATATTGGTTTTGTTCCCAACCCAATTGATACGATTGTTTCCGAATGGGTCATTGGATAATAGCTTTGCTACTAGTGGGGTACTAAACCTGAATGCCCCATCAAATGGTGTTTCAATAAAAGTTAAACTACAGCCAGATGGAAAAATTTTGGTTGGCACAGCATCGTCTTATGCCTCTTTCAATTATATATTAAGATGTAATCAGAACGGTGAACCTGACCTTGGCTTTGGAGATGTTGGTGGAGGATATGCATACGCCAGAGCTAGTTTCGATCTTAATATTGAACCTAATTATGGGGAATACTTACAGGACTTCCTGGTATTGCCGGATGGATCCATAATGGTAGTAACGCTGAAGGATAGGGCAGGTGGGATCCCTAATCAAAATAATGAACTTATTGCAGCTAGGGGAAATTACTACCGAGGTATCATATTGTACAAATTAAAACCCAATGGAATCATGGACCGAAGTTTCGGAAACATTCCGAATCCATCCTACTACTTTGGGACTGCCCATCTTCAACTACCTTATTTAGAAACAATTCCGGTATCTCTTATTTTAGCAGCCGATGGTCGTATTGCCATATCAAGCTTTTTTTATACCGGCGTTGGATGGGATGTAGGAATGGTGTTTGTCGATATTAATGGACATAATGAAATTGCTTGTGCCCTTATGGAATTGTAACTGCAGGGCAGGATAATATCATACAAATCAGACGTAATAGTTACTTTCCATCTGAACCTTTATTCCCTACAAATTGTTTCTTACCCAGAAGCCTGATGGTAGTTTTTTAATGGCTGCTACCCAGCAAGGACAGAATGCTGATCTGGGTGTTTATAATATTTTAGCTACTTGTCCACCTAAACCAGTTATTACCTCGATTACCTCTGGAAATTGGAATGCCAAAAGTACCTGGGACTGCAACTGTATCCCGGTATTTTCTGATGAAGTAATAATTAAACCAGGGCATACGGTTTCGGTAACATCCGACATGGGTATCATCCATTTTAAAAAACTGACTGTAGAAACAGGTGGTACTATTAATTTGGGAGCTAATGCGAATTTTAAGCAAGTGGTTTGGAAGTAGGGGGGAGTTACTGAATCTTGTAGGCGTTTAAAAAAGTCAAAAGTCAAAAGTTAAAAGTCAAAATGGGTTACGATCTGAAAGATTACAAACCATTTTGACTTTGAATTATCCCATACAGTACAAGCGAGTAACTCTTGTTATGCTTGCGTCAGGAGCAAGAATGAAGAGAGTTAGGATGGGCTGCTTGGGCCAGATAGGGTTAAGAATGTTTTGGTTGATGATATAGGGATTACATTGATTTACTTTTTTTGAAGATAATGACTGTAGTTAAATTCTTGCTTCTATTCTTTATTGCACTTTCTGTAAGCTGTAAGAGCAGTGACCAAAAAGAAAATAATTATTCTGTTCAGAAGGTGATTGGTAAGCAATGGTCAATAGTAGGCAGTGAAGATAGTACTCATTTGATTATTTACGATTTGAAAGGGGAGAAGTATGAAGGAGGGTATTATGAGTTTTACCCAAACAAGATACTTAAGTCTTACAAATATTTTTTTGACTCCAATAGGTATTCTTATGCCGAGAATTTTGATTCTTTGGGTACAAGGCTATCCACTATTGGGCTACCACTAGTATTTGTTGATGGGAAAAATTTCAAAAAGGATAGTTTTTTAATTATGTTTTATCTTTTTTAATCTTCATCGAAGTTTCACTGGTATTGACATTAAAGTAAAACAGGATAGTTTAGTGAAATTGACTGTTATCCCAGATACAACTTTTAGCAATATGAGTTTGTGTTCTTTCAAATACTGGCAACATAGAGATTCTGTTTCCCCTATGTATATTAAAGCCAGTTATATTGATACATTGAGCTTGGAGCCTAGGGTTTTTATGATACCTTTTATTTAGATAATGGTGATACAATTAATATTTACAGAAAACCGCGTCTGGGAACATCCCCTAAATTTTGACGTACTTTATACATTGTACCATACTTATTGAATAGTAAAAATTAATGAAAACTAGAATTAATTTTATTGAGAATGATGACAAGTTGATCGTTAGAGTTATACCTGTAAGTTTTTTTGTTGATCAAGTTAGTATATAGCAACAATTTCAATCCTTGGAATTCCATTGATTTTATTCTTGCGATATGGAGGAAGTTATGCTTCCACAACTGTCATTGTTTTGCTTGTTTCCATAGATTGATTTATGCAATTTTGTTTTACATTATTATTTTAAAGTACAAGAAGTCGGAATTACGAAAGCAGGGAATAGCTATCAGTTTAATGATAGAGAAGTTTATGATTTAAATGAATTTAAAAATTTTATAGTATATAAATTTTTAGGGGAGCCCTTGATTAAAACTTACGGGCATCTCTATTTAACTGTCGGTCATGATGAAATGCTTTTGTATTATAATTTGACATATGACGAGATTTTGAATGTTACTAAACGGATATCTAAATTCTTAGAAAAAGACTTTCAATTGAGCGAAAAGGAATTATTGTAGATTTATTTGAAAATTTATATTAACTATCCTTTTAATTTTGACTATCCCTTACAATTACAGGCACTAGCACCATGTCTGAAAAGGGTTTAGGTAGGGATGCTTGGATCAGATTGGGGAAATAAAGTTAACCGTAATGACAATGAGTTTTTAACTAATGATTCTACATTTAAATGAATAGGTCTAAATTTATATTTAGCTATAGTCCACAATACAGTGATTTGTTGATTTTGGCATTTTTTCTAATTGGGGTGGGAACAATTGGGGTATTAAATTATCCTATTTTAATACCAGTTATTTGGGTTATTGTTATTGCAGGAGTTTATTTATTTATCAGGTTGAAGCCTTCGGTTTATTTCTTCGAAAATTTTATTGAAGTACGAAAAGGTTTCCGGGGTAATAAAAGAGTATATGTTGTGAATTACTCAGATGTTCAGCTAGTTCAATACTGTTTTGCAGAAATTCGCGGGTCACATCTATTTAAAATAACTCTTTTTGTGAATGGAAAGACAAGTACATGGCAATATTCTTTTAGTGGCCGTCCAAGTAAAAAGGAAGTTGATTTTATTGAGGGCAAAGGATTAGTAGTGAAAGTGGTTCCAGAGAGTGCAAAACATAAGCTCCATCAGTCAATTAAGTAGTTTCAGTAAGCCCTGTTTGTGTCAGGATTAAGTATGATTAGAGTTAGGATGGGCTGCTTGGAGCAGATGGGGTCAAAAGCTAGAGCAGGAGGAATGGGATTCGAGACAAAATACAAATAAAGGTGAGATCGCTTTTCATGGATTATATTCTGACCTGAAGTATTACGAAAATATGGTTTAATCAAAGAGAATTATGATTTTTCTTTTAAGCCAATTGACGAGGCTGATGCAATTGCAAAGACTCATGATATGAATTATGCTAAAGCAGCTCCAGCAGAGAATTACCAAGGATTTATCGAAGATACGCGAACATTAGACGCTGATAATCAGATGGTAAATGAAGTTAAAGCATTTCTTTCAGCGAATTCTCCGTTTCTGTTAAAACCACAACAAATGCACCTACCCCTTCAGTTGAAACTATGATATCAGCCTCAAGCCAATTATTAATGATAAGTGCATTGGCTAGGTATAAAACCTGGAAAATTGCAAGAATGGAAAGTTTGAACTTAGATAAAACAACCCAGATGACATGCGAGACAGTAGAGTTACTTTAGAAAATTATAATGTTAGTTGGATTAAGGCACTATTTAGTATCAAAGCAGCTGAACAAAAAGCAACGTATGAACTTTTAAAAGCTTCAATTGAGACAGAAATTACATATATGTAATTACGTTTTATTAGTTATTGCAGTAGTATTTACTGTAATGCTAGGATGTAGTACTAGGAAAATTATTATTACTAATACCTTTTTATTGTTGATAATTCTGAAGGGATTAAAAATTTTAAAGTAATACAGATTTCTCCTAAAGATAACTTAGTTCCCCCCAACTCGATATGTAGAGAGTGCTGAATTTAGGTTTATTTCTGTAAGTGATAAGAAATTTAAATGGGGCGATAAGCTATTCTTTAATAAAAATCAGGCTGGTATTAGATGGGAAATCCTACCACTGAATGACAGTATTTGGGTCCCTCCTACGTATAATGAATGCACAATGGATACAATTGGGAAACTAAAAAGTAATTGTTGGTATTTATTTAAAGGGCTACACAATTTTGGGTATAAATATTTTGTATATTTTGATAATTCAGGGAAGCAAAGTATATGAAGTTAATAAATCAAATTACTAAACCATTCTAACTCCATCTGGTACATGCTCCATCTGGTCCAAGCACCTAACTCTTATCATACATGGTGCTGGCGCAAGCATGTCCAAAGGGTTAATAAATGCACTCCAAAATGAGTAAACCCCTTTGGACCGGCTTGTGCCATGGCATACTTCTTTCTATGGAAAAACTCCCGATTATACTTAATTGAAATCTGTATAAAAACTATTTGAAGATTTGCATTTGAATATGATTACTTCTATTCAGGCACAAGCCGGTCCAAAGGGCTTCCCGAAACTATCAGCCTCTTTATGCGCCCTTTGGACATGCTTGCGCCAGCATCAAAAATTTTATGGTTTAGTGATTATTCGTTGACGGAAAATAATCACTTGTCCCATATTTCTTTGTCTTTACACTCAAATTATTTTAGGGGAAAACTAAATTTTGAAGTTATTTTCAATTAGCCATGATGTTTTCCTCATTGAGTAATGCAAGTCCAAAAGTATTTTGTCTCAAAACCATGAGCCGGAAATACAAATTTCGCGACAATGATAAGTTGTACTTTATTAGTTATGCAGTTGTAGGCTGAATTGATTTGTTCATCAGAGAAGAATACCGTCAAATCATTTTAGAAAGTTGGAAGCATTGCCAGAAGACCAAGGGTTTGGAAATTTATGGCTGGGTGATTATGACCAGTCATATTCATATGATTGTCGGAAGCCACGGACAGCCATTAGCCCAAATAATGCAGGATATGAAAGGCTATACTTCAAAGGAATTGCGGAAAGTGATAGAGACAAATCGTTCTGAAAGTCGTAGGGAATGGATGTTAGAGATTATGACAAGTGCCGGAAAGAAGAATTCAAATAATGTAGCTTTTCAATTATGGCAACAAGACAATCATCCCATTGAGCTGAAGACACCAAAAATGGCATGGCAGAAGTTGAATTACATTCATGATAATCCTGTAGAAGCTGGATTTGTTTCCAGGCCGGAAGATTTTCTATATAGTAGTGCTGGCGATTATTTTGTAAGTAGGGGACTGGTAGATGTGAGTCTTTTAGAACCATTGTTTATCTAATGGCATTTTTTATATTTAATTGTTTAATTTCAGGCACAAGCCGGTCCAAAGGGGTTTCCGAAACTATCTGGTCTCTGTATGCGCCCTTTGGACATGCTTGCGCCAGGAGCAAGTGTGATGAGAGTTCGGATAGGCTGCTTGGACCAGATGGGGGTAAAGGTATCTGATGAATATAGTGATGTTGGTCCAATTCGTGGAACTGGCACATCTCGATCTGCAGCTACTTTTGATTTTTCAAATGGTATGTTTGTTATTAAAATGGCATCTGGATCAAATGCTGCAGATGCAGCGCATGAGTTTAAGCATGCATATCAATTCGAAATTGGAGAATATAGCGTAGGTATGGAAATACTTGGTTACGCATATCCAAATTTCTTTTATGATAAATTTGATGAATTGGCTGCATATCAAAGAGGGAATTCGATGGGAAAAAAAGATAGATATAATATTAATAATTTGGCCAGATGATTATAAAAATCTTCAAGTAGGGCCTGTTAATGCAAATACAATCCCTGAAATTCATGCTCTTATTTCAGATCCCTCGGTAAGTAAAGAGGTTAGGGAAAGAAGACTTCAACATACAGCAGATAATACACATACAGCATTTAGAATAAATGGGAAAACTTATTATAAACATCAGTAATTATGAGATTATTATTATTTTTGTTTTGCATTTTATTCTTATTTTCAAAATGTTCTAGTTTTAAGAATATTAAGAATCAGGATGTATATTATTCTAAATGTTGGTTGTATGGTGAGCCAAGTGTTATAATTTCATTTCGACCCGACAAAACATGTTATTATATTATATATCCACCTCCTGATACTGTTTTTGGTGAGTGGGCGAAAGTTAAGGATACGATTTTTATTTATTCTAAAGAGTTTAATGAAGATTTAAGTGCTAATTATTCAGAGGAATTCATAAAGGATTTTGGCTCTAAAATTAGACCTAGAAAGAAATTCACCGAATGGCCCATTTGTGATGCTTATTTAATTAAAAATAAAAATTGTATCGGCTGCCATTTACAAAAGAATGTTATCTGATTAGAGTAAAATCAAAAAGAAAATAAAGGTAATTCCACTTTCTTGTCGAAGTTTCATTAGGCATATGCAGTTCTCCTAACTGATCCAAGCAGTTAACCCCCTTCTGGTTTCAAGAACCGAACTCTTAACAAACATGATCTTATCGCAAGCATTTCCAAAGGGTAAATTTGGAGTGTTTAAATAATCAGACATCCCTATGGATCGGCTTGTGCCTTGCTAAAGGAAGCTAACATCACTGCTATTTCATATTTAGAAGTATCTATTTTTTACACTTGTTTCAAATCAGGCACAAGCCGGTCCAAAAGGATTTCCGAAATTATCAATCCTCTGTATTCACCTTTTGGACATGCTTGCGCCAAGAGCATGTAGCAAAGTCAGATTTAAAAAGTCAAAAGTTAAAATGGGTTACAATCTTTCGGACTGTAAACCATTTTGACTTTTAACTTTTTACTTTTGAATTTAAAATTTTGACTTTTTAATTTTTAACCACCTGCTTCGCAAACCTCTGCTTCCCTGATATTGCTTCCACTAAATACACCCCAATCTGGTCCAAGCACTTCAGACTCCATCTGGTCCAAGCGCCATGCCCTCCAACTGGTCCAAGCACATCTGGTCCAAGCACATAACTCATACATGGTACTGGCGCAAGCATGTCCAAAGGGTTAATAAAAGCACTCCAAAATGAGTAAATCCCTTTGGACCGGCTTGTGCCATGCCAAAGGAAAATAGCTTTAGCGCCAATATATATTTAGATTATCAGTTTTGTACATTTGTTTTAATTTAGGCACAAGCCGGTCCAAAGGGGTTTACGATACTATCTGGTCTCTGTATGCGCCCTTTGGACATGCTTGCGCCAGGAGCCAGCCAATTATTATGAGAGTTGGGATGGGCTGCTTGGACCAGATTGGGATGGGAAAACACTATTAAGCTTAAGAGAATTATGATTAAGACAATAATATCAAGTTATATTGACGAGAAATACTTGAGTATAGATTTAGAAATTGAAGGGATAGAGATTGCTAATGTAAATATTAAAAATGGTAAAGTAAATATTGATATTTACAAAACATCTGAAAATATTTCAATTGATTTGAATGAATTACTGAAAGTATTGAGTTTTGCTAAAGAAGAATTAATAAAAACATATCCAGAATTAAAAATGTTTTGATGAAGTAAATTGTCAAAACCATCTGGTCCAAGCACTTCATATTAATGGCGCAAGCATGTCCAAAGGGTTCATTCAGAGAGATAAAATAATCAGACATCCCTTTGACTGGCCGTGCCATGCCGTACTTCTTTCTAATATAAAACTCCTGATTATACTTAATTAAAATACGATTAAAACAAAATATATAAAATTTCATTTGAATATACTTGCTTCAGGCACAAGCCGGTCCAAAGGGATTTCCGATAATATTATCTCTCTTAATTAGCCCTTTGGACATGCTTGCGCCAGCATTCGTAGAAAGTCACCTGGGTAAACAAAATGGGTTACAATCTGAAGGACTGTAACCCATTTTGACTTTTTACTTTTAACTTTTGACTTTAAAATTTTGAATTAGTCCTTAACCACCTGCTTCGCAAACCTCTGCTTCCCTGATATTGCTTCCACTAAATACACTCCCCTCGACAAAGAACTCAATTGATCAATAGAGAAAGTATGGTTGCCGGCATTGCCTGAGAAGGTCTGTTTCTTTATCAAAGCTCCGCGACTATCATATACATTCAACACTACAGTTTCTGCTGATGTAAGCGTCATATTCAGTACCAGTTGCTCACGGAATGGATTGCTCAATACTTTGAAGAAAGCTTTTGCATTCGCTTCTAATGCTACTGTACGTGAATATCTGGCAGCACCTGAAGTGGTGATCATCTTAGTGCGATAGAAATAGGTGATAGGCTGGGCAGAACGGATAGGATCTTCGAAAGTGAAGGATTTGTTGCTGCAACGATTCTATTGGAAGCATCAGCTTGTAGATCCATCACCAGGGTGGCATCCCAGAAACCGGTGTTGAAATCGAGCCAGGTGGCACCACGATCAGGACTTACAAACACACCGAAATCACAACCTGCATAAAGGATGTTTGGATCTACTGGATCCAACAATACCGCATTGAATGGTACATCTGGTAAACCAGCACCAATTTCTGTCCATGAAGCACCACCATTACCGGTTGCCCAGATATGGGTGGTTCCGAAGCCGCCTACGGCGATGAATACACTATCATCGTTTGTTGGACTAATAGCAAAGTCCATTACAAAACGGTCAGGAAGATTGGAACGCACGCTGCTATAAGGAACAGTAGCTGGGGTAGTGGTCTTGAACACATTCGCCGGTGGATTTACGATTATATAATCGTTCGTTGTGTTCTGTGCGAATGGAGAGATGTAGACACATACACTTTACTTGGATTGGTAGGAGATACTGCTAAAGCAATACCTGTCTTATTCCTTCGCTCTATATAGCTTGTTGCAGTAGAGTAGGAGTTGTTTGTCCATGTAGCCCCACCATCCGTTGAACGATGAATATTATCACTGCAACATATACAAACATAGGATTTGATTTACTCACAGCAATAGGTGCCATGAAAGCAGTACGATCATCGGCACTGAAGGCCCATGATGATAATACAGCAGCAACCACCTGTTATACCTGTAGTGGAGCGGTTAACCTTACGCGCATCGTTGGAGGCGAATACGGTATTACCATTTGGAGAAATAGCAGTAGGACCGCCATCACCACCGAATGCTGTTGACCAGCTGGTGCCATTATAACGAACCACACCATTATCCTGCAATCCACCGATATACAAGTTTGGATTGGTAGGGTGGGTGGAGAAAGAAGCATAGAATTGTGTGGCAGCTAAGCCAGTATTTGCGGAGGCGAATGAAGAACCACCGTTAATACTTTTATAGATACCACCATCAGAAGCAACATAAATGATGCTGCTGTTACGTGGATCGAATTCTACATCATGTATGTCTGAATGCACATTTGTTCCAATAGAAGTTCTTGTTCCTGATGCTGCTGTTGTAGACGATGAAGTATAGCGATACAAAGGCACACCACCCATTACAAACTGGTTAAGGTTTGAAGGATTGATCGCCACATCATGAGCAAACCAATATTGGTATTGGCAGTGATGTGAATTGGTTTTAGCAATCCAACTGGTACCGAAATTGGTACTCATGTAAATTTCTTGCTGTGAAGAAACATCATCTCTTCCGATACTTGCTACCAGACGAGTAGATCCCACATTATCCAAACGTATAAAGCCCCTGAAGCTGGCTGGTAATCCAGAAGTGATTTTTGTCCATGTAGGTGCTGCTGCACTACCATTGATAGTACGATAGATGCCTTTATCAGAATTGATCATGTTTCCAACACCTACTACCATTTGGCTGGTATTGGTCGGATTGATGGCAACATCCGTCACATATTTCTTGTTTAGGATTTTCGACCATGTTAGCCCTTGGTCAGCAGAACGATAAAGTCCATCTGTTGCACAGGCGTAAACAGTATTCGGATTCACCGGATCAAATTCCAGCATCTGTATAGCGAACATATCAGAGCTGTTCTTGGTAAGTACCTGTGACCAGGTAATACCGCCATCAGTACTTTTGATGATGCCGATACCATAGGTGCCACGTGTTTTCCATACGTTGAAACCAACATTGGATGTATCTACACGATACACTTCACCTGTACCTGCATACAATACTTGTGGATTGGTTGGATGAACTAAAATCGACGACACTCCTAATAAAGGAAGATTAGTTACTACAGGTCTCCAACTGGAACCTGCATTGGTAGATTTCCAGATACCACCACTGGCAGAGCCAGCCCATAGGTTACTGGAGTTAGATGGATCGATAGCGATACATAAGATACGGCCACCGATGCTTACATCAGGTCCGATGCCTGTCCAGTTAGCAGTTGCTACCGGCAGTGGACCAGCAACTGCTCTGTTAGAGCGGAAGCTCTGGAATTGTTCCCAGGCTTTCTGGTATTTACTATCGAGGTTTTCAGGATCGGGATAAGCGCGTGATTGGAACCACATGCTTAACTGACGATCGGCTCCGGATTCTTTTTCTTCCGTTCCAGGAACTTCGTTTTCGGATTCAATTTTGTTTGAGAATTTGTCAGAAAAAATTAAGAAGGCAGTAAGAGTTACAGCAAATGCAGCCGTTAACCATCGGAAATGTTTTTTCATTTCTAGGAATTTTGGGGATGAGATGGGTTAATATATTCGTTTAATTGTGGTAGTTATAAGTGAAAATGCTTATAAAACATACCAATATTTAAACACGCGTAATTTGTGTAAATAAATTGATTGGACAAAAAAGAGGGGAGTAATTTGAAAATTCGATCCGCCGCGGCGGATGAAAATTTGAATCAGTAGAGACGCGGAGACGCAGGAATTCCTCTGCGTCTCCGCGTCTCTGCGGTAAAAACAGAAACTATTTTCTCTCCTTTTCGATCACTTTCAAATCAGGAAGAAAAGTCATAACAAGTAATAACAAAGAAGCAAACAACATAATCCATAACCCGATTTTTCTTTCCGGACAAATGGTATTATAACACGCAGAAAAAAGAAAGAAACTTTTTACAGCATAAGCAACTGTAATAGCTCCAATCAAAAGGTTCCATCGCTTGGCCCATACTTTGGGAATAAGAAAAAACACAGACGCAATAAATGCCAGTATTGAAAACAATTTACCCGGACGACCATAATTATTCTGTTCAGAGAAAAACCCTGTAAAATCCTTATTCAAATCAGGATAGAATGCCCAAGGCAAAAAACAGGCTCCTACTAAAATGATTGCTGCTGCTACGCCGATATATTGAGAGTACTTCATTGAGAGTATTATGTTTTACTTTGAAAGCTGGTGCCTAAAGCCTAAGGCCTAGGGCTTAAGGCTAATGCTGTAATCCAAACGGAATTCAGGCTTCGAAATTAAATTATTTTTAAGGCTTAATGCCAAATGCTTCTTTCTCTTTTCGTCGGGTTGGGCCTCGTATAAAAACCAGTTTTGAAAACTGAACCCCTCCGATGCCTATGCAATGCAATGCTTATTCTGTTGTCCATTCTGAATTTAGGCTTCGTATTAAAACTTCATATGAAAACTGAACTCCGTTTGTTCTCTGAATTAAGCCCTAGGCCTTAAGCTTTAGGCCTTAGGCATAACAAAATTACATCTCAAAAAGTTTCGCCACCCCAAACGCCGCACCCGCCGCCATCGCTCCAATCAACATCACTCTCACGGCTCCCATAAAAGGATTGACGCCTGTCATTTTGCTCTTGAACCAGCCGAATACAAAAAGACAGAGAAGGGTAACAACTACTGATATCTTCAAACCTGTAATTGGACTATCCACAAAAAAATAAGGGCTTAAAGGAACCACTCCACCTATGACATAAGAGATACCGATATTAAGGGCTGACTTGGTTGCTCTCTTTGGATCTGGTTTTTCCAATCCCAGTTCATACTTCATCATGAAGTCGACCCATTTGTCGGTATCCTGGGCAATCTCTTCAGTGGCTCTGTTTTGTAAATCCTCACTTAATCCTATGTTGGCAAAAAACTCTTTTGTCTCTTCAATTTCCCTATGACGCAGATTCGCTACTTCATCATATTCCCTTTTCTGCTCACTATTATAATGATCTTGCTCTGTTTTTCCCGCCAGATAACCACCCAATCCCATAGCAATAGAACCCGCAGCCACTTCAGCTATACCCGCAATCACAATAATACTGGTTGAATCCACGGCACCACTAAGTCCCGCTGCCAATGCAAAAGGAACCGTCAAACCATCACTCATACCAATCACCACATCCCTTAAAAGGTCAGAGCTTTGGAGATGTAATTCTTCGTGATGTAAGTGGGTGTCCATGGGGGTAAATTTTGGGCGAAGGTATATAATTAGTCCGGAAGTCTGAAAGTCGGGAAGTCCGTAAGAAGAGTCCGGGGAGTCGGTGGAGTCCGTGGGGAGAGTTTGATTTTCGAAGAGCGAGTGAGTCCGGGGAGAAAATACGAATACATAGTAGGGAAGTTAGGAAGTAGGGTAGTAGGGAAGTAGGGGCGAAGAGTAAGATATTAGGAGGGTAGTAGTCTAGTAGTAATCGATCAGTAGTTTAATAGCATTTTATTGAGGAATTGAAAAAGGAGCGTAACATTTAATTTGAAAGTTGCCCAACCCCGAAGGGGTTGAATAATCGTATCCCCGGGTGAAACCCGGGGTGAAGCAAGAAAGTCGGAAGAAAAAGGTTTAAGTAAAAAGTAATAGGTAAAAAGTAATAAGTTATAAGTACAAAAAGATGAGCCTCTACTTCCTTACTTCCCTACTCCCTAACTTCCCTACTATGTATTCTGTATTTTCTTCCGGACTTCCCGACTTCAACTCCGACTTCTGGACTTTTTACCTCACAAGAGTCACCGTCCCCTTATCCACTTTCATCACCTGTCCTACAAATTTGTAGCGAGCCGTCCATACAAATGTATTGGTGCCTTGTTGCTGACCATTAATTTGTCCGTTCCAGCCCTTGGTGGCATCGGTAGTTTCATATACTTTTTGTCCATAGCGGTTATAGATAGCCATATAAAAATTCTCCAATACACCATAAACAATAGGCTTGAATGTATTGTTCATCCGGTCATTATTCGGAGTAAAGGCATTTGGGAAATAAACACTTTGATGCAATCTTTGGCCTTTACTGAAATGGTATCACGGGCTGAACAGCCATCGGTATTCGATACTTCCACCCAATATATACCAGGAGAAGTGACAGTAATTAATGAAGCAGATGAATTCGTATTCCATCTATAACTGGTATAACCAGTCTTGGCTTTTATTTCCAGTTTTTGTCCTATACAGATCTCTGCACTACTATCCAGAAAGTTGGAAGGAGACAACAATAAGTTTTTCACGATAGAAGTATCTGAATTATGGCAACCATTGACATCTTTCACTACTACCCAATAAGTGCCAGTATTGTTTACTGAATAAGTTCGATTGGTCGATCCATCCTGCCACAAGTAAGAACTATGTTGACCGGCATCCAATATCCGTTTGATATTATCACAAAGCGTACTTGTATTGTCCAGATTCACAACGGGAACAGGAAATAAACTTAATACAGTAAGGGTATCCTTTGAGCGGCAACCATTAGCATCAGTGGCTATCAGTGAAAAATTACCTGCTGTAGTTACTTTGATCGATGAGCTTGTAGCACCAGTATTCCATTGGTATGTAGAAAAACCAGGTGTTGCATTGATGAGTAAGGTATCATTCTGGCAAAAACTGGTGTCCTTACCAATATATAGCGGTGATGGAGTTTTAACGGTTATCCTGATACTATCTACCACCAAACAACCTGGAGATTTCTCTGCTATTACCATATAGGTAGTATCAACAATTGGAGATACGGAAACGGTAGGGGAATATCGGTTATTGAGTTTATAGTTAGGACTCCAATTGTAATTGTTGAATCCTGCCGGAGCAGTAATTGTAATAGTATCGCCGATACAGATACTTCTATCCGGACCTAAATCAAATGGTAAATCAGGCGACTGGGTCACTATTACAGTATCACGATATTTGTTTCCGCAATAGTCCTCTGCAGTTACATGATAGGTTCCTGGTAAATAAATTGTGAGTGTTGAATCAGTGGATCCATCCTGCCATAAATATGATTTAAAACCGCTTCCTGCATTAAATGTGTAGGTGCTGATTTTGCATAATGTTATATCAGGGCCAAGGTATATGGAATCGGGACTTTCAAAAACATTCAAGGAAAGTGAATCTCTGAGAATGGAGCATCCGTTGGAGATACTAGCTGAAACCTGAAATGGGCCAGTCTTTTTGAAAAGTATGAGATAGTAGAATCAGTTTGGTTAGTGATTATAGCCACACTGGTATCAACATACCAATTCACATTAGCCACACAATTAGAATTACGGGTTGCTTTTATTGTTATTGTATCTTTTAAGCTGCAAACAGTATCGGTACCTATTAGTTGTAATAAGTTGCAGGAGCCACCACAAAGATTATTTATGGAAAGATTTAGATTTTTACTTTGAAGGGAAGTCTGATAAGCAGTACTTATTAAAGGGTAATACCTTATTGTTAAATCTGAAAATTGAAAATTTGCAGGTGTTGATTTTGTAGGAAACGATATTCTGGGACAATTGGGTATTTGCAAAAGTCCATCGGTTCTTATTATAAAAATATCTTTTAGTGAAAAGTTGTTAAAGTAATCACTGAAAGTTACCGAAGCGGCAAATACTCCCAGGTCATTTGTTGTTCGACTGGCTGTTACGTTCAGTGAATTTGGGAATACTTCAGGATATTTGTAAGCTTGTATCACCTTGCCATTCTCATCGAATTCAGCCAGGTAAGAAAAAATTATCCCTACTAACGGTCAAGAATGTCCTTGCATAAACCTACCGGATTCTGAAGAGAAGCCTTTATGTCAATGTTCGGTTGGGTCAGCTGTAGTATATTGAAACCCTTTGATAACAGTAAGGTTAGTATCTAAAACTAACTGAGCATTTGCTGTATAAAGTATTACAAGATCGTTTTTCCTTTCTATTGAACTAAACTGACCAGCTGCAGCAAAAACTTTCTGTGGACCCAATAAAGTTCCATCTGTCTGAGAAATTTTCATGACCGCATCTCCAACAATGGATATTAATGAATTGCTTGTGGCTATCATTCCTTGCATAGGGTAACCGCTTTCCCAATAAAAATAGCGGTGTCTCTTTATCCAAAGCATATTACCATTGTTATCAAACCTTCCTGTAATATTATAGATTGTAGGGATATTTGGACTTACATCTGTATTATTCCCATTAGCATTTCCACAAAAGGCAATACTTCCATCCGTTAATTCAATTAAAGAAGTGATATTGATCAAGCCTGTATGACTTGCTGCCTGCAAAGCATGTTCTTTTTGCCAGAGGATATTTCCTGATGTATCGGTTTTAAGGATAATCATGGAACCCTTGTTGTCGTGAAGAGATTGACTGATACCTGCTAATAAGTAATTGCCATCTTTTTTAACTCTCTACCATTTTGGTGAAAATGTCATTCGCAGAACCACCATAAGATTTATTCCAAATAGTCTTTCCGTATCTGTCAAGTTTGATTAGAATCGCTTCAAAATTGGTTGCAGTACTACCGGTATTGCTGGTGCCAGCAATAAGCAATTCATTTGTTGAGGATACTTTATGTCAGCAGCAATATCATTCCCAGAACCACCAATTTTTTTTCTGAATGAAGGAGAATTACAAGTATCAGGAGGCAAAGGAGGGATAAAAACCGAATCGCAATTACTGCAAGGAGTACTTACTGTAATTGAAACGGGTATTGAATAATTCCTTAGCTGGTCGGGTAATTTTGGGGAGTATATAGAAGGGGGCGACCATATATTCGGGCCAGTAATTGATTGTGTTGGAATGACAGTCTCTGCCGGTTCCTGTGGTTCGCATCCTGGCGTATTACCTTGCCGATCTGCTTTCACAACAGCAAAGCTTCTCCCGCCATTACTTCCATTGCCTGAATAAGTAGCCGCTTCCATAAAATAGCCATTAGTCAATGCCAGTGGATTCACGGGTTCAAATCCATTCGCTCCAGGTATACTCAAACCATATGCTTTTTTCCAAATATTTATGGAAGCCGCATTTGGGTTCGAATTGAACAGAAGCATACTGTTGGTAGCATTAGAGGAAATGATGACTCCGGTATCATTAACAGAGGCAGCCTGCGACCAGGGACTGTTATCTATCTTGTTCAATGGATTAGTTGTGATAACATCGAGATCCCCTTGGACGTAAGAGACCAATCCTTTTTGTATTAATATTTTGCGCTTGTACTATGTTGGAGGAAATGAGATAACCATATCCTGTTTTGAAAATCTTGTTTTCAGAACTTCCATCATTGTCCATATTATAATCAAGGGTCGTGAAAATAGCGCCAGTTGTTTTATTGATCTTATGGACAACCCCTCCAAAATTATTGTTTTGAAAAATATAGTCTCCTGAAACCACTAAAGTATCTCCTGCTTCCACTACACCAAAAAACCGGGAGTCTGTCTTATTGCGACTACTATAACGGTTTCCCAATACTAAATTACCAGTTGAATTTATTACACATAATAGAGCGGTTTTGCCTGTCAACCCACCATCACTTACTCCAGTAAAAGCAAAATCTCCACTTGATAGTTCAATAATATCGGTTCCATAATCACTGCCAGTTGCTGAACCAAAGCCTTTGAACCAACTGATAGCTCCTATACCATTAAGTTTAACAATATAGACAAAGTCATTTCCAGTCGATGGATTCATTCTTCCGATACCGATATAGCCCCATCCCTTGTTTGTCTGACCTTATCCAACTGGCTATTACCGATTTCAGTCATAGCATTCGCCCATTGTACATTACCATTTGCTGCTAATTTCACAACTAGAGCATTCGTTGTATTGCCGCCAATGGCATCTTTACCGTTCCACCATAAACAGTACCTCCGTCTGCTGTTGGCTCCATGCTATGTATCTCGAGATTTCGGTTAATAGAACTATACGATTTTTGAAATGTAGTACGCAAACAACTATCTACAGGAGGTGTATTTGTGCTAGTATCGATGACGGTATAATAATAGGTCTTTGTATCCTGACAGAATCCATTTGAAGCAGTAAGAGAAACGGAATAGTATCCCTGATATGAAAACGTGTAGGAATAGTTCAAGGCCGTACTTTGCGATATAGAATTCACTTTCCAATCATACGTTATACCACCTACACTGGTATTTGTGAAATTTACAGTTTGATTGATATTATAAATATTGCTGACTGAGCAAAGTTGGGTAAACTGGACAAGTAACCCTGATAGTATCATATTTGACAGCACTATCACAAAGTGGATTATTTGTCAAGGGCCGACATCTTAATGATAAAAGTGCCAACAGTATTGAAGGTATAGGAAAAATTCAGCGTGCTGGCTTGCAGAACATTATTTATATACCAATTGTAGCTGCTTGCATTAGATGAGCTATTAGTGAAGCTTACGGTAGTGCCAACTGAGATATTGTTCGCAGATGAACTGAAGATAGCCGTCACAGGAGAAGGACAAGGCACCATACACGATTTACATGCTAATAAGCTTTTCCTGACATTCTGGATAAACCAGTTCATCCTGTTGGCTTGTCCTTGAGTGAACACTTTCATACAAGACCAGTTGCCATAATCAAGATAGTCTTGATGCAAATCGTTCACATCTGTGGCAAAGCCTGAAAGTGCATCCGTAGAACAGCTGTTAGCTGTACTATTGCAAGAAATACCAACAGTGGATTGATCTGGAGGGGTATCACAAACCTGGTCACCATCCGTAGCACAGTTATTATTAGTACAACCTCCCTGAAAAGTATGGTATAGTCCTAAGTAATGACCCATTTCATGAATGATCAGTACATCGTTGGGATATGAGCTTCCAAAATAAGCTGCCTCTCCAACAATCCCATCAATATTCATTCCATGAGCCGATGGTAGATAAGCATAGCCTGCTACCGGGCCAATAATTTCTTTTACGATCCAGATATTGACATAGCAAAGCGGATTCCATCGGGTAAGATTCTTTACCGCCATATCCTGGGCGCTATTATTCCATCCATCCATAACCGTTAGTGGCGATACTACCCGATCTATGCCATTTGTCGGATTGTTATTAGGGTCGCGCTGGGCCAAACAAAACTGTATCTGGGTATTCACACCATCAGCAGGATCGTAATAGCCTGTATTGGCAAACGCTTCATTTAAATGTTGAATGGCTGTGAAAACCTGTGCATCGGGAATATTTTCAGATCCGTTGTTATGGATGATATGCACCACAACAGGTAAGGTTACGACAGCATTGGGTTGTTGAGGAATAATGCCTCGTTCTACTTTTAACTGGTATTCTCTTAGTTGATTTTCTATCTGTTGTTGGAAGGCTTTTATTTCGGGATGGGCTCTGAAAAAACGGTCAGTAATTTCTTTTTGCCCACAAGAAGTGCCGGGTGCCTGAGCCATAGTAATGGCCTTACAGCATAGGAATAATAGGCATATTAGGGCGAACTGCTTCATTATCAGGATAAGGTGTATCCGGGTTTTTCAATGGATGATTAAATGTAAGGAAAAAAGATGGGATAAGGAAGTTGGGGCAGTCGGGGGAGTCGGTGGAGTCCGTGGTGGGTGCCTGATTGTTTTAGAGCGTGGTAGTCCGGGGAGAAAAGACAAAATACAAGTAGGGAAGTTAGGTAGTAGGGTAGTAATGGGTTGGGATATTTGTAGAAGTAGTGTAGCATTTAATTTGGGATTTACCCAACCCCGAAGGGGTTGAATCATCGTATCCCCGGGTGAAACCCGGGGTAAGGCAAGAAAGTCAAAAGTCAAAAGTAAAAAGTAATAAGCTCTAAAACAATAAGAATGATCCAAACAAGTCAGACTCTACTTCCTTACTTCCCTACTACCTAACTTCCCTACTTGTATTTTCTCCCCGGACTACTACGCTCTAAAACAATCAGGCACCCACCACGGACTCCTCCGACTCCTCTGACTTTCTCCTCTACAACGCTTTCAAACTATCCGCAATTATCCCAACACACTCCAACACCTGCTCCCTCGTAATAACCAACGGCGGCGCAAACCTTATCTTATCACCATGCGTTGGCTTTGCCAATAATCCATTATGCATCATGGTAACGCATAATTCCCAGGCAGCTTCTTTATTAGGATGGTTGATCACTATCGCATTCAATAAACCTTTTCCTCTTACTATACTTATATACGGAGATGCTAAAGCTGTCAATTCATTTCTTAACAACTGACCCATAGCTTCTGCATTCTCCGCTAACTTCTCATCTTTCAATACGGAGAGAGAAGTTATCGCCACTTTACAAGCCAATGGATTACCACCATATGTTGAACCATGTTCACCAGGTTTGATGGTGAGCATTATTTCATCATCGGCTAATACAGCACTTACAGGAAGGGTGCCGCCGCTCAATGCTTTACCAAGAATCAAAATATCGGGTCTTACGTTTTCATGATCACAGGCAAGTAATTTGCCAGTGCGACAAAGTCCTGTTTGGATTTCATCACCAATAAAAAGTGCATTGGCAGCTTCACAAAGTTTTTTGGCACCTGATAAATAGCCTGCATCTGGAACCATTACACCAGCTTCCCCTTGTATCGGCTCTACCAGAAATCCACATACGTTTTTGTCCTGAAGGGCTTTCTCTAGTGCTGGTAAATCATTGTAAGGGATTATCTCAAACCCTGGCATAAAAGGACCGAAATTGGTATAGGAACCAGGATCGGAACTGAAAGAAATTACAGTGCTTGTTCTTCCGTGGAAGTTATGCGCACATACCAATATTTTCGCTTTATTGGCTTCTGTTCCTTTTACTTCATAAGCCCATTTACGACATAGCTTCAAAGCCGTTTCCACCGCTTCCACACCCGTATTCATGGGTAACACCTTGTCATAACCGAAATAACTGGTGATGAATTTTTCATATTCGCCCAACTGATCATTATAGAAGGCGCGTGATGTTAAAGTCAGCTTGCCTGCCTGCTCAATCAGAGTTTCAATGATGGCAGGATGACAATGTCCCTGGTTAACGGCTGAATAACCGCTCAGGAAATCATAATATCTTTTATTATCTACATCCCATACAAAAACACCTTTGCCTTTATTGAGGACAACAGGAAGGGGGTGGTAGTTATGGGCGCCGTATTTATCTTCAAGGTCTAAGAAATGTTGACTCTTCTGACTTAGCGTTTGAGTTGTATGCATAGCTTAATGTTATGAGGTTCCAAATGTTCAAGAAGTTCCAAAGGAGGCTCCCTTATTGCAGGGATAGGGGTTTAGTGTCCAACCTAGTGGGTTGGACGCGCCAATTATATTCCTCGATGATTGAGGAAATCGAGGTTCTGGTGGAGGAAGTATACTATGGTAGAAGCGGTTGGGATAGTTACTTATTTGGGGCAAGATAGGGAAAAATTAATGCCAATGCTTAAGGCTGGGTGCTGGATGCTGGATGTTTAATGGTTAGGCTTTAATGTATTAAGCTGAAATTGTCAACCGCAGAGACGCGGAGACGCGGAGGACGTTCCTCCGCGTCTCTGCGTCAAATGCGGTAAAATGTATTTGTAGTGCCCAGATTGTACTCAGCAAAGCCCTTTGCGCCTTGCGAAAAATCAAAGACATAAAGACCTTCATAATATATTCTGATGGAAAATCTATCTCTGGCACCTCCTTAAACAACCCAAACACCGTACTCCCGCTACCACTCATAGCCGCATAAACTGCCCCATTCGAATACATCTTATCTTTTATAGCCCCAATCTCCGGATGCAATTCAAATACCGGCTTTTCAAAATCATTCACCAATTGATCTTTCCAGGTTGCTACTGGTTGCTGTATTATTTCTTTCAATGATATTGATGGGGGAGTGGATAGGTTTAATTGTGAGAATGCCCATCCGGTATTGATATGTATACCCGGATTTATCAGAAGTATTTTATAGCCTGCCAGATTGCAGGAAACTGGTTCCATTATTTCTCCTCTGCCAGTTGCGGAGCAGGGTGAATTCAAAATGAAGAAAGGACAATCACTTCCTAATTGAAGTGCTAATTCAATAAGCTCTGTTGCGCTTAGTCCTAGCTGATACTTATCATTCAATAATCGTAATGTAAAAGCTCCATCTGCAGATCCACCACCAAGTCCGGCACCCATTGGAATGGCCTTGTGCAAGTATAACTTAATGGGAGGCAGGTCAGGGAATTTTGCCTTAAGAAGATTGTAGGCTTTTATACAAAGATTATCAGCCGGATTACCAGCAACGGTTAATCCAGATGCATGAAACTGTACATTTTCTTTTGGAGAATCGGTGGCTGTTATTACTTCAACAACATCTTTCCATGGAAGGGGATAGAAGATTGTTTCGAGGTCGTGATACCCATCAGTCCGCTTGCGAAGGATTCGCAGTCCAAGGTTGATTTTACAATTGGGGAAAATAACCATGAAAGATTTTGGTTATCTCTTTTTTCGGTTGTTTATCTCATCGCGGATAGCGATGGCACGTATATAATCTTCCTGTTCCAAAACTTCATTCAATAAGGTATTGAGTTCTTCCAGGCTTAAAGCACGAAGGTCGTCTGATCCGCCACTACTTGGTTCATTGGTTACTGTAACTTCTTCTCCTTTCTTCTTGCCTTTTCCTGAGTCTTCCATCAAGATACCTGCACTTTCAAGGATGTTTTCGTAAGTATAGATGGGACAACCAAAGCGAACAGCAAGCGCTAATGCATCGGAAGTACGGGAATCGATTTCAACAGTATCGTGTTCGCCAACGCAAACCAGTTTGGAATAGAAGATGCCTTCCTGTAAATCGCAGATGATGATTTCGGTGAGGTCAACAGCAAAAGCGTTCATGAAATTCTTCATCAGATCATGTGTCAAAGGACGGCTGGGATGCATTTTTTCAAGTGCTACGGCAATTGCCTGTGCTTCAAAGCCACCGATAACAATCGGCAGGCGACGAAGACCGTTAACTTCCCCCAACACTACAGCATAGGAATGGGTTTGGGTAATGCTGTGCGACAATGCTACAATTTCCAGTTCTATCTTTTTCATAACACTTAAAACACAATTGATACTGATGAATTGCGAATTTAAGCCATTCATTTAAATGACTGGAATTTTATGCAAATAAAAGGGGTAAAATGAGAAGAAATAGGCAAAGAAAACCGGGAAATCTACTGGCTTTATGGATTCTTTATGTTTAACCCAGCCAATTGATTTCCCGGTCTAACTTAGTTTATTCTGAATATAAGGCTATCAGGCTCCTTTGAGCTTACGAACAGCCTCATTGATTTTTGGTAATACTTCAAAAGCATCCCCAACAATGCCATAATCCGCCGCCTTGAAAAAGGGTGCTTCTGGGTCTTTATTGATTACAACAATCACCTTACTGCGGTTTACTCCTGCCAAATGTTGAATGGCACCTGATATTCCCACCGCTATGTAGAGGTTTGGAGCTATGGATCCACCCGTTTGTCCAACATGTTCGTGATGCGGCCTCCAATGTGCATCAGCTACAGGTCTGCTACAGGCTGTTGCAGCCCCTAACAATTTGGCCAGATCTTCAATCATTCCCCAGTTTTCAGGGCCTTTTAAGCCACGACCTCCACTAACCACCAGTTCTGCTTCGCTTAATGGAACCTGTCCGGTGATTTTGTTAGTAGCTGTCACTTTCACTAAAGGTTGAACAGATGTAGCCAATTTAACCACTTCAGCAGTGCCACCTGTTACAGCAGGTTGGTAAGAATTTGGATTAAGGGCAATCACTTTAATTGCTGTATTCACTGAAATATGTGCAAAGGCTTTTCCACTGAATACCCCTTTCTTCACTACAAATCCATTGCTTGTATCGGGTAAGGCAACAGCACCAGCTACTAATCCTGCTTTTAATCTTGCAGAAACCCTTGGGGCAATTGCTTTGCCATTCACATTATTTGAGAATACCAACACAGTGGCACCTGTTGCCGTTGCAGCCTCCGCAATTACTTTCGCATATGCCTGTGCATCCATGCTATTAAGATTAGCCGCATCAGCATGATGTATTTTTGTAACCCCATATTTTCCCAATGAAGCCAAATCATCACCCACTGCACCTAATACAATGGCTTCAGCACTCGTGCCTATTTGTTTAGCCACCGCAGCACCATAACCCAGCACTTCGTAAGAGGATTTTTTTATGTGACCTTCGGATTGGTCTATGAAGATTAATACTGACATAATTTATAAGTATAAGATTAAAGTAAAAATTAAAAAGTCAAAAGTCAAAAGTCGAAATTTCAAAAATTCGGAAAGCCTTAATTTCCACATTTCCACATCTCCACATTTTCAAATTCTCAAATTCTCAAATTTTCAAATTCTCAAATCAGTTTCGCTTCCTCATGCAACAACCTCACCAACTCCTCCGGCGTATCTGCCGATATCATTTTCACTCCCGCTTTTGCTGGAGGTAATTCGAAAGAAGCTATTTGGGTGAGGGCATCTACAGCAATTGGCTCTTGAACTTTCAATGGTTTGGTGCGGGCGCCCATGATACCTTTCATGTTTGGTATGCGGGGTTCGGCCATTCCTTTCTGAGTACTTACAACTACTGGCAGACTTACTTCACATGTTTCTTCTCCACCTTCTATTTCACGATTGATTGTAGCGACTGTTCCGTTGAGGTCGAATTTTGTAGCGAGACTTACATAAGGACGATCGAGTAATTCAGCGACCATGCCACCTATTGAAGAACCGTTGTAGTCAATGGTTTCTTTTCCCATGAATACGATATCATAAGCTCCTTGTTTGGCCACTTCAGCAATCTGTGAGGCAATATAGAAGCTATCATGACTATCGGCATTTACTCTTATGGCTTCATCACCACCCAATGCAAGGGCTTTACGGATGATAGGATCGCTGTCTGCTGCGCCTACTGTAACCAGGTGAATTACGGTGGCCGCATCCTTTTCTTTCAATTCAATGGCACGTACCAATGAATACCATTCATCGTATGGATTGATGATCCACTGTACTCCATCCTGAGCGAATTTCGTATTGTTATCTGTGAAGGCTATTTTTGCCGTAGTGTCCGGCGTTTTACTGATGCATACTAATATCTTCATATAGCTTTTTTGTCCGCCTTTCCTTAGTGGAAACGGGGAGGTGAGGAAAAAGGTTGTTTATGCAACTAAAACAAAGATAAGTGTTCACCCGTTAATTTAATAATAACGTTAAATATTTTTTTGTGTCACAAGAAAGAATGGAGAAGTTAAAGGAGTTTTTAAAGGCGAGTCCGGAGGATTCATTCCTTCAGCATGCCCTGGCCCTGGAATACAGCAAGCTGGGGGATGATGAAACAGCCCGCAGTCTTTTTGAATCCATCCTTACCCGTGAACCCTCTTATATAGGATCGTACTATCATTTAGCCAAATTGCTGGAACGCGTGGGTAATACCGATGCAGCCATAAGTTGGTACGAAAAGGGGATGGAAGTCGCGAAAGCGGCAGATGATAAGCATGCGTTTGGGGAGTTGAGGAGTGCGTTGGAGGAATTGACGTTCTGAGTCGGGAGTCTTTAGTCGGGAGTCAGGAGTCGGAGCGTAGTCCTCCGTGGCGGATGGAAGTAGGGGAAGGTGGGTAGAAAGGAAGTAGCATATTCCCTGCGTCTCCGCGTCTCTGCGGTTAAATTGTATTTCCCGCTTTCCCGGCAAAAATAAATAATGACATTACAACATAGCTTCACCGATTTCATTTCAAAAGAAAGCCTGTTCACTAAACAGAACAAGTTACTCATTGCCGTTAGTGGTGGTGTAGACTCTGTTGTATTATGTGATCTATGTAATGAAGCAGGATACGATTTTCTAATTGCGCATTGCAATTTCCAACTAAGGGGAGAAGAGAGTAATCGTGATGAGGATTTTGTTCTACAACTAGGCAGGAACTATGGCAAAGAAGTACTCGTAAAACATTTCGCCACCAAAGCCTATGCTGCCCAAAACAAAGTTTCCACCCAGGTAGCAGCCCGCGAGCTTCGCTACAGCTGGTTCTATGATCTCCTCGACTCCGATCCGCCACGGCGGACTACGCTCCCGACTCCCGACTCCCGACTAAAGACTCCCGACTTACTCCTAACTGCGCATCATGCAGATGATAACATAGAGACCGTTCTCATGAACTTTTTCAAAGGCACCGGAGTATCAGGCATGAGAGGGATTCTACCTAAACAAGGCAAACTGATCCGGCCCTTATTATTCGCCACCAAAGCGGAATTGCTCGACTATGCCAAAACAAAGGGATTGAAATGGGTTGAGGACAGTTCCAATGCCGGTGATCAATATACGCGAAACTATTTCAGGCACCAGGTGATTCCTTTATTACAGAAAGTATATCCGCAAGTAGATCAGAACCTGATATCCAATATTAGCCGTTTCCGTGATATTGAAGTCTTATATAAGCAATCTATTGCCTTACATAAGAAAAAACTGCTCGAACAAAAAGGTAATGAAGTGCATATCCCCGTTTTAAAACTGAAAGGGGTAAAGCCATTGAATTCTATTGTGTACGAGATCATTAAGGATTTCAGTTTTTCAAACGGACAGGTACAGGATGTGTTGAATCTTTTGGAAAGCGAATCAGGACATTTTGTTGCTTCTCCAACCCATCGGATTATCCGAAACAGGAATTGGTTAATAATTGCACCACTTGCTTCTGAAGAAGCTGCCAATATCCTGATTGAAGAGATGGTGTCAAAAGTTCGGACAGCCAATTGGCAATTGCAGATATCGAGAAAGAACCGATCTGAAATTTCTATTTCTTCTGATAGCAATACAGCTTGTGTAGATGCTTCGGATATCAAATTCCCTTTACTCCTTCGCAAATGGAAGGAAGGGGATTATTTTTATCCTTTAGGAATGAAAAAGAAAAAGAAAGTAGCCCGCTTTCTAATTGATCAGAAAATCTCAAAAACCGATAAGGAGAATATCTGGGTGCTTGAAATGAATAAGAAAATTGTTTGGGTAGTTGGACAACGAATCGATGACCGATTCAAAATCACTGACGCCACAAAGGAAGTGATTGTAATTAGCGTATCCAACCCTTGATTTCCATATAACGTTTAACTCCTGTCAGGAATTCCCCAATAGTATTATAGTCGCCAACCAATTTGCCAACAACAATCATGTAGGCAACACCGAATAAGGCTCCCCATATATGGGCTGAGTGATTGATATTACCGCCTCCCTTTCTATCAAGGAACGCTGAAATTATAAGGTATAATGGACCAAATATAAATCCAGGTATAATAGGCGGAATGATAAAGAATCCAACTGTTAAACCTGGAGCTAATAACAAACCAGCAAATACCACGGCAGATACGGCACCAGATGCACCCAGACTGCGGTAATTATAATTGTCCTTATTTTTTGAATAAGTTGGTAAAAGACAAACTGCTAAAGCAAGTATATAAAGCAGGAGATATAATAATTTCCCTTTGGCACCGAATATCTCAATAAATTTATCCTCCACCATATCTCCAAACAGATATAATGAGAACATATTAAATGCCAGATGCATGAAATCGGCATGAATAAAACCACAAGTGATAAAACGATACCACTGATTATTCTGTGATACTGCCGGTGGATAGAAGATAAGATCGTTCATCAGCTTTTCATTGCTGAAGGCTGTTACTGAAATGAGACAGGTGAGGATGATGATGATTAATGTTATTGTCATGGGCTAAATGCTAAATGCTTGATGCTTTTTTGCCTAAGGCTTAAGGCCTAGGGCCTAAGGCTTGAGTTCGCAACTTACAACTTATTACTAATTACTTAAAACTTACTACTTACCACTTACAACTTACTACTTCCCCCTCCATGATGATACTTTTCATTTCTATTTATGGTGCAAGCTCTATAAACAGCTTCTGCCAAAACTAATCGCACTAATTGATGCGGAAAAGTTAAATGTGATAAGCTCCATTTATGATTGGCTCTTTTCAACACTATGTCATCTATTCCATAAGCGCCACCAATAAGGAAAACAATCGTCCTGGTACTGTCGTTGGCCCTTGCCTGGATGAATTGTGCCAGTCCGTTGGATGTCCATTCTTTTCCCTGTTCATCTAATGCCACGAGATAATCATCTTGTTGCAATAATCCCATTACAATTTCCCCTTCTTTCTTCTTCAATTCTTTTTCACTTAGTGTAGCGGCATTCTTGGGAACAGGAATAATCTGCCACTCAACGGAATAATACCTTGAGATGCGTTTTGTGAAATCTTCCACACCTTCTTTTACAAAAGCCTCGTGGGCTTTACCGATTGACCAGAATTGAATTTTCATAATCTTGACTTTTTTTCCCTTTGTCCCCGATTATTCCCCCTTCGGGTGGGAGTCATTTCGATTTGTTTTCTTACTTCCTACTTCCCCTCTCCCCGGGTTATCACCCGGGGATGATGATTCAACCCCTTCGGGGTTGGGCTTGTCTTCATTAAATTGTACTGACTTCCACGACTCCATATTTTTCTCCGACTTTCTATCGCCCCGGGTTATCACCCGGGGTCATTATTATTCAACCCCTTCGGGGTTGGTTGTAAGCTTTCGTCATTTATCAAATTCTATTGATTCTGACTACAGACTTCTGATTAACGACTCCCGACTTGTATTTTCTCTCCCGACTTTTCTATCGCCCCCGGGATCACATGATTCAACCCCTTCGGGGTGGTTGAACTATCGTCATTCATCTATATTGACTACGCTTCTGATTCACGACTCGCGACTTGTATTTTCTCTCCCGACTTTTCTATCGCCCCGGGTTATCACCCGGGGTCATTATTATTCAACCCCTTCGGGGTTGGCTGTAAGCTTTCGTCATTCATCTAAATTCGACTACTGACTTCTGACTAACGACTCTCGACTACTGACTCCCGACTTGTATTTTCTTCCGGACTTTCCGACTTTCGGACTTCCGGACTTTTAATCCCGACTCCCCCGACTTTCTTTCGGACTTTCTGACTTTCGGTCTTCCGGTCTATTTTCCGTAAATTTCACCATAACTTCCTGCAATGAGAAAAAAATATCTTGTTATTCTTCTGGTATTTGCTTGTTTCAATTCAATGGCTCAGATTCCTAAGGCGCCTAATAGGGCCGAAGGTGAAGGTCAATGGCCTCAATTGATTCTTAGAGGTGCTATTCTTATAAATGGTACGGGAGCACCAGCGATTGGTCCTGTTGATATAGTTATTGAAAAGAATCGCATTGTTCAGATTGTTACAGTGGGAAGTCCTGGACTTGCTATTAACCCGAAACGACGACCTGTTTTGAAGGATGGCGGAAAGGAACTGGACTGTTCCGGAAAATATGTATTGCCTGGATTGATTGATATGCACGCTCATATTGGTGGAGTTGAACAGGGCACTCCTGCAGAGTATGTCTTTAAGTTATGGATGGCACATGGTATAACAACCATTCGTGACCCATCTTGTGGTAATGGATTGGATTGGGTGCTGGATCAGAAACAGAAAAGTCTGGAGAATAAGATAACTGCTCCTCGCATATATGCCTATACGGCATTTGGACAAGGTTCCAAAGAACCCATCACTACAGCAGAGCAAGCCATAAAGTGGGTGAATGAAAACAAACAGAAGGGTGCTGATGGTATTAAGTTTTTTGGGGCTAATCCACAAGTGATGGATGCTGCCATCAGAGAAAACAAACGCCTCGGTCTTCGTTCCTGCTGTCATCATGCACAGATGGATGTTGCCAGATGGAATGTATTGCAGTCGGCAAGGGCAGGTATGACATCTATGGAACATTGGTATGGATTACCAGAAGCATTGTTTACTGATAAGACGATTCAGAATTATCCATTAGATTATAATTATGCTAACGAGCAAGATCGCTTTAGTGAAGCGGGTCGCTTGTGGAAGCAGGCAGCAGCTCCCTATAGCGAGAAATGGAATGCAGTGATGAATGAACTGATTGGACTGGATTATACCCTTGTCCCTACTTTCGATATTTATGAGGCAAACAGAGATCTTCAAAGGGCTCGCACACAGGAATGGCATGCCCAATACACATTGCCTTCGGTTTGGAAGTTTTATGAACCAAGCAGAGATTCTCATGGATCTTATTGGTTCAGTTGGGGTACCGAACAGGAAGTGGCCTGGAAAGAGAATTATCGTTTATGGATGACATTTATAAACGAGTATAAGAACCGTGGAGGAAGGGTAGTGGCAGGTAGTGACTGTGCCTTTATATATCAACTCTACGGATTTGCTTATATCCGTGAATTGGAATTGTTGCGCGAAGCTGGTTTTCATCCTCTCGAAGTGATTCGTTCCGCTTCCTTATATGGCGCTCAGGCACTGGGAGCTGAAAAAGATTTGGGAAGCGTGGAAGTAGGTAAGCTGGCTGATCTGGTAATTCTTGATGAGAACCCTTTACAAAACCTGCAGGTATTATATGGTGTTGGAGCCTTAAAATTGGATGCCAATAATAAGCCAGTTAGAGTGGGTGGTGTTAGGTATACAATAAAAGACGGGATTATTTATGATGCAAAGAAACTGTTGGCAGATGTGAAAAAGATGGTGGATGCTGAAAAAGCTAAGACTGGTTGGAAATGGGTGCAACCAGGAACAGAATAATACGATTATCCAACCTCATAAAAATTGAAAATGGAAATTTCAAGAGAAGCATTTATTAAGACTATTACCATGATGGGTGCTGGCTTTTTATTGGGTAATCCTGATATCTCAATGGGAAAAGAGATTTTAGTTCCAGATCATTTTTTATGGGGTTGCTCCAATCTCAAAGAAGGTATCAGGATATTTAAAGAGAAGACAGGCGTTGAAGCTGTAATAGGAGGAAAACATCCTGGTGTTGGTACTCACAATGCACTTGTGTCATTAGGGGATAAAGTGTATCTGGAAATAATTGCGCCTGATCCGGAAGCAAATTCCCTGGTTGACGATTATGCTTTTTTAAAGGAATTGAAATCCCCTTCATTATTTTACTGGGCTGCTCATACGGAGAATATCGATAACTTATTACAGCTTATTACAAAATCAGGAAAGCCAAATTCAGGTATCAATGAAGGAAGTCGTAAAAAACCTGATGGAACCTTATTGAAATGGAGAGCCCTTTCCTTGGAAAGTAAACAGGATGGGTTGCTGCCTTTTTTCATTCAGTGGGATAAACAAAGTAAACATCCTGCTCAGGAATCTCCAAAAGGATGTACTATCGATTCTTATTGGTTAGAAAGTCCGGCTGCAGTAGCACTGGGAAAAGATTTTACCCAACTAGGAATAAAAATGCCTTTGCAATACGGTAAAAAAGAAGTGTTACATCTAAGATTGAATACTCCAAAAGGAATAGTAACCCTTTAATTATTTTACAGTAAAGCCTTTTGAAAAATATAAGGGCTTACCATCTGCAGTTATCCCTTGCGTTATTATCACATAGTTCCCGGGAATATCTGAAGTGATGAAATTAAGCGAAGCATTTCCATCCTTTCCGGTTTTGATATCGCCAGACCAATATAATAGCTGACGATAATCTGGTAGCCGCTGGTCTTGTGAACCTGCACTTGTAAAATCAGGCTGGTAGAACTGTCTTTGCAATTGTAATCCTGCATATTCAATAACAAGGGCGGTAGGATCAAGTGAATACCCTGCCAGGTCTCCATTGTAGGTTAAGAAACTAGCGATGCCATCGAATGCGAAATTACCCTGATAATATCTTCTGTTTAGCACATCCAGTTTCCTGATCTTTAAAGGATCCATGGCAATAATCTTATTCATATCGAATACCGGTAATCCATCTAATAACACCAATGGATTTTCTTCGAAGTATTGTTTGAAAGGCATGTTTAATACTTTGAAACGAAACTGGTTTCCGGATTTTCGCAATTGGATTTCTGCAACATATTCTCTTATCACTTCTTCCATTGTTGTGAAACGGGTATAATCATCCAGCATATACACTTTGTCGGGCTTTCCATAGAAGGAAGTGGTATCGTTATATTGAGGCAAGTAAAAAGTCTGGAATCGGTTATTGGAATAGGCTGTTTGTATCTGTGCAGCAGCAATTCTTTCTTCCAGCAGATTTCTTTTTGGGAGCGCTACTGTAATCGATGGTGGAGTTAACAGGTCTTTGTTTTCAACAAATGGATTGTCGATAGTGAATCTATAAATACTATCTGTTAATGGGTTTGATTGTACTATAATGGACTCTGTTCCATAAATCTTTTTAACATCGAATTGAATCCTTCCATTGTCATCACTCAAGCAATTGCTGAAATGGAATCTTTCGCCAGGTACTGTAAGAAAGGTCCTTATCCGTTTTGCAGGAAGTCCTGTTACTTTATTTGTAACAGTTCCGGTAATAATATGACCAGAATATTCCGGAATAGTAGAACTATTATTATTTGTGCTTGATACTTTTCTCCAGCCATGGGTTAGCAGTAGGTTTTCAATTCCTTCTTTTGCTTCAGGAGTTTCAGTGAAATAAAAACCCGGGTCATCAATGGAGCCTTTTAAGGAAGAGGTGAGTGACAGGTATTGTGATATATTACTTTCAGGGACACTTTGTAATGAATCTATTTTGAATATGGCAACTGATAAATCGGCTTTAGCTGCCATGCCATTATCTTTTTTAGCTATCAAGTTCACAGGTACGGTTTCTCTCTTCGATACCGTAGTGTTTGTAACAGTGGTTTGTAGAGAAGCATTACTGACCGGCTTTGTAAATAGCAGTCTTTCTGCCACTGCTTCATAACTGTTATTAAAAACCGTTGCTGTGATTACGCCTTCAGGAAGCGTTGAAGAAGGTATGAATACGGTTGCTTTACTTCTTTTCAAGACAACAGGAATAGCTTTAAATACTGTTTGTTGTCCGTGTAACAATACAGTCATCGACTCACCTGTATTATCAAGATTCGTTTGCAGTTCCAGATTGAATCCTTCTGCTGAAGTTTCTATTAAATGAACTGTATAGCCATTTTGCTTTATAGCAGGGATTGTGTTGACGATACTGCTTTTGCCATTGATAAATAAGACAACTTTATATGACTCAAGAGCATTTGGTGTAAAAACGCATCTTCCAATGCCAGCGTGCTGTGTCTTGAAACGCGATAGGGTATCGTTTGATTTACTTATTATGGCTCCTGATGCCTGCAGCGGCTTACCATCATTCCCAGTAACCTTAAATCCCATTGTGCTTGTAATTCCATTAACCAATTCACCACCTTCAGGGAAGAATTGTATCGTAGGATTTATTGGTTGGGACTTAGAGGCAGGGGTAGGAGGTTTGGATGGATTGATGATAGTTATCCATTGCTGAAACAAAGGGTCTGTTGCGTTTTTTGTAAGGTTGGTATAGGCATTTAATAAATACTGACCACTGCCTAAAGAAGCTGGTATTACCCATGACCCACCACCACTTCCACTATCGATAGCTATTTTTGCTTGTAAAACCTGCTTTTGCGATACATCAGATAATGTGGCGTAGGCAACTTTACTCACTGGAGATAACAGATGTGCTGCTCCAGCAGTAACATATATCTTAAACCAAAGGGTTTCTCCTGTTACAAGAAATGTTTGGGATACGTGTACAAAAACCTTTTCGGCTGCAGCTTCCTGCAACTTATTAGTTATTCTTTCCTGATTAGAATTCTGCGCAAAACTTTGCCCAACCCATGAAAAGGATAGTAGAATAAACAGGTATCGTTTCAATTTGTACTCTTTTATAAATGTTCTCATGTTCATTTTACCTTCTTTATTACCAGAAAGCTGGTTTTTTTGTATTCCCACCTCTAATTCTGCAATCAATGCAAATATTTGGGGCAATGGCTAATCCTCCTCCTGTTATGAAATAAGCAGGACCTTTATCTCTTTCCGTTTGTAAATAATAACTGATACTGTCGGGGGTTACAATTTTTGGCGCACACAATACTGTTGATGTGGAACCGGAATTCCAATCCTTCAATAAGTTATTGGTTATGAAAATTCGTTTTGTTTCAACAGTAGAGATACTTACAAATCCAATAACCGGTTCTGATGGATTGGTAACACAGTGAATATTGCCTATAAGTTCCGAAGGCAAGGCACCGAACAAAGAGCCCAGCTCTTTTCCGTTTTTCTTTAGTAATTGCCAGTAATCGAATGCCTGTCGGGTTAAGGCATATTGTTTCGCTTCAATACTATATCGGGTGCTGATCTTATCAGAGCCATTATCGATTTTCTGAAGTAAATAATCGTTTATTACATCCTGTGCCAGATTGCTGCTGGTGCCCAGTAATACTTCAAAAGAATTTGAGGAGTTCCAACATCTGTAAAACTGTTTTGCACTATCGATAAACAAAACCTGGTTAGTTACATAATCAAACTCAAGATTGGAATCATAAAATGACCGGTATTCCCATATTTCCTTGAATTCCCAACGGTAAAAACGGGTATCATTCAAAGGGTCATGCGTATATAAACTAACGAACACGTTTGTGTCTTGTTTCCAGGAAAGACTATCTATAGCCGGAGTTATTTTTACAGGTACATAATCTGATTGGTAAAGACTGCCAGTTGAAGTTGATATACGAAGACGATATGTTTCAGTACGAGATAGTGGTAAGGGTGGCGCTGCGTAAAGACCATTTCCCAAATTGGTGAAAGAATAGTTTACTCCTGTTTTTGATTCTAACAGCACAGAAGCAAATGGCTCAGGTATATTCGTAGCTGTGTCTGAAAGTTTGCGTGTTCTGCTAAGTTTCAGGAAACTGCTGTCTCCGCCTGCATTGATGACACCATCTACAACTAAAAGTGAATAATCTGTGGTTACAGTAGGTGGCAGATAACTCTCCCTGCATCCTGCCATAGCCAGCAGCATGAATAATAATGATACTTTGAAAATTGTTTTTTCGATCTTCATTTTTCAAAATTTACCAATAGGATGGTTTTTTTGGAATACCGCCACTTAATGTACAGTCTACACATATTTTTTTCGCTACAGCTATTGGCGGATTAGCCACTGGAGGCAAAACGGAAATATAATAGGCTGGAACATATTCACGATCCCTGTTCAGGAAAAATCGGATGCTATCAGGTGACAGAATAATAGCATCACAAAACTGATCTAGGGATGAAGTGGGATGCCAGTTAACTACTTCATTTGTTTTGATGAATATCCTTTTCTCTTTCAGTGAAGTGATACTTACAAATCCTATTACAGGTTTTGAGGGATCACTTGTACACTTAATATTACTGTTTAACTGTTGAGGTTGTGTGCCAAATATGGAACCTAACTCTTTAGAATTCTTACGTAATTGCTGCCAATATTCGAAAGCTTCTTTTGTGAGCGCATATTGTTTTGCGAGTATACTATAACGCACCCCTAATTTTTCTGAATTATCGGGGATAAAGGTGAGCGGATAGTTAGCAATTAGATCTTCGGAAAGATTACTTGTTGTTGCTAATACAATATCAGGTGATAATTGAGTAGTCCAGCATCTGTCGATGCTGTTATTGCTATCTCTTCTATAAACTTCATTGAGAATATAATCATATCCTAAATCACTGGAATAATGAGGTGTATATTCATAGGTTTCTATATACTCCCATCTGTAATACCTGGTATTCCCAGTTGGGTCGTGGGTGTTTACTGTAATTGCTACTCCGGCATCTTGCTTCCAGGAAAGACTATCGATTTCTGGTGTCTGCTTAACTTCTACATATTCTGATTCATATGTTTCACCAGAAACCGTTTTAATCAGCAACCTGTATTTCTGGGTAGATATAAGTGGCAGGGATGCTACCGAATACAATCCATTGCCTCTAAATGGCAGGAAAAATTTATTGCCGGCTTCACTCTCAACAGTTACAATGGCCTGGTTTTCATTTATAGAGCTGATAGTATCAGAGAAGTTCCTTGTTCTCGTCAGTTTGATGATGGAGGAATCTCCACTGCTATTCAGTATCCCATCCACAACAAGATAGTTGTTTGTTTGAGTTATCTCTGGTGGTAGATAGGCTTCCTTGCAGGCCATAAACAAAAACAGGCTGCAAAAAATGAAAATATATTTATTCTTAAAGTGCATTTTAAAATTTGATATTGAAGGTTACATAAGGTATGATGGTGCCGATTACAGAAAGCTTATATCCATTGATGACACCGTTTTCTTCCACGAAATAAATGGAGTACACGTTTTTCCTTCCAGTCATATTATATAAGCCAACCGACCATGAATTATGGGTTGCTTTTTTTACTTTATGATTGCCTTCAATATTGAGGGCAAAATCCATTCTGAAATAATCGGGTATCCTGAACTGGTTGCGCTCGGAATAATAAACCCGTTGGGATCCTCCTAAATTGAATACAGCTATGGGTAGGGTTATAGGTCTTCCGGTACTATACTGAGCATTCAGCGATACACTATAGCGATGCGAGAACTTATAATTCGCAATAGCGTTTACAGCATGGGGTTTATCAAAATTAGCTGGATAATATTCTCCCTTATTGATCTGTTGTCCTGCTAATGAATCGTCCATTTTCAACTGAATTCTCGAATAGGTATAGCTTATCCATCCATTTAATTTCCCTGTTGGCTTCCGAATCATGAATTCTGCTCCCCATGCCTTACCCTTTGTATTGATAAGGGACGTTTCAATGGAGTGGTTCATGACTATACTGGCACCGCTTTTATAATCTGCGAAATTCTTTATCCTCTTATAGTATACTTCAACTGATGTCTCTATTGTGTTTGAAGAGAAGTTCTGGTAATACCCCATTGAAAACTGGTCGCCCGATTGCGGTTTTAAATACGGGTCGCTAAGTTTCCAAACATCGGTAGGAGAGATAGCCGTTGTATTTGATAAGAGATGGATATACTGTCGTAAAGTATTATAACTCCATTTGAATGAACCGTTGTCGGAAACAATATATCGTAATGACAACCTGATTTCCGGACCATGATACGTCTTAATTGTTTTTCCCGCTCCATAGACTGTGCTGTCGGTTCGGGTAGATTCATCTCTCGGCAATCCATCAATATAATTGTATACTGTTTGAGCACCCAGATATTGATAGAGAGTGTAACGGATACCTGCCTGAACGGATAGGCGGGTATTGATATTGATCTTATCACCAAAATAAATGGCTGTTTCCCTGGCCTGTTCAGGATTTAATTTATCTGGTATCACTAAGGACTGATTCCCTTTTGGTGTTAATGTTCCAGGCTGCATCTTGTAATTGATAGAAGAGACGCCGAAGTTGAAAAGGTGATCATTGTTTGGAGCATAGTTGAAATCGGCCCTGCCATGATATTGATTAATGCCAAATGCCAGTTCATAAGAACGAACACTGTTTTTATCCTGTTACATTGTAGTCGTAATGATCCATTCCCCCAGTAAGATTCATGTACAGCTTATTATTGAAAACATGTTTCCACTTCATAACCAGATTACGATTGCTGTAGGTATAAGTGGTATCGTTATTCAATCTGAAACCATCTTTACTGGTATAGGCTGTTACAGACAGGGTATTCTTTGAATTGAATGAATGATTGATACGAAGGTTCAGATCATAAAATGAAGCCTGGCTATTGTTGTATTCAGAAGGGAGTTGCTTCAGGAGCCAGTTTGAATAAGTGGTACGGCCACTAGCCAGAAGGGTGGTTTTCTCCTTTACCAAAGGACCTTCAATGGTGAATTTGCTGGTTAATAATCCAATACCTCCGGTGCCCGACCATTTCTTGCTATTTCCTTCACGTGTAGTAATATCCAGTACTGAAGATAATCTGCCGCCAAACCTTTCCGGGATAGAGCTTTTATAAAGTTCTGCGTTCTTTATAGCATCAGGGTTAAATGCAGAGAAGAATCCGAAAACGTGAGATGGATTATAAACGGTTGCTTCATCAAAAAGAATGAGGTTCTGGTCGCTTGATCCACCTCTTACATTAAAGCCTGTACTTGCTTCCCCTACAGAAGTAACACCAGGTAATGTTAGCAATACTCTTAACACATCAGGTTCTCCCAATAATACCGGAACCTGTTTGATGGTCTTGATGGAAATTCGTTCAATACCCATTTGCATTCTACGTACGTTGGAATTTCTTTCTGCAACAACTGTAACTGTTTTGAGGGTAGGTATATCTTCTTTCAATTCTATCGTTAAAGAACCATTTGATCTCAGGATTATTTCACGTCGGGTAGCTTTCATGCCGGTACTGCTAATCTGTAATACATGTCTGCCTTTTGGAATAGTTAAGGAATAATATCCTGCAGCATCTGTAATTACTCCGGAAGAAGTTCCTTCCAGGTACACAGCAGCACCTGCCAATCCTTCTCCATTTCGTATATCCCTTACATAGCCAACAAGGGTTGCTGTACCTGAAAGTGGTTCGTTGGTAGCGGCACCAATTTCATATAACTTATTGGCAGCAGCATCTATCGGTTGTTTATTGGTGCTGTTATTTTTGGTTTCTGTGTTGGTATTGTCTTCTGTTTCTTTAACAGGCTGACTGGTTTCAAAAAAATCTGAAGGCAAATTGGTTTGAATAGAGTATTTCTTTTCAACAATAAAAATGGCACCAGATTTATCAGTGAAGAAATGATAGGCTGTGTTCTGGAGTATTTGCTCAATGAATTGTGATAAAGGCATATCCTTTACCTGTATCGTCACTTTTATGGAATCCAATTTTCCAGGGGGAAAGTAAATTGGGGACTGGTTAATAGCACTTGCCTTCCTGATTACAGAATCGAATGGGGTGTTATTGAATTCGGCAGTTATGGTTTTCTTGTCCTGTGCTTGCAAGGGCATAGAAAAACCAAAAGCGACCATTAATAGGAATATATAAACAGTTATACGGTGCATGAATTAGTTTTTAAGCTGGTCAAAATAAGTACAGATACTGATCAGCATGCCTTCTGGATCTTTTTTAAAATTGAGATGCTTTTCACCAATGAACTTCCTTATTTCTACTTTTTTGTCTTCAAATGCCGAAATAATATCCTTCTTACCGGAGATGGTAATAATTTCATTTCCTTTCATTATATAATAGGAATTGAATGTTTTATACTGCATCGTAACTTTTTCTTCAGTAGTCTTATAGATCAATTGTTTTGATCTTTTAGCCAATACCCAGGATTTACCATTATATAATCTTTGATAAAATCCGGGTGAGGGAAATTTTGATTCTGGTAAAACAAATGATGGCCTGATGAATTCACTATTCCCGATCCAGAACCGACTGATCTTGGCGCTATTGAGTTGTATAAAATAGTTTTGGGTATAATCTTTCAGGATAATGGCATCTTCTACTAATTCATAGCGCACCAGCAGCTTTTTATATAGGATCCCATCATACTCAATAATTCCATCTGTAGGCGTTTCTGAAACAAAAAATGCATGTCCTGAAATGCTTTGTCCATGTCCAATATACTCAGCACCACTATAAATAGGAGTGTTGGCATTCGTTTTTGTATAATACTGCTGTAGCACACTATCCTGAAATTTCAGGATAAATAAGCTGTCGGCTCCGGCATTTTGGGAAAAGCAGTAAACAGGTATGATAAATATGGCTGAAAGGCCTATTCCTCTAAATATTCTTTTTTTCATATCTCAAGTCCATTTAACCGATGGCCGTTGTTAATGACAGACAATGATTTGCAGTCAAATGTTGTCTATCCAGCCCTTATATTTTACAGGTATGTCAAGTACCTCTGTAATTTAGTTTATAGGGGGGAAGATGCGGTATATTTTTGTTCAACGGTAACTGATTATACTCTTATATAACTCATTAATAATTAATTCTAATTCTGTTTGGTATGAATAGCAGGATTCTTTATTTTTGCACCCCATTGGCCCCGTAGCTCAATTGAATAGAGCATCTGACTACGGATCAGAAGGTTTCAGGTTTGAATCCTGACGGGGTCACAAAAGAGGTCTTACTTTGTAAGGCCTCTTTTCGTTGTAATAGGTTGAATGTTATAGGTTTATAACCGCAGAGGCGCGGAGACGCGGTGGTTCACCCTGCGTCTCTGCGCCTCTGCGGTTATAAAACGATATTCTGGTTCTAACTATTAGTAAGCCCTCTCGAACTTCTCCAACCCTCTATAACTTATTGAACCTTCTAGTACTCCCACTTCACAAAAGCCTCCATCGCCGCATACTGCGTCAATCCCAGCTTTCCATACAGGTTGGCAGTATTTGAATTTCTTTCCTCCGCCCTCTGCCAGAACTCACGAGCATCACTACCCTGGAAGGGTACTGAGTCTTTTTGGGATTGGTGGATGAAGATTCCAAAGCGTTTTTTCATTACTTGCTCAGGACTCATTGGCACAGCCATTTCTATTTCACTGATATCCCATTCCTGCCAGGCGCCTTTATATAACCAGAGCCAGCAATCTTTGATCCATGGGTCTCCGGCAGCTTTACAACGGCGAAGAGCTTCCAGCACCACATTGAAACAAACGATATGAGTGCCATGCGGATCAGCAAAATCACCTGCACAATATACCTGATGCGGTTTTATTTCACGAAGCAACGCTACTGTTATTACTACATCCTCTTCACTCATCGGGTTCTTTTCAATGGTTCCCGTTTCTGTAGAAGGGTAGGTTCTGGAAATGGATATGCTCCTCTTTTATTCCCACATAACGACAAGTAGCAGCAGCTTCACAACGACGAATCAAACCTTTACGGCACGTATCTCTTTTGTATCTACTTCCGTGCTTTTCTTGCTCTTCATCTAACTGCGTGCTTCTCCTAATATCTCTTTTGACTTCTTGTTGTCTATTTTGAACATCTCTTCGAAGCCAACAGCAAAATCCATAAAGCGTGTTACGAATTCATCTGTTACAGCAATATTTCCACTGGTTTGATAAGCTACATGCACTTCATGTCCCTGGTCGTGCAAACGAAGGAATGTTCCACCCATTGAAATGATATCATCATCCGGGTGAGGGGAGAAGATCACACAACGTTTTGGATAAGGAATACTTCTTTCAGGGTGATTAGGCATCTGAACATCAGGTTTACCACCAGGCCAGCCTGTAATAGTATCCCTCATCATATAGTAAGCCTGCAAGTTTATTTCATAAGCATCACCTTTCTCTACTAACAAATCACCAAGACCATTATCGCGATAATCATTATTCGTAAGACTTAATATTGGCTTACCCACTTTCATTGCCATATGCACAACGGCTTTGCGAACCATCTTTGGTGTCCATTCGCATTCACCAGTGAGCCAAGGCGATTTATAGCGAGTCAATTCAGTAGCGGCTGTTTCATCTAATACAAATGTTGTGTCATCATGTTGCTGCAATAAAGAAGCAGGTATATGTTCTGTAACATGACTTTCAACAGATTTCTGAACAACAGGTGCCTTACTTTGTCCCCATGCCATCAATATGATCTTCTTAGCCTGCATAATGGTATGGATTCCCATTGTAATAGCTAAGCGTGGCACCTGTGATATATTGGCAAATTCGTATGAGTTAGCCAATCGGGTTGAATTATCAAGCGTTACAAGTCTTGCTCTTGAATTGATGCTGGATCCTGGTTCGTTAAATCCGATATGTCCGTTATTACCGATACCCAGAATCTGTAAGTCGATACCACCGGCATTTTCGATTTGTTTCTCATAATCGTGACAAAAAGCCTTCACATTTTCCTTTGCTATTTCACCATTAGGGATATGGATATTCTTTGGGTCTATATCTACATGATCGAAAAGATGCGTTTTCATGAAACGGTTATAGCTCTGTAAAGCATCTACATCGATAGGGTAGTATTCATCCAGATTAAAGGAAACTACATTCTTAAAACTCAATCCTTCTTCTTTGTGAAGACGAACCAGTTCAGCATATAAGGTTTTTGGGGATGAACCTGTTGCTAATCCCAATACACATTTTTCGCCTTTAGCCTGTTTGCTTTTGATAAGCGCGGCAATTTCACTGGCAATGAATCGTGAACCTTCTTTAAGGTTTGGGTAAATTTTTACAGGAATTCTCTCAAAAGAATCGGTCAGGTCAATGTTGAATGTTGGTTTAGACATAATAAGGCAACGTTTTATTGTTGGATCGAAAAACACCAGGCATAAGATCCGGGTGAAGCTTTTTGAATTTTTGCAGGAATGCTGATAACGATATCTGTACCCTCAGCTTTCCATGCCAGTTTCGACGGAGCGCCGAAGATAGAAATTTTTGCTCCTTTTGTCAATGAAAAGTTCTTTATTCTTACTGTAGCAGGCAGGCTGTTCTCGTTTTCTGCTGCCAGATAGAAGGCATTGATGGAATTGTCCTTCTTATTCTTTGTGAAGAAGATATTATCAGAGGAATAAGGTGCAACCGGTTGCGTGGCATAGATAGCATTCCCGTTTATCTTCATCCATTCTCCAACGGCTTTCAAACGATCGTAAGCTACAGGGTCGAAATCACCATTAGGACCTGGCCCTATATTCAACAAGAAATTCCCACCTCTTGAAACAATCTTCACCAATAATTGCACTAACTGACGGGCAGATTTGTAATTATCGTTCGGTACAAAGCTCCATGAATTACCCATGGTCATACAAGTCTCCCAAGGATGGCTCAATGGTTTTTCTGGTACTTCCTGTTCCGGTGTGGTATAATTTTCAAACTCACCGGTAACCGATCTGTCAACCACTATTAAGCCGGGCTGATGCTGACGGGCCATCGTACTTATCTTTCTCATATCAATGTCCTGATCATCCTTAATCCCTCTCTGCCATTCTATATTTCTGTCTACAGTAGATAGCGGACGAACCCAACCACCATCAAGCCATAAAATATCCATCTTACCATAGCCTGTCATTAATTCCTCAATCTGGTTATAGGTGAAACTTTTGAAGGCATTCCATTTTTCAGGATATTTCTTTGGGTCGTAGTTTACATTGCGGTCTTTTGGTGGGAAATAAGGCCACCAATAATTTTCATTATGCCAGTCGGGTTTTGAAAAATACGCACCTGTAAGAAATCCTTCTTTGCGAAATGCATCAAATACTTCTTTGGCCACATTGTTACGGGGATTGTTGGCAAATCCAGATTGCGCATCTGTTATCTTGTAATCTGTTTGCTTAGTATCAAACATACAGAACCCATCATGATGTTTTGTGGTGAACACTACATATTTCATTCCTGCTTCTTTGGCGGCTGTCGCCCATTTTTCAGGATTGAATGCTGTTGGATTGAAAGTTTTCTTCAACCCCTCATAGGCTTTCTTATATTCAAAAAGTTGTTAGCGTAAGGTCCACGACGTACAGTCCAGCCTTCATCTTCAGGGCAAAGGCTCCAGCTTTCCACCACGCCCCATTGGCTATAGGTACCCCAATGCATAAAGAGTCCGAATTTCAGATCCTGCCACTGATCAAGTTTTTGCAAAACCTGAGGGTCAGTTGGAGCTACATAACTGTGCTGAGCAAACGTAGTTGCAGAATAGAGTAAAGTGATTGCGATAAATAACCTTTTCATGCACGAAAATTTTATTTTTGATTATGGGTTTACTTTTTAGTTTACCTGGATTTCGTCAATGAATAACCATGCTGGAGAACCAGCACCTGCATTGCCTGCAGGTATCGTTCCGCTGTTTTTTGCTACAATTCTAATGTAACGGGCCTTTTGATCATTCAAATCCAATATATAGTATCCAGTGTTTAATGTATCTGGATGGAAATCTGAGCTGCTAGCCAGCTTTTTAAACTTCATGCCATCATCAGATACCCAAACTGTCACTTCTTTTGGTTTATATATCCAGCTGCCAGGTTCGTCTATTGAGTGAACCTGAATGGTATTCACTGTTGTAACCTTGCCCAGATTGATAGTAGCATCCATATCTTGTCCTGCCCAACCTAACCAGTCAGAATTGGATAAACCTGTTTCCGATACTATTCCATTAACTAAACTGAAAGCCCCATTTGCTCTATAATTTTCATGAGGGGCAAATTTCAGAGTTGTTGAATGTCCCGTTGCCTTATTTACTTTAAAATTTTGCTTAAGGTCAATAGTGAATGTTAGGCTGGTATCTATGACCATTGCCCTGCCAGTACCAGTTTCCTTTATAGGTATTGGTTTTGAATAATTGGAATAGGTTGATGTATTGTCAGGGAAAATATATCCTATAGTTGTTTCAGGACTTACTTTCTTGCTTTCAAGCTTCCACTCAATACCGTTTTTTGCAGCATTTTGGATAACTGAAGCATTTATATCAAAATAGGCTTTACTGAAATGAGCATCCCATAAATCATATCTCTTGAAAAGGGTAGGTAGTTTCCGTTCAAAATTTGACCAGCTCTTTTTGGCTTTCGGACTCCATACCACTTCACTAAGGGCACTCATTCTGGGAAAACTGAAGTACTCAGCTTTACGAGGATTGTTTATATATTCTGTCCAGAGATTCGCTTGTGCGCCCCTGATATATTTGGTTTCATCGGCGGACAATTCTTTAGCCAGCGGTTCATAGTTGTATACTTTTTCCAAAGGAAGAAACCCGCCAATATTCAATGAATCTTCTTTTCTGGAATCGGCGTAGTCAAAATAGACATAAGTAGTTGGAGTCATAATAACAGGATGATGCAATTTAGCCGCTGCTATGCCTCCTGCTTCACCACGCCAACTCATTACGGTAGCATTTGGAGCTAGTCCACCTTCCAATATTTCATCCCATCCAATGATGGATCTTCCTCTTTTATTCAGATAGCCTTCCATTCTACTGATGAAATAGCTTTGCAATTCATGTTCGTCTTTCAATCCTTCTTTCTTCATTCTTTCCTGGCAACGCTCACATATTTTCCAATTACTCTTCGGACATTCATCACCTCCGATATGAATGAATTTGCTCGGGAATATCTTGATCACTTCATCTAATACTCCTTCCAGGAAAGTGAACGTACTGTCTTTACCTGCGCAGAAAACATCTTCATGTACACCCCATGTTTCCTGTACTAATTTCCCATTCTTGTTCTTACTCACATCAGCTCGCATTGATTCCGGCAATTTTGTGTTTTTATCAGGGAAACAGCTTAGCCATGGATAAGAGGCAATAGCAGCACTTGCATGTCCGGGCATTTCAATTTCAGGAATAATAGTTACATATCTTTTCTCAGCATATTCAATGATATCGTATACTTCTTCTTGTGTATAGAATCCACCTGCTCGGGTATTGTCACTTCCTTTTCCTGGATATTTACCTATGATAGTACCATTTCTCCAGGCGCCGACATTTGTTAGTTGGGGATATTTCTTAATCTCTATTCGCCATCCCTGGTCATCTGTGAGATGCCAATGGAAATAGTTCATCTTATGCAAGGCCAGGAAGTCGATATATTTCTTGATAAAGCTAACAGGCATAAAATGTCTTCCTACATCAAGCATCATTCCTCTGTATTCAAACCTGGGATAGTCTCTTATAGTTAAATAAGGAAGATCGAAAGGTTTCCCTTTTACTGGGGGAAGTAATTGAATCAAAGATTGAACTCCATGAAACACTCCTTCCGCATCATCTCCATCTATATATACTCCGTCTTTATTTACGGTAAGGGTATAAGCACCAGTTACAGGCTTTGCAGTTTTTAAATATCGAAGATGTATGGCATTGGTTACAATTGGAGTATCCATCCATGATAACAAAACTACATCGTAATAATTTTTGAGATATGCACTTAAATAAAAAAAAGCATTTTCATGTCCAATACCATGTAAAATTATCTGTGTTTTTTTGTTGACAGTAAAATGACCTAATATAATAGATGCCTTTGTTTCTGCAGGTTCGGGAATAATATTGGTTTTTTGAGCCATTCCCATTACGGAAATACATAGTAAGCCGACAAATAGACATATTCTTCTCATAACAATATATTTCAAATAAAAACGGAGTTCAAATGTAATTGAACTCCGCCTTTATTTTATTCATAAATAAGTATTAGGGTAATTCTCATTGTAACACGGGTAAAATAATTGTGCTGGCATTGGTAGCATCATGATGTATTCTGATGGTAGCTTTCTGGAAATCAGAAGGCACAGCGTCATAAATATTCATGAATTTTTGAGGATTACGGTCGCCAAGTGGGAACCAACTGCTCTGTATCTGTATCATCAAGCGATGGCCCTTCTGGAATGTATGGGCTACATCGGGTAATTCAAAGCGAACTTTCTCGATTTTGCCTGGCTTGAAAGGAACGGGCGTTTCAAAACTATTCCTGAACTTTCCTCTCATAATTTCTCCTCGTACCAGCATCTGATAGCCAGTCATTACATAATTGTTATTGTTTGCTGTCTGGAATTTAGAACCATACTTGAAATCGTCCGGGAATACATCAATAACTTTTACAACAAAATCTGCATCTGTAGTACTGATACTTGTAAGAAGGTCGGCTACCACTGTTCCAGAAAGCGTCATATCAGTCGTTAACACATCAGTTTGAAAACTAAGTACGTCGGTTCTACGATTAGCAAATCGCTGGTCATCGGTCATATAACTAGTCGTTCTGTCATGATGTACATCTTCCGTATAAGGAACAGGTTTTGATGGATCACTAACATATTCACTAAATGCTGCTTTTGAGGTTGGTTTATCCCATGATAAACCTCCATTTTCAGTCAGATAGATAGGCTTATCTGTTTTCTCTGCGGGAGGCCATTGATTGAATTGTTTCCAGTTATTTTCTCCACTAAAAAAGATGGTGGCTTCCGCTTGTTTTGAAATATCTCCTTTCCCTTTTAAATGATAATTGAAGAATGGGATCTCAATATGGTTCTGATACCATTCAGAGGTATTACTTCCAAAACGTACATTGCCAAGATTGCGGCCATCATTGGATGCCCATTGGCCATGATACCAGGGACCCATAACCAGTTTATTGTCCTGTTTACCTTTCTTTTCAAAAGCACCATACAATCTCCAGGCACCAAAGCAATCTTCAGCATCGAATAAACCACCTACAATCATTGTGGCTGTTGATGTTGATACTCGATCCGCAAAATTTCTGGGGTTACGGGCACGCCACCATTCATCGTAGGTTGGATGCGACATCAAGTCTTTCCAGAACTTGATACTATCACCCATGTATTCAGTTAATTTCTTTAATGACCCTGAATTCAAATAAAACTGATAGGCATCATTTGTCGGGAAATTAAATCCTGCAGGACCAATTGTTGTAGGCTTTGGTCTTGGTTTTCCAAAACCGGAATAAAATGAGAAGGCATCCATTTGGAAGAATACTCCATTGTGATGGAAGTCATCACCCTGAAACCAGTCGGTAACAGGTGCCTGAGGACTTACTGCTTTAAGCGAAGGGTGATTGCTTAAGGCAGCCATTGTTGAATAGAAACCAGGATAGGAGATACCGAATACACCGACCCTGTCATTATTATTCGGTAAGTTTTTTACCAACCAGTCGATAGCATCATAGGTATCGCTGGCTTCGTCAATTTCTGTTCCTTTCTTATCAGGATTAAAAGGTCGTACGTCTACAAATTCTCCTTCACTCATCCATCTTCCTCTAACGTCTTGTAATACGATGATATATCCTTCTCTCATATAATAGCGCCAATGGGAATTCCAGAAATTGCGCCAGTTATTTTCACCATAAGGAGCACAAGAATAGGGTGTGCGATTTAAAAGTATGGGATGCTTTTCTGTAGCATCTTTTGGCATGTAGATGGAAGTGAATAATTTCACTCCGTCGCGCATAGTGATATAGATTTCTTTTTTTATGTAATTATCCTTGATCCAGGCAGAATCCTGGGAATTCTGGGTAAATCCAGATAGTACAATCAGCAATACAATCGATAACAAGCCGTATTTTTTCATGTCAATTAGTTTTTCAGCTTTAAATTTACTCATTGCCTCATATCTATCACAAATCATTTTATGAACAGTCACGAAGCTACCATCACCAAATTCTATACTTCCTTCCAAAAGCTCGATGCTGCCGGAATGAATAGTTGCTATTCTGAAGACATCATTTTCAGCGATCCTGTATTTGGAGTGCTGAATGGGGATGAAGTGAGGGCTATGTGGGAGATGCTATGTAAGAATGCAAAGGACTTCAGTCTCGAATTCTCCAATATTCAATCGATTGATGAAGAATATGCCACCTGTAACTGGGTGGCTACCTATACATTTTCCGGAACGGGTAATAAAGTAGTCAACCGCATCAAAGCGTTCATGAAACTAAAAGATGGGGTAATTATCGAACACAGCGATGCCTTCCGTCTCAGCACCTGGATCGGTCAAGCCCTGGGCTGGAAGGGCCAATTATTCGGCTGGACGAGTTATATGAAGAGGGCGGTGCAGAATAGGGCGAAGGCGAATTTGTTGAGGTATATGAGTAGCTAGTCGGTCGAAGTCCGGAAGGAATACAAATACAGAGTAGGGAAGTTAGGGAGTAGGGAAGTAGGAAGTAGAATCCAAAACAGCCAACCCCGAAGGGGGTTGAATCATCGTATCCCCGGGTGCAACCCAGGGCAATTCAGAAAGAAAGTTTTTTTACCGCAGAGACGCGGAGACGCAGAGGTATGTATCACTGCGTCTCCGCGTCTCTGCGGTAATTTTTTGCCAACTTGATTACTACTTCCTTACTTCCCTACTACCTAACTTCCCTACTCTGTATTTGTATTTTCTTCCGGACTTTCCGACTTTCAGTCTTCCCGACTATTCTTCCAGCACCCCAAACTTCCCCGTATTCACATCCACCACCGCCTGCTCCAATTCCGCCCATGTATTCATCAGGAAGGGGCCATAAGCTGCAATGGGTTCATCGATAGGTTCGCCGGAAAGAACAAGTACGATGGCATCTGAGCTGGCATTGATGTTTATATCTCCTTCTTCATTTTTGAAGTAAGCGAAATGATCTGGTTTTACCGGTTGGTTGTTAATAGTTACAGAACCTTCAATAATAAGTAATCCGGTATTGAAATTAGCAGGGAAATTCAATGTGGCTGAAGCACCGGCTTTCAATTTGGCATTATATACTTCCATGGGAGTGAATGTAAAAGCCGGCCCTTTTGTGCCTTCGTAGTTTCCGGCAATCACTTCCATATAACTCACTCCATCTGATAGAAGATGACGAGCCATACTATTATTTGGGATTTCCTGATACTTAGGAGTAGTCATCTTATCCTTGGCAGGCAAATTCACCCAAATCTGCACCATTTGAAAATCGCCGCCTTTCTGGCTGTATTCTTTCTCGTGATATTCTTTATGAAGAACTCCTGAGCCAGCTGTCATCCATTGCACATCACCTTCTTTTATGATACCGCTATTGCCGGCACTGTCGTGATGGGCAATGCGGCCATGATAGGCGATGGACAAAGTTTCAAATCCGCGGTGTGGATGAACACCAACGCCTCTTGGTTCCTTTGAAGGGCCGAAGGAGATTCTTGCATTATAGTCTAACAGGAAAAAAGGACTCATACCTTTCTTGCCGATGATATCATTTCCTGGAAAGAAATTATGTACTCTGAATCCATCGCCCACCATATGAGGTGGAGGAGGAGCTAATATTGCTTGTATGTTTCTTAAAGAATTACTCATTGAAATATTAATTAAATGAAATTGTTTCGGTTGATTTTACCAATTTTTCAGCAAGCCATAGAAATTCGTGTGTGAATGTATGAATAGAATTAGTAAAACTTTCATCTACTAATTTTCCTTCCTCACTAAATTTCTTATCTACTTGTGGTATTATCAGAAGATAAGGGGATGCCACAGCAAACAATGCTGGAACCAGTTGCAATAATTGTTGGGAAGCTCTTAATCCACCCATAGCTCCCGGAGAGGAAGTTGCTATTCCAAATACCTTATGATGTTGCTTTGGAAAATGATCTAACAGATTCTTTAGGGCAGGGGAGTAACTACCATTATATTCAGGTGAAACAATTACGAATGCATCTGCTGCAAAAATCCTTTCGGCTAATGGACGGTATTCGTTAGGAGCTTTGTCGGGAGATGAATATGCGGATTGTACTGGAGGCAAATGCCATTCCTGAAGATTGATAAGGCCAATTTCATGATGGGTGTTCTTTTGAAACCAATCTTGTAAGTGTAGTGCCACTCTTTTAGTGGTGCTGTTTTCACGCGCGCTTCCTGATAGTATTTCTATTTTCATATCTATAAATGTATTGTATTAATGTTTAAACATCAAAATTACATCCTTCTTCATTCAAAACATAAAATTAGGTGTTAAGGGAAGGATAAAGTAAGAGCTTGAGCGTAGGAAATAGGAGCAATCGATTGATTTTGCAGTTACTATGATTATTCTTTTGGATTGCTTTAATTTAGATGCATTAAATAGTATAACATGTTAAACCGTAGAAAGTTCTTACAATCATCATTACTTACATCCATAGCAGCGGGGATAGGAAAATTCAGTTTGGCGGAAACAGGCATTCAGCCAGTATTAGGAAAGCCATTGGTTATCTCGACCTGGGATGCGGGTTTAGCTGCAAACAAAGGTGCCTGGGAAATATTAGGAAAAGGAGGAAGGGCATTGGATGCTGTTGAGGCAGGTGTAATGGTTACTGAAAATGAACTTAGTTGTTGTGTAGGATTAGGTGCTAATCCCGACAGAGATGGCTTTGTAACTCTTGATGCCTGTATAATGGATGAATTTGCAAACTGCGGCAGTGTTGCTTTTCTGGAAAGGATAAAGCATCCAATATCAGTAGCGAGAAGGGTGATGGAAAAAACACCTCACGTTATGTTAGTAGGAAGTGGCGCACAACAGTTTGCTGTGGCAGAAGGATTTCCCTTAGAAGAACAGAAATTGAGTGATGATGCCAAAAGGGCCTACGATAACTGGTTAAAGAAATCTGAATACAAACCTGTAGTCAATATTGAAAATTCAAAAGGCCATGGTCCATTTGCTCCTCAGTATTTGGAGAATGGTGAACTGAATCATGATACCATCGGAATGGTAGCTTTTGATGCCAAAGGAAATCTCAGTGGCAGTTGCACCACCAGCGGTATGGGTTTCAAGATGAGAGGACGTTTAGGTGATTCACCAATCATCGGTGCCGGACTTTTTTGTAGACAATGAAGTAGGAGCCGCCACTGCCACCGGACAAGGAGAAGATGTTATCCGTATAGCAGGTTCACACACTGTAGTGGAACTCATGCGTCAGGGCCTATCACCCGAAGCTGCCTGTAAAAGGGCTGTGGAACGCATCCTCCGCATCAAAGGCGACAAAGCCAAAGACATCCAGATCGGTTTCATCGCCATCAATAAAAAAGGTCAATACGGCGGGTATGCCTTACAGAAAGGGTTTTCTTATGCGGTGAAGAGTGAGAAGGAGGAGAGGTTGTATAAGGCGAAGAGTCTCATCTAGGAATTTGTCTATTGTTTAATTTGAAAATTTGGGAATTGCTTAATTTGAAGATTTGAAAATTTGAGAATTTGAAAATCTCGAGCGGAATGCCTGATTTTTATTCGAACGGATTTCATTTTCAGAATTTATAATTAAGAAATTAATAATTCTCAATTAATATTTATACAAACAAGTAATTCTGCCAGTAACCAGATTTTCAAATTTTCAAATTCCCAAATCATCAAATTTGCCTGCTCCTAGATTTTCAAATTATCTAATTTTCAAATTTTCAAATTGACAAAGCCTGTTTTAGAAGTCTGCGCCTTTAACGTCCAATCCTGCATCATAGCTGAGCAGGTAGGAGCTGTACGTGCTGAATTATGTGATAACCCGGTGGAGGGTGGCACTACGCCTTCTTTTGGTGCTATTAAGCAAGCACGCGAAAAAGTGAATATTCAGTTATATCCCATTATTCGGCCAAGGGCGGGATATTATTTATATGATGATGAGGAGTATGCAATAATGCAGAAGGATATTATTCTGTGTAAAGAGATAGGATGTGATGGTATTTCAATCGGAGTGCAGTTACAAAACGGTCATATCGATACGGAAAGAATGAAACAGATTGTTGAATGGGCGTATCCGATGGGAGTGACCTGTAACCGTGTATTTGATGCAGCTCCTGATGCTTTCCAGGCATTGGAAGAATTGATTGCTTGTGGTTGTGAAAGAATATTAACCAGCGGACAAAAAAGCGGTGCTCCCGAAGCCATCGAAATGCTCACCAAACTCGTTCAGGCCGCCGATAACCGCATCATCATCATGCCCGGCGCTGGAGTACGCTCCTCCAATATAGACTTATTACTCACCACCGGTGCCACCGAATTCCATACCTCCGCCCGAAAAACAGTACCCAATACCGTTACCTACCAAAATCCGGAGATACTGGATATTGGGAGTGGGGTGGTAGCTGATGGGGAGGAGTTGGGGAGGATAGTGAGGAAATTAGACAATTTGAGAATTGCTTAATTTGAAAATTTTGGAATTGCTTAATTTGAAGATTTGATAATTTGAAAATTTGAAAATCTCATTCGGAAAGTTTGATTTTTATTCAATCGGATTTCATTTTCAGAATTTAAGAACAAGAAAAATCTACAAACAAGTAATTCTGCTAGTAACCAGATTTTCAAATTGTCAAATTTTCAAATCTTCAAATTTGACAGTTCCCAAATTTTCAAATTACTCACCCTTTCTTCCCAAACACCCTCTTAAAAAACCCATCCTTCTTCTTCTTATCAGCCTCTTTTGTTGCCTGTGGCTTTATCGCCTCAGGTTTCTTTTCGGTACTTGCTGGTACTTGATTCTTAGGGTCTTTTGCTTCCTGAAGTATTTTTTGTTCGTCTAAGGATTGTTTTGATTCAACAGGAATGTCTTGAGTATCGGGTGTGCTAAGGTATTCATCTGCTTGTCCATTTCCTTCATCCTGGTCTTGAGAGGCTGCTGGGTCGAATGGATAGGGATTGAATTCTTCGTTGCGAAGTGATTCTGGTTTTACAAATTTTGCAGCTTTGTCTAAACCAAGTGTTTTATCACCATAAGCTTTTGCAAAGAAAGACTCCCAGATAGGACGTGCTGCTTGTCCACCATAACCCAATCCACTTTCCAGACGTACAAAGCGATCATCGCAACCGATCCATACACCACCGAGTAGTTGTGGGGTATAGCCCATGAACCAGGCATCGGAGTTATCGTTGGTGGTACCTGTTTTTCCGCCCATCTCGGCTATGCCTAAACGATCTCTTAGTCCGGCAGCAGTACCATAATCTACCACACCTTGCATCATTCTCGCCATATTATAAGCGGTAGCCTGACTGATCACTTCTTTTCTATCTGTATCGAAACGTGCTAACACATTACCGTTCTTATCTTCTATTCTTGTAATATAAACAGGTTTTGTACTGAAGCCACCTGTTGGGAACATAGTATAGCCCCAAAGCATTTCATATAAGGAAAGGTCGCAGGAACCCAGGCTGATAGAAGGGTAGGGTTCTACTTTGGTTGGAATATTGATTTGTTTAAGGAAGTCTGCAAAACGTTTTGGACTTGTTTGTTTGATGAGATATGCAGCTACTTCATTTACAGACCAAGCCAGTCCGCTCGCCATGGTACGTGTACCTGTACGACCGCTGTTTTTTGCAGGAACATAACCGGAACCCGGGAAATATTGCTGGGTAGCTTCACATTCTGTTTCTGGGGTGAATCCATATTCTTCCATTGCCAATGCATAAAGGAATGGCTTGATGGAAGAGCCTACTTGTCTTTTAGTACGAAGGTTTACGTGATCGTATTTGAAATTCTTGAAGTCGATACCACCTACCCAGGCTTTTACCTGACCGGTTAATGGATCCATTACCATAAATGCTGTTTGAAGCATTTCACGATGGTATTTGATGGAATCATATGGTGTCATCACAGTATCTTTCTCCCGCTGTGGATTCCAGGCGAATACTTTCATCTTAGTTTTTACATAGAAAGTCTTTTTGATATCGGCATCAGCCAATCCATCTTCTTTTAAATTCTTCCAGCGGTCACTATTTTTTACAGCCGTTTGAAGGATGTTTTCATGTTCTTTCCAAACAGCATCCGTTTTTACACTGGTTTGTGCGCTCAATACCCTTTGTAAAACAGGCATGTGCTTAGCAACAGCTTCTTCAGCATATAATTGCATTCTTGGGTTGATAGTAGTATAGACCCTTAATCCATCTTCGTAAAGATTATAGTTATCACCATCACTTTTCTTGTTTTCCTTACACCATTTCTTAAGGTCTTCCCTGATTACATCCAGGAAATATGGGGCAATACCATTGTTCTCATCAACCTTCTTGAAGTTAAGTTGAATGGGAGAAGCTTTTATCTTCTGTCCATCAGCTTCACTGATCTTGCTATTCGTTACCATCCGGCTGATCACCAGATTGCGGCGGTCAAGGGCTGCTTTCGGGTTTTTTCTTGGGTTGAAAACAGACGGACCGTTTACCATTCCCACTAATACAGCCGCTTCGGCTACACTTAAACGATCTGGTTCTTTCTGAAAGAAAGTTCTTGCTGCATTCCTGATTCCAAATTGGTTTTCAGAATATGAAACAGTATTTAGATATAATGCGAGTATTTCTTCTTTAGTGAAATTCCTTTCCAGTTTTATGGCGATTATCCATTCCTTTAATTTCTGGATACTTCTGGCCAATGGGTTACTGGCTCTTTCATCAAACATATTCAGGGCTAACTGCTGGGTAATGGTACTACCCCCACCTTTTTGTCCGAGGAACATCACTGCCCTGGCTACACCTTTCGCATCAATACCTGAGTGGTCATAAAAGCGTTCATCTTCGGTGGCAACCAGCGCATCAATTACATATTTTGAGATGTTTTTATAGCTAACATTACTCCTGTTTCCTCTCTCCTTATAATACTTACCCAAAGGGGTACCATCATCACCCATTACTTCAGTAGCCTGCATGATAGATGGGTTCTCGAGTTGGGCTAAAGAGGGCATCTTTCCAAACACCCCAAAATTGATCAGCACCAGCAAAAGAATAAATGCCAGGAACCCATAAAAGAACAGTTTCCAGAATATGCGAACCGGACGACTCATATTGATGAATTAAGGCGAGTGAATTATAGGCAAAAGGTAAAACAAATATCGTGCTCGAAAATACTAAAGATTGAGGCTATAGCTATCGATATTCTGTCAAATTTCCAGATATCTTAACAGGTTTAAACAGGAATGTTCGGGATTAGTTAAATTTTCCGGGAAATGCCGTTAAGAGGAATTTCTGGTATTCAGTAAGGTCCTTACTGGCTTTCAGTATTTCCAGGTTTTTGGCACTGATGACGCTGAACTTATAATTGGCAGCAGGCAACCAGGGTACAATTTCAGTGGCAGCTATCTTACGTACTTTTTCCATATAGGCCATGGCGGCATCGGCATTCTCGAAATTATTCATCAATACCAGTTTCACATTATCGTCGATCACTTCACTGGTTATATCGATGGTCTTGTTGTAAAAGTTCTGCTTATTATATCTGTTGAAGGCGTTTTTGGCTTCATTTACAAACACTGGGTCCACTTTTGTCATTACAATCAAAATATAATGTGGCGTAGTGGGCTCACTTGTGAAAGCTGATTTAGGTACAGGCGGAGGTAACAGCATACTATCTTTTTTGGCTGTTGGTGTTGGTTGCTTTATAACAGGTGGTGGCTTTACAGCTACCGCATTGGTATCTTTCTTGGCAGCAGGAGCTACAACAACAGCAGGTTGTTTTGCTGGAGGTGCAGGGGTCGTTGTTGGTGCCGCAACGCTATCTTCAGCAGGCCTTTCAATCTTGAGATTTGTAAGATAGTCCTCAATTTCTTTCCTTCTATTCAATACATCCAGCATGTTTTGTGCCTTTGTAGCTAATACTGAAGAAGGGAAGAGGTTTATTACATCTTGCAATGCAGTCTTTGCAGAATCATCCTGACGTTCCCTGATGAAATAAACAGATTGAATGTATAGTAATTGAGGTGTCCAATAGTTTTTGCTATATAAACTGTCTGCCTGTTTCTTGAGAGCAAGCGCTTCTTTGAATTTACCTTCGATGAATAAGGAGTAAATGGTATTATACTGCTTAGTCATTGCCTCCTTGTCTTTATCTTCCTTGCTTGTAGTTCCTGGTGCAGATATCTTTTTCTCGAATTCTGTATCCTTATATTTCATTTCCATCTGCTTCTTGATGGCTGCTGCCTTATCAAGCTGCCCTGTCTTTTGATAGCAATAGTATAAATAGAAGAGGGCTTCAGAATGCCTGTTACTATAATTGAATCTCTCAACGAATGATTCAAATGTCTTTATCGCCGCTTCATAATCTTCCAATCCATCCATCAATGCTCTTCCCATTTCAATTTGGGCGTTTTCGATGGAGTCGTTCGATTTATTCAGTTTCTCCGGTGTAAGAGGGAGTTTCTTTAATAAAGCTTCGTAAGATATTTCTTCACTACCTGCATCGTCTGCTGTCATTTGCCCTTTGGCCGCTACAGCATCTGCATCCGCTTTCTTTTGTTGCATGGCCGAATTTACAGCAGTGATGCGGCGCCAGTTGTCGACATTAGGCCTTGTTCCCCATTTACCCTTGAATTCAGTATATCCTTTTGACTTGAGGGTTGGGTTATAGAAATACCAATCCGATTTATTGTTATTGTCGAATAGTTCGGTAGGGGGGGCATTGGGATTTACAGGCCCGTTTCCAGATACTACAGGTTCATCTTCTTTCAATCCCTGTTGCTTTCTCAGTTTCCTCACCAATTTTTTAATATAATCATCCCTTTCTTTTTCAGGGAGGGCGGCAATTCTTTGAAGGCTATCCTGACGAGCTATGATTTCAGCACCACCAGCAATTCTGGCCAATACATCTTTTCGGTTATTGAATGCGTTCAGGTCTTTTACAATATCTGTATTTTGAACACTATCGTAGTAATTCCTGGCATTTATATATTCTGCATCCTGAAAAGAAAGATCAGCTAAAAGAAGGAAGGATCTTGATTTCTGGTTTCTATCTGCACTCTGGTCGATAGAGGCTCTTGTTGAACGAAGCAGATAGTCTTTAGCTGCTACTGTGTTTTTTCTTTCCAACTCCATCTGTGCTATGGAGTAGTAGATGATATCGCGATAATTGGTATAGCGGTCTTTTCTCGCCATTTTCAGCAGTTCAGCAATGTTCAGCTCAATGGCTTTTTCATCACCAGTATTCTGCCTGATGGAATAGAGTCGCGCATAAACATCCAATATCGGATTCAATGTATGTTGTGAAGCCCTGTCGTAAAATTCTTTTGCCAGATCATTCTTATGAGTCCTTTCGTAAAGCTGGGCTATCAGGTATTCCCACCGTGCTTTTTCTTCCCGATTATCAGCATTCACTAATGCTTTTTCAAGATAGAAGGCAGCGCTATCATTCATGTTCTGTTGATAGAACCAGAGAGCCTGCATTTCTTTCAGATGCGGTTGCAATCTTTCAGGAAAAAGAGGGTCAGCTTTCAGTATTTCGATCATGCCGGCAGCTTCTGGATATTCATCGCGAGCCAGATAGGTTCTTATCAACCAGAGAAATGATTCATTCCGGCTTGGTGGTGTTTTGAATATCTTACTGGTAGTACTTGTCTTTTCTTTTGTGGAAATGGAGAAAGCATTACCTCCTTCATTCGAATTACTTCCGATCGTCTTATCATATCCATCACTTTCTTTTGGTGAGAAAGCATAGTTGATATACTGGAAGGTGAAATAGGCGGTATCATATACTTCCCTGAAATAATAAGCCTGTCCCATCAACATGTACAGGTTATCGACCCAGTCGTTTCTTAAGTCATGCAGCAGGATGCCGGCATTGGCTTTATAAAGCACTGAATCCAGTTCCGAACTATCACGAACGGTTTCTGCAGGGGAGTAGTTATAGAAAGTAAGTAATTGGGTATAGTCGTCTTTATGGTTCTCTTTGGCCTTGGCTATAATTTCGTTGAGTTTCTCGTTGGCGTTGAAATGCCAGTTGAATTTTGTGACTGTATTCTGGATGAACCGCCTTGGTTTGGTGAATTTTTTATCCCCTGTTTTCTCTGATCCGAGCTTTTTATTTTCGAGTTTTGCTGGTTTTTTATGTCAAACGAAAGGGCAGGGATCGTTTGTGCCGACGCCCAGTTCAGCATAGCCGAGAGGAAAAAGATGGAAATAAGTGAGATCCGGGTCAAAACCAAAAAGATATTTGCGCGCAAACTAATAGCTTAATAACTGATTTTCAAGAAAATTATTATAAAAACTGGCCCTTTTTTTGTCCTTTTATTTCGGCCGGCGTTCGGCCTATTTGGTTACCTTTAGTCTTAAGAAATCCCTTCTATGTCCCAAACGGATACCAATTCCACCCTTCGTCGCCTTCGTAACCGCTACCGCCTGGTAGTTATGAACGATGATACTTACGAAGAGGTTGTGACGTTTAAGTTATCAAGATTGAGTGTTTACGTAGCACTTAGCACCATTTTTGTATTGTTAACCGGGTTAACGGTAGCCCTGATCGTATTCACCCCCCTGAAACTCTATATTCCGGGTTATGGGGACGCGAATGCATCTCGGGAACTGAGGGAGTTGAAAATGAGGACGGATTCTTTAGAGACGACTATGAAGTACAAAGACCAGTATTTGCAAGGGGTAAAGAGTGTGTTACAGGGAGATGCCACCATCAAACTGGATACTACACTACTCGATATTCCCGTTCCAGAGAAGATCGACGACTAAAATCCTATATACAATGTTTCAATCAAAATCCAAATCCGGTATGCAAATCGACACACCAGGCAATGGCAGCGCCAGCATCATCTCAGCAGGCACCAGCCTAAAAGGCGATATTACCAGCAACGGTGATATCCGCATCGACGGTTCCCTCAAAGGCAATGTTCACTGTTCCGCCAAAGTAGTCATTGGTGCCAATGGCTCTGTGGAAGGGGATATCAATGGACAGCAAGCCGATATCATGGGGAAAGTTAGCGGTAGTATCAAAGTGAAGGAATTACTCCAGTTAAAGGGTAATTGCCAGATCTCGGGTAATATCTACGCTGGCAAACTCCAGATAGAACCAACAGCCCAATTCAATGGCCAGTGCCATATGAATGAAGCCAGTGCTTCCCCTACAAAAAATAATGTAAAAGACGAAAAACCGGTGAGTAGTCAGGTAGCTGCCTGATATACCATTGAATTTCAGGTGTAATTGCGTTATGGAGGAATAGGGTATAGATAGTACCTTTGCCGCCTTAACCTATTTGAGGCTCTATGTCAACACCTGAATCAACACCCAAGCCTAATGGCTGGAAAGCTTTTCTTCCCCTGCTGCTATTTTTTGTAGCGGTTACTGTGGCTATTCCTGCCAGCAAGTCCATCCTGGATCAATGGAAGGTGGATAGCACCGTACTTTTAGGTGGAAATGGCATCCTTTTCCTCGCCATCGGAGGTTCCTTCTATTTTTATTTCAAATCTCTCACTGATAAGAAACCGCATGCGTTTCTGACAATGGTCTATATGGGACTCTTCATAAAGATGCTCCTTTGTCTCTTTGCTTCATTCCTTTATATCTATCTGGCAGGAAAGCAAGTCAACAAACCTGCGGTAGTCGGTTGTCTTCTTTTATATTTTGTATACACGGCTCTTGAGTTGTTTGTATTACTAAAAGCAGTTCGTCCAGTTAAAAATGTCTAAGAAGGAAGCCCCGCTTGATTATCTTGGCCGGTTCATTCCGGCAGCAGCTGTTCCACTAACGCTGCATTACCTTAACCACTACCAGGTACATCTAACTATTACGCGGGAGCGAAAAACGGTTTTGGGCGATTATCGCCATGCTACCCGTCACCAGTCGCACCGAATCAGTGTCAACAGCAATCTAAATTCGTATGCTTTCCTTATAACGCTCATTCATGAAATAGCCCACCTGGTTACTTTCATGCAACACGGCCATCGGGTACAATCGCATGGAAAGGAATGGAAGCAGACCTATGCTTTTTTATTGAAGGATTATCTTGAGATGAAAATATTCCCTGAAGACATTCAGCAATCGCTCACCCAATCCCTTCACAATTTACCTGCCAGCAGTTGTTCCGACGAAGACCTGATGCGCATCCTTAAGCGCTATGATGCGGTACAAGATGGAAAAGTAATGGTAGAGCAAGTTCCAGATGGCGCCCTTTTTTCAATAGACCCGGGAAGGGTTTTTAAGAAGGGGAAGAAGTTGAGGAAGAGGTACCAGTGTCTGGAGGTTGCGACGGGGAGGGTCTACCTCTTCTCACCAGTGTTCGAAGTAGCTCTTGTTCAATAGGTTTCATTGGTTCAATAAGTTCCAGAGGGGTTGAGTAGTTGGTGAATGTTTGTTTTGTAAGATTTTTTTACCGCAGAGACGCGGAGACGCAGGGGGATGCTTTCCTTTGCGTCTCCCCGCCTCTCCAGGGGAGGAGATGAGCATAACTAATAGCAATAAACAAATTCAATAAAATTTTTTGCCAGTTTTCCCCCCCCCCCCCCCCCCCCCCCGGGGGGGGGGGGGCGGGGGGGCCAGGGGGCCGGGGGGGAGGCCCCCCCGGCGTCTCCTGAGTAAAAATCAAAACTAAAAGATTAATTAATCTGCTTCACCTAAGAACCTATGGAACTCTTGGAACTTTTTGAACTTCTGGAACCATTCAATACCATAAAAACACTACACCCCGAATGCCCCGTATTCCCCATCGGCCCATCAATATACTCAAACCCGAATTTCTCATACACTTTCATCGCTCTTTTTAGTTCGGGCATTGTTTCGATGTAGATGTTTTTATAGCCAGCTTCATTGGCAAACTGAATAACTTTTTCAATCAATGTTTGTGCGAGTCCAGTGCCACGGGCTCTTTGCAAGAGATACATCTTTACCAGTTCACAAGTGTCTGATGGTAATCCATCGGAAGGGAATATGCCAACGCCACCCACTAGACCTTCTGCATCTTCCGCAACATAGTAAACGCTGCCTTCTTTTCGGAAGAGATCATATAAGGCATCTGTTGTAGGATCGTAGTATACTGTGCCGGGGTGATTGGCACCAAATTCAGCTAATGTATTGCGGATGATAATTGCCAGTTCAGCGTTATCCTTTGCAGCAATTGGTCTTATGTTGAAAGATGTCATGCTGCAAATATAACTGCTTGTCTAATTTCCTTTTTTGTGTGATATTATATTGCCTGATGATTGAATGGTTGTAATATCATTTCACTTACTACTCCACTTAACGGTTGCTGACATAAGAACCAGATAGCGCGACCAGCTTCTTCAGCTACAATCATCTTATCACGTTGCACGCGTAAATCGATGGTATCCCAGAAATGGGTATCGGCGCCACCAAGGAATAATTGGGTGATTCGGATGTCAGTCCTTTTTAATTCTTCGCGAAGTGATTTCATCATGCCGTTTAGTCCATATTTAGAAGCGGAATAGGCAGTAGCGCCTGCCATTGGGGTTTTACCCAAAATGCCGGGTATGTTTATTATAAGCCCTTTTTTATTTTCTTTCATTCCTGGCAGAAATGATTGGATAAGATAGAAGGGGGCCATAAGATTGATGGCGATACTTTTCTGGAAATCTTCGGTACTTAATGCTTCGATGGGTTTGATGATGCCGATTCCAGCGGCATTAATCAGAATATCGATAGGACCACCATCCTGAAGAATGGCTGCGGCTATTTCCTTTACAGAGTTTTCATTAGTGATGTCTGATACAAATACCCTGTTGGAAGGAAGTTGGCATTTTGTAGCAGTTGCCTGGAGTCTTTCTTCATTGCGTCCTGTGATATAGACTATAGCGCCGCTATTTGCAATCAGATGTGCAGCAGAAGATCCGATACTTCCACTGGCTCCTGTAATCAATACTCTCTTTCCCTTTAAAGTTTCCATATTCTGTTGTTATGGGTTCATTAAACAAATTGGTAAGGTAAATGTTTACCATAAAATGAATTCCTCCACTAAAATCAATTCGGTTATATGTCCATAAGAAAAAAGCCCTGGAACAGGGTGAATAGTCCCGTTTATAGTTTGGTAACAAAAGGCGCTGATGGTTTCAATATGAATATCTGCACTTATGTTACAGCGGTATCGATGAAGCCGAAAAGGTATATGGTAGCTGTTTATGAGGGGACAAAAAGTCTTGACAATATGAAGGGCAGTGAAGAGGCGGTATTACAGTTATTAGAAAAGTCGCAATACAAACTGGTTAATTATCTGGGAAAGAAATCGGGTAAGACCACCAAAAAGCTAAAGCATCTTACATCAAAGGGATTGATAAAAGAGTGGGAGGGCTTCCCTGTATTGCAAGATTGTTTAGCGGTATTAAAATTAAAAATCCTCCAAACCCTTCCCGGCGGCGATCATGTTTGTTTTATATGTGATTTGGAAACATACAAAAACCTAAACTCAGGCAAACCTTTAGATGTAGATTATCTCAGAGAAAAAAACATTGTGCGAATGTAAAGGTCAAAGCATCTTGCACCTAGCATTATCACTAAGGGTATTTGAAGACCAACTTTTGAAGACCACAAAGGTTTTGCATGACTGTATAAAGCCTCTGAATTTCCAAACCTTTGTGGTCTGTGATAGGATCCTGCACC
>JADKJI010000033.1 GCA_016721085.1 Chitinophagaceae bacterium | reverse complement strand
TTTGGCTGTTAATCCTGTATTTCCTTTTAATCTTTAACCCTGTTCCAGACAAATACAATCCTTTTGGGAGACTCCTTCCGCCGCGGCGGAGGGGTGACGGTAAGAACTCGCTAATATAGACAATCTTAAGTTCTATGACCCATCCTGTCCATCCTAATTATCCTTTCCATCAAGGTCCTGTATTAATCCCTGTATCACTTGTTTGCCAACAACACCGGCATCCAGGTCCTCGCCAGGTAATGCAATAATCTTCAGCCACCGATCCCAGTCTATTCTCCGCCCGAGTTTGTAGGAGAGGCCGCCCATATGAGCAGATATCGCTTAACTTTCTTCTTTGATTGAACAACTTGGGTGTGCTCTCCGTTATGGATACAACTTAACCATTCACGCAAATGAAGGAAGGTCGTATCTACTCGTTTGCCATCCCTGTATGTCCAGCAAGCCTTTGTTAGCGAAATATTTCGCAGTGGCGGAAGTGACAGCATCTGTTCCATTCACAGCAGACCTTATTGATAGATAGGTACACCCGCTTCTATATGTTGCTTCCTTATCAGTTCCGCATATTTGGTAGACTCGATCGGCACAGCACCGTAATCTGGTTGCCTACTTCCATACTTCCATCATGTCCCATTAATACAGTACCTCTGTCAAATTGGTTTCCCTAAAGTGGCACTATATACGAAAGTCATCCCTTTTCTTTGCCGGGTTTCTGACTGCTTCCTGTTGAACTCAGGAAAGTCCATATTCTCCCGCATTACATCTGGAACATTACGGCCATCACGGTGAGTGTAGATACCTCCAGAGGCTGTTACAGAATTTGGAATACCCATTTTTAGTGACAGTCGATCGATCGTAGTCGTGGGTCATTAAATCACCAGACAATCCGGAACCATAAGCCCACCATTTACGCCAACGGAAGAATGTTCGAGGATTGAATTCTTCTTCGGGCGTTGCCGAGGAAAAGATCCCAGTCAATGGTCTTTTGACTAGCTTTCCATGTATATCATATTGCCAGGCGCCATTATCATCATTACTTTTGGTATTTGTTTCAACTAAGGAAACATGTCCGAGGATATTCTTCTTTATGATATCCTGCGCTGTTAGGAAACTTTGTGTTTGCCTGTGCTGGTGCCCAACTGCAAAACCATCTTTTGGATTTTTTTCAGAACCGTTTCAGCTAATAAATATGTTTCTGCAATATTATGTGTCATTAGCTTCTTCAACATACATGCACTCCGCATTCAAAGCTTCAATGGAGATGGGAGCATGCCAATGGTCTGGAGTGGCGATAATGATGGCATCTACTTCACCACTATTGATCAACCTGTATGTGTAAGGAAGCGTTTAATTTGTTATCACCTTTATTGAAAGACTCAAGAGCTTTCTCTGCACGGATATCAAAATCACATCACAGATAGCTGCTAGTTTAATTGTCAGGCTTTCCTGAGCTTTGAAATCAGCCAGTCTTGTGTCTTTGGACTTAACCAAAGCTTCCTGCATGTCTTTTAACCAGGCAGTAGAAGCGAAACCTAAAGCACGGCAAAGTTGTTCTCCACGGATGCCATAACCGATGATTCCTATACGGAGTGGTTTTCACCAGGACCTGTTGCTGGGGGTAGAAGCTTTATGTTGAGAGTTTCAAGTAAGAATTGTTTCTCGTTTAGCCGTACGAGTAGGACTCGCTCCTGAATACCATACTGCACTGAATATGGGAATTCCTCCCAATGTTTTTAAACATCGCGCCTGTTCCATTTTTTGAAAGGACTATTATCGTTTGCCATGATATTAGCTTAAAGTTGAGTTTTCCTTATTCCCTTAAAAAAGTATTCTATACCAAAGACAGTTGTCAACGAATTGATAGATCAAGCAATAAGAGGTACCAGTTCAATCAGGTTCTTATTCACTAACCAATAACCGCCTTCCGCAGGACCTTGTGGTAATCCTGGGAATGGAGGATGAGCCAGGTAATGGAGTAATAGCAAGGCTATTCCTGCAATACATCCCCAACGGACTTATACCTATAAGTAAGGCAACCCCGCGTGCTATCAAGCCCTACGATATTGGGCTCAAGTGATGGTGGATAAATGTATCCCCAGCGAGCCATGTAAAGAAGGGTTTGAAGATAGACGCACTAAGCAGATAGCCTCTTGATGTCCAGGATGGATTATACGCTTTGATGACTCTTCTCGCATAGGAAATGCCAACCGATCAGTATCCGAAGCAGTACCAAAGCAAAACTCTGTACGCCCGTTAATTTTTGTGTGTTCATATATGTTGGTTTATTGTTTTATAGTTTGAAACATTGTACATACCTCTTATGATTTTTTTAATAAATCAATTCTTCGTTTTCCTTGAATATCTTGGAGAATACTTTTCCACACCCATTTTCATCGTATATGAATATGACTTCCAATTTTAAATCCTTATGTTCTGAAGGTAACTGTTTTGATTTTCAGCCCATTACCATAAATGACGTTGTATAAGTGCGTGGCTGTCACGCAATCATCAGCAATTACAGTAGCACTCAATAGATTATTTTTTGCAGGATACCCGGTGAATGGGTTGATGATATGGGAATATTTTTTGCCATCCTCTATGTAGAACTTTTGTAATTGCCTGAAGCGGCAGGGCCTTATCTTTTAGTTTGATTTTAATATTTAATGTGTTCTATTTAGTGGCGTCTTCGACTGGTTGTTCTATGCCAACAGTCCAGATACTGTCCCTAAGGTTTTTTCCTTGCTCAATTCGCTACCCACTTCAACCATACTCATTACTGAAGTAGCTTTACTTTCGAGGAATTTTGCCACATACATCTACAGGTGTAGCCTTGAGCGATGTGTGCTAAAATCCAGCATCACGTTTGGGGATTCTTTCGAACTTTTTATCAACGAGGTTTACTTTTTTATATCCGATGAAGGAGAAGACTACTATAAGACTTGCTGTTACTTTTCCTTTCTTAGTAAAGCCAAATCCATAAGCGCTTATAATAGGAGCTAATGTAATATCGAACAATCCATTAGTGGTAGCCGTCTTCCATTGATTTATTGAACATGTCTGTGAAGTACTTATCGGCAGGGAAGTTGAGGTCGTTTTTGCTTATGCGTGATAAGGATAGAGCCAGGTATATAGGTTGAAAGAGGTGATTCATTATTGGTAAAATATGGAATCAGTAGATTCCCTGTAGTTTGATTTAATTCAGCCAGATAACGATAAGGATATGGTGCCTTGAGCTTTTCCAGCTATTTTAATAGTGTTATTTATCTCACGACTACAACCTGAAGAGAAGAAACAGGCTAACGGTCCGAAAAGATAAACGTCTCATTGCAGCATATCGTCATTATGTATTAAACAGAATGACTGTTTTGGTAATTGCCTCTGAGCGTTAGGGCTATCCGGGAAATGGATAAGTATGATAGGACTGAGCGAGAGCATCTTACTACCAACCTCGGGTAAAGGAAACGCTACTTTAATCTATTGCTTGCAAAAACAAAGGTACAGTGAAGCGATGATACAACAATGATTTTAACTATGATGGTGGAACATTGGATTTGAGAATGATGCTTCTTCGAAGCATAGTTGACGGGGATTGGGATGAGCAGCCAAATACAGACTGGGATTAATTGATTTATGTGATTAGCTGTGATTCTTAATTGACTGTACAGGATTAAGGATTTAAGGAGAAACAGGATGAAACAGCCAACAGCAAACTGGGATTTATTTGATTTGTAGGATTAGCTGTAGATTCTTATTTGATTGAACGATTAAAGGATTTAAGGAGAAGCAGGATGAACAGCCAATACAGACTGGGAATTATTTGATTTGTAGGATTAACTGCTTATTTGTCTTGAACAGGATGGAATTCCAGAGAAACAGATGAACAGCCAAATACAAACTGGGATTTAAGGGATTATTCTGGAATAGTGAGGAAGAGAAGAGTTTCCGCTGAGGTGCGTGTCTTCACGCACCTGAATGAAAAATTTTGGTGATAAAAACTGATTATTGATTTGGGACAATAACATTCAATGCTATTGTAATCAAATACACTTATCAAATTTGCAATTAGTACTTAATTTATTTGCATATAATAATTGTTAAGAGCACCTTACGTTAGTTGTATAAGTTTAGCAATCCTAAACTGAACCCCGATGAAATACTTCTACCTCGCCTTTACTGGCAGTTACTTCCCGCATGATTGGCAACCTTAATTAGTAATTTCAGGAACAGTTTCAGTACATCAATTGCAAACAATGCCCCCGCCATTTTCGTAGAACCTGCAATTTCAATAACTGGCCCAGGTACTACCACAACAGCCCTGGTAAGTATAGCCACCAACTTTAGTACAGGTGATGTACTTTCTTATACTGGAAGTTTGCCTTCCGGAGTTTCCGCTAATTATAACGCAACAACAGGCGTATTGACATTTTCAGGTAGTGCTACATTAGCTGAGTATGAAGCTTTATTACGAACAGTAAAATTCAATTCCACTCCAGTTCAGCAATACACCCCTATTACATTTAACCTGGGCTCTGGAATAGCGTTTTCTGAGAATGGCCACTTTTATGAATATATAACTGGAACATTCACATGGTCAGCTGCGAAAACGGATGCAGCATCCAAAACATTTTATGGACAACAAGGATATTTAGCTACCATTACAACCGCAAATGAGAATGAATTCATCCGTCAGAAATTGGCTTCAGATGCATGGATTGGTGCCAGTGATGATTATACACATATTAATCTGGCAACAGGTAGTAGTACCTATGCCGATCAGGCCGCAGCAGAAGGAAGATGGCATTGGGTAACTGGTCCTGTAGGTGAAAAGGGTACTCAGTTCTCTAATGGTAATGGTACACCTTCAGCCGTTGGAGGTCGTTATATGAATTGGAATACTTCGAACCTAATAATTCGGGTTCTGAACATTACGGAGAAATTTATGCCAGTAATTCTGTTGGTAAATGGAACGATCTTGGGGGTAATACCCTTGGTTATGTAATAGAATATGGAGGTATGGCTGGTGACCCATCTGTAACACTTACATACAGCAGGAATATAACAATGATTGCAACATCATTAACTACATCTGCGTCGAGTACTGTATTTGCTATGAATGATGTGGCTCGTTTTGTAGATCAGAATGTTCTGGTTTATAGTGCAAGTTCTGTTACTGATGCAAGAGTTACCATATCTGGTGGATTTGTATCTGGCGACTTACTAAGTTATTCTGGTTCACTTCCTGGTGGCGTTTCTTCAGCATATAATGCAACTACCGGAGTATTATCATTTACAGGTACAGCCACTGCTGCACAATGGCAAACTCTGTTCAGGACTGTAAAATTCAATTCTACTTCAAATACTTTAGGAAACAGGACTATTACTTTCTCAGTAGGTAGTTTGGTTGCTTTCAGTAATGGACATTTTTATGAATACATTTCTTCAACGGCAACTTGGACATCAGCTCTTTCAAATGCTGCAGGAAGAACCTATCTTAACCTTCATGGGTATCTGGCAACAATAACTTCGCAGGCAACTGGCGCTACAACTTATGCAAATCAGGCAGCTGCAGAAGGTAAATGGTATTGGGTTCTGGCCCTGTTGGGAGAAAGGGGTTCAATTCTCAAACGGTAATATTACACCTAACAGCTTCAAACAGTATGTTCATGAACTGGAACGGTGCAGAACCTAATAATTCTGGAAGCAATGAACATTATGCTGAATTATTTGCAAGTGGTGGAAATGTCGGTAAATGGAATGATCTTCCAAATAATAGTTTAGGTTATGTGGTTGAATATGGTGGATTAGCTACAGATCCATTATTAAAGTTAAGTTCCACCAAAACCCTTTCAATAGCAAGCTTCTTAGCTGTTGAAGGAATGGATGTAAACGTTTTGAAAGTAACGAATGGTGTTCAGATTAAATGGAGCACCCGCTCAGAAAAGAATTCCGACCAGTTTGATGTGCTTTTCAGTACTGATGGAACCAATTTCAGTTCATTGAAATCAGTGCCAGCTACTGGCAGTATAAATACTGGAGGTAATTATCAATTCCTTCATACTTCTCCTGTTCAGGACTGGACTATGACCGGATTCGGGAAACTGATATTAATGGGAGAGAAACATTCAGCAGTATCCGAACCATCAATTGTGCAAAATTACAAGTGAGGCTGGTACCCAATCCTGTGAAAGACAAATTGCTTGTATCTGTTCCATATTCTGGGAACCCGATTACTGTAATTGTGAGGAATAACAACGAGCTATAATGTTCAGGCAAACAATTACCGTTGCAGATTTGTCGATTCCAGTAAGCCAGTATCCTGCAGGTATGTATCAGTTGGAAGTAAATGAAAATGGGAATAAGATAACAGCCAAATTCATTAAACAATAAATATTTATTAGTCTTAATAGTTCCAAGAGTCAACATTTATTAATTAAAACCATGAAACCTCCAAAAAAGAACTCCAATAGGGGGTCCTTTTTCTTTGAGGTTGTATAGGGTTTTGAACCCTACTCAAGAACAAGATTGGGATTTGATCTCAATATCAAACGGTTATAATGATTTTTTAGAAGGAAGTTGTAGAATATTCCATTTTGAGTTAGGATGGTTCAAAACCCTAAGGGTTTTGAACTCGTTTAAAAATCACAGCAAATCAGATCAAATCAAATTAATCCCAGTTGTTAATCCTTTATATCCCTAAATCCTTTAATCCTGATCAAAGACAACAAAGTCATAGCTAATTAAAATAATCCCATTAATCCCAGTCTGTATTTTATGTTCCTCTGTTAGCTCTAGCATAGACTCCTAACAGTTATATTAAATTTTACTATTATTGTACATTAGTAAACCATCTATAGTGCTCATGTTTGTTTAAATGTGTAAGATGGAGCCATTCGAGAAAGTATATTTATATCAAAGAATAGTGAGAGCTAAGTTGTTTATTGACCAGCACTTTGCCAGCAATAGACCTGGATAATATTGCAGATCAGGCTCATTTCTCGAAATTTCATTTCATCAGACTGTTTAAATCTATTTACGGAAGAACTCCCAATAATTACCTTATAAAAGTCAGGATAGAGAAAGCGAAAAATTTATTGACTGTAGGAAATTCTATAACTGACACAAGTTTAAGTGTTGGATTTGATAGCCCACTTCTTTGCAGGTCTGTTTAAGAAAGTCACCGGACAAACTCCATCAGCCTTTAGAAAAGCTCAGGTGGAAAGGAGTACAGCAATTATGGCTAATCCATTAGGCTTTGTCCCAAATTGTTTTGCCGAAACTCACGGCTGGATAAAATAGCAATTTTGAAGAGGTGGCTTCAATTGTAATATGGCATTTTTGTAAAAATAATTACAATGATTACCAAAATTACACATACCTGTGTCTATGTTCTGAACCAGGATAGCGCCTACGATTTTTATGTAAATAAACTTGGATTCAAAGTACATACTGATGCCCCGATGGGTCCGGGCGCCAGATGGCTTACGGTTACTCCTCCTGAACAACCAGAATTGGAGATAACGCTATTTTTAGTGGCAGAGGGTGGAATGTTCGATACTGAAACAGTTGCTTCAATGACGGCATTAATTAAGAAAGGGACATTGGTGCAGCCGTATTTACATGCAATGATCTGATGGCTACATACGAAGAATATAAAGCAAAGGGTGTAGTCTTTAAGAAAGTGCCAACCAAGGAGTTTTATGGTTATGAAGCTTTGTTTGTAGATGATTCTGGTAATTGGTTCTCATTAGCCCAAACCAATTCATAATTCATGAAATCCATCTTTGATAAAGCCGACAGGGATTCTATAATAGGCAGAATTGATTTATTAAGTGAAAGAGTTCGGCCAATTTGGGGTACAATGACGGTTGCTCAAATGTGCAAGCATTGTGCTATCTGTGAAGAATACTATTTCGGGAACATTAAGAAAAGCCGTTCTCTTTTAGGAAGACTATTTGGGAAATTAGCTATCAAGGCCATTCTTAAAGATGATGAAAGTGGTATCAATAAAAATGCACCCACTGCCCCAGTGTTTTTAGTGAATGAAACTGGGTTGAATTTCGAAAAGAGAGGCTGATTGGAAGAGATTAATTTCCAGATACGAAACTTATCAAAAGGATAGCTTCACTCATTGGTTTTTTGGAAAAATGTCCAAGGAGCAATTAGGTCAGTTCATTTATAAGCACAGTGATCACCATCTAAAACAATTTGGAGTTGATTAAAATAAGTTTGCATTATGAATAAGAAATAGTTGTTGTACAACTTTTTTTTGACAGAATATTATGTGAAGGTTGTAAACGGTTGAAAACCCTAAAGGTTTTCAACCGTTTACAACCAAATTTTAGCTATCTCCCTAAATTTCAGTCTGCAATTATTGTATCATTATTTTAAGTAGATTTAATGAGTCTATTTTTAACACAATGCTCATATAATGAATACAACTATTGGTTCAGTCTTTTGCTCCCGAACTCTATATCGACAACGGTATAAAAGACATCTCATTTTATAAGAATGCATTCGGCGCTACCGAAAACCTATGTTTTACGAATGACGATGGGTCTATCCATGTGGCAGAATTAGTTATTGACGGTGCCATCTTCCATGTGCATGAAGTAACATCAAAGAATTTCACTTCTCCAAATAAAAGCAATGGTTGCACCTGTTGCATCGGCCTCTTTGTTCCAGACGTAGATTCAGTAATTGAAAAGGCCATTGCTGCCGGGGCTATAGAAATAAGCCCGGCACAAGATTACGACTATGGCTATCGTCAGGGCACAATAAAAGATCCCTTTGGACATTTCTGGCAAATCCAGAAGAAGATATAGGTTATTATAGAGCCTTCTTACATCCATTACATTTCTGCAAGACAACTATTAATCCCAGCAAATCAAGTCAATCATATCAATCCTAGTCTGTATTGGAAGCTGGGTCTTACTCTCCGATACATCGCAGTGTCCCCTTCTTACCCTCTGATTGCCTAGGATGCAGCGCGGGAGACACTGCGACGGTTTCCAATCACAACTAATCTCATAAATCAAATAAATCCTAGTTTATATTGGCTGTTCATCCTGTATTTCCTTAAATCCTTTAATCCTGCTTGAGACAAATAAAAATCACACCTAATCCCATAAATCCTATTAATCCCAGTTGCTGTTCATCCTGTAATTCCTTAAATCCTTCAATCCTGTACAAGACAAACAATTCTCCCAGCTAATCCCATAAATCCTATTAATCCCAGTTGCTGTTCATCCTGTAATTCTTTAAATCCTTTAAACTTGTCAAGACAAAATAAAATCCCATCTAATCCATAAATCCTATTAATCCCAGTTGCTGTCTTCATCCTGTATTTCCTTAAATCCCTTAATCCTGTTTAAGACAAATAAAATCCCATCTAATCCTATAAATCCTATTAATCCCAGTTGCTGTTCATCCTGTAATTCCTTAAATCCTTTAATCCTGCTTAGGACAAATAAAAATCCCATCTAATCCCATAAATCAGATAAATCCCAGTCTGCTGTTCATCCTGTCCATCCCAATTATCCTTTCACATCAAGGTCCTGTTTTGGCTATCACAGTACAAACGGTTAATTTTAGTAGTCAACGCTATTTGCCCACACCCCATAACCAACACCTAATGCCAAATAAATCATCCTGGTCACTGATCATTGGTGCCTTATTGTTTGTCTCTACGTCAACAAACGCACAGCCCGGTTACAACAACGACATTAAACAGCAAGCTATCTTATTGTACAATTCATTCGATGCTTTACAAAAGATAAAGGGAGGGTTGCAGTTTGATGATACCGCCAGAATGAAATGGAATAACCTGCCTGTAGGGTTAAGAGCCAGGGCAGGAGTAAGCATCGGAAATATGACTGATGATCAACGAAGATTGATACATCGCATTCTTTCCGTAAGTCTTAGTTCCCAGGGGTATCTGAAAGCTACCAGTATTATGCATCTGGACGATTTGCTAAACAGGTATTACGACAGCCTTTTTTATAAGAAAGAAATTGATGAAAAAACATATGGCTTTGTAAGAGGCTTATTATGGTCGCACAAGAATTTTTACTTCGCCTTTTTTGGTAAACCTACTGATGCCATTGGGGCTATAAACTTGAAGGACATCATCTATCCATCAATTTTACATTTGTTAATGATAAGCTTTCTGTTACTCCCTTCTTCATCGGAACGGATCCGGCCGAATATATGAATTCAGAATATGCAGGATGGCGGGTGTTAGGACAAGAAGAAGATCTCGGACTAAAGCTGATAAACCTGATGACGCCTGCGCAACAAAAGAAAGCTACCATGTCAAAGGAAGTGCCTGGTGACATCATTACAGCTGCTGAAAGCGGCAAACGCTTAGTGGATAATTGGGGGCTCTTAGGTTCAGAAATGACAGAAGAACAAAGGGCAGTGATGCTTTATATCATCCGGGAGTTTGTTTTCAATATGGAATACGATAAGGCCGTAATTGAATACAATAAGATATTGAAAGCCGGAGTAGACAAGATATATTTTGGATGGATAGGGGAGTATGAAGAAAAGAAAGCACATTACTATGTTATCAATGGACCTACCTTCCTTATAGAATTCGATAATAACGGCGGACCGAGAAAAAGCGCAAATCATATTCATGCCATATGGAGGGAAAATGGAAATGAATACGGTGAAGACGTACTTAGAAAACACTACCTGTCCGAAAAACACTAGGATGAGCAGCCAATACAGACTGGGATTTATTTGATTTGTGTGATTAACTGTGATTGTTTGTCTTGCGCAGGATTAAAGGGAATATAGGATTAACAGCCAATACAGACTGGGATTTGTTTGATTTATGGGATTAGCTGTGATTGTTTTGTCTTTAAAAGGATTAAAGGATTTAAGGACGAACAGGATAAACAGCCAATACAAACTGTGATTTTTGTGATTAGTATGATTATATGTGATTTACTCTGTTTTTCGCTGAGGTGCGTGTCTGCACGCACCTCTCTACTCCGTCGCAGTGTCTCCCGCACAGTATCTCATATAATCAGAATGTAAGAAGGGGACACTGCGAAGCAGTGGATAAATAAAAGCACCTAATGAAGGCTGTGATTTGTTTTGTTATCTGTGATTTAATATTAGACTTATTTTTGCAGTAACTAGATACATCCCCAAATTCCCAATATGCAACAACGACTCTCCATCATAACCCTCGGCGTAAAAGATGTAAAATCTGCAACTGATTTTTATGAAAACAAATTCGGTTGGAGTAAACTGCCATCCAGTAACGAGCACATAACATTTATGCAGCTTAATGGTATTCTTTTTGCATTGTTTGAAACTGCCGAGTTAGCAAAAGATGCAACAATCGAAAGCAATGGGAGTGGCTTTAAAGGATTTACGCTGGCTTACAATACAAGAAATGAACAAGAAGTAGATGATATAATAGCTGAGCTTGCAAAGAAAGGTGTCCAGATAGTTAAGCAGCCCAGTAAAGTGTTTTGGGGTGGCTACAGCAGCTATGTTGCAGACCTTGATGGACATCTTTGGGAAATAGCCTATAATCCTTATTTGGAGATTGATGAAATGGGTAATATTGTTTAGTAAGAAATAAAAATCACAGCTAATCACACAAATCAAATAAATCACAGCTAATCAAATAAATCACAAAAATCCCAGTTTGTATTGGCTGTTCATCCTATATTTCCTTTAATCTTTAATCCTGTTACAAATAAGTGGCTCAAATAAATCACAAAATCGGATTTGTGACAAAGCTGTTAGACAAATAGTAATCCCAGCTAATCAAGAATCACAAAATCCCAGTTTGTATTGGCTGTTAATCCTGTATTTCCTTTAATTCTTTAATTTTGTTATAGACAAATATTAATCCCAGCTAATCAAATAAATCACAAAAAACCCAGTTTGTATTGGCTGTTCATCCTATATTCCTATTTAATTTTAATCTTGTTTAAGACAAATAGTAATCCCAGCTAATCAAATAAATCACAAAAATCCCAGTTTGTATTTGGCTGTTCATCCCAGTCCTATTAGAAATTATTCGACCTGCAAATCTCAACCCATTTAGTTCCGTTCCAGATCATGGTCAAGGTGGAGCCACCTTGCATTCTGAAACCACCACCTGCTAATTTTAAATTTGAAGCATTGTCAATGTCTACCCCAATGAAATTGTTGCTGGTAGAACTCTCTAATATAAGTAACTGTCCTGCAGATACTCCATCTGTTAGAAATATGGAAACCTGAACATTTTGCTGACCAGAAGTTATGAATATATAAGAACGGTCACCGACAGTTATGGTAGGACTAGCATTGGTTACTGTAACACCTACTGTTCGCAAGGAAACACCACCGTTTATTTCCAACGCTGTTTGTGGTGCGAATGGGAGAGTGTTTATGCCAACTTTTCCAGTTCCAGAACCCATTTGGATAACCTGGTTGCCTGTTATAGACATAAGTAATGAAGCGCTGCCACTTCCAGTTGCGGCATAAAATCGATGCGATGCACCAACCGCATCTACATTGTATCGAAGTCCTCCATTTTCGATACCAAATCCATAATATTGAAAATCATTGTTGGCACTCTCGTATAAGACGAATTTTCTGTTTTTAAGTTCATTATTTAATTGAAGTTGACCATTTGTAGGAGCATTTCCAATACCAATATTTCCCAGATTTGTAATTGTCATAACCCTGCTACTGGCGTTGGTACCATTTGCAATACCTACTGGCAGCATATCGAAATTCAATGTGCCTGATGCCGGATTGAACCAGTTTACTGCGGCAAAGCCATTGCCTATATAGCGACTTGATGTACCATCAAAATACTGATTGAATCCAACTGCTGGAAATTCTCTCTGCAACGAAATTCCAACACCTTCCCCTCCGAAGAGTCCAACAGTACGGCCAACACCTCCGTTAACTTCCAGTTTTGCTTTAATGGGATTTGTAATTCCGATTCCAACATTCTGTGCTTGCACGTTTATAGATTCAATTAGGACAAGAAGTAAAATAATCTTCTTCATATTGTGTTTTTCGAATTATTGGGGAGAAAGTTTTTAGAGATTTACAGTTTATTCAACCTGTTATGTTCCATAACCGATTTCTCCCGGAAATATGATTTTCATGAAAATAATCCAAGTGTTATTTCTATGAATAATCATTTCCTGAGCGGTAGGGGAGACTGTTTATCCGGTGGTGAAATGCAGTGAGAGTGACACTGCGACGAAGTAAGGAAGTGCGTGAAGACTCGCACCTCAGCGGCAATTGATGAAATGGGTAACATTGCCTAATAAGAAATTGAAATCACAGCTAAGCAAAAAATCCTATTAATCCCAGTTGTTGTTCATCCTGCATTTCCTTAAATCCTTTAATCCTGTTATAGACAAATAGTAATCCCAGCTAATCAAATAAATCACAAAAATCCCAGTCTGTATTGGCTGTTCATCCTGTGCATCCCTATTATCCTTTCACATCAAGGTCCAGTTTTATCTCAGTCAATCTTTAGTGGTGGCCCCACAACAATCATATCATTATCTTCAAATAAATCTTTTTCATTTCAGCCTGACTGGGTTCATGGTCCATGGCGGCAACGGTAATGAAGAAGTTTTCGAGTTTACCTGCTGGTTGCAGTATCACTGTCATTCGGCCTTTTTCTGATACCTGTGTCCACGCATGTGCAACTTTCCTTGGAAGAAATATACTGTCGCCTGCATTCAAATGGAATTTATCTTCACCCACCTGGAAATGATAGGCTCCTTCTAAAACATAAAACACTTCATCCTGGGCCGGATGGATATGAAGTGGAGTGCCTCTCCCTTGCGATAATGAGGTTTGTTCGAAGATGGCAATATCTCCGTTGGTATCGCTTCCCGAAATTTTTACATCTAATATATTCTTATTGACACCTTTCAATTGAATATGGCCATGTATTCTTCCTTCGCCTGCTGGAATTTTGAACCCTTTTTTATTTTGTTGCCATTTGGTATAAGTATTGGATATGGAATTGAATGGGGTAGCCACGATTGCAATTGCAGCAGCAATAAATTTACCTCTCTTCATAATAGTTAAGTTTAATCGATGAATAATTCGGACAAGTAAAAGGCAGGAGCGCTATATGATAGAAAATTCCAATGAGTAAGGATTCGAAATGTTGACTTACTAAAGATACAGTAATGAATTTGAGGATCTCTAAATTCTATTTAGTAACAAATGTCGCATTATCCGCTTCATACATCACGATTATTTAAAACTTATTGGAGTAGGCACTGAGACGGAGTTAGGAGGTGCGTGAAGACACGCACCTCAGCGGTAAAGAATCCTGTATAAGACAAACAACAATCACAGCTAATCCCATAAATCATATTAATCCCAGTCTGTATTGGCTGTTGATGTTTTGTCTTCGCCACTTCGCAGTGTCCCCTTCTGCCACCCAAATTGTATGAGATGCAGTGCGGGAGACACTGCGACGGAGATAGGAGGTGCGTGAAGACACGCACCTCAGCGGTAAAGAATCCTGAATAAGACAAACAACAATCACAGCTAATCCCATAAATCATATTAATCCCAGTCTGTATTGGCTGTTAATCCTGTATTTCCTTTAATCCTATAAATCCTGTGTAAGACAAGCAACAATCACAGCTAATCCCATAAATCATATTAATCCCAGTCTGTATTGGCTGTTAATTTTTAACCTACCCAGTCCAAGTCAATTTAATTTCAGTTGAAATCCGATACATTTATCCCAAAAGCACTACTGTGAAAATAAAAATACTCAACACCCTTCTCATCCTCACCTCCCTCATAGGCTTTTTACAATGGGGAAAGGATAGTCACCTATTCCTTTTTCAGGCTGAAGCAGAAATAATCGGCAAATTGTTTACCGATCCAACATCAGTGTTGCACCCTTTTACAGTGTTGCCATTAGCCGGACAAATTATTTTGTTGATTACGATTTTCCAGAAGAATCCCAGCAAAGTACTAACTCTAATAGGACTCTCAGGCTTAGCCCTATTACTTCTGTTTATGTTATTGGTTGGAATATTGAGCGTTAACTTTAAGATAATTATTTCAACTCTTCCTTTTGTAATTGTGGCTATACTTTCAATAAGACATCTGTGGTTGAATAGAAGTAGCCAGTCTGTTAAATAAGCCGTTTGGAGTAAGCGATACGTAATGCTTGTGTCTTGCTATTCACATGCAATTTTGCATAAATATTAATGCAATGTTTTTTGACCGTATTTGGACTTATGAAAAGTTTAGTGCCAATCTCTTTATATTCTAATCCTTCACTGAGTAATTGAAGTATTTCTCGTTCACGGTCGCTAAGCTGAAAGGGATTTTCCTCCTTTTCCTTTTCACTTATTTCAGCGACTGGTTTCTGAACCATTTGTAATATCTTATAGGCAACGCTAGGTGAGATGGGGCCTGCTCCGCTTTCCCATAAGTTCATCAGCATTTCACTAATTACCTGACCGCTTTCTTCTTTCAAGAGATAGCCACAAGCTCCCGGACCGAATGGCACTAAAAATCTTATTGTCATCATCGAAAATTGTCAATACAACAAATTTTATATCAGGATATAAAGAAGATGCGGTGGCGATAGCTGTAACACCGTCAACAACCGGCATTTCCAAATCCATGAGTACAATATGAGGCCTTTCATCAGTATTCATTTTCTGAATAGTCTCAAGAAACTCTTCTCCATTCGTTGATTCCATTACTAACTGAAATGAAGGATTGCGAGCCAGTTTATCTTTTATGATTCTCCGGTTGTTGGATTTATCCTCCACGATTCCGATCTTGATCATTCGTTTTAAGTTTTAGGATTAGCAGGTCTTCTATCTGATTTATTTCAGGATATTGGAATAGTTAATTGAATAGATGTTCCTTTGTCTTGTTGCGATTTAAGTTCAAATTCTGCTCCGATAGCTTTTGCCCTTTCTGTCATATTCGTAATGCCATTACTATCTTTTGATGGTTGCTGCCCTTTCCAGTCAAACCCTTTTCCATTATCGCTTATAACCAACTGCCATTGATTATTGTTTACGGCACTTGAAACACTTATCAAATTGGCTGTAGCATGACGTGCCCCATTGTTTACAGCTTCTTTTACAATCATCATTAGGTGTAGTGCAGATATGGAATCAAGTGGGTATTCAGGTGGAGTACTTCCTGAAGCACTTATTTGGATATGGCTATAATGTTTTTCCATCTGCTTGCAGAAATTGATGATGCGTATCCAGCATTCTGTAGCCTGAATATCTGAGTTATTCATAGCCCATAAGGTTTCCCTTTAGGTTTACTAACATCTCTTTGGCTGTATCGTGCAGGGTATCGACTATTTCAGAATTTTTTTCTGTGCCTGTTTGTAATAATTCGGTGCCATATAATATGGCACTTGCCTGTACACCAATATTATCATGAAGGTCAGCGGCAATTCGTACCCTTTCTTTTTCTTGAGCTGTTCTTACGGCAATCTCTTTTTCTTTCTTCTCCTTGTCTACAGCAATTTCTAATAGCAATTTTTGTTTTGCCCGATAATTAGTGAATCCGATATAGCCTGCAATGATTCCAATCAATACTAATATGGAAGAGCCATAAAGAAGATATTTTCTTTTCAATAAAGAAAATTGTTGCGCAGCAATCTGCAGCTCCTTTTGTTGAACATTGTATTTTGTTTGTATCTCTGCCAATTGTAATGAACTGTTTATGCGGTTTACTGAGTCTGCAGCCTGTATGAATTGTTCAAGTGCCGTTCCATATGCTTCATATTTGTGTTCTGCTTTATAACTATATGCTATCAATCCTAACATAGCTAATCTGTCGGCTTTGATACTGTTTTTGCTTGCTAATGAAATTCCTTCATTAATAATAGCCCTGCTTTTTCATATTGTCCAATAGTATAGTAGTATCCTCCCAGGTTGATAAGGTCTTGCAGTATATAAAATGGATCTCCTACTTTTTTGCGGATACTAATTCCCTCGTTTAATAATTGTTCAGCTTCTTTCATTTGTCCTGTGCGGGATAAAAAATTCCCCTTCAGCACTAATCCAGATGCCTGGACACCAAGCAATTCGTATTTTTTTGCAATAGCTATCGATTTGTCAAGGAAAAACCTGCAAGAGTCTTTATAAGAAAGTGAAACCGGACCCGCTAACATGTTATAGTAATATAATCCAAGATTGCCGAGGATTGTGGCTTCTATATATGAGTAAATCTCAGGAGTAGATGAATTAATAATGTCAAGGGCTTTCATCCACCAGATTTTAGACTCTTCCAATTTGTTGAGATTTAAGTAAGAAGCACCGATGTAATTCATTAGAAATAATACTGATTCAGTGGCATTCTCTTTTTGGGCACTGGTGAGCAATTGTAATTGAAGCTCGATGGCTTCATTTAACTTGTTTTGACGATTCAGGGCATTGGCTTTCAATAATGCCATCTTGTAATAAAGATCTCGGTCTTCAATTACTTCTGTCTTAGAAAGATAACTGTCAATTGTTTTAAGCAGACTATCTGCCTGGCCGGTAACAAGAAGGTGCGAGTAGAGTCCGTAGTCAGCCCATGCCTCACTTTTTGAGTCTTTTAATTGTATGGCTATTTTTTTGGCTTGTTCTCCATACCAATAAATCGAATCTGCTGGTAATGAATTCTTCTCTTTCCCAAGACTTAATAGGTGGCTCAATTGTACTGCAGGTTCTTTGGTGGAATGTAATAGCAAACGGAGGCTATCTATTTTTTTATTCTGTGCATTTGCACTACCGGGAAGAAAAAAGGGTAATAGAAGACATAACCCTAGAATTAAGGGGAATGATTTTTTATGTGTATCAAGAAGTGGTTCTCTCATTGAAGCGATTTGTAAAAGGGCTGTTAAGGTTTGCTGAAATACAGGGTTGGAATAGCGTTACAAACCTAGTAATTAATACGATGTACAAACCTATCCAAATGGAGTATAGGTGGCGCTGTGGACAATCAGTTGTTTTGGTATAGCAAGCATAGCTTGGTCATAAACCTTATTCCTTAAATAAAATCGCTTTTATGTTACGAATCATTAAAGGACTTGTACTTGTGATGCTGTCTGCAACAGTGTTGATTGCCTGTAAAAAGAGTGGTACCGAGCCTACTCCTCCTCCTGTGCCGGATACTCAGAAAGATATTGCAGCAATTGACGGAAAATTACAGGCTTTTATGGCTACCTATAATATTCCCGGTGCTTCTCTGGCTGTTTCTAAGAACGGCAAGCTGGTATATTTAAAAGCGTATGGGGTTGCCGATAAAACTACCAATGAAAAGTTGACTACTGCACATCGTTTCAGGTTGGCCAGTGTTTCCAAATCTTATACGGGTATTGCTATTCTTAAATTGGTTCAGGAGGGTAAGATTACCCTTGATGGAAAAGTGTTTGGTGCTGGTTCTATTCTGGGTACTGATTATGGTACGGCACCATATAATGCAAATCTTACTGCTATAACAGTTCGTCAGCTTTTGCAGCATGTAACAGGAGCATGGGGTGCTTCCACAGGCGGTGATGTAATAGATGCTAATCCTGCTTATACCAATAAACAGTTGCTCGATTGGATTATCAATACCCGCACCATGCCAAAAGCACCGGGTACATTCTATGATTATAGCAATGTGAACTATTTCATATTGGGACGCATCGTTGAAAAAATTTCCGGCAAATCTTATATCAACTATATCAAGGAAGACCTTGGCGCTGGCGTTGGGGCAAACAGTTTAGATATTGCCGGCAAAACCCTGGCAGATAAGAAATCAAATGAAGTGTCTTATTCTGGACAAGGTAGTGATGCTCCATATACATACACCATCGCCTTCCCAAGAAGAGATGCAGATGGCGGATTGATTTCAACCGCAGCCGATCTTTTGAAAATAGTTACAGCAGTTGATGGATTTTCAACCCGTCCTGATATTTTAAATGCATCAACCATTACGCAACTTACAACACCTTCTGCCGCCTATTCCGGATATGCTTGCGGTATAGGCATCTGGAGTTCTGAGAGCGTATGGTTTAATTATGGAAGTCTGCCTGGTACCCGTACCGGTTTCATGCGACATGATAATGGAATGTGTACAGCCATATTGCTGAATTCGAGGGTGGATCCAACAGCTGGTGAAAACCCTTTCGTATATGGATTGCAGGATGTTTTGCTCGATATTGTAAAGAATTCCGGATATTCATGGCAGGCTATTGACCAGTTCTAATTATTCAGAATAAAAACCAATAACTGATTATGTTCTTAAAGCGCAATTTCAGATGGATCATTGCAGGTTGTCTTTGCTTCTTATTGTCGTGCCAAGAATCAAATAAAGAGGCGGGATCATCAGATAATAACACAAACAAGGGAAACATGCAGGAAGGTAAGGATTATGTATTATTGAAAAGGTTTCGTGTAGAGGACAGACAAGGCTTCAATCAACCTGTTGAAGTGAGTTCCTTCTTATTGCCTGCTAACTGGAAGGTAAATGCAGGAGTACAATGGAATGCAACCAATAAATGCATTGCTGAAATTGTACAAGCAGGAGTGCAGGCTACTTCTCCCGATAATGCATTCGAGTTGTTTTTCTTACCAGTTACTCAATTCGATTGGAGTGACGATCCTGTTTATCTCGATGCTATGCAGCGTGGGTTTAATATGCATTCCTGCAGTATTGCCCAGCCGCTGGATGCTGCAGGGTATATAAGTAAAGGATTAGCTTCAGCTGTTAATGCTAAGGTAAAGAGTACATCCATAATTAGTGCTTTGCAAGCGGCAATGGATCAAGGCGCCAGACAAATGACCAATATGGCCCGACAAGCTGGAAATAATGCCTATACTCATCGGGGTAGTGCTGCTGAGGGTGTATTGCAATTTAGTGATGGTAAGGAGGGTATTGCCTTGTGTACAATAATGCAAACTATAACTACAATGCCCGGGACTCAGGGTGGAATGAGTAATACGTATCAGTGTTATGTGTCTATGCGGGTTGTGATGAAGTATGAAGCAGGAAAGGAAGAGATGGCCAGAAAATTATTGAGCACTTTTATGGGCAGTGGCCGGATAAATCCGCAATGGTCTTCAGCAGTTCAAAGTGTGTTAAGCGCAATTGGCAGGAATGCACAGATAGAATTAGGTAAACAGATTGAAATAACAAGACAGGCTCAGGAAGAAATCAGCAACGGTATCATTCGTAATTGGGAAAAAAATTCCAATAAAAGTAACTCAGACGATTTTCAGCAACAGTTCAGTCAATACTTAAGAGGTGTTGATAGCTGGACAGATGAAGGCGGTAATAAAGTAGAACTTACCAATGGCTATACCAACGCCTGGAGTAAGGGAGATGGAACCTATATCCTCTCTAATAATCCTGCATTTGATCCAAGTGTGGAGTTTAAAGAAGACTGGAAGCGATTAAATAGATAATAAAGGGATTTAACCATTGAACCTTGCTCTGTAGCAGAGCTATCCTAAAAGAAAATGCCCATTACTGTTAGCAGTATGGGCATTTAAATTTTATTATGGGAATGGTTATTTTATATGCATCCCAGTCCACTTCCCTTCCTTGTCAAACTGATTATATCCTGCCGTATTATCATAGCAGATAAAATTGCCATTCCATGTACCATCTTTTTCAAACTGGTTATATGTGCCTTCTGGAGTCTTTACATAATAACAGGTCCATTCTCCTGCAATACTAAAGCAAAGCAATACATCCTGTGAGGCCTGGGTGATATAACCAGCTAGTTCATCGCTTTTATTAAATAGATAAAGAACCCTGATAGCATTGCTGGATGGATAGAGCGTGATAGTACGCTGAGGGTTCAACAATTCATTGATATTAGGGTTCAGGTTGGGCTTGTACTGAGGATTGATAGATGTATTCTCAAATGGATTGATATCCTTATTTTTTAACGGATTCAATTTCCAATTGGTCAATGGATTAATGATGGGATTGGTTGTAGGGCAGATTTTCTTATTGGTACTAGGACTCAAATAAGTCTCCGCCTTTGGATCATGACTTCTGGGAAGCTCCTGGGCCAAGGCAGAAAAACCGCCAATAAAGCACGCACCAATAAATAGGATAAGTCTAATTGTAGTCATAAGCACATGAGTTTTTGGTAATAGTGATACGGTGCACGGTCAACAAGGGGGGAGCGTAAAAATAAATAAATTTTATATGTGAAACTACTTAGAGTGAACGATTTTTCAGAGGAATCCTTAACTGCTTAACAGTAAAGGAATTGGAAGGGATTTTTATGGTAACTCTATGGCTTGCAAGGGTTAATGGATAGACAAGTGCAAGACGCATCCTGCTGCACGAATAGTTGCAAAGAACCTGGAAATAATAATGTTTATTCATTGTTAGCTCAAGCTTAAACGGGAATCAACTTTAAACGATTTTTTGTTGCCCTCCCTTTACTGCAATTATTTAAGCCATAGTACATCGAAAGCAGGTCATACTCCTTAAATTCACCACATTTCGCTATTGCCACTTTTTATTGGCTTAGGCATCTTTGATTTGTTTTCGTACCCAAATGGACGCCAACTTTTTAGTTGAATTAATATATACAGGCCCTTGTATTGTGTAGGCTTAAAAATGGCTAAATTCATCATAGAACTCATCTGCTTATGCGAATACCTTTATTGTTTGGGAAAATCCTTTTTTGGGCATGTCTTATATTTCTTTCATTATTCTTCTATTACGATTCCGTAATACCCTACTTCTATGGCTATCGCAGCCGTATTTTCGGCACAGCTTTTTTTAATAACCAACTCTGGGTTACGATGCATATGGTAGGAGGTACCTTCGCCCTATTACTTGGCCCCTCACAATTCTGGCCGGCTTTCCGTAACCGTTATCTCAAATTCCACAGGATTGCAGGTAAATTATATATGTTCGGAATATTGCTGATCGGAATTTCTGCTGGAAGATTATCATTAGTCAGTACCTGTGTACCTTGCCGTATCTCTTTATTCCTTCTTACTGTTTTTGCTGTAACCGCAACCTGGTTTGCCTGGGTAGCTATAAAAAACAGGAATACAAAAGCACATCGTCAGATGATGGTGAGAAGTTATGTTTGTGTACTCGCATTTGTAATGGTTCGTATCGACGATGGCCAATCACTCAACTTCCTTTTCGGTTCAATTTCTGATGCTACTTTCCGTCGCGTGGTGAATGAGTATTTCTTTTCCTTTGTTCCTTTGTTGATTACCGAAATAATAATGGTTTGGATACCTTCTGTGTATTATAAAAGAAAATGAATGAATAAGATATTGGTTGTTTTGAGTCTGCTATTTGTTTTGGTGGGATGTAAAGAACCTCTTCCAAAAGAATCTCATATTATGCCCGCTGAATGGGAAATGCAGGATGCTGTAATGATAAATTATTCGGGACCCTCAGAATTCTCCTCAATGGTGGAAGGAGTACATTCGGGAACCCGTGATATTATTCGCGAACTGGCGGCCATTACAAAAGTGTATGTGCTTATAAATGAGGACTACAATAAGGATTCACTTTCCCGACTATTTCATGCAGCCAATATTGATACCTCACATATTGTATTACTCCCAGTTTACGAACTCTTCAGTATGGGAGTGCCTCGCGATTATGGTCCAATTGTAGTGAAAGATGCTGATGGAAAAAATAAACTGATGAGATTTCATTGGGATTATGTGGGTGCAGATTTTTACGATCGAGATACTGCTTGGGCAAAACGAAGAGAAGCAATTCGCGATCGCTATTTTGAACAGATGAGTCAATTGTTAAAGATGGATGTTGTTCGTAATCCATTAGCTATTGAAGGAGGCGAAATAGAACTGAATGGAAATGGAGTTGCATTATTGGTCGATTCTTTTTGCAGGAAAAGGAATCCATCTTTTAACCAATCTCAATTCGATAGCCTATTGGCTTCTTCATTGGGAGTGAAGAAAGTTATCTGGCTGCGCGAAGGAGTTGCGGAAGATCCAGGCCCTGTACCAAGAAAAAGTATTGTGGAAGATATCTATGGCTATGGTGTTGGTGGACATGTTGATGAATTCGCTCGTTTCGCCAACAAGAATACGGTGTTGCTGGCCATGGCCACTAAAGAAGAAGCTGCATCCGATCCGCTGAAAAAAATCAACTACGATCGGATGAATGTGAATCTGGATATCCTTAAAAAAGCGACAGACGTAGAAGGGAAACCCTTCGATATCGTTTTCATGCCAATTCCAGATGTAAATCCCGTTACCTATAAGATTGATACCGCAAATATGGATTTCCCGGTTTCAGTTTTTTACTCTGATCATCCGGAATGGAAACAGGGTGACTCTATTCGGTTTATGCCCGCTGTTAGTTATCTTAATTATCTTGTATTCAATGACAGAGTCTTGATTCCCAAATATTATAAAAAGGGGTTTCCTGAATCCTGCATGGAAAAAGATGCATTGGCCAAAGCCTTATTTGAAAAGCACTTTCCAGGTAAGAAGATAATACAGATAGATCCATGGGGAGTTAATTTCGCCGGGGGTGGTATTCATTGTTGGACACAACAGATTCCGAAATAATTATAGTGTAAAAAAAAGGGTGGACAATTGTCCACCCTTTGTATGATAGTCGGTTAGTATTATAAAGTCTTCAACACATCATTCATACTTCTTACAGCAGCAGCACTCTTATCGAAAAGGGCTTGTTCATCTGCATTCAATCCGAAGTCAACGATCTTTTCCCATCCATTGCGGCCGATAACTACAGGAACACCCAGGCAGATATCTTTCTGACCATATTCGCCATCAAGCGCTACGCAGCAAGTGAATAATTTCTTCTCATCGCGAACAATGCTTTCTACCAATGCAGCACCGGCAGCACCTGGTGCATACCATGCACTGGTACCGATAAGGGCTGTAAGAGTAGCACCACCCACCATCGTATCCTTAACAATTTTCTCCTGTTGCTCAGCACTCAGGTATTTTGTAACTGGAGTACTGTTCCATGTAGCGAAACGGATCAATGGAATCATGGTAGTGTCTCCATGTCCTCCCACTACTACTGCATTCAAATCGCTTGGAGAGCAACCGAGATGCTGACTGAGTTGATATTTGAAACGGGCGCTATCGAGTGTACCACCCATACCGATGATTCTGTTCTTTGGTAAACCGGTAGATTGCAATGCCAGATAAGTCATTGTATCCATTGGGTTACTGATAACTATGATGATGGCATTTGGAGAAAACTTGAGGATGTTTTCAGCAACACCTTTAACGATACCTGCATTCACACCAATCAATTCTTCACGGGTCATACCTGGTTTGCGGGGTAAACCTGAAGTGATTACCACCACATCACTGTTGGCGGTTTTGCTATAGTCGTTTGTGCTTCCGGTTATTTTTGTATCGAAACCTAAGAGGGTAGCGGTCTGCATCATATCCTGAGCCTTGCCTTCAGCAATCCCTTCTTTGATATCCAATAAAACCAGTTCAGTAGCCAGCTCTTTCCGGGCGATATTATCGGCACAGGTAGCTCCAACGGCACCAGCACCTACAACAGTAACTTTCATCAGAAATGTAATTTATGTGTGAGTAAATGAATTCGCGGCAAAGGTAAAAGAAAGTTTGTGTTCAAAAGGCTGACATTATTCATGCCCTGTATGTTATTTTTTGCCTTTTAAAGCGTCCAGCAATTTGTCAACTTTTACGTTCCCTTCGAAAGTAGTTACCAAATCTCCTTTTTTATCATAAACTGCAAAATAGGGGAGGGATTTTATAACAAAGAAACCTGGCAACATGAATTGTGTATCTCTTCCCAATTTGATATTGTGCTGTTCTTTCATCTTATACTTACCAATGAATTCCACCAATTCTTCCATTGGCTGATAAGTGGCTAATACTAATTGGTAGCTGGAAAATTCCTTCCAACGCTTCTCCATATCTTCTATCTGGTGAATGCAATGGTCGCAGGAAGGACTGAAATACATGATCATTGTAGCCTGCTTTTTTAAGCCAGCTTTAGTGAATGTAGTGCTGTCGGCTTGTAATAACTCAAATGGGGGTACGGTAGGAAACCTTTTATATGGAGGCTCTTGTTTGGCCGGAGCCTGTTGAGCAAATCCTATTGCAGTCATAAAAGCAAATACTAACGAAAAGAAGTAACGCATAGCCAATTGATTGTTGGCTGTAAAGCTATAACCCCGACCCCTTATTAAAAAGCCTTTAACAATTTTTATTGATTTATTTTTTGGTTGGTTACGAAAAATCCGTAGGTTTACGAAAATTTCGTAGACATGCTGGAGAAATTAACCCAACAGGAGGAGCAGGCCTTGCTGGCGGTTTTTGAAACAGGTGAAGGGAATGTGAAGATGTTCCTTGACCATCTTACGGAGCCAGTGCCCTACACCACACTGGCCTCTACCATCAAGAACCTGGAGAAAAAAGGATACCTGGTGAGCCGTCCTGTGGGCAACCTCAACTGGTACAAACCCACTCTTTCCGAAGCCGATTATAAAAAGCAATTTATGAATGGCGTAGTGAAAAACTATTTCGATAACTCTTATAAGGAACTGGTAAGCTTTTTTGTTGAGCAGAAAAAAGTGAGCCCGAAGGAGCTGAAGGAGATTATAGAGATGATCGAAAAGAATTCAAGTCGGTAGTCTGTAGTCGGGAGTCGGGAGTCTGATTCCGACTTCCGACTACAGACTATAGACTCCCGACTAATATTAGAGACTATAAAATTTTCTAACAATGTCTTCACTTTACACATACCTCCTCAAACTCTCCATCTGCCTCTCGGTAGTATACTTGTTTTATCAGTTATTCCTGCGCAGGTTGACATTCTATAACTGGAACAGGTGGTACTTGCTGGGTTATACAGCAATAGCTTTTGTTATTCCATTCATCCGGATAAATCCGGTTTTGGAAAAAAGCCAGTTGCATGCCAATGAAATGCTGGAATATATTCCTGTAGTTGGGTATTCAGGTGCAGGAGTTGGACAAGCTTCTACTGATAATTCATGGACGTATGAAGAGTGGATATTGCTGACGATTTCGATTGGAATTGCCATTATGTTAGTCAGGTTATTGGTACAGCACATTTCTTTGAACAGGATGAAAAAACAATCTGAATTATTGCTCGATGATTCAGTTCGTTTATACCAGGTGAACAAGAACATCATTCCTTTCTCTTTCGGTAATACGATTTTTGTAAACCAGCACCAGCATACCCAGGAAGAGTTGAAGGAAATCATTCGGCATGAGTTCATACATGTTAAGCAACGTCATACCGTTGATATTCTTTGGAGTGAAATTCTCTGTATCCTCAATTGGTATAATCCTTTCGTTTGGCTGCTCCGACTAGCCATTCGACAGAACCTCGAATTCATAGCCGATTACAAGGTGTTGGAAAACGGGTTGGATAAGAAGGAATACCAATACCTGCTGCTGAAAGTGATAGGTGTATCACAGTTCAGCATTGCCACCAAATTCAATTTTACCTCATTAAAAAAACGTATTGCAATGATGAACAAAATGAAAAGTGCCAAACTGCACTTGCTGAAGTTCTTATTCATAATTCCTTTACTTGCTGTATTACTGTTATCGTTTCGCGATAAATTCTCCTCCAGTAATTCTAATCGTGAATCTTATGCTGAACCGGTATTGCAGGATACAATTCCTGTTCCAGCTCAAGCACCAGTAGGTGTAAAATCGCCCGGACTTCCTAAAGGAGTAAAAAGTATAAATATCAATCAGGATATTGCAACGGTTAAGTTGGAGAATGGTACTAAGGAAAAGTATGATCTGCGCGTGCCAGCAGAGAAAGCGGCGTATATAAAGAAATATGGTGAATTGCCAACACCACCACCGCCTCCTCCTGCACCAGCAATGCACCTGCGTCTTTGCCAGCACCGCCTAACCCGCCAACAAAAAATATTGGACTGGAATATCCAGCACCTGCAGCTGCACCAATCCCGCCTTTGCCCCCAGCTGCACCTGCCACCAGCAAAGGGCAATGCCTCCCGTCTTCCTTCTGATAAGGAATGGGAAGAGGCAGCAACAACAAAGCAATGGATAAATAGTAAAGGCTATATATTATCAGTAGCCGATAATAATGGTGAATGCATTGTAATTATAAAAGATAAGAACCGCAAGATTGTAAAGTCGATGTTGTTGGAAGATTGGAGTAAAGATGAAAAGGCTAACACGGCAAAGTATGGTGCCATTCCTCCTCCTCCGCCCCCAGCGTCTCCACGGAACGGTTTGCCTGCTCCAGGTGCTGACCAAGGTATAATAACTGCTCCACCTGCTGGATATGCTTTTGAGCAAGGCCCCAAAAAATATAACCCAGCTAACCCTCATCCGGAAAATATCAGGTTAACTAATCTGACAAAAGTATCTGTTGAATTACAACCATTAATTATCCTGGATGGTATAGAACAAGCTGATGTTGCTGTAATAAACAAGTTGGATCCTGTTGAAATTGAAAGCATCTCCATTTTAAAAGATGCGAGTTCTATGGAACTCTATGGAATAAAAGGAAAGAATGGAGTAATACTAATCAATACGAAAGAAAATAAGAAAGGAGCTCCGGCAACCGGCAAAAAGTCCGCTGTTTCCATGAAAGAAGCTACCATGGCTACAACTGATTCAAAAGTGATCATCAAACCGAAAGACGTATTCAAAGGGATTTATGTAGTGAATGGAAAAGAATATTCTCCAGCCGAATTTGAGGCCCTGCAATTAGATCCCCATACTATTGAATCCATTAATATTTTAAAAGGGGAGAAAGCTACTGAAGCTTACGGTGATAAGGGGAAGGAAGGGGTGATAGTGGTGAGGAAACAAAGTAAAAAGTCAAAAGGTTTAAAGTTTAAGGGTTTAAGTGTTTAAGGGTTTTTAAATTCGAAGTGAATACTCGAATGTAAGAACCTTAAACTCATAAACCCTTAAACTTTAAACCTTATTTCCTCCTTTGACCTCTTAGCCATGTATTTCTATTGTCGGACAGCAACCCTTTGCGCCTTAAATTAGAGGCACACAATTCAGAATAACACTCCTTTCCTTTGTGTGAAAATCACCCAAAGCTGTTTGTTAGTGGCAACCACTGGAGGCGACATCATAAACAAAAAAATCAACATAACTATAAAAGACAAAACACATTTTACATTTATTTACAATCCGTTTACATATTTTATATTTCTTTTAAGTGTAGAGAAAATTATTTTATATAATAACAATAAATCAAAATATAATGAATTCAAAAATTTTAACTTCTAACCCTGTTTGGGAAAATGGAATCTCCTTAATACGGATTTGTGCAGGGATAATGATTATGATGTTTGGCAAAGAAATCTTTGATGAAGCAACTATGAATGACTACACCAAATTTCTTACTGATATTGGTATTTCTTCTCCAAGATTTATGCTAATGCTTGCAAAATTAACTGAATTGATTGGAGGTGCTTTTCTAATAGTAGGTCTATTTACTCGAATTATAGTATTCCCACTAATGATGACAATGTTAACAATAGTATGGTATATGTCAGATGGTAATCTCTTTAACGGAGGGACTGCTTCTACATTTTTTCTTTTGTTCCTTTTGTTTTTGTTCTTGGGTTCAGGAAAATTTAGTTTGGACTATGTTTTTTTTGATAAAGCAAAAATTAATACAAACAAATAATTTAGTTAGTGACGGCACTATAAAATAACTACATGATGACAAAAAGAACTAAAATATTAGTTATCCTAAATTTTCTGACTATGATTCTTTCTAATCAGATTTTCGGACAAAATAAATTGACGAAGGAAATTCTTTGGACAACAGATTGGAGTCCTAATGGAAAGTATATTGCAATTGGGGGTAATGTTGACACTTTAAAAATTTACAAAGAAGGAAATCTGGAAATATACAATTCATTCCCAGTAAAGAACACAATTACACGTATAAAATGGCATCCTTCAATGAATATTATTGTTGTAACAACACAAATGTCTGAACGAAAAATCATTTATACTTAATTTAGAAAAAATGAAAAAATTGAGTTAAACGGCATTTCACCAGACGGAGCAAGAGGAATTGATTGGAACTACACGGGTGAATATTTAGCTGTTGCAGATAATGAAGGGCAAATATTGATTTATGATATCAAGGGTAAATTAATCAGAAAATTTGTTAATGAAAACACTAAGAGTATAACTGCTATTGACTGGCATCCTAAAAAAAATATTCTTACAACAGTGACAGACAAAATACGCTTTTTTGACTTTGAAGGAAATTTACAAAAATCAATAAAGCATAGACAGGAAGATGTAATGTTGTTGAGCATTGCATGGCACAGATCAGGTGACTTTTTTGTGACAGGAGATTATGGAGACGAAAAAGACAAATCATTGCTTCAGTATTGGAGTGAACAAGGCGAACTTTTAAAAACCATTGACATCAGCAAAGGGGAGTATAGAAATTTGGCTTGGAATCCAAAAGGCGACAGACTAGCATCAGCAAGTGACGCATTAAGAATTTGGGACACAAATGGAAATCTTGTTTCAGAAGGTAATTCAAAAGATTATTTATGGGGAGTTTCTTGGAATGAAAATGGAAATAGCATTATTACATCAAGTATGGAACAAAGAATAGTCCTTTGGAATAAAAAAGCGAAAAGAATAATGACCATAGAATGAAGGGATGCCACTAATATTAGGGTTGGAATTATTGGAGATTGATGAAAATAGCCACAACATTCTTTATTGCCCTTCAGTTCCAGCTTGACTTTATAGATTTGGCTTATGAATAAATCATTAGCAATATTGCAATTATTCGGCCTCGGTTTTGGGCAGACGGAATAAAAATTCCCCAACAACACCAAGCCTCCAACGTTACCCATTTTGACTTTTGACTTTTGAATTTTGACTTTTTCCTCCTTTGCGTGAAACCCACTCAATCAGACCCTTACCCATTTTGACTTTTTACTTTTGATTTTTGACTTTTATATTTGACTTTTGATTTTTGGCTTTAGAGAACTACTTTTTCTTAGCTTTGCCGCCGCCCCATTAGGCTTTTGCCTTACCAGGGTCCACGAAAAAATTCTCAAATCCTTAATTTTCAAAGCTATATGGCAAGTACATCAGATATCAGCCGCGGCCTCATCATCAAACTGGATGGTAGCCTTTACACGATTGTAGAATTCGGCGAAAACAAGACCGCCCGCGCAGCCGCCAAAGTATGGGCGAAACTGAAGGGGGTTGATAATAACCGCAGTATCGAAAAAACATGGAATAGCGGTGACAGCATTTTCCCTGTACGTGTTGAACGCAAATATTATCAATACCTCTATAAGGATGATACCGGCTATAATTTCATGGATAATGAGACTTTTGAGCAGTTAGCTGTTCAGGAGAATATGGTTGATGCGCCTCAATTCCTTAAAGAAGGTCAGGAAGTTTCTGTGTTGATCAACACCGAAACCGAATTGCCGATGAGCGTGGAATTACCCGACAAAATCGTTCTGAAAGTTACTTATAGCGAACCAGGTGTAAAAGGCGATACCGCAACTCGTACCCTGAAACAAGCCACCGTTGAAACTGGAGCTACCGTAAACGTGCCCCTTTTCGTAAACGAAGGCGAATTGATCCGCATCAATACCAAGAGCGGGGATTATGTGGAAAGAGTGAAGGAGTGAGAGAGTCGGTAGTCTGGAGTCGGGAGCCTTAAGTTGTAGCCTTAAGTTGTAAGTTTTGACCCCGATTTTTGGATAAACCTCCGGGTTCAATACAATCATAAACTTAAAACATACTACTTAAAACTTATTACTCAACAAAGCGCTAAATCATTAAAAGTGTTACCCTTAGTAACACTTTTTTAGTTTCAGGGGCCAGGAATTAAGTTCTAACCTGGCGCATAATACTTTACACTATTTTCCCTTATCTTAGCCGCCAGTTTTTAAAAAAGGAACAGATCACTAAAACCCATTTCTGATGGATTTCAAACAAATTCAGGAGTTGATCAAGATGATCAACAAATCTAACATCGGTGAAGTATCGATTGAAGAGAAAGGATTTAAACTTACCATCAAACAAAAAGAAGAGCCAGTTCAACATATCGTTGCAGCTCAGTCAATGTCCGCTCCGATGACCATGCAGCCTTCTTATGCTGCTCCTCAACAGTCATCTGCTCCGGCAGCTTCAACCAACGGTGGTGCTGAAAAGCCAAAAGCAGAACCAGCAGCCGATAACCTGGTGACTATTAAAAGTCCCATGATCGGTACTTTCTACCGCAGCTCAGCACCAGGCAAACCAGTATTTGTAGAACCAGGTGATGAGATCACTTCCGGTAAAGTAGTATGTATCATCGAAGCCATGAAGCTTTTCAACGAAATTGAAAGTGAAGTAAAAGGTCGTATCGTGAAAATTTTGGTGGAAGATGCATCACCAGTGGAATATGATCAGCCGTTGTTCCTGGTAGAACCTAATTAATTTGAGAATGAGGCAATTTGAAAATTTGAAAATGGGAAGCCCCCTTTCAGATTTTTGATTTGCTTTTTTCATTCCCAAATTTTCAAATTTTCAAATCTTCAAATTCCTATAATGTTTAAGAAGATATTAATCGCCAACCGCGGAGAAATCGCCCTCAGGGTCATTCGTACCTGCAGGGAAATGGGTATCAAAACGGTGGCCGTTTTTTCAACTGCCGATAAGGATAGTCTTCACGTGCGTTTTGCCGATGAAGCTGTTTGTATCGGTAAGCCTGCAAGCGGAGATTCTTACCTTAATATACCTCATATAATGGCCGCAGCCGAAATCACTAATGCCGATGCAATACATCCGGGTTATGGTTTTCTGGCTGAGAATGCAAAATTCTCTGAGATCTGTGGTGAACATGGTATCAAGTTTATTGGACCAACACCCGACCAGATTCGTGCCATGGGAGATAAGATCACTGCGAAAGAAACGATGATCAAAGCTGGTGTACCTGTGGTGCCTGGTGGAGAAGGATTGCTCGAAAGCGTTGAACAGGCTAAAGGCCTCGCACGCGAAGTAGGCTATCCAGTAATCCTTAAAGCTACCGCCGGCGGTGGTGGTAAAGGGATGCGCGTTGTTTGGAATGATGATGAAATGGAGAAAGCCTACGATACTGCAAAGGCAGAAGCAGGGGCCTCGTTTAAGAACGATGGAGTTTATCTCGAGAAATTCGTAGAAGAACCCCGCCATATAGAAATCCAGATTGCAGGTGACCGTTACGGTAAAGTTTGTCATCTCAGTGAGCGTGACTGCTCTATACAGCGCCGTCATCAGAAACTGGTGGAAGAATCACCTTCACCGTTCATGACTCCAGACCTCCGTCATAGAATGGGAGAAGCAGCAAAGAAAGCAGCAGGTGCCATCGGCTATGAAAGCGTAGGTACTATCGAATTTCTGGTAGACAAGCATCGCAATTTCTACTTCATGGAAATGAATACCCGTATCCAGGTAGAGCATTGCGTGACAGAAGAAGTTACAAATTTCGATCTTATAAAGGAACAGATAAAGATCGCAGCTGGCGACCCAATCAGCGGTGCCGACTACGAACCCACTATGCACGCTATCGAATGTCGTATCAATGCAGAAGATCCATATAACGATTTCCGTCCTTCACCAGGCCGCATCACTGTATTGCACCAACCTGGCGGACATGGAATCAGGATTGACTCGCATGTGTATGCAGGTTATACCATCCCTCCATACTACGACTCCATGATTGCAAAAATCATTTCAGTAGCACGTACACGTCAGGAAGCCATCAATACCATGAGCAGGGCCCTGAGTGAATATGTTATCGAAGGAGTAAAGACAACCATTCCATTCCATCAGCAACTGATGCGCAACGAACAGTTCATCAGCGGCGATTTCAATACGAAGTTCCTCGAAGGCTTCAAGATGATGTAATGAGGAAATCCAGACAAATTGCTTATCATATGGGTCCCGCTTTCAGCGGGACTTTTTATTTAAATTAGTTAATTTGAGAATTTGATGATTTGAAAATTTGAGAATTTATTACCGCGGAGACGCAGAGACGCGGAGGAACGCCCCTCTGCGTCTCCGCGTCTCTGCGGTAAAAAATCTAAAAAATAAAAAAAGGGCCAACTATTAGTCTGCCCTCTGGAACTTATTGAACTTTGGAACCTCTTGAACCGGTATCTAAATTTTCCTGAACTCCAAAAAAGTTGGCCAGCTTTCGAATCACTCCTTCAACCAAAGCATCAGGACATGAAGCACCACTGGTGATTAAAATTCGTGTTGGATTATTCTGAGGTAAATAAGATGAGGTGGTCAGCACTTCTTTCGTATGAAAATTAAAATGCTCTATCTCGTTTTTAGAAAGCAATTTTTCTTCATCGTTAATGAAGTAGGTTGGCAGCTTCTCTTCGCATAATTCAACCAGATGTGTGGTGTTGGATGAATTATAACCACCAATTACAATCGCAAGGTCAGCTGGTGTTTCGAGCATGCCAGTTACTGCTGTCTGGTTATCGAGAGTGGCATAGCATAAAGTATCCCTTGTATCGGCAAAACGATCAGCAATGGAAGAGGCGTCTAATGAATAATGCTGTATCAATGTCTGCTTAAGGAAATCAGCAATGGCCTGAGTGTCGCTAGCTAATTGGGTGGTCTGGTTTATTACACCTATCCGTTGCAGGTGTTTTGATGCATCAAATCCTTCAGAATACAATCCTTTGAATCTTTCATAGAAAGCACCCATTGGTTCTTCTCCGGTTATAAAACGACTGAGTGCTATAGCATCGTTCATATCGTTAAGGATTACCGCAGGGGCATTGGCAGCAGCATGGGAGAAAGTAGCTCTTGTTTCCTCGTGCTTTGGCTTGCCATGTATGATGATGGTATATCCTTTTGCAGCAATCTGTTCTCCACGGTTCCATACTTTCTCTACGAAAGGACAAGTAGTATTATATTTCTCGACAGGAATACCCATGGAACGCAATTTCTCCTCCATCGGTAAGGTGGTGCCGAATGCTGGAATCAAAACGATATCATTCGAAGTGATACTTTCAAGTGGAATTATTTGTTTGCCTACAGTATCCTGAAGAAATTGAACACCCTTTGCTATAAGGTCGGCATTCACCTGTGGGTTATGAATCATCTCACTCAATAAGAAGATACGCTTACCCGGATTTTCATCGATGGTTCGAAAAGCGATCTCAATGGCATTCTCCACTCCATAGCAAAATCCGAAATGGCGGGCTAGATATATATGTAAGGGTCCCAGGTCCACAAGGGTAGGACTGAAATCTTTCTTCAGTTTATCCTCTTGTTTCCTTTGGCTTTTTATGGCCGAAATAAGCGGACTGCGATAGGTGGTGGGAACGTTAAAGGTTTTCATGCTTGTTATAACAGCGGCGAAGGTACAAAGTTGTAGCAGAATGCTGCGATTCTTGCCTCTTTGCGTATCTTTGCGTCTTCAGAACGCTTTGCCTGCCATAGTATAAATTCATTCCAACAAACTCCCCTCATGAGTCGAAATTTCAGTCCTGTGGCATGGTGTAACCGCACTAATCTTTACGAAGTCAATATTCGCCAATATACTCCAGAAGGAACTTTCAAAGCTTTTGCAAAACATTTACCCCGGCTAAAGGAAATGGGAGTAGAAACTTTATGGCTGATGCCTATAACACCTATCAGTGTAGATGTTCGTCAGGGTACACTTGGTAGCTACTACGCTTGCTCCGATTATACAGCCATCAATCCTGAATTCGGAACCCTTGATGATTTTCGTGATCTGGTAAAACTGGCGCATGATATGGGCATGAAACTGATCATCGATTGGGTGGCCAATCATACTGGTTGGGATCATATCTGGACCCAAACACATCCCGAATATTATAAGAAAACGGCTGAAGGGAAATTCTACGATACCAATAACTGGCATGATGTAATTGACCTGAACTATTATGACGGCGGAATGCGTAAGGCGATGATTGAAGCCATGCAGTTTTGGGTATTGGATGCCGATATAGACGGATTCCGTTGTGATATGGCCCATCTGGTGCCATTGGATTTCTGGCGTGATGCACGAAAAGCTGTAGATAAGCTGAAGCCGGTATTCTGGTTAGCAGAAACTGAAGACATGCATTATCTCGATGTATTCGATACCTGCTATGCCTGGCAGTGGATGCACGATACAGAGAAATATGCCCGTGGTCAAAACAGTCTTCAGTCACTTCGAGAATTATTAGAAAGATACAGTAACGAATGGCCTGCCGGAACATTCCCGCTTTTCTTTACATCTAATCATGACGAGAATAGTTGGAATGGAACTGAATATGAAAAATTCGGTGAACTGGCTCCTGTATTAGCTGTACTCAGCCATACCTGGAAGGGAATGCCATTAATATATAGTGGACAGGAAATTCCCAATCACAAACGCCTCGCTTTTTTTGATAAAGATCTTATAGAATGGAAGGGTACTCCAGCTTTACAGGAATTCTATAAAGCCTTATTGTCGCTCCGGAAAAATCATCCTGCCTTATCAGCCGACAATACGGCCTCACCAGTATGGATACCCACAAATGCCGATAACTATATCCTGAGTTTTGTAAGAAGAACAGAAGGCAAGGAAATACTCGTTCTTCTCAATCTCTCACCCAATCATCTCTTCGTTCAATTCGCCGAAGGATATGTATATGGCGATTATACCAATGTATTCACTAAGCAAACTGTTACTGTGATACCGCAGCAGAGTTTTGAATTGAAGCCTTTTGATTATTTGGTGCTGTTGAAGGCGTAATACTTTTTGCTTAAAGCCTAAAGCCTAAGGCCTAAGGCTAATGAGGAGAACAGGCAAATGTTTTTGTGAATTACAAAGAACACAATTCGAAGACTGGTTTCTGGGCTGAAACGAAAATAAGCATTAGGCCTTAAGCACAATTAAAAAAAGCCTACTACATTTAATTAATGAAGTAGGCTTTTAATTTAGGCCTTAGCTTTAAGTTAGAAGAATTTGCAGCGCATTCAAATTAATCACAATCGGATACACCCCATCATAACCAGGATACATTCCCTCAAGTTTTATACTTCCGGATGCTTCTTCGAGAATCTTTTTGAATTCAGCAACATCCTTCACTTCTTTGCCATTGGCTTTGATGATTACATAACCTTCCTGGATACGAACGCGGCTGAATAAACCGGTTGTTCCGATGGAACGAACTTCAACACCACCATTTACGCCTAGTTCTTTGGCAACATCTTTATTGATGGTTTGTAAATCGGCACCTAATTTATCCAGTACGCTGGTCTTAACTACATCTGTATTGCCTGATACGTTTCTCAATACCACGTTGATGGTTGTTTCTTTTCCGTCACGCAGATAGCTAATAGCCACTTTATCGCCAGGACGGTAGGTAGCAATCTGTCCAACCATTTCTGGTCCACTTGTGACAGCCATACCATTTACTTTAGTTATGATATCACCTTTTTTGATACCGGCAGCTGAAGCTGCACCATCTTTTGTCACTTCCATTACATATACACCTTCACCTTCCTTGATACCACTTTGTTGTTTGGCTTCTTCACTCAGGTTTTCTCTTGGATATTGGATACCCAGGAAAGCACGTTGAACGGTTCCAAACTTCATGATATCAGCAATGATCTTTTTAACGATGTTAACTGGTATAGTGAAAGAGTATCCTGCGAATGCTCCTGTTGGTGAGGCAATGGCAGAGTTGATACCGATCATTTTACCTTCAGTTGTGATTAGCGGACCGCCGCTATTACCCGGATTAACCGCTGCGTCTGTTTGAAGGAATGATTCTACCGGAGTAGTGCTCTGGCGACGGTTGATTTCCAGCGTACGGCCTTTAGCACTGATGATACCAGCAGTAACGGTTGTTTCAAGTGTAAGAGGATAGCCAACGGCTAAAACCCATTGACCCACTTTAATATCATCTGAATTGCCATAAAGTAAGAAGGGCAGACCCTTTGCTTCGATTTTTATTACAGCAAGGTCAGTGCTTGGGTCTGTACCCACTAACTTGGCCTTGAATGTCTTTTTGTTATTGAGGGTAACATTGATTTCATCGGCTCCATCAATAACGTGATTGTTAGTTACGATATATCCATCTTCACTTATGATAGCACCCGAACCAGAAGCACTTTGTGGCATAGAACGGGAGCGGTCTCCGAAAAGATCTTCCATATCCAAATCGGGGAACATATCACCAAACGGACTGCTTCTTCGAGGAAGGTTATTTGTTGCCATGCGGGTCACTTTTGTTTTGATGTGAACCGTAGCAGGTACAGCTGCAGAAGCTGCCTGTGTAAAATCAATCGAAGCTGCTGCTCCGGTAGCACCGTCAAATCCTGCATAATTTGCTGGTGTCTTTCCCTGTTCAGTTGTTACTGGGGCGTTGCCGGGGTACAAATAAGTATCACTTTTCACAAAGCGATTGTAGCCCCATAAAGTAGCCAGCGTTGTGCCAGCGCTGATGAGTACAATGGCTAATACCTGTTTCATTTTCATCTTGATTTATTTTACGTTCTGTGAATCTTTCAAATTCTATGCCTGATGAACAACAAAATAACAACCCAATTTTGCTTTTCAACAACCGTCCTTTCAGTTTAACAATAAATTTACTAAAGTCTTCGTACTTGTTATTCAAATGTAAATCAAAAAGCTAGCTATGGTTTAGCTAGGGGTAATTTGACCCATTTCATAGCCTTTAAGTTGGCATATCCAACTGTCTTTCCGTCCTGTTTTAACTATCCTATTATTGCCAGTTTTTCAGAGCTCCAGTAAAAATTTCAGTGTGTCTACTCCGTCGGCAAAGTCAGTTATTGAAGGACATTGGGCATTTCCAAACGGGATAAAGCCCTTGCCTGTAATACATTGAATATCGGAATTTTGTTCTAATTCCGCTACAATGGCTGCTTTTTCCTTGTAGAATCCATAGTTCAACTGGCTAATAGGAGAGAATACGGAAGGGTCTTCATATAATACTATCGACCCATTAGTCATATAGAATTTCTTATTGATGATGAGTACGGCCAATTGATAGTCGTAGTTGTTTTTGTATTTGTTATGGTCGGCCAGCCAGTCGTATTTCCGGAAGGCATCCAGGATCGGCACAAAGTCATATCCTTCTGGTACAAATATCTTGGTCACATTCCGGCATCCCAATCCAAAATATTGGTAAACATCATCAGCAATCATCTCCAGTTCCTCTTTTGTTTCTGTACCATCAAGAATGGCTACAGAAGTACGGTTGCGGCGGATGATATGAGGGTATTTTCCAAAATATTGTTCAAAATAAAGGGAGCTATTGGAACTGCCCGTAGCAATATAGGCATCACAGTTATTGAGACGGTCGGCAAATCGTATGTTATTACTGATAGCGGGATTCCATTCCTTCATTTTCTCTACCAGATGGGGGAGCAGAACAGCATCCTTGGAAGAAAGTTTAACCACAGAAGTATGTCCGCTAAGGAAAACACATAACAGGTCATGAAAGCCCACCAGAGGAATGTTCCCTGCCATTATGATACCGATTTCCTTTATGTTTTTAGGGGCATCGGTGATTCCATATCTTGAAACGACAGTAGAGAGAGCCTTTGACTGTAAGTAGTTATTGGCAATATTCTTTAATGAAAGCTCAATGAATTCGGGAGCGAACCAGGGGTTCTCCCGGGCGGCCCTGTCTTTTGCGGCTATCCATTGCTCATCGGCAGATAAAATATAATTTCCTAGTTTTTCTGCTACTTCCATGCGTTGTTGTACAATCATTTCGCTTAAATTTGTAGGGCAAAAATAATTGTATTCATTCCAATTAAATTCTTTGATTATGGCTATTAAGATCACAGAAGAATGTATTAACTGCGGCGCTTGCGAACCAGAATGTCCTAATAACGCGATTTACGAAGGTGGTGTTGAATGGGCTTTGTCTGATGGCACAACGGTTAAAGGTTCTTTTACCCTGCTCGACGGTACTTCCATTGATGCCGATGCTAAAAACGCTCCTGTAAGCGTTGACACTTACTACATTGTTCCTAACAAGTGCACAGAGTGCCAGGGCTTCCACGAAGAACCCCAGTGTGCTGCTGTTTGCCCTGTTGATTGCTGTGTTCCAGACGATATGTATAAGGAAACAGTGGATGAGTTGATGGCGAAGAAGGGGAAACTGCATATTTAATAAGTCTTTGGGAAAGTCCGGAAGTCCGAAGCGTTTGAATTTTAGAGCCCCTGATATTTAAGTCCGCGGCTTCTGTGCTTTGGAGAGCCTGAAATTCTAGTCCGGAAGAAAATACAAATACAGAATACAAGTCCGGAAGTCGGGAAGACCGAAAGTCTGAAAGTGGATTCAAGTATGTAAGTAAAAGCCAAAATGGTATTTTATATAAAAAGGAGCTAAGGATAGTTTTGCTATTCTTAGCTCCTTTTCTTTTGCCTGCCGACTTTAGGGTTGCTAGCCCCTGTTTTGCCTCCCCCGGGTTTCACCCGGGGTCATTAGTATTCAACCCCTTCGGGGTTGGGCGTTTGAAATTCATAGTTACTCACTATACTTAAAGCATTGTATTTTCTTTCGGTCTTTCCGACTTTCCCCGGGGTATGATCAACCCCTTCAGGGATATTTTGATTCAAATTTCCGCAACCCCTTCAGGGACTTGGGTCTTGAATTCCGTATTTACTGTATTTCTTCGGACTTGTAATCTCTTTCGAACGCCTGGACTAAAAACTCAAAAGCTTCAAGCCTCAAACTTCGACTTCCGGACTTGCGCTAGCATCTGTATTTTCTTCCGGACTAGAATTTCAGAGTCTCCAAAGTTCAGAGGCCGCGGACTTAAATATCAGAAGCTCCAAATTCAAACGCTACGGACTTTCGGTCTGTTAAGAAAACATTCACTGCCACACGCTCCCCAATTCCAATTCCTTTTCGTTTATTTGCTAAAATTGAACATCCCACATGAAACCAGTTATTGCATTTGTTACAGGGGGCTATTCCAGTGAAGCCGTTATCTCTTACAAAAGTGCTATCACTATCGGAAATAACCTCGACTCCTCTAAGTTTGAAGTCTATAAGATTGATATTACTCCCAATGGCTGGTTTTATGAAGCGAATGGAGAAAAGATTGCGGTTGACCGTAATGATTTTTCATTGACAGTTTCAGGCAAAAAGATCCGTTTTGATGCTGTTTTTATTGGTATTCACGGAACACCCGGTGAAGATGGAAAACTACAAGGATATTTCGACCTTATGGGATTGCCCTATACCTCCTGCGATGCAGCTACATCCGCGCTTACTTTCAATAAAAGATATACCGTTGCTGTTGCATCTTTTGGTGGTATCAATACAGCTAAATCATTGCACCTTTTCAAGGAACAACCTGTAACAGCTGAATCCATCCTTCAGCAATTACAATTACCTGTATTTGTAAAACCAAATAATGGCGGCTCCAGTATTGGGATGAGTAAGGTTAATGAAGCATCCGAATTACCAGCAGCATTAGAGAAAGCCTTCAAGGAAGATACCCAGGTATTGGTGGAAGAATTCATTTCAGGTCGCGAATTTACAGTAGGTGTTTTCCGCACTACCAAAGAGATTATAGTATTGCCGATAACAGAGATATTCACAAAGAATGACTTCTTCGATTACGAAGCCAAATACCAAAAAGGACTTAGTGACGAAACGACCCCAGCTGAAATTGATGAAACAATGGCCGGGAAAATAAGAGATACGGCACGGAAAGTGTATGAAGTATTCAACTGTCGCGGAGTGGTACGTATTGATTTCATCTATAATGAAGCCAGGCAGGCGCCTTTCATTCTGGAAATCAATACAGTTCCCGGACAAAGCGAAATGAGCATCATACCACAACAGGTAAGGTCAATGGGGTGGAACCTCAAAGATTTTTACAGTTCACTGGTAGAAGAAGCCCTTTCAAGAAAGACAGTCCCCTTATCAACTAATAAATAATTGTCTGTGTTCAAATTCATTGCCGGTAAGCCTCTTTGGATGAATATCCTTTTCGCCTTTGTATTGATAGGGGTGATATTACTTCTTTTCATAGTGTCACTTAATTTCTTTACCCATCACGGAAAAACACTCACGATCCCTTCCGTAACAGGAAGATCATTCACTGATGCTAAGAAAGTTCTTGAAGCAGAAGGATTTGATGTAGAAATACAAGACTCTATCTATAACGATACAGCCGCAGCACTTTCTGTGTTGCGTCAATTCCCTGCCGCAGACGAAATTGTGAAAATAAACCGTACAGTATATCTTACCATCAACCGCTCTGTTGCACCTACAATTGAAATGCCATTATTGGAAGGATTGAGTTTCCGGAATGCAGAACTGGTGATGAAACAATATGGATTAAGGATAGGAGATACTTCTTACAGAGCCGATTATGCGAAAAATTCCGTTCTTGAACAACAATACAATGGAGAACGCATAAAACCTGGTACCCGTATCAGCATGGGGAGTTCTATTGGCTTAGTATTAGGTAGTGGCCTCGGACAAAGTGAATTTGCCGTACCCGATCTCATTGGTATGACATACGCAGAGGCAAAGATCATCATAGAATCGAATGGACTTACTGTAGGTTCTGCTGTGCCAGATGCAGATGTAGTAGATACAACAACCGCTTTTGTTTATAAGCAGCAGCCTGAACGATTTACACCCGATCTGCGTTTGAATCGCATCAGGCAAGGACAGTCGATGGATATATTCCTTAGTGTACAAAAACCTGTACGCCAACCCATCGATACCACTACTGTCCCTGTAAAAAATGATTATTAAACTAACCCCTCAATTATGCAAAATATCACTGTTGCAGAATTAAAGTCAAGAATCGATGCCGGAGAAAAACTCAATCTGGTAGATGTAAGAGAACCGCATGAACATGCCGACTTCAATATTGGTGGCCTTCTCCTTCCTCTCGGAAATGTACGAATGATGCAAATAGACGATATCGATGAACTCAAAGGTGAAGAAGTGATTGTATACTGCCGCAGTGGTAACCGCAGCGGACAAGCATGTATGGTCCTTGAACAATATGGGTTCTCGAATTTGAAGAATTTGCAGGGCGGGATGTTGGAGTGGGAAGCAGTGTTTGGGAGATAGAAAATGAGTCCGGAAGTCCGTGGGAAAGTCCGGAAGTCCGAGGCGTTTGAATTTTGGAGTTCAAGAATTTTAAGTCCGCGTTTCTGCTGAGAGCCTGAAGTTCTAGTCCGAGGAAATACAAATACAAGTAGGGGAGAAAGTAGGGTAGTATGGAAATAGTAAACCTAAAAGTTTAATTTTCATAGAAACAACCGCAGAGACGCAGTGGCGCAGAGGTGTATTCCCTGCGTCACTGCGTCTCTGCGGTTGTTTTTTACCACTAAATCAGGGTAAAAATTTTATAAACCTCCTCCCTTACTACCCTACTTCCATTCTCCCCTACTTGTATTTCCTTTCGGACTAGAATTTCAGGCTCTTCAAATCTCAAACGCCGCGGACTCAAATATCAGAGACTCCAAAATTCAAAAGCATCGGACTTCCGGACTTTCAATCAAGGTTCTCAAAATTTGACGTTCACTCCGCCTAACAGATTCAACCCCGCCATCGGAAAATAATAATTCTCCGTAGTAACCGCCCCACCATACTGATAGCTGAAAGTATAACCATTCGGCTCGTACTTCTTGCTGAAAACATTGTTCGCTTGGAACAGAAAACTGATTTCCTTAAAAAGGAAGTTGTGAAGCGTATAGCTGATACGGGCATCCTGAACATAATAAGGATTCAGACTGCGTGATTGCTGAGATGTATTGTCGAGGTACTGGCGACTTACATATTTGCCTGGAAAACTGATAGTGAAATTCTTTGCTGGCAGGAAGCTTACCTGAATACCCGCTACAACATTTGGCGAATAGGCTATATCGGTAGTTCCATGGGCTATGGCTTTTTGTCCACCATTGTCGTAATCATCATAGTATTCAGTGAAATCTTTCACTTTGTTTGTGCTTAGGGTGAGATTACCAGAAACCTGGAGCCATTTTGTAACTAGACTGCTTCCCTGTAATTCAATACCAGCCCTGTAGCTATTGGGGATATTGGTTCTTGTGTAAGCACCTACATCATTTATTTGGCCTGTCAACACCAGTTGGTCCTTATACTTCATATAAAATAAAGTAGCACCGAAACTGTAATGACTGTTCTTCTTCTCTACCCCCATTCTATATCATGCAATTTCTCAGGACGGGGTAATTGTTGTTGCCCGGCTTCAAAATCGTCGCGGTTGGGTTCCTTTTTGTCCCAGGGAGTAGGATATATAACCCTGCACTTCTTTCCAGTTATACGATAAACCGAATTTTGGATTGAAGAAATTATAAGTTTCATCAATCTTTACAGAAGGATTATCCCTGAATCCGTCAATCTTGTATCCAACCCTTCTGAATTGAAGATCTGCAAATAAAGAGAACTTGCTATTTAACGCACGTTGGTACTTCGTATATAGGTTGATGTCATTCTTCTTCGCTTTATGATCGTACCAGCGATATTTGTTATCAATTCCCGCTTTTGCCCATATGATTTCTCCAAAATGATGCCCATCATATTGGTTCCATCCACCACCGATACTTAATTGGTCCTGGCCCGATTTATACATGAGTGAAATGATCTGTCCATAATACTTATTATCAAGCCAGAGTTGTCTGATCAAATCCGTTTCACGTAAAGTATCATTTCCGGTTATGAAATCAGGTAGTCCGTATTTGGAATAAGCTTGCCCAGCTTTGTATTGTTCGTAGTACCCCTTTCCGTTTGTTAAGAAAAGGGCTGTATTAAATGTAATAGAAGGACTGAACTGATGATTGAAGAATAGTTGGTAGTGATCCTGCTTATAATTATCCGTTTCATTATCGTAAGGACTACCTGGTTTTTCAGTACCAGCATAGTTTACTGTACGATTGTTTATCAGATCAGCTTCCGTAATTCCATACCATGCCTGATACGTTTTTTCTTTTCCTGAAGTGATATTGAAACGTAGGGAGCTTTTTTCACTCAGGTAAGCTGCAGATAGAAAATAAGAGCTGAGATCACTGGACGCCCTGTCTATATAGCCATCGCTTTTCACTTTCGATAATCGGGCATCAACTGTAAAATGATCATTGATGATACCGGTCCCTGCTTTCACTGTGTGCTTTAAAGTGTTGAAAGAACCGAAGCTATTATTGATCTCAGCATAAGGTGTGGTATTCACTTCATTGGTGCTGAAATTGATGGTGGCTCCGAAGGCACCTGCTCCATTTGAAGATGTACCAACCCCTCTTTGAATCTGGATATTATTAACTGAAGAAGCAAGGTCGGGAAGGTTCACAAAAAATAACCCTTGTGATTCTGCATCGTTGTAAGGGATGCCATTAATTGTCATGTTGATTCTTGTGGCATCAGTTCCCCTGATTCGAAGTCCGGTATAGCCAACGCCATTGCCAGCATCTGAATTAACAACTACAGAAGGAGTTTGATTCAGAAGAAAAGGAAGGTCTTGCCCAAGGTTTACTTGTTCAATCTCTTTTTTAGTGAGATTGGATTTGGTAAAAGGGGCTTTATCTCCAGCCCTGATTGCTTTTACTTCAACAGGCTGCATAAAGAGGTTCCAGGATTCCAGTTTGAATACCTGGGTTTCTTTGCTGGGAGATACGGAGAAATGACTGGTTTTAAATCCGATACTGCTGATATGCAGCTTGTAAGTACCAGTCGGAAGTTTGCTTAGCCTGAACTCCCCCTTTTCATTTGTGAGGGTTCCTGGTTGTCCGTCGATTTCAATGGAAGCGGAAGGAATCGGTGCATTTGATTGGGCATCGACCACCTTGCCGGTGATTTGCTGGGAAAAAACAATTTGACCGATCAAACTGTAGCATATCCCCAAAAGCAATTTTTTCATCTTGTTAAAGATTAAATGTGAAAAAAAATTGATTTGAAGGAATGCTGCGAAAGCGAAGTGTAGGAATAAAATCGAATCTACCTTCCCTGCGCAGGCATTACCCTGGTCAGGTTCTACGGGTCTTATCTCAGCCAAACCCTCTTCTCTGTCAATTACTTAACTCTAGAAAAGGATTTTAGCACCCCGGGAATCTGATGCTGCCAGGCATAAAACCCGGCAACGCCGCAAAGATACAATCAAATTCTTTTAATTGGCTTGTAACATTCCGGTTTCCTTATCCGTCACACTGAAGTAGCTGTACGCCTGTGGCGTATGCAACATTTCAAAACCTTTAGAGTCATTTTATAAAACCTTTATTTATGAGCAGGATTTTCTTGGTACTTTTTGTCTCTTTTCTTTCTTTCAGTGCTTTTTCCCAAAAACAAGTGGATGATGCGAACGCAGTAGTTCGAAAAGTGAGCGGCTTTCATGGTATAAAAGTTTCTACAGGTATTACAGTATATCTTACACAAGGCAGTTCAGAGGCAGTAGCTGTTAGTGCCAACGATACTGAATATCGTGATCGTATCAGGACGGAAGTGGTTGATGGAGTTCTTAAGATATATTTTGATAATGACGATTGGAAAGTTTGGAAAAATTTCTCCAACAAAAAACTCAGAGCTTACGTGAGCGTAGTGAATCTGGATCAACTGGATGTTTCTTCTGGAGCGAGTGTAGAAATAGATGGACGTATCAAGACTGATAAATTATCTATTGATGCTTCCAGCGGGGCAACAGTAAAGGGAACATTTGATGCGGGTTCTTTGAATGTGGATCAAAGTAGTGGTTCTGTAGTATCCGTTTCAGGTTCAGTAAGTGGTACTTGTAAGGTTGAAGGTAGCAGCGGAAGTGTTTTCAAAGGTTATGACCTCACAACAGATAATTGTGATGCACATACAAGTAGTGGTGCAGGCATCCAAATTACAGTTAATAAGGAACTATCAGTAAATGCTTCCAGTGGTGGGTATATCCATTACAAAGGGAGTGGCCTCATTCGCGATGTGAAAACAAGCAGCGGTGGATCTGTAACCAGAAAAAAGCTGACCATTTAATTTTTCTCCTTTAAATTTAGAATATGAAAAAGGTACTTTCCCTGATTTTAATAGCTAGCATTGCTATAAATACTTCCGCGCAGCAATTGTATAATGACGCTAATGCACAACCGCGAACTTTGAATGGTAGTTTTCATGCCATCAAGGTATCGAATGCAATAGATGTTTACTTGTCGCAAGGCAATGAAGAAGGGATTGCAGTAAGTGCTGTTTCGGATGAAGTTCGGAATAAGATCAAGACAGTTGTGGAGAACGGTGTTTTGAAAATCTATTTTGAAAGTGAAGGCAATTGGTGGAAACAATCTGGAAATAAACGTATGAGGGCCTACGTATCTTTCAAGCAATTGGATAAGATTACAGCCTCTGGTGCAAGTGATGTAGTTGTGAACGGTGCTTTCAAAGCCAATGAATTGGAATTGCATTTTTCAGGTGCCAGCGATTTCAAAGGGTCTATTACCGCTAATGAATTGAGCGTTGATATTAATGGTGCTTCCGATATTACTCTTGGAAGTGGTAAGGTCACTTCTTTAAAAATTGTTGCTAGTGGTGCCAGTGATTTCAAAGGCTATGATCTGGAAGCCGATAATTGTTCTGTAAGTGCCAGTGGTGCTTCTTCCATAAAAGTTACTGTTAACAACGAACTTAATGCCAGTGCCAGTGGTGCCAGTGATATTCACTATAAAGGAAATGGGAAGATCAGGGATTTGAAGAGTAGTGGGGCGAGTTCCGTAAGTCGGAAAGGTTAAGTTCAATAGGTCTTTTATAGGTTCAATAAGTTCAAGAAGTTCCCCCGACGCGTCGGGGGGCTGACTAATAGTTAGCCCTTTTTTTATAACCGGGAAGGCCGGGAAGAAATATTAATGCCCACCAGATCATTCCTGGTGGAAAGAAAAAGTGAAGAGGTCTAAAGTTCCGAACTCTCTTTAGGGTTCGGCTCTTCCCTCTTCCCCCTTGGTTATCAAAAAGAGAACCATTTCTGATTCTCTGTTGTTGCGAAGGGGGGGATCGAACTCCCGTCCGCCCCGGCGGATATGAGCCCTTATCAAAAAAAGGTGAACCATTTCTGATTCTCTTGTTGTTGCGAAGGGGAGGATCGAACTCCCGTCCGCCGCGGCGGATATGAGCCAACTCTTATCAAAAAAAAGAGAACCATTTCTGATTCTTTTATTGTTGCGAAGGGGAGGATCGAACTCCCTGTCCGCCGCGGCGGATATGAGTCGACAAGGCATAAAAAAAAGGTAACAAGTTTGTTACCTTTTGATAGTTGCGAAGGGGAGGATCGAACTCCCGTCCGCCGCGGCGGATATGAGCCAACTCTTATCAAAAAAAAAGAGAACCATTTCTGATTCTCTATTGTTGCGAAGGGGAGGATCGAACTCCCGTCCGCCGCGGCGGATATGAGCCGACAAGCTTATCAAAAAAAGAGAACCATTTCTGATTCTCTATTGTTGCGAAGGGGAGGATCGAACTCCCGTCCGCCGCGGCGGATATGAGCCAACTCTTATCAAAAAAAAAGAGAACCATTTCTGATTCTCTATTGTTGCGAAGGGGAGGATCGAACTCCCGACCTTCGGGTTATGAGCCCGACGAGCTACCGCTGCTCTACTTCGCGATGTGGGCAGCAAAAGTAATGGTTTTAACCTTTCTATCCAAAAAACAATTAATCATCCTATCCTGTATTTTCATCCTATGAAACTCATAGCCCTTTTATCCCTTTTTGTCTTGTTATTTTCCTGCAAGAATAAATCCATCAAAGAACAGGAAGATTCCATCTATAGCCGCCACCTCCAACGAAAAGTGACGCTGAAAATATGGAATACCCCTCTGCCTTCTGATAAGAATGAACTGAACTTATTATTATTAAACGATGGACAAGATGCCAATGGGATAAGAGTGAAGGAAATACTTGATAGTCTGGATAAGGCCGGCCAAATATTGCCCTTATTGATAGTGGGTATTGAGGCTGGCGACAGGATGCAGGAATTTGGTGTGGCAGGAAAGCCTGATTATGAGAAAAGAGGATCAAAAGCAGATAACTATGATGCCTTTATAAATGATGAATTGTATTTCTTTATCAAGAAAAAAGCCGGGGTTCGAAAATTCAAATCAGTGGCTATTGCAGGCTGGTCTTTAGGTGGATTATCCGCTTTTGATATCGCGTTCAATCATCCTGAGAAAATAGATAAAGCAGGGATTTTTTCAGGGTCCTTCTGGTGGCGAGATAAGGATACAAAAGACAGCACCTATCTGGACGATAAGAACCGAATTGAAATAGCCCGAATCAAAGCTTCCAGAAGAAAATCAAAACAGGATTTCTGGTTCTATGCCGGACAGCAGGAAGAACCTGGTGACCGCGATAAAGATGGAATAACAGATGTTGTAGACGACACTCAAGATGTTCGCAATCTACTTATTGAAAAAGGTATCACCGATGAACAACATTCCCCGTTGATTCTCGAAGCAAAAGGGCAACATGCTGTTCCGGATTGGGGGAAGCAGTTCCCGGGGTTTTTGGTGTGGGCGTTTGGGAAGTAGTTTTTTCACCGCAGAGACGCGGAGACGCAGAGCCCTCCGCGTCCCTGCGTCTCTGCGGTTAAAAAAGTACACTCAGTCGGTAACCGACTCCCGACTTCAGACTAACGACTCCCGACTTTTTATATCTATCTTTGCTCTTTTATTTCATGAAAACTGGATTTGTAAGCATATTCGGGCGGCCCAACGCAGGCAAAAGCACTCTTCTCAATACTTTAATGGATGAGAAGCTGGCTATCGTATCCCATAAAGCCCAAACCACCCGTCACCGTATAAAAGGCATACTCAACAGGGAGAACTGCCAGATTGTTTTCTCCGATACGCCCGGCATCATTGATCCAAAATACAAGCTTCATGAAAAAATGATGCAAGCCGTGAAGTCGGCCCTGGAAGATGCTGATGTTGCTTTATTGATTGTTGATATAAAAGATAACCTCACAGAACTGGATGAACTGTTTAGTTCTCTGAAATTGAAAGTGCCAGGTATTCTTGTCTTGAATAAGATGGATACCGCCAGTGCTGAACAGATTACAGCTGCCAGCGAATTCTTCAAAGGGAAAAAATATGCGAAAGTGGTTATTGGTGTATCTGCTTTGAAAAAAACGGCTACCGAAGACCTTATCGATACCATACTTGGATTTCTTCCAGATGGTGATCCTTTTTATGATAGTGATGATCTCACCGATCTTCCCACCAAATTCTTCGTTGGGGAAATGATCCGCGAAAAAATATTCTTCCTTTATCAGGATGAGATTCCCTATCATACAACTGTAGTAGTAAAGGAGTTCAAGGAAAAGACTACTCTCATCAAGATCGTTGCAGATATTGTTGTTCAGCGGGAAACACAGAAGGGTATACTGCTGGGCGAAGGCGGTAGCATGATACGCCAACTCGGTACTGAAGCCCGGAAGGATATCGAGAAATTCCTTGGTAATAAAGTATTCCTGGAACTCTTTGTTCGTGTGAAACCCAAATGGCGCGACAATGATTATATGCTTAGGGAGTATGGCTACCCTTGGCGGAATCTGGAAATTTTGTTATATTCATGATGGATTTTCTTATGCGGTTAATTTATCCGTCATAATCTTTGCTGATGGATTTCATCCAACAATACGTGGGTTTTATACAGAAAGGATTTGAAGAAAAGAAGACCAGTTCTGTTTCTATGAGAATTAAAATATGGAATCTGCCTTAATGGGTTTTAATAAATCGTTAAATCAATTGTATATGAATTACAGGAGAAGCCTTATTCTGTTATACCTGCTGATTTACGGTATGACAAATGTTTTTGCCCAGATATCAATGGAGTCGCAACCAGTTGGTACTTCCCGCGACGGGGTGTTGGTCGTTTATGGCAGTAATAATATCGGTAATAACAGAATACCCTACGAACGTATAAGTGGAACGCCTTTCTGGAAAACGCATTATATCATGGCTACTCTTATTGATCGTAACAATATGGTATTAGGTAAAGCACCCGTGAAATTGAATCTTTATACTAATGAAGTTTATTTTACTACACCAAAAGGGGAGGAAAGGGTTGCAGCTCCTGGCAAAGTAAGAAAGATCATCTTTTACAAAGATGATACAAGCGATGAAATACTCGCGATTTTCGAAAACAACCTTTCTATAATTGTAGAAGCAAATCCAAAGGCTGAAAACTCCTCTTATGTTCAGGTTATGAATACCGGAGATGTGCAGTTGCTGAAACATATCAAAGCTACTTTTGTTACCGCCGACTCGCTTTTCGGAACAATGAAGCGGTATTATTTCTCAGAACATGTAGCTTATTATGTCAATAATAAATTCGGCCAAATACAGAAGCTGAAAAAACTGAATAAGGATGTTATAATGGAAAACGTGAATCTTGACAGGGAAGCCGAGGCCTGGATCAAACAGCAAAGTATAAATTTTAAGAAAGAAGAGGAACTTTTGCGTTTCCTGGAGTACTGGAACGGCCGGAAAAAGAGCTGATTATATAAAAATCTCATTTCAAACCCTGCTCTGGCAGGGTTTTTTATATTCCGCCCTTTACTCCGGAAACCCGTTTTAAAAGCGTAATTTTGCCCCCTGAATTTAGAAACATCTTAATAAAATAGCAGCGGGATATGAGTTTTACGGTAGCGATAGTAGGAAGGCCGAATGTAGGCAAAAGCACCTTTTTTAACAGGTTGCTTGAGCAACGAAAGGCAATTGTTGACGACATCAGTGGGGTTACCCGTGACCGCCAATATGGTGTGGCTGAATGGATTGGAAAAAGTTTCAACGTAATTGATACAGGTGGTTTCGTGCCACAAAGCGAAGATATCTTTGAAAGGGAAATCCGTAAACAGGTAATAATAGCCGTTGAGGAAGCTAATGCTATCATCTTCATGGTTGATGCAGCCACGGGCATAACTGATCTCGATCAAGCTATGGCCGATGTGTTGAGAAGGTCAAATAAGCCTGTTTTCCTCGCAGTAAACAAAGTGGACAATCACGACAGGTTATTAGAAGCAACTGAATTCTATGGACTAGGATTCGATGCCATCTTCTTCCTCTCTTCCATGAGCGGTAGTGGTACTGGTGAAGTGCTTGATGCCGTTGCAGCACTGATTACTGATGAACAATCAAACGATACGATTGAAAAAGATGAGTTACCTAAGTTCGCTATTATAGGACAGCCGAATGTAGGTAAGTCTTCTTTGTTGAATGCATTAGTTGGAACAGAAAGGACAATTGTAAGTGATATTGCTGGTACTACCCGCGATACAATACACACTCATTACAATCTCTTCAATAAAGAATTCATACTTATAGATACTGCAGGTATTCGAAGAAAAGCGAAAGTGCATGAAGACCTTGAGTTCTATTCTGTAATCCGTGCCATTAAGGCCATGGATGAAGCAGATATCTGTCTTATGTTATTGGATGCGGAGAAAGGTATCAACGCCCAGGATCTGAATATCTTCAGTATGGCGGCTAAAAAAGGAAAGGGTATTGTGTTGTTGGTGAATAAATGGGATCTGGTATCGAAAGAGACCAATACAGCCCGCGATTATGAAAAGAACCTGAAAGAGCGCATCGCTCCTTTTACTGATGTACCTATTCTTTTCATTTCTGCAAAAGACAAGACACGTATCCATAAAGCAATTGAAGTGTGTTTGGATGTATACGAGAATAAGAAACGCAGAATAACTACTTCTCAATTGAATGATGTAATGCTCAAAGCAATTGAGTCGTTCCATCCACCTGTTGTTCGTGGTAATCCGATAAAGATCAAGTATGTAACACAGTTACCTACAGCGGTGCCATCTTTTGCATTCTTCTGTAACTTCCCTGATGATGTAAAGCAGCCCTATAAGAATTATCTCGAAAATCAGATGAGGGCGCAATTCAATTTTACGGGTGTACCGATAAGGTTATTTTTCAGGAAGAAGTAAGGAAGAATAATACGTTTTAAGTTTTGAAAGTCAAATTTTTTTAACCGCAGATAAAAGGGGACCCATTTTGCTTTTTTTGTTTTTTTTTTTTTTCCCTTTTTATTGTTTTCCCTTTTTCCTCCTTTGCCCCTTTGCGTCTCATCGGTCTGATTAAATGTATTTCTTACAGCAAACCCTTGCCCAGGCCCCACACAGGTTTTTTTTAATTAACAACTGGATTTTAAAACCACAAGAATCGCTCATTCTCCCATATTGGACTCATAATCAGTTAATAATTAAACAATTGTGTTATAATCCCAAAACGGGTACAGGGTACCGGTAATTGGTAAGGGTTTTTTGTGGAAATCATTTTGTTAGAGGGGGTTGTCGGGAATAGGAAAATGATGTATTTTGCCGCACCTGACCACATCTTGGTTCCTACACAAAACCTCTGGAATCCATCTCCTATACAATTTATTGCTTTTAAATTTTTACAAGTATGAAAAAATTCTACGTACTATTCGTAGTGTTATCATGCGTGCTTACCACAACCGCGCAAACATTTTATTGGATAGGGCCATCTTCAGGTGCAGGAGGGAATTGGAATAATACGGCAAACTGGTCTTTTTCCAGTGGCGGTCCAACGGCTGGACAATTCCCCAATAACTCAGCACACAATGTGATCTTTGACCAGAACGCATTGGTGAACGTTAACTTAGAAAACATCAATCTTCAAACGCTTACTGTTGCAAGCTCCATCACAACCAAATTGTTTGTTGGACCGGCAATGGTTGCCCCAACTATCACGTTATCGGGTACTAGCGCTGTTACCCCTGCATTAAAGATTAATTCTGGAGCCAGGTTGGAAGACAGTTGCGATGCTAACATCCCATTTACTGTAGCTTTTGCCAGCGATAGCAAAGGTGTTATTGATGGTACCTGGTATTTCACCGGTAAAACAGGTGTTTCAGGTGCAAATGGTTCAACATTTACATTGCCTGGAACAACCGGACTATCTAACAGAGTTGATGTAAATGGCACCATCCAGCTTAGGAATGGTAGTCTTTCTCCCAACCCAACAACAGGACAGGATTATCTGTTCTTTAACAGCGGTTCTACTTATTGGTTGGACCGTAATGGAGGTAACGTTCCAAAAGGAACATTCGGTACAACTTCTACTGTAAAGATGACAGGTGTGGTTAATAATCCAGTGCCTACTATCAATGTGGGTTCAGTACCTGAAATCGGAAACCTTATTTTCGATTGCCCAGGGCTTATTCTAGCAACAGCCTCTTTAGCACTCACTAACAATCTTATTATAAAAGGTGATTTCCAAATACTTAATACGAACGGGAAAATTGTTGTATTAGCCACTAACGGTACTGGTAGCACACCTGTGAATGCCAATTATACTGTTAGGGGAAACCTTACTGTTAGTGGTAATTCAAGAGTTGCATTAGGTAATGCTTCAAATACCAATAAGGTAGTTGACTTCCAGGTAGAAGGCAATCTCAACTTGTCTGGTACTTCTTTTGATATCCAGAACAGTTCCAGCTTCATAGCAACCAATACTACAACTCTTAGAGTTAAAGGTAATGTCAACCATACAGCAGGTACATTCGGAGTGCTGGAACTTTTGTTAGCAACACTACCGATTTGTATATTTTAGAATTGAATGGTAGCACAAACCAAACTATCACTTCAACTGGTACTATCAATAACAGTACTAATGAAGTTTCCCTCCGTTTGAATAATGCAGCAGGGGTTACTTTAGCTTCTCCTCTTACTGTTGGTAAGCTGAGTTTCAATTCAGCATCAAAAGGAAAGCTGACAACTACTTCAACAAATGTTCTTACAATAGCTAACACAGGTACTCATGCATTGGTGGTGAATAGTCCTTCTTCACTTGGTTTTGTAAACGGTCCGGTAAGAAGAGCAACCGCTAGCACCAGCAGCTACCTGTTACCAACTGGTAAGGGAAGTACTTATGATCCTAATGCTGTAGTGCCTAACTCCGTTACACCTTCAGTATATCAAAGCGAATATTTCAATTCAGCATATTCTGATCTTTCTGTAGTATCTCCATTATCAGGAGTCTCTAATCAGGAATATTGGCAGATGTCTGTAGTGAGTGGTGCTAATGCCGCTGTTGAACTCACCCTTACCGGTGCTGTACCAGGCGCTGTGGTTACTGATGCAGTGGGAGTAGCTCATTATACAGGTGCAGATTGGTCCGACCTGAATGCAGGTGGTATCATCATCATCCCTGGTAACTCAACCACAGGTACAACCCGTAGCGGATATTCTGGCATTGACAGGATTCTATACTTTCGGTTATGGTCTGGCCGGATCACTTCCTATCAAGCTCACAGTTTGATGCGAAGAAGATCAACAGCAGCAGTGCCAAAGTAAGCTGGCAGGTTAGCAACAGTAGTAATGCTGCACAGTTTGAAGTGCTCCGCTCTTCAGATGCCAGAAACTTTGTTCCAGTTGGTTCTGTAACAGCTACCGACAGAGTATATACTTATGGATTTGATGATAACAGTCTTCCATTCGGTACCTCTTATTACCGCTTGAGAATGACTGATCAACAAGGTATAGTAACACTTAGTGCTGTGGTTGCAGTATTGAATGGTAATAAGGATGTGATCCTTACATCAATGGTACCAACAGCGGTTACTTCTGGTGCTTACCTTAACATCAGCTCTTCTGTAAAAGGAACCATGTTACTGCAGATTACTGATATGTACGGTCGCATCGTAACACAACAACAGGCAGCAATTGCAACAGGTAACCAACAAGTGCCGCTCACATTGCAACAACTTCCTGCAGGTGCTTATCAAGTGACTGCTATTATGAATAACAATCGTATCGGAACCATCCGATTTGTAAAACAATAGTTGTAGCATACTACAAAATCGTAAAAGCCTCCCGTAACAACGGGAGGCTTTTTTTATCTTTGGTCTTCTAAACCTGAGGTGTATGTGTAGTTGGAAAATGATGAGAAGGTTTGCTCTTGCTGCCTGCATATTTTTATTATCTGCTATTTCAGTTTTTGCTCAGCAAAAAAAATGGGACGGAGGGGGTGGGGATAGCCTCTTCACTACAGCGGCCAATTGGATTGATGATTTAGTTCCACTATCATCCGATTCTATATTGCTTGATAACAGTATTATAAGTTCATCTTACGTTGTGCAATTGCCTGCAGGAAATACTGGCGTCGGTTTTTCCCACCTGAAAGTACATCCTGGATTTTCAACTTCAATTTCATTTGTGATACCGAAAACGAATACTGCTATTCCAGCATTGAATTGTTCGGGAGGTATAGTTTTGGAAGAAGGTGCCAGATTGCAGAACAGTTCCGGTGCTGCAAGTGGCAATGCCATTTCTATTACAGATTCATTATATGTTTTTAATGGTGCCAGCTATATACATAATACAGATATAGGCCATGCATCCTTAATTACAAGATTAGCCGCCGGTTTTGGAACAGAAAACGGTACAGTTGAATTCAATGTGCCAGGTACAGCTAGTTATACATTGTCAGTTAGCAATAGAGTATATGGAAATCTCATTTTGAATGCAACTGCTTCGGGCGGAGCAAGGACCTATATTTCAACAGGTGTGAATCCACTTTTGATAAAAGGAAACTGTATCATAAATGCAGGTGCTACCTATTCACTTAATTTTTCGGGAGAATTTTCAGTGCAAAAGAGTCTGCAGGTAAACGGCATTTTCAACATAAGTACCGGCAATAACAGTAATTCAATAAAAGTGAAAGGTGACATTGTTGATGGAACAATTACTGAATCGGGAACGGGGTCGCCGGTATTGGTATTAGATGGAATGGTGTCGCAACAGCTGGGTGTAAAGGGACAAATATCTAATAGCATTACTCTCAAAACAAATAACCTTTCAGGAATATTACTCATTTCACCGATTTTGATTAATCATAAGTTGGAAATGGTGGCAGGGAAAATTAGTACTACAGACAGTACCTTATTGATCATTTCATCTTCCGGATCAATTGTAGCTGATAGTACACAGGCTTCAGTATTTGTGAATGGACCTTTGCGTAAACAAGGCGCTGTAGCCGGATCTTATTTTTTATTTCCTGTAGGAGCCGGGTCGGTGCAACGCTGGTTGCGTATACAGGAGGCTGTGGGAGACTATATAGTTTCATTTGTCAGAAATTCTGCCAATAGTATCAGTAGCTTAATGGATTCCTCTCTTCACCATGTTTCCAATCTGGAATACTGGAAGGTACAGGCATTGGCTAATCAATCGGGAAAGCTGGAGTTGTCATTTAATGATGTAAACAGTGGAGGAGTCACTGAACTTTCCTCATTACGTGTAGCACAATCACAGGGTGCGGAATGGAAATCGGCTGGTGCCAGCGCATTTTCTGGTTCTGCAGGTGCGGCAGGCTCGGTATTAAGTGATACTGTACATTTTGATCAAACAGGCATATATTATTTTTCTTTAGGAAGTGCTACAGCTAATCAGAATCCTCTTCCTTTAAGAACAGCTATTCTATATTTAGAAGAAAAGTATAATGCCTTGTATTTCAGTTGGCAAATAAATCCACTGGATGATAGTAAGAATATTGAAATTCAGGAATCTGTGGATGGCATCTTATTCAGGACTGTTTCAATGCTTGAGAAAGGAGAACGCATTTATGTAATAAGAAAGCCGGCATCTTTTGGAAAAAGGTATTTCCGCCTTTTGATCAATTGGAAGGATGGGGTCCAAAGTCATTCTGCTATCAGGATTTTTTCGTTGAGAAATGAGGCCCTGCAATTAAACTATCTGTACCCTGTTGTAGCTCATGATTTACTGCAGTTATCAGTTGTTGCCAACAAGTCTCAAATGGTGGAATTCCGGGTGCTGGATTTGCAGGGAAATTTAATACATAAACACTTGTTTTTCATAGGAGTAGGAGGGCATAAAATAACCTTGCCGATAGGGTATTTGAGGGCTGGACAGTATCAGATTTTTGGCCTATCTTCAGGCCTTTATACAAAGCCGCTACGGTTTATAAAATCCTGATTCTTCCAATTCCAATGATGCGCAGTTTTAAAACTCAATGCCCTTAAATATATTGGCATGAAGCAGGTATTGCTCCTTATAGTCCTAACCGGATTTTCTTTATCACTGTTCGCTACCACTTATTATTCACAGGGATCACTGTCACCCAACAGTTTGACTTCCTGGAATACAAGTCGTAGTGGAGGAGCTTCTGTACCATCAAGTTTTACACAAGCAGGCGATGTTTTTGTTATACAATCGGGGCATTCAATGGTCACCACCACTTCCTGGACTATAGGGAACAGCGGATCCACTCTCCAGGTAGAATCGGGTGCTTTTTTGCAAGCTACATTTCCTATATTCTTGACCGGTAGCTTTCAGTTGTTAAATGGTGCTACTTACTATCATGAGAATACTGGAGTAGTTACATCAACAGCCGGCACAAGTATCTTCGGTGGAACGGAAAACTTCGCCGCCACATCCACAGTTGAAATCAGGAACTGGATAAATAATACAACAACATTACCTTCTGGTATAAATTGGGGAAACCTTGTACTCAACTATGAACAAAGTATTGGAGGTAATTGGAACCAGCAAGGGGCATTGACAACTATACAAGGTAATTTCATTGTAAAAAGAACAGGAACTGCTTTGCAGGATTTCCGGTTTACAAATAATACCAATCTCAATCTATCAATCGGAGGCGATCTTATAATAGAACAAGCTATCCTGTTATTGAAAGAAGGCAATAGTGGTGGAACAAGTAGTATTGTTCAGGTGAATGGTGGTATTACTGTAAATGGCGGTACGCTAAACCTTGGTGCGGTAGATCAGAAACCAAATAATGAACTTCGTTTTAAAGGCAATTTTTTTGTATTTGGAAATGGTGTAGTAACAGCATCCAGTGAAGATCCATTCCTTGTAGCGAATGGAACAGGAGCACAAACACTACTTAGTTCTGGAACTGTAAACTGTAGTTTTAGGATAGCCAAAGGGGCTTTTATGAAATTAAATAGTGCTCTAACCCTTGGTACTAATAAGTCATTCATTGTTGCCGGTACAGTAGTTGCCGGTATCAATCCGATAATAATGGGTGGTGGTAGTTTGGTAGTATCTGGAGGTGTTTTCAATAGCAGTGCTAAAGTCGATATGAAAGATGGTACTTGCCAGGTTTGCCAGGGAAATGGCAGTTTCAATGTTTCTACAAATTGGTGTGCAACCTCAGGGGATACTGGTATCATCAATTTTAGTGTAGACACCATCTTGTTCAATCGTTCAGTTGCTTCAAACCTTAGAATTGGAGCTACTGGCTCTAAAGGGAAATTATTGGTTACTAATAACGGAGTTATATCTTTTAGCGGAACAATTTCAGGTCCACCGCAGAATAGAGGCACAATCGATCTTACTGGAAATAGTTTCTTCTCACTTGATGAAAACAGTGTAGTGAGAGGCGACGCTTTTTATAATGGTAATGGTGGTTGGTTGGTGCTGGGTGCATCGCCCGGTTTAACCTCTTCCGGACAATTTGGTAATTTCCAGATTACGGGAAGCCGTAATTATAATAATGGGGGTGTAAATAGTTTTGAATTCAAGAGTTCTCTACCTCAGTTTACTGGCAATAGTTTCCCATCAACAATACAAGGCACATTCCGTGTAACGAATAGTAGTTTCCAGGGATTAACACTTCAGTCTGCAGTAACAATAGCATCTGGTGCTGTTCTTGAATTGACTAATGGAAAAGTTAAGACGAATTCAGGGTTTATACTGAGTATGAACAGAGGCAGTACGTTGTTAGGCGGATCCGCAACAGCTTATGTAGATGGTCCAATGCGTAAGACCGGAGAAACTGCATTTACTTATCATGTGGGGAAGCAGAATCGGTATTCCCCAGTCACTTTGCGTCCAAATGGAAGTAGTGGTGTTACAGATACCTATGTGGTAGAATATTTTCCTGGTGATCCTACAACGATATATGGCAATAACCTATCTCAATTCATTGATCATATTAGTTCTGCTGAATACTGGAATATTACAGGGTCGGCAGTACCACGGTTTATCAAATTCAAAATAACTCCTTATAGTGGTGTCACCGATTTCCCTACATTGGTAGGAAGTTATTTTGATGGGTCGAGCTGGCTCAATCTATTTAATGGTTCTACTACAGGTACCACATCGAATGGTAGCTTTGAAGTGAGTGCGAATAATTTCGGTCCATTTACATTCGGTAGTACAAGTGCCGCTACCAATGCCCTGAGTTCATTGCCAGTAAGTTTCCTGAGCTTTAATGCAAGAAAAGCCGGTACTACTGCTCTTTTGAACTGGAGCATTTCTGGTGATGTGGATGCTGATTATTTTGAAGTACAGGGATCATTCGACAACCAGCAATTCCAACCAATAGCTACAGTGAAAGCTATTGAAAGAAAAACAGACTATAGCTATTCAGGCATCACCCTTCGTCCAGGTGTGAACTATTACCGTATCAAAGCGGTAGAGAAAACAGGACGAACCTTATTTACAAAAGTTGCTGCATTAGTATTGGCTAACAAGGGTATTGAGATACTCAGGGCCAGTCCTTCCATTATAACCAACCAAACTTCTCTTCAGGTTTCTTCATCCACCAATACCACTGCTAGCTTCCTGTTAACAGATGTGCAGGGCAGGGTAGTGTACCAGACCATGGCTACATTAATGCAAGGTGTAACCGAAGTAAAGGTTAACCTTTCGTCGATAGCACCGGGTGTCTACTACTGGCATGCTATCA
>JADKJI010000032.1 GCA_016721085.1 Chitinophagaceae bacterium | reverse complement strand
TAGTAACTTAAAAGCCATTGCAAAGTCGAGCATTGTATTTTTATTTACAATTTCTACTTGATTGGATGAAGTAGTAAAATATGAATTAAAATCATTAGATGAACTTTGAGTAGGAATTCTTAAAGTTACAATCTGACTACCAATTCCAATTTGTGGGCTAAAAATCCATCTCTTTGTTTCTAAAATGTTGGTAGAGATATACACATTTGCATAGGCTCCACTGGTATTTTTCTCCAGATATTGCACTCATATCGGTACCAAATATTATATTTTTAAACCGTATGGAAAGTCCAATTCCGATTGGAAGTACTGACGATTTTATTTTTTTTATTCCAAGGGATTTTAGTCGATTATTAAGATGATTATAGTTGTTAATTTGAAATCCTGTGATGAAGGTTAGTTCCACCCCAAAATCATCTTTCTCCTTTAGACCTTCTGGATTTAGTTTTTGAAATATTTCCTTATACTTTTCAGAGTTAATAAGTGAGTCATTATTTTTCTTCCATAAATCTCTCAGTTGCTTTTGATAATATATAATTGAGTCCTTTGGGAGCTTTTGTTTATTTTTTTGTGCTTCAGAAATCAGAGGAATCCCAATGACTAAGGCGATAATTATATATTTAATATTCATACAAATGATTTTGGCAATAGAATGTAACCTGATTATAGAATTCTGTTTTTATTTCTAATAACGCAACTGTCCGCTAGAACTATTTTGGAAATCAAACTAGTATATTGCTTAAATTAATTTATAAGATCTTGCTTTAGTAAATAATTTTGTTAGCTGCCTATATTCTTTTTTTACTAGTTACTATTTATTTTGAGTTATTAGCCTTAACTCTGTAATAACACTATTAGCACTTTCAAATAACTCCAGCCACTTAGAAGTTCTGTTTTCAATATTGTCAATACTCTCCTGAGCAACAAATTTTCCTTTGTTAGTCAGGAAATAGAATTTGAAGCATTCTTTGTCAGGCAAGGTTGTTGTGTCAGTCTTCAATGAATTTTCAAGATAGCTTTGAGACATTGATACAAATTCTTTTGAAGCTTTATTTACATTTTCGTGTTGTCCACCGCCAATTACACCACCACCACTACTTAAATACATACTTGCGTCACCGGTTTGATAAGTTATAAGTGTCATTGTCCCACCGCCTAAATCCCAATCCATAACTACGCCAAATATTTTCGTTTGATCTGCCGGAATTGATAGTTTTAGTTGTTCATATCTTACATTTCAAAGCCATATTTCTTAAGTCCATATAACGATTGTCTTGAAGTGTATGCACTTTAATTGAGTCTCCACTTTTGAAATGTTATCTGTCTGATTAGATGTTTGCTTTTTTTTTACGACTTTTCAAATAAAACGTAATACCTCCTAAAATAATAAGTCCAATAATAAAATATGCCATTTTCATTTATTGCTTTATAATATTTTGGATTTCAAACCGATTGTTGTTAATTATTAAATTTATGCAATTACATGTATCCCTCAAAGAAAAAAGCCTCCCAGTCTACTGGAAGGCTTTAAATCTATTATCAAGTCAAGTAATCCCGATTACTCCTTACCGTGACAGTTCTTGAATTTCTTGCCGCTGCCGCAAGGACAAGATCATTCCGTCCCACCTTCGGTGCCACTTTCACAGGTTCTTGTTTTACTGGAGTAGGATCGAGGTAATCGTTTTGATTGGCTGCATAATCATCACCACGACGGTCGATCTCGGCTTTGTTGGCCTGCATCTTACTCATGTCGGTCTTCTCTTCACGACCTTCGCGGATCTGGCTGGATTGCTGCTCTACAGGGATGCTGGCGTGACAAAGGAAGCTTACGATATCCTTGTTAACGTCATTGTCCATTTGCTTGAACAGGTCGAAAGCAGTGATTTTATAGATTACCAATGGATCTTTCTGTTCGAGATAAGCGGTCTGAACACTTTGTTTCAGATCGTCCATGGCACGCAGATGCTCTTTCCAGGCATCATCAATGATGGCAAGGTTGATCTGGCGTTCCTGTGCATTGGTGAGTTCGCGACCTTCTGTTTCAATGGTCTTGTTAAGGTTTACCAATACCTGCATGCCTTTCTTTCCATCACTGAAAGGAACAGCTACATTTTCGATATGACGACCCTGGGTAGTTCTTATATTCTTGAATACAGGTACCGCTTGCTGTTGTATATCTGTTTGTTTGTTCTGATAACGGGTGATTGCCTCTGTATATAATTTTTCAGCGAGTACCTGTTGGTTCTCTTTGCCGAATTCTTCTTGGGTGATAGCGCTATCGATGGCGAAATTCACGATAGCCGCCAATTTGAATCCTTCATAATCATTCTGCTCCTGGAAGGAAGTGATGAGGCTTTCTGCCACACCATAGAAGGCATTATCAAGGTCAAGGGCTAAACGTTCTCCAAACAAAGCGTGACTTCTCTTCTTATAAACAACATTACGTTGCTTGTTCATTACGTCATCATATTCCAGCAAACGCTTACGGATACCGAAGTTGTTTTCTTCCACTTTGCGTTGTGCTCTTTCAATACTCTTGGTAACCATACTATGCTGAATCACTTCCCCTTCTTTGTATCCAAAGCGGTCCATGATCTTGGCAATACGCTCACTTCCGAATAAACGCATCAGTTCATCTTCGAGTGATACATAGAACTGTGAAGTACCTGGGTCACCCTGACGACCAGCACGACCTCTTAACTGACGGTCTACACGACGGCTTTCATGTCGCTCAGTACCTATGATGGCCAAACCACCTGCTTCTTTAACACCAGGTCCGAGTTTGATGTCGGTACCACGACCCGCCATGTTTGTGGCGATTGTGATTGCACCAGGTAAACCAGCTTCAGCTACCACCTGTGCTTCACGGGCGTGTTGTTTTGCGTTCAATACATTGTGTGGGATTTTCTTTCCACTCAACATCTTACTCAGCAATTCACTTACCTCAACGGAAGTAGTACCTACCAGCACAGGTCTTCCTGCAGTACGCAATCTTTCTATTTCGTCGATAACTGCCTTGTATTTTTCACGCTTGGTCTTATAAACGAGATCCTCTTCATCTTTACGGATAGCAGTTACATTTGTAGGAATGGTAACTACGTCCAGTTTATAGATATCCCAGAACTCACCCGCTTCTGTAACCGCTGTACCAGTCATACCGGCCAGCTTGTGATACATACGGAAATAGTTCTGAAGAGTAACCGTTGCATAGGTTTGGGTTGCTGCTTCAATCTTCACACTTTCTTTTGCTTCAATGGCCTGATGTAAACCATCGCTATAACGACGACCATCAAGGATACGACCTGTCTGTTCGTCAACAATCTTAACCTGTCCGTCCATTACAACGTATTCAATATCCTTATCGAAAAGGGTATAGGCTTTCAGCAATTGTTGTACGGTATGTATACGGTCGGCCTTAACTGTATATTCAGTTAATAAAGCTTCTTTCTGTTGTAATCTGTCTTCTGCTGTTAAAGTGGTGCTCTTGTCGATCTCTGCTAATTGAACACCGATATCAGGTAACACGAAGAAGTCTGGGTCTTCGCCAGATTTGGTGATCGTCTGAATACCTTTATCGGTCAATTCCACCTGATTGTTTTTCTCATCAATGTGGAAGTACAGTTCTTCATCCACCTTCGGCATTTCCTTTTGCTGATCGCTCAGGTAGTAGTTCTCTGCTTTTTGAAGTTTCACCCTAACACCTGATTCACTTAGGAATTTGATAAGGGCACTGTTTTTTGGAAGACCTCTGAATGCGCGCATCAGTGACAAACCACCACTCTTCGGATCATCATCACCTTCACTGAATTTTTTCTTTGCGTCGATCAGATATTTATTGGTAACCTGTTTTTGTACTTCAACCAGCTTATGCACCCTGTCTTTCAACAGATGATACGATTGTTCATCACCTTTTGGTACTGGACCAGAAATGATTAATGGCGTACGCGCATCATCGATTAATACGCTATCCACCTCATCCACCATCGCGAAATGGTGTTTGCGTTGTACCATTTCTTCCGGATTATGAACCATGTTATCACGGAGATAGTCGAAACCGAATTCGTTATTGGTACCATAAGTGATATCGGCGAAATAAGCTTTTCGGCGATCTTCACTATTGGGTTGGTGTTTATCGATACAGTCTACACGAAGACCGAGCCATTCGAACAAAGGACCGTTCCACTCACTATCCCTTTTGGCGAGATAGTCGTTCACGGTTACGATATGTACGCCTTCACCAGCGAGGGCATTGAGATAGGCTGGGAGAGTAGACACGAGGGTCTTACCTTCACCCGTTGCCATTTCTGAAATCTTTCCTTCATGTAAAACGGTACCACCAATAAGCTGTACATCGTAGTGTACCATGTTCCAGGTTACGATATTACCGCCTGCTGGCCAGTTGTTGGCGAAGATGGTCTTATCACCTTCTATTTTTACATAAGGCTTCTTTATAGAGAATTCACGATCCAGATCTGTTACTGATGATTCTAGAGTTGCATTCTCTTTGAAACGGCGCGCAGTTTCTTTTACTACAGCGAATGCTTCAGGAAGAATTTCTTTTAATGCTTCTTCAATCTTCTTATCACGATCTTTTTTAAGGGCATCAATATTTTGATAGATGACATCCTTGCCATTGATATCGCTGAAGGGTAAGTCATCGGCTTCTTTTCCTAAAGCGGCGATTTCATCATCGATGCCTTTCAGGTGTTCTTTTATTCGGGCTCTGAATTCGGCCGTCTTACCTCTAAGGGCATCATTACTGATGGACTTATACGAATCGAAATGTTTATTGATTTGCTTGATAATGGGCTCAATCGTCTTGATGTCTTTATCCGACTTGCTACCCCCGAAAATTTTGGAAATAAAACCGATCATGGGCTATGTAATTGAATACAAAATTTGAATTATTGGTACTTCTGGTCAAAAAGGGTGCTACAAAGCAAAAAAGGCCAATTTGACAGGAGGGCAAAGGTAGGGAAAAAGGGGCAGGGTTTTTAGTGCTAAATGCCTGATGCCTAAAAAGCTTAAGGCTTAAGGCTTAAGACCTTGCCTGGGGCCTGATTTGAACTGTTCTCCTTGGTTTTTTTTACCGCAGAGACGCGGAGACGCAGAGGGGTAAACCGCGGCTCTGCGGTAAAAAAAACTCTGAATATATACAGCTAACTATTAATCGAGACCTCTGGAACTTCTTGAACTTAATAATCTCACCGGAACCTTTCTTAAACATTAAACCTAAGCCTATCTCACCAAAACGACCACCCCCTTAAACATAAACTCACCCTGAGAACTTGTCCCAGAAATGATATAGGCATACGTGGAACTTGGACAAGCCGCTCCCTTGAAAGTTCCATCCCATCCAACAGAAGGATCTTTGGTGGAGAATATGCGTGTTCCCCATCGGTCGTAGATAACAAATTCTTTGAGGGTGATGGAACTACTGGTAGGAATCCTGAAGACATCATTCTTCCCATCTCCGTTTGGAGTGAAGGCATTCGGTATTCCCAATCCCCGCATCATTTTCACAATTACAGGTTTTTGGATGCTGCAATTGTTTAATCCTGTAATCCGGAAATTGATCTTTGTATCGTTATAGAGTGGAACTGATTGGGTGACGAGAGAAGATGAATTAATCACCGAAGTAGAAGGCTGCCATTCAAATGAACTTACTGGTCCGGTGAGGGTTGCTTGTAATGGAACACTTCACCCGGATTTATCAAGAAACTATCTTCCAGCATGGTAACATCTGGCAGTTCTTTAATGATCATTACCATAGTATCTGACCCCATAGTAATAGGGGGCTGCACAACCACTTTGCTGCGAAGTGATAAAACAAGCCACTTTGTCGTTATTCCTCAATTTATCTGTTGTAAAGGCAGAAGAATTGGAGCCTATATTATTCCCATTCAGTTGCCATTGGTAAACAGGATTTGTTCCTGCACCAATTGCCTGGGCCCTGAATGTTATTGGTACACCCTGACAGATATCATTGCCACTGGACGTTAGCTGGATCTGTGAAGCTGCGGCAGATGTTGTTCTAATTAAAACCGGTTTGCTGGATACATAGAATATGTTTCCGCAGGTACTGAATACTGTTAGTATACAGCTTATAGTATCATTATTTTTCAGGTTGGCACTGGAGAAGGTCCTGCTATTGGTGCCGACCAGATTGCTATTTACTTTCCATTGGTAAATAAGATTGCCTCCGGTATTAATAGGATTAGCAGTAAATGTAACATTGGTGCCAGCACAAATCAAAGTATCGGTAGCAGTAACTACAACCGATGTATTTGATGGTGACCCATCAGGAACAATTTTCCGGATACGGTGGTTGGTATTGTCAATTACATACAAAGTGCCTGATCGGTCGAATATCAATCCTTCGGGGAAATTCAGCTGGGCATCTTTCGCTGGACCGCAATCGCCGCTGAAACCAGCAACCCCTGTTCCTGCCAATGTATTGATGATTCCCGTAACCGGATCTATTTTCCGGATCCTGGCATCTACATATTGGGAGATATATAAGGCACCTGCTGCATCCAGCGTGAGGGATGTAGGCTCAAAGATACTGGCATCTATCCCTAACCCACCATCACCACTATGCGCTCTCAGTCCATTTCCTGCATGAGTTGTAATTATTCCGGTTGAGAGATTTACTTTTCGGATACGACAACTGATAGTTCCCGCTTCTGAAATGAGAAGGTTACCGTCCCTGTCGATGATAACATCTGTGGGAAAAGCAATGCTGGCTGCAGTGGCCAATCCGCCATCACCTGCGTAAGCCGAAATACCATTACCGGCAATGGTTGATATGAGGCCAGTTGTAGCATCTATCTTTCGCACCCGGTAATTATGTCCATCAGTGAAATAGATATTTCCCTTATTATCTACGGCTATTCCTTGCGGTGAGTTTAGGTGGGCATTTACAGCCAGAATACCATCTCCATTATAACCAGGATAACCCGTTCCTGCAACTGTATAAATCTTTCCTGAAAGTCCATCGATCTTGCGTATTCGTCCACTGGCATATTCTGCTATATAGATATTCCCTGTTGTATCAGTGGTTATTCCCCATGGGAAGCGCATTTCAGCCTGTGTAGCTGGTCCGCCATCGCCACTATAACCGGCATTACCTGTACCCGCGATGGTAGTAATCACACCCGTGAACGGATTTATCTTCCGCACATTATTATAGCAGGTGAATAGGATATTTCCTGCTCTATCGATACAGATATCTTTTGGATAGGGGATCCCTGCAGCCGTTGCCGCAGCCCCATCACCAGAATAGGCATTGGAACCACTGCCTGCAAATGTGAATATGGTTTGGGAGAAAAGAGGACTATTACATACCAGAATTATACAAAGGGATATGGCTATGCCACGGAAGGTTAACCCATATGACAGCATCCCTTTTGGCATAAGGTGGAATAGCGTTGGTTGAATTTGTAATTTATTGAATAATGACCAGTCTTTCTTTGGTCCTTTGTTTGGAGGTCGATAGTCCGGAAGTCCGAAAGACCGGAAGTCCGGAAGAATAGTCCGGGGAGTCCGGGGCGTTTGATTATTGGAGAGATTGATTGAAAAGTCCGGAAGACCGGAAGACCGAAAGAAAATACAGATAATAGTCGGGATGTACGCCCAACCCCGAAGGGGTTGAATCATCGTATCCCCGGGCGACAGCCCGGGGGAAGAGAAAGCCGGCCGGAAGTTGGAATACAAGTCTGGAGTCAATAGTCTGGAGTCTGGAGTCAGAAGTCGAAGCCGAAGTCCGAAAGTCCGGAGGTCCGGAAGTCCGAAAGAGAATACAGATTCTAGTTATGAAGTACCCCCAACCCCGAAGGGGTTGAATAACAATGACCCCGGGTGCAACCCGGGGATAATAAGGTGAAACCCGGGGAAGTCAGGGTGTATCACCCAAAAAAAAGGGGAACCAACTACCGGTTCCCCACTTATAACTTAAAACTTATAACGTAAAACTTAAACCAGCATTCTCAACGGCTCTTCCAACAATCCCTGCAGCGTCTGCAAGAAAGCAGCACCACTTGCTCCATCTACAACACGATGGTCACAACTCAGGGTTACTTTCATCACATTACCAACAACGATCTGGCCGTTCTTAACGATAGGCTCCTGATTAATGGCACCGATAGCTAAGATGCAGGCATCTGGTGGATTGATGATGGCAGTGAATTCTTCAATGCCGAACATTCCCAGGTTAGAGATAGTGAAAGTATTTCCTTCCCAATCTGATGGTTGTAATTTTTTATCTTTTGCTTTCTGTGCAAATGTTTTTACTTCACCTGCAATCTGTGATAATGATTTACCGTCAGCAAAACGTACCACAGGAACTAACAATCCTTCTTCAACAGCAACAGCTACTCCGATATTCACGTGGTGGTTATAACGGATCTTATCACCTAACCAACTGCTATTGATTTTTGGATGTTGTTTCAATGCAAGAGCGCAGGCTTTCAATACCATGTCGTTGAAAGATATCTTCACTGTGCTGACCTCATTCATCTTAGCGCGACTTTCAACAGCTTTATCCATGTTGATAGCCATGGTGAGATAGAAGTGAGGGGCAGAGAATTTACTTTCCGCCAAACGCTTCGCAATTATTTTTCGCATTTGCGATACCGGTACCTCGTCGAAACTTACTACTCCGGCAGGAACAGATGGAGCGATTGTTTTTGCTGGTTCAGCAGCAGTGCTTGTAGCAGCGGCTGTAGCAGCTATCGGTTTGTAATTATCGATATCAGACTTTATGATTCTTCCACCATCGCCAGAACCCTGGATTTGATGAAGATCGATACCTTTTTCAGCGGCAATTTTCTTAGCGAGAGGAGAAGCTTTCAGTCGACCATTACTATCAACACTAACAGCTGACGAAACAGCGGCAGCGGCTGTTGTAGTGGCTGTAGCAACAGCTTGTGCAACAGGAGCAGTGGCTTCAGCTTTTGCAGGAGCGGCAGTAGTAGTTGCAGCTGATCCGGCACCTGCAGCGGCTACTATAGCTTTCACATCTACTTTGCTTTCTTCACCTATAATACAGAGAAGGCTGTTAACAGCGATCTTATCACCTTTTTGAGCACCTATATAAAGCAGTTTGCCATCCTTATAGCTTTCAAGTTCCATGGTAGCTTTATCGGTTTCAACATCAGCGAGTAAGTCGCCTTTCTTCACTGAATCACCGATATTTTTATGCCATGCAGCTATAACACCTTCGGTCATTGTATCACTGAGGCGGGGCATCAATATAACTTCTGGGATAGTAGTCAGATCCATGCTTGCAGCAGCTTTTGGAGCAACGGCGGCAGGAGCTGGGGCACTGGCTTGTGGGGCTGGAGCGGGTGCTGCGGCAGCAGGGGCAGCGGCGGTACCTGGTTTCATCAGACCACTGATATCTTCACCAGCATTTCCGATGATGGCCAGCAGGTCGTTCACCTGGAGTTTTCCACCTTTATCGGTTCCGATATGCAAGAGGATACCATCCTTATAGCTTTCCAGTTCCATGGTAGCTTTATCTGTCTCAACTTCAGCCAGTAAATCACCTTTTTTTACCGGTTCACCCACTTTCTTATGCCAGGCGGCAATGACACCTTCTGTCATCGTATCACTCAAGCGTGGCATTAATATCACTTCTGCCATAATTCCTACTATATTTTAATGATTGGGAGCAGTTTATTAAGAGGCCGAAATTAAGGCAAAAAGGGGAATTGGAAATACATTGTTTTAATAGTCCGGAAGTCCGGAAGTCCGTGGGGAAAGCCTGATTTTCGAAGATCAAAATAGTCCGGAGAGAAATACAAGTCGGAAGAAGAGACCGAAAGTCCGGAAGACCGGAAGTCGGAATACAAGTCCGGGAGTCTATAGTCAGAAGTCGGGAGTCGGGAGTCAGAAGTCGGGGAGTCTGCAAGTCCGCAAGTCCGAAAGAAAATACATATACTAGTCGGGATGTATCCCCAACCCCGAAGGGGTTGAATAACAATGACCCCGGGTGCAACCCGGGGAACAAAAAGCAACCCACAAAAAAAACGCAAAGACGCAGAGAAATCTCCCCTGCGTCTCCGCGTCTCTGCGGTTATATATTTACCAACTTATCCGCCACGGCGGACCGACTTCCGACTTCTGACTATAGACTCCCGACTTGTATTTCTCCCGGACTTCCCGACTTCCGGACTCCCCATCAATAATCCAACTCCAACCTCAACCTATCCTTCAGCTCCTTCACCAACGGATACTCCTCCGCAATCTTCTGAAACTGCTCACGCGTATTCAACGGACGCTCAGTCTCTACAATTTCTTCTTCTGCCTCTTCAATGAGAATGGCATATTGCAGTAACTTATTCTTAAATGCTAACTGCAGGTACTCATTGAGTTTATTCCTTTCCTGCTCAATGAATTTCTGTTCCAGGTTATTATTACAGATTACTTCAAATGAACCGGGACTGGTGATACGGAGTCTTGCCATTACAAAACTTTGAATGGCTGGATTTTTTGTATCACGGAGTGTCTGAGAGAATTTCTCCCATTGCTCTTTTAAGAGCTCTTCGGTAAGAGGAATAATGCCATCTCTTTCAGCATTAATATTCTTACCTGCATATTGTTTGCGGATGCTTTCCAGCATCGAGATCTTTCCTGTGCCAGCTTCCGGTTTTTTTTCAGTTGTTGCTTTTGGTGTAGGATGGGGAACTATCTTCTCAGGAACTGTTTCTGTAACTATCTTTTCCTGAACTACAGGAGTTTCAATAATCAGTTTAGCTCCTTCTTTGGCTGCTGCTTTTGAAGGAGTAGTTCCAGTAGCTTGTTTTGGTGAATATGCAACAGGTGCAATTTTCCTAAAGGCTAATGCTTTTGTTTCAGGCTTTAGTTTTTTTTTAGCACCTGCCTCTTCACCTGAACTTACTTCAATGGCCTGGTTCAGGTAAGTGAGTTTTATAAGCGCTAATTCAACATGCAATCTTTTGTTACGCGCCATCTTGTATTGGATCTCTGAATCGTTGAGGATATTCAGTGCACTCAATAACCAACTGCCATTTACTTTCTGAGCTGTTTCAATATATTTTTCACGGAAGCCTTCAACAACGTCAAGCAGTCCCGCTACTTTCGGATCCTTACTAACGAGAAGATTTCTGATGAACTCTGCAAAACCATTCAGGAGCATATCTCCTTCGAATCCTTTACGATTGATATCTTCAAAAAGCAATAAAGCACCAGCCAGATCCTGCTGTTGCATACTGTCGAGCAACTTGAAGAAATAATCAGCATCCAATATGTTCAGATGCTCCAAAGTATTCGCATAGTTCACTTCTCCATTCGTGAAGCTCACAATCTTATCCATGATACTTAACGAATCGCGCATACAGCCTTCACTCTTCTGGGCTATCACTTGTAAAGCAGATTTGTCTGCCTTTATATGTTCCTTCTCACAGATTTCCTGCAAATGCATAACCGTATCATTGGTGGTGATGCGTTTGAAATCGAAAATCTGACAACGGCTTAATATGGTAGGAAGAATCTTGTGTTTTTCCGTAGTTGCTAATATGAAGATGGCATAGGGAGGTGGCTCTTCCAATGTTTTCAAAAAGGCATTGAAGGCAGAAGAACTGAGCATGTGTACCTCATCTATTATATACACTTTGTATTTTCCGGCTTGTGGAGCAAAACGCACCTGATCCACCAGACTTCTTATATCATCAACCGAGTTATTGCTCGCAGCATCCAGTTCATGGATGTTCATTGAGGTGCCTTCGTTGAAGGAAACACATGAGTTACAAGTATTGCAGGCTTCGCCATCGGCCGACTGGTTTTCGCAGTTGATCGTTTTAGCGAGAATACGCGCACAGGTGGTTTTACCAACGCCCCTTGGTCCACAGAACAGGAAGGCATGCGCCAACTGCTGGTTCTTTATAGCATTACGAAGGGTAGTGGTGATATGCAATTGCCCCACTACGGTGTCGAAAGTCTGCGGACGGTATTTACGTGCTGATACAATGAATTTATCCATACCCACATTACTCCTCCTCAGGAGTTTTAAGTTTTACTGAACGTGCAAGATAAGAAACGCATCTATCATGGCAGTAACTGGTAACTGCCTGTTGATAATTTTCGGGTTGTAAGGGCTGTTACAGTATCGGATGCCGCTGGTAAGGCCGGGTGCGGTCGAATTGATACCTGAAAGTGGTCAACTGGCGGGTCCGGAAGGTATCTCCGAAATTCTCTGCCACATTGATCATTTTCGGGTTGAAATCGCCAATCCACTGCATCTCATATTCTGTATAAGGAAGGGTTTCCACCACTTTGCCCGCTTCCACTATTAAATAGGAGTCAACTCCCTTTCCCTGGAATTCCGGAACGATCCCAAAAACAAGTCCTGTGAATTTTGTACACGCCACCGTATTCTTGTACCAGAGGAATTTCAATTTATCGATCAATCCAAACTGACCATTTAAATAACGGAACCATTGGTTGAGGTCGGGGAGGTTGATGAAGATGGCAATCGGTTCTTCTTTATAATAAACAAACCAAAGCACTTTCTTGTCCATCACTGGTTTCAACTTTTTGAAAAGAAGGATGGATTGCTCTTTCTTCATTTCCTTTAGTCCACCATGTCCGGCCCACGCTTTATTATAAACTGTTGTGAAGTCTGTAGCATATTTCACAATATCATTACCGATCATGTGCTCGGCTCTGTAACCAGGATCTTTTGCCACTTCAGCATGGCGTTGCAAAGTTTTTGGACTGAATTTTTTCTTAGGGTCTACACCAAAACAAACCTGATTGAAGAACAGTTTGAATCCGTATGTTTCAAATAGGTCTTTATAATAAGGAGGGTTGTAGTTCATACAATACAACGGCGATTGGAAGCCTTCAGTAACCAGTCCCCACCAACGATCCCTTTCACCGAAATTAATAGGACCATCCATGGCTTGCATACCTTTTGTAATCAGCCAATGTTTGGCCACATCGAAAAGCATATCGGCTGCATTCTGGTCATTGATGCAATCAAAGAATCCGATACCGCCTACTGGAATTTCATCTCCTTTATTCCTGTATTTCTTATTGGTGAATGCGGCGATTCTTCCTATCAACTGTCCATCATTATCTTTCAATATCCATCTGGTAGCTTCTCCAAAACGGAAAGCCTTGTTTTTTTCCTTATCGAATACTTCAATTACATCTTTGTCGAGTGGACGGATATAATTCGGAAGTTTTCCGCAGATGATCACATTGGTCTGTATGAATTCCTTTGCCGTAGCGGCATTGGTTACTTCGGTCAGTTGCATGTTACAAAGGTAAGAAAGTAGCACGACCTATTTCTTTGCAGGCTATCAATCGCAATCATTTCCTCTAAAGCTCTATTAGGATTAAATGCATAGAGAGCGGCTACAGCCTTATTCATTGCAACAATGGGACTTGGATTGAATTGATACAATTTTTCATACATCGTATATATCGATTTCCAGTCGGTCAATTCAAATTCTTTCGAAGCTGCATGAAGGGATGCAATAGCAGCTTCCAGATGGTAGGTTGATACTTCAAAGGGTTCAGCTGCAGCTTCTAAACAACTATATCCTTGCTGAATAAGTAGGTGATTCCATTTTTTTCGGTCCTGATATTTTAATAAGATTATTTGGCCCTGATCGTTTGTTCTTGTACCCAGTCGGGAAGCCTGAAAACAAAATAAGGCCAGCAATGCATGGGTTCTTGGAAAACGGGTCAATGAATTTTTTGTAAGAAGATGGCAGAGGCGCATGGCTTCCCCACAAAGTTCTTCTCTTGTAGCGTTATCATGTTGAGAAGGGAGATAGCCTTCATTGAAAAGAAGGTACAAGGATTGAAGTATGGCATCTGTTCTTTCCCTGCATTCATATCCTTCAGGCATATCAAGACTTATCTTTTCAGCTGCCATTTTTTCTCTGGCACGATATATTCTTTTTTGAATGGTTTCGTCTGTTGTAAGAAAAGCATTGGCAATTTCCTTTGTACTTAATCCGCAAAGTGTTTTAAGTATGGTGGCGACTTGCGATGATTGAGGGATGGAAGGATGGCAGCAGGCAAACATCATTCTAAGCTGGCTATCCTGGATTTCATTCTCTAGGAAAAGAGGTTGCAAGGCCAATTCCGAATCAATTGCTGACTGTTCTTCTTTTATTTGAGGAAGAATTTCTCTGAATTTCTTTTCTCTTCGTATTCTGTCAATCGCCTTGTTACGGGCCACCCTATATAACCAGGCTTCCGGATTTTCAGGAATGCCATTGAAACCCCAGGTGCTCATTGCCTGAAGAAGTGCATCTTGTACAATATCTTCTGCTGTTTCAAGATGAGATAATCCCAGGAGTCTTGATAAAACAGCGATCATCTTTCCCGACTCACGTCTGAAAAGATGATCGACCAATTGTGTTACCTGGCTGTTTGATTCCATTACTATAGATTGATAGCCAGAGTTGGCAAAACTTACATTTTCATCACCTGGCGAACCTGTACTTCACCGCCATAATCAAAATCGGGACAATCTTTGGCGATTTCTACAGCCTCATCCATGTCCTTGGCATTGATGATGAAATAGCCGCCAACAATTTCTTTACCCTCTGTGTAAGGCCCGTCCGTTACATGGCTTCCATTGGTACCTTTTACCAATTTACCGCCGGGCAGCAGGGGTTCTCCGCTTTCGTATCTTCCTTGTTTGGCCAGTTTGTCGATCCAGGCCATCCATTTGCCCATCATAGCCTGCATTTCTTCTGGACTTCCTGTTGGAACTGCCTTGTCTCCTTGAAAAATCAGCATGAATTTTTCCATAATAAATGTTTTAAAAGTGAATGTATTTATGCCTTGACGAACGGATTAAAGGTATCCGGACAGGTTCTGGATTATTTTTTTTTTGAAAGAAGGAAGATAGTTAAAAGGGAATGTGGGTAGAAGAGAAATTATTTGAGCGGTGTGGGAGGGCTTAAAAAAGGAAAAGACCGTGGAAACGGTCCCTTCCGGATATAAACGGTAAGCACATGCATATATATACGCCAAACTAGTTGCTGTGGTTTGCTGCAATCAAAAAAAAACTCCGGCGAACCGGAGTTGTTTAATGAATTAATGTTAACGCTTGTTATTTTTTAAACTCAAATTCGGCAACGAGTACGCCACCACTTTTTTCTTTTCTCATCTGAAGGGTTACTAATTGTCGTTGCTGGTTTGGTTTACCATAGTGTGTATAGATTTCTGCCTGAACGGTTGTAGCACCAGCTAATTTCACTTGTCGTTCGCCATAATAATTCAGTTCGATCTTATATCGACCCGTGATAGCTTTCTTCAGCAGGAATTGTTCAGGGCCATATCCTCTTGTAAAATCATTCGATAGTCTGCCGCCAATGGCAGTTACTTTATGACTATAGTAACATTTTTCACCGTTAGGGTCTGTAACCCATAAATCCATATCGGTATCATTCATATTCCAATTCAGGATTACCCGAACATCAACTGGCATGGCTTGAATTAAGCTGGCAGGTATTTTTGAGAGATTGAGTTCTTTCTTATGCAGTTCAATTAATTGGTTGATATCAGTGACGATAGTCTCTTCTATACCTGGATACATTCCTTTAACCTCGCTTGCATAGTTTTGGGTGAGCCCAAGGTATAAAGTATCTAAAGCCTGTTGGAAATAGCCTGCATCCTGCAAAGCCAATCCATAATCGCGAAAACTCTGTGGTTCCATTGGTCGCCATTCCAGTATTTTTTTGAAAACAGGTACTGCCAACTGATAATTTCCCATTTCTTTCAATTTAAAACCATACATCTTGAATACTTCATGGTCTTGCAAGTTTAACTCAGAAAGATTTGATAAAATAGTCATCCCCGTTTCGTAATCATCATTCTCCATAAACCATGTGGCGGTATTGAAATAAAAGGAAGGGGAGTTAATATTGTCTTTTCTCAAGTCAATATATTTCTGATACCTTTTTTCTTCAGTTACCTTCATTAACTCAATAATATAAGGTGTCTTTATTGAGAGATCTTTTGCATCAAATATCCCCTTTGTTGAGTCAGTTATAAAGCGCAGCGTTCTCCATTTAATCTTTGGTGATTCAGGATCTTTTCTGGTAAAATTATAATTGACAGTTTGTGATGGCCTTGGAATATAGGCACCGCTTTTTTGGATATAGACATACTCTACATCTTTTGGGTTTAGTTTAGCCAGCTCTTCTAATGTTGATTCCTGTCCGTCGATGATCACCTTGGTGTCATTTGTTTGATCAGTAGAAACTCCTCTCAAATGGATTGTTGTGGTTTGAGGGAATATGCCGGGGGATTGTGAAATGGCAACTCCGGAAACCCTGCCTTGAAGGGCCTGTGGTAAATTACTGGCATCAGACAAAGCATTTGCTTTTACAGTACTTGTTGAATAGCCAAGGGCTTTTTTCTGACGTTGTATTCCCAATGCTGTTACAACTACTTCATTCAGTTGTCCTCGGGGAGCAACAAAGTTGGATTCATTATTTGAATTGGATCTGGTTGAATCTGCGCTAGCTGCTGAAAAGCCGGAAGCAGTTGCTGATGCAGAGGCCCTTCTTTGTTGTACTTCTTTCTTCTCCATATCATCCATTTCAGGAAGAGGGATTCCATACCATATTTTCAATTGGTTGAAATAAATGGCAGCGTTATCAATTACTGCTTTTTGCTGCTCAATAATAAATCTGTTTCTTTCTTTTATCAGCCTGTCGTATTCATTTCTTAATTCAGCAGGTGGTTCAATTTCATACTGTAAATAGTCGTCTACAGTCTCTAGTACAATTAATGAAGTATTCCGGGTTACAATGCCATATTTCTTTCCAACTTGTTCAATAGCCGCCTTATTTTCTTCATACCTTATATCAAGGGCTGCAATTTTCTTTTGCGCCCAAAGTTTCTCAACATTTGTTTTTGAAGTGGAAAGACTTGCTGCTGCTAAGACTATCTTTTTCTCTTTCACTACATGTTTGCCATAGCCAAATAAAAGGGTGACTGTTGCTGGAAGTTCATCAACATGTCCAGCGATTGTGCATTGTGATATAACAGCGGTCGGTAAGTTTGGATATACTTCTGATATATTCTTATCAGGTGCTATTCCCAAAAAGAGTAAAGGCTGTTTTGTGATAAGGGTGATGGCATCATCCTTATTTGTTTCATTGAGATTGATGAATTGTCCACCAGTTTGCTGAGATAAATATTTCAATCCAGAGAAATCTGCTTTTGAAGAAGCGCATATAGTATGGATGGTGGCTGTTGATTCAGGGAGTCGATTGTTGAAAAAAGGACTTAATCCATCAGAGAATAATAAGGTCTCTTCTTTAACATTCGTTGTCAGGAATTTGAGGTCTGTACCTCCATCGTAAGTAAATTTCTCAATCGTTTTCCTGAGATCTGTCCAGTCGCCATTTTTGATATTGAAATCGCCAACAGTATGGAAATTATTATTCAACGCCTTCAATGAAATATGGATATTCTTTTTCTTTTTAAACAACGCCTCAAGGAATTCAAATTCCTTTTTATGGTCTCTTGTCATTCCGCTTAACGATACATCCCAGATTATTGAAATGCTATTAGGCATTTCGCGATTCCTGCTTTCGCCGGTCATATATTGGCTGGCCATAAAGTAAAAGCCATCATCTGCGGGTTGAATGGCTACTTCAGAAATATCCTCACCTTTTGGCAAATAAAGGGTGAGAGAATGCTTTGGAAGGAAATTGCTTTTATGAATCGAAGCCCTGAAATCATAGTCCCATTTTTCTAATGATAGCTCCTCCGGACTTTCTTCGATTATAGGTGCCTGTGTGGATTGCTGTATGGAAACAGCCAGATTGAATGATGGCACTGCTTTCTTATAATCTAAAGGCAGATGATATTTCAGTCCCTTTTTCCGGTCCATTATTAGTTCCTGTTCATAACCGATCAATACGGTTCTTTGTCCATTGGCAGGAATAGGGTAGATGCGTGTCCTGAAATTATTCCCATCTACTTTCTCCAATAGTCCTGGATCCACCCTTCTTCTTTCAATAGCTTCAAACACCTGTGTACCCTTTGCTTTTTCAACAGGCACTGCCTCACGCATAGCTCCATTTATATCTATTGCATATCTCGATACGGAAACACCTTCGGGCAGGGGAATAGTCAATTCTCCTTCCAATATTCTGTTAGTACTATTAAAGAATACCATCTTCATAGTAGTGACAGAATAGTTTCCCGCCACTTTCACATCAATATCTATCGACTTCAGGAAAACTGAGGGGTCCTCTTTTTTGTCAACTATAATAGTAGGAGTTTGTGCAGTAGCCAAAAAGGAGACTAATATGGCTATAATGAACAGCAGGGTTGTGCGGTTTGGTAGCTTTCGCATAACAGTAGTTTTTTTGTTGATGCGTTTTTAGTTCGGAATGCATAATTGAGTCGGGGAAGTCGGAGGAGTCAGTGGAGTCCGAAACACCGAAAGACCGGAAGATAGTAAGAAGTCCGGAAGTAGGGTAGACGGAAGGAGGAATACAGAAGACAGCCAACCCCGAAGGGGTTGAACCACAATGTCCCCGAGTGTAACCCGGGGATACAAAAAGTCAGGAGCCGAATGAATAGTCCGGAAGTCGGAAGTCGAAAAAAAATACATTTTCAAGTTTGTAGTATCCCCAACCCCGAAGGGGTTGAACAACAATGACCCCGGGTGCAACCCGGGGGGTACAGAGAAGTCAGGAGTCGAATGAATAGTCCGGAAGACGGAAAGTCCGGAAGACCGAAAGAGAATACAGTTACTAGTCGGAAAGTACACCCAACCCCGAAGGGGTTGAATCATCGTTTCCCCGGGCAAAGCCCGGAGGAAAAGCATTTCAGAAGAAATTTTTATTATAAATTATTGATTATCTTACCTCTATCGACTCCTAACTCCCGACTATAGACTCCCGACTTGCATTTTCTCCCCGGTCTATCATGCTCTCCAACTTTCAAGCTGATGCCACGGACTTCTCGGACTCCACCGACTTTCGGACTTCCGGACTTTCCGACTTCCCGTCTTCCCGACTTTTAATTCAATTTTCATTTTTCATTTCCCTGCTCCTCCCTTACCTTTGCGGCCAAATTATATAGTTCTATAAACATACATTATGGCAAACGTTGGAAAGATCAAACAGATCATTGGTGCGGTGGTGGATGTGCAGTTTGAAGGAAAGCTCCCCGAAATTTATAACGCATTGGAACTGAAACGCCAAAATGGCGACGTTCTGGTGTTAGAAACACAACAGCACCTTGGTGAGGATAGTGTACGTACCATTGCGATGGACGGTACAGAAGGTCTGGTTCGTGGAATGGAAGTGGTAGACACCGGAATTGCAATCGCAATGCCAGTTGGTGAAGCTATCAAAGGACGTTTGTTTAATGTAACCGGTGATCCTATCGATGGATTGCCTGCAGTAAGTAAAGTAGGTGGTCGTCCAATCCACTCTAAACCCCCTGCATTCGAAAACCTGAGTACAGCAACTGAAGTATTATATACTGGTATCAAAGTAATCGACCTTATCGAGCCATATGCAAAAGGTGGTAAGATCGGTTTGTTTGGTGGTGCTGGTGTGGGTAAGACCGTATTGATCCAGGAGTTGATCAACAACATCGCAAAAGCTTATTCCGGTGTATCCGTATTTGCTGGTGTGGGTGAGCGTACTCGTGAAGGTAATGACCTGATGCGTGAGATGATTGAAGCAGGTATCATGAAATATGGTGATGCTTTCAAACACAGTATGGAAAATGGTGGTTGGGACCTCAGCAAAGTGGATATGAAAGAACTCGCTGAATCAAAAGCGACCTTCGTTTTCGGTCAGATGAACGAACCTCCAGGAGCCCGTGCTCGTGTGGCCTTGAGTGGTTTGACAATCGCAGAATACTATCGTGATGGAGATGGACAAGGCAAGGGCCGCGACATCCTGTTCTTCGTAGATAATATCTTCCGTTTCACACAAGCCGGTTCTGAGGTATCAGCCCTTTTGGGACGTATGCCATCAGCGGTGGGTTACCAACCTACACTGGCTACTGAAATGGGTATCATGCAAGAGCGTATCACTTCTACAAAAAATGGTTCGATCACTTCTGTACAGGCCGTTTACGTACCTGCGGATGACTTGACCGACCCTGCTCCTGCAACTACCTTCGCTCACCTTGACGCCACTACGGTATTAAGCCGTAAGATTGCCGACTTAGGTATCTATCCTGCGGTGGATCCATTGGATTCTACTTCACGTATCCTGATGCCACAAGTTGTTGGTGATGCTCACTACAATTGCGCTAACCGTGTTAAACTGATATTACAACGTTATAAGGAATTGCAGGATATCATCGCCATCCTCGGTTTGGATGAATTGAGTGATGAAGATAAACTGACAGTATCCCGTGCACGTAAAGTACAGCGTTTCTTGTCACAACCATTCCATGTGGCAGAAGCCTTTACTGGTCTGAAAGGTGTACTCGTTCCAATCGAAGAAACTATCCGTGGTTTCAACATGATCATGGACGGTGAAGTGGATGATTATCCAGAAGCTTCTTTCAACCTCGTAGGATCTATTGATGATGCTATTGAGAAGGGTAAGAAACTGATGGCGCAAGCTCAGGGGTAATTTGAAAATTTGAAAATGTGCTAATTTGAAAATGGTTAGCACTCTAATGGAAGGATTTTCATCCGCCGCGGCGGATCAAATTATCTAATTGTCTAATTATGAATTTAGAGATACTAACACCCGAAAAAAAGCTTTTCAGCGATGAAGTCTACGGCGTTCAATTGCCCGGCTTCAGCGGTCTGTTTGAAGTGCTCGACAAACACGCTCCATTGGTGAGTGCGTTGAAAGCAGGAAGATTAAAGGTGTTGAAAGACAAGAATAACAATAATGTTTACTTCGATATTCAAAGCGGATTCGTAGAAGTGATCAATAATAAGGTATCGGTACTGGTTGAAGGTGCCGTTGCCATCGAGAAATAGTTGTTCTGAGGAAGACCGTTCTAAGACAAGTACCTGTGAAGAAAGCTATTCAATTCCTGACGGTCCATGATCCGCGAAAAATTTTTGCTAGTATGGCCCCGGTTTCTGCCGGGGCTTTTTTTTGGAGGTTGGAAAGGTTCAAGGGGTTCAAGAAGTTCCAGAGGGTCGACTAATAGTCGGCCTTCCTTTTTTTAGGTTTAAGGTTTAAAGTTTATGGGTTTAATGTTCTGGAAGTTTGAGATTCCAACTTATTAGTTACAGCTTAAAACTTTTATATTTTTTTACCGCAGTGGCGCGGAGACGCAAGGGGGCATTCCTCCGCGTCTCTGCGTCTCCGCGGTTATTGATTTTCAAATTTTCAAATTCCCAAATTTTCAAATTGTATTCGGCTGTTCAATTTCCACATTTCCTAATTTCCACATTTCCTCATTCCCTCTTTCCGTATTTTTACCCCAATGACCCTCCCCATCCACCGCCTCCACAGAATTGCGGTATCGATATTCTTTTTTTGCTGTGGTTGCATATTTGCTACCTGGGCTTCACGCATCCCCAGTATCAAGGATAAATTTCATTTCAATGAAGCTTCGCTGGGGGCAGTTTTATTCATGCTTCCTTTCGGATCATTAGTAGCACTGCCTTTTGCTGGATGGTCAGTGGCTCGATTTGGAAGCAGAACAATGACCTTTCTCTCCGCTGTTTTATATGCAGTATTGTTGGTGATGCTTGGTTATACAGATAATGTTACAGCGTTAGCCACTGTTTTATTCTTCTTTGGTTTTTGGGGCGATGTACTGAATATAGCTGTTAATACACAAGCCTTACAAGTTCAGGAAGAACACTATAGTAAGCCTTTGATGTCTTCTTTTCATGGTATGTGGAGTTTGGGCGCTTTGTCGGGAGCCTTCTTCGGCGGATTATTCATGAAAGCGAAATGGGAGATGATGAGCCAGTTCCTTTTTGTAGCAATAGCCATTACAATATTGGTAGTATTTTTCTTTTTCTATCTGATACCAAAAGATGCTACAAAACACAAATCCCAAAAGCTTTTTGCCTGGCCTGATAAGGCACTTTGGTTATTGGGTGCCATCTGTTTCTGCTGCGCCTTATGCGAAGGCGCCATGGCCGACTGGAGCTCCCTTTACTACAAACAGGTATTGAATGATATGGATCGGGTAAGTACTACCGGCTATACCGCATTCGCTTTCCTTATGGCCTTCGGACGTTTAATAGGAGACAGGTTAACAGAAAGACTCGGGTATAAAGGCATCTTGATGCTGGATAGTATACTTATCTCCGGCGGATTAGCGTTGGCTATCGGTATTCAACATCCGGTAATTGTGATCATAGGTTTCGGATTAGTTGGCTTTGGAGTAGCTACTATCATTCCTATTGTTTATTCTCTCGCAGCGCGTACAAAAACTATGGCGCCAAGTACCGCTTTGGCCGCTGTTAGCACCGTCGGTTTCTCAGGTTTTCTTTTCGGTCCTCCGGTAATAGGGTTTGTTGCTCATGCCATCAGTCTTCGTTGGGCATTGGGGTTAGTATTGTTGCTGGGGTTGGTGATTTTGTTTTTGGGAAAGAGAGTGAGGGCTTGAGTAATTTGAAAATCTATAACCGCAGAGACGCAGAGACGCGGAGGAACGCCCCACTGCGTCTCGTTGCGCCAAATTCTAACTCGGTACCAAAAGAACATCTTTTAAACGGATTTTTGAGTCCCTGTAACGTAAAACCGTTGGAGTCTCAACATAATCATCCCGACGCGTCGGGACTTAAACTCTTGAACCCTTAAACTTTAAACATTTACGACCCTCTGGAACTTCTTAACCCTCTGGAACCTCTTGAACTTAGTTCAGCTGCGGGTCTATAGGATAGTTCACCAACTGCTCAAAATCTCCTCCCATCAACTTCAATGATTCTTTCCAGATAGAACCTTCTTCCTTATGGAATACTATGGAGTTATTGGCTTGAACAGTAAGCCATGATTTTTCTTTTATCTCATCATCCAATTGGTTCTTGGTCCAACCACTATAGCCAATGAAAAAGCGGATTTTGTTGGTATCGATACTTCCATCTTGAATTAGTAGAATAGCTGTTTCAAAATCGCCACCCCAATAGATGCCTTTTTGAATTTCGTGTGAGCCGGGTAAAAGGTCGGGGTATTGATGCAGGAAATGTAAGGTATCCATCTGAACAGGTCCGCCGTAGAATACTGGTAGTTTTAAATGGTCTATATCATTCATCAATTCATTCAGGGTATGGTCGTATCTTTTATTGAGTACGAAACCAAAACTCCCTTCTTCCTGATGATCGCATAATAGCACCACCGTTCTCATGAAATTGGGGTCTTTAAGGAAAGGTTCCGCTATTAATAGTATGCCTGGACCAGGGTCAATCATATTCCTAAATTAGGGTATTTGCATATTTCGGAGAACAAAGGGGCCTGCTTTTTCGGGATAGGGCTGTTATTATTGGGTTTATCTGTAAATCTTAGTTAAAGTGAAAGTCATTAATTTAGTGGATATTCGGATTGAAGAAGGCATTTCCTATTTTTGCCCGTTCCAAATACCTGCTGTGAGATTTAATACCGAAAACTGTGGAGAGAGCAAAAAGCGGGAACTATGGGCCGAATCAAACATTATTTACCATTGAAGAAACTCTTTCCGGTCATCATCGTTTTGATTACCCTGTCGCTGATAGGTATCATCTACATTCAGTATAACTGGCTACGCATCATGCTGGCCGACCGTCAGGAAGAGTTTTCATGGAAAGTGGTAAGTGGTGTGATAGATGCCAGCCAGCAATTGGTACAACAGAAAGGAACCCTTCCTTCATTACGATCTTACCGATCCCGCCCAGGTTTCAGATTCCCTTCCGAACAATTACAGACAGAATTGATGAAGCCCAGCGGCGTAGCACAGAAATTTTCTGAATTTGAAGTTGCAGAAAAATTAAGACAAGCATTCAATACACAAGGACTGCCCAAACTCAATTTCGAATTCGCTATCATCAACACAACACTCGAACGTTACGAGATGAAAACCCGTAACTACGAACAGATGCTGGCAGAGAACAAAGCCGATTCGAGCAGAAACTTAGAAGCGTACTATCCCTTACAACCCGCCAGCGGCAGTGATTGGGAAAACCTTAGTCCCGATGAAGAGTTAAGTGTTATTGTTCCAAACATCAAACGAATTGTACTGCAACAGATGCGCTGGATGATCATCGGCGCTATCTTCTTTACATTGATGATCATTGCTGCTTTCTATGTAACTATCTATGCATTGTTACGTCAGAAGAAACTCAGTGAAATAAAGAATGATTTCATCAATAATATGACCCATGAGTTCAAGACGCCATTGGCAACTATCTCATTGGCTGTTGATGCTCTTAAAAATGAGAAAGTGAAGAATGATGCCACTAAAATGGAATATTTCCGTGACATCATCAAGGAAGAGAACAAGCGGATGAACAAACATGTGGAAACTATCCTTCAGGCTGCAGTAATGGACAGGCAGGAGATAACATTAGATAAGCGTCCCATGCATGTACACGATTTGATAGAAGAGATAGTTGATAACCATCAATTGCAATTAGAAGAAAAACAGGGTGCCGCCGAGTGTTACCTTAATGCAAAGGCAGATCAAGTAGAAGCTGATCCGGTTCATTTCCGTAACCTTATATCAAATCTTGTCGATAACGCCATTAAGTACTCGAAAGACAATCTGCTGATCAAGATTTACACGCAAAGCACAAATAAATCTATACAGATAAGAGTGGAAGATAATGGTATCGGTATGAACAAAGAAACGGTAAAACGCATCTTTGAAAAATTCTATCGTGCCCATACGGGTAACCTACATAATGTAAAAGGCTTCGGACTCGGATTGAGTTATGTAAAAGCCATGGTAGATGCACATGGCGGACGTATAAAAGTGGAGAGCACTCTTGGTAAGGGATCTGTATTCACGCTCGACTTCCCGTTATTAAAAGTGAAAGAAGCTAAACACGCTGCAGCAGACAGCCATCACCATAGCTAAGGAAACGGAAATCATTTTCCAGAGCAAAATCATATACTTTTCTCCAATCATCGCCAATAAAGGCAGCCACCAATAACAGTAGGGTGGATTGTGGTTGATGGAAATTCGTCACCAATCTATTGGCAATTCTTATTTTATATCCAGGAGCAATTAGTAATCGGGTAGTAGTGATTAATCTTTCTGAATGTTGACTCTGCATCCATTTCAGCAATGCATTCAAAGCAGTTGAGGAACTGATATTATCAGCAGCTAATTCATAAGCATCCCATTGATTGATTGAGATCTCGTCGATAGTGATGGTAGGGTTCACCAATGACTTCACCCCCATCCAATACAAGCTTTCCAGTGTTCGAAGCGAGGTTGTACCAACAGCCGTAATATTCTTCCCTGTATAATTTATGAGTTTTTGTAAGCTGTCAATCCTGATATCGATATACTCTGCATGCATGGGATGTTCTTCCATGGTAGAAGCCTTAACAGGTTTGAAAGTACCTGCGCCTACATGCAGGGTAACATAAGAAGTTTCTATATTCTTATTCTTCAAACTATTCATGATAGCATCTGTAAAATGCAATCCGGCAGTAGGAGCGGCCACTGATCCATCTTTATCTGCATAGATGGTTTGGTATCTTCCTGCATCTTCGGTTGTAGCTTCACGTTTTATGTAGGGTGGAAGGGGCATTACACCAGCCTGATGCAATATTTCCGCAAAGGATAGCTCATAAGGTTCCCAGGTAAAAGAGATATTGAAACAATCTCCATTCTTGCCATCATATCTCGCATGCAGTACATGATCTTTTCCTTCTGACTGCCAGTGTTTCTCCAGTATTTGTCCGGGTTTCCATTTGGAAGCGCCACCAATAAGGCATTGCCATTGCACGGTTCCTCTTTGTGTCATGGCAGTGCTGATATCTGGATAAACAGTACCATGTTCAAGACAAAAAATTTCAATAGTGGCACCAGTTGGTTTTTTGAAAAGCAATCTTGCTTCCATCACTTTCGTGTCGTTAAAAACGATCAGTGAATCGGATGGGAGATAGTTTGCGATGCCGGAGTATAAATCCGTTTGTATATCACCGTTATTATAGATGAGAAGTTTTGATTGGTCTCTTTTTTCTAGTGGATGAAAGGCGATCTTCTCTGTGGGAAGGGCATAGGTGTAGTCGAGAATAGAAATATTTTTTGGATGCATGGTAACAGCAAACTGCCGTTTGGTGAGGGGTAAAAATAGGTTGTTTATTTCACAGGTTGACTTCTCCCGGGAAGTCAACCTGGAGGAAGTCAACCTGGAGGATGTCATCTCCCGAGATGTCAACCCGAGTTTTTTTCACCTCATTTTATGAGGATTTCCCCCAAATTTTAGGTTATTAACAGGTAATGCACCCTAATCCACATGGTATCCACAGGGTTATCGCCTTTTTGAGGCTAAGAATGGGCTCAAACGGCCGCCCCTACTAACTATCAGGCAAAGAAAGAGTTGTGGAAAAAATAAAGTTTCCGGAATTTGGGTCGTAAGTGGGAAAAAGTGTTATTTTGTGTCAATATCTGTTTGTTTGAAACAACTTTTTGTAAATGATTGGTTTTCTAGGGGAATACGAAGCTACGGTCGACTCCAAAGGTCGATTCCTACTGCCGGCGGGCTTTAAAAAGCAATTGCCGGAAGAAGGAAACCAATTTGTAATCAGCCGGGGTTTTGAGAAATGTCTCACCCTGTATCCGATGAAAGCCTGGGAACCAATATTCAACGAGTTGAGCAAACTGAATGATTTTGACCCCAAAGTTCGTGAATTCAGAAGATATTTTTTAAACGGAGCAACAACAGTGGAATTGGATAGTGCAGGCAGGCTTTTGCTTCCCCCCAACTTGAAAGAACATGCCGGGCTGGAGAAAGATATAGTGCTGGTGGCGGCCATGAATAAAATAGAAATCTGGGATAAGAGTAAGTACCAACAGTTCTTTGAATCTTTTTCACCCGAGTCATTCAGCCAATTGGCGCAGCAGGTAATGTCGGGTGGTAACACTACTCAACCATAACCTATGGAAGAGTCAGTATACCATGTACCGGTTTTACTGCAAGAGGTAGTCGAGTCGTTGCAAGTGCGTGAAGATGGTGTGTATGTGGATGCCACTTTCGGCGGCGGCGGACACTCTAAGGCAATTTTGGCAAAACTGGGACCTTCCGGAAAGCTAATCGTATTCGATCAGGATGCGGCAGCCCAACAGAATGTTCCCGATGATGATCGTATCCTTTTCGTTCCGCACAACTTCCGTCACCTGCAACGCATGCTGCGTTTGCATAAAGTGACACAAGTTGACGGTATCCTCGCCGACCTCGGCGTCAGCAGCCACCAGTTCGATGAACCCGACAGGGGTTTCTCGATCCGGTTCGATGGTGACCTCGATATGCGAATGGATAAACGACAAGAGCTTACCGCTTTTGATGTGATAAGCCGCTACTCCGAACAGCAATTGCATAAACTGTTCGAACAATACGGCGAAGTCACTAACTCAAAAACGCTGGCCCGAACCATTGTTGCCCTCCGCACCAATGTGTCGATGAAGACGATCGCCAATTTCAAACAGGCTTTGCACTCCGTGGTGAAAGGGAATCCTAACAGGTACTTTGCCCAGGTATTTCAAGCATTGAGAATTGAAGTGAACGATGAGCTGGGAGCATTAAAGGAATTGTTGCAGCAGGTGCCGGCTATATTAAAGCCGGGTGGACGCGTAGCCGTCATAACGTTTCATTCACTGGAAGACAGACTGGTTAAGAATTTTTTCAAGAAAGGAAGTTTTGAAGAAGAAGAAGATACAAACCCCTTTGGGCAAAATACTATTTCCCCCTCCCTTACTGTAATAACAAAAAAACCCGTGGTTCCCGGCGAGGCCGAACTGCGGAAAAATCCACGCAGCCGTAGCTCAAAACTACGAGTTGCAGAAAAGATATAGGACCTGGAAAGTCATAATGTCCTTTTGATTAACCTTTTTTCGATCATACATCACAGTTGTATGGAACTCCATACGGCTGCTTTCAAACCCGGTTATGGAAAGCACTCCTGCTACAAAGGAAAATAAGAAAGGCTTGCGGAAATGGATCAACATCCGTTGGATCGTTCGCAATGTACCCTTCTTTCTTTTTCTCTCAGGATTAGCAGTGATCTACATCTATAACGGGCATTATGCCGACAAGACTATCAGGAATATCAATAAGGCCAGTAAGCAGTTAAAGGAATTAGAATACGAATACAAGACTTTGAAAAGCGATGTGCTGTTCCAGAGTAAACAAAGTGAGCTTGCAAAAGCAGTAGCTCCGATAGGTTTAAAAGAAATGACAACACCCGCTATCATTTTACAGGATTCAATTATTAATAAGTAACGTTCTCCATCCCGGTACTTAATGGAAGTGAAAAAGGACATATTGTGGCGCGTTTATCTATGCTTCCTGGGCATCGTACTCTTTGCTGTTCTCATATTCGGCCGTGCTGTCTACATCCAGCAAGTTCAGGGTGATCAATGGATAGAAATGGCGAAGGAACAACAACAGAAACTGGAAACCATTGAAGCAGAAAGAGGTACCATCTTCAGCGATGAGGGTAGTATGCTCAGCACCTCCATTCCTTACTTTGATGTTCATATCGATTTCATGGCCGATGGTCTCCGCGCAAAAGGCGGAAAATTGTTCAAGGAAAAAGTAGACTCACTGGCCCAAAGCCTTTCTGCATTTTTTAAAGATCATACCGCTGCTGAATATAAAAAGCAATTGCAAACCGGCTATAATAAGAAGAGCCGCTATTTCCAGTTGAAGAAGAATATCTCTTTCCGTCAGTATCAGGTGATCCGCAGTTTCCCGCTTTTTAAGATGGATCCGAATAAAGGAGGCTTTATCACAGTTACGAATAATAAGCGATTGACTCCATTCGGCTTGCTGGCTAATCGTACTATCGGTTTGTCAAGAGAATATGAGGATTCTAACAGAAAGAAAATGATCAGTAATGTGGGACTCGAACTCACATACGATTCAATATTAAGAGGACAAGGTGGTACGAGGCTGGTACAGAAATTATCTCCAGGTATTTATGTTCCAGTTGAAGGAACTGAAATAGAACCAGAAAGCGGCAAGGATATTATCACCACTCTGAATGTAAACATCCAGGATATAGCTGAGAACGCATTGCTGAAAATGCTTACGGAGAATGAGTGTACATATGGTACCTGCATAGTGATGGAAGTGAAAACTGGAAAGATAAAAGCGATTGCTAATCTGGGTCGTCAGGATGATGGTTCTTATCGTGAAGACCTGAATTATGCTATCCAACGCTCTGAACCAGGATCCACTTTCAAACTGGCTACTATAATGGCATTGCTGGAAGATAAGTATGTTAACCTCAATAGTCATGTGAATCTGGAAGGAGGAAAATGGAAAGTGGGTGGCAGAACTGTATATGATTCAGAAGCGCATGGTCTTTATGAAGTAACAGTAAAGCAGGCGTTCGAACATAGTTCCAATGTGGGAATGGCAAAGATGGCAATCAATTATTATTCAAAAGATCCATTGCAGTATATCGATCATCTTAGAAAGCTTCATCTCAATCAACCAAGTGGTATCGGATTGGCTGGGGAATCAACTCCAACAATCAAGACCCCAAAGTCAAGATCATGGAGTGCTACAACACTTCCATGGATGAGTTTCGGATATGAAGTATTGGTGAGTCCGCTGCAAACACTGATGATGTACAATGCTGTTGCGAATGATGGAAAGATGATGAAGCCTTATCTGGTAAGCGCCATCCAACAAAATCAGATTGCAATCAGAAATTTCGAGCCAGAAGTTCTTAATGAAGAAGTAGCCAGTATGTCAACGATAAAATTATTGAAGGAATGTCTGGAAGGTGTTTGTCATGAAGCAGATGGTACAGCATTCAGTCTTTTTAAAGGAAGTTCTTACAAAGTAGCTGGTAAAACCGGAACAGCACTGATGGCCAATGGTAATAAAGGTTATGCAGATCATATCTATCAATCATCCTTTGCTGGTTATTTCCCTGCAAACGATCCTGTGTATAGCTGCATAGTAGTAATTCGCAATAAGCCTTTTGCAAAGAAATTCTATGGTGCTGCTGTAGCAGGACCTGTATTTAAAGAAGTAGCTGATAAGCTCTATGCCCTTCATATCAATAAAGCAGAAGCACCTTATCAGATAGTTTCTAAAAAAGATAGCAGTACCTATTTGTATGCAGGCGCTATCAGCGACATCAAAACAGTATTAGGAGTAATGAATTGGAAATATGCCGATTCAACAGGCGCTGATGATTATGGAAGGATATATGCAAACAATGGTTTGCCAGTAGTTAGAGGACAAGAAACCGATACTAAGAAAATGCCTGATGTAAGAGGAATGGGATTGAAAGACGCATTATATGTATTGGAAAATAAGCAGGTGAAAGTGGTTGCAAAAGGAAGAGGAAGAGTGAAAATCCAAAGTATTGAACCCGGAAGCATATTGACACCGAAGCAGGAAGTATTGATAGAATTAAACTGATTATAAAGACCGATGGCATTATTGCAGGACATATTATATAAGAGCGGGATAAGATCGGTACAGGGCAGGACGGATATTCCTGTTTCTGATATCCAGATCGATTCCCGGAAAGTAGGTCCTGGTTCCTTGTTCATAGCATTGAAAGGAGTAAAGACAGACGGTCATGAGTTCATTGAAAATGTAGTTGCGGCAGGAGCAGCAGCAATCGTAGCTGAAAGACTTCCCAATGTATTGAAGGAAGGAGTGACCTATGTACAGGTAGATGATAGTCAGGTAGCAGCTGGATATATAGCCCATCACTTTTTTGGACTTCCCTCTGAAAAAATGAAACTGGTGGGAGTAACCGGTACCAATGGCAAGACAACCATCGCCACCTTATTATATAAACTCTTTTCAGCATTGGGATATACCTGTGGACTGGTGAGTACGGTACAGAATATTGTGGGAGATAAACCACAGGATGCTACCCATACTACACCTGATGCAGTAAGTCTGAATGCCCTGTTAAAACAGATGCTTGATGCCGGTTGCACGCATGTATTCATGGAAGTGAGTTCACATGCCATCCATCAGCATCGCATTGAAGGGTTGAAATATGCGGGAGGATTGTTCAGTAATATCACTCATGATCATCTCGACTATCATAAAACATTCGATGAGTATATCAGAGTGAAGAAGATGTTCTTTGACGGATTGCCAGCAAATGCTTTTGCCATCTCTAATGCAGATGATAAAAGAGGGATTGTGATGTTGCAGAATACATCCGCAAAAAGATATCTCTATAGTCTTCGTACTATGGCTGATTTCAAAGGACGTATCCTGGAAAACAATCTTACCGGATTAGTGATGAGTGTGAATGAAGTAGAAGTGCATTTCAGATTGATTGGAGAATTCAATGCCTATAACCTGCTGGCAGTATATGGTGCGGCAGTTTGTTTGGGAGAAGATAAACAGGAGATACTTCGATGCCTGAGTGTATTGACTGGTGCAGAAGGAAGGTTCGATTATATAGTATCTGCAAAAGAAAAAGTGATCGGTATTGTGGATTATGCGCATACGCCAGATGCCTTATTGAATGTGCTCGCTACCATCAAGAACCTACGCAAAGGACATGAGCAGGTGATAACAGTGGTAGGCTGTGGCGGTGACCGCGATAAGACCAAACGTCCGATTATGGCAGAAGTGGCTTGTGAACATAGTGATAAGGTGATTCTTACTTCAGATAATCCAAGAACAGAATCACCCGAGCAGATCTTAAAAGACATGGAAGCAGGTTTGAATACAGTGGCCAGAAGAAAAGCGCTTTCCATCAGCGACAGGAAAGAAGCTATCCGCACCGCAATCAGTTTCAGCAAACCCGAAGACATTGTGCTGATTGCCGGCAAAGGACATGAAAAGTATCAGGATATAAATGGAGTTAAATATCCATTTGATGATAAACAAGTGATGAGGGAGATGATGGAGTTGATGCTGAAATAAGTTTAAAGCCTAGGGCCTAAGGCCTAAAGCTAAGGTAGCAGCACTCAACATCGTACGGAGCAGAAACAAGCCTTAGGCCTTAAGCATTAGGCCTTCAGCTAAAAGTGAATAACACGGACGGTTATATATACCGGATAACTATAAAGAGCAAGAAGCAACGGATCGACACTGTACCACAAAAACAGTTTGGCTTCTTCTCTTTTAGTTCCGGTGAAAAACAAGACACATGCTATATCAATTAACAGAATGGTTAATCAGTCAGGGAGTTAAGTTTCCCGGAAGTGCACTGTTTCAGTTCATTACTTCAAGGGTAATGCTGGCTGTAATTCTTTCTCTGGTTATATCAGCTGTATTTGGTAAGAAGCTGATCAGTTATCTGCTGAAGAAACAAGTGGGAGAAACAGTGCGTGATTTGGGATTGGCTGGTGAGCAACAGAAGAAAGGAACACCAACAATGGGTGGGTTCATCATCATTCTGGCAATACTAGTTCCTACATTATTATTAGCTGATTTGAATAAGGCCTATATCCGACTCATGATTTTCGCTACCGTTTGGTTGGGATTAATCGGGTTCATCGATGATTACCTGAAACTCCGCTCTAAACGTCTGGCACAAGAGAAGGGTGTTACTTATAAGAAAGGAGATAAAGACGGACTGGCGGGTTGGTTCAAGATATTAGGACAAGTGGTGTTAGGAATAGTAGTGGCTTCAGTGTTATTGTTTAATAAGAACACGCATGCCCTTCGTGAGTACACAGGTACCGTGAAACCAGGCGATAGCTCTATCATAGTTAAGAAATTCGATGGTAAGACAAAATATTTCGTTGAAGCGAATGAACCAATTACTACCATCCCATTCGTACGCACACATGAATTCAACTATGCTAAGTTATTGCCAGTGGCGGTGAGAGGGTTGTCGTGGGTTCTGTATATGCTCATCGTGATATTCATCATTACAGCGGTTTCTAACGGAGCCAATATAACTGATGGATTGGATGGATTAGCTACTGGTACCAGTGCCATTATCGGTGCATGTTTGGGAGTATTCGCATATGCGAGTGGTAACCTTCGGGTAGCGGAATATCTCAACATCATGTACATACCGAACCTGGGTGAATTGTCGGTATTCATTGGTGCATTAATAGGTGCTTGTGTTGGATTCCTTTGGTACAATGCTTATCCCGCACAGGTGTTCATGGGAGATACAGGTAGTTTGACCCTTGGAGGTATCATTGCCGCGCTCGCCATCATTGTAAGAAAAGAATTATTGATACCGATTTTCTGCGGAGTGTTTTTAGTGGAAGTGTTGAGTGTGAGTCTGCAGGTAGGGTATTTCAAGTATACGAAGAAGAAGTATGGAGAGGGAAGGAGGATATTCCTCATGAGTCCCTTGCATCATCACTATCAGAAGCTAGGGTATCATGAAGCGAAGATCGTTACCCGTTTTTGGATCGTGACCATTCTTTGTGTGATGTTTTCGATAGTGACATTAAAGATCAGATAAGCAACAGACCGATAGAAGATAGTACTGAAAAACCCACACTCTGGAAATTCAATCAAGGAAAAACCGTGATACACATAAAGAGATTGTGGTGCAGTAGAAGTTTCAAACTATAGAAGAACCCCCTTAATCCGGGTCCTGTGAAGTAAATGAAAAAGAGAGTAGTTCAGTTATGTCGAAGCGGTTGGTAATACTTGGAGCCGGTGAAAGCGGAGTAGGCGCTGCCCTTTTGGGAAAGCAGCAAGGGTATGAAGTGTTTGTTTCGGATGCAGGTTCAGTGAAGGAAGTGTACAGAAAAGAATTAGAGGCGAATGGGATTGAATTTGAAGCCGGACAACACAGTGTAGAAAGAATTCTCGAAGCAGACGAAGTGATGAAGAGTCCAGGTATTCCAGAGAAGAACGAACTGGTAAAGAAGATCAGGCAGAAAGGGATCAAAGTGATCAGTGAAATTGAATTGGCCTATCGGTTCAAAGGCGACAGTAAGATCATTGGCATTACGGGGAGCAACGGGAAGACCACCACCACATCATTGGTTTATCAGATGTGTAAGGTTGGCGGACTTGATGCAGCCCTGGTAGGGAATATCGGATTCTCATTCGCCAAACAAGTGGCACTGGATCCGAAGCCCTGGTACGTAGCAGAAATAAGCAGTTTCCAATTAGACGATATCCATGAATTCCGCGCCGATGTGGCGATTCTCACCAATATCACTGAAGACCACCTGGATCGATACGATTACCGGTTCGAAAACTATATAGATAGTAAGTTCCGCATCGGTCTGAACCAGACAGCAGACGACTTTTTCATTTATTGCGAAGACGACCCTGTGACGATGCAGTATATCCGTAATTATCACTTAAAATCTAACCCACTACCATTTACGATGAACAACGAAACCAATCGCGGCGCATTTATCAAGAACGGCTTAATGACCGTAGCGGCAGGAGATGAGAGAATGCAAATGAGTATCTACGACTTTGCCCTTAAAGGAAAACACAACCAGTACAACACCATGGCAGCGGGAATTGCAGCATCAACAGTAGGGATACGGAAAGATAAAATCCGTGAGGCGATTGAAAGTTTTGAAAGTCTCGCACATCGTATGGAGCCTGTGGCTACCATCCGCGGAGTGGAGTTTGTAAACGATAGCAAGGCTACCAATGTAAACAGCACCTGGTATGCTTTGGAAAGCATGAACAAACCTGTTGTTCTCATCTTAGGTGGAGTAGATAAAGGGAATGATTATTCTTTGCTGAGTGAACTGGTGAAAGAAAAAGTGAAAGCGATTGTTTGCATGGGCATCGACAATGCAAAAATCCATGAGTCATTCAAGAATGATACACCAGTTATCGTAAACGCCGCCAGTGCCCAAGAAGCTGTATTCGCTTCTTTCCGCCTGGCAGCAAAAGGGGATGTGGTATTGTTAAGTCCGGCTTGCGCCAGCTTCGACTTATTCAAGAACTATGAAGACCGTGGCGACCAATTCAAGAAAGCAGTACGTGACCTCTAATCCGAAAGGGATATAAAAGTATCGAATGAATGATTTGATGAACATAGGGCAAAGTCCTTTCAAAGATTTGAAAGACAAAACACGAGGTGACCGGGTTATCTGGGCGCTGGTGATTGTGCTTGCCCTTGTGTCATTACTTGTGGTTTATAGTTCTACCGGATTACTGGCCTATAAATATAATAAGGGAAATACCGAAGTATACCTCTTCAAGCAGATTGCCTTTATAGCTATCGGCATGGCAGTGATCTACTTCTCTCACAGAGTGAATTATACTTTGTATTCAAGGGTAGCGAGATTATTATTTCTTTTATCGATTCCCCTGCTGATTTATACATTATTCTTTGGAGTAACGCTCAATGAAGGTAGCCGTTGGATTCGCCTTCCATTGATCAATCTTACTTTCCAAACGTCTGATCTTGCTAAACTGGCGCTCTTCATGTATCTGAGTCGCTTGTTAAGTAAAAAGCAGGATGTGATAAAGGATTTCAAGAAAGGATTTCTTCCAGTAATGATTCCAGTAGTGATTATCTGCCTGCTGATTGTAAAAGCAAACTTGTCAACTGCTTTACTGATAGGTGCTACCAGTATGTTGCTGATGTTTATCGGACGTGTGAGTGGAAAGCATCTGCTTATGACAATGGGTATTGCTTCTATTCCAGTAATTATTCTGGTGATTATTGCCATCTCATATTACGATAAGGCCGAGGGTAAAGCAAAAGATTTTCCTGAGGTATTGTCTGCAGGTCGTATCCCTACATGGATAAAGCGTGTGCAAAGTTTCGTTTATGATAGCAAGGAAGTGGATAAGGATGAAAACTATCAGGTGAACCAGGCCAAGATAGCCATTACAAAAGGTGGATTATTTGGAAAAGGTCCCGGTAATAGTGAACAACGCAATTTCCTTCCACATCCCTATTCCGATTTCATCTTCGCCATCATCATAGAAGAGTATGGTTTGTTTGGAGGGGCCGCGATCTTATTAGTCTATGTGATCTTCCTATATAGGAGTATCCGGATTTTCAAAAAATGTCCATTTGCATTCGGGGCCTTCCTGGCATTAGGATTAAGTTTTACTCTGGTGATACAAGCCTTGATCAATATGGCAGTTGCCGTTAACCTGTTTCCGGTTACCGGAGTTACACTGCCATTAGTGAGTATGGGTGGAAGTTCTTTCCTGTTCACCTGCTTATCGATAGGAATCATTTTGAGTGTGGCGAGAAATGTGGAGCAGTTGGAGGCGCCGGTAGCAGTAGGGGAGTAGGGGAGTAGGGAAGTAGGGAAGAATGGAAGTTAGGAAGTAGGGAAGAATGGTAGGAGGGAAGTAGAATGGGAAAGGAGTAATCGACTTAAAAAAGATTTCCCGCTTCCCGCTTTCCCGGCAAAAAACCTTCCCGGCAAAAAAGCAATCGGATATCAGACTAAATATGAACGGCAAGAAAAGAATCATCATAGCAGGAGGAGGTACAGGCGGCCATATTTTTCCGGCGATAGCCATCGCTAACGCACTGAAAAAAATAGACGCTTCCATAGAGATACTATTCATTGGTGCGAAGGGAAAGATGGAAATGGAAAAAGTACCACAGGCAGGATATAAAGTAGAAGGAATAGATATAGCAGGGTTCGACAGAAGCTCTTTGATTAAGAATATCGGTCTTCCATTTAAGCTTATTAAAAGCTTTTGGCAGGTAAGAAAGTTGTTTGGATTGTTCAAGCCAGATGCAGTGATTGGAGTAGGCGGCTATTCAAGCTTCCCGGTTCTGAGATTCGCACAGGCAAAAGGCATCAGCACTTTCATCCATGAATCGAATTCATTTGCCGGTAAATCGAATATCCTCCTGGGTAAGAAAGCCACAAGAGTATTCGTAGCTACCGATGGAATGGATAAATTCTTCCCTGCCAGCAAACTGATGATAACCGGAAACCCAGTGAGAAGCAGTATTGTGAAAGCAACTGTTTCAAAAGAAGAGGCACTTCGGTTCTTTAATCTGGAGAGTGGGAAGAAAACAGTATTTGTAACTGGTGGTAGTCTGGGTGCAAGAGGAATCAATGAAGCCATCGCTGCTTCATTGTCAAAGTTTGTTGAAGCCGGTGTGCAACTGATCTGGCAAACAGGAAAACCATTCGCTCCAAAAGCTACAGAAGCAGCAAAAGGAATGAAAGGAATCTGGACCAACGATTTCATCAATAAGATGGAATTCGCTTTCGCCGCTGCCGATGTGGTTGTATCAAGATCTGGAGCTATGGCTATCGCAGAATTATGTGTGGTGAAGAAGCCGGTAGTATTTGTGCCTTTCCCTTTTGCTGCTGAAGATCATCAAACAGTGAATGCACAAACGCTGGTTGATAAGAAAGCAGGACTGATGGTGAAGGACAGTGATACGAAAGAGAAACTGGTAGAAACGGTGCTGCAGTTAGTGAATAATGAATCACTGCAGCAGGAACTGAAACAGCATATTGGAGCATTGGCAGTTTTGAATGCAGATGACATTATTGCAAAGGAAATAATTGGAATACTTGAGCAACAGTAATCAACATAAGAGCAGTAACCCTGGCAATGAAACCTTAAGTGCGGCCGACATTGAAGTAGTGTATTTCATTGGCATTGGTGGAATTGGGATGAGTGCGCTGGCAAGATATTTCCACTTTCATGGTAAGAAAGTGAGTGGTTATGACAAGACGGCAACTGTGTTGACAAAACAATTAGAGGCAGAAGGGATTGTGGTTCATTATGAGGATGATTTGGCAAAAGCTCCTAAAGAGGCCGATATAGTTGTCTATACACCGGCCATTCCGAAAGAGCATAGCGAGTTGCAGTTCTATAAGAATAATGGATACCGCCTGCTGAAACGCAGTGAGGTATTGGGAATGATAACAAGAAGTTCTTTTACAATTGGGGTAGCAGGTACGCATGGCAAAACCACTATCACCACAATGATCGCTCATATCCTGCGCCATAGCGAATATGGTTGCAATGCCTTCTTAGGCGGTATTGCTGCTAACTATAACAGCAATTACTGGAGCAACGAAAGAAATGTGAGTGTGGTGGAAGCTGATGAGTACGACAGAAGCTTTTTGCAACTAAGTCCTGATGTTGCTGTGATAACTGCCATGGATGCCGATCATCTTGATATCTATGGTACCGCTGAAGCAGTAGAACAGGCATTCATCGATTACTCGGGCAAATTGAAGAAAGGTGGTTTGTTGGTTTATAATGAATCATTGAAAAGAAACAATGATTTGAAGGGAGACCTGAAGCAGTCTTACGGTATTAACCACAACGCTACCGTTTATGCAGATGCGATTGTGCTGCGAAATGGTGGCTACGAATTTTCAGTGGTGAAGAAAGATTGGGTATTGGAGAAAGTGAATCTGAATATGGGTGGTATGCATAACGTAGAGAATGTGACAGCAGCTATTGCAGTAGCACATCATCTGGGTATTGAAGATGAAAAGATAAAAGCTGCAGTTGCCGCTTTCAGGGGAGTGAAAAGAAGGTTCGAGTATATAATAGCACCGGGTGAAGGAGTGAGAAGTAATGGGTCAGAACTAGTGATGGTTGATGATTACGCCCACCATCCAGAAGAACTGAGAGCTTTGATAACTGGAGCGAAGGCATTGTTTCCTGATATGAAATGTACCGTGGTTTTTCAACCACATCTTTTCAGTCGCACCCGGGATTTCGCCGATGGTTTCGCCTCTGTATTGGATCTGGCAAATGAAGTGATTTTATTGCCGATCTATCCAGCTCGTGAATTGCCGATGGAAGGAGTGACAAGTGAAATGATAACAGGATTGATGAAGAGCAATGATAAGAAAGTGTTGGATAAGGAGCAATTGTTGAAATGGGCAGAGGAAAGGAACACTGAATTGAATAGTAAAGTTGGTAAGCAATTGTTACTGATGGCAGGAGCGGGAGATATTGATACAATGTTACTGCCAGTTAAAGAGATTTTTGAAAAAGGAATAAAGTAATAATCGGGTAAAGAACCCGTATAGTGTACCCATCTGACGGTCGTGCCGGGCCGTCGGGTGAGTATCCTGAAAATAAAAATGAGCATAAAAAAACATATCAGGAAAATACTGTTTATCAGTTTCTGGTGCCTCGCGGCAGCAGGTATCCTGGTATTGCTGATAGCCGCTGTAAAATCAAGACAGCAAAAAGATTGTGCAGGTTATGATATTGAGATAAGCGGTCCCTCTGATGAATTTTTTATTGACCAGAAGGATGTAGAAGCACTGCTTACCAATAACGGAAAGTTTTCTATCAAGGGTCGTGAGATTCAGCAATTCGACCTTCGGAAAATGGAAGCTGGCCTGAAAAATAATGTATGGATCAGTTCTGCTGAATTGTTCTTTGATAATGACCAGGTTTTACAAGTAAGGGTGAAAGAAAGACAACCTATTGCTCGCGTTTTCACTGTTGGGGGTAATAGCTTTTATATTGATAGCGCGGCAGTTCGCTTGCCACTATCAGATAAGTTATCGGCAAGACTTCCAGTATTCACCGGATTTCCTTCTGAAGGAGTAAAGTTGAATAGAGCAGACAGCTTACTGATGCGTCAGATTAGTGCGATGAGTGGGTATATTCTTCGTGATTCTTTCTCGATGGCCTTAGTTGCACAAGTGGATATTCGGGAGAACAGGGAAATGGAAATTATCCCAACTATCGGAAAACAAGTGATTGAATGGGGTGATGCAACTGATTACGAAAAGAAATTCCGTCGACTGAAACTTTTCTATACAAAAGTGCTTAGTCAAACAGGATTGGACTATTACGAAAGGGTGAAAGTGCAGTATAATAATCAGGTAGTGGGAGTGAAACATGCAGAACCATTGAGTAAAGCAGATTCTCTTCAGGCTATTAAAAAAGTAATGGAACTGATATTACAGGCACAAACAGAGCAGGAGAGATTATTGAAGATGGATTCGATTACTGTTTACAAAAAGGGTGCTCATCTGCGTTCGAACGAGCAGAATACGGCCCTCACCTTCGATTCAACCGAGATAGAAAAACCCACTATACCCTCAGCCGTGCCTGAAGAGAAAAAAAATGAGAACAAGGAAAATCCAACGATGAAAAGCCGCTCCCCCTATGAAACCAGCAGGAAACCCACTGTAAAACCCAGGAAGACGTAATAATTTGAAAATTTGATGATTTGAGAATTTGAAAATAAACCTTATACAACAACATAACAACAACAACGAAACAACAACTAAAAACGGATACGTATGAACAACGAACAACAACCCATTATCGTAGGACTCGACATCGGTACTACCAAGATTGCAGCCATCGCAGGTAGAAAGAATGAATTCGGCAAACTCGAAATCATCGGTTTTGGACGTGCTAACAGCAATGGTGTTAAACACGGACAAGTGTTGAATATCGATGAAACCATCAAGGCCATTCAGATGGCGCTCGAAAACTGCTATGCTTCTAATCCTGATCTGGAGATTGGAGAAGTATATGTAGGTATTGCCGGGCACCATATCAAGAGCCTTCAAACACGTGGCGATATTGTTCGTCACGACACTAACGAAGAAATTACACAAAGGGAAATTGACCAATTGGTTAGTGACCAGTACAAAACATATATACCTGCAGGTGATCAGATCATTGATGTGATTCGTCAGGAATTTACCGTAGATAATTTCCAAAACATCCCTAATCCTATTGGATACGGTGGTGTTAAGATCGGAGCGAACTTCCATATCATTACAGGTGATAAGAATGCTATCCGCAATATCAACCGTGCAGTTGAGAAAAGTGGTCTCCGTACCAAGGACCTAGTGTTGCAGCCACTGGCTTCAGCAGCAGCGGTTATGGGACAAGAAGACCTGGAAGCAGGTGTTGCTATCGTAGATATAGGTGGTGGTACTACCGACCTGGCCGTTTTCTATGAAGGTATCCTGAAACATACAGCGGTTATACCTTTCGGTGGTGAGAATATCACAAACGATATCAAAACCGGTCTGGGTGTATTGAAAACACAGGCAGAACAGATGAAAGTGCAATTCGGTAGCGCCCTCGCTAACGAAGCGAAAGCAAATGCCTTCATCACTATCCCTGGTTTGCGTGGAATGCCAGCCAAGGAAATCAGCGTGAAGAATCTCGCTAATATCATACAGGCACGTATGAGCGAAATCATGGACTTCGTTACCTATCACCTTAAGCAAGTAGGTCTCGATAACAAGATGCTCAATGGCGGTGTGGTATTAACCGGTGGTGGTTCTCAATTGAAACACCTGATACAATTGACAGAATATGTTACCGGATTGAATGCCCGTATCGGATATCCAACAGAGCATCTGGCAGCAGGACATATTGATGAATTGGCAAAACCAATGTATTCAACCTGTCTCGGTCTGATATTGAAAGGATATGATGATTTTGAGCACAACCGCAAGCAGTTCGAAAAAGAGTACAAGAAAGTAGTGGTACCTGAAAGCCTGAAGCAGGCAGCTGAAAACGATATCAAAGTGGAAGAAACCAGTATCAGTGCCGATAAGATGCATCAGCGTAAAGGCATGAAAGACTTCTGGGGAAAATTCAAGACAAGTTTGATTGATCTTTTCAAAGAAGAAGAAGACCACGCGCTGTAAGCTGTGCTGTAAAATGTTTTTACTAACCTGTTATTCTTAATAAATACCGGTTCTGGAACATAACCGGTAATGTAAACTGAATACTATGATCCATTTTGATTTGCCCAAAGAGAAGTCCTCCATCATTAAAGTGATAGGTGTTGGCGGTGGTGGCAGCAATGCTGTTAACTACATGTTCAGCCAGAACATTGAAGGAGTGAATTTCATAATCTGTAATACCGATGCACAGGCGATCGCCCAAAGTCGTGTACCCAATAAGATACAGCTCGGTCCCCATTTAACACAGGGACTCGGAGCAGGTGCCAATCCTGAAATTGGTCGCCAGGCTACTGAAGAAAGTCTGGAAGAGATCCGCCGTATCCTCGAAGTGAATACCAAGATGGCCTTCATCACTGCCGGTATGGGTGGTGGTACGGGTACTGGTGGTGCTCCAATCATTTCGAAGATTTGTAAGGATCTTGGTATCCTGACTGTAGGAATCGTGACTACGCCTTTTTCTTACGAAGGAAAGAAGCGTCAGTTACAAGCTGAAGAAGGTATCCGAACACTTAAAGGATATGTAGATACCCTGCTGGTGATCAGCAATGATAAATTGCGTCATCAGTTTGGTAACCTGAAAATGAAAGAAGCGTTTTCAAGAGCTGATAATGTTTTGGCTACTGCTGCAAAATGTATCACAGATGTAATCAACAGCACTGGTCAGATCAATGTCGACTTTGCCGATGTATGCACTGTGATGCGTAATGGTGGTGTTGCCATATTGGGTAGTGCTGCTGCCAATGGTGAGAACCGTGCACAACAAGCTATTGAAGAAGCCATGAATTCTCCATTGCTGAATGATAATGATATCCGTGGAGCCAAATGGATCCTTATCAATATCAATTCTGCAGAAGGCGATCATGAATTCACTATGGATGAAGTGGAGATCATACAGAACTATCTCTTGAGTCGCGCAGGTGAAGGAACCGATGTTATTCTTGGTTTAGGATATGATGCATCATTAGGTGATAAGATCGGAATCACTTTAATAGCCACTGGATTTGAATACAAAGATCCATTCGAGAAAGCGGAAGAGAAGAAAGTAGCTCCGGCTATCAAGGAAGAGAAGATTGTGATGACATTGGAGATGAAAAAAGAGCAACCTGTTGTTGTAAAACCTTTGACTGTTGTTGAAGAAGTAACAAAACCTGTTGTTGTTGAATTCAAAGAAGAAGAAGCTATTGCAGAAATAACAGAAGCACCAGCTTTCACAATGATCAATGAAGCAGAACCTGCATTGAGTGAAGCGATGCAACCGAAATTAGTAGAGACAAAAGCTGCAGAATCTACTGTGAGCAATGTGTTTTTTACTGAAAGCATTGCTAGGGAAATTACTGTTGATAAGCAAGTGGAGAAAAAGGAATCAGAAGAAAAAGTGGAATGGGTACTTTCGCTGCCATCTGTATCTGGCGAACTATCCGCAACCCCTTCTGAAACAAACAACGCGAAGTCTGAAAAGCAAAATAATTCTCCTGCGTCTGCAGCGTCGGGAGGATACTTGGCCAAGCCTTCTAATATCTATGCTGAATCGAGCACGAAAGAATCCAACCCCGAACAAACACCTGTGAAAGAACCAATCTCAGGTACTACTGCTAAAACTGTCAGGGAAGAAGAACCTTCCTTCGGCGATCTGCAGTTGGTAATCAAAGATGACTTTCCAGCGGCGGATGAGCCCTTGGCCCATCAAACTCCACAACCTGTTACGGCAATACCTTCCTCTGAGGAGCCTGCTTTGCGGGACGAAGTTGAAGATCAAAAACGTCGGGCGGCAGAACGAATACAGAAACTACGTAATCTGTCATTCAATGTTAATGCCACCGACCCTAACAACGAGTTTGAGACTGTGCCGGCTTACATCCGCCGCAATTTAGAGCTCTACAACACTATCTCCAACGTAGAGAATTTCTACAGCAGTTATGAAGTAAAAAAAGAAGATGACGATACAACGCGCATCTCTACCATCAATACATTCCTTGATGGAAAGAAGCCTGATTAACCTTTGTACCTAATCAATCGAAGCTGAATTTATTGATGCAACGATTGTTGTTTTTAGTTGTTACCCTCTTGGTTCTCCAGGAGGGTTTTTTTATGTTAATTTGAAAATTTGGGTCCCGACGCGTCAGAAAATTTGAAAATATTTTGAAATGAGCAGAGAAACGGAGGAATGCAACTGCGCCTCCGATCTCTGCGGTAAATGTATTGGCGCTTCAAAATTTCCTTTCATGTTCATTTCATTTTCAATTTCCAAATCTTTCAAATTTTCAAATTCCTCATTAAAAAAAAACCCCCACCAACCTGGCAGGGGCTCCAAAAATATTAAACGCCTTAGTCTTTCTTCAACTTCGCATAATCATCTGCGCTAAGTACCTCACCAGTGATAGTGATTACCACAGGTTCATTCTGTCCAAGCAATTTCACAGAGATTGTTTTTGTGAAAGGACCAGGAGCTGCTGCATTAAAGCCGGCAGTGATTTTGTCAGCCTTTCCTTTGGCAACAGGTGCCTGAGGCCAAACTGGCGTTGTACAACCACAGGAAGGAGTAGCAGTTTCAACCACTACAGCTTTTTCAGACACATTCGAAAAGGCGAAATCATGCGTAACAGGTACACCTTGTTTGATCTTTCCGAAATTGTAAGTCGTTTCTTTGAATTTAACCAATTCCACTTTAGCTACAGGTGCTGAATTTTGAGCAAATGAAGCCATCCCGAATAAGGCCACAGTAAAAAACAGGATCATTTTTTTCATGAGTATTCTTTTAAATAGTTATTGAGTAATTTGTTTTAATAATGCTATAGACGAATTTGCTGGCGCCGAAGTGGCAGCCGCTTTGTAAACATTTCCAGAAACGCTGATAACCCTGGTCTGGTTGCCATTATAAAAAATCGTAATTGACTTATTAAAAGGACCTTCTGAGGCTGAATTGTATCCTACTTTAATGGTGGCAGTACCGCCTGGCTTGATAGGTTCCGGACTCCATTCTGGTGTTGTACAACCACAGCTGGCCTGTACATTTTCCAGTCGCATAGGCTCTTTGCCCGTATTCGTAACCTCAAAAACATGGGTAACAGGACGTCCTTGTTGAATCTTGCCAAAGTCAAACCCGGCTTGTTTCAACTGAAGGGTCTCTTTCTCAGTATTTTGAGCTTTGGCCACCAAAGTGGTTGCCAGAAGGAGGAAGCATAATACTTTTTCATAGTTGGTAGACTTTGAGCCTTTCAAAAGTACATTTTTAACGGGGTAAAAACCAACATATTTTCTCGCTAATGACATTTTTTTAACAACCTCCGCAAAACACAGCAAATGGATGTTAGTATCCCTATTTTTGCTGCATGGAACTCTCCTCTACCAATGAACTGCTGGACAGCGAGAAACTCTCCTTCGACCGATTCAGGGATGAAGTGCTGAACGACTATCGGCTCGCTTGTGAGAGCCGGGAAGTGAGCCTGTTAGGTCGGAAGGAAGTACTCACAGGTAAAGCCAAATTCGGCATTTTCGGCGACGGCAAAGAAGTAGCACAAGTGGCTGCTGCTAAATTCTTTAAGCCGGGTGATTTCCTGTCGGGGTACTACCGCGACCAAACTTTCGCCTTTGCCACCGGCGTTGCTACTGTTGAAGAATTCTTCTCCCAATTATATGCCGATCCCGACCCTGCCAACGACCCACATAGCGCTGGCAGACAAATGAACTCGCATTTCGCTTCCCCATTGGTGGGTGAAAATGGCGAATGGCTCGACCTCGCCAACCGGAAAAATATAACATCTGGTATGGCTCCAACTGCCGCTCAGATGCCTCGTTCCATTGGATTAGCACTAGCCTCCAAGCTTTTCAGAGAAGAAAAATTATTACAACCCTTCACTTCATTAAGCACTAATGGTAATGAAGTTTGTTTTTGTACAATCGGTGATGCCTCTACATCTGAAGGACATTTCTGGGAAACCGTAAATGCCGCCGGTGTTATGCAAGTGCCAGTTGCCTTTTTTGTGTGGGATGATGGCTATGGTATATCCGTTCCTAAAAAATTCCAGACTACCAAAGGTTCCATTTCCGAAGCGCTGAAAGGCATGCAAAAGAAAGAAGGCACCAATGGTATCGATATCTATAAAGTGAAAGCATGGGATTATGCCGGCATGTGCCAGGTGTTTGAAGCAGCTATCCAGAAAATACGCGATACCCATGTGCCAGCCCTCTTCCATGTAGAAGAAGTGACACAACCGCAAGGTCATTCTACTTCGGGTAGCCATGAACGATATAAAACTCCTGAAAGATTGGCTTGGGAAAGAGATTGGGATGGCAATAAGAAAATGCGTGAATGGATTCTTGAAAACGAACTTGCCAGTGAAGATGAATTAAGTGATCTGGAAGTGACTTCTAAAGAATTGGTTCGTAAAAGCAAATATGCAGCCTGGGATAAATTCTTCGCTCCCATAAAAGAGCAGGTTATCATTACACAGCAATTGCTGGAAGAACTGATCAATAAAGGGGCTGATGAAAATGGTGAGATCACTTCTATCAAGAATCATTTGCTGGCAAACAGGGAACCTATCCGCAAAGATGTATTGGTAGCATTACATACTGCCGCTGCAGTGGCAGAAGCACATTCCCTCGAAGGACCAATCAATTCTTATTATAAGTTATTACTTGAACAAGGATATGGGTATTACAACACCCATCTTTATTCAACAGCTCCAAATAGTCCTTTGTTAGAGAAGGGCACCGAATTACATACAGATGCCGATGCCCCAATGATCAATGGCTACGAAATACTCAATAAGTATTTTGATGCCTTGTTCGCTTCAAATCCAAAAATCGTTGCCTTTGGAGAAGATGTTGGTAAGATCGGTGACGTGAACCAGGGCTTCGCAGGATTACAACAGAAGCACGGTGAGAACCGGATTTTTGATTGTGGTATCCGTGAACTTACAATTATGGGACAAGGTGTAGGACTTGCTATGAGAGGTCTTCGTCCCATTGCAGAAATACAGTACCTCGACTATCTCGTATACGGCTTACAGCCTCTCACTGATGATGTAGCAACACTTCATTGGAGAAGCAAGGGCCGTCAGAGTGCCCCATTGATTGTACGTACCCGCGGGCATAGACTCGAAGGTATCTGGCATAGTGGTTCACCTATGGGACTCATGCTGAATTCACTTCGTGGCATGCATATCTGTGTGCCAAGGAATATGGTGCAGGCAGTAGGTATGTATAATACCTTGCTTGCTGGATATGATCCTGCGATTGTTGTTGAGTGTTTGAATGGATATCGTTTAAAGGAGAAATTGCCGACTAATCTACTAGAGTATAAGGTACCGTTAGGTGTGCCGGAAGTAATCAGAGAAGGAAAAGATATCACGATCGTATCTTATGGTTCCACCCTTCGAGTAGTTATGGAAGCAGCAGTTTTATTACAGCACAAGGGCATTGATTGCGAAGTTGTGGATGTACAAACATTATTACCATTCGATAAGCATCATATCATTCTTGAATCACTAAAGAAAACTAACCGCATCGTATTTGTAGATGAAGATGTTCCAGGCGGCGCAGCGGGTTATATGTTCAATATGGTGATGGAGCAACAGGGCGGTTATCGCTGGTTAGACGTATCACCAAGAACCATCACTGCACAAGCACATCGTCCTAGTTACGGAAGCGATGGCGATTATTTCTCTAAGCCGAATACGGAGCAGGTGGTGGATGTGGTGAGGGAGATGATGCGGGAATAAGGAATTTGAAAATTTGATGATTTGAAAATTTGAAAATCTATAACCGCGGAGACGCAGAGACGCGGAGGAACGCCACTCTGCGTCTCCGCGTCCCTGCGGTTAAAAAAACTTCAACAAACAAACCGCCAACCATTAGTCAGTCCTATGGAACCTATTGAACTTATTGAACCTTTTGAACCCACAAAACCATGAAGCTTTCCATTTTCCAAATCGACGCCTTTACAAATAAACTCTTCGGGGGTAACCCAGCAGCAGTTATTCCATTGAAGAAATGGCTGCCTACAGAGACAATGCAACAATTGGCACTAGAGAACAACCTCAGCGAAACTGTTTTCTTCGTTCCTAGTAAGAATAAGGATGCGAATTATGATATAAGATGGTTTACACCGGCGGTAGAAGTGAATTTGTGTGGACATGCCACATTAGCTTCGGCTTTTGTGATTTTTAATATCCTGAAGTGGGAGAAGAAGACGGTGGTATTTGATTCAAAAAGTGGATTACTGAAAGTTGCCAAAGTAAAGGATATGCTCATCATGGATTTTCCAAGCTGGGCTCCTGGTGCGGTGGATGTATCATGGGATAATCTCTCTGCTATTCTCGGTGGAGTTTCAATAAAAGCTGTTACAAAGAGTCGTGACTTGATTGTGGAGTTGGAGAATGAAGAGGCTGTTTTGAATTGCAAGCCCGATATAACAGCCATGAAAAAGGAAGGTGGAATGTTCATCATCACTTCAAAAGGCGATAAGGGTGATTTTGTTTCCCGCTTTTTTGCCCCTGCCGATGGGGTTGATGAAGATCCGGTAACAGGTTCTGCCCATTCTCAATTGATACCCTATTGGTCCGAAAAATTGGGTAAGAAAAAAATGAAAGCAAAACAGCTCAGTGCCCGTGGTGGGGTTATTGCTTGCGAACAATTAAGCGCCGAACGTGTTTTGATAGGTGGCGAATGTGTCTATTATATGGAAGGGGTTATTAAATTATAGTGTCATGATCAGTGCTGAAGAAAAAAGGTTTGTAAGAAGCTGGCAGGACCAGCGTAATGGTGGATGGGCTTCCTATTTCATTATGTATTCACTGATAGGCACATTGGTAGTAAGTCTGTTCACTTTTGTGGTGATGTTTTTCTTCATGCAAATCTATATTTCCGTTCCAATACTTGTAATTGTCCCTATCTGTAGTTATATCTTCAGTTGTATCCTTGCCATTTACTACTGGAAGAAAAATGAGAAACGATTAAAGGCTATTATTAAGAGGGAAGTGGCAGAAGGTCATCAGATGGATGCTGCCAACAATTAATCAAGAAACCGTGCTTTCCACTCCGGCTTCGGTAACCAACAAGACTCCTGTTTTCCAAACCATTTATAGCGGTTTCTGGCGATCCAGTTATAAACGCCATCACGAATAAATTTCGGTACTATGATGAAGGCATAAAGTATTTGCCATCCACCACCCAAATGCTTTAGCATTCGAAGAGCACCAGATGAATGGGTATATAATTTCTCTCCTTCTAATAACATGAATGAATTCAACTGATCGGTTGGAAGATGATATTTTAATAAAGTAGCTTGTCCGTATGCTCCCTGCAAAGAACCAAACAGGAACTGCTGCTTCTTATCCCTTTTCAGGATAAACTGCACACTGCTGCTGCAGAGATTACAAACCCCGTCAAATAGCACTACCATTTTGGTGTCGTTGGCTTCCATTACTGCAAAGTTACTTTAAATACTATACTCTTTCTATCCAGTCAGTTATTATAACAATTGTTCAGTAGTAAGGGTTTAGGCTAATTCCATATAATTATGTAATTTTTACTTCATAAACCTTCCTTTGAATATGGCAGCAACGCAGCGAGGGCTATTATTTTCTATTATAGTATCTTTTTTTACTATAGCTGCCAATTCGCAGACGTATTCCAAATCCGATTCCATCCAGGTAGCCCAATATATCTCACAGGCAAGTGCTTATTTCGAGAAATTAAGCTTCGATACTGCCTTGCAATTCAGCCAGAAAGCCATTGATTATAGTAAGAAACATAATTATCTGCAGGGACAGGCCTGGTCGCTTATAAAGAAGAATGATATACTTATTGAGAAAGATGAATTGGAAGAAGCGGATAAGCATACTCCTGCTTTGATGAAGCTGGGGGTGCAGCTACGGGATTCAACTATCGTAGGTATCGCTTTCCTTCATAAAGGGCAGGTGCGTCTGTATCTCGATGAAATAGACTCCGCCATTTACTATTTGGAGAAAGCACTTGCCAACCGTTTAGAGAAAGTTCGCATATCATATACTGGGCTCGCCTATAATGAATTGGGTTTCGCCTGGGGCCGGAAGGACAATGAGGATAAGATGACAGCCAATTGCTTTAAAGGACTTTCTATTTATGAAGGATTGAACGATTATGTTGGCTGTGCTATGACACTTGGAAACATATCTACTGTATATAATAAACTGGGAAAGAAACAAAAGGCCATTGATTATGGAAAGCAATCGATGGTGTATCGTGAGAAGGCTGGAGATATTAACAAGCTCGCTCTTGTTTGTTGTAATTTAAGCCAGGTATATCTGGATGTTGATAAGAAAGAGGCGGAGAAATATCAGCAATTATGTGTGAAGTATGCGCAGCAATCAGGAAGTACTGCCCGAATGGTGAATGCTTATATCACTTCTTCATTGATAGCAAATGCGCAGAATAGGAATGATTCCGCTTTTGCTTACGAACTAAAAGCCATCTCCATATTGGAAAGCACCGGGTATGATAAATGGATGCTGGCAACGCGCTATATTGCTGCTGCTTTTTATACTGAAGCGTTGAAACAGGATTCTTCTATCACGCTTTCTTATTTCAATAAATCAATCCGTCTTTCGGAAGAATTAAAAAGCAAGAGTAAACTCCAGGTCTCTTATGCGTATATGTCAGATTTCTACCTGCGAAAGAAGAACTATGAAATGGCCTATCGTACTTATAAGAAACAGATTTTATATAAGGACAGTATGGCAATGTCGGAACAGGAACAGAATATAGCAGAACTTGAGACTAAATATCAAACCGCCAAAAAGGACATTGAAATAGAAAGACTGAATACCGATCAGCGAATCAAGCAGCTGGAAATAGAAAAGCAGAAAGCTATTATAAGTGGCAACAAACTGGAAGCTCAGCAGAAGGAAAATGAAATCAATTTGCTTCAACAGCAGAAACTACTATCCGATCTTAAACTTCAGCAACAGGAAGAAGAATTGTTGAAACAATCTTTACAGGCAAAGAATAAGGAACAGGAATTGCAGCTGGTGCAGAAAGAGAAATTAATAAACGAAAAGGGGTTGCAGAACCAGAAGCAATTGCGCAATGGTATCATTGCTGGCGTTGTGCTCCTGCTATTGTTAAGTGCCATCGCCTTTAGCCGCTATCAACTAAAAAAGAAACTGGAACAACAAGCGGTGATGCAGGAAATGCGAAATAATATTGCGAGTGATTTGCACGATGATGTAGGGGCTTCGCTAAGCAATATCAATATCCTGAATGAACTTACAAGGCGCAATGCCGGTAATCCAGAGAAAGTGCAGGAGTATCTTTCCAAAGCTTCCGACGATATAAAGCAAGTGAGTGAAGGCATCAGTGATATAGTTTGGAATATCAATCCGCGCTATGATAACCTTGAACATTTATTCATTCGGATGAAACGCTATGCATCTGATATTCTCGATGGCAAGAACATAAGCTATGATATCAAATTCCCAGAACAAACCGGCGACTGGAAATTAGAAATGGATAAACGTCGCGATCTTTATCTATTGTTTAAAGAGGCTGTCAATAACCTGGCGAAGTATTCTTCTGCCAAAAATGCCCTTATTGAATTGTCTATAAATGATAGCCAATTACAATTAAAAGTGGAGGATGATGGGGTTGGGTTTAATCCAGCTATTATTGCTGCCGGTAACGGATTACAAAATATGCAGCAAAGAGCGGCTTTATTAAAAGGGCAACTTGATTTGCAGACATCACCAGGAAAGGGAACCCAGTTGAGATTGGTAATGCCAGTTTGAAATCACCCGAAAGTGTAATAGGAATTGATTCCTGAAGCGATTAATTTTATACAATGCCCCATAAGCTCATCATATTCGAAGACAATGCCCGGCTGCGGCAATCGTTGGAACTACTTCTCAACGATGAAAAGACCTTTCGGGTAATGGCATCGTATCCCGATTGTCGTAATGCCATTGAAGCCATTGAAGAAACGGCTGCTGAATTGATAGTGATGGACATCGATATGCCAGGCATGAATGGGGTAGAAGGGGTGAAGATGATCAAGAGCACCTATCCCGATGTAAAAGTGGTTATGCATACCGTCTTTGACGATGATACCCGCATCTTCGATTCCATCTGCGCTGGAGCCGATGGATATCTCTTAAAAAATACTTCTCCTTTACAATTAATAAGAAGTCTGGAGGAAGTGATGGAAGGCGGTGCCCCCATGAGTCCCTTCGTTGCCCAAAAAGTATTCCAGCACTTCCGCACCCAGCCCATTCTCAACGACGACTTCAACCTCACTCCCCGTGAAAAAGAAGTCCTCGAACTCCTGGTTAAAGGCAATTCCTATAAAATGATCGCCAACACCTGTTCCGTAAGCATCGACACGGTAAAGCGGCATTTGCAGAATATCTATCATAAGCTGCATGTGAATTGTGGAACGGAGGCGGTGGCGAAGGCGATTAGGCACCGGATAGTGTAATTTGAAAATTAGTTAATTTGAAAATTTGAAAATCTTTAACCGCAGAGGCGCAGTGACGCGGAGGAACGCCTGCTGCGTCTCCGCGTCTCTGCGGTTAATTGTATTTGGCTGTTAAATTTTCACATTTCCACATTTTCTAATCTCCACATTTCCTCATTCCTCCATTCATCGCCCTTTTCCCCCCATTCATCGACATTTCCCCATCCCCCGCCTAATAAACTATGGAAAGCGTGATTCCCGTTGCATCTTTGTATTGTCAACACGCCGAAAGCGGCACACCAAAACAAAGAGCTTATAAAAACTAATTATAGCGACGGTAAAACTGGAAAACAAAAACACTGAGATCCGTACCCAAATGAAGAGTAACGCGCATCAAATACTCTGATAACACAAAGGATTTCAATTTATTACAACCTGGCCCCTGGAAGCCGGGTTGTATTTTTTTAGGCAGGGCTGAAGGCCTAATGCTTAAAGCTTAAGGCTTTGTGCGGAGCTCCGGAAACGGGGCTTTTTCTTTTCAAGTTTCAGTCCCGACGCGTCGGGATAAAGTTTAAGGGTTTAAAGTTTAAGGTTTAAGGTTCAGAAAGTCGGAGTCTCCAACTTATTACCTACCACTTAAAACTTATAACTACTTACTACGTACAACTTAAAACGTACAACTGTATTGGCTGTTTCATTTTCAAATTTTCATCCCGATTTCCTAATTTCCTAATTTCACATCTTCACATTTGTATCCCGGCTGTTTAATTTTCAAATTTCCACACTTTCAAATTTTCAAATTCTCCTCCCCCGCCCAAAAGTGGTATTGTTTCCCCTTACTGAATTACTGAATTTTATTATTGTAACGTTTAGTCCAGCAATATTGAAAATCTTCCGGTACCTACTTTTTTAGTATCCTCAATTCGTCTTTTTAAGCTGTATAAATTTTCTGCTTATGAAATATTTATTTATCCTTTTTCTGTGGCTTCCATTTATTGTAACTGCTCAGAATGTTGGAGTAGGTACAACTAATCCTCAGCAAAAATTACATGTTGCGGGAAATGTACGGGTAGATGGTATATCAGGAAGTTCAGGTGTACTGAAATACAATGCTTCTGGTGACCTGGTTCCATTGCCCAATAGTGGAAATGCCAATGATGCATTATTGGGAAATGGCAATTGGGGAACTGTTCCTGGAACATTACCAGCCGGAGCAATTGTTGGTTCAGCTAGTGGTAATGATCAAAACCTTTTGAGCAAAGGATTTAGTTTGTTCGGATACACTTCTGGGCATACACAGTACTCTTTTTCTGTTGTAAATGCAGCCCCCAATACATGGGCTTCCAGTTATGTTGAAGGCGATATTCAAAAATTAGAACCCCCTGACTTTGGTAATAACGACATTTTTTTTTGGGTAGATACAGTTATGTATGTTTTGGCAAACAATAGTTTCTATGCTTATAACCCTATAGCTGATACATGGCGTTTTGTACTGACTAATCCTACAAGCTTCAAAGCTACCTTTGGATGTGAATCAGTTTGGACGGGAACAGAAATTATTGTTTGGGGTGGGAATTTTTCAGTGGCAACAGATAATGGTTTCCGGTATAATCCATCTACTAACGTTTGGACAGCAATTCCAACAACAGGGCAACCTTCAGCAAGATCTGAATTTGGTATGCAATTCATAAGTAACCGACTTGTGGTATGGGGTGGACTTTCTTCTGGAGGTACTTTATTAAATGATGGAGCCGTCTTGAATTTTGCAACAAATACCTGGTCCACAATCAATACTACTGGAGCCCCTTCAGCCCGGATGTCATATTCATGTGTAAATAATACCATACAGAATAGTATGATTGTTTGGGCTGGTAAATCTTCCACATCAGTTGAAAATGTTGTTGGAGATGGGGCAATGTATAATCCTGTTACGAATTTATGGACCCCAATAACTGCAACTAATGCTCCTATTGGTCGTTCGAGGAATGTGGCAGTGTGGAGTGGTACCGAAATGATAATTCATGGTGGTTATGGTGGAAATACTTCATTGACTTATTTGAATACAGGAGGCAGGTATAATCCGGTTACAAATAGCTGGACTACTACTAGTATAACAGGATCGCCCAGATTAGAGTTGCATGCCGGTGTTTGGATTGGAAATAAAATGTTGATATCAGGCGGAAGTGCAAATATTTTCAATACCGTTGGCACCCCGTTTGAAAGCAATTCATACTTATATGACCCCGTCGTAAACAGTTGGCAAGTGAGCGGGATTATGGGAGTCAAAAAAGGAGGACATAAATTAATACTCGGGGCTAATGTTGTTTTAGCTTTCGGTGGAGGCACTTCAATCATAAACCCCTCTGTAGGTACTTATTCATTTTTTGGTGGCCTTCCTAATGGAAGCAGGTTTTTCTTAATCTCCACCTCAACCACTAAGTTGGAATTATTGAATCCTCAAAAAATGTATTTATATGTCAAACAGTAAGTGAGCTGTTTTTCAGATCCTTCTTTGCTCCTTTAGGTTTAATGGTTTAAGAGTTTAAGGTTTAAGGTTCTGAAGTGTAGCAGCGGGAGAAATTATAAAGTTCAAAATGTCCCATAAGTTCCAAAGGATCGACTAATAGTTAACACCCAACTTTATGAGTTTTTTACCGCAGGGGCGCAGAGACGCGGAGGAACGCCTCACTGCGTCTCCGCGTCTCCGCGGTAAAATGTATTAGCTGTTCGGCTGCTTAATTTCCATCCCGACGCGTCGGGATCCTAATTTCCACATCTTCACATTTGTATCCCGGCTGTTTAATTTTCAAATTTCCAAATTTCCAAATTTCCAAATTCCCCTCCCGCCCAAAAGTGCTATTGTTTCCTCCCCCCCAATCCCGCAATTTTAAGCATCGGAAAAAACCTTTACTATGCTTATCAAATCACTGCTGTTTACTGCTACTGTTCTTCTTCCTATCATTTTGTTTTCACAAAACGTGGCAGTGAATAATGATGGATCAACAGCACATCCCAATGCCATGCTCGATATAAAAGGAGTGAATAAAGGGTTGCTGATTCCAAGAGGGGATGCCGCTACACGCACCGCCCTTGCTACGAATACTGCCAAAGGATTGATGATGTATGATACAGTGACAAACGCTATCTGGATTCATAATGGTAATGGTACTGCAGGTGGATGGAATAGTTTGTCGAATGGTACTAACTTATGGCAGACTGCCGGTGCATTAGGTACAGAGATTAGAAACTCCAATACAGGTGGATTTTGGAGTCCATCTTCGGCTGCAGTACTTGTAGATCCCGGTGTAATTCAACCGCCATTTAGCAGTACTGGTACAAGATTAATGTGGATGCCACAAAAAAGCGCCTTCCGGGTAGGTACTGTATCTAGTCCGTTATACTGGTCGGCCGATAGCATTGGTACCTGGTCTTTTGCTGGAGGCTACAATACAAGAGCTACTGGTCTTAAAAGCCTTGCCTTTGGAGAAGGAACCAGGGCAGCAGGTGTCAATTCCAGCAGTTTTGGTTTTAATACGGTGGCTACAGGCTTCGGTTCATTCGCAGCAGGCAATGGTGCCAGAGCAGAAGGAGAATCCTCTTTTGCTTTTGGTGAATTAAGTGTTGCCGCCGGTCTGAAATCCATCGCCTTCGGAACCGGTAATAGAGCAACCGGTTCAGCCGCGACAGCTTTCGGAGCTTTTACATTTTCCGATGGAAATACTTCATTTGCATCAGGAATCAATACAAGGGCAACTGGTGATATTTCTTTTACTACAGGATATGGTACTGTAGCACAATCCTTCTCTTCAATGGCAATCGGACAATTCAATGATTCTGTCATCTCCTCCGACAAGAATTCTCCCACTTCAAGCGACCCACTCTTTTATATAGGTAATGGTAGTTCTGATCTAAACAGGCATAACGCTTTGGTGGTTTATCGCAATGGAAATCTGGTAATGAAAACCCAACTACTGCGTAACTCACAGATCCTGAAGCTTTTACGCTTCCTGTAACAGGGGTAGGGTACCCGTATGATGTGGTTGCCTGAAAAAGTGCTTTCAGGGTTGGTACAGTTTTAACCAAGTAGCTCTTGAAGATGATTTTAATATTGGCACATGGAGTTTGTGCTGGAAATCATGCTATTGCCAGTGGTAATTATTCTACTGCTATTGGAACTACTCAGGAAGCAGCAGGCTTATACGCTATGGCTTTAGGCAATTTTTCAGAAGCTATAGGAGACTATTCACTTACTCTCGGTTATGATGCTCAAGCAAGAGGACGTTACTCATTAGCTATTGGTAAAAGCGCCCATGGGAGAAATGAAAAGCTTCGGCATTGCTTTGGGTGAATTCGCTGAAACAAACGCTTTAAGTTCGATGGCGATAGGAGGAAATAGTATTACAACGGGAGATTACTCCTACACCTTTGGAAGGGGCTTGGTCTCAGCAAGGGATTATGGGGCAGTCGCTATTGGTCGCTATAACGAATCCATATCTTCTTCTAGTAATGGAATGGATATTAATTCAAATCCTCTTATATGTTGGGAATGGAAATAATAACACCATAGAAGTAATGCAATGGTGATCTATAAGAATGGGAACCTATGGATATCAATGGTTCCAATATTTCCGCTAATGCAAATATTGCAGGAGCAGCTGCCATAACCGGGAATATTGATGTTGCCGGATACTCGCAGCTCGGAACAGGAGCTCCATCTATCAAAATGAAAAAACTAACCGCAACTACTCCTGTTGCTCAGGGAGGGTTTGCTTTAATTGCACACGGTATTGCCCCCTCAAAAATTCTATCTATTACAGCTCTTGTAACCGTTCCCGGAGGATTTCAGATCATGCCCAATCATATCCAGGCAGGTTTTCAGTATACGCTGAATGTTGACAATGCAAATATCGCAGTAGGAACCGTGGCAGGAAGTAGCGGGAGTATTTTAGGGATGCCTGTAAAGATTCTCATTGTCTATGAAGAATAATTCGAATCGAAGCAAATGGATGAATACAAATTTTAAATAATTAACGATATGAAATACTTTTATTTACTGCTATTGGTGACAATACCTTTCATTTCCCAATCTCAAAGTGTTGGAATTGGTATTACCACACCTGACCCAAGTGCACTCTTGCATCTTGAAAGCAATTCAAAAGGGTTTTTATTACCTAGTATGGGTACAATACAAAGAGAAGCAATTGTATCACCTGCTTTTGGATTGCTGGTGTACGATTTCAATACCAAGAGTATTTGGATGAATTCCACTTCTGGTTGGACAGAATTGGTTACAGACGGAAATAATTATTGGACTAAGATAGGCTCCGATGTATTTCATTCAGTAGGCAATGTTGGCATCGGACTTAGTTCCACCGTAAATCGACTTCATGTACACAATGCATTAACGAGCAGCAATTATTTTCGCATTACTAATAGCGTTAGTGGAAGCCTTGCCTCTGATGGGTTGCTTTTAGGTGCTATCGGTCCTAATGCCAGTTTGATGAACCTCGAAAATGGCGGGTTAGTCATTGGTACAAATAATGACAGCGCATTATATCTTACTAATGTGGGGAATAGTCCAAGGCTAGGGATTGGAGTTGCTAATCCTACAACAGCTTTAGATGTTACCCATACCAGTTCAAGTGGAAATACCGCCCGCTTTAATTCAAATAACGGATTCCCAATGTATGTTTCAATTTTTGAAAACAATCTTTACAGAGGATACTGGGGCTCCTATTCAGGCAGTGCGGAAGATGTAGACTTGGGCACAGGGACAACCAATAGTACAGGTAAACTTCATTTAACGATTCAGGCAGATCCCAAACTCACCATCAATACTTTCGGTACTGTGGGAATAGGAACGGCCAACCCATTAAGTAATACCCGGCTTCATGTTAGGGGCGATAGTTTGCATACAGGTTATTTTACAAGCACAAACACAAACATTGGAGCTTCTATTCTTAAAACGGAATTACTATCTGGTGTAACCGATTTTTTTGCTACTGGTATTGAAGTTGATCAATATAGTACTCCAGGAAGAGGAAGGGGATTGCTAATCAGATCCGGATATATTGGTGCAGAGATTTTTAGTACTGATGCTAATTTTGCTGTACAGAATTATGGTCTTATTTCAACAGCTACCTCCGATGCCGACAACTGGGGCGTATACAGTGTTGCCAATGGATCAGGTATTACAGGAACAAGAATCGGTGTCTATAGCAGCGCTTCAGGTGGAGCCACCCGTTGGGCATTTTATGGAGTAGGGAATGCATTTTTATCTGGTGGTACCTGGCAAACATCGGATGAAAAGTTCAAGAAAAATATAATCCCCATCCAGGGAGCAGCTGCTAAATTGTTACTGTTAAACCCAAGTCAATACCAATTTGATCGTAACCAATATTCTTATCTGAACTTACCAGAAGAATCGCAATTGGGTTTCCTCGCTTCTAACATGCAGGAAGTTTTTCCTGAATTGGTAAAAAGAGTAAGTACATATAAGGAAAGGCCTGTTCCGGGAGAAGCAAATGAGAAAGTTGAATTCAATGCAGTCAATTATACAGGACTAATTCCAGTATTGACGCAAGCGGTTAATGAGCATACAAAAGAGATCAGCGAATTAAAAATATTGTTAGAGCAGTATAGGGTATTGGTGCAAGAGCAACAGAAATTACTTAACGAATTAAAAAATAAATAAGGGTTTTGTTTCACGCAGAGGCGCAGAGGTCGCAGAGATTTCTAATTAGTGTCGATTCGTCTCTGTAGTTATGTTCATCTTTATTTATACCTTTTCTTCTAGAGGCTATTTTTTACCACTAAGACACAAAGGATACTAAGAGGCACTAAGAGAGCCTGTACTAGTTAGCATTCTTTAAGTTGGTTACAGTAAGAACTCCCTTCGTGTTGCTTTGTGTTCTTTGTGTCTTAGTGGTTCAAAATTAAGAATGAATTAAACGCTAAAACTGCGTCTCCGCATCTCTGCAGTTAAAAAAAGAGTTATAAGTTTTAAGTAGTAAGTAGTAAGTAATAAGTAATAAGTAATAAGTTGGAGACTCCAACTTTCTGAACCCTTAAACCCTTAAACATTAAACTTTAAACCCAAAAGCAAAGAGGGCCAACTACTAGTCAGCCCTCTGGAACTTCTTGAACCTATCAAACCTCTTGAACCTTCAATTACCCCATGTTGTGGAACACCTTCTGCACATCCTCATCCTGCTCCAACCTCTCAATCAACTTACTCACTTCTTCAGCTTGCAGGTCGTTTAAGGGTACAGTAGTACTTGGAATCCATTCCAGTTCGGCACTTATAGGAGAGATGCCTTTATCTTCTAATGCTTTTTGCATATGACCGAATTCAACGAATGCACAACGAACTACTAATACCGCTTCTCCATTCTCCCCAGAACCTTCTCCTAATTCTTCCAATCCGAAATCGATAAGTTCGAGTTCCAGATCATCAGCATTCAATCCCTCTGGCTTCAATTTGAACACACCCATTTTCTTGAACTGGAAACTTACGCTTCCGCTATTACCCATCACACCATTGCCTTTGTTGAAATGTGATTTTACATTGGCAACAGTACGAACGTGATTGTCGGTGGCGGTTTCAACCAATATAGCTACTCCATGAGGACCGTATCCTTCATACAGTATCTCATCATAGTTGGTCATTTCCTTACCCTGTGCACGCTTGATAGCTGCTTCCACACGGTCCTTAGGCATACCCACACTTCTCGCGTTCTGGAAACAACGACGCAGCGCCGCATTCGTACCAGGATCTGGTCCCCCTGCCTTTACCGCAATGATGATTTCCTTACCGATACGGGTAAATTGTTTTGCCATCCGGTCCCACCGGGCAAACATTGTTGATTTTCGTACTTCGAATATCCGACCCATGTGCTTTATTTTTGTTGATGCTAAATGAATGCTTTATTTAGTCTTCGATTACTGAGTTTTTTTTACCGCAGAGACGAAAGAGCCGCGGTGCGTCTCCCCTGCGTCTCCAAGTTCTCCGGTCAAAATAAATTCCATTCGGGGCGCAAATTTACTATAAGCTTTCGACCCTACCAACTGACTCCAAATTAAAGAGAGGAAACCCTCGCCTGATAAAAAAGCACCGGCTGCGAAGGCTGCTGCAAGGCTATCCAGAATTGCTGGTAATCAGCACTCTTTGTATCCTTCATCGATATGGCCAGTTCATACTCTTCCTGGTCAACCGTTAGCTGGAAAAAGGGTTTTTCTTCGAAGAAAAGTACCATATTCTCCAGTAACTGAAGCTGCTGCTCGTACTGGTCGGCACGAGGCACTATATAAAATGAAATGAGATGAGCGAAGTTGGTCGATGGGAAGGCCGTCTCCTCAAACTGCGGATGATTCCGCAATACCGGATCCACCCCATACTGCTCCATGCCTATGAACAACGTGCCATTGGCAGCATGACTGGCATCGGGAGCCCCCAGTTTTATAGTAGGCGTGAGGCCTTTTAATAATAGATAAGAACTTGATTCCGTGGCTATCTTTTCAAATATTTCCCTTAGCATATCGCTGGGTTTTGCTCAAGGTAGTGATAAGTTGAAATAAAAAAACCGACTACCATCAGGTAGCCGGTTTTCAATATAATAAAGCAGGATTATTTCATATTACCCAGCTTACTGTTCTTTTTGCTATAACCAAAGTATACCAACAGACCGAAGACCATCCAGGCCAGGGCACTCAATTGGGTATCTCTTGGTAAACCAACAATCATCGCAGCACAAACAATAACTCCTAAGATAGGTACCAATGGCACCAATGGAGTTCTGAAAGGACGTGGCGTAGTTGGGTCAGACTTCCTCATCAATATTACCCCGATACAAACCAGGATAAACGCGAAGAGGGTTCCGATAGATGTAAGATCACCAGCAACACTACCTGGTACAAAAGCCGCAAACGCACCCACAAATAAGAAAAGGATCATATTTGATTTATATGGTGTGCGGAATTTTGGATGCAGGTCGGAGAATGCTTTTGGTAATAATCCATCAGTACTCATGGTATAGAACACGCGGCTTTGTCCCATCAGCATCACAAGGATTACTGAAGAGAAACCAGCGAGGATCGCAACCGTTACCGCTGTAGCTAACCATTCGTAACCTGGCATATAGGCGGAGATGGCATAAGCAACAGAAGCTTCTTTTCCTTTAGCCGGATCAATGAAGTCGCGGAAAGGTGCTACTCCTGTCAATACATGGCTGAAGAGGATATAAAGAATAGTACAAACCACGAGTGAACCCAGGATACCGATAGGCATGTCTCTTTTCGGATTCTTGGCTTCCTGTGCAGCTGTAGATACCGCATCGAAACCGATGAAGGCGAAGAAGACTATACCGGCCCCCGTTATTATACCCGGGAATCCATGGTTCCAGAATCCTTCGTAACCAGGAGTATTTTCAGGGATGATATAAGGAGTATGGTTAGCAGGATTGATAAAGCCCCATCCAAGTGCAATGAACACCAGAACGATAGCCACTTTAATGAACACGATCACCGCATTCACCATCGCTGATTCCTGAGTTCCTTTGATAAGCAGTAAGCTCAGGATAAGGAGGATTAGCAGGGCAGGAGCATTCATAATACCAGTAAGGGTAACACCACTAGCCAATGTTACCGATTCGAACGGAGAGTGGCACCATTCATACGGAATGCCCCCTCCTAAAAGCTTGTTTAAATATTCACTCCAGGCGATAGATACGGTGGCAGCTCCCAGAGCATATTCCAGGATAAGCGCCCATCCAATAATCCAGGCAACAAGTTCTCCCATTGTAGCGTAGGCATAGGTATAAGCACTACCCGCAATAGGGATCATTGAGGCAAATTCAGCATAACAGAGTCCTGCAAAAGCACAACCTATTGCTGCAACAATAAACGAAAGGGTTACGGCATTCCCTGCATGTCCACCAGCCGCTGCGGCAGTACGTACAAACAGTCCCGCTCCGATAATCGCACCGATACCCAGGGCCACCAGGTTAACGGCGCCAAGGGTCTTCTTTAGTCCTTTTTCTGAATCAGCAGCCTGCGCCAAAAGAGAAGAAAGCGTCTTTTTGACAAATAAACTCATAGCAGTGGTTATTGTTAAGTAATTAGTTTAAGGTGTGTAAAATAAAGAATAATTCAAAAAACCGGGTAATTCTTTTATAATTGATTTTTTAACGGCTAAAACTTTTGAAGACCGGATATTTTTCGGATTTTCGGAGATTGTAACCCTGCTTTTCAATTATTTAGCGCTTATGGCAAAAAAGAACCGGCTCACCTTATATATATTACTGGCAATGGCACTGGGTATGGCTGTTGGCTATCTGGTTCATTCCAATAGCTCTCCAGAGTTTATAAAGTCCTTCTCCAAGAATATCAACCTGCTGGGTAAGGTTTTTATCCGTCTGGTCCAGATGATCATCGCTCCGCTGGTGTTCTCGACCCTCGTAGTGGGTATCGCAAAACTGGGCGACCTCAAAGCTGTTGGTAGGGTAGGTGGAAAGGCTATGCTCTGGTTCGTGACTGCTTCGCTGGCATCTTTATTAATAGGTATGGTGCTGGTTAACTGGCTCCGCCCAGGTGATTTTATTGACCTGTCTCATGCCGATACCGAAGGGGTGAAAGACTTGCTGGCCAAGAAACAGGAGTTCTCCCTCGAGAAATTCGTGGAGCATATCATCCCCCGCAGTGTTATTGAAGCAATGGCTACCAACGAAGTGCTGCAACTGGTGGTGTTCTCTGTTTTCTTCGGAGTAGCTACTGCAGCTATGGGGGAAAAAGCCAAGAGCATTGTTAAGGCACTCGATACTTTTTCGCATATCATTTTGAAGATGGTGGGTTATGTGATGAACTTCGCTCCTGTGGGTGTGTTCGGTGCTCTTTGCGCTGTGGTATCCATGAAGGGACTCGAGATCTTCAAATTCTATTTTATCTATTTCGGCTATTTCCTGATAGGCATCGCTGTGCTATGGATGGTGCTTTTAGGAGTAGGGTATATAATATTAGGGAAAAGGATGACGGAGTTGCTGAAACGCATCGGCGGTCCCCTCCTCATCGCTTTCAGTACCACCAGCAGCGAAGCTGTATTCCCCAAACTCACCGAAGAACTGGAGCGTTTTGGCTGTCGTGACCGTATCGTATCCTTCGTGCTTCCACTCGGTTATTCGTTTAACCTAGACGGTAGTATGATGTATATGACATTTGCGAGTCTGGCAATTGCACAGGCCTATGATGTGCATCTAAATACCGCTACCCAATTGACGATGTTATTAGTGCTCATGCTCACCAGCAAAGGTATTGCCGGTGTACCACGAGCTTCACTGGTTATAGTATTAGCAACCTGTTCTATGTTCAATATCCCACCCGAAGGTGTGGCCATCATCTTACCCATCGACCATTTCTGTGATATGTTTAGAAGTATGACGAATGTGGTGGGGAATGCGTTGGCGACGAGTGTGGTGAGTAAGTGGGAAGGTGAGCTGGAATCGGGAGTATTGAGTCAGGAGTCTTGAGTCGGAAGTCTGGAGTCGGGTTAAGATGAAACAGACTACCGACTCCCGACTACGAACTCCTGACTACTACCTCCCGACTATGAATAAAAAAAAATTAAAAACAAAACATGCATCTTTTCCTACTAGATTTTAACTGGGCTCAACTTCTCAATCCCGAATTCTACATCACCAACGGTGGCCTGTGGTTATTCCTCTTCATCGTATTTGCTGAAACGGGATTGTTCGTGGGATTCTTTCTGCCCGGCGATTCCTTGTTATTTGTGGCAGGGATATTCAGTAACAGTTTGGCGAAATCAATATATGATACGGGATATGATTTTTCAAACCTGATGATCGTTGTGGTGCTGACGACTATTGCGGGTATTCTTGGAAATTTTACAGGCTATTGGTTTGGAAAAAAAGTAGGTCCTACGATGTATCATTGGAAAGACCGTTACCTCTTCAAGAAAAAATACCTGCACCAGGCACATGACTTCTATGAGAAACATGGTGGTGGGGCTGTGGTGTTTGCGAGATTTCTTCCAATAGTAAGAACCTTCGCTCCGATTGTAGCGGGTATTGTAGGAATGGATAAGGCCAAGTTCTCCTATTATAATATTGTAGGTTGTATTGCGTGGACGGTAACTATGTTGTTCGCCGGACATTACCTGCAACAACTCTTCCTCAGCAAGTTCGATTTCGATCTTACCAAACATTTGGAAGTGATTGTATTGGGAATTGTATTGGTTACTACAGCTCCAGTTATCTATAAGATGGTTACGGGTAAAGATAAGAGTAAGAAGCATAACGACTAAACGATTGCAAATGCAGAATAAGAACGCATCCATATTCAATATCGCAGTTATTGTGGCGGCGTTGGGTTATTTCGTGGATATCTATGACCTGCTTTTATTCACCATCGTAAAGAAATCGAGCATGCTCGGCGTTGGTGCCACTGCCGAAACGATGCTGAGTGATAGTACCAAGGTAATCAACTGGCAGATGACCGGTCTGTTGATTGGTGGTATCATCTGGGGAGTGCTGGGAGATAAGAAAGGAAGACTATCCGTTTTATTCGGATCTATCATATTATATTCTGTTGCCAATTTCGTAACAGGGTATATCCAAACAGTAAACCAATATGCGATATGTCGTTTTGTTGCTGGATTGGGATTAGCAGGTGAACTTGGAGCCGGTATCACTTTAGTAAGCGAACTATTACCAAAAAATAAAAGAGGCATTGGCACATCCTTAGTGGCGGGCATTGGATTAAGTGGTGCCGTAGCAGCTTACTTCACCTATCAGTTCACCGAAGATTGGAGACTTTGTTATAAGATCGGCGGTGGATTAGGCATCTTATTATTATTCCTTCGAATCAAAGTGGCTGAATCGGGTATGTTCCATACGGCTAAGAGTAGCTCGGTATCGAAGGGTGATTTCAGGATGTTCTTCACCAACAGCAAACGTTTCAAGAAATACATGCTGGCCATATTGATTGGTCTGCCTACCTGGTATGTAATCGGCATATTGGTAAACCAGAGTGATAAGTTTGGAGAGCAATTATTCGGCAGCAAGACCATCAACTCGGGTCGTTCTATCATGTTCGCCTATGCGGGAATCGCCATTGGAGATATCATGGTGGGATTGGTAAGTCAGTATTTCAAAAGCAGAAAGAAGGCATTGGCCTTATTCTATTTCTTTACCCTGGTATAATTGGCTTTCTTCTTCAGTTCCTTCAACGATAGCGATACAAGGATGTATATCATCTGTGCCGCACTTGGATTCAGTACCGGCTTCTGGGCCATCTTTGTAACGATGGGAGCGGAGCAGTTCGGTACAAACCTAAGAGCTACAGCTGCAACCACGATTCCGAATATGGTGCGCGGAGCGTTGCCATTGATCAATATGATGTTCCTTGATCTGTTCCAGAAATCCTGGGGATGGCCATTGATAAAGAGCGGTATGGTGACAGGAGGAATTGCATTGGCCATCACATTCGTGGCATTTTATTTTACGGAAGAGACCTTCCAGAAAGATTTGAATTATCTGGAAGAAGAAGAGCTGTATCCCTAACCACTACCGGTAACTCGTTTCGATATGAAATTTCTCATCATCCGCTTATCATCCATTGGGGATATCGTACTTACGACTCCCGTTATCCGTTGCCTGAAGCAACAGGTAGCTACGGCGGAAGTGCATTATGTAACACGCGCGGCCTTCGCACCGGTACTGGCTGCCAATCCCTATATCGATAAAGCCATTTATGTAAAGGATAGTGTGGAAGAAGTATTCGACACCCTTCGTGCCGAAGACTATGATTATGTGATAGACCTTCATCATAATGTAAGAAGTCTCAAGATAAAGCGGGCCCTGAAGAAACAGTCCTTCTCTTTTCCCAAGCTCAATATAGAAAAGTGGCTGCTCACAGCTTTAAAAATCAATAAGCTACCGGATATCCATATAGTAGATCGATACCTGGAAACCGTAAAACAATTCGGTGTAAAGAACGATGGCCGCGGACTGGATTATTTCATACCTGAAGAAGAGAAGGTAAAGGAAGATGATATCCCTGCCTCTCATCATGCCGGCTATATCGCCATCGCCATCGGTGCTGCATTAAATACAAAGAAACTTCCCATACATAAGCTGCGCGAACTCTGCCAGCGTCTCGAATTCCCCATCATACTGCTCGGCGGCAAAGAAGATGCCGCAGCAGGACAGGAAATTGCCCAACTCGACACCATACGCATCTACAATGCCTGTGGCAAATTCTCACTCAACGAATCGGCCGACCTGGTACGTCGCGCCCGAACGCTCATCACCCACGACACCGGCCTCATGCATGTAGGCGCGGCCTTCAACAAACCCATGGTCAGCATCTGGGGCAATACCATCCCCCAGCTCGGCATGACCGCCTACTATTCCAATCCCACCATCAAGGATATCCGAATGGAAGTACATGGCCTCCGTTGCCGTCCCTGTTCCAAGATCGGATATGCGAAATGTCCGAGGGGACATTTTAAGTGTATGGAGCAGCAGGATGTGGAGGGGATTGTGAGAGGGGGGGGGGGGGGAAGTAGTTGGGTAGGGTGGTTCAAAACTTAAGGTTTATACCCCCTCCCCGAGGACCTGACCCCATATTGATTTCTAAAACCTCCTAATTTCTTGCTCTTTATGAGAGGTAGAGGGGAGAAGTTGTAGAACCACCCAATAAGTTCGGAATTGGCACAACCCCTTAGGTTTTAAACCAATTACAACCTAATACCAAACGTCACCTTATTGTTACAATTTGTTTCTCCAGTGGGTTTAAAAATTGGCTATATAAAATTTCGAATTTTGTGGATTTAGTTACTCGCTAACTTTGAGAAACGATAAGAAGATACTTGATTTCACTTTGCTATTTTAAGTTGTTCTATACCGGATAGCAAAGTAAAGAGGCTGCTAGTAGAAAAAGACACTACTACTCTAATTTCTAAGCCAATTGAAAGAAAAAAATATCACCTAAAGCAAGATTCACTTTTTTATTCCATCAGTTTTCTGGTGATACCTCACGTTATGGGAAAGAGGATTTTAATACTATTGTTGATTATTTTCCTGAATTAACTGATGATATTACGACAGAGCCTGATGAAACTTATTTTCGTAGTGGAATTTGGAAAGATATCATAAAAAGCGATGGCACAAAGGAGCATTTAACTTTGGAAGCGAGAATGGTCGGGATGAGTTCTATGTTTTGTATTCATGGTTCCTGAAATCTAAAAATGGAGAAGAAAAATTCAAGG
>JADKJI010000031.1 GCA_016721085.1 Chitinophagaceae bacterium | reverse complement strand
ACATTAAACCTTAAACCTCTCCACCTACTAAAACGCTCCTCTGGAACCTTTTAACCCTTTGGAACCTATGGAACTCATCATTCCATTGATTGTGCGACCAATTCCGCAATATCCAAAACCTTAATGTCGTTCTCCTTCTCTTTCGTCTTCACCCCATCACTCATCATAGTATTACAAAAAGGACAAGCTGATGCCACTACAGAAGCGCCTGTTTCAAGGGCATCAACAGTTCTTTCCATATTGACTCTTGAAGTGCCTTTTTCTTCTTCCTTGAACATCTGTGCTCCACCCGCTCCGCAACAAAGACCATTGCTTTTGCAGCGTTTCATTTCCACCAATTCAGCATCTAATAGTTCAAGAACTTTTCGGGGGGCTTCGTAGATGTTGTTGGATCTTCCGAGATAACAACTATCGTGGTAGGTGATACGCTTTCCTTTGAAATCACCGCCTTCTTTCAGCCGGATTTTTCCTGTGTCTATTAATTCCTGCAGCAGGGTAGTGTGATGAATCACTTCATAATGGCCACCGAGATCAGGATATTCATTCTTGAGGGTGTTGAAGCAATGGGGACAAGCAGTAACTATTTTTTGATACCATACCCGTTTAAGATTTGGATATTCTGATAGGCCATCATCTGGAACATGAATTCGTTTCCGGCTCTTCGAACGGGGTCGCCGGTGCACATTTCTTCCTTTCCCAGAATAGCAAACTTAATTCCTGCTTTATCTAAAATGGAAGCAAAGGCTTTTGTGATTTTTTGGGCCCGCTGGTCAAAGCTGCCTGCACATCCAACCCAAAAAAGTATTTCTGGACTTTCGCCGCTAGCGGCCATTTCTGCAACTGTATGTATTCCCATAAACTATTAGATTCCGAAAGGCAATAATAAAATAAGGACAACAATAAAACTCAGTAGGAGCAAAAGACCAATTGTAATCCATCCAAGAATTATAGCAGTCTTTGCTTTTTTGTTTAGGGTCATCCCTTTTGGCATTATATCCCATGATAAGTCCAATAATAGCCAAGGGTAATGAAAGAATGCTTACGAAGGGTATTACCAAACTTATAATTCCTATTAAACTCAAGATAAAGGCTGTTTGGCCCTTATCTTTTGTGCCATCTTTCGATTTCTGTTTTGGAATTAAATGCTTGTATACCCATTGTTGAAACTTGAGCTGTATTCTGCTACTGATTCTTTTTACAGTACTGATTTTGGAGGACCCCGGTTTTTTGTATGAGCTTATAATCTGTCCGCCAGGTTTTATACTGCTGCCAGTAGTTATTGCATCAGAAACAGGTACAACTGTGCTCCAGGAAACTATCGAAATGAATAATGATAATATAAATAATACCCCTTTTTTTCATAAAAGCTATTCTTTTGTAAATATATTGAATTTGTTGATTCAAGGTGGGTAGTTTACCCGAACATATATGGCTGGTTTTTGTAATTTAGAGGACATAATTAATTACCTCCCATGTCGTTTGACGAAAAAATGCTTCTTATAAGGAACTACGACTTGTGGTCTCATATTACAGATGAGGAGTATGAGGAATTGAAGATCGTTCACCGATATCTGGAAACAAAAAAGAATGATTTCGTTTATTTTGAAGCCCAACATCATAACAAATTATATTTCCTGAAAGAAGGGTTCATTAAAGTGGGATATATAGATGAACAGGGCAGAGAGGTGATTAAAGAGATCATTCAGAAGGGCGAGATATTCGGCCAGATAACCCTGGAAAAAAATAACCTGAATGGTGAATTTGCCAAAGCCTACAAATCAGATGTAAGTCTTTGTGCTTTCACGATTGATGATTTCGAAAAACTATTGGCCAAAAAACCAGAGTTGGCATTGAAGTATAACCGGCAAATGGGTGCTAAGTTGAGGATTTTAGAGAGCCGGTTACAAAACCTTTTGCGAAAAGATGTAAAAACAAGGCTTCTGTTCTTCCTTGGTAAATTGCTGCTAATGCAAGAGGGAAAAGATACGCCCAAAGGCTATTGTATCAATAATTATCTGACTCATGAGGATATCGCTAATCTTATAGGGTCGAGCCGACAGACTGTTACTACCTTACTTAATGAAATGGCTGATGCCAATCTGGTGCACATTACACGCCAGCAGCTCTGCTTCCCAGATGTTAAAGGATTTCAAAAAATGGTTAGTGTCATCTAACTGACATTAGCTGGCTGCAGACTGGATTACTTTTGTTTCATCAAACAATCAAACGGAATATGCCCTTTGGTAATCGTTTGTTGACCAATTACTACTCAATCTTAAAAAAATGAAACAATTTGTAATGTCTGCGGTACTGATACTATTTGTAAGTACTGGTTTAATGGCTCAGGATGCCACTGGATTACGTCAGAAACAATTTAACCTTGATAATAAAGTGGCTATACAGGGGTACGACCCAGTAGCCTATTTTTTACAAGCAAAAGCGGTAAAGGGATCTAAAGATCTTTCTGTTTTTTATCAGGGTGTCACCTATTATTTTTCTTCCCAAACCAATAAAGACGCATTTAAGAAAAGTCCGGATCAATACGAGCCCCAATATGGTGGATGGTGCGCTTATGCAATGGGTGCCAAAGGAGAAAAAGTGGAAGTAGATCCCAAAACATTCAAGATTGTTGCCGGAAAATTATATCTGTTCTATAACCGCTTCTTGAATAATACGCTTACAGATTGGAATAAGGATGAATCAAATCTGAAACAAAACGCCGATAAGAATTGGTTAAAAATTTACCGTTAATTCAATAAAACAATCATTGTATGAAACTGACTACTGTACTGCTTTGGGTATTGAAAATTTTGGCTGCTGTTATAATGTTGCAAACTCTTTATTTCAAGTTTACCGGCCATGAACAATCTGTAAAGCTCTTTACTATGTTGAATATGGAGCCTTGGGGTAGAATTGGAACGGGTGTTGGAGAATTGATTGCATCGATACTGATTCTGATACCGGCAACAACTGCCATTGGTGCACTCATAGGATTAGGACTGATGAGTGGTGCTATCTTCTTTCATTTTACAACACTTGGAATAAAGTTTGACGGTGATTACGGATTGTTTATTTACGGTGTTATTGTGTGGGTATGTTGCCTCATAATTGTAGGAGTAAAAAGAGAACAACTTCTTAAATTTTTACCAAAAAGAACTTCATGATCAAGAAAATAATAAACCTTATTCTTTGCTGTTTCATCTTTTTATCTCCACTGGTAGCACAAAAAGAAAACAAGAAGTTTACCAATTGGGTGGATGTTGGAATATCTGTTGGGCAATCACAGGGTGCTTTTTCACTATCCTACAACTTTGCAAAACGAATTGGGAAAAAACAGAAATGGGAAATTGGAACAGGATTGCGACTGTCTAGTTATATGGGGTCTAAAAAGGATTTCATTTCTGCTGGACCGGCAAAATATACAAGAAGTTTTACGTTCCCTTTTCTTATTGTTTTTGCTGGACAAAATGAGGCCAATTTTGATACACTTACAGTGCAAAGACCTTTTACCAACTCATTGAATCTTCAATTTAACCTGGGGTATCATTTTTCCGATAAATGGTATGCGGGATGTAATATTGATATTATCGGAGCTAGTTTTGGAAGAAAGGGGAGTGCTGTTTTTACAAATAATGGACAGACAACTACTGATCCTAACGTAAAGCCTTCCTCATTTAATCTTCTGCTTACCGGTGACCATGATAAGGGTAGTCTGAATTCGGAATTTCTGCTTGGATATTCCCTAAATAAAAAGATTAGGGTCAAGGCGTTTTACCAGTTCATTTTTATTGAATACAAGAGTCAATCTGTTTCTCAGGTATATGATGATGGTACAATCAATAATCGATTCAGAAATAAGGCAAATAATCTGGGTATAGGGGTGTCGTATTTTATATTCTAAAAACTTATACTATGAAATACTGTTTATTATTCGCAATAGTTATTGGGCTTTTTTCCTGTACAAAAACCGGCACACCAGAAAAAGCTGTAGAAGTTCCTCCAGTATTAGATACTACTGTGTCTAAGATTCTATATACGGGTCAATTTATTGCCGGGCCTTATGGGAATGCAATGGGCTCCGTAAAAATATTGGATTCAATTGGGGTGCTATCATTACGAATTGATGGGTTTAGTGTGAATAGTGGACCAGACTTGAAAATCTATTTATCGAAGGAACAACAACCTCTGAATTTCCTTCGGTTGGGTAGCCTAAAAGGGCTTTCTGGCGACCAGCAATACTCTATTATTAACAGGCCTGATTTCATGGAATACCGATATGTGTTGATACATTGTGAAAAGTATAACCATTTGTTTGGTTCAGCCCTTTTGTTAAAGCGGTAATTTCAATGAAATGCTGAATTTCTTTAACAGATTTTGGGTGTAAATTTGACCTACAAAGTGAAAAAAATGAGGCTATTTATAGTGTCAATGCTGTTGCTGGTTAGTGCTTCTTCGTTGCGTGCTCAAGCTTTACAGGCAGTGCCCGGTTCTTCAAGTATTCAGTTTAAGATAAAAAACCTTGGGGTTTCAGTAAATGGCAAGTTTACAGGCTTAACAAGTATAATTCAGTTTGATCCTGCTGCTATAGCTTCCGCTTCCATACAAGCACAGGTAGACGCCAAGACTGTGAATACAGGCATTGATATGCGGGATGACCATTTGAGGGAAAAAGATTATTTCGATGTCAAAAACTTTCCGGTAATAAAACTCGTATCTACAAAAATTTCTGTTGGCTCCAGAAAAGACACCTGGAATTTTAGTGGTAAATTGACAATAAAGGAAACCACCCTTGATATCTCTTTTCCATTCACTGCCATTCCTGTGGCAGGTGGATTCCAGTTTAAAGGCGAGTTTACCATAAATCGCCGGGATTTCGGTGTCGGTGGTGGTAGTTTTACAATGGGTGATAAAGTGACCGTTTCCTTAGATGTACTGGCAACAAAAAGCTAGTAATAAGGTTGATATAAGTCATATGTAAAGAAGAACAGCTTTGTTGTAAATGGGATTGGAATTAAACGTATTTTGCACCTACAATTTTTGAAGAATGTCATTACAGAATGCAGTAAAGACTGTGTTTGTTCAATTAACTGCAACGCTGGATAATCTCCAGCAACAGGAATATGTACAACCAAGCACCTCACTGTCTAATAATACGATTGGTCAGCATGTTCGCCATATCATTGAACTTTTTCAATGTTTGGAATTAGGGTATGAATCAGGCATCGTGAACTATGAAAATCGGAAGAGAGATATTACTATCGAAACCGATAAAGAACTGGCAAAATCCATATTATTAAGTCTTCATCCTGAATTGGAAAAGGAAAATAAGGAGCTTGTTCTGGAAGCTAATTACGACGATAATGATACTTCACCACTTCGTATTGCCACTAATTATTACAGGGAAATAGCCTATAATCTTGAGCATACCATTCACCATATGGCCCTTATTAGGGTTGGATTAAATGAATTAGCTTCTATATCCCTCCCTGAAAATTTCGGGGTAGCATCGTCCACAGTTAAGTTTAGGAATAAATGTGCACAGTAACCTTCATACCAGGTAACGGGAAACTATATATTACATCTAACAGGGATGAGAAAAAATGGCGTAAAGATGCCGTTCCTCCAACCGTGTATGAATTTACCTCGGGTCGTATAATCTTCCCAAAAGATGCTGATGCAGGAGGCACCTGGATGGCTTGTCATCAAAACGGAAATGCCATAGTATTCCTGAATGGGGGGCTCGAAGCCCATGAGCCAAAACCACCTTATAGAAAGAGCAGGGGGATGGTTTTGTTAGATTTGATTGAAGGAGCTACGCCGTTCAATAGCTTTTTGGCAATGAAGCTGGCAGGTATAGAACCTTTTACAGCCATTGTTTGGGATGAAGGTCATTTATTCGAATGCAGATGGGATGGTACAACAAAACACCACCAGTTATTAGATGAAACAAAGGCCCATATCTGGTCTTCAGTAACCCTTTATGATGCTCTGGTAATTGAAAAAAGAAATATCTGGTTTGAAGAATGGAGGAAAAAAAATAGCCAGCCAAGTCTGGATGCTATTTTACACTTTCACCAATTTACAGGTGATGGTGATCCTCAAAACGATCTGAAGATGAACAGGGATGGGGTGGTTTTCACAGTAAGTGTTACAGCCCTTGAGTTGTCGAATAAGGAAGCAGCAATGCACTATCTAGATTTAAAGAACGATTCTCATCATACAGGTCAGTTGTCCATTGATAAAAACCAGCTTAGCTGATCATGACCCTTTTTCAACGTATTCTGCACCGACCCTTTTTTATTCGCTTATTTAATTGGGAATACTGGAGTTTCACTTCTGTCTATATTCTAATCTATCCTGTTTGGATTTTCCTTTGTATAAGAGCCCGATCCTTTTTCTTTTTTTCAGCATCTAATCCTTCAATAAAGAACGGGGGATTCTTAAATGAATCCAAGAAAGATATCGCCCCTTTGATTCCTCAGCATTTACAACCAAAAACACTTTATTTCTCATTGCCAGCCAATGGTAATATTGTACTGAAACAATTGAAAGAAAATGGTCTGTCTTATCCTCTTATTGGAAAACCTGATATTGGAGGAAGAGGAAGAGGAGTGAAGGCATTGAAGGATGATGAAGATGTGAGTAGATATGTATCTACTGCCTGCCTCGATTTTCATATCCAGGAATATGTAGCATATAAGAATGAAGTGGGTATTTTCTATTGCAGAATCCCGGGAGAGGATAAAGGACAGATAACGGGAATTGTTAGGAAGGAGTTCATGAGTATAACAGGAGATGGGAAAGCAACCGTAAGTCAGTTGTTAAAGAGACAATCCCGTGCCTTATTGTATATGTCTGCTTTTGAAGCGATGCATAAGGAAATATGGAATACAGTACTTGAAGAGGGAAGTAAAATGATCATCTCACCTTATGGAAATCATGCGAGAGGTGCTTTATTTCTGGATGATAGTCACCTGTTGGATGAAACACTGCTTAACAGCTTTGATGCCATTTGTAAGCAGATACCTGATTTTTATTATGGGCGTCTGGATATTCGATTCGATAATTGGGAAGATTTACGATTTGGAAAAAAGCTTTGCATTATTGAAGTGAATGGTGCCGGTTCTGAACCCACGCATATGTATGACCCTAAGCACTCGCTTTTCTTTGCCTGGAAAGAGATAATAAGGCATTGGGTATTGCTTTGGCGTATCAGTCGTATCAATCATAAGAAGGGTGTCCCTTACATGAGTTTCCGACAAGGTATTGCTATGTTCAAAGAAGACGAATTATGGAGCAGTAAGTTAGATGCAATGCCAGTATAAGTGCTATTAGAAGATAAATCATTTTCTGGTCTGCTTTTCATTAATATATTCGTGTAGATATTTCCTTTTATCACCCATAGAATTTCAATAACTGGTTAATAAGTTTGGATGCAATACATCAAAATCTTTTTTACAGGATTATTCATCAGTTTTTTGGGAACCCTTCCATTGGGAACGCTTAATGTAGCTGCTCTTCAGATTTCTGTTTCAGATGGTGTTACTCCAGCCCTTTATTTTTCTATAGGCGCTCTCACTGTTGAAATGATCTATGTAAGGTTATCATTGGTTGCCATGGACTGGGTAAGAAAAAATGAGAAGTTTTTCAAATGGCTGGAATGGGCCACTGTTGTAGTAGTGCTTGCCTTAGCCATTTCCAGCTTTATAGCTGCCGGAAAAACTTCGGAAGGGAAGAATATGATTTTGTCGAATACACTGCCCCGTTTCTGGTTAGGTGTAGTTATGAGCAGCATTAGTCCAATGCAAATACCATTCTGGTTCGGATGGAGTGCTGTTCTTTTCTCCAAGAAAGTATTATTACCTCGAAAAGATCATTACTGGGCTTATATATTCGGCATTGGAACAGGCACATTCACTGGTAATCTCGTTTTCATTTATGGAGGTTACCTGATGATCGATTGGGTGAATGCGCATAATGCCACTATGAATATCATTATTGGGAGTATTTTTGTACTTACTGCTATTATTCAGTTGTATCGGATATTTAAGAAAGCTTGATGATTTTGCCTAAGGCTTAGGGCCTAAGGCCTAGGGCTAATACAAAATACATTTTGCCGCTAACGCAAGCAGGGGTTGCTCAGTATCATAAAGTAAAGAGCAGTTGCGCGACCTAGGGACTGATTTGAAAGGAAGAAGAGATGCAACGGACATTCTAGCTATAAAGCGGAGGTCGTCAGACGGCATGTTCTTAACGATAGGATTAATTTCGCTGCCAGGATATTGTCCCTTTTTTTTTTTTTCTGGGGCTCTTTTGGGGCCCCGCCCCCCCCCCCTTCTTTTCTTTTTTCCAATCCTCCCACAAACAAACGCCTCTGCGGTAAAATGTATTCTGTATTTTGTAGCCCTAAGCTTTAGGCCTTAAGCCTTAAGCCTTAGGCAAAAGCATCAAGCCCTCCGCTTACCAACCCACTCCACCCACCTCCGCATCGCTTTTCTCTCTCTTCCATTCTCATCTTTCAATCCAGTGTCTTTCCAGAAACCAAAGAGATCCTGGTAGATGCCTAGTTGTTTCATGCGGACTACAGCGGCGTCATAATCTTTGGAGCAGAACCATATCAGGAATTTCGCTTTTTGTGATTGACATAGTTCCAGTACTTTTTTTAGGTAGCTGTCTTGCCATTCTTCCTTGCCATCTTTTTGTAAACTGTAAGCTGGAATGTTAAATGCCGGGATATTTAACCTTTAATTGCGAGTATACATTACTGATGAAATTTGTGTAATGTATGAAAGCAGTTGCATCCCAAAGCGGATTATTACTTTCAACTCCGAAATTTATATAGATTGGTTTGAAAGCGTCTATTAGCCAACTTATATAATTGATGTAGGCTGTTATTATTTTAGGATGATCGAAGTCGAGTTGTTTCCAGTAGTTTTTAATGCTATCTGTTACTATGCTTTTGCTATAATAATCCGACTTCTCTTTTCTGGTTAGGTTAAGTGCAGAAACACTCAAAAAGACTCTTTTAGAAGACGAGGTTTTTAGGAGCCGGTAATTGATGTCATCTTGTAACGCAATAGGTGCTGCTGCGTTTTTTACTGCCTCTTCATAAGGTATTCCTTCATCAAAGTGATTGGATATAATATCGCAATAGTTATTGATAAATGAATAAGAAGTATCTACATCAGCCACTGTAAAATCGGCGGACCATGGGGTAACTCCCATGTAAAAACTACGTTCCTGGATAGTTGTTTTCCCCTTTTTGCAGGCTACCGTCAATAGCAATAATATCGCTATATATAACTGTCTGTAAGAGGGTAAATACGTGGTTTTCATTGTATTAATTTTAAATAACGAGTATAAGACGATTCCATTGTAAAATGGGTTACAAATTGCCTGTAGAAAGAGCTGTTTTTTTTACACCAAAAAGCCGTAAAAAACGTTTATACAAGTCAGCTTTTAATCCGACACGTAAAATCAATACTTTATGAAGAGAACCTTACTCACCTCAATGGCTATTTTAGCCATTTTCTCAACTACATTCATGGTTTCCTGTAAGAAAAATGCAGGAGATACTGAAAAATCAAAAACCCTGGCCGCTGAAACAAATGCTATTGCAGAGTCTCAGTACAACGATGTGACTACCATTGTAGATCAGGCCGCATTGAACAGTGCAGTATTATTAGGGGCTTATGGCACTGGTGGTTCACAATCACCCTTTGGACCACTTGGGTCTAATTGTGTTTCAGTTACAGTTGATACTTCAGCCAATCCAAGAACGATTACAATCGATTTTGGAACCAGCAACTGTCTTTGTTTGGATGGTCGTATGCGCAGAGGTAAAATATTGGCAACCTATACAGGTCAGTATCGTCAAACAGGAACTGTTGTAACAATCAGTTTAGATAATTACTACGTAAATGAATACAAGATAGGTGGTACAAAAAAGATCACTAACCAGGGATTAAACAATTCTGGTAACCTTGTTTATAAAGTGGAAGTGACTGGGGAAGTTACAAGACCAGGTGCTACAGCTTTTTCAACATGGATAAGTACCCGGTACCGTGAGTGGAAACAAGGATATAGTACTCCTTTGAATATTCTGGATGACGTATATACTATTACCGGAGATGCAAGTGGTATACTAGCTGATGGCAGCAATTATAGTCTTACCATTACTTCAGAATTGGTTCGTAAAATGAACTGCCAGTGGTTCGAAAGTGGTAAAATAGATTTAACTGAAACGGCCATGCCAAAAATTACTTTGGATTATGGTAGTACTGGTTGCGATGGGAATGCAACAGTTACCATACTTGGACAGCATTTTCCAATTGTTTTGCAATAAAAGTTTTTAAATAGAGAAAGGCCACTTGAGTAAAGTGGCCTTTTTTATTTCTAGTCAACTATATAAAGTTTGCAGCCTTTTTCGGTTGAAGTTCGATGCGCTTCATTTTCATCACCCACTATATAAGTCATTCCTTCTTTCAGATTCATAATTCTTCCATCCACCAGTTCCGTATCCATTTCACCTTCGAGGCATAAGATGATATGTCCTTTGTTACACCAGTGGTCGGCAATATAACCTGCACTATATTCTACTTTTCTAATTCGAATAGCACCCATATGGAACACTTGCCAATAAGCAATGCCTTTTTCACCAGTATGCTCATCTCTTGGAATAGAATTCCAGTCAATTAGTTGGAATGGGGAATTGCCAAGATTCATACAATCGGTTTTGCCATTAATTTATTTCAGATACCCATTTATCACGATCGTCTGGTGCGAATTTCCAGGGAGCGAAATTGTTTTCAACATTGCTGAACATGCTATTCCATTCCTGAGGGGCACTGCTTTCTTCCATAATCAGGCTTCTTCGCATTTCCAGGATAATCTCGACTGGAGATATAGAAACGGGACATGCCTCTACACAGGCATTACAAGTGGTACAGGCCCTTAACTCTTCAACAGAAATATAGTTATGCAGTAATGATTTGCCATCATCCTTGAATTCGCCATTTGCATTTATGTTTCTTCCAACTTCTTCCAGCCTGTCGCGGGTAGACATCATTATTTTTCTTGGGGAAAGCAGTTTACCGGTTTCATTTGCGGGACAAGAAGCTGAACAACGGCCGCACTCAGTACAACTATAAGCATCTAATAAATTGCGCCAGCTAAGATCCATAACATCTTTTAGCCCCGAATTTTCCTGGGGCGGCAGGTTCTGTAGGAGCCAGTTCGGGTTGCATTGCATATAGAACTTCATTCTGAATCACCGGCATATTGGTCATTTTACCGGGAGACATCAAACGGGCATAATAAGCATTCGGAAATGCCAGAAGTATATGAAGGTGCTTTGACCATGGCAAATAATTCAGGAAGGCGAAAATGCCAAGTATATGAAGCCACCAGCAGGTTCTTTCTATTGCCTGAAGTGTGCCAACAGATAAACCGCTTAACGAAGGTGCCATCAAACCTGAAATAAGAAAACTTCCAGTTTCATGATAGCCTTCGGCCTGGTTTAATTGTAAGGCTCGGTCGCTGGCATTCATCAGAAGGAATAAGCTCATCAGTACTATTTCAGTAATCAGAATGTTATTGGCGTCTGAACGTGGCCAGCCATTCAAATCATTACTTATGAAACGTTTTAGTTTAATGATATTTCTCCTGATTAAGAAAATGACACAGGTAACCAATACAGCAAATGCTAATACTTCAAATGAATTTATCAGGAAAGAATACAAAGAGCCAAGAACTGGAAGGAATAGGCGATGGGTACCTAATATACCATCCAGAAATATTTCCAATACTTCAATATTGATGATTACAAAACCTCCATAAATGATCAGATGTAAAATAGCTACAGTAGGGTTTTGGAACATTTTCTTTTGTCCGAAAGCCAAAAGCAACATGTTTTTCCAACGCGCGCTCTTATTGTCACTAAAATCCTCATCTCTTCCCAATAAGATATTTCTCCTTATTTCCTTCAACTTGGTAGTGAAGAACCAAATGGCTGCAATGGCAGTAATGGCAAATGCAATTTGTTGTATTAGGTGCATGGTGCGGTGAATGAATAGCTAAGATAATGCTGGATGCTGAATGCTGGATGCTTTTTTTTGCCTAAGGCTTAAGGCCTAAAGCTTAAGGCTTTAATCCATAGTCCGTAACGAAGTAGAGGCTTTGTATTATATCTTTTGTAATGAACAACAACATTCCTGGGCTGTGCTCATTTAGCTTACAGCTTCAGGCCTTAGGCATTAAGCAAAAAGTGAAAAAAGCATCAATCTTAAAGAAAATCAACCACCCTTCGCACTACCTCCGCATCCCTGTAAATTTTACGGTGACCTAGTCCTTTAGTAAAATGGAAGTCGACATTGGGTGGGTTGTCATCTTTTACTGCAATGGCATCCTTGATGGGGGTTATATCGTCGTCTTCGTCATGGATCCATAATACGGGACCATGGATGTTTTTTATAGCTCTTCTTATTGAATAATAGGAAAGGGGTTGTCCGCCTTTTTCAAGGATTACATTTTCAAATTCCTTCCTGATTTCAGGTGAGAATTTCAGGAAGGTAAAAAAGAGGTCAATAGAGGTGGCTGTTTCAGTGGCGGGAGCTATGAAAACAGCTTTCAGGTTTTCGTTTTGTGGTAAGGTCTCCAGCAAATGTGCCAAAGTAATTCCTCCAAATGAATGAGACATGAAGCGATTGATTGGGCCATACCTCTGATCTATTTGCTGAAGGGTCTTTAGATATAAAGGGAGGTTTATTTCCTTTCCGTCTGAGCGGCCATGCGCAGGGGCATCAAATGCCAGTACTTCATAACCCTTATTTATGAGATGCGGGATGTACTTTTCAAAATTCTTTGAAGCCGATTCAAACCCATGTATTATTAAAACTTTCGTTTCTTGTGGATGATTGAAACGATATCCTTTTATTGCCATTCCATCCATTTCAAAATGAAGTTTCTCTGCTTTTTCAAAAAATGGAGGAATTTGTTTTGAGGTCTTGCGAAATGGGGTGCAAAATATTTTAAAGGCTTTTTCAGCAGCTTTTCTTTTCGATACCAGTGCTAATATATTCACTCGGGCTCTTACGTATTTTATAGCTAATTTTTGGGCTACCTTCATGTTTACAAAAATACAGCATGCAAGTCGTAATTATTGGTACAGGAAATGTGGCCACATTATTAGGAAGAACTATCAAAGCGGCCGGACATACCATTTCAGGTGTTTATGGGAGAAACCCGGAAAGTACCAATCAACTTGCTTCCGCACTTGGAGCATTAAGAAGAGGTTTGTTGGATGCCATGACGCCTGATGCTGATATGTATATCCTGGCTATTTCAGATGCGTCATTAGGAAAATTAGAGGGTAAATTGAATATTGCCAATAAGCTTTTGGTACATACTGCCGGGTCTGTATCTATGAACGTATTGAAAGACTATTCACCAAACTATGGAGTGCTTTACCCATTGCAAAGTTTGCGCAAAGAGCTTGCAGAATTACCAAAGATCCCCATACTAGTAGATGCCAATACCCCTGATAACTTAACCATTATTCAAGATTTTGCCACTACACTTTCAAACCAGGTAAGAAAGACTTCCGACGAAGAGCGATTTAATTATCATTTATCCGCAATCCTGGTAAGTAATTTCACAAACCACCTTTATTCTTTAGCAGCCGATTTTTGCAAGGAAAAAGATATGCCTTTTGCATTCCTTCATCCTTTGATTCACGAAGTTGTGAATCGGTTGGAATATGGTCATCCTTCTCAATTCCAAACCGGACCAGCAGTAAGGAATGATCAGGAAACTATCAACAGGCATTTGCAGGCGCTTTCAGGTCACCCTGAAATGAAAAACCTGTATGCCGTTTTTACGGAAGGCATACAGGCGTATTTTAAAAAGAAGGGCTAGTTATTTCTTTGATTTCTTGTCTGCTGATTTCACTTTCTTTGATTTCTCATCCTCCGGTTTTTCTTTTTTTGAATGCAGGTAGCGCTCTTCGATAATATCGATATGATGTTCTACATGTCCCGCACTAACAAAACCTAATGCAGCAACAGACACCAAATGATTGTTTGCGGATCCTTCAGTTTTCAACACATCATCTGAGAGGGATGCAAAAAAGCGTTCTGTAGAAGCTCTCAGTTCAAAAAATTCCTGAACCATATCCTTCCATTTGCGATCGTCTACTTTAGCATGAAAGGCCCAATTGTTTTCATCGAAACCGGGAAGGGGGGAAGCATCTTTTCGGCCAAACCATAAAGCACGCAATACAAAAACCCTTTCCGCATCAATTATATGCTGCAACAATTGTTTGATTGTCCATTTACCTTCTGCATAAGCGTAATTGACTTTTTTGCCAGGTATCTTGTCGAGAAGCTTCTTGAATCGTTTGGTACTGTTCTTTAAGGCTTTTGACAAATCTTCGTCTGAAGCTTTTGCTACATAATTCTTAAAATGTCCGGGAGCTTTAATGTTAGATTTCTTCATTGTTATAAGGCTATTTAGATAAAAGTATAAAAAAAGCCGTCCCGGTTAACGGAACGGCTGAAATTTAATATTGATAAGACTAATCTTTCTTATTCTTGAACTTAGGTTGCTTCTTGTTCTTCTTCACAGGAGGTTCAGCAGATGGCTGAAGGCTGGCAGCCACTTTTGCCGATTCATAGGCATTCAGTAAACCGCCTGTTTTGCATAACTCAGACAGGTCTACCATTGTATCAGTTCCTGGCTTTCTCACTTTTGTACCTGGGGACTGGGCTCCTTTTTCAAGGCAAAGTACCAGTTGTTCAGGAGTCAGGTAAGGGAAATAAGACAGCAATAAGGCAGCTGTTCCAGCAACTACTGGAGAAGCCATGCTGGTACCATCCAGGCTGCGGTAAACATTACCACCAGGGAAAGTTGCGTATATTTTTGTACCAGGAGCAAAAACGTCTACCTGCTTTTTGCCATAGTTGGAAAAAGATGCAGTATATCCATCTCCCTTAGTGTCGCCATTTGAGCTGGCACCAATGGTGATCCAGTTTGTGAACGGTTTTGAACTTCCTTGTTTATAGGCATTAGGGAAATTGTCACTGCTATCAACATTCTTGTTATCGTTACCCGCTGCATGAACTAATAATACCCTTTGCTGGCAGCATAAGCTACCGCTTCGTCAATCCATTTTTTACCAGGAGAGAAGCTTTTTCCAAAGCTCATGTTGATAATCTTTGCTCCATTGTCTACTGCATAACGGATAGCTAAAGCAATATCCTTATCATGCTCATCACCATCAGGTACGGAACGAAGCATCATGATCTTTACGTTGTCAGCAATACCATCCATTCCTTTTCCATTATTACGACTGGCGGCAATGATTCCTGAAACGTGTGTGCCATGCTCAGATGCATCATTACTTACCATCACATTATTATTGCCATAATATTTATCGTTGATGTCGTTTTCATTATCGCCAACAATGTTAGCCCTGTAGGGGATAGGTGCTTTTTCTTTTCCTTCTGCTTTTGCTTCTTCACTCTTCAGGAATTGCTCAAATCCTTCCAGAAATTCCTTATTGGAAATATCCATCATATTGTTCCCTTCCATAAACGAAAGGATAGCCGATTTCGCCACTCTTTCTGATTGCGAAGTAGGCTCGAAAGCTTTTAATTCAACACCGGTATATTCTTCCTTATTCATTGCTTTTCGCAATACGCTATCGAACTTCTTTGAACTTTTTACCACTCTTTGTAACATCAACAAGTCTATTGCTTCTCCACTATCCTCACTACCCAATACAGCTTGTTTCGCCTTTTTCCACATTTCGTATTCATACTTTTCATCTTCTGAAAGGGTAGATACGTCAATAGTCTTGCCTTCATATTTTGATTTCAGGCCATGATATACCCTGGCTCCTTCATATGAGTCTTGTTCAACATTCTTACCATCTTTATTTCCAAGAAAATTCCAACCATAAATATCATCTACATAGCCATTCTTATCATCGTCGATATTGTTTCCGGGTATTTCGCCTGGGTTATGCCATAGAACTTCTTTAAGGTCTTCGTGAAGGGTATCAACTCCAGAATCAATAACAGCAACAATTACTTGTTTGCTTTTAAGCTTCTTTGATTGTAGGAATTCGTAGGTTTTATTAAGACTGATTCCATACTGGCCATCTTTATCCTTATCCATCGTATGCCAACCTTTTGGAACCTCACCGCTGCGGGTTTTAGTTACTGATTGTGCATTGGATATTTGAAAAGTAATTAAGAGGGCAGGGATTAGAAAAGCAATTCTGGAGAATTTTTTCATATGTTGAAATGATTATAAGATATAAGATGCGTAATTGGCTTTTTTCAGTTGTATCAGATCTTCTTACAAAAGGGATTTAGTCCTTTTTAACAGGGAATCCTTTTGGGTTGGTCGCAAATGTATAAAAAACAACGCCACTGGAGATAAGTTTTCCCCGGTGGCGTTATTTTATTGATAAAAGCACTTATTGTTGATCAAGTATAAGTTCCACCCTCCGGTTTTTAGCCTTTCCAGCCGGAGTGGTATTTGGTGCAATCGGTGATTCCTGCCCAAAGCCTGTAGCATGCAGACTCTCAGCACTTACACCCTTACTAATCAAGTAATTCCTAACTGCTTCCGCTCTTTTTTGAGACAAGACCTTATTGTAAGCTGGGGCACCGATATTATCGGTATATCCATTGATATCCATTTTCAGCTCCTGGTGTTGTTTCAACAAGTCAGCAACCTCATTTAAAGAAGGGAATGATTTAGCCTGGATCTTGTCGCTGTTCATGTCGAAGAAGATATTCCTCGCTGCAAAATTCACCTTTTCTACTATTTCCTTCTTTATCTCAGGACAACCATTATTGTCTTTTAAGCCTGGTACATCAGGACATTTATCGTCTTTGTCAAGAACACCATCATTGTCTTTATCAGGAGCAGGACAACCTTTGTATTCTGCTAAACCAGCTATTTGAGGACAAGCGTCTTCTTCGTCGTTAATGCCATCCTTATCAGTATCAGGGATTGGACAACCCAGGTATTTTTTCAATCCTGGTGTTGTTGGACATTTATCTTCTTCGTCATTAACTCCGTCTTTATCTGTATCTGGTATTGGACAACCATTATAGCGAGCCAATCCTGGTACATCAGGACATTTGTCGGTAGCATCAGCTATACCATCTCCATCTTTATCTGGACAACCATGAGTTGCTGCTGTTCCAGGTATAGTAGGGCAGGCATCTTCTGCATCAATAATACCATCTTTATCCTTATCACGGGGAGCAGGTTTTTCTGCGCTATTCAACCAGAAACCTACAGAGGCGCCAATTACTTGATGTCTAAAAGTGCCATCATAAGAAGCGGTATAAAAGCTGGTGAGACCTTGGCTAATGAATCCTGTAATTAACACTTTACCGAAATCGAATCCTGCTCTGGCATTTACACCAAAGTCGAAGGTTTTCACTTTGTTTTCAGCTGTACCCACTTCAACCGATAATTCTTCTTTATCAAACTTGTTGTTAGAATAGGCTCTGGTTTCATTGGTTATTTTGCCAGAGAGGAAGAAGCCGATATAAGGGCCTGCACTAAGTATAAAGCTGGTTTTCTTTCCCAAAGGAAGCTTATAAGCCAGGTTCAGAGGCAGGTCTATATAGTTTGTATAAAAATTCTGTTTGTAGATCAGGGTATCTGAAATGGCTGCCTGAAGGGTGTCATAGGTTTGGGCAAATTTCCGACCCTTACCCATATAGAAAATTCCTGGCTGGAAAAACCATCTCTTGGAAGGACCCAGGGGAATTTCTCCCTGCAACCCAACATTGAAAGCGCTGCGGTTGCTGTAGAATGGCTTGATGGTATCCCATCCCGACAAGGAATTGGTTTCATTTACTGAAGCCCAGTGTGGTCCGCCAACAAGCGCTACATGCATCTGGGAAAAGGCAGTTGCTGAAAAAAGCAGCATGCCTGCTAAGAGGGTGTACAGTTTTTGCATAATCAATCAGACTTTTTCACAGGCTACTAACGCTATTCCCCACTCTTATAGTATAGGAGGAATAGCATATAATTTACCTGATAATCAACGTGTAAGACCTATTGATTCGAAATAATCTGTTGTTATAGAGAGCTGATTATCAACTACAGATCGAATTTGATACCCTGGGCTAAGGGTAAATTGGTGGAATAATTGATGGTATTGGTTTGGCGGCGCATATAGTTTTTCCAGGCATCGCTTCCGCTTTCGCGACCACCTCCGGTTTCTTTTTCGCCTCCAAAAGCACCTCCGATTTCAGCACCTGATGTACCGATATTGACATTGGCAATGCCACAATCGCTTCCATTTACAGATAGGAATTGTTCGGCTTCCCTCAGATTCAGAGTCATAATAGAAGAGGAGAGACCTTGAGGCACTTCGTTCTGAATAGCTATGGCTTCGTCAATAGTGGAATATTTCAACAAATAGAGAATTGGAGCGAATGTTTCATGTTGTACAATAGCAAATCCTGGTTTGGCTTCAGCAATGCAGGGTTTCACATAACAACCGCTTTCAAATCCAGGTCCTTCCAATATGCCACCTTCAACAATAAAATTGCCGCCTTCTTTTTTACAAGCTTCTATAGAGGCACTATACATTGCTACTGCATCTTTATCAATCAATGGACCCACATGATTTTTTGCATCCAATGGGTTTCCGATTTTCAATTGCTGATAAGCACTAACCAATTTTTCTTTTACAGCTTCATATATACTTTCATGAATTATGAGACGTCGGGTTGATGTACAACGTTGACCGGCGGTACCTACCGCTCCGAATACAGCACCAGTTATAGCAATCTTTAAATCAGCGTCTTTAGAAATGATGATGGCATTGTTTCCACCCAGTTCAAGCAATGCTCTGCCTAAACGAGCACCCAGGGCAGCACCAACTGCCTTTCCCATACGTGTGGAACCAGTTGCAGATACTAGTGGTATCCTAGGGTCATTACTCATCCATTCCCCAACGGCTCTTCCACCAGTAACAAGACAGCTAACACCTTCGGGTACGTTATTTTTTGTAAATACTTCCTCAACAATCTTTTGGCAAGCAACTCCGCAAACAGGCGCTTTTTCTGAAGGTTTCCAAATACATACATCACCACATACCCATGCCAGCATGGTATTCCAGCTCCAAACTGCCACAGGGAAATTGAATGCTGATATGATGCCTACTATTCCTAAAGGATGGTATTGCTCATACATTCTATGGCCTGGTCTTTCACTATGCATGGTAAGACCATGTAATTGTCTTGATAAGCCAACCGCAAAATCACATATATCGATCATTTCCTGAACTTCACCTAGTCCTTCCTGTAAGCTTTTCCCCATTTCATAAGAAACGAGCTTGCCAAGATCTTCTTTTTTCGCCCTTAGTGCGTCTCCAACTTGTCTCACAATCTCACCTCTTTTAGGAGCCGGCCAGTTACGCCATTCTTTAAAAGCAGCTTCTGCTTTAACCATCACTTTTTCAAAGGCTTCCTTATTAGCTTCTGTAACAGAACCAATTATTTGTCCATCAACAGGAGAAGATGAAACTATTTTTTCTTGTAAAGAAGTAAACCATTCTTTTCCAGTAGATACTCCTGGATTTACTTCGGTGATTCCCAGATTTTTCAAAAATGCAAGCATAGTTAAATTATTGGAGTGCAAGATAGTGAATTGCTGGATGCTGGAGGCTTGATGCTGGCTTAATGCTTTTTGCCTAAGGCTTAAAGCCTAAAGCCTAAAGCTTTATTCCAGTATCCGTACAAAGTATTGTCTTCGTATTATATTTTCTGTAATTCACAAAAACAGTCGGGCTGTACTCTGCTTTAAGCTCTGGGCCGTAGGCCTTAAGCCTTAGGCATCCTGCATCATGCATTCAGCATCAAGCATCTAGCATCCAGCCTCAAGCAATTATTGAAAACTGCAAAAATTAAGCATCCCTGAGGCTTGCAAATACGGGAGATTATGACAATTTTTACGCCCTGCTCAATATCCCACTGACAAAACTATACGCACTGGTTATTCTCCAGTAAAAATCCGGTATCTCTTATCAAGTTCAATAGTCCAGAAAACCGTAACCTTATTCCTTACTTGATAAAGATTGTACCATGAAAACTCTAAACCTTATTTTAGTATTCACTGTTTTCTTTTTCTTCAATCACTCTTTTTGCTGGTAATGGCACTTCCTTACCTTCTCTCAGAATCAAACAACAGTCTCTCAACTCTTATGTAAATGCTGACGGCGTTAAAGCTGAAATGGCTAAAATGGAAAAAGTAAAAGCCAAAGTATGTGCCTGCCAGATTTTATCATTAAGCTCTAATAACGAGAACCACGATTATGTAGCTGTATTCGCAGAAAAAACTAATAATGGTAATCTGAACTTCGAGTATACTACTGCTATGAATGTTTTGGAGAAAGAGAAGAAGCAGATCAAAGAAGTGTTTTACCCAAAGATGAAAATGGTTCAGAAAATCACTGCCTATACAAGCTGCGATATATTAGCCAACAGACTCAAAACTTCCAACCTTCACATTGATCTTAAAGTGTATGAGATTTATGATGCGGATATTTTGGGGAATGAGAATGTGGGGAAATAAGCTTAATGCTTTTAGCCTAAGGCTTAAGGCCTAAAGCTTAAGGCTTAGAGTAGAGCTTAGTCCATAAGTGTTGAGTCAAAAATACAAATACATTTTACCGCGGGGGCGCAGAGGCGCGGGAGTCAATTTGTTACTTTAAAATATTTGTACAGTTGAGACGCAGAGGGTCGCTGCGCGACCAATCCAGGACCTTGATTTGAATGCATATTTGGGATGTACAGGATATGCTAGCTATGAAATGTGTCTACACGATAGGATTATTTCGGTAGAGAACAAGGGACAGCAGAGTTACTCTAATCAGTTATGAGTCAAAAATACAAATACATTTTACCGCGGAGGCGCAGAGGCGCGGGAGTCAATTTGTTACTTTAAAATAGTTGTACAGTTGAGACGCAGAGGGTCGCTGCGCGACCAATACAGGACCTTTGATTTGAATGCATATTTGGGAGACAGGATAGCTAGCTATGAAATGTGTCTCACGATAGGATTATTTCAGGAACAAGAGCAGAGTACCTAATCAGGCCAACCACCACCGGACCTTGATTTGAATGGATATTTGGGATGTACAGGATATGCTAGCTATGAAATGTGTCCACACGATTGGATTATATCAGTTGAGGTGGGTGAAGACACGCACCCCAGCTTAAAATTTAGACTCACTAAACATGTTATTCTGAATCCCTATTCCCCTTTTGCTTCATGGTCTTGTATAGGTCGCGTAGCGACCCTCTGCGTCTCTATTCTGTAATATTTAGAAGCAACAAATTGACAACCGCGCCTCTGCGTCTCCCCGGTAAAATGTATTTGTATTCTCTTTCTTCTTCTTTGACTTCCTAAGAGTAGAATTAATTGCAGCTAAACCATGCTAACGCTAGTAGCAAATAATAAGAAATATGTCTACACGATAGGAAATAATCGGGACAAGTTGACGCAAAATGTAATTATAGCAAAAGGCAAAGCCATAATTCATTAGGCCTTAAGCCTTAGGCAACAAAGCATCAAGCATTAAGCATCCAACATCCCGCATCAGTATTGTTCAGTCTCATTCGGAAACTCCCTGCTCTTCACATCTTTTATATAATGCTGAACAGCGCCAGTAATTTGTTCGTGGAGATTGAGGTATTGGCGTAAGAAGCGGGGTTTGAATTCGGTGTTTATTCCCAGCATGTCGTGCATCACTAATACTTGTCCATCGCAGACATTGCCTGCACCAATGCCGATTGTTGGAATGCTTAGACTTTGAGAAACTTCTTTAGCAAGTGAAGCAGGAATTTTTTCGAGTACTACTGCAAAACAACCTGCTTTTTCTAATAGGAGTGCGTCTTTTCTTAGTTTGTTTGCTTCTTCTTCTTCCTTAGCCCTAACAGAGTACGTTCCGAATTTATATATTGATTGAGGTGTTAATCCAAGATGTCCCATCACTGGAATACCTGCTGCAACAATCCTGTTAACGGCTTCAATAACTTCTTCTCCAGAAGAAGCGTGATAGATCATTTGATCGAGAGTGATCGGTAAAGTAGTTTCATGTCCAGCCATTACATTGGAGGCTGAATCACCAACCAGGATTATATCAATTCCCGCTGCATCGAAAATACCCGCAAAAGAATAGTCATAAGCTGTGATCATGGAAATCGGAACCCCGGCTTCCTTCATCTTGTGTAATGTATGGGTAGTGATTTTCTTTATTTCCTTATTTACAGGCATAGGATGTAAGTTGGTTTGAATAAATGTACTACAACAATCTGATAACAGGTTGAAGGAAGGGGGGAGGATTATAAATTCGAAGTGCTTTTTGCTTCGTAAATATATCAGGCTTTTTGCAATTCCGTATAAAGGTGTTGTATTAATCCGTCGGCCAATCCGATTTTTGGTACGAATATTTCATCAATATCAGCCCAACGCATAACATTTATATAAATCTGTAATGCCGGTACAATTACATCAGCACGGTCTTCACGTAAGTGATAGATACGAATACGATCTTCTACTGTGAAGCTATTGAACTCCTTATAATAATCTTTGAGTAAGTCCAGTTGCAAGGGTTTGCCTTCTTTCTTTTTTGAGATAGAAAATATCTTGTTGATATTACCTCCGGATCCGATGGCTACAATATCAGAAAATCCCTTTGTCTCTTTCTTTACAAAATCTTTCATGTCATCCCACTGGCTATCGTCCACTTGCCTTTTCAATAAACGGATGGTGCCAATATTGAAAGATCTTTTGAATACCAGTTTGTTTCCTGCGAAGAATGTTAGTTCTGTGCTACCACCACCAACGTCAATGTACAAATAAGTATGGTCGCTATCCAGGTTTTCAGCAATATGGTTTTCGTATATAAGTGAAGCTTCAGTATCGCCTGTTATGACTTCGATGGAGATTCCGGTTTTTTCTTTAACCCTGTTGATTATGTCTGAAGAATTGGTAGCATCTCTCATAGCTGATGTAGCAGCGGCTTTGAGATGATCAAGAGGAACACCATAGGCATCCAGGAGATGGCGGTAAGCCCTCATGGTATTCATAATCATGGTTTCTTTCTCTTCAGAAATTTCCTTCTTTTCAAATACATCAAATCCCAGTCGTAAGGGTACCCTCACCAGGTTGATCTTTTGAAACTGGGTGTGATTATCATCAGTGGGAACTACATCCGAGATAAGCAGTCGGGCAGCATTACTTCCTATATCAATCGCAGCCAGTCTCATGGGTTACTCCTTTTTTTAGCTACTCAACCTGCCACTGTTTCTGAATTCAGAAGGGGAATGGCACTTGTTTTGTCAAGTGTTTTCTGATGTAAATAATTATAGATCTCAACCTGTGACCGGATTTTTTTCTTGCCTTTTTCACGTACATACCGATTCTCCAGTTCGTTGTCCAAAATTCTGGCTTTTATGTTATCACTCAACTGTATCTCCAGTATATTTTTCAACACTTTCTTAATATTCGGATCCAGGATGGGGCAGGTGGCTTCTACCCGATGATCGATATTTCTTACCATCCAGTCGGCTGAAGAGATAAATACTTTCTCATTCCCATTGTTATGAAATATGAAAACACGGGCATGTTCCAGATATTCATCTACTATACTTATAGCTTTTACTGGTTCCCTGAATTTCTTGTTTTCAGTGAGCATACAGAATATGCCTCGTATTATAAGACGCAGCTCCACGCCGCTTTTCGCAGCTTCTGATAGTTTCATGATGAGTTCCTCATCTGAAAGGGAATTCATCTTAAGTGTTATTGAAGAAGGCTTTCCTTCTTTGGCGAATTTTATTTCACGAGCTATCAGTTTGTTCAGTTCTTTTCGTAGTCCAACAGGGCAGGGAATGATGGTTTTGCAGGCTTTCAGGTAGTGCATTCCATCTTTCCATTTTTCCAGATAGTTGAAAATGCGGTTCACATCAGCCATAATATGCCTGTCGGAAGTTAGAAGGCAATGGTCGCCATATATTTTTGCTGTTTGCTCATTCAGGTTTCCAGTACTTACAAAACCATAGTGAATTGTATGGTTATTGACCCTTTTTTTGATCATGCACATTTTTGCATGCACTTTCAGATTGGGGATACTGATCATAACTTTTACACCTTCTTCTTCCAAACGAAGTTTCCATTCCAGATTGGCCTCTTCTTCAAACCGGGCCCTCAATTCAAGCATTACGGTCACTTCTTTCCCATTTCTTACCGCATTGATCAATGCGTTTACAATTTTGGAGTTTTCAGCCAATCTATAGGCTGTTATTTTTATTGCTTTTACATCTGGGTCGATTGCTGCTTCCCGAAGCAGGTCAATCAAAGGACTGAATGAATGATAGGGGAAATTCAGTAGTATATCATTCTCAAGCATTACATCTGTAACGCGCAGTGAGTTTTTTAGCAGGGGATGAAGGAAGGGTTTTTTCCGAAGGTTTTTCTTTGTAAATACATCCGGAAAATTCATGAAGTGCCTGAAATTATGAATCCTTCCACCAGGTATCAATCCGTCTTTTTTGGATAGGTTCAGCTTTTTCATGAGGAAATCGAGAAGGTCGGTATTCATTTCCTTATCATATACAAATCGGACTGTTTTCCCTTTTCTCCTGTTTCTTAGCCCTTTTTCGATTTTCTGAATAAGGTCGGTCGATATATCATTATCAAGGTCTATCTCAGCATCTTTCGTTGTTTTGAAAACCCATGCTTCATATCGGTTATAGCCGAAGAAGGAAAAGATGCTTTTTAGATTGTATCGTATAACATCTTCTAATAATATGATATGATTCTCGCCTTGAGGGGCTGGTAACTTTACAAAACGGCCGGTAACTTTCGATGGGACTTCAATTACAGCGAATTTTCTTTTGAGTGAGTCATCTTTTCTGGATAACAGCACCCCCAGATATAAAGATTTGTCACGTAAATAGGGAAATTGGGGAATACTTTCAACCATCAGGGGAATGATATTGTTCCTGACTTCTTCTTCAAAATAGGTTTCAACGAATTTCTGCTGTTCTTTGGAGAGTTGTTTCTCGGATACAAGGTGGATATTATCGGCAGCCATCTCTGATCTGAGTTGTTCCCATATCTTATTAAAAGTGGTTTGTTGTTCCAAAACCACCTGATTTATCTGTTCCAGGATCTTGCCAGGGGCAATTTCCAGGTGCATATTCTTGATTTTTGGGCCTACTTCGGCCATTCTTTTTAGGGTTGCGACCCTTACCCGGAAGAATTCATCGAGGTTATTGGAGAAGATACCCAGGAATTTGAGCCTTTCTTTAAGGGGTACGGTTGGGTCGGCAGCTTCCTGTAGCACCCGGCCATTGAATGACAACCAGCTAATGTCCCTAACAATCGTTTTTCGTTTCAATACAGGCATTTATACCAGTTTTTCCCAAAGTTGGCCTCCTTTAGGGATACCCTCAAATTAAATATTTATTATTTTTACTCCCGGCCTCTGGCATGGTCTAACTCGACCTTTTTTTGGGCACCCCAAAAAAAACGGTCACCGCCAATTACTTATAATCCACAGGTGTGAAGAATTCTACCAAAAAAAAAGGTAAAATCTTTTGTGGGTAAGCCTATTTTCCCGACCTTTGCCGTCCTAAATTTTTTTACATCATGGCTAGAGTATGTCAGGTGACCGGTAAAGTTCCTGTATCAGGAAACAAGGTATCACACTCCAATATCAAGACCAAGCGTCGCTTTCTGCCTAATTTGCAGGTGAAGCGTTATTACCTTGCTGAGGAAGGAAAATGGATCACCCTGAAAGTGTCCACTGAAGCCATCCGTACCATCAATAAGAATGGTTTATTAAGCGTGGTGAAAGAGCTGAGAGCGAAAGGGGATAAAATCTAAAACGAATTAAAAGCTATCAATAATGGCAAAGAAAGGAAGCAGAGTTCAGGTGATTTTGGAATGTACCGAGCACAAAACAAGTGGTCAACCAGGTACAAGCCGCTATATCAGCACCAAGAACAAGAAAAACACTCCTGAACGTCTGGAGTTGAAAAAGTACAATCCCATCCTGAAAAAGGTGACTGTACACAAAGAAATCAAGTAATTTGAATTAGCAGGAACCCTTGCTTTAATCAAGCATCTGTATTCCACATTTTCAAATTTTCAAATTTTCAAATTTTCAAATTAGTCCCTCATGGCAAAAGCAGCAAAAACGGCGATCAAGACCAAAGACCAGAAAGCCGCCGCAGAAGCAAAAAACTGGACAAAGGTTATTAAGGCTGTTCGCAGTCCTAAGACCGGAGCTTATACTTTTAAAGAAGCTATCGTCCACAAAGAAAAGATCAAGGATTTCCTGGCTCAGAAATAATTCTGGCCTGATATATATTTTTGAAAAGCTGTTCTGAACCGGAACAGCTTTTTGTATTTTGTATTTTCAATACCACCTACTATGAGTTTTTTCGGTAAACTTTTCGGAAAGAAAGAGAAGGAAACCCTGGATCAGGGGCTGCAAAAGACCAAGGATAATTTCCTGACTAAACTAACCCGGGCTATCGCCGGTAAAAGTTCGGTTGATGAAGAAGTATTGGATAACCTTGAAGAAGCCTTAGTAAGTGCCGATGTAGGTATCGATACAACTGTTAAGATAATTGAGAAGATAGAAGCGCGTGTAGCAAAAGATAAATATGTAAGTACATCAGAACTTAATTCCCTTTTACAACAGGAAATTGAAAACATTTTAGTTGATGCACCAGAAGGAAATACCTATGCCTTCGATTCTGTTCTTCCTTCTAAGCCATATATAATATTAGTTGTTGGAGTTAATGGGGCAGGTAAAACAACCACCATTGGTAAACTAGCTTATAATTTCAAGAAAGCAGGAAAGTCTGTTTTATTAGGCGCCGCTGATACCTTCAGGGCTGCCGCTGTAGACCAATTAACAATCTGGAGTGAAAGGGTAGATGTTCCCATTGTGAAGCAGGGAATGGGCGCAGATCCCGCATCTGTTGCATTCGATACAGTGCAAAGCGGTCTTTCACGTGGTTCAGATGTTATCATCATCGATACTGCCGGCCGTTTACATAACAAAGCCCATTTGATGGATGAGCTCAATAAGATTAAAAGAGTAATTCAGAAACATATTCCAGAAGCACCACACGAAGTATTATTGGTTGTTGATGGATCCACCGGACAAAACGCTATTGAACAAGCAAGACATTTTACAGCTACCACTGATGTATCAGCGCTTGCCATCACCAAATTGGATGGTACTGCAAAAGGTGGTGTTGTTTTAGCTATCGCACATCAATTCAAAATCCCAGTTAAGTTCATCGGTATGGGAGAGAAGATGGAAGATCTGTTGGTTTTTGATAAGCATGAGTTTGTGGATAGTTTGTTTGCTGTCAAGAAATAGTCCGGAAGACCGGAAGTCGGGAAGTCCGAAAGAAGAGTCCGAGGAGTCGGAGGAGTCCGTGGGGAGAGTTTGAATTTTGAAGAGCGAAATAGTCCGGGGAGAAATACAAGTCGGGAGTCGTTAGTCGATAGTCGGAAGTCGGGAGTTAAAGAGAAGTCCGAAAGACCGAAAGTCCGGAAGAAAATACAAATACAAGTAGGGTAGTTAGGTAGTAGGGAAGTAAGGAAGGAGGAATACAAGTATTTAGTTTGAGAATCGCCCAACCCCGAAGGGGTTGAACAATAATGACCCCGGGTGCAACCCGGAGATACAGAAAACAAGAAACCCTTTCAATTTGAAAGGGTTTCTTATTTATGTTATGCTAACTCTTAAAATTTAAACTCAATAACTATATTCAGTTTACCAAAAGGGTTATCCAAATTCAATCAGAGTATTCGACCTAAGAACCTATTGAACTTCTTGAACTTTTGGAACTTGAATATTGTTTTGAAGCTTAATTCAAGGTATATCTGATCGCAAACCCACCCCATCCACTTTCAAAATACGAATAACCAACAAAATTGAATGAAGGTTGCCAGTCGATACTAAGGTCGATTGGAGCGCCTTTAATCTTATAATCTAATCCCAATACACCATCTACACCAATAGCGATTCCTGATTCGCGTGAAGGATATCTGTTTTTCCATTGATCGTTCCAGAAGCCGATATGGGCACCAGGACCGATATACCATTTAAGGCCGGGAGCTCCATTGATATCTCCATGAATTTCATATAAGCCGGTTAAACGAACCCATAATTCCAGAAATAGGCAATTCCTTCCAAGGCTTTATTGGGTTGTGTGAAATGCTTAAATGTAATAGCTCCTGGATAAAATTTTACACCCAATGCAGATTTGTAGGAAGAACCTGTTGGCTGCGCAATAGCGAAAAACGAAATCAAGACGAAAACTGAGGCGAAAAGTAATTTTTTCATAAACTGTTTATTAACTGTAAACAGAATCGAAAAAACTATGCCACAATTGAATTCACCCCTTGTTTTTCATTAATTATCCGTTAATGGCAGTGCTTTCCCTGAACGAAGTAGTAACAGGCCAATTACGCATGATATAAAAGAAGCAACTAAAATGGCGAACTTTGAATTATCTATTATTTCTTTCTCTGAAAAAGCCAGGTTGGCTATGAAAATCGACATTGTAAATCCGATACCCGCTAATATTGATGCCCCCCAGAGTTGTTTCCAATCACTGCCTTCGGGAAGTGTAGCCCAACCTCTTCTAATCAACCACCAGCAAAGTAATAGAATCCCAAGTTGCTTACCGATGAATAATCCCACAATGATGCCAACGCTGTTACTGGTAGTTAATCCTTCATACCAACCGCTCACTAAGGGAAGACAAGTATTTGCCATTGCGAATAATGGTAATATGATAAAAGCAACAGGATTATGTAGGAAGTGCTGTAGTTTGTATGAAGGGCTATTTTCATCTCCAGATGTAAATGGAATACAAAACGCTACAATTACTCCAGAAATGGTGGCATGAATACCAGACTGCATCATACAATACCACATAACGATGCCTGGCAGCAAATAAGCCCATAATGACATAACTCTTAACTTATTCAATACGATAAGTATTACAGCAATCCCTAATGCTGCACCTAAATACATCAACGATAAACCATGACTATAGAAAAAAGCAATGACAAGAATAGCACCTAAATCGTCAATAATAGCAAGGGCTGTAAGGAAAATTTTTATGGAAGGGGCTACTCTTTTACCAACCAATGATAACATGCCAAGGGCGAATGCAATATCAGTAGCCATTGGTATTCCCATTCCCTGCTGGTAGATAGTGCCTTTATTTAACATGTAATGAAGAAGCGCAGGAAATAACATACCTCCAATGGCTGCTGCAATAGGAAGCAAGGCATTCTTTATTTCCTTTAATTCCCCAACATATAATTCGCGTTCAATTTCAAGTCCGATCATTAGGAAAAAGATGGCCATCAATCCATCATTAATCCATTGTTCCGCACTCAAATCCAATTTTATTCCACCAAAAGATGCATCAAGATGATGATGCCAGATAGAAATCCATTGGCTGCCCCATGAACTGGATGCAATACTGATGGATAGGATAGTGGCGCCAAGTAATATTAAGCCTCCTGCTTTCTCGCTTTCAAAGAATTTGGTGAATACCTTGGATAGTTTAGTTGAGGCCATTTTGGTAATATTATTTCATAAAGATATTAAAATACATTTCACCACTGTGTGTCGCTGCGCGACCAATACAGGACCATGATTGAAAGGATATTTAGGATGCACAGGATGGGGCTTTTTTACGCTGAACCAGGTATCTCCATTCACTTTAGCATAATAAATCATAATCCTGTGCATCCCTGTTATCCATTCCCATTAAGGTCATTTATTTATAAGAAGGTCGCTTCGCGACCAATACATGACCATGATTGAAAGGATATTTAGGATGCAAAGATGGGGCCCTTAACTATCCTGGCATCCATCCTCCCATAAGGTCCTGTATTTATGCAGGCCCCGGTCGTGCTCGACCATGATATTAAAGATATTTAGGATGCACAGGATGGGGCTTTTTACTCTGAGGTAGGTGCCGCCACACGTTTCAGCTTATAAAATCATTATCCTGTGCATCCTAAATATCCTTTCCCATCAAGGTCCTGTATTTATTGGTCGCTTCGCGACTTATACATGACCATGATATTAAAAGATATTTAGGATGCACAGGATGAGGCTTTTTTACTCTGAGGTAGGTGCCGCCACACGTTTCAGCTTATAAAGTCATTATCCTGTACATCCTAAATATCCTTTCCCATCAAGGTCCTGTATTTATTTGTCGCGGAGCGACCCTCTGTGTCTCCGCGTCTCTGCGGTAAAAAAATCGTACACTCAGGGTTTCCCCCTGTTTTGGTTACCTTTGCCCCACATGAAAACAAGAACATTACTTAAGGATAAGGTCAATATCATAACCCTGGGTTGCAGCAAGAATATGGTGGATAGTGAAGTGCTGAGCGGGCAATTATTGGCTAATGATATTGATGTAGTTCATGAGAGTGGTCGTAAAGACCATAATATCGTTATTGTAAACACCTGTGGCTTTATTGAGAAGGCAAAAGAAGAGTCTATCAATACTATCCTCGATCAGGTGGCTTTGAAACAGAAGGGTAAACTGGATAAGGTATATGTTACAGGTTGTTTAAGTCATAGATATCGTGATGACTTGGAAAAAGAGATACCAGAAGTGGATGCCTGGTTTGGTACAATGGAACTCCCCCTGATTCTCAAACAGTTTGAGGCAGATTATAAGAGTGAATTATTAGGTGAAAGACTTTTGGCGACCCCTAGTCATTATGCATATTTGAAGATAGCAGAAGGTTGTAACCGCACCTGTGCTTTTTGTGCCATTCCATTGATGAGAGGCACACATGTGAGTAAGAGCATGGACGATATTGTTAAGGAAGCAGAAGGCCTGGTAAAAAGAGGAGTGAAGGAAATAATGTTGATTGCACAGGAGCTAACGTATTACGGCCTTGATTTGTATAAGAAGCGAATGCTGGCCGACCTGATGCAAAGACTCAGTGATGTAAAAGGTTTGGAATGGATCCGCTTGCATTATGCCTACCCGCATAAATTCCCACTTGAAATTCTTGATGTGATGCGTGAAAGAGATAATATCTGTAATTATCTCGATATGCCTCTGCAGCATGCTGCTAACAATATGTTGAAGGCCATGAAACGTCAGATAACAAGAGAGGAAATGGAAGAACTCATTGTTGCTGTCAGGGAAAAAGTGCCAGGTATCTGTTTAAGAACAACCTTGATTGCAGGCTTTCCTGGCGAAACAAGAGACGATGTGGAAGAATTGAAACTATTTCTACAGAAACAACGATTTGACAGGGTAGGTATCTTCCCGTATTCGCATGAAGAAGGTACTTCCGCATATGATATGATTGATGATGTTCCAGCTGCTGAAAAGGAAACCAGGGCACAGGAAATTATGGAAGTGCAGCAAGAGATTTCTCTGGAAAAGAATATGGAGAAAGTAGGGCAGACCTTTAAAGTTATAGTCGATAAGAAAGAAGCCGGACGATATTTAGGTCGTACCGAATTCGATAGTGTTGAAGTGGATAATGAAGTAGTGATCAACTCAGATAAGAAACTGATTGTCGGTGATTTTGTAAATGTAAAAATCACAAAGGCTTACGACTATGATATAGAAGGTGAAGTTATTCCCTGATATATTGTTTAATTCCTGTTAATTGTTAATTGTTTATAAATGATTTCACCTTTCGAGGTGATGCCTGTAAGCGTAATGAGGTATGTTGATCTTGGATCAGCAGTGAAAAATTGAACCTGCGTTTTTCCATTCTCATCAGTTTGTAAATGACCATTCCAATAAATGGTTGATCGGTTGTCGCTGAATTGCGCTTCCCTTACAGCATCTATTTGATAATTTGGCTGGTAAAATTCTGGTGCAAAATGAAATCCGGCAGGGTAAAAACCTTTCATGTTATTTTGCTTGGAACTGTAATTCCCAGGTAACCCTGTTTTGATAACAATAACACCATTGCCACTTCTGGATGCATAGAAGGCAGCTTCGGGGCCTTTTAATACTTCTATATAATCGATATTGTAAGGATTAAAAGAATTAAGATAATCTGTAACACCACCACTGCTGATTTTTGCTGGAACTCCATCAACAACAACCAGTGGTTCAAGATCTGCTCCAGCAGAATTATCAATTCCCTGCATCCCTCCCCTGAGAGTGAGCTGATTACCAATCATGATAACGCCTGGTAACATCTTGATAGCGTTTGCCATGCTGGAAAGATTGAGTTTTGATAATTGCTCTCTTGTGATGATATTGCTAAAACGATTTTTGGGATTATCTGATTTGCCTTTTTTGGAAGACGATTTAATGGATACTTCAGCAAGCCAAGCCCTTGTATTCCCTGTTAGAAAACTATCTGCATTACTTTTTGTATATGATTTAATGTTTTGAAGAATTGAAGAGTCTGTAACACAGTATTTTTCTGATGAGCTATTATCCTGAAATATGTTCTTATCATTTTCCAATGATATTTTCCAGTCGGCTACTTTTTGGTTTTTTGTATCTGAATAAATAAAGAACAATGTACTATCGTAAAATCTTGCCTTTCTGAACTCGAAATATCCGGTATTGTCTGTTGTGTCGAATAATAAAATATTACGCTGTTGCTCCGACATTAAAGAAATAGGTTGGTTAGCTACGGGTTCATTGTCTGATTTCAAAAGATGTCCTTTGATTGTAATACCTGGAATATCAATAGTTGTGTCTGATTCACTCTTTTGAGCTGGCTTTAATGCCAAGGGTGAATTATCACCTATTAGAAGGGACTCCTTTTCAGTAGCAGTTAAATCCTTATATGGAAACCTGTTCTGTAAAAAAAGAGTTGCATTTGATTTTTCCGAATAGTTCGGGAAACTAGGTGCAAAATAATAAGGAACCATTTTTTGGTCAGTAACTGAAACTGATAAAAGGGCTGGTACCGCTTTTCCGGCAGTATCTGTAATGGTCACTGACAATTTCACAGTGGAGCGTCCCATATATTCTTTCTTATCAGTTTCCAATTTTACGGTGGTTGATTCTAATCCTGTATATATTTTCCTTCTGCTAACGAGTTCCTGCTTTTCATCAAAAAGGAAGAACTCTGCAATTCCAGCAGGGAAATTCTTTTTTGGAATCGTTACTGCATACATGCCCTTTCCCATGGCACTGAAGCAGATTCTTCCTTTCGACATGCCAATCAAATAACTAACAGGAGTTTTGGTATATAACAAATCACTCAAACCAATTCGGGCATAAATATTCGATGCATCTTCTTTTGTAATGGCTAATTGATAAGCATTTATTGGTGCATCCGGCAAATTGATTTCTTTCCAAATAGCCCCTTCCTTCGTTATGATAGCTTTATATTTTCTGGTTTTAACCGGCTGTAAAATAAATGTGGTTGAACCATTCGCGCCGGTTTTAAAACTGGCCACTATGCTATCCCGGTTATCTTTCACAATACCTGCAATTGGAACTGGTTGGCCTTGTTTATTAAATGACAGCACTGCCACTTTATTGTCAATTCCATTTATTAACCAGTTTCCTTCAGGAATGATCTGGATTTCTTCAACTGGAGCTTTTCCTGTGCTAGCCTGAAAACAATTGATGCTTTCCACTGAGGCGCTGGAAGCTGCATTTGTTATATAAACCGGAGAGTAAAAAATGCCATTAGGATTGTTTTTTACCATTTCACTTGTATAAGCCCTTATTGTATAGTAGCCGGGGCTTAGTTTATGTGGAATAGGTATTGCAGCTTCTAATTTTAAGTCACCTGATTCTAAAATAAGATGACTTATTATACTATCAGCACCATTTACCAGGTCAATATAAACTGTTGTAGGACTAGTAATTGGAATTCTGTTTGATTGCTGTACTAAATATCCTTTACACCAAATAGTACCCCCAGCAGAATGAACAGTCTTATCAAGGTGCACATATAGCGAAGCTGAATTATCAACTGTAGTAACCAGTTTTGCTGCTAATGAATTCAGGGTTTCATATCCGGATTGCTGTGCCTTTACAGTATTAGAAATAATGCAAATAGCAAATAGGATGATAAAGTGTTTTGTGCATTCTTAAAGCTACCAATAATATTTTATTTGTAACTATAGGGCAGGGATTTAAGCTAGTTTCATTTTTCAAATTGATGACCTGTTCTTGAATTCCCTTGGAGAAATCCCCATTATCTGCTTAAAGGTTCGGTTAAAACTGCTTATATGTGAGAAGCCGGTGGCAAAGGCAATGGATACCATACTTTCCGGTTCCTGCTGTAATAACTTACATGCTTCGCTGATACGAATTTCATTTAGGAAACCAACATAGGTTTTTCTTGTTCTTTTCTTGAAGTATCTGCAAAATGCCGGAACAGTAAGATGGGCTTTGGCCGCCACTTCATTCAGGCTGATAGATTCCGAAAAATGTTCTAATGTATATTGGTAAATGGTATTTAATCTGGCCCCTTCCGATTCATTAAACTGAAGCGGTTGTGAAAGGGTTGATAAGGCAGATAACCCTTTATTACTTGCAAATACCTGCAATAATTCTATGAACCTTGCAATTTGTAATGACCCTTTTGAACTACCCACACTTTGGATGAGTTTTATAATAGTTGTTTGAGATGCCTGAGGGAGTTTACAACCCGCTGGAAATTGCTCGAGCCATTTTCTGATCAGTTTTAATTCCGGCAATTTCAATAATGGCTCCAGATCCCCATTTTCATTGAAGAAAATAGTAACAGATTGCGATATTTTCTTATTCCTTTTTTCAAAGTAGGAAGCATCACTTTTAAAGATATGCGGCTGATTGGCACCAATGACAAAAACATCTCCAGGTTGAAAATGATGCATCGATTCTCCGACCAATAAAGTCCCTTCTCCCTGCTGAATCCAGGTGATCTGAATTTCATGATGGCGATGCAGATGATTATAGAAGTAAGGAAGACGGTCTTCCTGTATGATAATGCTCTTGTCTTTTGGAACAGGTATTGTAAAGGGGATTACTTTCATTATACCGATATTAATGACATAAAGGCTAAAATTACATAAAATGGGTTAAAATATGCATAGAATACACCAATCCGCGTATAGGAGACTATTTGAACTTAGGGTATTTTTGAAAAAAATCAGCATATGTCATTTGAATGGAAAGGGGTATTCCCCGCACTCACAACAAAATTCACCAATAATGATGAATTAGACCTTGACCTGTTTAACCATAACCTTCAATTCCAGATAAAAGCTGGGGTAGACGGTATTATACTTGGTGGTACGTTGGGCGAAGCCAGTGTATTGACTACGGACGAAAAGGAAAAGTTGGTAAAGTTTGCGATTGAGAAATGTGAAGGCAGAGTGCCAGTAGTAATAAATATTGCCGAAGGTTCCACTAAGGAAGCTCTTCGTCAGGCAGAACTGGCAAAGAAATGGGGAGCACAGGGATTGATGATCCTTCCTCCAATGCGGTATAAAAGTGATCATAGGGAAACAGTGACCTATTTCAAAACGGTTGCCGATTCTACCGATTTGCCAATGATGATCTATAATAACCCGGTTGATTATAAGATAGATGTAACTATCGATATGTTTGCCGAACTGGTTGAATGCAAGAATATAGGTGCAGTAAAGGAAAGCACCCGCGACGTAACGAATGTTACCAGGCTTATCAACAAGTTTGGGGATCGAATCAAGATTCTTTGCGGCGTTGATACTCTGGCAATGGAAGAATTATGTTTGGGAGCAGATGGTTGGGTTGCCGGACTGGTTTGTGCATTCCCTGCTGAAACTGTAGCCATTTATCGTTTGGTGAAAGCTGGAAAGATTGCTGAAGCAGCAAAAATATATCGTTGGTTTATGCCACTGTTGGAACTGGATATCCATCCAAAACTGGTTCAATATATTAAGCTCGCTGAAAAGCAGGCAGGAATAGGTTCAGAATCTGTTAGGGCTCCAAGATTGACCCTTGTAGGTGAAGAAAGAAAACGTATCCTGGAAGTTATTGACACTGGCATCGCTTCCCGTCCGGTTCTGCCCGATTACCTTAACTTGTAAGGAATATCATTTTATGGGAAAAGCCGCATTGTTATTGCTGCTAGGATTACTTCAACTGAACACTGTAATAGCACAGTTTGATAATCCCATGCCTGCACCTCTTCATGTATCTTCAAATGGCCATTATCTGCAATACCAGGATGGAAAGCCCTTTTTTTGGTTAGGAGATACGGGTTGGGAACTTTTTCATCGACTTACCAAGGAAGAGATATTGAAGTATCTGAATAATCGGCACGATAAAGGATTCAATGTTATTCATGCTGTAGTGCTTGCAGAGTTCGATGGACTCAGGAAACCAAACAGGTATGGAGATCGCCCCTTTATCGATAATATCAATGTAGTTCCTAATGAAAATTATTTTTCATTAGTGGACTGGACAGTAGAGAAAGCACTTGAATTAAAGATGTATATGGGGTTGTTGCCAACCTGGGGTGATAAGGTTACTCCCAATTGGGGTGATGGCCCTGTTGTATTTACAGAAACCACCGCTTACAATTACGGTTTATTTATTGGAAAACGGTATTCTAAATATCCAAACATCATTTGGATATTGGGGGGTGACCGTCCACCAATGAGAGATAGCATGGATTGGCGTCCAATCTGGAGAGCTATGGCTAAAGGGATAAAAGAAGGCACAGGTGGAAGAGCCCTGTTTACCTATCATACATGGGGTGGCCCATTGTCAACTTCACAGCAAATACATAATGAACAGTGGCTTTCAATAAATACAATGCAAAGCGGACATGGCGGAGGCCATGATGTTCCTGTTTGGGAATGGATAACAAGAGATAGAAAATTAGTTCCTGCAAAACCTACTCTTGATGCAGAGCCTAATTACGAAGATCATCCTGTAAACCCATGGCCAAAATGGGATTCGGCGAATGGTTATTTCAATAGTTATGATGTAAGGAAACAATGCTATCGGTCTGTATTCGCAGGAGCCTGTGGTGTAACCTATGGTCACCACGCTGTTTGGCAATTTTATAGTGCACGAGAGGAAAAGATAAATCATGCAGACAGGTTTTGGACAGAAGCTATTGACAGACCTGGTGCATTTCAAGTTGGATTTCTTCGAAAATTGATTGAGTCAAGGCCATCATTGGGAAGGATTCCTGATAATTCAATCATTCTGGAAGGACAAGGGGATAAGGATGAGAAAGCGATTGCTTTCAGGGATGCAGATAGTACTTATCTTATGGCTTATTTTCCAGTAGCCAAAGAATTTCAATTATCAACCGATGGTATAAAGTCAGATAATATCAGGATATGGTTATATAATCCCGCTTTAGGGAAAGCGATTTCCTTTGGAACTATCCAGAATCTGGGAACATTCAGAGGAGGAGTTACAACAAAAGGTAAAGAGCAGGATTTAGTGGTTATAGTTGAAGATGCATCAAAAAATTTTAAAGAACCAGGTAAATAATACAAGTATGTTTCAAGATGCTACTAAGCAAGAGATCAATGAAGTGATGGAAAAAGCATGGAAAGCTTTCCATGAGTATCGTAAATGTTCTCTTAAAGAAAGGGCTGGCTTTATGCGGGCTATTGCTGTTGAATTGGAACAATGTGGAGATGAATTAATTCATACTGCCATGAAAGAAACCAATTTACCTGAGGCAAGATTACGAAATGAAAGAGGCCGTACCATTTTCCAGTTGAACCAGTATGCAGATGCTTGTGAAAAAGGAGAATGGCTGGAAGCAAGGATAGATACGGCAATACCAGATAAGAATCCGCCAAAACCTGATATCAGAAAAATGCAGGTGCCATTGGGACCTGTAATAGTGTTTGGTGCTTCAAACTTCCCTTTTGCTTATTCTACAGCTGGTGGTGATACTGCTACTGCTTTTGCAGCGGGTTGTCCTGTTGTTGTAAAAGCACATCCTGCACATCCTCTTACGTCTAACAGGGTAGCAGAAGCCATACTAAAAGCGGCTTGTGATTGCAAATTACCTGATGGTGTATTCACACATATACATGGTGCCTCTTTTGAAGTGGGAAAAGCATTGGTGATGCATCCATTGACCAAAGCCGTTGGTTTTACAGGTTCATTTTTAGGTGGTAAGGCTTTGTTCGATTGGGCCAATCAGCGTAAAGAACCTATTCCTGTTTTTTCAGAAATGGGAAGTATCAATCCCATATTCCTTCTTCCAGGCAAATTAGCAACAGATGCCAGCGCTATAGCTGCCATGTGTGCAGGCTCTATTACATTGGGTGTTGGACAGTTCTGTACCAATCCTGGTTTGATCATTGGAATAGAAAGCGAAGCCTTGCAGACATTCGTTCATGATCTGGGAAAAGCCATTAAACAGATAGCTCCTGGTAACATGTTACATCCGGGAATTGTAAAAGCTTATAAGGAAAAGAAAGGAGAAGCATTGTTACAGGAAGAAGTTCATCTGGTGGCTGAGTCGGAACAAGCGCCTTCAGAAGTACAAGGCCTACCAACTTTAGCAACTGCTACAGGTGCGGCATTCCTTTCCAATCCAGTGTTACATCAGGAAGTATTCGGCCCATATTCCATTGTGATTCGTTGTAAGGATATGGAAGAGATGGTTACTGTGGCAAAAAAGTTAGAAGGACAATTGACTGCAACATTAATGGCAACAGATAGCGATATAACAGGCAACGATGAATTAGTAGAAGCCATTAAGAATATATGTGGCAGATTTATAATTAATAGTGTTCCAACAGGTGTAGAGGTTTGCCTGAGTATGCATCATGGCGGACCCTTTCCGGCAAGTACTGATGGACGTTATACAAGTGTGGGAGCGGATGCCATAAAGCGGTTTGTTCGTCCCATCGCCTTTCAGAACTGGCCAAAGCAATTATTGCCAGATGAGTTGAAAGATGGTAATCCGTTGGGGATTTGGAGGATGGTGAATGGAGAGGTGAGTAAGTCGGGAGTCTGAAGTCGGGAGTCGGGAGACAAAGTTCAATAGTTTAAGGTTTAAGGTTTTCAAATCCGAAAAGAATAATCGAATGTAAGAACCTTAAACTTTAAACCTAAAACCCTTAAACTTTTGACTTCTAACTTTTGACTTTTTAATTTGTAACGAGTTCTTTTCTTGACAGGTAGTATGTAATTAGAGTGGCCGCCACGAAATAACCAAACAACACGTAATTGATTCCCAGGCTCCATTTTGAGCTTCCGAACCAATCACCGATGTAGAGGATGATGGCAGCACCAAAAAGGTTTTTTATGGTTTCCCATATCCATGCATTCTTATTTCGATCCATAAGATCGGTATAAGCATAAACGCTAAGGAAAACGAAAATGCCGTAGATGTAGATGTAAAAGGGGTTTAGTGAATTGATATAAGCGATGTTGCCAAATAGATAGCTTATGAAAAACAACGTCAGTAAAATTTGAATCCAGTACCAGATAAGTTGTGGTTTAGATGCTGGGGTGTCATATTTTTCGAAATGGTAGACGTCATTGATTTTATAAACAGGATATTTTTCAGCAACATCGGCAGGTCTCCATCCGGTTGGCATCATCCAGATTCGGAATTTGTCGTTGAGATTGGAAGTTCGCCAGGCATCTTTGAAAAGTAACCATAAATGCTGGAAATTGATTTTTATCGGATTCCAGGTTTGAACAGGACGGGTGATTCCATAAACAGGAGGTATATCGGCCTTCTCTTCCTGGAATGTGCCAAATAGTTTGTCCCAGATAATAAGTATTTGCGAGTAGTTCTTATCTAAATATTCAGGATTGATGGCATGATGAACCCTGTGGTGTGAAGGTGTGACGATGATTTTTTCAAGGAATCCCATCTTATTGATATGTCTGGTATGATACCAGAACTGAGCAAAAAGATGGAGAGGAGCCGTTACAGCAATCACTTTTTCCGGAACACCCAGCACAGCTGCAGGCAAAAGGAAAAAGGTGAAGAGGCGAATGAAGACTGATATACTCTGGCGTAATGCGCAAGCCAGATTATATTCTTCGCTGCTGTGATGAACGATATGGCTGTTCCAGAAGAAATTGTATTCGTGAGCAATGCGGTGAACCCAGTATCCGGAAAGATCAAGTGCCAGGAAGCAGATCAGATAAGTCAGGAATCCAGATGTGACATGTGTGATAGCGAGATGTTCCACCATCCAGCTATAAGATATGATTCCAATACTTATTCCCAGTACATCTTTGGTAACATTTGTAATACCACTGCTGAGACTGCTGATCATATCGAGGTTTCTGACAGTGTCTTTGCCTTTTTGCCAACCGTACCATTTTTCTATGAGTACCAGTACCAGAAAGGCAGGCATAGCGATTAATAGGATTTTACCGTAGGTCTCCATATAACAAGCATTATGAAGCAAATTTAATAAAACCAAGATATGAGAACATTACAATTAGGATTACTGCTCTGTTTAATGATTTTGGACAATTCCGGGAGATTGATGGCGCAACCTGCATCCGGAGCCCAAAAGATGGCTGCTTTTAATAGCCAGCAGAAACTTCTGTCTCAATCACCATATAAGAACCTGCAATGGAGACTTACAGGGCCTAATAAAACGAGTGGAAGAAGTACTGATGTTGCTGGTATTACAGGTAATCCTAATATAATATATGCAGCTTTTGCAACTGGAGGTTTATGGAAAACAACAGACGGAGGTGAAAACTGGACTTCCTTATTTGATAAACAAGCTACTCAATCCATTGGCAATATTGCATTAGCTCCCTCAAATCCCAACATTTTATATGTAGGTACCGGAGAAGCAAATATTTTTCGTTCCTCATTACCCGGCGTTGGTATTTATAAATCTATGGATGCAGGTAAATCGTTTCAACATATTGGACTTGAAAATGCTGGTACTATTTCAAGGATTATTGTTCATCCTTTTCATCCTGAAATTGTTTATGTGGCTGCAAGTGGTAATGAGTGGACCTACAATAAAGACAGGGGCGTTTACCAAACAACAGATGGAGGAAAGACCTGGAAAAAGATCTTGAATGAAAGTGAGAAGTCGGGATGTATTGATTTAGTAATGGATCCTTCAGATCCCAACACTATTTATGCATCGATGTGGAACCGTATCCGTCGCAGGTGGAGTGATCCTGTTCCAGAAGATGGTGACCATATTTATAAGTCTACTGATGGTGGAAAAACATGGAAAGTAATAGGAGATGGATTGCCTGAAACAAAAATGACGGGTCGTATTGGATTAGCTATATCTAATTCCAATCCCAATGTGTTATATGCCTTTGTTGATGACCATACAAAAAAGCGTGATCCAAAACCTGGTGAAACAGATTCATACGAAAGGCAGGTACAGAAAGTAGTGATTGGTGGCGCTATTTATAGAAGTAATGATAAAGGCGAGCATTGGCAAAAACAGGGAGAGATTCATGATTTCTTCAAACCTTTCTCCGGTACTTATGGTTGGGTATTTAGCCAGATACGTGTAAATCCCAAAGATGAAAATGATGTTTATGCATTAGGAGTATCTATGGGACGATCAACTGATGCTGGCAAGACATGGAAAATGTTCAGGCCTTCTGACAGATCTTCTGAAAATATTCATGGAGATAATCATGCCCTTTGGTTTGATAAGGAAAACCCTCAAAGAATCATCCTTGGGAATGATGGCGGAGTAAGTATAACAATGGATGGCGGAAAGATCTGGAATAACTTCTTTGATAAGATGCCTACCACCCAATTTTATACTGTGACCTATGATATGGAGACGCCGTTTAATATTTTTGGAGCGGTACAGGATGAAGGAACAATGAGTGGAAATGTAACTAACACATTTGGTAAGGCTCAAGATACAACAGTAAGAGAATGGATGATGGCACCTGGTGGAGAAGGCACTCAGATACAAGTTGATCCCCAAAACAGCAATCTGGTATTCTCCACTACTTATTATGGAAGACTGATGCGTACAGATATGGGTAGAAAGGATAATAAAGCTGCACAACATTTCCCACTCTTTGATGTAGGACGTATTGATTCATTGAGAGGCGAATGGCTGGCAGGTACACATATGTCGAAATTCGATCATAAAGTTGTTTATCATGGATTACAACATCTTTACAAAACTTCCGATGGCGGTGATACATGGAAAATGATCAGTCCCGATTTATCGGGTAATGACCCATCAAGAATGGGTGTCTACCCTTATCTTATCTATCATCAGGCCATTACAGCTATTGAAGAAGGTAATGCAGCAGGTGTACTTTATGTTGGAACTGATGATGGTAAAGTATGGCTTACAAAGAATGATGGTGGAACCTGGAAAGAAATTAGTAATGGATTACCGGTTTATAAGCATGTAGCTAAAATTACTACTTCCGCTTTCTTCCCTTCAAGAGTTTATGTTACATTAAACGACCGGAGGCAAGATAATAACAAGCCTTATTTTTATCAGTCGGATGATGAAGGGGCCACATGGAAATTAATATCTGGAAACCTTCCTTATGCTCCAGCCAATGTATTGATAGAACATCCCCAAAACAGCAATATACTTTTTGCAGGAACCGATATGGGTGTATATATGACAAAGAATGGAGGTGTAAACTGGGTAGCTCTAAATGGTAATATTCCTGCTTCTGTTGCTGTTGATGATATGTTCATTCATCCAAGAGATTTGAAATTGGTAATTGGTACTTATGGAAGAGGTGTATATGTTCTGGACGATATTTCGATCCTGAAATAATAAAAGAGTAAAGTATAAGATTGTTTGAAAATTTAATTGTTCTGTTTTCTGATGAAATCGAATCCGATAATAAAAAAATATCCCAATTCAGGCATTGACCGTTTCGGTGGAAACACTTTTCATTGTATTGACGCCCATACTTGTGGTAACCCGGTTAGATTGGTTGCTGAAGGTGGACCAGCATTAGAAGGAAATACAATGAGTGAGAAAAGACAACATTTTCTGAAAGAATATGACTGGATAAGAAAGGGATTGATGTTTGAGCCTCGTGGACATGATATGATGAGTGGAAGTATCTTATATCCACCTCATGATCCACAAAACGATGTAGCGGTTTTGTTTATTGAAACAAGTGGATGCTTACCGATGTGCGGACATGGTACCATTGGAACCATCACTATGGCCATTGAAGAAGGACTTATAACACCAAAAGTTCCTGGTGTGGTAAGAATGGAAGCTCCTGCCGGATTGGTGATGATTGAGTATAAGTCGGAAGGCAAAAAAGTAAAGAGCGTAAAACTTACCAATGTGCCCGCCTATCTTCATTCAACCGAACTGACAGCAGAATGTCCTGAACTGGGTGAATTAGTGTTGGATGTTTCTTACGGGGGTAATTTTTATGCAATCGTTGATATTCAAAAGAATTTCAAAGGATTGGAACACTATACAGCAGACAAAATGATAGCATGGGCAAGAGAACTCAGGAAAAACATCAATGCAAAATATGAGTTTGTACATCCGGATAATCCAACTATAAATGGCTGTTCCCATATATTATGGACAGGAGCTGTTATTGATCCTACATCCACAGCCAGGAATGCTGTATTCTATGGTGATAAGGCTATCGATCGTTCCCCATGCGGAACAGGTACATCAGCCCGTATGGCACAATGGTATATAAAGGGCTTATTGAAAAAAGGAGATTCCTTTATTCATGAAAGCATCATTGGCAGCAAGTTCATAGGAACGATTGAAGAAGAAACAACAGTTGGAGGAAAGCCATCTATTCGTCCGGGAATTGAAGGATGGGCGCGTATTTATGGATACAATACTATTTCCATTGATCCGGTGGATGATCCGTATGCGTATGGGTTTCAGGTCATATAGAAAGTAGGGTAGTTAGGAAGTTAGGGAAGTAGGGAAGAAGGGAGTAAGGAAGTACCGCTTTTTCCCGGCAATGAATTAAAAATTCAAAAGTTAAAAACAATTGCAAAACATATGAACAATCGCATCAAATTCCTTCTTGTTGGCTCCAGCTTTTTAATAAGCACGGGAGTGGTGGCTCAGGAAAGCCTTCGGCAAATGGAGCCTGTGAGTTTTTCACAGGTTACCATCAAAGATGAATTCTGGAAACCAAAGATTGATAAGGTGGCCGTGAAAACACTGGCTGCTTGTATCTATCAAACGGAAGTGGCTACTCCCCGTATACGCAACTTCGAGAAAGTAGCGAGAGGAAAAGGAGAGGAGCATGAAGGTATTTTCTACGACGATAGTGATGTTTTCAAAGCATTGGAAGCAATGGCTTATTCATTAAAGACTCATCCGAGTAAAGAGATGGAAGCCAAATGCGATGAGTGGATCGATAAGATTGCTGCAGCACAACAACCCGATGGATATCTGAATACATGGTATACTTTGAAGGGTTTGCAAGACAGGTACAAGGACATGAGTATGCATGAGGATTATAATGCCGGTCATATGATTGAAGCCGCTGTAGCTTATTATAATGCTACAGGTAAAAGAAAATTCCTTGATGTGTGTATCAAATGGGCTGATCATTTTGATGGACTGTTTGGGCCAAATAAAAAGCATTGGGTTACTGGACATCAGGAATTGGAATTGGCATTGGTGAAATTGTACAGGGTCACTAATGATATGAAATACCTGAAACTCTCTAACTGGTTATTAAGTGAAAGAGGACATAAGAATGCTGTTGGTTATACCTGGACAGATTGGAAAGACACTGGTTATGCGCAAGATTTGTTACCAGTTAAAGAACAGACACAAATTACAGGACATGCCGTAAGAGCCATGTATATGTATACCGGAGCTGCAGATGTTGCTGCTTTAACAGGTGATGCAGGTTATATGAACGCTATGAAAACCGTTTGGGAAGATGTAGTATACCGTAACATGTATATAACTGGCGGTATCGGTTCTGCAGGCGGCAATGAAGGATTCTCTCAGGATTATGACCTCCCCAATGAACAAGCTTATTGCGAAACTTGTGCATCTGTTGGAATGGTTTTCTGGAATCAACGTATGAACCTTCTTACTGGTGATAGCAAATACATTGATGTACTGGAAAGAAGCTTGTACAATGGAGCATTAGATGGATTAAGTCTTTCTGGTGATCGTTTCTTCTATGGAAATGTATTAGCCTCAAGGGGACAACACCAGCGTCGTGAATGGTTCGGTACTGCTTGTTGTCCAGCGAATATAGCTCGTCTCGTTGCTTCCCTCGGTGATTATGTATATGCAAAGAACAACAATGGTCTCTGGGTGAATTTGTTTGTTGGAAGTGAAACAAGACAACAGATCGGGAAGAATGATGTGACATTCAGGATGGAGACAAAATATCCAGCAGAGGGAAATGTTTCTTTATTCGTTGATCCTGTTAAGAAAGGAAAATTCAAAGTATATATCAGAATTCCCGGATGGGCGCAGGCCAAGATGGTGCCTGGTGATTCATTTATTTCAGAAGCAACCAATATGGCTCCAGTAACTTTTACAGTGAATGGTACTAATTATGCAGCCACAATGGAAAACGGATATGCGGTTATAGACAGAGAATGGAAGAAAGGAGATGTAGTGAATTTTGCTTTTGATCTGCAAGCGCAATTAGTGAAAGCAAGACCAGAGATAAAACAAGATGAGGGCAGGGTAGCCATACAAAGAGGGCCGATGGTGTATTGTGTTGAAGGTGCCGATAATAATGGGAAAGCATGGAATATCATTCTTCCTGAAAAAACGGTATTCACTTCAAACTCTGATAAAGTTCTGGATGAGCCGATTGTTTCACTCAAAGCAAGTGTTCCTGTTGTAACTGTTAATGCTGATGGTACTGCACTCACAACTGAAATGAAAACCATTACAGCTATTCCTTATTATACATGGGCGAATAGGGGCAAGAATGAAATGCAGATCTGGTTGCCTGTAAGAATAAAGGATGTAAAGATCAATTATTAATTAGCCACTATCAAACGATTGGATTATGAAACACAATTTTCTTTTTCTTTCACTTGCGTTTTCCGTTTTTGCTGTATCCTGTAATGAGGAACCCAAAACAACTAGTACAACAACTACAACAGATACTAACATGGTTACCGTAACCCGTTCCATTCAGTTTAAGCCCTATGCTGGCTTTGAAGGAAAGAAGATTATGCAGGCTACCCTAACCAATCCAAATGGAATGATCGTTAAGATTATCAACTATGGTGGTACGGTTACAAATATGATTGTTCCTGAGAGGAACGGCAAAATGGGTGATGTTGTTTTAGGTTATGATAGTCTTGCCGGGTATCGTCAGAAAAACAATCCTTATATGGGCTGTTTGGTAGGAAGATTCGCTAATCGAATTGCCAACGCAAAATTCAGCTTGGATGGCAAGACCTATACTCTGGCGGCCAACAATAACGGCAATACACTTCATGGTGGATTAGTTGGTTTCGACAAAGTTGTTTGGGATATGAAACCCTTATCTGGCGATAGCAGTTTAGTGTTAACCTATTCAAGTAAGGATGGGGAAGAAGGCTATCCCGGTAATTTGCAGGTGGAAGTGATTTATTCTCTACGTAGTGATAATTCACTTCAAATAGATTATAAGGCTACAACCGATAAGCCAACTCCAGTTAACCTTACCAACCACAGTTATTTTAACCTGTCTGCTGGTGATGATGCTACAGTATTAGATCATGAAATTCAAATTGAAGCAGATGCTTACACGGCAGTTAATGATAAACTCATCCCAACTGGAGTTAATCCTCCAGTAAAAGGCACTCCGATGGACTTTACAGCTATGAAGAAGATTGGAAAAGAAATAGGAATGGTTAAAGGTGGATATGATCATAACTGGGTATTGCGTGATAGCAGCACACAATTGCATAAGGCTGCTACTTTACACCATGTGTTCAGTGGTCGTTTTATGGAAGTATTCACTACCCAACCTGGTATACAATTTTATACGGGTAATTTTTTGGATGGAACATTAACGGGGAAAGAGAACAGACAGTATGTTCAACACGCTGGACTATGTCTGGAAACACAGCATTTCCCTGATGGACCAAATCAGCCATCTTTCCCAAGTACTATCCTGAAACCAGGCGAAACGTATGTGCAACAGACGGTGTATAAGTTTTCGGTGAAGTAGTAAGTACTAAGTTATAAGTAGTAAGTTATAAGCATTAAGTAATGAGTTGTTGTATGAAAAGGATAGCATGTTTTTTATTCGCTTTAAGTACTTTTAGTTTGCAGGCTGTTGCACAGGTAACAAAGGCGCCGGCATATCCACTTATAACACATGATCCCTATCTAAGTGTTTGGAGTTTTTCTGATGCATTGAATAGTTCTGTTACCAGGCATTGGACAGGATCTGAACATTCATTGCTTGGTTTGATAAGGGTAGATGGTAAGACCTATGATTTTTTAGGACAGCCTGTTGAGCCTGTTACTCCCATTATGCCAGCAGGCGAGATTGTTCCCTACGAATGTATTTATACCGAAACTGACCCTGGTACTGGTTGGATGAATGAAGGTTTCAATACTAATAGCTGGATTTCAGGCAGAACGCCATTTGGAAACGGATGGGATAATAGTGCCAAAACTCCATGGACAAGTAAGTCTATCTGGATGAGAAAGGAATTTGTATTGAACGACAGGCAATGGGCAGAAAGTCAAACCCAACGACTCTTATTGCAATTGAGAAACGATGAAGATGTTGAAGTGTATATAAATGGTGAAATGGTTTATAGCTGTACCAGTTGCTATACTACAAAACTCAAGAACTATGAAATAAGTGCAGCAATAAAGAAGAACCTTAGAAAAGGACGTAACCTGATTGCCATACATTGTATCAATACAGTGGGCTATTCATGGTTAGATGCAGGTATTGGATTAGCTTCTCCTGTCGCTTCTACTCAGCCTGCAGAGCAACTTAGCAGGATCATGACTGCAACTAGTACTACTTATGGTTTCAGATGTGGTGGAGTAGACCTTGAACTGGAATTCTTATCACCATTGTTACCGAATAATTTGGCGCTATTAAGCAGACCGGTTACTTATCTGAATTTTAAGATAAAGTCCAATGACGGAAAGAAACATGATGCGAATTGTTATTTAGGGGTATCCACAGATCTGGCTACAAATAATGCTTTGGAAAAGGTAGCTGTATCATGGTATGATAAAGACCAGTTATCTATTATAAAGGCTGGAACTTTAAGCCAACCTGTTTTACAAAAGAAGGGTGATGATCTTCGAATAGATTGGGGGTATCTATATGTAGCCATACCAAAAGGTACTGGTGTGCAAAGTTCTTCTGAGGTTCAGCCGGCAATAAAGCGGTTTGTTGAAACAGGGTTGTCTTATAATTCCATAGCTACAGGAAACTATCAGGTGCTCAGTAACGATTTTATATTCAAGGGTATCGATAATCATCCTGTTGAACAATTGGTACTATTAGGGTACGACGATCTTTATTCTATTCAATACTTCCAGCAAAACCTGAAAGCCTGGTGGGCTCTTGGAGGAAGTACTATTGAGAATGAATTGCAATCGGCATTGAGAGATTATAAAATCATCAAGGCGAATTGCGAGGCATTTGATAAGCAATTGTATAATGATGCCACCGTAGCAGGGGGAGATAAATACGCACAACTTTGTGTGATGGCTTACAGACAATCTGTGGCTGCACATAAATTGACGAAAAGCCCGGAGGGTGATATCTTATTCCTTTCAAAAGAGAATTTCAGCAATGGTTCTATAAATACTGTAGATGTCACTTATCCTTCAGCTCCATTATATCTTGCTTATAATCCAGACTTGCTAAAAGGTATGCTGAATGGTATTTTCTATTTTAGTGAAAGTGGTAAATGGACAAAGCCTTTTCCCGCCCATGACTTAGGAACCTATCCTTTAGCTAATGGCCAGACCTATCCGGAAGATATGCCTGTTGAAGAAGCTGGTAATATGATAATATTGACAGCCGCAATCTGTAAAGCAGAAAAATCTGCTGTATATGCAGAAAAACATTGGAATACTCTAACGCAGTGGGTTGAATTTCTGGTGAAAGATGGATTGGATCCAGCCAACCAATTATGTACGGATGATTTTGCTGGTCACTTAGCAAGAAATGCAAACCTCTCTGTTAAAGCAATTGTTGGTATTGCTTCCTACGCACAAATGGCAAGTTCATTGGGGAAGAAAGAAATCGCAAGTAAATATCTGTCCATTGCAAAAGATTATGCAGCTAAATGGCAGAAAATGGCAGATGCAGGAGATCATTACGCTCTTACATTCGACAAAAAAGATAGCTGGAGCCAGAAATACAATCTGGTTTGGGATAAACTTTTGGGTCTCGGACTCTTTCCTAAAAAAGTGTACGAAAAGGAAATCAAGTATTATATCAAAATTCAAAATGCATTCGGGTTACCATTGGATAGCCGGAAAACATATACAAAAAGTGATTGGATACTTTGGACGGCAACACTAGCTAGTAATCAAGCCGATTTTGAAGCATTGGTTAATCCAGTGTATAAGTATGCTACTGAAACGCCGACAAGAGTTCCTTTATCTGACTGGCATGAAACAACCGATGGTAAACAAATAGGATTTCAGGCCAGAAGTGTTGTGGGTGGTTATTTTATAAAGTTGTTGGAAATGAAATGGAAGAAATAGGTATAGAGTTAGTGAATCAATGATTTTTGCTTACCTGGTATTCGAGAGAGTCTAATAAGTTCTGACTGTAATAACATTCTATTTATGAAGAATTACTTCCTTTTGCTTCCGCTTGCAGTGACATTCACTCTTTATAGTTGTAATGGTAAGGAGAATAAAATGGAAGTTGATGTTGTCGAAAAAATCGATAACACTTTATCCAATAGTAATTATGTAAATAACAGGGCTCCACTGCAATCATTATATCTATACAAATTACCTGTGGGTACTATCAAGCCAGCATCATGGCTTGGAAAAATGTTGGAATTACAGAGCAATGGATTAGCAGGTAATTTAAGTGAGATCAGTGTATGGTTACGAAAAGACAGCAGTGCCTGGTTAAGTAAAGATGGTTTAGGTAAATATGGATGGGAAGAAATGCCCTATTGGTTAAAAGGCTATGGCAATATCGGTTATGTATTAGGAAACAAAAAGATGATTGATGAAGCAAGAATTTGGTTAGATGCTGCAATGGATAGCCAACGACCTACTGGCGATTTTGGCCCCATTGTATATAGAAATGGGAAAAGAGACCTCTGGGCGAATATGCTGATGTTTTTCAGTTTGCAATCTTATTACGAATACAGCAACGACAAAAGGGTGCTTCAGGTAATGGGAAATTATTTTAAATGGCAACAAACAGTTCCTGACAGTTTATTCCTGAAAGATTATTGGGAGAACAGCAGGGGAGGCGATAACCTATATAGCGTTTACTGGTTATATAATATCAATGGGGATACTACATTATTAAGTCTTGCTGAAAAAATACACCGTAATACAGCAAATTGGCGACAAGACACTACATTGCCCAATTGGCATAATGTGAATATTGCACAATGTTTCAGGGAACCTGCCACCTATTTTCTGCAATCACATAATGAAAAAGACAGGAATGCTACCTATAACAATTTTGAATTGATACGTGAAAAATATGGGCAGGTACCTGGTGGTATGTTCGGTTCAGATGAAAATAGCAGGGTTGGATATACTGATCCCAGACAATGTGTTGAAACCTGTGGCATGTTGGAACAAATGGCTTCAGATGAAATGTTACTACGATTTACAGGTGATAAAAAATGGGCTGAGAATTGTGAAGATGTAGCTTTCAATACTTTCCCGGCTGCTTTTATGCCAGACCAAAAATCATTGAGATATCTTACCGGACCCAATATGGTAGTTAGCGATAGTAAGGATCATTCTCCCGGTATTGATAATGGTGGACCCTACCTGATGATGAATCCATTCAGTAGCAGGTGCTGTCAACACAATCATACCAGTGGCTGGGTCTATTATGCAGAACACCTAATTATGGCAACTCCCGACGATGGTGTTGCAGCTATGTTCTATAGTTCCAGTTAATCCAAAATAAAAGTTGGGAAAGGTGATTCTGTAGTAATAAGCGAAACAACCAATTATCCATTTGATGAAGATATCGCGTTCGAAGTGAAGACTGATAAGCCTGTAGATTTTCCTTTCTATTTCCGAGTTCCTTCCTGGGCTGATAGCGCAACTTTTATGGTAAATGGTCAACCTATAGCTACCGCTAATGCTAAAGGAAAATATATCAGGATCACAAAAACATGGAAGTCGGGTGATAAGGTTACACTCAAATTGCCAATGAAAATTAGTGTAAGAACCTGGGTAAGTAATAAGGGTTTTGCCAGTGTGAATTATGGACCTTTGACGTATTCCCTGAAAATAAAAGAAGAATACAGACAAATGGATGGACAACAAACAGCCCAATGGGATGCCAAGTGGAGAGAAAATGTTGATCACACCAAATGGCCATCTTTTGAAATATTCCCTGCTTCTCCCTGGAATTATGGATTGTTTTTAACTGGATATGATATTCCTGCTAATTTTTCAATATCAAAGAAGACATGGCCTGCAGATAATAATCCATTTACTTTGTCGACAGTTCCAATTGAAATAAAGACTAAAGGAAAAAAGATACCATCATGGACTATTGATAAGTACGGTCTTTGTGGGGTACTTCCTCAAAGTCCGGTTGTATCGGGAGAAAAAGAAGAAGAGATCACGCTGGTTCCAATGGGAGCAGCCAAACTTCGCATATCAGCATTTCCAGTAATTTCAAACAAGTAACGATGAAAAAATTTATATTTCTTGCTTTATTATGCGTAGTTACTGTGACCAGTTTTTCCCAAAAGAAAATCTGGTCTGCAAAAAAAGCAAACGACTGGTATAAGAAGCAAGGCTGGTTGGTTGGAGCCAATTTCTTACCCAGTACAGCCATCAATCAATTAGAGATGTGGCAGGCAGAAACATATGATGCCAATACTATTGATAAGGAATTGGGATGGGCACAAGGTATTGGAATGAATGTAATGCGGGTTTACCTGCATGATTTGGCCTGGAAAGCAGACCCTGCTGGATTCAAAGAAAGAATGGATAATTTCCTTTCAATTGCTTCCCGTCATAAAATAAAGATCCTATTCACTATCCTTGATGATTGCTGGAACCCTGATGCTAAAATTGGCACCCAACCGAAACCAAAACCTGGTGTTCACAATAGCGGATGGGTGAGAAGTCCTTCAAAAAATGTTCATGACAGCACTCTTCATTGGACCTATCTCGAGAAATATGTAAAGGATGTCCTTACCACTTTTAAGGATGATAAAAGGATATTGATGTGGGATCTTTACAATGAACCAGGTAACAGCGGTTATGATTTAGGCTCTTTTCAATTATTAAAGAAAATGTATCTCTGGGCCTGGTCGGTTCGTCCATCACAACCTTTAACTTCTGCTACCTGGTACGATAATAAAGTGCTTAATGATTATGTATTGGCAAACTCAGATATCATAACCTTTCATAATTATAGTGATACCACTAGTCTTCAAAAAGAGTTGATCGCTAAAACTAAAATGGGTCGTCCAGTCATTTGTAGTGAATATATGGCAAGAACCAATAATAGCCGTTTTGAAACTCATCTGCCATTGTTCAAAAAATATAAGGTAGGTGCCATCAACTGGGGATTGGTTAGTGGTAAAAGCAATACCATTTTCCCATGGGGAAGTAAGGAAGGAAGCCCTGAACCTAAACTGTGGTTCCATGATGTTTTCCGAAAAGATGGAACACCATATGACTCAAAAGAGACGGATTTGATAAAACAACTGACCTCAAAAAAATAACTAATGCGAAAGATTGTAGTAGGTATTATTTCCTGTTATCTGTGTTTTTCAGCTTTGGGACAGTCATATGTTCCTGAAAAGAGCAATGCAAAAGTAAAAGTGTCTCCTGTTGTTCCTGTAAAGGCTTATGGTTTTAATCTGAAGGATGTAAAATTATTGAATAGCCCCTTCAGCAATGCCATGAGTAAGGATAGTGCTTACCTTATGTTGCTGTCACCCAACAGGTTATTATATAGGTTTTATCAAAATGCAGGCTTGCCAGTTAAAGATTCTATTTATGGAGGATGGGAAAGTGATGGACTTTCTGGTCATACCATGGGTCATTATCTTTCTGCTCTTTCAATGATGTATGTGGCCACCGGTCAGAAAGCCTTCAAGGACAAAGTAACCTATATAGTAAATGAACTCGAGCGTTGTCAGATAGCAAGAAAGACTGGTTATGTTGGAGCTATTCCAAAAGAGGACAGCATATTTGGGAATGTGGCTCTCGGAAAAATAAGAACAGGAGGATTCGATCTTAATGGAGGCTGGAGCCCCTGGTATACTGTTCACAAAGTGATGGCGGGTTTATGTGATGCATATTTGTATTGTGATAACGAAAAGGCCTTGAAAGTAGTGAAAGGAATGGCTGACTGGACATATAATACAGTAAACCATTTATCGGATTCACTAAGGCTAAAGATGTTGAATTGTGAATACGGGGGAATGAATGATGTGTTAGCAAATATCTATTCGTACACGGGCGATAAAAAATATCTGGACTTATCTTATAAGTTCTATGATGAATTTGTAATGGGCAAATTGGCTCAAAAAATTGATCCATTACCAGGAAAGCATAGCAATACCAATGTTCCCAAGGCCATTGGAAGTGCCCGTCAATATGAATTGACAGGTAATGAAAGAGACAAGACTATCGCTTCTTTTTTCTGGTCAACGATGGTAAATCATCATAGTTATGTGATTGGGGGAAATAGTAACTATGAGTATTGTGGCAAAGCCGATTCTTTGAGTGATAGGCTTAGTGACAATACCTGTGAGACCTGCAATACCTACAATATGCTGAAGTTGACAAGGCATTTATTCTCTTTGCAGCCCTCTAATGAACTATTGGATTATTATGAAAGGGCCTTGTATAACCATATACTCGCTTCACAGAATCCAACAAATGGTATGATGTGCTATTTTGTCCCCCTTCGTATGGGTACTCAAAAAGCTTTTAGTGATTCCTTCAATACGTTCACTTGTTGTGTTGGTAGTGGCATTGAGAACCATAGTAAATACGCTGAAAGTATATTTAATGAAGGAGATGACGGAGCCCTTTATGTAAATCTCTTTATCCCTTCCCAATTAAATTGGAAGTCAAAATCAGTCCTGTTAAACCTCGAAACAAAGTTTCCTAACGATAATAATGTTCGTATTAGGTTTCTGTCTGCAGCAAAAAAAGAATTGATTCTGAAAATTCACAAGCCAAGCTGGACAAATCAGGACATAGCAATTAAACTAAACGGTAAAAGTATAAAGTTTGGGTATGATGAGAATGGGTTTATACTTGTAAAAGGGAAGTTCAATTCGAATGATGTATTGGAATTTTCTTTCCCTATGTTCCTTTATACCGAATCGATGCCGGATAACAAGAACAGGATTGCATTCAAATATGGACCAATTGTATTAGCTGGATTGTTAGGCAAGAATAAACCAGATCCTGTTTATGGAACTCCAGTATTGCTTACCGATAACAGAAATGTTGCTTCCTGGATAAAGACCACTTCACAGCCACTTTCATTTGAAATGAACGGGGTAGGAAAACCCTTTGATGTAAAGTTGGTTCCATTTTATTCTGTTTATGATCAGTATTATAGTGTGTACTGGGATTATTTCACCCCGGAAGCATGGACAAATCTCCAAAAGGAATATGAAGCAGAGAAGGCAAGGGCGAAAGAAATTGAACTTCGTACTATCGATAATTTCCGAATCGGGGAAATGCAGCCTGAAAGAGATCATAACCTCAAAGCCAGTGAAAAATCTTATGTGGATGAAGCTCTTGGAAGAACCGGAAGGGAAGCAAGAAGAGAAAATTATTTTTCATTCGATATGAAGGTAGAATTAGGCGCGAGTTTATTGCTGACCTATATCGGTGACGACAAAGATCGAAAATTCGATATTTTGGTAGAAGGAATAAAAATTGCTACTGTAGAGTGGCCTGGAGGAAAAACTGGTAAGTTCTATGATCTGGAATATACTTTACCTGCTGAATTGATCAAAGACAAAAAGCAGATTAGTGTGAGAATCGAAGCCAATTATGGCAAAACAGCAGGCAGGGTTTTTGGAGCGAGAACTATGAGGAAGTAGTTGGGAGTCTTTAGTCTGGAGTCGGGAGTCGGGAGTCGGGAGTCGGTCCGCCGCGGCGGATAAGTATTAAGTAATGAGTTGTAAGTAATAAGTTTTTAGTTAAGAGTTATTAGAAATAAGTAATAGGGTTAGGTTATTGAATATAAAACAAGGTATAGGGTTAATAAATAGTTTTTATGACTGTCCTTAGAAACCTTAAACCTTAAGCCTTAAACTTATCAATCAACACTTTTTCGCAATTATAATTTCTTTTTCATGAGCAAGGCTATCGTAGTTGGCGGCGGAGTTATCGGAATGAGCTCGGCCTATTATTTAAGTAAAAACGGTTGGGATGTAACCGTAATCGATCAAAGTGATTTCCTGAATAACTGTTCTTATGGCAATGCCGGATATGTTTGTCCGAGCCATTTTGTGCCATTGGCTACACCCGGTATTGTGCAACAGGGATTGCGCTGGATGCTGAATTCCAAGAGTCCTTTTTATGTGCAACCAAGATTAAGCTGGTCGTTGATCGACTGGGGTTTGAAATTCATAAAGAGTGCCACGGACAAGAATGTTGAAAAAGCAGCTATCCCTCTTCGTGATGCTGCTCTTATGAGCCAGAAATGTTATGAAGAATTGGTTTCTGCACCTGGGTTTGATTTTGCGTATGAACACAAAGGACTTTTCGAATATTTCCTTACAAAGGAAAAAGCGGCCCATGGACACGAGCTGGTGGAAAAGGCATTATCCCTTGGTTTGGAAACGGAGTATATGACAGCAGAACAGGTTCAGGCTATGGAGCCCCAAACCCGATTAAATATTCAGGGAGCTGTGTATTTTAAATGTGATGCCCATCTCTATCCCAATAAATTGATGCGTGATTTTGTAAGATGGATGCAGGAGAATAAAGTAACCTTAGTACCTAATGAACAAGTGACGGGTTTTGAGAAGGAAAGTAACCGTATAAAAAGGGTAAAGACGAATAAAGCAGTTTATGATGCTGATGTGGTAGTAATTGCCACAGGATCGTGGAGCAGAGAGACAGCGGCTTTATTGGACCTTAAACTACCATTAATGCCAGGCAGGGGTTATTCACTAACATTAGAAAATTCGAAATATAAACTCAATTATCCAGCTGTTCTGGTAGAAGGCAGGGTGGCACTAACCCCAATGGATGGAAACAAGATCCGTTTTGGAGGAACTATGGAAATTACCACTACATCAAGACCACCACAAATGAGCAGGGTAGCGGGTATTTTGGAATCTGTAAAGAAGTTCATACCCGAATTTGACATCCAGATGCCAAAAATGGAAGATGTTTGGTATGGATACCGTCCTTGCTCACCTGATGGCATGCCATATATCGGCCGATTGAACAATATCCCTAACTGTATTGTTGCAACCGGTCATGCCATGATTGGACTTAGTCTTGGGGCAGGAACCGGAAAATTAGTGAGTGAACTGGCCGACGAAAAGCCGTTAAGCATGGATTTAACAGCATTTAAGGTAGAGCGGTTTGGATAATGCTGTATTTTATTGCAGATTGCAATTGAAAATTTGTCAATATGAAGAGAATACTATTTGCCTTATTTACAGCTTCCTTAGTTGTTACAAGCTATGCACAGCAGCACAGCCTTCTAAAGGTTTGGGAAACAGATTCAACATTTAAAGTGCCTGAGTCTGTATTGATCGATAATGAGAACAAAGTGCTGTATGTTTCTAATATTGATGGCCTGGATCCCTGGGGGCGCGATAATAAGGGTTCCATCGGTAAACTGGGTATGGATGGTAAGATAATAGCAGTTGACTGGGTGAGGGGATTACAGGCTCCCAAAGGAATGGGTATTTATAAAGGCTATTTGTATGTTGCCGACCTTACCGATGTTGTTCAGATAGATATCAAAAAAGGAGAAATTAAAAAGCGTATCCCGGTTCCTTATGCCGAAAATTTGAATGATATCAGCATTGACCCCAAAGGCAATATTTACGTATCAGATTCAAAAGGGAAACGTGTTTATGTAGTTAAGGGAAATGATGCCAGTCCTTTCGTTGAAGGATTACAAGGCCCTAATGGCGTAAAATGGTTCAATGAAAATCTTTATATACTGGATAAAGGGGCATTGTTGAAAGTGGAGTATGACCGTAAGCTTACTAAACTGGCAGATGGAATGGAAGGTGGAACAGATGGTGTTGAACCTGTTACTGGAAAGGAATTCCTGGTTTCTTGCTGGGCAGGAGTTATCTATTATGTATATCCAGACGGCACCAAAGAGAAATTATTGGATACAAGGAATACCAAGTTCAACTCAGCAGATATTGCATACGATCCTATTGCCAGAATGATATTTGTACCTACTTTCTGGAGAAATAGTGTCATAGCGTATGAACTGAAATAGTTCAAATAAGTACAATGGCCCCTTATAAGGGCAAATTTTGTAATTTGAGGCTCAATTTTTTACATGCAGGGGAATTTCACTAAGCTCACTTATAGGCAAACAGGATATTTTTCGTCTTTGATAACTGACTATCTGGATGCTGCCCCGGCATTGAAACCTTTTTATAAGCATCCTGTCACTATTGAGGGAATGAAAGCCGCCATTGAAGCGCGAAAAGAGTTCCCAACCGATAGAACAAGACTTGTAAAACACCTGCAGAATCAATATGAAGGATTGCCCTCAAGTGAAATAGTTAATCAAAAAATTGAATCCCTCAGCAAGCAAACCACTTTTACTATTTGCACAGCACACCAGCCGGCCCTTTTTACTGGTACCTTATATTTTGTCTATAAGATTTTACATGCCGTAAGATTGGCTGAAACCCTGAAGCAAGAATTCCCATCATACGATTTTGTACCTGTGTACTGGATGGGTAGTGAAGATGCTGACCTCGATGAGTTAGGAAAATTTTATCTCAGCAATGAGAAGATTGTTTGGAATACCAAGCAAAAGGGTGCCGTGGGTAAGATGTCTACTAAAGGTTTGGATTCTTTAATCAATAGGATAGAAGGGGAACTTTCTGTTCTTCCATTTGGTAAGGAACTTGTTTCAATTCTGAAAGATGCTTATCTGAATAGTGCCGATATCCAAACAGCCACGTTTAAACTATTGCATGGTTTGTTTTCAAGGTTTGGTTTGGTGGTGATTGTGCCCGATACAGCTATCCTAAAAGAATTAATGTGTGCAGTTTTTGAAGAAGATCTTTTACAGCATATTCCTTCATCAATGGTTTCAAAGACCACTTCCGAACTGGAAAAAAATTATAAAGTTCAGGCGCATCCACGTGAAATAAACCTTTTTTACTTTAAGGATAATCTCCGTAATCGCATTGAAAAGAAAGGAGAGCAATTTATAGTTACTGATACTGATATTGTATTCAGTACCGAAGAAATCCTGACAGAATTAAAAACCCATCCGGAAAGATTCAGTCCGAACGTTATTCTTCGTGGCTTGTTCCAGGAAACAGTTCTTCCTAATATCGCTTTTGTTGGAGGTGGTGGAGAAACAGCTTATTGGCTGGAATTAAAAGAGCTATTTACTCATTACAAAGTTCCTTATCCGGTTTTGGTATTGCGGAATTCTTTCTTGCTTGTTCCTGATAAGTGGCAGGATAAGATCAGGAAATCAGGTTTTGGTGTTCTTGATTATTTTCAGTCAGAAACTACTCTTATCAATACTCTTGTAAAACGAAATAAGAACGGACAACTACAACTTACCAAAGAAATTGCATCAGCTATTCAATTATATGAGGGAATGAAGAATAAGGCTGTTGCTATTGATGCCACCCTCGAAAAACATGTAGATGCTTTAAAAACGAAGACCTTGAAGCCTTTGGAAGAGCTTGAAAAGAAAATGTTACGAGCTGAAAAAAGAAAATATACAGAAGATCAGAATACCATACACCAGATAAAATCCGCTCTTTTCCCTCTCAACGGATTACAGAAAAGAATTGAAAACTTCATGCCGTATTATTCAAGAATGGGAGCTGAATTTTTTGATTTGATTTATAAAAATTCTTTGGGGTTGGAGCAGGAGTTTGGGGTAATCGAAGTAATTTGAAAATTTGAAAATTTGAAAATGTGAAAATGAGGGAATGTGGAGATGTGAAAATGTGGATCCCGAAAAGTAGTGATCGAAATTAAGAGGCTAATCCCAGCTAATCCCAGCAAAATCCCAAAAATCCCAGTCAAAAATCTCAGTCGAACTTGTTTTCCCAACCCTCCAACTTCAACTTCTCCACTTTCACAAGCACCTCTGATTCCAGTGTTTTTTTATAAGCAGTTATCTTATCACCAACTGTTTTATCGAAGGCGCCGATAATTGTTGCAGCCAGTATGCCAGCATTTTTTGAGGCGTTGAGTGCTACTGTGGCTACTGGTATACCGTTTGGCATTTGAAGTATAGAGAGCACAGAGTCCCAGCCATCGATAGAGTTTGAAGATTTTACCGGGACACCTATAACGGGGAGAGTAGTAATGGAAGCAACCATTCCCGGTAAATGAGCGGCACCACCAGCACCTGCTATAATGACTTTCAATCCACGTCCCGCTGCCTGCTGAGCATATTCTACCATTCTCAATGGTGTTCTATGAGCACTCACCACCGTCAATTCAAATGGAATTCCAAACTCCTGTAAAATATCAGAAGCACCCTTCATTACCGAAAGATCCGAATCGCTACCCATTATAATGCCAACTAGAGGTGCCATAGTTAACTATGATTTTGAACTGTGATAATTAACTGGGATTTTTGGGATTAGATAGGATTAGCTGGGATTGGCTGTTTAATTTCCACATTTTCACATTTTCAAATTCTCATCCTGACGTGTCCACATCTTCACATTTCCATTTTCACATCAAATTCTAATTACTTCACCAGCTCCCCCTTCAACCTCAACAACTCCGTCTCCGCCAGCTTTACCGTATACCTTGCTGCAATTAATCGGTTGAAAGCATCTTCCAAACTCTTTTGCGCCTCTCTTAATTCAAGAGAAGTAGAAACCCCCTGACGGGAATCGCTCAATCGCAATGTTCATATTTTCTCTCGCTAATAATATATTCTCTTCTTCTAACTGTAATGCTTTTTTCTGTTGTTCATATTCTTCGAACACATTAGCCAAATTAAGGTCTATCACACTCAACTGGTTCTTGTAGGTGAGCTCCTGGAATTGAACATCCAATGCCGCTTGCTTGATCAGTCTTTTTGTATTGAATCCATTTAAAATAGGAACAGTAAGACTGAATCCATAGTTGAAACCTTTGTTCTGATTGAAAAGAGGAGTGAAGGTGTTGATTACCGCTTTATTCCTTAATTGTGAAATATTATAAGCAGAGTTGAAATTCAATGTTGGGAATAATTCAGCTTTGCGCTCTCTCAAACTAAGTTTAGCGATATCAATATTCTTTTGTGCTATTTGCAAAGAAGGATTACCAGTGGCTAACCCATTTTCCAGATCGGCATATTGAAGAGATGTATTCAATGGGATGGTATCTGTAACATCATATAAAGTCTTCAATGGCAATGACATTAGTTGATTGAGTTGTTGTCTTAATTGCTCAATGCTGGCCAACTGGTTCAATCGTAAAGCTTCTTGTGCATTAAGGTCAACTTTTGCCTGTAATAATTCTGGCTTGGCACCTAATCCTACACTTAATTTCTTATCCGCCAGTTTAACCCTTTCCTGATTGATAGTTATCTGGTATTCGATTGCTTTTACCTGCTGTTTTTGTCTTACAATGTTATAGTAACTGTTTACAACAGTGGCTACCGTATTGATCACCTGGTTTTTTACCGCCAAAGGACCTATTTCGTTTTGAGCAAGAATCCTGTCTTTCGTTATGAACATCTTTAAGCCATCAAACAAAGTCCAGTTCAGGTTGATAGCAGCGGTTTGGTTATTGGAGCGCAAACCTGAAGTATCTCTTTTTGATCCATTGGCCAGTTCTTGCTTTTGTGCGTTTACGCTCCACACTTTTGTAGCCGTTCCATTTACTCTGGGAAGGAAGGCCGCATTAACATACGATTTATCGATAGCCAATGAAGCTGAATCGTTTTTAGACATCAGAATGCTATAGTTATTCTGCAGTGCAGTGGCAATAGCTTCATCAAGCGAAAGCACTTTCTGGGCTTGAAGGGCAAATGGGAAAATGAACAGTATTACAAGACTATATTTCATCAGCAACAGCTTTCTTTTTTCTTGAAAGGAAGGTATACAATGCTGGTACTACATATAATGTAAGCACCAATGAAAATAACATGCCTCCCACAATTACAACACCAAGCGGTATACGGCTCTTACCCGCTGATCCAAGCGACAAGGCAATTGGTAATGCACCAAGAGTGGTTGCCAAGGTAGTCATTAGGATAGGCCTTAATCGGGCAACAGCAGAATCTACTGCAGCTTCCATTTTGGCAACTCCCGCTCGTCTTTTCTGATTGGCAAATTCCACGATAAGGATACCATTCTTGGTTACCAGTCCTATTAACATGATCATACCGATCTGTGAGAAGATATTAATGGTCTGTCCAAACATATCTAAACTCAATACGGCTCCTGCAAGGGCAAGCGGAACTGTGATCATGATGATGAATGGATCTATAAAACTTTCGAACTGGGCGGCTAATACAAGATAAATCAATATCAAGGCCAGCAAGAAGGCAAATAATGTATTGGAGGAACTTTCTGCAAAGTCACGGGAAGAACCACTCAACGATTTTGTAAATGTATCATCGAGTACAATTCCAGCTATGCGTTCCATTTCCTTAATACCATCACCCAATGTTTTGCCTGGAGCCAAGCCTGCAGATACTGTGGCGCTCTTAAAACGATTGAAGTGATATATCTGTGGGGGATTGGCAGATTCTGTAATTGTAACAAGATTATCTAACTGAATCAGGTCTCCGTTTCTATTTCGTACATAAAAAGCCTTAAGGTCTAAAGGATCGTCACGGTTATCACGATCCACCTGACCAATCACCTGATATTGCTTGCCCTCCATAATGAAATACCCGAAACGTCGACCACTAAGCGCTAACTGTAGTGTATTGGATATATCAAGTACAGATACGCCAAGCTCACTGGCTCTTAATCGGTCAATTGTAATCTGTAATTCAGGCTTATTGAATTTGAGGTTAAGGTCAAAGCCCTGGAAAACCGGACTCTTTGATACCTCTTCCATAAATTTCGGCAACCTCTCCTTCAACTTTTGGAAGTCGAGATGCTGTACTACGTATTGAACCGGTAATGAACCTCTGGAACCTAATCCCACTGAAATAGTCTGTTCCTGTACAGTCAATACCCTAACGTTGGAATATTTTCCAAACATCCGGTTCATTTGTTTAGCTACTTCATCTTGAGTGCGTTTTCTATCCGATGGATCTGATAAGCCCATGCTTATCATGGCCATATTGGATCCACCACCGCCACCAAATCCTGGTGCGAATGATAATACAACACGCTTTTCAGGAATGGAATCGATTATCTTCTGTGCTACATCAAATACCACTTTGTCCATATAATCAAAGTCGGTACCCTCTGTGGCCAATATACTTGCCCTGATCCTGCTCCTGTCTTCCATAGGCGCAAGTTCAGAAGGCAATGCTTTTCCGATTATATAGATAAGGCCCACACAGGCAAGAACTATAATAAATGAAATCCATCTGGCTTTCATGAACGCATGAAGGGTTGAACGATACAGATTCTCCATCCCTTTAAAGAATGGTTCAGTAACCCTATAAAACCAGGAATGTTTTTTGTATTACTGGTAAGATAGATATTCAATACAGGAGTAAGACTTAAAGAAACGAAAGCAGATATCAATACGGCACCTGCTACTACAATTCCGAATTCTCGGAATAATCTTCCTACAAACCCTTGTAAGAATATGATCGGAAGGAATACGATTGCTAGTGTAATGGAAGTAGCGATTACGGCAAAGTAAATTTCATTGGCTCCGGCACGGGCAGCTTTATACTTGTCCATTCCCTGCTCCATCTTTTTATAGATGTTCTCCGTTACCACAATTCCATCATCCACCACAAGTCCTGTTGCCAGTACCAACGATAGAAGGGTAAGTACATTTATAGAGAAGCCTGCTATGTACATGATGAAAAAGGCACCGATGATGGATACCGGAATATCTATCAATGGACGAAGGGCAATAGACCATTCTCGGAAAAACAGGAAGATGATGATAACCACCAATCCGATGGCAATCAATAAGGTCTCTTTTACTTCTTCTACAGCTTTTCTAACGAATAATGTTCTGTCGAAACCTACTTCAAGGATAATATCTTTCGGCATATCCTTTTCAATCTCTTTTAACCTCTTATAAACTTCATCTGCAATAGCGATCTGGTTGGAACCAGGTTGTGCAATGACTCCGATGTTTACAGAAGCTACATTGTTTTTTCTGGAAATGCTTTCTTCATTCTCCGGACCTAATACCGCTGTACCTAAATCTTTAAAACGAATGATACGGGTGCCGTCTTCTTTTATGATAAGGTTGTTGAAATCATCTTCAGTGGTCAGCTTGCCATAAGCTTTTACTGTAAGCTCGGTCATATTACCTCTAACCTTACCGCCCGGTAATTCAATGTTCTCTCTGTCGAGTGCTGCTCGGATATCGGGGATGGTTATTTTATAGGCACCGAGTTTCGATGGATCTATCCAAAGACGCATAGCGTAGCGGCGACCAAATACATTCACACCACTTACACCAGAAATGGTCTGCAATCTTTCCATTACCACATTTTCGGCAAAACTGGTAAGGTCAAGCAGGCCTTTTTGCTGGCTCTGAATCTGACAAAATATGATAGGGTCTGAATCGGAATCGGCCTTGGCAACAGTAGGCGGGCCGTCAATATCCTGTGGAAGGTTGTTTAACGCCTGTGATACTTTGTCACGTACATCATTAGCTGCTTTCTCCAGGTCTACATTCAATTCAAATTCAACTGTGATATTGCTGCTACCCTGTGAACTGGAGGAAGTGATATTCCTAACGCCTTGTACACCATTCACCGCTTTTTCAAGAGGTTCTGTAACCTGCTGTTCAATAATTTCAGCATTGGCACCGGTATAGGATGTTCTTACATTAATAACTGCAGGATCGATAGCCGGATATTCCCTTACTCCCAGGAATGTAAATCCGATACCACCGAATATTATTATGACAATGGAGCAAACCACTGCCAATACGGGACGCTTTAAACTCAGCTCAGATAAATTCATCAGAATGGTATTAAAACGATCATTTTATTTTTGAAAGCTTCACATCTGCACCGGGACGAAGGAATAATAAACCTGTTATAATTACAGTGTCGCCCAAATTGATTCCACTAACCACTTGAATGTTTGAAGAATCCCGAACACTGGTCGTGATCTCAGCAAATACCGCTTTTCCGCTCTTATAAAGAATGGCTTGCTTTTTCCTTCCTTGTGGAATTACAGATTCGTTAGGAATAAGGATGGCATTATCCTGTTTGCCGAGAACCATTTCACTTTGGCAAATGCACCAGGTACCAGAAAACGGTCTGAAGCCTGAACCACCGCTCTTACCGCCAAACTTCTTGTGTTTTCCTCTACATTCGATTCAATTGCTGATACCGTAGCCCTATAAATACTATTAGAGCCATCGAGTTGAAATTTAACCTGTGCTCCATTTTTTACCAGTGAACCGTATTTTTCAGGAACCGTAAACTGGAGTTTCAATTGGTTTACCTGACTGATATTTGCTAAAAGATTAGTAGGAGAGATGTAAGCACCAAGACTGATGTTTTTCAATCCAAGTCTTCCATTGAATGGAGCTTTGACTTCTGTTTTCGAAATGCTTACACGTACTAATTCAATATCTGCTTTAAGGTTGTTTACTTGCAATTCACTCAAGTCGTATTCCTGCTGGCTGATACCGTTTATCTTTAATAACTCTTTTTGTCTTTCAGCTGTTTTCTGAGCGATCTGTAATTGCACTTGCAACTTTCTCAACTGGGCTTGTAAATCATCATCAAACAGTTTTACCAGAAGGGTACCTTTTGTTACAAAAGTGCCTTCCTTCAAATTAAGTCCTACAATACGACCTGAAATTTCAGACCTGATTTCGGTTTCCTCAAAAGGCAATAAGCTTCCGGGAACTTCGATATTGCTCGATAGGGCTTGCGGGGTTACCAGGTATCCTTCAACAGATAAGGGGCCAGTGTTTTTTGAAGCATTTGCCGGGGCGGCGTCTTTTTTGTCTTCTTTACAAGATATCCCAATGATTATCAGCGAGAAAAATAGTAATACCGTTCTAATAGTTGGTTTGCTCATATGCAGAATTAATACGCTATAAAAGTACTTTATTCGGACGGATTTATTGACCGAAAACAATATGAATGGTTATTAGACGTCTTTTTTTGTAATAACCTTCAGTGACTGCCTGATTCGGTGCGCTTTATGCACTAAATCGTGTCGGTTCGAACTGAGAATGGTTATATGTCCCATTTTTCGGCCAGGTTTGGTGTCTTTCTTGCCATAAATATGTACAAATACATGTTCCATGGTCAGCACTTGATCGAGCCCATCGTAATAGGCAGGACCGCTATGCCCTTCTTCCCCTAAAATATTCACAATGGCAGCCGGAAGAATTTCATCTGCATTGCCTAATGGATATCCCAGCATAATACGCCATAGCATATCAAATTGGGAGCTGTAATTGCCTTCAATGCTATGATGACCGCTATTATGTACCCTTGGAGCTGTTTCATTGACATATACTTCTCCTGCCTTATCGATAAAAAGTTCAACCGCAAAAATGCCCGGACTCTTCAGTCCTTTAACCACGGCTAAAGAAAGAGCTTCCACTTTCCAGAGTGTTTTTTCAGGGATATCAGCAGGACTAATCTGAAAATCGAGCAGGTTCAGATGGGGATCAAAAACCATATCAACAGCAGGGTAAAGTACTATTTCTCCTTTTTCGTTGATGGCTACTATCTGGGCTATTTCCTTATCGATAGTTACCATTTTCTCCAGAATGCCAGGAGCATCAAACCCTTTTTCGATGGCGGCCACATCTCTCATTACCTGAACACCACGACCATCATATCCTCCCTGTGCAATCTTATTGACTGCGGGAAGGAAATGGGCATTGTCTTTTATAGCTTGCAGGTTATCGACAATAATAAATTCGGCTGTTCGTACCTGTTGTTCTTTGTAGAATTGTTTTTGAAGAATCTTATTCTTGATTGTTCTTAGTGCAGAAGGTTTTGGATAGATTTTCACTCCTTCAGCCTCCAGTTTTTCCAGTGCTTCCACATTCACCGATTCAATCTCAATGGTTAAGGCATCAAGGCCTTTTCCGAACTGGTATACGGTTTCAAAATCGTTGATGCTGCCACAGGTGAAATGGTGGCAAAGGTGGGCTGCCGGACATTGCGGGTCGTTTTCTAACACATATGTTTCTACCGGGTAATTTGCGGCAGCCTGAAGTAACATTCTGCCTAACTGTCCACCTCCCAGAATACCAATTCTTTTCATGTTGGCTATTATTGAGCGGCAAAGATAAGTTGCAGCAAAAGAACTGTGTACATTAAATGATTGGGTGTAGATTTTTTTCTACTTTTGTGTGATGCGTCCTGATTTTCCACAAAAGACCTTTTCAGACAAACGAGGCCAGTTTAGCCTCTTGATGGAAGCATTGGCTATGGACCCCAATAGTAAATAAGCCCTTTCGGCTAGCTGCTTTACAATCGTTTGCGCATTTTATCCACTCAACAATCATTCAACTGTTTTATATGAGCCATCAATCGCTCCCCACTAATACTGCCGCTGCTACAACAGATTTTCTTCCATTGGAAGGAACCGATTATGTAGAATTTTATGTTGGCAACGCCAAACAGGCGGCCCATTATTATCAAACCGCTTTTGGTTTTCAGGCTCTTGCTTATGCAGGACCCGAGACCGGTCTTAAAGACCGGGTTAGTTATGCTGTAAGACAAAACAAACTAACCTTCCTTCTTACAACGCCACTTCGTTCGGGTAATCCTATTGCTGACCATATCTATAAACATGGCGATGGAGTGAAAGCACTGGCTTTAAGAGTCCCTAACGCAAGGTCGGCCTGGGAAGAAACCACAAAAAGAGGGGCTGTTTCCTATATGGAACCAGTAATTATGGAAGATGAAAATGGTAAAGTGGTAATGAGTGGCATTCACACTTATGGAGAAACGATTCACCTTTTCATTGAAAGAAATCAATACAACGGTGCATTCATGCCTGGCTTCAGGCCATGGTCGAATCCATACTTCAAGCCTACCGATACTGGACTTTTATATGTTGACCATTGTGTTGGAAATGTTGGCTGGAACCAAATGAATAAATGGGTGTCTTTCTATCAGGATGTGATGGGATTCAGGAATATCCTGAGTTTTGATGATTCAGATATCAGCACAGAATATTCCGCGCTTATGAGTAAAGTGATGAGCAATGGAAATGGCTTTGTAAAATTCCCTATCAATGAACCCGCAGAAGGAAAGAAAAAAAGCCAGGTAGAAGAGTATCTTGATTTTTATAACGGCGAAGGTTGCCAGCATGTAGCATTGGCAACAAACGATATTGTAGCTACAGTAACAGAATTGAGAAAAAGGGGCGTGGAATTCTTACAAGTCCCAACAACCTATTACGATGATCTTTTTGAAAGGGTAGGCAGCATCGAAGAAGATATTGCCCCACTAAAAGAACTCGGGATATTAGTAGACAGGGATGATGAAGGCTATCTGCTGCAATTATTCTCAAAACCGGTAGAAGACCGTCCTACCTTATTCTTCGAAATTATCCAGCGAAAAGGTGCCAAAAGCTTCGGGAAAGGCAATTTTAAGGCGCTTTTTGAGGCTATTGAAAGGGAGCAGGAGCAGAGGGGGAATCTGTGAGTTGTGCTGGATGCTTTTTTTGCTTAAGCCTTAAGGCTTAGGGCCTAAAGCTTGTTTCTGTCTTTGACCAGAGGGGCTGAGCTTCGTATTTGTGTAAATTTTAAAGTAATAAATCAGAAGACATTTTCAAAAAACTCATATCAATCGCACAAATACCCCGGGCAAAGACTAAGTAAGCCTTAAGCCCTAGGCCTTAAGCCTTAGGCAAAAGCATCAAGCATCAAGCATCCAGCATTTAGCATCCAGCCGTTTATCCACACTGTGCACAACCCGGACTGATTTTTGATACACTCTTTGTTTTAATTTTAACGCTTATTGTGTTGAAAGGGTAAAATATAAGAGGGTATCATTCGTTTTACAATAAGTGTTTTTCAGTATGAAGGGTATAAAAATCATAGTATTTCTGCTGTTAGGGGTCATTCCGGTTCTTGCTCAAAATGTAGCAGGACCTAACTACTCTTTTATAGATTACCAGAAGTCGTTTCCCCGTATAAACGATGCTATGAGCCGAAAGCAGGATACGCTTATCAAACAATTCCAGGATAAGCACATTCCCTGGCCGGCAAAGTATATTTATCTTCGGTCATTCAAGTACGATAGTCAACTCGAGGTTTGGGTGAAAGGAGAAAATAGCAATAGTTTTCAATTATTCAAGACATACAAAGTTTGTGCTTTATCAGGTAGTCTTGGCCCAAAAAGAATGCAGGGAGATTATCAGGTTCCGGAAGGGTTTTATTATATCAATGAATTCAATCCTAAAAGTCAATATTATCTGTCATTAGGTTTGAATTATCCAAATGCATCAGACAAAGTATTAGGCGATTCCATACAGCCGGGTGGAGATATCTATATACACGGAAGTTGTGTAACAACAGGATGTATTCCTATCACCAATCAGCAAATAGAAGAACTCTATATTTTAGCCAGCATGGCTAAAAGTGAAGGGCAAGATTTTATTCCTGTTCATATTTTCCCTGTTCAGTTTAAGAACACAAAGAGTGTAGACTACTTAACAAAATTCCTGAAAGACTATCCTGAATATTCTCCTCTTTCAGAGCAGATGAAAAAAGCCTATCAGTATTTTGATAAGACCCATCAGTTACCCTTAGTATTGGTTAATAAAAAGGGAGGCTATGTTGTTGAAGGAGATGTTCCTGCTGACGCAGCAAAAACCAGTCCTGCTACTACATCGGTTTCTGTTCGCAAAAAAGACCCAAGACCATTGAGGACATTCTCTGAAGAAGAGATAGCAAAAGTGGTAGATAAATTACCTGAATTTCCAGGAGGAAATGAAAAATTCCAGACATTCCTCGATCAACTCAGCAAGGAAATGACGGCCTATTTAGCGGAAGGGCAAACAAAGACCTATTTGATGGTGGAATTCATCATAGATAAAGAGGGTAAACCAGCCAACGCAAAAGTTATCAAAGGCGGTAATGAATCGCTGAACGATATGATTGAAGATAAGTTTGATAAGATGCCTCACTGGACGCCGGCTCTCCGCTTGGATAAGACTGTTGCAGTTAAGCTTAAGCAGTCGCTTTTTATTGAGAGGGTGAATCCTTGAAGAC
>JADKJI010000030.1 GCA_016721085.1 Chitinophagaceae bacterium | reverse complement strand
GTTTGGTATCATCAATGCAGGAAGAAACTCGGCATAATAGCCAGATAAATATAATAATGAAAGCCTCCCATTGGGAGGTTTTTTCATTTTGATGATAGCCGTCAGTATTAACAATGCCACATATCATTGATGCTGCTTTTTTCCACGACTACCTTTCGGATTCTCTGGAATTGGATTCTACATACTTTAAACTTATTTCTTATGAAAAAAAATTTGCTTTTAATAAAATGGCTGTACATCTTGATAAGTATTTTCCTTTTTTCTTCGTGTTATAAGGTAAATTGGTTTGGAGATAATCCTCCCTCCGAAAAGAAATATCAGGTTGAGCAATGCATCAGTTCCATGTATAATCTCGACCATCCTTTTCTTTTGCAAAAACGTACTCGGGACGAATACTATTCCCACTGGCATTTATGCTTCTTTTTTCAATGAAACTGATCCCGCTAGTTTGTTTTTTAAGTATGATTTAAGAATTATTTACAAGGGGTCTTTCATCTATCTTATCAATAAGACCAATGCATTTGACACCACATATACGATTAGGCTGAATTCACAAAACAGGCCTATTGCTGCATATGGAGATGAGGATTTACAGAAATTCCAATTCCGATATAAGAATAACCGATTGGTTGCCATTGATTGGGAAAACTATTTTGTAGACTCATGCGTCTACGACAGTTATGGCAATATCCTTTCTATTAAGGAAAATGGGGCCGGAATTGGATATACGTTTGGGTATGATTATAGTAGAAAAGGGAAATATCAGTATTATCAAGACGAGCTTAGAACAGTCGACAATGGTTTCACATTACTTTGTTATTTAGGCCTTTTTCCTGAACTAAACCCTGTTAATGTAAGAACATATGTAAGACTAGGTCCTGATTCAGGCATGGCGTACTGGCTCAGGTATTTGATAAATCATGAATTTGATGACAAGGGGCGATTGATAAAATATGGAATTACTTCTAACCCGGGTTCTGAAGCCTACATTATTTTATGACAATTAAAGAGGCCAGATTATGGGCGCTGGGTGGACAAGTAAACCAAACCCGCCTTTTTGGCTGGTTTTTCTTTTTTGGAACTTTAGACAACGCAGTTTGTTAGTATCTTCGTCAGCCTGTTTCGGGAGCTTACCCGACAGGAAAAAAGAACTTCCCCCAAATAATGAGTGAGAGTAATCATCTTGAAGAGATAGCCATTTTTGGTTCCCGGGTGCATAACCTGAAGAATATCGATATAACCATACCGAAGAATCAGATGGTGGTGATAACCGGCATCAGTGGTAGTGGCAAGTCGTCGTTGGCATTTGATACCATCTATGCTGAAGGACAGCGCCGATACATGGAAAGTTTCAGTGCCTATGCCCGCCAGTTCATGGGTGATATGGAAAGACCGGATGTTGATAAGATCACCGGACTGTCACCTGTTATTTCCATAGAACAAAAAACGACCAATAAGAATCCGCGTTCAACAGTAGGAACCATCACCGAGATATACGACTTCATGCGTTTGCTGTATGCAAGAATCGGTGAAGCCTATAGTTACAATACCGGTAAGAAGATGGTGAAGTGGAGTGAAGAAGAGATTGTGGCCAATATCTTCAAACGTTTTGCTGGAAAGAAACTTACTATACTGGCTCCATTGGTTCGTGGCCGTAAAGGACATTACCGTGAATTGTTTGAAGACATCCGTAAAAAAGGCTACCTGAAAGTTAGAGTGGATGGCGAGATCAAAGATTTAGTGGCGAAGATGCAGGTAGACCGATATAAGATCCACGATATTGAAGTGGTGATTGATCGCTTAAAAGTTACAGATGATTTTAAAGTGAGAATCAGTCAGAGTGTACAACAAGCATTGAAGACCGGAAAGGATTTATTGTTTACTGAAGCTTCTAATGATACAGGTAAGGAAGTGAAAGAACTGGCTTCTTACTCACGGTTATTGATGTGTGAAGATACCGGCATCAGTTACGAAGAACCCAATCCCAATTCATTCTCCTTTAACTCTCCCTATGGTGCTTGTCCTGTTTGTAAGGGATTAGGAACCATGTTCCATGTAAATATGGAATCCATCATTCCTGATGGGGAATTGAGTATTAAAGAGGGTGGAATTGCTCCATTAGGTGAGGAGCGAGAAGCTTTTGTTTATAAACAGGTGCAGGAGATTGCAAAGAAGAACAAGATATCCCTTACAACACCGGTAAAGGATTTGCCAAAGAAGGCATTAAATATCCTTCTCTACGGAAATGAAGAAGGAGATGAAATAGATATTGATTTTGAAAATGTGAAGTTTGATCCGCAAGGTCCTTTCGAAGGCATCATAAACATGCTGAACCGCTGGTTCAACAATGGCTATAGTGAAGGCTTACGTGATTGGGCCGAAGGTTTCATGCAATTGAAACCCTGCGAAAGTTGCGATGGTACCAGATTGAGAAAGGAAAGTCTATGGTTCAAGGTAGATGACAGGAATATTGCTGAACTGAGTAATATGAACCTGGATAACCTGGCAGCCTGGATGGATGGACTGGAATTGCGTATCAATAAGAAGCAGCAGGCTATTGCAAAGGATGTGTTGAAAGAGATCAGGGACAGGCTGCAATTCTTATTGGATGTAGGTCTTACTTACTTAACAGTAAACCGTTCTTCCAAAACACTGAGTGGAGGTGAAAGCCAGCGTATACGATTGGCAACACAGATTGGATCCCAATTACAGGGTATCACCTATATTTTGGATGAACCAAGTATCGGCTTACATCAAAGAGATAACCAGCGATTGATAGGTGCGCTGAAGCATCTTCGTGATATCGGTAATAGTGTGATTGTGGTAGAGCATGATAAGGATATCATGATGGCTGCAGATCATTTGGTCGATATCGGACCAAAAGCCGGCTTCCATGGAGGAAAGATAGTTGCTCAGGGGCCTCCCAAGGAATTATTGAAATTGGATACCCTTACATCAGGCTATCTTAACGGTCATCGTTCCATAGCTGTTCCAAAAGAAAGAAGAAAAGGTAATGGCAAATGGCTGGAATTGAAAGGAGCCAAAGGGAATAACCTGCGGAATGTAGATGTGAAATTGCCGTTAGGCAAATTGATTGTTGTAACTGGCGTGAGCGGTAGCGGTAAATCGACTCTTATCAACGAAACATTATATCCTATTCTTTCGAAACATGCTTATGGTTCAAGGGTGACACCACTTGAATTCAAGACTATAAAAGGATTGGAGCATATCGATAAGGTGATAGAGATTGACCAGAGTCCGATAGGACGCACACCAAGAAGCAATCCTGCCACTTACTGCGGTTTCTTTACCGATATCAGGACTTTATTCGCTGCCATACCAGAAGCCAAGATAAGAGGGTATAATGCAGGCCGTTTTTCTTTCAATGTAAAGAGTGGTCGTTGTGAAGCGTGTGAAGGAGGTGGTATGCGTGTGATTGAAATGAATTTCCTTCCCGATGTATATGTTCATTGTGAGAAATGCCAGGGAAAGCGCTATAACAGGGAAACGCTGGAGATACGTTACAAAGGAAAGTCGATCAGTGATGTGTTAGATATGACAGTAGAAGAGGCTGTGGAATTCTTCCAGAACGTACCTTATATCTATCGTAAGATAAAAGTGCTGGATGAAGTGGGGTTAGGATATATCACACTTGGACAAAGCGCAGTAACCTTAAGTGGGGGAGAAGCGCAACGAGTGAAGCTGGCTACTGAGTTATCAAAAAAAGATACAGGTAAAACTTTCTATATATTGGATGAGCCTACTACTGGTTTGCATTTTGAAGATATTCAGCATTTGCTGGATGTTTTAAATAAATTGACGGACCGTGGAAACTCCGTATTAGTGATAGAACACAATATGGATGTTATAAAAGTGGCTGATCATATCATTGACCTTGGACCTGAAGGAGGTGATGGTGGCGGTAAGATTCTGTTTGAAGGCACTCCTGAAGAGTTACTCAAATGCAAGGAAAGTTATACCGCACAATATTTAAAACACGAACTGTAAATGGAAAGAGTATTAGTTGACATGGATGAAGTGATGGCCGATCCCATGGGCCGCATGATTGCATGGTATGAAAGTAACTACGGAAGGAAAGTGGTTTACGATAAGATGGAAAATGGTTCCTGGGTAAAAGGATTTCCTGAAGAACATCAGGTAATGGTGCGTCAGCGTTTGCATGAACCAGGATTCTTCCGTGATCTTCCTGTAATGAAGGATTGTCAGGAAGTGATAGAAGCCATCAATAAGAAATACGAATTATTCATTGTGTCTGCTGCAACAGAATTCCCCAATTCACTTAAAGATAAATTAGAATGGCTGGGAGATTATTTCCCCTTCCTCAGCTGGCGCCAGGTAGTTCTCTGTGGCGATAAAAGATTAGTAACTGGAGATTATATGATCGATGATCATCCCCGAAACCTTGTTCATTTCAAAGGGAAACAATACCTCTATTCCGCTCCGCATAATATGGGGGTTACGGAATTTCATCGGGTTAATGATTGGAAGGAAGTGGCGGAGATTTTCTTGTGATTAAAGATTAGCCTAAGGCTTAGGGCCTAAGGCCTAAAGCTTAGCTCGGAGAATAGACACGAGTTCAATTTACAAAACAAAGCCATAGGCGATAGGCCCGATAACTTTAGGCTTAAAGCTTAAAGCATAAAACAAAAATCATAATTCGAAGGATAAACACTCGTTCAGCTTACTGAACAAAGCCTTAGGCCTTAGGCCCTAGGCTTTAGGCTAAAAGCCTTAAGCTAAAAGCTCCAATAAGCAAGCGCAGGGAATCTTTAATAAAATCTTTTTGAATGGGTATTAAATAATAGGGAACGGATCAGGTCTTGACTCAACCGGATATTAGATCTTACTAATTTCCCTGCTGCTTATTGGTTTTCTCTTTTGTAAAAACAAAGAACTTAAAAGGAATCACTTCACTATCACTTGTCCATTCTCAATGCGCTCATCGTCACTGAAAACTTCGAAGAGGTAATTTCCTTTATCAATATTGTTTAGGACTGTGGTCTGCTTGTTACGGATATTAACTTGTTTTACCAGCTTGCCATCTATATCAAAAAGAAATAGTTGGAAAACCTTGCCATCTTGTCCGGATGCGCTGAAAAAAAGCACCTGGTGATTGGCGTTGGGATAAAGTTTAACTCTGATTTTTTTGCTGGTCTGAGATTTCTGAATAAGGATGGTATCCTTATGGTTCGGAGAGGCAATGCCTGAATTAACAGTTGCAGTCCTGAAAGAGGAAGCCAGAATGGTGCCTGCTATGAGAAGCATGGGCAAACCAATGGCAGCACATTTTCGTGTGAGTACAGATGTTTTCATAACGAAGCCTTTCGTGAACGGATCAAGATAGTTTTCAAAGGGTACGGATTATAATATCTTTAAAGCTTTCGCTTTATGTAGCATTAGTAACGAACTGGACAACGGGTACTGTTCCTGTAAGGATTACCTGAACCTAAACGGATTCCTAACTTGAAGCCTACAGAATAGTAAGCATCATTGTTTGTTGGAGTTCCGCGTTTATCGCCAGGTCCAAAAATTGTAAGACCTAATCCACCCGGGTTTGTTTTATTAGCTAAACGTTCTGCCTGTTGTGCTTGCGCCATTGGAAGATAGTTATAGAATAAAGCTGGGTCGATATAGGTAGTACTTACATCATCGATATAGTCTGTGAAAGTTTTTCTGTGAATCGCTTCAAGGCTAAGACTAACAGTTTCGTTTACAAAATATTTCACACCAATACCTAATGGTATATTCACTTGTGTAAATTTGTATTCTTTCCTGTCGGGATATTCTGTGAATCCCTGTCCTTCTGTATGAAGTCCTTTTAAGTTTACCCATTGACCATTTGCAGGATCAGTTCCTTGTGGATTAAAATGGAAAACACCAACGCCTATCAATCCATAAGGACGGATGCGATGGAATACATCACTTGGATCATCTTCAAGGAAAACTGTTGGGTAAATTTCTGCTCCAACGAAAGCTTCTGCTATTTTGGAACGGAAGTTTGAGTTTCTGATTTTGCGGGCTTCTTCCAGTCCACCTTTACCGTTGATGATTGCATCATCGCCTTCAAGGGTACCGAAACTTCCATTAAATCGGAAGGCGAGCCATTCGCTAGGTTGGTAAGAGAGGTAAGCACCGAACATCAGCTTTGTAAGCGGGATGTTATTATCTTTTAAGAAAGTAGTTCCTCTTCCGTAGTTACCACCAAGGTCTCCTAAAAAGTTAGAAGGTCCAACGGTGATACCTGCTTCAAAAAAAGAAGCTTTCTCTAAATACTGGCTGTAGCTGTAGGTGGAGCCTGTGAGAATCAGTAGTGTAACTACCAAACACTTCCACACAAAAGAGTGTAGCTTTTGTTTCATGTGATATTAGATTTAGTTTTCAGATGGTCTTTGATTCCTCTGCTTATGCTCATAAACAGTGGTCGTACTTACATGAAACGAAGGTTTAGTATCTTTTTGTGTGCGTGTGGATATATATTTTTTGGGAAAAGCTTAGCGTTAGGGGTTTTTACTATGCAGGTTGTAGTAACATCTCTATGTGGTCTATACCATCTTCTAAATAAACTGGACTTATTTGTTGAAAACCAAGGGATTTGTAAAATTTCTCCAAATACAGCTGGGCACCGATCTGGATGGGGATTTTCCCCCAAAGACTATATAATATAGATATAGATTGCAACATTAGTTCACGACCGGCTCCAGAACCTCTTACTGTGCTCGAATTCACGACCCTTCCAATAGATGCATGCACATAACTAATACCTGGTGGCAATAATCTTGTATATGCAACCAGATTACCATCCAACCAGCCCATTACATGGTAGGCGTAGAAATCTTTGTTATCCGCATCCTGGAAAACACAATTCTGTTCCACTACAAACACTTCATTGCGTAAACGAAGTATAGCATACAGTTCACGTGGCTGTAATTCTTCAAATGGTTTGCAGGTCCATATAATAGGCATGGAAATGAATTTAATAGTTATACTTATCGCCCCAGCGGCTCTTTAAGAATTTCCGGAGTTCCTCTTCGCGAGCATTTTTTCCGGGATCATAGAACTTCTTACCACTGATGGCATCTGGTAAGTACTCCTGTTTTGAGAAATTATTTTCATAGCTGTGTGAATACTGATAGCCTTTTCCATAGTCCATATTCTTCATCAACTTTGTTGGAGCATTTCTAAGGTATAATGGTACAGGAAGATCTCCCTGACTTCTAACAGCCGCTAATGCATCATCAATTGCCATATATGATGCATTACTTTTTGGAGATGAAGCCAGATAGATAGCACATTGAGATAAGATGATGCGTGATTCGGGATAACCTATTTTTGTTACAGCATCAAAGCAGGTGTTTGCCATCACTAAAGCCGTAGGATTTGCATTGCCGATATCTTCACTGGCAAGTATTAACATGCGGCGTGCTATAAAGGCAACATCTTCTCCTCCTTCAATCATTCTTGCCAACCAATAAACCGCTCCATTGGGATCGCTTCCACGCATTGATTTTATGAATGCGGATATGATATCGTAGTGTTGTTCGCCTTTCTTATCATAAAGCGCAATTTTCTGTTGCGCTACTTCCATCACTTTTGTGTCTGTAATGGTTATATCACCAGTTACAGAATCACATACTATCTCTAATAGGTTGAGAAGTTTGCGTGCATCACCGCCTGAAATCAATAGCAAAGCTTCTGTTTCCTGTAAATTGATTTTTCTTTTACTTAATTGTTCATCGGTACTTATTGCGTGTTGAAGTAGTTGCAACAATTGTTCTTTGCCTAAACCTTTCAATACATATACCTGGCACCTGCTTAATAGGGCACTATTCACTTCAAAAGAGGGGTTCTCTGTAGTAGCGCCTATAAGGGTTACAATTCCTTTTTCAACTGCTCCCAACAAGGCATCCTGCTGTCCTTTGTTGAAGCGATGTATTTCATCTATGAAAAGGATAGCGTCTTTTTGAGTCTTAGCGGTCTCAATCACTTCCCTCACTTCCTTAACGCCGCTGCTGATAGCGCTTAGGGTGTAAAATGGCACTTTCAGGGTTTGAGCAATGATATTCGCCAACGTGGTTTTGCCGGTTCCGGGAGGTCCCCAGAGTATCATAGAGGGCACTTTGCCTTTTTCAATGGCTGTACGCAAAATGCTTCCATTGCCGGTCAAATGCTCTTGTCCGGCTAAATCATCAATGCCCGCAGGCCTCATTCTTTCAGCCAGAGGAATCATTAGCTAAATTTTACAGGCAATACTACAATAAGTTTCCCTTTTTGAGAGTTAAAAACTATGCGAAATACAGGTATGACTATAAAGGTGTGGCTCTTCCTCTTGGCTATGCTCGGCAACGGTTTGCTGGTAAGGGCACAAACAGTGCCTGCAACGCGGCAATATGCCAATAGTAAAGCGGCAATAGTCATGGTTCGTACCGAAATGCTGGCTGAGGTGAATGTGCCTCGTATCAACATCAACAACAAGGCCTTTAACCAGTTGCTTGATTCCATCCGCGATTTTGAGGTCGATAGTATCTTCCTTTCCCCATCACAAAAACTCGATATTGTTCTGAACGCCTTTAATGAAAACCCTAGAAGGTATTTTGTTACTGCCTTCAATTATTTCAGGCATCGGGAACGAGTGGCAGCTAATGGCACCGGATTTATTATATCGGGCAATGGATATGTAATCACTAATTGTCATGTTGTGGATGAAGGCGATGCAGCATTAAGAAGAAGATTTATTTTATCGGCTTTCAACCTTATTACTGAAACCAATATTGCAGCCATTGAACAGTCATGGGCTTTGCAATTCAATGATCAACAACGGGCTTTGCTTAACAGAACATTTGCTAACGTTTTTTATCAGGTGGTTCCTATTGAATTAGAAAAGTTAGAGAAAAAGATATTTGTGTTGGTGAACAAGGAGGGAGGTAACGGAAAAGCGTACACGGCTTCGTTCCCTGCATTCATTGTCAATAAAGGTAATTCCATGCCTGGAAAGGATGTGGCATTACTTAGGATATATTCCCCCGTTGAATTACCTGTTCTGTCATTGTCAAAACTGAATGAAGTGGCTGTGGGAGAAGAAGTGCTGGTATTCGGGTATCCTAGTCCTGTTACTACCAATGAATTCCTTTCCAATGAAACAGTTGCTGTGCCCACTTTGACAAAAGGTATTGTAAGTGCTTTGAAGAAATCTGTAAACGGTTGGCCTGTGATTCAGATGGATGCTAATATAAACCATGGTAATAGTGGTGGTCCAGTTTGTAATAGGAAGGGCGCTGTAATAGGTATAACAACATTTGGGAGCTGGGATGATATTGCCAAAGGACTCGCACCTGGTTTAAACTTTGCTATCCCAGTTGGGGTGATAAGAGAATTCGTGCCAGATAGTCTTACATTGGGGAAGAGCGGAGTGAGTGAATTGTTTTCACGGGCCTATGCCTTTTATGAGAAAGGATATTATAAGAAGGCATTGAATGGGTTTACACAGCTTAAGAAAATGAATACTGATTATCCGGGTTTATCCTACTATATCAATAACTCTCAATCCGGAATTGATGAAGGCCGTGACCAGGAACCGGGTTCCTTCATTATAATGTTGGCTGGGTTAGGAATACTGGGACTATTCTTCCTGCTTGCTTACTATAAATTCAGGAAAGGATAAGTTTCTACTGGATATACTTTTTTGCAAAAGCTTCTATCTTATTGAATGTATCAGTGAGGTTATCACCCACCCATCCATGTGCTTCAGCAGGATAAAAATAATACTCTGCAGTGGCACCAGCTAATGTCAATGCACTCTTTAAAGAAGCTGATTGTTCAGGAAGTACTACAAAATCATTTCCGCCATGAAAGAGCAATGTTGGACTAGCCTGGTTGCTTACAAACTGAATCGGACTTGATTGTTGATATAAAGTAGGATTGGTTGCAGGGGTGCCAGATAACAAGATCAACAAAGCCGGTTGTGTCAATATATTGGGAGGGTTAGTGTACATGGTGGTCATGTTGGTTGGACCAAACAAGGATATTACCGCCTTAACCTTTAATGGGCTTGTATATTTATAAGCATGCAGTAATGCAAGATGCGCCCCTGCACTGGCGCCTAATAATCCGATAGTTTGGCTATATCCATATTCAGTTCCTTTGCTTGCAATAAAACTTATAGCAGCTTTCACATCATTTTCCTGAGTAGGGAATATGTTTTGGCCATTAGCCGACAATCTGTAATTGATGCTGGCAAAAGCGTAGGTAGGCAATCTCTTTTGTAATTCAGAAATATAGGGTATGAAATCGGATTTATCCCCTTCTGTCCAGCCTCCTCCATGTATAAGTATCAAGAGAGGAGTAGTGGATGCAGTTGCTCCTGCAGGCATATAAAGGTCGAAATTCTGTTTGGCTTCTGTGCCATATGCAATATTGCTATAGTTTTTTGCAGGGGTACCTGTAGATTCTGTTTTCTTTTTACAAGAAACTACGGTAAAGACTAATAGAAAAAGCCAAATATATTTCATAGTGCTTTATTGACGGTAAGGTTATTTTCAAATGTACCCTAATTAACCGGCAATGAAATGCTAAAACTACATTGATTGAATACCAGTTCCTTATGATTATTACGGGTGATTGCTATTGGAGGTTGTTTCAAATTGCTGGTTCCAGTTCTTCAAGGTATTGTTGAATATGATGCGACGTAAACGATACATTCCGAAAAGGAATACTACATGAAATAGAAAGACTAATAAGGAGTACCAAACTGTCCAGCCAAAACTTAACCAGGTGCCTATTCCCACTTTGGTGTCTTTCAAAATATCATTGATAAAGCGCCAGTTACTTACGAGGTTTCCAAAAAGAAAAACGATTGAAAGAAAATTTATGATGAAGAGCCAGTTAAAGTATTTCTTCTGAGTAGCAGATAGTGGCGTATCAGGATAATTATAATTGATGATTGATAATGCCATATATACGAAAAGAAACATGGCTATATGAACCAATATTGAAATGCTATCCGATACGGGAAATTTACCTGTGAAGAGGGAGCCGAGCGAAAACATCATTTCACCGGCTACGGCAATGAGTTGGAGGATGCAGCCAACGCGGAAGAGTTTCCAGTGGAGGGGGATGAAGTGCATGGTTGAAGGTAGTAAAATGGCTTGATATTTTTTTCACGCAAAGGCGCTAAGGATTTTTTTTATTTAGCAATTTTTGCGAGTATAATTTAAGGCGCAATGGGGGCACTTCGCGACGAATACAGAGCTAGGAGGTCAAAGGAGAATACAAGCTCAACGTTTCTGCATCTCGATGGATATATTTTACCGCAGAGACGCGGAGGCGCTTTTATTCAATAGTTCATATTCTTTTTTTTGAACCACGAAGGCTCAAAGGGCACGAAGGAACACAAAGAGAGCCTGAGTATTTCAGAAGTATAACACAGTAGGAATCCTTCGGTCTTCGTTCTTGTGCTTTTGGTTCAAAATCGGTAGATTGTATTCTGCGTCGCGGAGCGACCCCTTTGCCCCTTAAATTAAATCAGGGGTGATGAACTTTTGTACTAATCCTTTGCGCCTTTGCGTGAAAAGATTTACTTCACGTCTGTTTTAATCTGCAACTCCGTCAACTGCTTCGCATCAATAGTAGCCGGTGCATCTAACATCACATCTCTTCCGCTATTGTTTTTAGGGAAGGCAATGAAGTCACGGATGCTTTCGCTGCCACCTAATAAGGCACAGAGACGATCGAAGCCGAAGGCGATACCACCATGAGGAGGTGCACCATATTCAAAAGCGCCTAAGAGGAATCCGAATTTATGGAGAGACTCTTCTTCTGTCATTCCCAATGCGGCGAACATTTTTTCTTGCAAATCGCGTTGGAAGATCCGGATAGAACCACCACCGATTTCATTTCCATTCAATACCATATCATAAGCATTGGCCTTGATATTGGCATATGGATGTTCAAGATATTTTGCAGCATCCCTGATAACAGGATCATTATCGATCATGGTTGCTATCTGGTCGGGCTTTGGAGAAGTGAATGGATGGTGACGTGCTACCCAACGATTATCTTCTGCATCGTATTCAAACAATGGGAAGTCCAATACCCAGAGTAGCTTAAATTCTGTTTCCTTACGTAAGCCCAGTTTCTTACCCATTTCCAAACGAAGTTCACTAAGGGCTTTACGGGTGCGCTCTTCTGCACCAGCGAGTATCAATATAAGATCACCAGGATTTGCATTACATGCCGTAGCGATGTCTTTCAAATGGGCTTCATCATAAAACTTATCTACGCTGCTCTTGAATGTTCCGTCAGCATTGCATTTGATGAATACGAGTCCTTGCATACCGATCTGTGGGCGTTTAACCCAATCCGTAAGTTCATCTGTTTGTTTGCGGGTGTATTCGCTGCAACCAGGTACTGCAATGGCTACAACTGTTTCAGCTTTATCGAATACAGGGAAGTTAGCCCCTGCAATCAATGCTTCCTTATTCTCGCGTGCAGGGAATGTATGCGCAGGAAATTTGAAGTTGGTGATCTTCATGCCGAAGCGGATATCGGGTTTGTCGTTACCGAATGTCCACATCGCTTCTTCCCAACTCATGCGCTCCACTTTCTCTGTATAATCAATTCCTTTTACATCTTTGAAGATGCGCTTGATCAGTCCTTCAAAGGTGTTGAGGATGTCTTCCTGTTCTACAAAACACATTTCACAGTCGATCTGTGTAAACTCAGGCTGACGATCGGCGCGAAGGTCTTCATCACGGAAACACTTCACGATCTGATAGTATCTGTCGTAGCCACTTACCATCAGCAATTGCTTGAAGGTTTGTGGACTTTGTGGAAGGGCATAGAACTGACCTGGGTTCATACGGGATGGCACCACGAAGTCGCGGGCTCCTTCCGGAGTTGATTTTATGAGGAAAGGAGTTTCGATATCCATGAAGTTGTTTTCATGGAGATAGTTACGGGCACTCCTGTTAACTGCATAACGTATCTCGAGGTTTCTCTTCACTGCATTACGACGCAGGTCGAGGAAACGGTATTTCATTCGAAGGTCATCACCACCATCGGTATCATCCTGGATGGTGAAAGGTGGTGTAACAGACTTGTTCAATATCTTGAATGAGGTGACATTCAGTTCAATATCTCCTGTAGGTAACTGAGGGTTCTTATTGCTTCTTTCCTGGGTAGTACCAGTGGCTTGCAGCACATATTCCCTTCCCAATGGATTTTCAGCCAATTGTCCGGTAAGTTCTTCACCAAATAGTAATTGTGTAATGCCATAGCGGTCGCGGAGGTCCACAAAAGTGATGCTTCCGAATTTGCGTACTGTTTGTACCCAACCTGCCAGGGTAACGGTTTGAGAGGCATTGCTGATTCTTAATTCTCCACAGGTATGCGTTCTGTACATGATCCTAGATTCCTTTGATGAGCCGCAAAGGTAACAGAAATGGCCCTTTAACCCAAGCCAGAAGGGGCTTTCCGCCCAAATCCTTATTTTTAGACTTTTCTGGATTACCGCAATCCGATTTCTGATCTTGCGTTATGACATACAATTACTTGTGAATAACCCTAAAACTCATTTTTCGGGAAACTATGCCTCAGGATACCTTTTATACGGCACCGCCACTTGTGGATTCCATATTGGAATCTGACACGTCGTCGGTTAAGATAGGAACTGTCAATGAGGGCCCGCCTTCAGTGGAGATTAAACAGGATTCTGGTGATTATTTTATTGGATTCCTCATCCTGGCTATTTTCTTTGTAGCTTCTTTTTCTCCGATTTGGATACGCTTTCTTTTTTAAAGGGAGCAAGGTGCTGAATTATCCGTAAAACAATCCAGGAGCCAATACAGGGAAAAGGATTCCAAAGACATATGAAAACAGATGGGTGACCTATCAGAATTGGCTGCAATATTATAATCCTTATTATAGAAGATTGCCGGAGAAAGAAAAGGAACGTTTCCTGATAAGGACTCTTGAGTTCTCATCAAGTAAAATTTTTCATTTTAAAGATCTTGAAAAGGAAGAAAGAATTCCTTTATTGATAAGTGCGGCAGCCGTTCAGTTAACATTTGGATTGAAAGAATTCCGGCTGGATTATTTCAAGAACATCTATGTGTTATCGCAACATTATCATTATGGATTATACAATGTACCCTTCGAGGGACATGTAAGCAGCGATGGCATTTATTTATCATGGTTAAATTTCGACAGGGCCTATGCCGATTATACAGATGGGAATAATGTTGGATTACATGAAATGGCCCATGCATTGACGTATGTAAACTTCACTGTTAATGAAGGACGAGATGAACATTTCAAATCTCAATTCTATACATTCACCAAAACAGGCCGGCGAATATTTAATGAAATGCAAGCAGGCCGATCTAATCTATTGGGTGAGTATGCGGCTTCTGATTACAATGAGTTCTGGGCGGTAAGCATCGAATTCTTTTTTGAACGATCATTAGAGCTCCAATATGAGCTACCTGACTTGTATAACGATCTAGTGCTTTTGTTAAATCAGGATCCGCTACGTCCTGGTGTGTTTATTCAACCAGTTGATTAACAGTTTCCTACACATGTATTTTTGTGGAAAAGATTCTTTTCCCAGGGGCTTTCATTTTTAAACTATTCTTTCTATTTTGTTTCCAAGTAGTATTCCTCTATTCTATTTATCCCCCAAACAAAAAACCGTTTCCATAGTTCCTGTAGGCCATAAGTCTATCCATATTTCTTTGTAAAACCATAAGCGCCGAGCGTACCTGGATTCACAACAAGAAAATGGAGCCCTTATGGAAATTATACTAATTCTGGCCATCATTGGTAGCATCATCCTTCTACAGGACCCTATCAGTTCATGGATAGTGAAACTGAAAAACAAACAGCAGTTTCAAAAATTCCTCACTCAGGAAACTTATTATCATTCTATCATCAGCCCGCACATGCGGTTTTATAACCGACTCAATACAGAGGATCAGCAAAAATTTCTTTTCAGAACTTATCTGTTCAGGAAGTCGAAGAAGTTCCATTATATAGAAGTGGAAGAATCTGCCGATATGCCGATACTGATAAGTGCTGTTGCGGTACAACTTACTTTCGGGTTGGATAAGTTCATGCTGAATTATTTCAAGAACATCTTCGTTTTGAAAGATGATTATCATTATGGTTTCTATTCACGTCCTTTCCAGGGTCATGTAGACCATTCCGGTATCTATCTTAGCTGGGATAATTTCATGAAAGGTATTCATGGATTGACAGCCAACTGTAATGTGGGTATTCATGAAATGGGACATGCACTTACATATGTCAACTTCATAACACAAACCGAAGAGGACAAGCATTTCAAGAAAGAGTTCAAGAATTTTTCAAAAGTAGCCAGACCAATATTTGAAGCCATGCAATACAATTCAAGGAATGTATTAGGAGCGTATGCGGCTACCAATTATCATGAATTCTGGGCGGTAAGTGTAGAAGTTTTTTTTGAAAATCCGATTCGTTTGAGACATGAATTCCCTGAATTATATAAAGCCATGAAGTCTTTATTACGTCAGGATCCATTAGTAGTATTAAATGCACAAAGAATAGCGGCTTAGTCTTTACTCAACTTACAAATGATAGACCATTGGCAGGGCAGGTTTCTTAATCTGCCTTTGCCACTTTTAACAACACTCTCCGGAACTTCGATGCTGATGGTCACCAGTTTTTCTTCTCTTTTTTCTTTTGGCAAAACGATTATATAGTAATAGGCAATGACCAATATACCGAAGGAAAAGGGGATGGCTGTAAAATAGCGATACATATCCGGCATCGTAAAGAACTCTGTAATCATCCAGAATCCATTGGCGAAAATCCAGAAGACTACTGCCAGGTTATGGAATAATTCAGACTTTAATTTTCTTGTTTGCCAGGTTATCATTACTGCTACTGCAATGGTAGGAACAATCATGATCATACCGATGGGTCGCCAAAGCATAGCCCAGCTCAGATCTTTCAATAACCAGAAAATGATATGCAGGTTCTCGATTTTCCTAAAACGATCGGGAATGGAATACATCTTTAAAGTACTCATAGCAGCATTACAGGGGCTTTGGTAATTCTAAGCAGGTTTCTAAAGCTATAAAGAAACAAAAAATACTATTTCAAAACGCTAGTTTTCAAAATCGATTGGTTATCGGCTTAAGATTCTATTGAATCGGGCTAAATCTGCTTCAGGTTCAAGAGGGGAGCCGGTGGCTATCTTGTCAACCCATTGCTTTGCAAAGAAAGGAGCCAATGAACATCCCTTTGTGCCCATACCATTGAAAAGTCCAACAGTAGGTTGCAGTGGATGAAAGCCAACAAAGGGACGCCTTTCGAGAGTAGCTGGCCTCACAGATGCTTTATGATCCACCACTCTAAAATCTCGTTTCAGCCAATGTTTCAATTGCGCAATAGTTCTTTCTCTGAATTCAGGAGTAGTGTTTTCGTGTTCGAAGGTCCATTCATAGGTAGAGCCCACCCAGAAGATGCCATCGCTCCACGGTACCAGGTTCATGCCTTTCTTGAAGATATTGTTGGAAGGCAATTCAGGCGCTTCAATCCACAAAGCTTCGCCTTTATTCGGAGCGAAAGGAAGATTTCGGAATAGGGGATGATTGAAGGAACTATAGCCGTCACAAAAGATAATATGATTAGCAGTTATGGAATCGTATTTTATCTTTCCATCGAGTATCTCCAGTTTCTGCAGATCAAATGTTTCATTGATCAATGCCCCTTTGGCTAGTAATCTTTTTCTGTAAGCAGGTAAGATAGCAGGAAGGTCAACTAAAAAACAAGGATGAATGATTCCATACCCAAAATCATAATTGAAATATTCCAGCCAATGATATTCATCAGTTGGTTTTTCGAGATAGGTAGTGTCTTCTGAAAACCGTTTTTCAAAAGCCAGTTTCATTTGTGGAGTAGGAAAAAAATCCACAATATTTTTTTGATAGAGGGCTGTTACACCCATTTCCTCACCCAATTCTGTATACGCATTTTGAGCAAAGGGCAACACTTCATCTATCATCCAGGTCTTTACAATCCGTCTTCCTGTAACCGGATTAATAATACCCGCAGCCACCCTCGAGGGACTATTTTCCCTTAAGTCATCAATAATCAAAAAGCTATAGCCTGCTTTTTCAAGGTAATGACTGAGCCAGGTACCGCAGATGCCTTGGCCTATGAGGAGGAAGTCGGGGTGCATGGTGCGAAGGTAAGACGGGAAGGCCGAAAGACCGAAAGTCAGGAAGGAAGTCGGGAGTCGGGATGCATAGTAGGGAAGTTAGGTAGTAGGGTAGTAGGGAAGGAGAAATACAAATACAAGTAGGGAATTAGCTTAATTAAATTTTAAACCGCAGAGGCGCGGAGACGCAGAGGAATGCCTCCTGCGTCTCCGCGTCACTGCGGTTATATTTTTACCAACTAATAAGGCTGTATTTTCTCCTTCCCTACTACCCTCCTTCCTATCCACCGCGGCGGACCCTACTTGTATTTCCTTCCGGACTTTCGGACTTTCCGACTTCCGGACTATGCATTACTACTCCACCCTCACCTTCACCCCCTCCGAATGCGCCCCAAACTCCGGAGCATACATACACTGAATGCTGCTGATGCCATTGCTAAACGTACCGGTATGGGTTACGAATAGCGGGTATTCGAATACGTAAGTTCCTTTGGGGATATAGCTGAAAAAGAAATTAGTGGCGGCATCGCGAGTGCTTTCGTAGTAGCCGAGACCACCTTTCCATTTATAGCTGCTGAGCACATTTACGGGTTCGAAGCTGGCGGCACGCATGTCTTTCATGTGAACGTATTCCATGGTACGATCGGTGCGTAATTCGATTCTTACGATTACTTTATCGCCGACATGCAATACATACTCTTCAGAAATCGGCTCGAGAACAAGGCCTTTGTCGGTTTTCTTCTCCACGAATAATTTCTTGGAGAGTTTGAGTGGTGTGGCAGCAGGGGTTATTTTGTCGAGGTCTTCGAAGTATTGCCAGTAGGCGGCACCCCACCTCATCCCCAGCCCTTCTCCTGAAGGAGAAGGGGGCGGTGTAGAGACGGTAACGGTTATGTTTCCATTGGCCGACATTACTTTTGAGCCTTCAATAGTTTTTTTGAAGTAACCTGTGCCAGCTTCTGTTTCATTAGCGTTGGCACTCATGTCTATATTGCCGGCTTTGATAGTTACTGTGGGTTCGTTGTTGAGCCAGTTGCTTCCTGTAAGTAATAAGGCATAGCAAGCTTCGGCAGTGGCCTTGGTGGTACGCCAGTTATTGGTTTGCTTTTGTTTTAATAACCATGTCTTGAGGTTATCGGTTATGGCATTGTCTTTTTTGATCTCGGCAAATGCTTCGAGCAAGAGACAATGTGTTTCTATTGGTGCCTGATACCAGTAATAACCAGCAGCATTCTCTTTCCAATACATACCGAATTCTTCGTTAGTGATGGAATTCTGTTGTAATGAGCGGAGGATTTCGTTAGCTACATTCACTTCTCCGGAACGGAATAAAGAAAGAGCAATCATCCCCTGCATATAACGGCTTTCTTTTATCCAATAGGTTTTCGCTTGTGAACGATAATAGTTATAAGCTTTGAAGATTTCACCAGGGACATTCATCTCTGGAAAGAAACTACGCATGTAGAGGTATTGTAATTGCGTTGTACTTGTTTGATAGGAATTGAGATTCGCTTTCTTCTTAACCAGTTCGTCATAACTGCCTTTCATTTTCTTATCCAGATAGGATATGCCTCTTTCAATAATCTGTTCCAGTTTATCATCGTTTTCCGGAAGCGCATTCAGTTTTTTCAGATGTCCGATGCCTGATAGGATGTACTGTGTGATGTAAAGATCATCTGGTCCGCCTTTGAACCATGGGAAGCCACCGTTGCCTGTTTGCATTTCAGTCAGCTTCTCGAGCCAGCTATCTATTTCTTGTGAAAGTTTCTCTTCATCAAATAGCAGGGCTATGTTTTTCCGTTGGGTGGTTTCGTCTTTGGCATCCAATACCCAGGGTGTCTCTTCAAGTAAAAGGGCTTTCAGTTCCTGGTTCTTGCTAAGAGGTGATTCCAGTGTTTTGCTACCTGCTGCTTTCCAGGCTTCCATCACTTTCTTTATTCGGGGTGATGATTTTACAATATAGGCAGCCAGTGCATTGGAATAGTAACGGTTGAAATTCTGTTCCGCGCATTCATAAGGATACTCCATCAGATAGGGGAGTGCCTGAACGGCATACCAGGCTGGATTGCTGGTCATTTCAACAGTGAATGATTGATGCGTCAGCGTTTCACTATTGGCGCTCTGCAATAATTTCTCGAATTTGAAAGTCTTGGATCCAGTGCCTTTCATGTTGATTGGCATGGATTCAGTAACTAAGGTACGGTTGCTGATTACCGGTATGGCCATTTCTTCGCCATCAGATATATTCCCGGAACGGGCAATCAATCGGTAGATGACAGGTTTGTTGTATTGGAAAGGTATCTCAATAGTAAAACTAGCCGGAGCACTTTGGTTGGCTGGAGCTGTAAAATACTGGTTAGGGAAGAAATTCCGGAACCATCCATCAACGGGTTGGTTGGTGCTAGGGTCTATCAGTTGCAATTCAATTTGTCCTGTTAGTTCCTTGTCTGTAAGGTTGGTGATCTTGGCGGTGAAATCCATCCGGTCCCCTTCCCTGAAAAAGCGCGGTGCATTGGCTTGCACCATCAGGTCTTTCTGAGTGATGATGGTTTTCTCTGCATAACCAAAGGCTAAGTCCTTGGTATGTGCCAGACTCATCCATTTCCAGGTGGTAAGCGCTTCGGGCATGGTGAAAGAGAATTCGATATCACCAGCGCTATCGGTTTTAAGGTCTGGGAGGAAGAAAGCTGTTTCGTTGAAGTTTTTACGGATTTGGATGGGGCTTGAATTAGAAGGATTTTGAGTTCGATATTTTGGTGAGAGACTTTGCTAACACTACCGGTCAAATCTTTTACATTCACTCCAGCAACTCTTCCCACTAAAGGAGCATTCATATCAGCATTGGAAGAAAGTTCAAAGCTTTTTGGCGCGTATTCTCCCCCTCTAACTAAATTGTTAGAAGAGGTAACCTGTAAATTAAGCTGGTCATAGTCTTTATCATCTTCAAAAATATCTTCATAATAAGTATCAAAGTTATACCCTTGACCTGTATTAAATCCCAAATCTCCTCTAAGTAATTGAGGAAAAGCTGAACTATTCCACAAAGCTGGTACTGAAATAGCATGAGGCTTGAATTGGTCAAGGGAGGCATCATACATGGTGGTTAGCATTTCTGCCAACACTTTATCAGTCTTATATCCTTTAATGTGTACTTTCCATTTTCATCACTACCAGGTAAGGTTTTATCCCGGAAGTGCTAAAGCTTACTGAAAGTTCTTTATTTGAAAATGGTATGGATACAGTGGCGTTATCGGTATAGACCCTGTTATTTTTTATGAATGCTATGTCAAAGGCAATCCCTCCTCTGTCGGCTTCGCTGGTTTCAATTGAGAAAGTCTTGTTGCCTTTGGTTGTAACTACAAATTGTTTTTCAGCGTCCTTATTTACCCTGTTTACATGATGTATAACCCAAATGCTATCCAAATTAGTTCTGATAGTATAGGATAATTTATCGCCAGGTTCCAGTTTCGATTTTGAAGGTTCAATGCTGCCAAACGATATTGGGTTTGTTATCTGTTGGCCGGTTAATTCAATCGTCTCTATATCTTTAATTATAGTGCCATCTTTGTCTGTAGTACTAACTTCAATAGTATACCAGCCTTCTTTCAGGCGATTGTTCAATGATATTTTTCCATCTGCAACAGTGGTTGCAGTAAAAGAGACTAGGGTCCTTTTCTTTTTCCCAATTGGCAGGAACATTTTCGTCTTTGTAGATATCAAATGGGAAGTATTGATGATATTCAGCTTCTTTATATAAGAACTGATCAGGGGCAGACCAATATCTTATCCTGAAATCACGGGTAGGTTTTTTTAGTTTCTGGATGGAGATAGAAACAGTTGCTTTTCAAAACATTATTCATGTTTGTGGATGCTACAATCAATTCATTCAGACTGTCGGCTGGTAAGGATTCTGGAATATTCAGACTCAGTTTTATGCTTTGATACGCTACAGCTACATTGGTGTTTCCACTTCTCGTTTCTCCGTTGATATCAGTGATGTCGGCATTGATTTCATAATAAAAACCGGCTGACTTTTTTTGTCGATTAATGCATCAGGGATTGCCTTGAACGGAATGGTAAAACTTCCATCAGCGGCGGTTTTGATATCACCATGAGCAATCTCCATTTCTTCCCGGTTAAAATTGGGAGCGATCTTGCCTCTATAGAAACCTGCCCATATGGGAATAATGGTTCTCCTTACAACCCTATAAGATACTTTGGCATCGTTGATGGCTCCTCCGGAATAGGAGATAGCCGTTCCTTTTACATTGATAGTTTCATTTAGCTTATAAGTGCCTTCAGGTTTATTGATAGTTACCTGGAATTTGGGTCGCTTATATTCTTCTACCGAAAAGTAAAGGGCATTATTCCCTGTTTCATCCTGAAGCCTGAATAGTCCGGTTATCTGTCCTTGAGGCAGCGTAAATTTCCCTGAGTAAGAACCGAATTCATTGGTTTTTACAGTTAGAGAATCTCTTTTCTCCCCATTGGCATCGTAGAGATTGATTTTGGTCTCTTTGTTAAGGGCAATACTGTTTTTTTGTGTGTTATCAGTTTGTTCAATCAGTATCCCTTTGAAATATAGTATCTGTCCTGGCCTGTAAATAGAACGGTCGGTAAATAAGAAAGACTTGTAGGTTGTGGAATTAGACTTTTCCTGCCCTCTGCTATAAGAATTGACATTCTGGTCATCCATAAACAGATAGTCACCCTCTTTGCTTAGTTCCAAGCTAAATGAGTTGTTAGTATTGGTTCTTGATTCCTCAATATGAAAGAATCCGTTTTTGTCGGTAACCAGATTTTCGCCTTTTCTTTTTTGGTAACTGTTCTTTTGTGAGTCATAGTAACGATACCATACCTGCACATTCGTACGGGCTTGTGGTTGACCCGATTCCCGGTTTACTACATAGAAATCATTTCCATTGTTCAACCAGGCTAATGAAGAGACATAGATGAATTGTATGGCAAGAGTGCTTTCGCGCACTTTGAAGTCGTTGTCTGTGCTGGTGAATATGGCATATTCTCCATTGGGCAAACCATCTACTTTTATTTCTACTTTATGTTCGAGGAAATCTTTTGTAACGGGCAGTTCTTGCTGATAAGCCATTAAAGGGTTTATTTTCTGCAGGTACTGCCAATAATCCTTTTCCCAATCATGTTTTGTGGATAGGATTTCCTTCGTTTTTTTATCTATTGAAAGTATCCGGACATAGATTTTTTCTGTATTCCTGTAACTTACTAATGCACGGAAAGGTTGTTTAGGAAGATTGACCCTTTCAATTTGAATATTTAAGTTTATGCTTTATTGAGCTTACTAATTGTTGTGCTTCTTGAAAGGCGAAACTGCTGTCTTTGGTAGATGCAATCTGATCGCATATTTCTTTGGCTTTAATATATCCGTCTGGGAATGCTTCATGGTCTTCTGAAGTATTATCATAATGACTTTGTGCAATAAGAATCCATGCGTTGTTTGCAACTGGCTGATTTCTGTATTGTTCGGTAAGAGCAACTAGCGATTTGTTATACAGTTCATCTTTTTCGGCAAGTACAGAATATTGTTTTGAGAATTGAAGTCGATTTATATCAACATCTACCAATGCATCTGGATTTTTATCAGCAAGATGAAAGCTGATAAGTCTTTGGTACAACAAAAGGGCTTCGTGATGTAGAGAGGCACTGTCTTTTGTTTCGAATTTTTCTTTTACGAATTCTTTTGCTGGAGCAAAAGCTGCTTCTTGTGAAATTTCAAAAGCGTATGCCGGCTTATCTAAATCCTGTTCGTCATTGCTGAAATATTCAAGAGCTTTATGCGCCAATAAATCGAATAGGGTAGGACGAAGGTTTCTGACATTTCCTTTAGTTATGATGGCGTCGAACTTTTCAAGACTTGTTTGTTGAAGGAGAGTTTCATTTTTTAGAGATGCTTTGAATAGTTGTCCTATTCTATTATGAAAATCGGTAGCTGTCCATGTGCTGATATCAGTCTTTTTAAATGAAACCGTATTGGTACGACCATAGAGCCTGTAGCGATTGTTTTGGAAATAGTTCAGGTGATATACTGCGGTTATGGTTTGCAGAATGGATTTTGCTGGTTCTTTTGCCCCTGTTATTTCTTTTTCGAGTTGTTGTAAATTCTTTACCGAGGCATCTTCTTCTATAGCTTCTTGGAGGTTTAGTTTGTATAATAAAGATTTAATGAGTTGTGCATCGTTCTTTTCTTTCTTTGCCCTTTCATACAATTTGCCGACTTCTGTCAATGCATCTTTAGTCAGTCCTTTCTTGTTGACAAGACTGTCTATTTTCGTCCATTCTTTTTTATATGTGGGTGATTGCGATTTGGCCATTGGTATAAGGAAAAGGGTAAGAAACGTTACTGTAAACAGTTTTCGGAAAAACATACTGTTGAATTTTATACAAGGTAGATAATTACGCACTCTTATAGGATTCCAAAGGAGCCTAATTTTCATAACCGGTTATAATACGGGATGAAATACCTGTTACGGGCTTTGTGTTTGAAATACCCACCCGATGCTTTAACGATTTCTTATGTATTGTCGATTAATCTTTGGCACGCCATTCGAATCCTAAGGTGCAAGGAGGATTTAAACCATGAAAAAAATCTTTACACTTTTAGCAGCAGCATTGGTAACATTAACCAGCTTCGCTGACCGACGCGATGGAATGATGACCATCACACAGATTGGACGCAACGATGTAGTAGTTGAAGTAGACGGACGTCGATTCAACGACCGCGAGATTATGATCCGTAATCTGGAACCTGGCCGTCACATTGTTTCTATCTACACCTTCGACAAACGTAATGGATGGAAAGGGATTTTCGGTAAGGAAACCCGCAAGGAATATCTTTTCAACACAACCATGATGGTAAAGCCACGCCAGCATATTGATATCGTGATCAATCGTTTTGGTAAAGTGGTAGTGGATTATAACGGCGCCGATATCGATCGTTATGGTAAGGACGACAACTGGGGTCGTGACCGTGACAAAGACCGTGATAATGGTCGTGATCGCGATGACAAATATGACAACCATAACGATAACCGATACGACAACCGTACAGCCATGGATATGCGTTCTTTCGATATGCTGAAAGATGCCTTACGCAGAGAGAATTTTGAAAACTCTCGTCTGGCCATCGCTAAGCAAAGTGTAGAAAGGAATGCATTCAGTGCCCAACAAGTAAAAGAAATGGTAAGACTTTTTGCTTTCGAAAAGAACAAACTTGAATTAGCAAAAGCAGCTTATGCCAACACAATTGATAAGAAGAACTACTTCGTGATTTATGAGGCGTTTAGTTTTAGCAGGAGTAAGGAGGAGTTGGCGGAGTATGTGCGGATGTTCTAGTCGGAAGAAGTAGGGAAGTTAGGAAGTAGGGTAGTAGGGAAGGAGGAATACATGTAGGGAGGTTGCTAAATTAAATTTATAACCGCAGAGGCGCGGAGACGCAGAGGTATTCCTCCCTGCGTCTCCGCGCCTCTGCGGTTATATTTTTCCAACTATAAAGGTTGTATTTCTCCTTCCCTACTACCCTACTTCCTAACTTCCCTACTCACCTCACTTCTTCAAAATCTTCGCCATCGTAGCCCCAATATCCGCCGGACTACTAACCACATTTATTCCGCATTCAGTCATGATCTTCATTTTGGCAGCAGCGGTATCATCTGCACCACCAACGATAGCACCTGCGTGACCCATACGACGACCTGGAGGAGCAGTTTGTCCGGCGATGAAACCAACAACAGGTTTAGTTCCGTGTTCTTTATACCAACGGGCGGCTTCCGCTTCCATGCCACCACCTATTTCTCCGATCATAACAACACCTTCTGTTTCGGGGTCGTTCATGAACATTTCGAGGGCTTCTTTAGTAGTTGTTCCGATGATGGGGTCGCCACCGATACCTACGGCTGTAGAAACACCGAGACCGGCTTTTGCCACCTGGTCAGCTGCTTCATAAGTGAGGGTACCTGATTTTGAAACCACACCGATCTTTCCTTTCTTGAATACGAAGCCAGGCATGATACCCACTTTGCATTCTTCCGCAGTAATTACTCCGGGACAGTTTGGCCCGATTACGCGGGTTGATTTTCCGAGCAGAAAGTTCTTCGCTTTCACCATATCCTGAACGGGAATACCTTCAGTGATACAAACCACCAGTTTGATACCTGCTTCAGCCGCTTCCATTATAGCATCGGCTGCGAATGCAGGGGGAACAAAAATGATGGAAACATCGGCTCCAGTAGCTTTAACCGCATCGGCCACAGTATTGAAAACCGGACGGTCAAGATGTTGAGTACCACCCTTTCCAGGGGTAACTCCACCCACAACCTGGGTGCCATATTCGATCATCTGAGTAGCGTGGAAAGTACCTTCTGTACCTGTAAAACCCTGAACCAGGATCTTCGATTGTTTATTGACTAAAATGCTCATAATTGGGATTGAAAAGTGGTGCAAAAATAGGGGAAAGTAATTTGGGAATTTGAAAATTTGAAAATTTGGGAATGAGGAAATGTGAAGATGTGGAAATATGGAAATGCCTGCCCCCGCAGCAGTGCGTGGGGTGGAAATGGAACAGCCGGGGAGAATGTGAAAATAATAACCGCAGAGACGCAGAGACGCGGTGGAACGCCCCCTGCGTCTCCGCGTCTCTGTGGTAAAAAATAAAAGTTTTTAAGTCGTAAGTAATTAGATGGAGTCTCAAACTTTCATCCCGACGCGTCGGGACTTAAACCCTTAAACTATTAAACCTTAAACTGCTTAACCCGACTCTCGCCAACTAGTCAACCCATATGGAACCTCTTGAACTCCTGGAACCACTGGAACCTTTAGTCATACCCGAACGTGCAACTGCCCCAGTAACTCTGCCAATCCACCCCCTCTTCATTCACCCTTTCCATTTTCACGGTGCTAACCATCCAGCGGCCTGTTGGTTGGAGGGGGAAGTTGATGAGTCCGTTGGCGTCGGTAGTGAGTTCGATTTTTGTGGTGGTGGCGCCGATGCGGTTCCAGATTTTTATGAGTTGGTTGGGTAGTGGTTTTTTCTGGAAGAGGACTTTGAAGCTAAGGGTGCCTTCAGTATTTCTTTTTAAATCGTAGGGATTTTGAAGTGGAATGATATCTAGAGGTAGTTTTGTTTCCTTTTTGTAGAGCTTGGTGGTTTTGGTTCCAACCTGGAATAGGGTCTTTACGCTTCGTTGGTAATGCTCCCTGCCATTAGAATCATTTTCATTATGACTATTTCGGTATTCGAGGGCATTAAAGAGGCCATCTTCTTTTAGATACTCATGAAATTTTGCAGGAGCTAATTCTATGAACTTGTTTTTGGATTGATAGGTGACCATATAGGTTCCTTCATCATAAATAGCGAATTGCAAGGAATCGCCTTTTGCAGTATCTATCTGCGAACTCAGGTCGTCAGTAGCATCTAGCAAATGAAGTTCCAGCGATTCTATACTCGATTTATCACCACTCCATAATTCTCCCTCATAGTTCTCACCCACCAACAATTTCACATTGATCCTTTCTCCCCATTGATAAATGAATTTATCGGGGTGCAACCAAAATTCGTGTGCTGATAGGAGTGGGGGGAGGGTGAGGAGGAGGAGGAGGAGGGAAAGGCGCCGCATCTAAGAAAGTTTATTTGAAAATTCTGGGAATTTGAAAATATTCAAAAGGCCTTCATCTTGGGCATTGCTAGGTGTAAGTTTAAATGGTTCAAAGTTCAATATTACAGATTATTTCAATTAAGGTAATTTTATAATTTTAGGGTTCGAAGCCTAACTATTAATTCAATTCGCATAAAGATTTTCAAATTTCCAAATTTTCAAATTTTCAAATTTTCAAATTTCATTTCCCAAATTACTTCAACAGCTCATCCATATTCCTATCATTATCTATCTTCCCCGCCTGTTCCAGCATTCGCATATCCTTGGCATCTTTTAAGAACTCGGAAGCGAATATGAACTCGTTGAGTTTTTCGTTTTTGCTGAAGATGATTTCCTTGTTACTGCCTTCCCACTCTTTGAGGCCTTTGTACATATAGATGATGTGATCACCGATTTCCATCACACTGTTCATGTCGTGGGTGTTTACGATAGTAGTGATATTATATTCAAGAGTGATTTCCTTAATGAGCTTATCGATAACTAATGATGTCAGTGGGTCTAGTCCGGAGTTAGGCTCATCACAGAAAAGATATTTCGGATTGAGTACGATAGCACGGGCAATACCTACCCTTTTTTTCATGCCTCCGCTGAGCTCGGCAGGGAATTTCTTGTTCGAATCTTTCAGATTTACCCTATCGAGTACTTCATTGACTCTTTTTAATTTTTCTGCATAAGATGAAGTGGTGAACATATCGAGAGGGAACATCACATTTTGTTCAACCGTTTTACTGTCAAACAGTGCTGAACCCTGGAAGAGCATTCCTATCTGCTTGCGGATATCTTTTTTCGCATCACGATGCATATGGGTGAAGTCTTCTCCCTGATAAAGTACTTGTCCGCTATCAGGTTCAAATAATCCCACCATGCATTTCATCAACACTGTTTTTCCACTACCACTGGTACCGATGATGAGATTGCATTTCCCAGCTTCCAGCTTTGCACTAACATCATCAATGACCACTTTGTCATTGAATCCTTTCTTTATATTTTTTACTTCAATCATGCTGTCATCTTTATTTATTCAGCAACACTGCTGCCAGTACATAGTCGGCAAATAATACCGCTACGCAACTTACCACTACTGCCTTGGTACTAGATCTGCCAATTTCAAGGGCACCGCCTTGTACATGATAACCATAAAAGGCAGGGATACTCGAAATGATGAATGCGAACGTATATCCTTTTACAAGGGCGAAGAATACATTATAGCCCAGGAAGCTTTCGAGTAGTCCTTTGTCGAATTCATTATTGCTCATCACATTCGATAATACCACGGCCAATCGGCCGCCCCAAATGCCTAATCCCATCGACACAACCACTAACAGTGGAATAGTGATCATGGAAGCCAGGATCTTTGGAAGGATGAGATAGGCTTTTGGGTTGATACCCATTATTTCGAGTGCATCTATCTGTTCACTAACGCGCATATTTCCCAGTTCACTCGCAATCTTACTTCCTACCACACCAGCCAGTACAATACATACGAGTGTAGGAGCGAATTCGAGGATTACAGTATCACGAACAATCTGTGCAATGGTAGATTTTGGGATAAGGTCGCTCACCAGCTGATAAGCTGTTTGCAGGGCCGAAACTGCCCCCATAAAAAATGAGATGATGACTACGATGCCAAGCGAACCGATACCGATCTCTGAACACTGGTGCATCAGTTCTTTCCAATACATCTTATGGTTCTCCGGACGGGAAAACATTCCTTTTATCATCAACAAATAGCGGCCAAATTCTGTGAATAGGGTCATGAGGAAATTGAGGGTGAAAGTACGGAGAAAGAGCGGGAGTGAGAAGTCCGGAAGTCTGAAAGTCGGGAAGACCGAAAGAATAGTCCGGGGAGTCCGTGGTGGAGAGTTTGAATTTTGGGGTTGATAGTCGGAGGAAAATACAGGACAAAGACCGAAAGCGAAAGTCAGGCCGGAGAAGTAGGGAAGTTAGGAAGGGGAAAGAGGATAGAAGAGCCAACCCTGAAGGGTTGAGTCCCCGGTTCCCCAACCCTAAGGGAGGTATGCCCTCATCCCCATCCCTTCTCCGCCGCGGGAAAGAGCCTCGAAAAAGTTAAGACATGAACGAAAATTTTTAGGTTGATGTTGACTATCTGCATTAAAAAGGAGCACAGAATAGAAATAAAATTCTTCCTGAGCTCCTTAACTATATTATATAAACTGATTCTGTATTACTCCCGATTCCCGACTTCAGACTCCCGACTTGTATTTTCTCCTCCGACTACCAACTTCTTCAAAATTCATGCTCTCTACCACGGACTCCTCGGACTATCTTCACTTTCGTCTTCCCGACTTCATCCTTGCTCGCCTTATTAAACCTCTTCCACCACGGCGACTTACTCACAATCTCTTCTGTCGGAAGGTGTTTTGACTTAAACTGGGCATCTACCACTGCTACCAGCGCCATGTTAATGATGCTTCTTACAGAGCTACCCAATTGAAGTACATGAACAGGTTTTTTAAGACCTAAAAGGATCGGTCCAATGGCATCGGCATCGCCAACTTCCTTGAGGAGGTTATAGGCTACGTTACCCGCTGCCAGATTGGGGAATATCAGGGTGTTTACTTCTTTATCGGCCAGTTCGGTAAACGGATAGTTTTCTTTCAGCAGGTCTTTGTTGAAAGCCATGCTTACTTGCATTTCTCCATCTACTATGAGGCTAGGATTACGCTGTTTCACCAGTTCGGTAGCTTTTGATACCAGTTTGGCTTCTGCTGAATCGCTGCTGCCGAAATTGGAATAACTGAGCATAGCGATTCTTGGAACCAGATTGAAATTGCGCACCTCACGGGCTACCATCAGGGTGATATCGGCCAATTCTTCCGCGGTAGGATTGAAATTGACTGTTGTATCGGCCATGAACAATGGCCCCTTCTTGGTCAGCATCAGATACATACCGGCAATCTTACGAACACCTTCTTCTGTACCGATGATTTGGATAGCAGGACGGATAGTGTCGGCATAATTCTTAGTAAGACCGGAAATCATACCATCTGCTTCGCCTGTTTCCACCATCATACAACCGAAATGGTTACGATCGCGCATGATCTTGAACGATTCGTATTGGTTGATACCACGGCGCTGTCTTTTCTTGAAGAAAATGTCGCCATATTCTTTCCGCTTTTCTTCTGTTTCATCAGATTGCGGATCGATAATAGGAAGTCCTTCAATGTCGATATTATTCTCTTCAGCAATGGCCCTTATTTTCTTCTCCTTACCTAATAAGATAGGATAAGCAACACCTTCATCGAAAATGATCTGTGCCGCTTTCAGGATTTTCACATTATCAGCTTCTGCAAATACCAGTCGCTTTGGATCACGACGGGCTTTGTTACCAAGGATACGCATGATCTGGTTATCCAAACCAAGACGCTTATTGAGTTCTATTGCATACTGTTCCCAGTTTGTGATCTGTATCTGTGCCACACCACTGTCAATAGCTGCTTTAGCTACTGCGGGGGCTACGGTAGATAATAATCTTGGGTCGAGCGGCTTCGGTATAATATAAGTAGGACCGAAGGACAGGTTCTTCTCATTATAAGCGATGTTCACGATATCTGGTACAGGAGTCTTTGCCAGTTCTGCCAGTGCTTTTACGGCAGCCAGCTTCATAGCTTCATTGATCTGTGTAGCTCTAACGTCTAAGGCTCCACGGAAAATGAAAGGGAATCCTAATACATTATTCACCTGATTAGGGAAATCGCTTCGTCCTGTTGCCATGATAAGATCCTTACGGGCTTCCATAGCCAGTTCGTAACCGATTTCAGGATCTGGATTAGCCATAGCGAATACTATGGGGTGTTTCGCCATTCCTTTAACCATATCCTGAGTGAGGGTATTTCCTTTACTGAGTCCGATGAAGATATCGGCATCTTTCAATCCTTCAGTCAGGGTCATGTTCTTGCCTTTCTGCACAAATTCCTTCTTCAATTCATCGAGGTCAGTACGACTCTCATGAATCAAGCCCTTACTATCGTATACGAAAATGTTTTCCCTTTTTGCACCGAGTGATTCGTATAGTTTGATACAGGCAATAGCGGCAGCACCCGCACCATTCACTACAAACCTTGCTTTATCCAGTTTCTTTTTCTGGATTTCGCAGGCATTTAGCAATGCTGCAGCACTGATGATAGCCGTACCATGCTGGTCATCATGCATCACCGGAATCTTCATCAATTCCCTCAGTTTCTTCTCTATATAAAAACATTCAGGGGCCTTGATATCTTCGAGGTTGATACCACCGAAAGTAGGCTCCAATGCTTTTACTATCTGAACGAATTTTTCAGGATCTTTTTCGTTGATTTCGATATCGAATACATCGATATCTGCGAAGATTTTGAATAATACACCCTTTCCTTCCATGACTGGTTTGCCAGCCTCTGGGCCAATATCGCCTAAACCAAGAACTGCCGTACCGTTACTGATAACAGCTACGAGGTTGCCCTTGGCGGTGTATTTATAAACGTTTTCAATATTAGCGGCAATCTCTTTACAGGGTTCTGCAACGCCTGGAGAATAAGCCAGTGAAAGATCTCTTTGTGTTTTTGCTTCTTTTGTTGGAACAACCTCAATCTTGCCTGGGCGTCCTTTGGAGTGGTATTCTAAAGCCTGTTCTTTGCGCAATTCTTGTTTCATAATCCGTATTTATCGGGTGGATAAAATCGAGTTACCCGTAACCTTTTGGAAAACCTGTCGTCTTACAAAGTGGGATGCAAGGTACGAAAAACCTCAACAAACGAATGACTGTTATTTTTACCAATGGTAATGGGATTCGGTTATTTACCCCTATTTTTAATCAAACAATTAAAATTTTATGAAGAAAGTTCTTTTGATGGTAAGCCTGCTGGTGTTGACGGGAATCGTTGCTACAGCTCAATCGTGCGACAAAAAATATAAACTGAAAACAGAACGTATTTTCTCTGTACAAGAAGATGGATCAGAAGGGGAAGAAGTGCCATTGACAGCAGAAATCACCATTTCAAAAGACAGTCTGATCATGTCGCTTGCTTTGCCAGACGGTAATGCAATGGATCTTACAGGCAAACATAGCTCAACAGACTGTAAGATGAATGCAGATTATACTGAAGGAACCATTGAATGGAAAACAGATGCTGAAATAAACCAGGGCGGACAGGTAAAGCAAAATAAAATGATCTTCAAGTTGGAAGCAAAAGGTGGAAAATTGAAGTTATATGGTTATCCTGAAGATAGTCCTGCTGAAAAAATCTGTTTCCAGATCAAGGAGAAAGAGGATGTGAAGTAAATAAGTCGGATTTTATTATATCCACTTATTTTTATATGCGAGGTTGATGACTTGTGAGCGACTGTTTACATGGAGCTTTTCATAGATATGAGCAACATGTTTTCTAACAGTCAATGGCGATATAAATAATTTTTCACCGATAGCCTTATAATTCTTACCGGTAACTATCTCTTTAAGAATTTCGAGTTCCCGCTCTGATAATGCCAGTTCCTCCACAGTGATGGGCTGGGTATCGGGCCGGGAACTTTTTAATAATTCCATGGCCTTGCGGGCAATAGCCGGACTCATAGGTATTCCGTTATACTCCACCACATTGGTAATGGCATCGATGATATTTACTGCCGAATCTTCCTTCAACAAGTAACCACCAGCACCGGCTTTTATAGCTTCAAAAATCTTTTCATTGTCTTCAAAGATGGTGAGTACAATGAATTTAATATCGGGCCAGGCGGCTGTAGCCAATGAAATGGCTTGAATGCCATCCATTACGGGCATTTCAAGATCCATCAGCACAACATTTGGGTGTTTATCAGGGGGTAATTGACGTAGTGTCTCCAGAAATTCCTTACCATTCTTCGCTTCTAGTACCAATTCCACTTCCTTATAGGCAATCAGTTTCTCCTTAACCGTTGTGCGGTTAATCTGCTTATCGTCTACTATGCCTATTTGTATGGCCATAATCAAAAATGAGATGATTCGGAGGATAATCCAATACTCTACCGGGATTATTTTTCTGAAAGCAGAATTTGGGTTCCTTTTCCAGTACCTGTTTTCAATTCCAGGGTGAAGCCAGCCTCGTTTGCCCTGAAACGCATATTGTCGAGGCCATTTCCTTCATTTGACGGATCTGTTTCAAATCCTTTTCCGTTATCACTATAAAGCAAGCTTATCTTATTGGTACTCGTAAGAACAATTTCTATTTTATCGGCATCAGCATGTTTTATTGTGTTCTGAAGACATTCTTGTAGAATTCGGTAAAGGTGCAATGCTATAGTAGGACTTAGTATCCTATTATTTTCAATCGTTTCATTGAATTCGATACTTATATAGTTATTGTTGCGTAGCAATTTAGAAGCGTATTGTTTGTAGCCATCGAAGAAATCGGTCAGAGAGAGGTTTTCATTTTTCAATACCCAGATGGTTTCTCGCAGTGATCCCAATATCTGTTGGGCGTCTTCTTTAAGTTGTTCCATTTCAGTTGTATCTACAGCTGTTGCACTTGTTTTTCGTTTCAAGGAATCTACATGGGCAATCATGGCGGAAGTATAGGCTCCGATATTATCGTGAAGGTCCCTGCTGATCCGTTCCCTTTCTTTCTGTAATTCCTGTTGTACCTGCATGGCCTGCCATTGGGCTTTTAATTTACGTCGGTTCCACCACCAGGCCAGAAATAGTACCAATAACACAAACAATATTCCCATGGCTAACCTGAATTGCCATTGTTGCCACCAGGCAGGATGAATGAGTATGGGAAGAAGCAGGGGTTCACTCCAGTTGCTTCCATCACTACTACCTTTAACCGATAATGTATATTTCCCAGGTGGGAATGAATAGCGAAGAGAATGGAGGTTTTTCAAATTGTACCATTCCTTGTCCAGATTGTCCATTTTCACCAGGAAAATATTCGTGGCGGGATCACTAAAATCGGTTAGGGCGAAATTGAACACAACTGTATTATCGTTGTGATTAAGTTCCAGCAGATTGATATCCTCAATTCTTTTTCCAAGAGGATATGAAACCCCATTAACTTCAATTCCTGATATAACGATTTGGCTTTTGGGTGGTTTCTGCAGAATTATTGATGGTGTGAAGGAAGTGATGGCTTTAACGCCGCCGAAATATAAAGTGCCATCAATTCCTTTACAAAATGATTGCGTATCGAATTCTTCCGCTTGTATGCCGTCTTCTTCAGAATAGAAACTTATCTGTCCATTTGTTTGAATACAGCCTAATCCCTTATTACTGCTATACCAGGCATTCCCTTTTTCGTCGAACAGGATGCCATATATAAAATTGTTCAGCAAGCCATTAGAGGTGGTATAAGATTTAACTACTTTATTATCCCGAATGATGTGGATGCCATCCACAGTAGCTACCCATAAACTTCCATCGGTATGCAGATTCATATGTTTTACGATCGGGTTTCCAGGGAGACTGACATGTATGCTTTTTTCTTTTGTGTAGAAGATGCAATCTTTATCCGTTCCTAATACTAATTCTTTGTTTTGTGAATAGGCCAGCGTAGAAATCATGCTTCCTTCCTGGACGGAATCCACTACTTGAATTGCATAATTGTTATTGGTATTTGTAAAACGCAGTAGAAATTTATTATGCGAAAAGAGATAGCTGTTCTCATTCTCTTTCAGAAAGGAGGCGTAGAACGCATTTTTGACAAGTGTAATTCTTTCTGGTATCAGTGAAGTTAAATCGGTGATCTTATTATTGCTGGTATTTAGTATCAGTACCCTTCCATAAAGTGATTTCATGAGTAGATGATTCTTATCTATGAATTGCATGCATCGGATAGATAAGGGTAGATTATTCTCTTTTTGTGGAATAGGGATATACCGCAGCCATTTCCCATTTTGGCTGAACACGTTTATGCCTTTTTCAAAATTGGCAGCGTATATATTATTATTTGCGTCAATTGCCATTGAGTACACCAGGTTGAAATATTCCTTTGGCGCCTCCAGCAATCCGAATTGAAGTTTTGAAGGATAGTATACCAGCAATCCATCTCCAGCATCTCTTCCAATCCAGATATTCCCATGATTATCTTCCCTGATAGCAAATACCAATTGGCGAGATAGTGGAATGGAAGAGTACTGCGTGGTGCTATATGGCTTTAGGGTTTGGGTAGATGGGTTGTACTCATAAATGAATTCATTGCCCGGAAAAAGTATGCTGCCTTTATTGAATACCGACAGCTTTTCGAAAGTAAAGCGACGATTGTGGTTTCCGGGGACATTATCACGACTTAGTATTTTCAGTGGGCTGTCGATAGAATCGGAACGGCATAAAAAAGTTTGTGTAGTACTGATGAAGAGAAATTTTTTGTCACTGACAGGAATAAATCCTTTCAATACACCGTATTTGTTTACAGGAAAAATCTGGGTACTGGGTTGAGTACCAGGATGGAATTTGGTGATGAAATTATTTTGTTCATCGCTTCCCGATATCCAGGCAGTCCCTTCCTCATCAACAGCTGAACATACAGCGATTGTTCTGAACAGTTCTTTAGTGAGCGGATAATTATCGCTTATCCTGATAGCAGTATCTCCTCTGAGTGTTTGTGTATTGAAGCCTGTTATATATCCCGAAGCAGAATAGCACCAAAGCCTGTTGCCAGATTCTTGTAAAGGCACGAAGTATTGCTTGTTATCGCTTGTAGGGAGTGCTGTAATGAAGGGTACTTCCTGATAAGTTTTTTTCCTTGTGGGAAGACAAACGCACTGGCGGTATTGAAGACCCAAATATTCTTTCGGCTATCTTCCCTGATATGATAAACCGAAAGTCCGGTTTTTTTTGTTGAATCTGCTGATTGGTCCCAGTTATCAAATCCATAGCCATCAAAACGCTGTAATCCTCCTGGAGTACCTACCCATAATAAGCCATTACTACTTTTCTCCAGGGAATACACGCTATTCATAATCAGGCCTTCTTTAGAAGAGTAATTCCTGAATAATCTTCCCTGTGAGCCTGATTGGGAAAGGGCAACGGTACTTGAACAAATACAAGACAGCCATAACAGCAAGAGGGCTATGGCTGAGGAGTTGTTATTTGTTTTTTGTTTAAATACCACGGTACTGTTTAGGCTTGGGAATAAATGTAATGAATATTATGGGGCCTGAAAACAGTTTGCTGTCTTGAACTTATTTTCCAAATAATATGGCAAGACGTATTCCGTAATCGTTCAGTTTAGATTTACCTGGTCCTGTGTAAGTGTTAAGGATAATGTTTGATGCACTCAGGAAATTGTATTTGGTAAGGCCATAATCATAGTAGGGTGAAATCTTGAGCATCGTTTGGCTATATTTTGAAAGCCGGAGGTTTATACCAGCTTGCAATTTTATCATCATTACCCGTTGGTAAGAGAAGTTCATAAAATCGAGCAAGTTCACTTTGTGCGATTCAAAATCGATTGAGCCGCTGATGGAGCCACCTTGGGCTAAACTATTATTCACAGCAGGGTCGGTGGAGGTAATTGCGATTTTCTGGTTGAATGCACTACTGGTAAGAAGAAAGCCCATAAAAAAATTCCCTTTACCCGGGTAGAAGTTTAAGCCAGCCTTCAATTCTGTTCCATACATTTTCAAGGAGGCAGTAGTAGTGCCATTTGATACGGTATTGCTCATGTTGAAGGATTGTGGACGGGCGGTAAAACCCATATCAATTTCTACGCCTTCCATATAATAGATAAAGCCTACACCAAGTCCCGTTTGCGCGGGTAATTTCATGCTACTACCAAGTTTCAGAGAATCGGAGAAGATAGCCAGGTATTTATCTACATCTTTCGCTTTTACCTGTTGATACAATGATTCAATATAGAAACCGCTGGCACCCATCTTCTTTTTCTGGGAGAAGCTGCTTGAAAAAACTAATAGTAAAAAGCATACAAAGGATACTTGTTTCATAATAGCTGGATTGAGTTTCTTTACGTCTATGATTTGGAAATCAAAACTATAGCGAAGAGGAGGGCTGATAAATACTCCCATGGGAGTATATTCTCAGGGAGTTAGTCCGGCTAATTTTATGTCTTATAAATCACATGTATGATAAAGAAGATTGCAAGTATTTTGGTGTTTGCTGTGCTATTGTTTAGTGGTGCCCGTGCACAGACCGACTGGAAGGTATTCAACGACACTTTTAAAGTCTATTCTGTTTCGTATCCACCAGATTTTGAGTTGCGGGTAATTGATTACCAGAACATATTCATTGTTTCTCCTCTTGATGGTAAAGACGATAAGTTTCAGGAAAGGGTCAAGTTAGAATTAAGTGCGGCACCTCCGGGCTATTCTTTAGATAGTATTGCCAATTTGATTCAGAAACAAATGAAGCTATCTATGAAGGGGGAAATATTATTGGATTCCAAAATTGAAGATGTGAAATTAGGTGGACTACCTGCCAAAAAGATTTCCGGATCAGGAGTAATACAAGGAGATGAAACGTTGATAAATATTGCTGTTACTGTTTCACTGGTAAAGAATGCTATGTTACGTGTTTCCTCTCTTGAAGCTTTTGAATATAAATTAAAAGTGTTAGGATTTTCAGGGATCAGGGAGCATGCTTTGACGCCGTTGGAGAAGGTGGTGGAGAGTGTGAAGTTTAAATGATTTTACCGCAGAGACGCGGAGACGCAGAGGTGTATTTCTCTGCGTCTCCGCGTCTCTGCGGTTATAGTATTATAAAATCAAGAAACTGTTGCTCCTAACCACGCCATCATCCCCATCCCGATCTCAATTGCGTTTTCATCAATATTAAAAACAGGGGTGTGTACACCGGCGCTGATGCCTTTGGCGATATTTCCTGTGCCTAGACGATAGAAACAACCGGGTATTTCGCGGGTATAATATCCGAAGTCTTCGGCGCCCATGCGCATTTCAGTGGTTTCGATTTTATCGGCACCCATATAGGATTCAGCAAGTGATCTTGCTTTTTCTGTAACTGCTTCTTCGTTGAATACAGATGGATAGCCAACATCTATATGAAGGTCTAACTCAGCACCCATTCCTTCCACAATAGCTTTTGCCTGCTTACGTATCAGTTCATGCGCTTTAAAGCGCCAGGTTTCATCTAATGCCCTGAAGGTGCCCATCAGTTTTACTTCACTTGGAATTACATTGGTGGTATATCCTCCCTGGAAAGAGGTGATGGATAATACGGAAGGAGAGAAGGGACTATTATTGCGGCTTATTATTTGTTGCAGTGATACTACTAATTGGGAAGCGATAAGTATTGTATCAGCAGTTAGGTTGGGTGCAGCAGCATGTCCACCTTTGCCTTTGATGGTTATATAGATCTCATCAGCACTTGCCATCACTTGTCCGCTTCTGAAACTCAATCTACCTGTTTCTAAAAAAGGATGTACATGTAATCCAAAAATAGCTGAGGGTCTTGGGTTTTCCAACACACCTTCTTTAATCAGCAAACTGGCTCCACCCGGATTTTTCTCTTCTCCTGGTTGGAAGATCAGCTTGATGGTTCCTTCCCATTCGTCCTTTAATTCATTGAGAATTTTGGCAGCCCCTAATAAGCAACTGGTATGAACATCATGTCCGCAGGCATGCATGATGCCTTCGTTGGTGGACTTATATTCCACATCATTCTCTTCCTTTATTGGTAATGCATCAATATCTGCCCTTAAGGCAATCACTCTTTTTGCTGGGTTCTTTCCTTTTATCAATCCCACTACGCCTGTTGTAGCTTTCACTTCAAATGGAATTCCTAATTCTATCAGTTTAGACTGGATGTATTTCGATGTCTCGAATTCTTTATAACTCAATTCCGGATGAGCATGCAGATGATGCCGTATAGATACAAACTCGGCCTGGTAGGCGGCAGCGAGTTGTTTTATTTTTGTTCTAGTTGCATCTTGCAAAATTAAGGTATAGGAGGTTCAAAAGGTTCAAGAGGTTCCAAAGGAAAGTTCAAGAAGTTCAATAGGTTCAAAAGGTTCCAGAGGATGCACCCCGCTGAGGTGCGTGTCTCCACGCACCTCTTATTGAAGGTTCAGGAAATTTAAAAAGTTCATGGTTCCGAGGTTTTTTGAGGGGTAATATCATCCTAAAGTTCCAAGGTTCAGGTGGTCTCCACCACCTTATAAGAGTTTAAAAGTTCAATAGGTTCAATGAGGACTTGTTGAGGTGCGTGAAGACACGCACCTTAGCGAAGTATGGTCTCCACTTGGGATAATAATATTATCATTCCTAAATTTCAAGGTTTGCGGTAATTCCCTGCCGGTCCCAAAGTTCCAGAGCCCCCACCGGTGCTGAGGTGCGTGTCTCCACGCACCTCTTAATACGGGGTTGAAGGTTTTATTGGTTCTAACGAAATGTTCAAAAGTTTCCAGAGTGGGCACTCTGTTTAGGTGCGTGAAGACACGCACCTTAGCGAGTATGGGTCTCCGAATCAGGAAATAGATGCAATCATTCCGAAGCAAATAAGATTTGCTATTGGTGCAATATCACTGCTGAAGGTTCCTGAGGGTTCACCCTCGCTAGGGTGCGTGTCTTCACGCACCTTGATTTAGTGCTCATGAAGTTCTATTAATTCAATAGTTGAAAAGATGTAAAAGATGAAGTAGCCGAATCAACCTGTAACCCGCAACTCCCTTAATTCAACTCCGCAGATTTGTCCGGATTCACCTCAATCATATCGCGAATAATGTAGACCGTGGCGGGGAAATAGAGCTGGATTTTCTTGAGATAGACTTCAGCATCTTTGGTGTTGGCGAAATTGCCGACTTTCAATTTATAGTAAGGAGCCTGGTAGCTGAGATAGGCTTTCAGTTCGGGGAAATTCTTGTAGACCTTTGTTTTTGCTTCATTAGCCTGATTACGATCGTTACTGCTGATGATTAGGATACGATAGCCCTGTTCATAGCGGCGGGCATCACGGGTGTTTAATTCGTTGATCTCTATTTGCTTTTTTACTAATAGGTCGGCACGGGAGTCTTTATGTACAATGACTCCTTTATCGTCCTGGGCCAGCAGTTTACCTGCCAGCAGACAAAAACAAAATACTAGAGTCAGTTTCATAACAACAATTTGAATTGATAGAAGCAAATTCCGTTCCGAACCCGAATGCTATCTTATTAAAAAACTTAATATTTACTTCCCCCGCCGCCAATATTCTCAATTGGGTGCCAGGTTGTCTTTATTTCCTGCGTATCCATGATGAAATAAGGTGATTGTCCATCTTCCTTATACCAGTTCTTGCCCGCATAAAAATGCACTCTTTTAACATTCTCTGCCGCCTGTTCTTTTATGCTTGCCTGTGTTTTCGTGTCATTCTCACAATAGATGACGGCATTTACATCCATATGGTTGGCAAAGATGCTGGCTAGTTCAGAAGGTTTACCCGTAAGTATATTCACAACACCACCCGGAACATCTGAGCTATTGATCACTTCGGCAAATGTTATTGAGCAAAGTGGTTTTGATTCTGAGCCTAAAAGTATACAAGTATTACCACCTGCAATTACGGGTGCCATTACGGAAACTAATCCCAGCAAACTATCATTCTGAGGTACTATTGCTGCCACTACACCCATCGGTTCAGGAACTGAAAAGTTAAAGTGTGCAGAAGCCACTGGATTTACAGAACTGAATATCTGTTGGAATTTATCACACCAGCCAGCATAATACACCAATCTATCGATCGACAAATCCACTTCACGCTGTGCCTCAGCCCTAGTAGCATCCTGCTGCATCAATTCTTCAATAAACTGTGCTCTTCTTCCTTCCAGCATTTCTGCAATTCTATATAGAATTTGTCCTCTGTTAAATGCTGCTCTTCCTGCCCATCCCTTAAAAGCTCCTCTTGCTGCCACCACAGCATCCCTGAAATCTTTTTTAGATCCCTGGCACATATTCGCCAGTTGTTCGCCTTTCTTGTTGGTGGCAATATAATAGCGTCCTGATTCGGTTCGTGGGAAGGCGCCAGCAATAAAAAGTTTGTACGTCTTAAGGACTGTCAGTCTGTTTGGGGTTGTTGCTTTCATTGTTAATTGGTTCAATAAGTTCCATCAGTTCCATAGGTTCCATAAGTTAGGTCCTGTCTTTGTACTTGGGGCCTTTGTCTTCGGATTTGGATAGATAGTTGATTAATAATTTTATTAAAGAACTGATTCGTGCTGCATGATAAAATAGGTCATTGAATTCTTCATTGTTAATATAATTCCTGTCAAGACATCTATACAATTGCGATCGTAATTCCCCACATGAGCCTTTTGCTATATAAAGGAATTGTAAAAATTCCCGATTGCCATCTCTCTCAAAGCCTTCTGCTATATTATCCATTATCGATCCCGCCGATCGTTCTATCTGACTTATAAGCTTATAACTGTTTTTCAATCTTCCATCATCTATAAGTTTCCCGATTTTCTTATTTAATTCCCTTGCTTCCTTCCATGACAGTATTTCTTCAAACCTCACAATTGTCGCCATAATTCGAACCTTTAATATTCAAAGGTTTCTTTTTTCAAGAAAACACACTTTACTAAACCCACAACTCCAATATTCATTGTACTTAACAAAAAACCCACTCTCGCCCCTCCTCTGGAACCTATTGAACTAATTGAACCTTTTGAACTACTAAAAGCTCTTCAAATAAGCAGACAGCCCCTGCACTCCCCCCTCTCTCCCAAACCCACTCTCCTTATACCCACCAAACGGTGATGTGGGATCGAATTTGTTGAATGTGTTGGCCCAGATAACACCGGCTCTTAGTTTGCTGGTCATGTTGAATATCTTGGAACCTTTGTCGGTCCATACACCGGCACTTAGTCCGTAGGCTGTGTTGTTTGCTTTTTCGATCACTTCATCATCTGTACGGAAGGTTTGGATCGCTAGTACGGGTCCGAATATCTCTTCGCGGGCTATGCGATGACTTTGAGATACATTGGTGAAAAGAGTAGGACGACAGTAGAAACCCTTCTTAGGAATAGCACAAGAGCTTTCATGGATTTCACCACCTTCTTTAATGCCGATGCTGATATATTTTTTTATGGTATCCAATTGTTGTTTGGAATTGATAGCTCCGATATCGGTGTTCTTATCTAATGGATCGCCAACTATCAAAGTTTCAATACGGTCTTTTAGTTTGCGAATCACTTTTTGGTAAACTGATTCCTGAACAAAGAGACGGGAACCGGCGCAACATACATGTCCCTGGTTGAAGAAGATGCCATTGATGATACCTTCAACAGCTTGGTCGAGAGGAGCATCTTCAAATATGATGTTTGCCGCTTTTCCTCCTAATTCAAGAGTGAGTCTTTTGTTTGTTCCTGCAGTAGCGCGTTGAATTAGTTTTCCTACATCAGTACTTCCTGTGAAGGCGATCTTATCGATGCCGGGGTGTTGTACAAGAGCAGCACCTGTAGCACCAGCGCCTGTGATGATATTCACTACGCCTTCTGGTAAACCGCTTTCCTGAATGATCTCAGCTAGTTTAAGTGCAGTAAGAGGAGTCGTTTCAGCAGGTTTTAATACAATCGTGTTTCCTGTTGCTAAAGCTGGCGCAATTTTCCAGGCAGCCATCAATAAAGGAAAGTTCCATGGAATGATTTGTCCTGCAACACCTAATGATTTCGGTTGTTGATTGGGGAAAGCATAGTCCAATTTATCGGCCCATCCTGCATAATAGAAGAAATGGTTTGCTGCCAATGGAATATCTATATCCCTTGATTCGCGGATGGGTTTTCCTCCATCCATGGTTTCAAGAACAGAAAGTTCTCTTGCTTTTTCCTGCAGCATCCTGCTGATTCTGAAAATATATTTAGCCCTTTCTTTTCCGGGCATCTTACTCCAAACTTTATCATAAGCGGTGCGTGCTGCTTTCACTGCCTTGTCAACATCTTTTGCATTAGCATCTGCCACCATCGCCAGTTTCTCTTCCGTAGCCGGATTAATGGTCTCGAAATACTTCCCCGAATTCGGCTTTTCAAATTTCCCATTTATAAACAAGCCATACTGCTCCTGCAATTTCACATGGCTCTTGCTTTCTGGGGCAGGGGCGTAGGTGAAGGTGGCGTTGAATTTGAGAGCCTTCGGGGTTTTCTTTTTTGGGAGTTGCATTTTGCGTTATTTATTTCAATTGTTGTTTGGTTCAATAGGTTCCATAAGTTCAATTTGTTCCATAGGGCAACCTTGTAGTGGTACATAAAGGCTCTAAACTTATCGGGGTGCCCCTATGGAACAAATGGAACCTATGGAACTTCTTGAACAAATATTTAATCATTCGAAAAATAATCTCCTGATTGGTACACCCCGGTCTCCTCTTTCGCCAACTGCATCAACACATCATTAGCGAGACTGCTGGCGCCGAAGCGGAACCAGTGGTTATTCATCCAGTCAGCACCAAGCACTTCATTGAGCATTACGAGGTAATGAAGGGCGAGTTTTGATTTGGAGATACCACCGGCAGGTTTCATTCCTACCTGGATACCAGTTTCATAATAATAGTCACGGATGGCTTCCAACATTACCAGAGTTACGGGCATGGTGGCTGCAGGTTGAATTTTACCAGTGGAAGTCTTGATGAAATCGGCACCGGCATATAAAGCGATATCACTTGCCTTTCTCACTTTATCGTAAGTGGTCAGTTCTCCTGTTTCCAATATCACTTTGAGGCGGGCAGGGCCACAGGCTTCTTTTATGGCGGCTATTTCATCAAAAACAAAATTGTATTCGCCTTCGAGAAACTTACCGCGACTGATAACCATATCCACTTCATCGGCTCCGTTCTGAACGGCGAATTTGGTATCCTGCAATTTTACAGAACGGGGGGCTTGTCCACTGGGGAAGGCGGTGGCAACAGAAGCCACTTTTATATTCGAACCCTCGAGGGCTTTCTTAGCGATTTTCACCATGGAAGGGTAGACACATATGGCAGCAACCGTTGGCAGTCCGGGTAAGGCATCGTGTGGATGCATGGCTTTGTAGCAGAGTTGCTGCACTTTTCCAGCAGTATCCTTGCCTTCCAGCGTTGTAAGGTCAATCATACTGAGGGCCAGTTTGAGGCCTTGAAGCTTGGTCTCTTTCTTGATACTTCGCTTGGTAAATCGGGCGGCCCTTTCTTCCACCCCTACCTGGTCAATACAGGGAGTATAGCGGAAGTCGGGGATGCTGATAGATTGTTGTGCACACATAGGCAAACATGTATTAGCCAAAGGTAAAGTTTTACCCATTCCAAACACAAACATTGGCTCTTGACCACTTATAGAATTTTTTAGTTCCGTAGCGTCTTTTTCAGTATTATCGTATCTTCTATTTTTTCCAACCAAAGACAAAACAGTTATGAGAAAAATTCAAATCCTGGCAGGGACCCTGTTGCTTTTTATGAGCACATTCCTGGTTCAGGCGCAGTCCACGTTTCCAGTAAACGGAGTGACCGACAATCGCGAAGGTTGCTACGCCTTCACCAACGCTATATTGGTGAAAGATGCGCAGACCACAATTCCCAATGCAACATTGGTGATAAGAGATGGTAAAATTGTAGGTGCCGGTACTGGTGTCGCTATTCCAAAAGATGCCGTGGTAATCGATTGTAAGGGTAAGTTTATCTATCCTTCTTTCATTGATATCTACAGCGATTATGGTATGCCTGCTTCCCAAAGAGCTGCTGGTGGATTTAATTTTGGTGGTCCTTCCCAAATGACCAATAACCAAAAAGGGGCGTATGGCTGGAATCAGGCCATTCACGCTGACGTTGATGCTTCCCGAATTTTTACTGTAGATGATGCAAAAGCAAAATCACTTCGTGACCTGGGTTTCGGTACTGTATTGTCGCATCAGAAAGACGGTATTGCCCGTGGAACCGGTGTAGTAGCAACATTGGCTAATGAGAAAGAGAATATGGTTATTGTAAAGGATAAGGCTTCTGCTCATTATTCTTTGAACAGAGGAACATCTACCCAAAGCTATCCAAGTAGTATGATGGGTTCAATTACTCTCTTACGCCAAACTTATATCGATGCCAACTGGTATAAGAATAATCCTGCTGCAGAAGGAGTGAATCTTACTCTGAAAAGCTGGAATGAAATTCAAAACCTGCCACAGATATTTGAAGCTGGTGATAAATGGAACGATTTGAGAGCCGACAGGATAGGAGATGAGTTCGGTGTTCAGTATATCATCAAAGCCGGACAAAACGAATATCAGCGTATAAAAGAGATTCAATCCACAAAAGCTTCTTATATATTACCACTCAATTTCCCGGCAGCGATGGATGTTGATGATCCGGCTGATCTGCGATTTGTTGGCTTAGATGATATGAAGCATTGGGAACTGGCACCAACAAATGCCGGTGCTTTTGAAAAAGCAGGAATCAATTTCTGTCTAACTACTTCAGACCTCGCTAACGTTTCTGAGTTTACCGCTAACCTTAGAAAAGCTATTGAATATGGTCTTTCTCCGGCAAAAGCATTAGAAGCCTTAACAAAGAATCCTGCAACCTTATTGGGTGTTTATGATAAAGTAGGAAGTCTGGAAGCAGGTAAACTGGCCAATTTCGTAATCACATCTGGTCCCATCTTCGCAGAAAAAACAGTTATCCTTAACAACTGGGTACAAGGAAATAAATATGCTGTGAAAGAAGAAAGCTGGTTTGATGTGAAAGGAACATATAAACTCACTACAACAGCTGCAGCCGGAACAAAGAATTACTCCTTAACTCTTAAAGATGGGGGTGTTGCTACATTTATTGATAAAGATACCCTCACCGGAAAATACTCCTTCGATGGTAAGATGGTGAAACTGAGTTATACTGAAGGCCGCGGACCAAGAGCCGTAGAAACTATCTTAAGTGGTGTTTCAAACGGAGCTACTTGGAGTGGAAGTGGTCGTGATGGTGCTGGAAACAATTTCACCTGGATGGCCAGTTTTGATAAGGGACTTGTTGTTAATCAAGATAGCTCTCGTCAACAACGTACACCATTGCAATTAGGAAAAGTAACCTATCCATTCCTTGCTTATGGAATGGATTCTTTGCCAAAACAGGAAACAATTCTTATTAAGAATGCTACTGTTTGGACAAGTGAAAAAGATGGAGTACTGAAAGGAACTGACGTATTAGTTAAAGGAGGTAAGATTGTTCAAGTCGGTACTAACCTCTCCGATGCCAGTGCAAGAGTGATTGATGGAACTGGTAAACATCTTACTGCTGGTATCATCGATGAACACTCACATATTGCTGCTGCTTCTATCAATGAAGGTGGACAAAGTGTTACTTCTGAAGTTCGCATCGGTGATAACCTGAATCCGGATGATATCAATATCTATCGTCAGTTGAGTGGTGGTGTAACCACTTCGCATATTCTTCATGGATCTGCCAATACAATCGGTGGACAAACACAGCTGATAAAATTGCGCTGGGGTGCTAATGATGATGATCTGAAATTCAAAGGATCTGATCCATTCATCAAGTTCGCATTAGGTGAGAATGTAAAGCGTTCATCTTCTTCTCAAGGTAATAACCGTTTTCCTGATTCCAGGATGGGTGTTGAACAAGTGATGGTGGATGCATTTACCAGAGCTAACGATTACCAGAATGCACTCAAGAAGATAGCTGAAGATGCAGCAAAACTGAAAAAAGGACAAGTGGCTCCTAATCCATGGAATACTGTTCGCAGGGATCTGGAATTGGAAGCCTTGGTTGAAATCATGAATAAGAAAAGATTCATCACTTGTCACTCTTATGTACAAAGTGAAATCAATGCTGCTATAAAAGTGGCAGATCGTTTCGGATTTACCGTTAATACTTTCACACATATTCTTGAAGGGTATAAGGTTGCGGATAAGATGAAAACTCATGGTGCCAATGCCTCTACCTTCAGCGATTGGTGGAATTATAAGATGGAAGTTTTGGATGCTATACCAGGTAATGCCGCTATCATGCAAAAAGTTGGATTGAATGTAGCTATTAACTCAGATGATGCTGAAATGGCTCGTCGCTTGAATCAGGAAGCTGGTAAGAGTGTGAAATATGGCGGTATGAGCGAAGAGGATGCCCTGAAGATGGTAACTATCAATCCTGCAAAAATGTTGCATGTTGATGATAAGGTAGGTAGTATCAAAGTAGGTAAAGATGCCGACCTGGTATTATGGAGTGACAATCCACTTAGCATTTATGCAAAAGCAGAGAACACGATTGTAGACGGTATCGTTTATTTCGACCGTACAAAAGATGCTGAAATGCGCAAACAGATACAGGCTGAAAAAACAAGGCTTATCCAGAAAATGGCGGCTGCAAAAAGAAGTGGTGGTCCTGGTGGCGCTCCTGGAAATTTCCAAAGAGCCCGTCCAAGATTCGAAGTGATATTGGTATGCGAAGACCATTATCATCAGCATGGACTTTTGGAAGTTGATGCAGAAGATATGGAAAGCAACAGCACTGAAAATAAATAACCTGTAAACTGAAACAAGAATGAAAAAGTTATTATCATATATACTGTTAGGGCTATTTACCTTTTCTGCTGCTATGGCTCAGGAAACGGTTTACCCTGGTAAAGAGTACAAAGGGCTTCTGTTCATCACCAATGCGGTTATCCATGTAGGAAATGGCCAGGTGATTGAAAAGGGTACTATAAAAGTAAATAATGGAAAGATCGAGCAGGTAGGCCAGAATATCGCCATTCCTGCCGATGATGTGAAAGTGTTTGACGCCAAAGGCAAACATGTTTACCCAGGACTGATCCTTGCATCCTCACAATTAGGATTGATGGAAGTTCCAACTGTTCGTGCAACAGTTGATGCTTCTGAATTGGGTGATCTGAATCCCAATGTCCGTTCTATAGTAGCCTATAATACCGATAGTAAGGTGATCAATACTTTACGAAGCAATGGTATTTTGCTGGCAGGTGTTTATCCTGATGGAAGTTTATTGACAGGTTCATCCTCTGTTGTTCAGTTGGATGCCTGGAATTGGGAAGATGCGGCTTATGCAACTGATAACGGTATCTATCTCAATATGCCTTCATTGCTTACCCGTCGTGGTGGCCGTGGAGGGTTTGGTGGATTTGGACAGCAGCAACCACAGGGTGATCCAATTAAAAGAGCATTGGATCAACTGGAAGTAGTGAAAGTATTCTTGCGTGAAGCAAAAGCGTATGCAGAAGCACCTACTCACACTACCACTAACCTTAAGTTGGAAGCAGTGAAAGGATTATTTACAAAAAAGCAAAAGCTTTTCATCACATGTAATATTGTGAAAGAAATGCTGGTGGCTGTTGACTTTGTAAAGGAATTCGGATTTGATGTTGTGATTGTAGGAGGAAGTGATAGCTATCTGATTGCTGATCTTCTCAAGCAATATAATATCCCTGTTATTTTAGGGCAAATGCATAGTCTTCCAACCATGGTTGATGATGATGTGGATCAGCCTTATAAGACGCCAGCTATATTACAGAAAGCTGGAGTGTTATTCGCTATTTCTGATGATGATGCCAACACCCGTTCACGCAACCTGCCTTTCAATGCAGGAACTGCAGCGGCTTATGGATTATCAAAAGAAGAAGCTTTGTCTGCCATCACCCTTAATGCTGCAAAAATTTTGGGTGTTGCCGATAAAACAGGATCTATCGAAGTAGGTAAGGATGCAAATATTGTTATCAGTGAAGGTGATATCCTTGATATGAAATCGAGTATCATTACTCATGCTTTCATCCAGGGTCGCACTGTTGACTTAACTGATAAGCATAAGCAATTGGCGGAACGTTATAAATACAAGTATGGGATCAAATAAGTAAATAATTGGTCTTCAATAATATCCCCCTCTAATCAGAGGGGGATTTTGTTTTTTATAAACTACTTTATGGCTATTTGCTTTTCGCTGGCATAGTTCTTGGAGTTTGATAATTTCAGGGTATAATAGTTATGAATCAGGCCCATATTGTAAATTCGCAAAAATCACAAGACCATGCTTTTAAAATCGGTACGTTCCATATTGATTGTTACGATATTGCTTACTGGTATTTCCTGTTCCAAGAGTAATGGGGGTGGCGCTAGTAATGAAACAATCGCATCCATTATAACACAAGGGAGCTGGAAGGTGCATCTTTATCTCAATGAATCCAAAGATGAAACAGCAAGCTATTCTTCTTTTGTGTTCACTTTTAACAGTAACGGTTCCATGACGGCATTGAATGGTGCGGTGACCACAACTGGTACCTGGACAGAAGCTGTTGACAGTGGAAAAAGAAAATTTACTTTAAAATGGAATGGCGGTGGCATACCAGTATTGTTATTGCAGATTGAAGAAGACTGGATATTAAAGTCGAAGTCTGCAACAATGATAGAGCTGACAGATGTTACGGCGACGAATAATGATGAGATTCATTTCCAGAAACAGTAATTATTAAACATAGGGTTGTTCGTTGTTGCATTCTCATTTCACTGTATTCATATCATAACAGACTTCATTGATTATATAGAATATCATAAACAATTCGCATAATCTTGTAAATGTAACGGAGCGTGTTAATAAATAGTTGGCCTTCAACGGAATCCTCTTCTCAACAGAAGGGGATTTTTATTATAAAATCACCTTCACATTACTTTCCCTTTCGATGGCATAGTTCTTGGGTACTGGTCTAATACAACTAGTTTGGTTGTATTATCTGTCCGCTTTTATAATTCGTTTAAATTAAATTGTTATGATTGGAAAATTAATTAGTTCCCTTTTATTGGTTACTGTAGTGCTTACTGGTTTATCTTGTTCAAAAAGTAATAACAGCACAAACAACGATTCGATATCATCTGTTATTACGCAAGGCAATTGGAAAGTTCAACAGTATCTAAATGAAACAAAGGATGAAACCACAACCTATAATCCCTATGTTTTCACCTTTAATAGCAATGGTTCAATGTATGCTGTTAATGGGACAGACACCACATCTGGTACCTGGACAGAAGTATTGGATAGCAACAAAAGGAAATTCATGTTGAAATGGAACGGAGGAGGAATACCTGTATTGTTATTGCAGATTGAAGAAGATGGGGGGTTAACATCAAAGTCTACAACAATGATTCAATTGATGGATCAGTCGTTGAATAATAATGATGTGTTGAATTTTCAGAAGCAGTAATCTGGAAGCCGATAGGCCGGAATAAGAAAATACATAAACCAGTCGATGTATTCCTAACCCTAAGGGGTTGAACAAAATGACCAAGGATGAAACCTTGGGGGATAATGAATCGATTTTTTTTTACCGCAGAGACGCGGAGCCGGAGTAGAATCCACTCTGCATCTCAGCGTCTCTGCGGTTATAAATCAAGTATTTGTACTATTAAAGTAACGTCACTCTACGGGTATTATTTACCGGTACGTTAAAGAAAAGTTAGTAAAATGTGTTTTTTGGTGACCATCATTTTTATCCATCAATCAGAACCCCATTAGGCTCTTTCCCTATAAAATCAATGGTTACATGATGATCCAGATCGTGGATAGTAGTGAAAGCCATATCCCATATCAATGGATATGTATCTTGTCTGGGTATAGTTATGCATACAAGAGTGAATTCTTCAGTAAAATTGGTGATTTTAAAATCTTCCCTCCAGTTTTGAAATTCACCTTCAATTAGAGGTGTTATCTTTTCTACGTATTGTTCAAAATTTGCCTGTAAATCAAGATAAAACTGTCTTTGTTCATCAGTAGGCCCTTCAATATCTGCCTGTATCAAATATTCTGTATCACATTGGGTGGGCTCGAAAAATCCTGCTCCTTCAAAATAGTTATTAGAAGGGTCCTTGGAATCTATAAATTGTAGTCTGCCAAATAAATCATCCTGAACAATAACCGGCTTTTTGAAAAGACTAAATAATCCCATAAAAGTATATTTAATAGGTGCTAGTTTTGCAGGACTTCCTGCATTTTTAATTATTTCTTCTTAAGTTTTACTTCAACTGTAGAATTTAATGACACTATTGTGTCAATAAACTCTTTTTTTTGTTTTGGTGAAATTATTACACAGTCATATTTACCAAAAGATATTGCAAGCCTGTCAAGCGATGTTGCTGGTGAACTTAAAAAGCTGTTTGTTTCGGATATTGAAGTTATGTCTTTGATGTGTACGGTCTTATTATAAAAAATGCCGGATTTTATTTTTAAATTTTCACCCTCGATGGTATACGAAGTTGACAGAAATAAGTGAGTAATAATAGTAATGACAGCTAAAAGTATAAAAACCCCAAGCCAACTTGGTTTCTCATATGTAGTTAAAAACAAAATTGTTCCAAAAATTATTATGATTGGAATTACAAATTCGAGACCAATTCTTGATTTAAATGTTTTATTCATTTAACTCATTTTTAATTCTGCATTGTTTTGTTTACCAATTTTATGGTAACGACGAACAGTTTTGAGTGATATTGATATATTCAAAGGCGGTCGGTTACTTATTACGGTCATACTTAAAGATGATATTCATTCCTTAAAGTTAAAAGCAATTTTGCATTTATTGCCTGATATTTATGATATTGAATTACTCGCAAACCACGTGGATAAATAGCAAACAGGCCAAGAATATTATTTGTTTCTTTTTTATTCAGTTTCTCTAGATTGTTGATATCGAATGCGATAGGGATATTGCTGGCTTCATAACTAGGTAAGAACTCAGCCAGCATTTTAGCACCATTCGTTCTTGTAGCCTTTTCAAAATTGGAGTCATAATGTTTGATTAGAAAGGGAACTGCGTATTTCTCCCTGTAATCTGTTTCATAAACTTGCCTTTCGCCTATGTTTTTAATGGCTACGGATATATCTCCCACCATTGTCTGCAATTCATTGCTTTTAAAAAACCGTAACGAACCTGAGTTTTTAAGTTGATCCAATACCATTGTCCTGGGTTCGAAAAGGGAAGGAGCTCTGAAAAGTAAGGCATTATGAAATTCAACTACAAATACCCAGCAAGATATGGTTGTTCTTGACTTGGTTATGCTATTACGAAATCTTCCTTCTTTTAATGTATTGCTCTTGTGATTTAGTTCTTTGGCAAACTCAGATAGTCGGGAACTTCAATAGGTGAACGTGTCTCCATACTTGTATTAAACATATCAGTTTGCAGTCGCCACTTGGCATCCTCTTTTTTATATATGGCTATAAATTTTCCGATATCTATAATTTCGTTTTGCTTATTATTCATTACATATTTTCCTCTTGCAATTATCTTGTCACCACTTTGCTCCAGATCGATAAACTGCAATTCAAGATTATGCATTCCACGAATGGAAGCTGTATGCCAAAAGCTTGCTATCGCTTTTTGACCAGCTACAGGCGGTGAGCCCGGCCCCAGTATCGTGGCATCTGGGGCATATATGGCTGCGGCACTATCCCAGGCCGCTTTATTTATCAATCTTACTATTTCAGTTTCTGTTTTAATTACTGTTGCTCTTGCTTTTAGATAGGCAGAACCTTTTTCATCGGATGGGAAAACTATTCCTACACTTTTGGCATCCTGAACTGAATTATCCGGCCATTTGTTTTGTAAAAATTGTTCTGCCGCAGCAAAAAAGACGGAAGGATTATCAACATAAGGCAAATGTCCTGTGCCATTTATTATTAGCAATTGGCTATTGGGTAAACTTCTTTTCCATTCTTCCCATGCTTCAACTGGAGTTTCATCTTTATCGCCACCAACAATTAAGGTTCTTGCTTTTACAGTTGAAAGTTGAGCGGTTATATCCCATCTTCCTAGTGACTGTAAAGGATAAAACAAGTAAGGACTTAATAAATTCTGTTGGTTGCAATTACATACATCACCCCAAATTCTTCTGGAGTGAAGTGGAGTAGGGAATTTGCCACGAGCCCAGACCGCATAATAATCCCAACAAGCTTTTATTAAGTCTGAAGGAGCCGATCTGTAAATAGTTCTGTTTTGCTTTAAGATAAGGGCTGAGATACTGTCAAAGCGATTTGTATTCTTCCATTTCTGTGAGGCAGCTATTGGGTTTATTAGAATACTCGATTCTATATTTTCCGGGTGAATAGTGGCATAATAGCCATACATAATACCGCCATTTGAATGGGCAATCACCTTCATTTTATTGATGCGGAAGTGATTCCTCAAAGTTTCTACATCTTCAACAAATCGGTTGATATTTAGCCGGGCTGTATCTCTGATAACAGTAGAAAAGCCTGTACCGGGCTGGTCGAAAAACAAAAGGGTATGATGGGCAGCAAGTGGGGTGAGGTCAGGAACGAAATAGCTGGATCCAAATCCACCTCCATGGAATATCACAATAGTGTCTTTCCCTTCTCCAACGAGTCTATAAAATAGCTGTACAGAATCTTTTGTTTTTATATAACCCTCTGAATATTTTAGTTTCACTGTTTGTGCCTTCACCGAAAAAGAGGCTATCAAAATCAGAGAAAGTGCAATTAGAAATGATTTCATTTGAGTTGGTTGTTTATTGTAGACAAGGATTCTCGCTGCCGAAGCAATATAGTAGTAAAATGGATAACAGTCCGGAAATTGGGTTTTAAAAATTCATTTTGTTGAGTTAGCAAATAAGAATAAATGGCTTCCCAATGTATTTCCTGAAATCAACTAATTTATTATAGCTATATTTTTTTCAGCAATCTGTCAATTCTTCTTTTGTTCTCCTGTTGTAATAGGGACGGATATAGATTAAGCGGAACGTTTGCAAGCATTATCATAAGGCCGAATAAAAAATTGAAATCAATGAATTTAACCAAGGCAAAAATGCTTACAAAGACAAAGCCTATTAAATGATCGATTTCTGAAACTGTCATATCGTTTCTTAGGCTTATCAGGTCTGACTTTTCGATTTTCTTTTTTACAGTTAGTTTTTGATTGAAAAATTTCAAGGGCGTATTTTTCACAATCCACTTAAAAACAAAGATGCCGATAATTTTATTCAGAAATTTGCTATTTATAAAGTTCAGGTTTGACAAGTAATTTGTATAGAATTCTGTTTTTTTCAGGAATGCATTTATAATCATTCCCACTATCCAGGAGATTATTGAAATTGAAATACTGAATTTGATGTATTTATAGAACATCGAGATTTAATTATAGCTAATTCGGGATTTTCTTCACAATTTTAATACATCAATTATTCTATATGGTACTCTTTTTTTATTAATACTATCAGGTCAAGGGCTGCTGTCTTCATTTCAGTTTCTGCATTGGCAAGGCCTAACCGAGTGTTTCTTACATAAGATACCAGTCCAGCGAGTTTATACAAAACCTTTGGATCATAGGTAAGTAAAGCTGGATTGCCTGCTGGTGCAATAATAGAGTTGTCTTCCTCAACAACGATAGAGTTGAATATAACAGGATGAAAAACATCCGTAGCTAATTTCCGGTACTCCATTATTTCATCGTCTTCTATTTTCTGCAAGTAATTAATGAAAACTAATCTGTTGTAATATTCAATTATGGCTTTGGATGCCTTTTCTTTTCGGATTAGGCGTAAGCCACCTGAATTTTTCAATTGCTGTATGGTAGCATCATGAACAGCCAAACGACCACTTCTGGAAGCCATCCTTCCCAGTTGGTATAGGGTAGCACCATGACTTTTCACTTCAGGACTGCATAACAGGTGTAGTAAAGTATCATTCCTTATCTCACTCTCCTTATAAATGGATATGGTGTTGGTAATTGCTATGGTATCTTCAGCCAGATCTTCCAATAAGTTGCTGATGAATTCTTTTCCCTGTCATTTTCGATCTTATGTTCCAATTGGTATTCTGCCAGAAAACCGCAGAACACTGCCAGGAATAACATTAAAAATTCCCAGAAATAAGATTTCCAGTTTTTCTTATGATGAGGAGCTGCAGGGTCATGGCCATGGTGGTGTACTTCCATAGTTTCAGGTGCTTGGGTTAGGGGAGTGGGTGGTGATTCTTTTAAAAGGGTGATATGTTCTGGAGCTTGTACCGGTTTTTTATTTTCCGGATTATCCTGCTCTTCATCTTTTGTACTTTCAGGCATTTATAGTTAGTTGGTTAAATATTACAAGTTCGGGTATCAAAGGGATTTGGAATGAGTGCAAGTAGGGTAAATGAAGCTGGGTTAGCCTCTGGTATAAGACCCTATAGCAGTTGTTTGTTGAAGTTAAGGAATTACCGTCGATTGGCGAAAGGCGGGTCTTTATGAAAATGAGGGTAGTATTAATTCCTAATTAGATTGGTTTATCACTTTTTATTACTTCTACGTTTTTCCCAAGGGTTTTAAACCTTACGCCATTATTTTGCACTACAGTTATAGTAATATGTCCGGTCTTGCTTGTATTGATGTCTTTTGCAATTCCCGATTTTCCAGCATGAGTGCCAGTGATGACTTTGCAATAATCTCCGTCTTTTAGCTGTCTTGTTGTTATTCCCATTAAAATATTATAGACAGTTTATTTTGATTTATAGTTCGGTATAAATTACCTGGTCGGCAGTTCTTATTTCAGCGATGTGTTTTGTTTTGAAGCCAGGTCTGGCGGGGTCCAATGTGAAATGGCAAGAATTTCAATGGTTTTGCCAGTTAGTTTTTCGTGGAGTGCTTCAACAGTATATCCGTTGTCAATGGCTCTGTTGATATAGAATTGGGTATTGCTATTCTTAAGGGTAACCACAATATCCCCTTTGCCCTCACCTTTATA
>JADKJI010000029.1 GCA_016721085.1 Chitinophagaceae bacterium | reverse complement strand
ACCATCAAACTAAATATATGAACCCTTTTTAAGGAGACCCCTGCCTTCGCAGGGGTGACGGTAAAAGAAAAACTAATTGTAAACTTTTTGAAACATTAAAACCAAACACCTTCCCGCCTTCCCGGTAATCCCCTCATCTCCGTTGAAAACTGTATTGGCTGTTCATTCCCACATTTCCATATTTTCAAATTTGTATTCGGCTGTTAATTCTCAAATCTTCAAATTCCCAAATTTTGCAATCCAGCTAATGATCATGATGTTTTTACGGTTCGTGGTCAGGGAGCCCGGGTACGGACACTATCCAAGTACTTTTTAGCTATTAATATCACCGGAGCTCAGGTAGGTAATGTCATGCCACTTTCTCCATCGCTATGATCGTCTTCGCTATTCTTTGTTGGTATCATCGCGACCTGCTTTAACGCTGAAAAGAGTATTGGGCATCCTGAACCCGTTGGTGCCGCTATCCTCTTCTCCCTTACTCTGATCACCGATTATGATACTTTCTATTGGATGATGTTGTTACTGTTTACCAACTTCGGTCCAGTCCCTCACCAGTTCTATCTGTATGCGTCAGATGGATAATCCAGCGAAGGAATTCCCTATCATACGCGTATTCGGTACCATCGCCTGGATAGCCGTTACCAATTTCATCGGCTATATGAACCGGGGCGATAAAGTCCATCTTCCAGATATCAATGATCACCGCAATTGTAATAGGACTGTATTCTTTCACTCGCCAAGACACCTCCTATATTAAAAGGTCCGTGAGTGTGGGCGCAAGACATTGGGTAAAGACGCTTTGTATTATTCAAGAACCGTTCATTCTCCATATTCTTTAATACAACGGTTTTGATATGTATCCTACTGTCCTTTACTAGCAATGGCTAATCCATCCATTACCGAACTTACAGAGCAGGATTTTAGCTGCTAATCCCGGCGCTGTAATACCTAACTTCTTTGTAGAAACTGAGATGAGTCCCGGACAAGCTTCCGAAGTGATCTTCATGTTATTGTTACTATTGTGCGTATCGCCGACTTCGGCATCTGGAAGGCATCCTCATTGTAGGACTCGTTACCTGGATCATACGCTTTTATCTTAGCTACGGAAACTGGAGCTGGCGAATGATGCTCTATGGTGGTATCTTACTCCATGGTATCTGTGACGATTTCTTCTTCAAAGCGGGAATGATCTATGCTGACCAGAAGCCGGAGAAAAGATCTGAAGAGCCCCGCGCAGGGACTGATCTCCTCGCTACATATAATTAGGTTGTTCATCGGTTCTGCTTTATCCGGAATCGTGAAAGATAAATATACAATCGGCAACGGCGATGCTGCAGTCACCGATTGGGCAAGTGTGTGGATGGTACTGGCGGGGATAGCGGTGGTGTGGTGTTGTTGTTGTTTCAGCTATTTTTTAAAACGAGAAGAAGAGTAAATTTTGAGAATTTGAAAATATGGAAATGTGGAAATGAACAGCCAATAGCCATCATAATTTATCATGGAGAACAAGAGCGTTACAGGAGCTTGCAGAGTTATTTGAAAATTTTAATTAAGTTTTAGTATAACTCTGCGAAACCTCTTGTTTCTCTTGTTCTCTGCGGTAAAAAAATGCCCTGAAAATTCTATATTATTAATCAGGAGCTACACCCAAGAACCTTGAACCTCTTGAATAAATGGAACTTCTTGAACCCATAATTAAACACCTGGCTAAACTAAAACACTAAAATATATGCAACGAATTGCAATGCTTGGTCCCGGATTTATCGGAAGATTTTACGCAGACTCATTACAAGGCTATCGTAACAAAGACAAAATCAAGCATCTACTCCTGCCGCGAAGAAAGCGCGAAGAAGTTCGCTGAAGATTACTAATGCGCCCATTGGACAAACTGATATGTAAGAGGCCGTTAGCTCATCCTGATGTGGATGTTGTATGTATCTCTCTTCCCAACAACTTACATGAAGCAGCGGTATTGCTTTGCTGCAAACACAAAAAAGTTTCGTGGATAACTACCAAGCCTCTCGGCCGCAATGCTGAGGCAGCCGAGTGAATGCTCGCCAGGCGGTAGAGAAAGCGGCATCTTCAGCAACTGGTTATCTCGAAGACCCTGTATATACTCCGAAGTTTTGAAAGCACAAGAGAGTGTGAAGAATGGTGCCTTAGGAAGAATCCTCTGGGCCAAATCACGCGAACACATCCTGGCCCGCACAGCGATTGGTTCTGGATATTGGAAAAGCAGGCGGGGTTGTATCCCCGACCCGGCTGTCATTGCGTAGAAATTACCCGTAGCTATATCGGAAAGATATCCGTCCAGTAGAAGTGTGATGTGCTCGGCCGATACCCAAGTAAAAAACCTATCGATGCAGAAGATCACTCCATTGATTAATAAAATATGAGAATGGCGCCATCGCCCAACTGAAGTAAGCTGGACATTCCGTGGCGGTCTCGATCTTCGTGATGAAGTGATGGGTACAGAAGGAACGATATGGATCAATAGTTTCCTCCGCACCGGATTCGATATGTTCACCACCGGCAAAGGAGCCGATTATGTGGCAGAGAAAGCAGAGAGTAATAGCGGTTGGCTATTCCCGGTAGGAGATGAACTGAATGAATTGGGTTACAATCATATGTTCATGGATATGTTTAATAGTCTCGAGAAAGGTGTTGCTCCAAAAGAAACCTTCTACGACGGCTATGTAGTAAACTGTGTCCGATGCTGCTTATCGTTCTGCCAAACCAAACAATGGGAACCCGTTAAACTGGATATCTGGCGCGGCCGTGAAAAACGTGGGCAAAGACAGTCACCCTGTTGATTACGACGCTGATCATTATTTAGTGAAGGAAGAAGTGACGCATTATGGGGCGAAGAAGGTGATATTGAAGGATAAGAAGACTGGGAAAATCTCGGAGAGAGTAATTGAATAAGTTGGTTCAAGAGGTTCCAGAAGTTCAATGAGTTCCATAGGTTTCTAGGTGTAGCACCCTGATTAATTATGGAGTTTTTGTGGTGTGAGTTTTTTTCACCGCAACTTGTCCCGATTATTTCGGGAGAGACGCGGATACGCAGGGGGAATGGCCTCTGCGTATATAATCCTAGAGGGATAAGTAAACTGAAGGGGGTAAGCTTAGAGTTCCGAACTCGAGAGTTCGGAACCTAAGTTACTCCCCTTCAGTTTACTTATCCCAAATCAACACAACTCAATCAAACTCTTCAAAATACTTTTCTGAATTTAAAAGATGCGATTTTCTAAAAATATCTATACTACCAAACCAGTCTAAAATAAAATCAATATCAAGACCTTCAAAGCTATTATCGAGAATCCTCTTATACGAGCTCCATTTATAATGCTCCCAATCATCTGTTAATTTGTGATGCAGTGGGTTATGATGTATATAATACATCAAATTTGTTTCCTGTTCGTCCGTAAAAATTTTCTTATGTTTAAATTTTTGGGCAAATACATTTGTCTTTATACTAAATCGCTTTTTTAAAGCCTTACTATAACTTATAAAAAAATTCTTAAACCTTCGAACAAATACTGCATTTATCCCCTTTTCTTTCTGTCCCAGTAATACTAAATCCTTTTCATCAAAAACGCACTTTTCGTACGATTTTACTCTAAAATGGAAATGAAAATGATTTGGCATAAGCACCCAGGAACGAACATCCACCAGATTTCCCAAGTACTTGTAAAATAGTGTCAGGAAATATCTGTAGTTTTCATCTTCATAAAATAATTGCTGGCCATAAACAGATTTATTATACACATGAAAACTAACTTCATGCTCAAAAGGGGCTTTATAAGTCTTATTAATAGGCATAAATCAAGCTTTAGAAATGCAAACTGCCTAAATAACTCAGTTAGCCAATGGGAAAAACACCCAAAAAAAATGTTGTTTTTCTTATTGCTTCTCGCCGCCTGCACCTCCCCACCAAACAATACAACACCTCGTCCACCTACGGCGGATCAAAAGAAATGATTCGCTATTCATCTATCACATCGATAGACACCAATAACGTCTCTCAACTGCAACTCGCCTGGACGTATAGCACCGGCGACGTAGACACCGCCAACCACTCCCAAATACAATGCAATCCTATCATGATAAACGGCGTATTGTATGGGGTGAGTCCAAGAATGAAACTCTTCGCCCTCGATGCTGCCACAGGATCACAGAAATGGAGCTTCGATCCCTATGTGCCGATTACGACCGATACTTCAAAAACAACATATCATACTCTCATCAATGTTCGCGGTCTAACTTATTGGACAGACGGACAAACAGATGAAAGACTATTCTACACTGCAGGTTCTATCTTATACGCTATCGATGCAAAGACAGGCATTCCGATTCCATCCTTCGGTGATAAGGGTTCATAGACTTACATAATGATCTCGATAGAGATGTAAAAGACTTATTAGTTACAAGCACCACTCCCGGTGTTATCTATAAAGACATGCTGATCGTAGGTACCCGTCTTGACGAAGACCAACCCGCGGCGCCCGGACATGTACGCGCTTACGATGTAAGAACCGGTAAACGCAGGTGGATATTCCATACCATTCCTCAACCCGGTGAATTTGGATACGAAACATGGGAGGATAAGGATAATTATAAGAACGTAGGTGGCGCCAATTCATGGAGCGGCTTTACATTGGATGAAGAGAAAGGGATATTGTTTGTCCCAACGGGCTCGGCCGCTTATGATTTCTACGGAGGAAAACGCAAAGGCTCCAACTTATTTGCCAACTGTCTGATTGCATTAGATGCTGCCACCGGCCAACGCAAATGGCATTTCCAATCGTGCATCATGATGTTGGGATAAAGACCTTCCTACTCCCCAGCCCTTGTAACATTAAACATTGATGGCAAAAGATAGAAGCCGTAGCACAACCCACCAAACATGGAATGGTATATGTATTCGAAGGGAATCAGGTAAACCGGTCTTCGAAATCAATGAAGTGCCACAGGATACATTGAATGCCTTAGCCGGTGATCAGCTCTGGCCTACGCAACCCATTCCTGTTAAGCCAGCACCTTTTGTTCGCCAGACACTAACCACAAAAGATATCAACCCTTATGCCGCCGATAGCGCCAAGAAGAAATTACAGGAACAGATCAACAGTTATCGCATAGGCAAGATGTTTATACCACCGGGCAAGCAACCTTCCCTGATATTCCCGGGATATGATGGTGGCGCCGAATGGGGCGGTCCGGCATTTGACCCGGAGACAGGCATCCTATATGTAAACGCTAATGAAATGGCCTGGGTTATGGAGATGTACGATAATAAATATGAAGCTCCAAAGAAAGAGACTTATGGTCTTGCAGGTAAACGTCTCTATGCCAATAACTGCAGTGTTTGTCATGGTATGGATCAGAAAGGAACAGGCAACAATCCCGCACTGGTCGATATAAACAAGAAATATACTTACGAAACATTCATCACCCATATTAATAATGGAAGAAGAATGATGCCGGCCTTTGCCTTTTTATCGCAACAGGATAAAGATGCCATTGCCAGTTTCATCTTAGATCAGAAAGCAGAGCAAAAGAAAGAATACAAAGCGGTTCCTATTGATCCACTTACCGATCCGAATTATATGCCATACAAAATGGCAGGCTATACCAAATTCATGAGTAGTGATGGATATCCGGGTATCACTCCTCCATGGGGCACATTAAATGCTATTAATCTCAATACAGGTGATTTGGTTTGGAAAGTGCCATTGGGAGAATACGAAGCATTAAAAGCAAAGGGTGTTCCTCCAACAGGAACGGAGAATTATGGTGGTCCTGTGGTTACTGCCGGCGGATTGGTATTCATTGCCGCTGCAAGAGATGCGAAGATGCGGGCCTTCAACAAATACACTGGAAAGCAAGTGTGGGAATATGATTTACCGGCACCGGGCTTTGCCACTCCTGCAGTATTTGAACTGGAAGGAAGGATGTTTATTGTAATTGCCTGTGGAGGTGGTAAACTGGGCACCCAATCATCCGATAAATACCTGGCATTTGCCTTACCAGCAGCTGCTAAGAAATAAAGAGATACCTTCATTTCTTTTGAATCATGATCCTCTCCCATCTTTTAGTAGCCATTGCGTGGACAGTGTATGGCGCCATCCACAGCATCTTTGCTTCTACTTCGGTAAAGAAGAAGATGAAGGCTATGATGGGTGATGCCTATATCTCTTATCGCTTTTGGTATTCGATATTGGCCTTTCTCTTTTGCTGATGATCGTCATTTACCAAATCCCTTACCTACATTCAACTTATACCAGCGTAATTTCTATACGAATCTCATCGGTAGCATCATCGCTGGTGGCGGCTTTTATATAATGGCGATCTGCATCCGCAACTATTTCAATAAGCTCAGTGGCATTGAATGGCTTACAAAGAATGAAGATACTATAGCCATCGGAACAGCACTGGTAATGAAGGGTATTCATAAGAAAGTGCGGCATCCACTCTACCTCGGTACTTTTCTTTTATCTGGGGTTATTGTTATCTATCCTACGGAACAATGTTAGTGTGTGATGTAGTGATTACAATTTATACTTTGATTGGGATAAGGTTTGAGGAGAAGAAGTTGTTGGTGCAGTTTGGGGAGCAGTATGCGAGGTATATGAGGGATGTTCCGATGATTTTGCCAAAATTCTTTTGATTTTATAACCGCAGAGACGCGGAGACGCAGAGGGGCGTTCCCCCGCGTCTCTGCGTCTCCGCGGTTATAAAAAAACTTATCTCACAAAAACTCAATAATTACTCAAGAAGCAACACCTGGAACCTCTTGAACTTATTGAACTTACTCTGCCATTACCGTCTGCTGCAACAGCACCACATTCCCCTTCCTTATCACCACCTTATACATCCCCGGTTTCAACTTGATACCTGGAATAATAATATCCTGTGCTTGGTTGTTTCCAACAGAAGTGAAATTGGCTTCGTAATATTTACGTCCAGAAAAGTCTATCACCTGTAGGTTTAATTTTTCTGAAGGTAAATTGGTCTTTAGCTTAAATCGGTTATTGTTAATGATTGTTGGGAATATAGTAATCGAAGTCTTTTGCTTAGGATCATAAAACAGCACTTTCGAATACGTTTTTGCTCCTTTCTGGTCAATCATTACAACTCTATAATAACAGCTTGCATTCACATAGGAATTATCTGTATACTGATATTTCAGGAGTTGATTGCTTTCTCCACCAATTGCCTTGGTTTGCTGAAACCCGATTTCATGGAAATCGCTGCCATTTTCACTTCTCTCGATAGAGAATCCAGCGCATGCTGATTCCTGAAGAGTTGTCCATTCAATACGTGGCTTGTTCCCTTCAAGACTTAGTTGGACAGTTCCGAATTTGGAGGATAAAAGAATATTAGACAAGGTGAAGCTAATTCTGTTCGAACCAGTAGTTTCAGCATATTCAATCACCATATCATAGTCACCATTCAATATTTTCGAAATGGTACTTACAAAATAGGTTGATCCACCTGTATAATCGATGGCCCATGTAGCACCGCCATCTAAACTTAGCGATATCTTTCATCACCTCCAACAGAGATTATATATGTACCTGGGGAGAAATTTTTCCTCAGCTTATATCGCATACTAAAGCTCTCTGTTTGAACAAAACAATCGCTGGTAGTATAATTAGAAGCATTGCCACCAAAGCTTTGATCAAAGTTGGGATTGGTTGTAGTTCCTTCAGTTACAAAGCCCTTATAAACATTCATATCAGTACCATCATAAACATATCCGATCCATTTATTATTGGTACCATAAACAGCAGGATCTCCTGTGGTGCCGCAACCTGTTTGCACTGTAAATGCGATCCTGTTGCCTCCAGAACTTTCAAAAAAATCAAGCACCATATCATAAGTGCCATCAAGAGCAGCAGAATAGTATAAAGTTCTTGGAGCAAGATCAACAAAACTGTTGATAACCCAGGTAGCACCGCCATCCAGACTCAACCTGAATCCATTATCACCTGTCACAATGAATTCGTAATTGCCTGATGTAAAGGTCTTGCGCAAACGATAACGCACACTGAAAGTTTCTGTCTGTACAAAACAATCGCTGGTGGCATAAGCCACATTGTTTCCACCAAAGCTCTGATCAAAATTAGGATTGGTAGCTGTTCCTTCAGTAACGAAACCTTTGTAAGAATTCATATTCATTCCATCGTATACATACCCGATCCATTTGTTGCCAGTGCCATATACTGTTGTGTCACCAGTAGTTCCACAAGTTGACTGTATAGCAAAGGTTACCCTGTTAGAACCGGTATTCTCAAAATACTCCAGCACCATATTGTAAGTACCATTTAGTGCCGCGGTATAGTAAGTAACGGCATAAGCCTGATCTGCCCAACGGCTGATGATCCAGGTAGCGCCGCCATCTAAACTTAATCGATAGCCACCTTCACCACCGACAATAAATTCATAATTACCATTGGTAAAGGTCTTTGTCAACCTATAGCGAGCACTGAATGTTTCGGTATTAACAAAACAATCACTTGTTGCATAGTTTGCAAAAGGACCTCCAAAGCCTTGATCAAAATTCGCACTAGAATCTGAACCCTCTGTTACAAAGCCCCTATATGAGTTCATGTTCATACCATCATATACATAGCCTATCCATTTATTATTAGTTCCGTAGGCAGTGGTATCCCCGGTAGTACCACAAATGGAAGATTGAACTTTAAAAGATACTCTGTTAGCGCCTGCATTTTCATAATATTCAAGCACCATATCATAAGTGCCATTTAAAATGGCTGAATAATAGGCTGTATTATATGACTGATCTGTCCAACGGTTGATAACCCAGGTAGTACCACCATCTAAACTTAATCGATAGCCACCATCTCCACCTGCAATAAATTCATAATTGCCATTGGTAAATGTCTTTTTCAACCTATAGCGAACGCTGAAAGTTTCAGTATTTACAAAACAATCGCTTGTGGCATAGTTAGCATAAGAGCCTCCAAAGTTTTGATCAAAATTGGCACTTGAATCTGACCCCTCAGTAACATAGCCTCTATATGAATTCATGTTCATACCATCATACACATAGCCAATCCATTTATTATTGGTTCCGTAGACAGTGGTATCTCCGGTAGTACCGCAAAGGGAAGCTTGTACTGCAAAGGATACTCTGTTAGGCCCGTTACTTTCAAAATATTCGAGTACCATATCATAAGTGCCATTTAGATAGGCTGAATAATAGGCTGTATTATATGCCTGACCTGCCCAACGATTTATTACCCAGGTAGCACCGCCATCCAGACTCAGTCGATAGCCATCATCAGCACCCACAATAAATTCGTAGTTACCTGGAGCAAATGTCTTTCTTAACCTATAGCGCACACTGAAAGTTTCTGTTTGAACAAAACAATCGCTGGTGCTATAATTAACGAAACTTCCTCCAAAACTCTGATCAAAATTCGGATTGGTATCCGTTCCTTCCGTTACAAATCCTTTATATGCATTCATGGCCATGCCATCATACACATATCCGATCCATTTATTGTCGGTTCCATAAACCGAAGGATTACCGGTAGTTCCGCAACCAGACAATATCTTAAATGATACTCTGTTTGCTCCTGTATTTTCATAATATTCCAGCACCATATCATAAGTACCATTAAGAGTTACTGTATAATAGCTTAATGCATAGGACTGATCAGTCCATTTATTAATTACCCATGAGGCACCTCCATCTAAACTCAGGCGGTAGCCATTGTCACCCCCTAAAATAAACTCATAGTTACCCGGAGTAAACGTCTTTCGTAATTTATAGCGAACACTGAATGTTTCTGTTTGTACGAAACAGTCGCTTGTGCTGTAACTTGCCACGGCACCTCCAAAACTTTGGTCAAAATCGGCGCTGGTATCAGATCCTTCTGTAATATATCCTTTGTAACCAGTAAGATCCATGCTATCATATACATATCCAATCCACTTATTGCCGGTTCCATATACTGATGGGTCACCGGTAGTTCCGCAACCTGATTGCAAGGCAAAGCTTATCCTGTTCGAACCTGTTCCTTCATAATACTCCAACACCATATCATAAGTACCATCTAATGCAGCTGTGTAAGAAGTAATATTGTAGGATTGATCAATCCATTTGTTAATGACCCAGGTAGCACCACCATCTAAACTAAGGCGGTAGCCATTGTCACCCCCTACTAAAAATTCATAGCTTCCTGGTGTAAATGTCTTTTTCAACCTATAGCGAACACTGAAAGTTTCTGTAAGAACAGAACAGTCACTGGTTTTATAATTTACCCAGGTACCACCAAAGCTTTGGTCGAAATTGGGACTTGCATCTGTTCCTTCTATCACAAACCCTTTGTACACTGCAAGGTTGGTGCTGTCATATACATAGCCGATCCATTTGTTATTGGTTCCATACTCAGCTGGATCTCCTGTTGATCCGCAGATAGGTGTCACTTTAAAGGAAACATAATTACCTCCGCCACCTTCAAAATAATCGAGTACCATATCATAAGTACCATCGAGAGCTATTGTATAGGTGGTTGTTTGAGGAGCACCATATCCCCATTTATTGATGACCCAGGTGGCGCCTCCATCTAAACTTAAGCGATACCCATCATCAGCAGCTACTGTGAATTGGTAAGTCCCTTTTATAAAGGCCTTCTTTAATTTATACCGAACGCTGAAAGATTCAGTTTGTACGGGGCATCCGTTAGTAATATAGCTCACTACATAGCCACCGAAAGCTTGATAAAAATCAGGACTTGTAGCAGTTCCTTCATTCACATACCCTTTGTAGTTAGTTAAATTGCTATTGTCGTAAACATAGCCTATCCAATTATTCCCCGTTCCATAGCTTACCTCATCTCCCATTGGTGTACATGCCTGAGACATGGCATGTAATTTTAGAAATAGCATTAAAATGCCCAAAAAGATGGTCTTTTTCATAAGAATAGATTATTAAATGAAATATTCACAAAAGCATAAGAGCTATTGCTTAGCCACAAGAAACGCAATTATTATTGGGGGCTTGCATTAGCTAGAAGTTTTTAAAGATTGGGCTATTTTTAGAAGTGTATAACCGGAAGGCAGTTTGGTTTAAGTTTCAAAAAGTTTCAATTAGGTTTCTTTACCGTCACCTGCTAAAGAAAAAATTCAAATTGTAATAGTAAAAACATCAACAAAGACATACCCTTAGGAGACCTTTCCTCGCAGTGTGACGTGAGAGGTTGATTAATTACTATCATTAAAAATTTCAAAACAAAACTCTTCCCGTCTTCGGTACCCATGCGTTCTAGTTAAAATGTATTCGCTTAGCATTCACCTCAAACTGCATCAAGCATTATTCATGAGTAGACCCAATTATCACCCAATCATCCCCCTTCCAAACCTTCCCCCATTTACACGCTTTAAATTGTATTGTATCCTTAAAACGTTCAAAGGTTTCAGCAGGAGTATCTTCCATTACAGGAAGTTTATAGAGGCCGGTAACATTGGCTTGAACCAATATGCAGGTATCGCCAGGGAGTTTTTTTGTTTCAGCGATTATAACGGTGTCGAGTAACCAGGTTCCGGCACCTTCGATGCTGTTCTGTTGTTTATAATTCAGTCTAACTAATTCAATAGCTCTTTCATCACTGAGGTTAGCACCACATGCTGAGAAGATTATAATTAATAGTCCTAATAAAGGAACTGAAGGGAGATGAAATCGTAGAGTTCCGAACTTTTCGAAAGTTCGAACTCTACGATTTCATCTCCCTTCAGTTCACTTAACCCACTTAAAGTTCCGAACTCTCGAAGAGTTCGGAACTTTAAGTGATCTTCCTTCTTTACTTCACTCAATCCTTCACTCTTTATCTTTCTCATAATTTCATATCTGAAATAATCCCCTTGATCTTCTCATCCAATTGCTCTTGCACTTTCTCAAAATCATCTGAATCATGCAATGGTGCATTCACACTGAAATAGAATTTTATCTTTGGTTCTGTTCCTGAAGGACGGGCAGATATCTTGGATCCATCAGCCAACATGAACTGCAATACATTCGATTTTGGTAGATGTATCTCCCACTCTTGTCCCGTTTGTGGGTTCTTGCCTTTGCGCAATTCATAATCGAGTAATTGCTCAACTGCTACTCCATTGATCGTCTTCGGTGGATTGCTGCGATAGGTTTCCATCATAGCAGCTATCTGTGCTTGTCCATCCATACCTTTCTTGGTGATAGAGATGAGACTTTCTTTATAGAATCCAAATTGCACATAGAGATCAATCAGTTTCTGATAAAGCGAACGGCCCTTATCTTTTCATACGCTGCCATTTCACATAAGAGCGCTACTGCAGAGATGGCATCCTTATCACGGATCTGGTCACCGATCATCAATCCATAACTTTCTTCTCCCTGATAACATAATTCTCAATTCCTTCTTTTTCTTTTATCAATTCAGCGATCCATTTGAATCCTGTCAGTACATTATGGCAATTGATACCACTATGTTGTGCGATATGATCGATCATGTCAGTAGTAACGATGGTCTTCACCACCATATCATTTGGCTCGCTCAATCCTTTTGCCTTGCGCGCTTCAATCATATAGTTGAATGCGAGAACAGCAGTCTGGTTACCATTCATCAACACCCAGTTACCTGCCAGATCTTTCACACCAATACCAACGCGGTCGCTATCTGGATCGGTACCTAACAATATATCAGCATCTATAGATAATGAACCGTTGGGAAATTACCGTCTGGAACAGCCTGTTCTTCCACAATGGTCACATTGGTGAATCCAAAACGCTTGAGTACTTCTGGCATCAGGGTGATACCAGTACCATGAATTGGAGTATATACTATCTTAAGATCATGCTGTCTTTCTATCACTTCAGGATATACGCTTAATCCCTTCACCATGGTCATATAGGCATCATCGATTTCCTTACCTACGATGCTGATATTCGATTCACCGCCCGACCATTTCACATCATCTACTGAGGCGATGGCATCAACTTCAGTGATCACGTTCTTATCATGTGGTGGAACGAGCTGTCCGCCATCATTCCAATAAGCTTTATAGCCATTATATTCTTTCGGATTATGGGAGGCAGTACAAACCACTCCACCCTGGCATCCGAGGTGACGGATGGTGAAGCTTAATTCTGGTGTTGGACGAAGCGCTTCAAACAGGAATACTTTAATTCCGTTTGCGCCGAATACATTGGCAACGGTTTCAGCGAAAAAGCGGCTGTTATTGCGGCTATCGTGAGCCACAGCCACTTTAACCTGAATATCGGGGAATGATTTCTTGAGATAGTTAGCATAGCCCTGGGTGGCCATACCCACCGTATACTTGTTCATACGGTTGGTTCCGATGCCCATGATACCGCGTAAGCCACCGGTACCGAATTCAAGGTTACGGTAAAAGGCATCCGCCAGTTCCGTTTCATTTTCTGCCTGCATTTTCTTTATGGCATCCTTCGTTTCCTTGTCGAAATTACCTGAAAGCCAGGCATTCACTTTTCCTAAGATAATCGCATCCATACCGGTGATTTAAGAATTTGATTTTAAAGCTGAAAGTTATAGAATTTTAAATTTAAAATCCTAATCAGGAGGTAGGGAATGAGGAGGGAGTAAATCTTAGAGTTCCGAACACTTCGAGAGTTCGGAACTCTAAGATTCTACCCCTCCTCATTTCTCTGAAAATTCAGCAGAACAGTGAAATACAGGCGCGGAAACGTACTTTTGTAAGCACATAAATGCCGACACTATCCCAATTAAGAAAAAAATAATATACTATCCTGCATATTTATTGGTAATCCTATCCCTTTTCTCCCCTTCGCTGGGAAATGCTCAGGATAGTGCTACCATAAAAATACCTGTTTTAATACCACATTCAAGGCTGCCTTGGGTAGCGGGACTGCATATTGCAGGGTATACCGGAACATTGCTAGTCCTGAATGAAACCTGGTACAAAGATTACCCCCGTGAGTCCCTCCACAGTTTCGACGACAGCAAAGAATGGCTGCAAGTGGATAAGATCGGGCATGGCTGGTCGGCCTATAACCTGGCCCGGGCTTCCGCCGCTTCCTGGAAATGGGCTGGCAAATCACAGAAATCCTCCGCTTTACTCGGCGCTGGTTCCGCCTTCACTTTCATGACCGTTATTGAAGTCCTGGATGGCACTTCCTCAAAATGGGGCTGGAGCTGGAGCGATATGGCCGCCAATACCGTCGGCTCCGGATTGTTCCTGGCCCAGGAGCTTTTATGGAAAGAACAACGAATCCAATATAAATTCTCCTTCCATACTTATAACTATACTGAAAATGCATTGGAGCAAAGAGCGAATGAATTATACGGGAAGAAATGGTATGAAAGGATGTTGAAAGACTATAATGCCCAAACCTACTGGTTCAGTGCCAATCTGCGGTCATTCTTACCCGATAGCAAACTACCCCCTTGGCTAAATCTTGCCGTAGGCTATGGAGCAGATGGCATGTATGGTGGCTTCGAGAACCTCGCCAAAAACGCCGCCGGACAGATAACCTTCGACCGTAGAGACATTCCCCGTGTACGACAATTCTATATCTCACCCGATATCGACTTCACCAAGATCAAGACGAATAAGAAATGGTTGAAGACGACATTCTTTGTGTTGAATGCTTTTAAAATGCCAGCGCCTTCGATAATGTTTAGTTCTAAGGGACGAAGGGGTATTTCATTTACTTCTGAAAATTCAAAAGTCAAAAGTCAAAAGTTAAAATGGGTGGCAGTCATTTCTTTCTTTTAACCGCAGAGACGCGGAGACGCAGGGGGGCTTTCCTCTGCGTCTCCGCGTCTCTGCGGTTATAAAAAAACTATAAAAAAGAAATATAAATAATTAATCAGAAAGCAACACCTGGAAACCTATGGAACATCTCGAACTTACTCCATATATGCTCCAATTACATTCCCCCCATCCACTTCTACGAAAATATGCTCTTGCAATGTCGTAGCTACTGAAAGCCCCACATAGTCATTATGAATAGGAAACGACTTATGCGTCCTCTCCACCAATACCAATGTCTGAATCTTTTTTGGATGCTGATTCAGGAAGGGTTTCATTGCATATAATAAAGTCTTGCCACTATTGGCAACATCATCAATTACGATCACCACTTTATCATTGGTATCGATAGGTTCGCTCGGTGTTACATCAGATGGATAGCGTTTATCCAGGGAAAGAGTTACTAATTGAGTAGGTATAGAACTGATTTTAGCAAGAAGCTGTTGGATATTCCTGGCGATGACGCTACCGCTTTCGCGGATGCCCACTAATAAAAGAGAAGATTCCTCCATATTCTCTTCCACAATTTCATAAGCCATTCTTTCAAGCTTTTTGGCAGCAGTGGCAGCGTCCAGGATATAATTTTTCATACTTAGGTTATTTATACGATCAGATATTTTTTCCTTCAATCATTGGAACGAAAGAAAAATTGTCGAATGCTTCTTCTGAATATGATCCATCAACTTTTTTGGTAAGCCGAAGCATCTTTTGCACAGCTCCCTCTCCCACTGGAATCACCATTACACCTCCTACCCTCAACTGTTCAATCAATTTGGGTGGTATGAAAGGGGCGGCTGCTGTTATCAGCACTTTATCAAAAGGCGCATAGGTAGGCAACCCTTCAAATCCATCCCCATAAAAGTACTTGATGGAAGGATATTTGGAACGAAGTATAAAAGTACGGTGTTCGTCGAACAGTTTCTTCTGTCTTTCGATGGTGAACACCCTGGCTCCCATTCCACCAAGCACCATGGCCTGATACCCGCTGCCGGTTCCGATCTCCAATACCTTATCATTAGGTTTTATTCCCAATAACTGGGTTTGGTAAGCAACAGTATAGGGTTGTGAAATGGTCTGGTCGGCTGTGATTGGAAATGCCTTGTCCTCATACGCCACCTGGTCAAAAGCAGAGTCGAGGAAATAGTGGCGGGGAATACCGTTCATTACATCCAATATCTTCTCGTCAGTAATGCCTTTTTCCCGCAGCAGGTCAATTAGTTTTTGGCGCATCCCTTTGTGGCGATAGCTGTCGTCGTACGTTCTCATAAGCGGGGCGAAGATACGAAAGAGTTGAAAAGTTCCAGAAGTTCAAAAGGTTTCCATGCTTTTTAACCGCAGAGACGCGGAGACGCAGAGGGATTTCTCTCTGCGTCTCCGCGTCTCTGCGGTTAAATGTATTCTTTGCGCCTTATAGCAATAAATACTCCAAATAATACCTACTGTATTCCTTTGCTTCTTTGCGTGAAAAAAAACCAAGAAAATTGAAGATTACAAAGCCATCTTCCCCCTAAACTCCACAGTTTGCCTTTGAGACAATTCAACCTCAAACTTATTCCTCAGGATCAATTTTATAAGTCCTTTATCAGAGTTTTTAATGCTGGCAACAAAATTCAGATTAACAAGAAAGGATCTATTGGCTCTAAAAAACAACCCTCTAGGTAATCTTTTAACCAAATTACTTAAAGTGTTATAAAATATAATAACCTTACTCTCAAGATGAATCGTGACATAATTACCAAGTGCTTCAAAACAAACAATATCATCCAGAGTAATCCAGAAATACTTATCCTTCTCTTTTATAAAGTAACGGTTTAAAATATTTGACATATCCTGTTCATAATATCCAAATGAGGAATTAGCCAGATCATTTATTGCATAACCAAGAGATTCTTTAAACCTTTCATCCTTAATTGGCTTAGAAAGAAAATCAAATGGTCGAAACTCAAATAATCTCTCAGGATTCAATTTCAAATCAGAAATAAAAATAAGTTTACAACTATCCAGAATATATTTATTCTTAATTACAGACAAGAACTCTTCCTTGTCAAAATCGACATATAGTATCTTGTACTTATCAATATTATAGGTTCCTGTTGCGAAATTGTCGATATCAACTACTTCCATCCCTACCACCTCTTGCTCCATTTTCAGCATTTCGCCGATTTTGAAAATCGTTTTCGAGTCATTACTTACAACCAGGATATGTAAACTTAATTTCATCGGTAAACTGATTTAAATGAATTATCAAAGTATTTTGAAATGTTACGTACTAATTATATTCAAAACTATAAATCTTGTAGTGAAATAATTCTAGTAAAAATTGGATATTTAGCAGAACAACCAAATTTTGTGTAAAAACTTCCAAATCTCATTCTTCGTATCAACAACAGTTAACAGCATAATAAGATCAGTACTAATCCAGCGTTTATATCCCATTACACAAAATATTACCGTTACAAATCTGTCTAAAGAGCTATAACATTTGCAAACCAACTCAGATCAATAATAACAGTAATCGTTATCAAAAATTCAGAGTAAAAAATAATTTATAAAATGTAATGGCGAAGTAATTTCCGTTTAAGCATAATAAATACAGCTCAATAAAACCTTGCACAATAGTATCCAAGTCTAAACATCAATAAAGGCAAAATAAAAACTAAAAGCACTTGTACCTAAATCTTAATACTTAAAATAAAAAGAAGATTGTTTTACCAGGAACTAACCACTAAAAAACTAAACTGAGAAGAATAAAAACATCTTAGTAGGTGAAATTTCAAGTTGCACTACCCTCAAATAATGTAAATCTCAAAAAGCCCCAATAATTTAAGTACGTTTCTAAATAAATCTAAAATTAAAAATAACGCCGGCTCCCAATCTGCTTTACTAATAAGCCATCATAGGTATTGGAAAATATTCCATAGGATATTGGGAAACCGGACGTTAATTTAATACAATCATTTATAAAACGAAAAATATAAGGTTGCCATACAATTTCCAATACATCTTATTCTAACTAAATATTTTCTATTTAAATAGGGAAATTGTATTTAAATATCATGATGCCTCAGCAAGACATGAAGCTGTCCTATATTTCATTGGGGTCATACTATGGTTACGCTTAAACCCTTGAATAAATTTGCTTACATTGGAAAATCCAAGTTGATAGGCTATATCTTTAACCCGCTTTTCAGGTTGGTTAATCAATAATTCCTTTGCCAATTCAACTTTTAAAGTAAGAATATGATTATAAAGTGTAGTACCAGCTTTCTTTTTTACAATCTTATTCAATGAATAATAAGAACTACCGGTATGCTTTAATATATCAATCATTCGAAGTTCAACTAAATTAGTGTTCCGAATATAAAGCTCCAGTATATTAAAAACATTCTCTTCAAAGGGGCTCATGTATATATCAGATCCTTTGGTTGTGCTCAAACCACTGAATTTTATCCACTTCTCAAATATAAAAAGCACTCTATTTCGAAATACCGTGGCAGGTAAATTTGTACTTTGTTCAAAACACATTATCCAGGCATCAAAGTCACTGAGATCATTGCAGCCAGAATACTCAAAATGGTAAATAGGAATTCGAAAAACCTGACTAGAAATTGTATTAAGTTCTTTAATGTGAAAATATTTTAACAATTCTGCTTCTTCTATATAAAAATATACTTCGTAGTGGTGTTGAAAATCCGCGAGCTCCTTTGATTCGTATATAAAATTACATATGTTACTAAAATGTCGAAACTCCACGTAGTTTTTTATCAAATGAACATTCACTCTGATTTCTACCAATTTGCCGGTCTTTAAACAGTCAGAATACACCTTCCTATTGGAAAAGTACACCCCATTATATAAACATATTTTTTCCATATTTTATTCGATATAAAGTTTCTTGAAATCTATAGGTGTAACACCTGTTTTCTTTTTAAATGAGTAATTGAAGTATGCTATCGATTTAAATTCAAGTAAAAAAACCACTTCTTTAACAGTGGCATCCATTTTTAGCAATCGTTTAGCAAGTTCTATTCTAAGAGCAGAGAAATACTCAAGTACACCAAGATCTGTACAGTAAGAAAAATCAATTAATAAGCTAGATTTATTTGTACCGTACTTTTTTAGAATAGAAATCAGAACCCAGGTATTTCTTTCCCAGGCTTTTAAAAAGCTGATCTTCTAATAAGAATATCTTCTTATAATACTCATTCAGTTCAAAAGAAGTATCTAAAACACCTTTCTTACAAAAATTGTTAATCTCAACAACAGCTTCATTAAACAAGTTTGTGAACATCCGCAACAAAAAAGAATTACTGATCAATTTATTATCGATAATCATAAACAAAAGTTGCATAGTCCATTTTCGTAAATTAAAACTCCATGGAATCTTTACAAACTTGTGACCTACAATATTCCTTAAATACAATAGCTTAAACTGGTAATCAACTTCAGTTAATAAGGTTTCATTCGTAACATATTTTACAAAAGGGTTTAATTCCACTTGCCCCCCATTTATTCTAAGAATTAGCTGAATATCAAAATTCCCAAAACCACTATCGGAAATGTGCAATTCCCAGTTTAAATCCAGATCCAGTATTTTTGAATACCCCCTAAAGTCCCCAATACCCTCCAAATACGAATTTTCAATAAATACAAGTTGATCATCAATTGTATATGTTTTCATAGGTCTATGCTTAAATCTGTCTGTTCATATCTCATTAAATAATACCCAAAAACCTCTTATTCTTCTTTTTTGGAGTGTAAAAATTCAAGTAAATAGATTTGTAAAATGCTTTATAATCAATAGTTACATCTGAAGAGTCAGATATAATCTTAAAAGACAAATAACTTATCTTTTGCTTATTTATATACTTTTTAGAATAAACAACATCAAACTTGTCAATATCCTTCTCCTTAGAAAGGATCTCATAAAGCTGTGTTGAAGAAGTTGTAGCATATTGAAGAGGATCATATTTATTAACCTCTTCAAGTTGCAGGCTAACAAAATGAATCAGCGAATCCAATCCTTCCAATTTCTTATTAAACTCATCCTTAACTTTAGCACTATCATTATTATAAATAAGGGTAACAATACTATTCGTAAGTCTTACCCTACCCGAACCCATAGTATCTGGTAAGTAATACACAGCCTTACTAGTATAATTATTATTCAAAAGGTAATCCTGGTTGTCAGACATCTGTCGCCTAACCTCGCTTAAAGACAGCAAATATTCGCGTATAAAACTTCGCCTGTCCACACGCTCCAAATAAGTCGAATCCAGTGAAATATGAAGAAATGGATCCGTTTGGGAAGACAATATGTTCTCAGGAAAACTACCTTCTGTACTTTTGAAATCACTGGCTCCTATAAAGAAGCCTCTATCTAACAAATAGTATCGATTAGCTATAAGTCTAATCTTATATGTAATCCCTTCAAGGTTGTTTATATATAAAGCAGCACTCCTTGAATCCGTTGGATTATTGAGGAAATGATAATATATCATGATCTCATGAGCCTTAGCCTGTGAATATTTTCTGCTATAAATATTCTGGGCTACTTTAATGGAATCAGTAACAATACCCTCCAGTCTCAATTGCTTAGCAAAAGACTTTGCAATCTTTTTTAAAAAAATGTTCTCTTTAATATCCTGTATAGCCCCAAATGAATATTCTTTATTAACTATAATTATTGTTTTAACATCCTTAACTGTATCCTTATTATTACTATAAGAATAAAAACAGGAAAACTGGAGCGTTAAAAAAAATAGTACCCCTAAATTTTTCATAAGAATATTTTCACCAAAACGCAAATTCATTAAAAATAGGATTAAGAGATAAGTATTTTATCCCAATTATGAATTTCCTATTTCATCTACCATATTCTTTATGCATCTAAAACTATCCAGAGATTATAGTGCTTAAAATTCTATTTTATTAACAATTGAATTTTCATTTATTAAGTATTATATAATGAAGCTCTATTATTATTAAATGCACAAGCAGTAAGTAATATTTTTTTATTTCAATATCCTTTTAAATTAATAGGCTATCAGAAAATGAAATTCATTTATAATATTGTCCGTTAATATAAAAATTCAATATGAAAAACTTTACTTATTTAATTCTCTTGCTATTTTTTTCAAAAGCATCTTATTCTCAATGTTCTTCAGGTTATGTCCTAACAAATGTATCAGACACCGTTACGCTCATAAGCAATGGGGATAGTAGTGGAGTATTTACGTTTCCAAAATTTAATGCGTCGCTTGGAACTTAATCGCAGCTTCGATTAAAAGTGAAACCAGGTCTTTATCAACGTACTCAATAACGAATAATGGTTCAGCTGCAGCTTTATACAAAAGCAAGGTTCATCAATGTACTCGAATTAACAGCTACTGAAATAGATCCGGATAACCCGACTTTTACAAACCTTGCCCCTTCTTTGAATTCTGTCATTAACGCAGGTGAATCAAAAGTTTGGGGTCCCAATGTAAATACCTATAGCAGTAGTTTCTCAATTCCAATAGCACATTATGTAAACTTGTTAGGTCCTGGAACAATTAGCATGGCCTTTTCAAACACATATTCCTGTTCAGTAACAGGACCAGTGCCATACAGCCTAAGTATCTTAAACATAAAAGATACTACACAAGTAATTATAACATATTCTTACTGTAATGCCATTTCTTTACCCTTAAATTGGATAAAGCTAAAAGTGGCTGAAAAGGATAATGCTCCTGAATTATCCTGGAACAATAGTACAGAAAACGTAAATGCCTTCATTATTGAACGTGCCGAAGGCAATTTAGAATTCAAAACCATAAAATCAGTAGTAAATACCGGAAATAGCAGATATATATATCAGGATAGAACCAGTAAACCGGCTGCAGACATATATTACAGAATAAAGATCCAAAAGAATGACTTCAGTGAAAACTATTCAGAAATAGTTCATTTTAAATCCCAAAACACAAATAAGATTAAAATCGTAAGATCATACGACAATCTTAATATACAATATCCCACTCCAAAACAATTTTAGGGTTGAAATAATAAATCTGGATGGAAAAACGGTTTATATCAACCCATCAATTCCAAGCAATAATTATCAGGTAACCTACCATCCAATCTAAGAAACACGTTATTAATAGTAAAAGTATATAACAGCCAACATCACTTAATTTCAGTAACCAAACACTAGAAAACAAAAAATCCTTCAAATCCTTAAATTCAATATCAAATGAAAACCATTTCGCAACTCGCCGCAGAACCAAAGCACAGAAATTATTACTTGTTTTAATAATTTTTCCTATAATCTATGCCGTGGTTATATCATGTTTGTTCTTTTTAAGAGCTGATAGCTTCAAATTCCTATCATCAGATAACTTGCAAAAAACAAACACGCTGGTCATAGCTAACAATTCAGAGGATAATTCCGAAAACTCAACCCTAATAATTCCAGATTCGGTAATAACAAGTATTGACAGTCCAGCTACGGAAATAGAAACCGGGTTAGATACTCCTCTGGAATTGCCAACCATTGAAACACCTAATACATCCAGGGTAGAAGTAGAAAGCTCAAGCTCAGCCTACGCTAATGAAGAAAAACTGTATTTTAATATGGATTCACTGGAAATCTCAAATAGTAACCTGGTGGCCGCACTTGCAGAAACTGAGGACATGCTTGAGCTCCATTACAAGCCCAATCAGCACTACCCTAATTCACATATGGTGTACAAAAGCTTGCTGGGTAGGTTAAAAACAGGTAGCCAAGATAGCCTGCACTTCAAAAAATAATAATCCTTGGATTTACAGATAATAAGGGAAGCAAAAGAAGTAAACCTATATCTATGTCAAATCAGGCCAATATCATAAAACAAATATTTGTAAAAAACGGATATCCTGCAAACTTGATTGAAATAGGCTGTTTTGCAGATCAGTTACCAATAGATACAAATTTAACTGAAGAGGGAAGATTCCCTAATAGACGTATAGAAATAAATATACTTATAAACCTTATTCCAAATGAAATTACTGAAATCCAAAATCGCTAAGTACACTGGTTCTATTGCATTAATCCTATGCTGCCACAGTACTAGTATGAGCCAAACAAACACCAATCCCCTTAGAAAATTTGAAGGTACCTGGGTAGGGAATATGGAAACCTATCAAAACTCGATAATAACAGACAAAATCAAGATTAAGGTTGAAATATCGAAATACTCAGAATATGGCTATAAATGGATATATACCTTTTCTCCAACAAAAAATACAGAAATCAAAAAAATAGAAACAATCAGGATAATCAATGATTTTGGTGATGTATCAGCAACTACAAATAATCAATTCCCGATAACTGAATATTGGATAAATAATAAATTCTATTCAGGGTTCATTTCAGGAAATAGTTACATAGTGCAAACCTTTTACCTGGAAGGAAAGAATTTAATAATTGATATTGTAAAATCAGAGCCCGAAAATACTGATTACTCCATATCTACTAACTCTACTAACCAATATGTAAAACCAAGTATAATTCTTGAAATAAAGAAATGCATTCTCACAAAAACAAATTAATCGTTATAGTCTTATTCAAATAGGATATCTCTCGTTCAAATAATATGAAATAATGCGAAAAGAAAATACCTCAAATTTGATTTTTTATCATACGCAAGCTAAAAGGATTTAGCAAAACTGCTGGTATTTCTATACCGGCTTTATTTTACATAACAATAAAGAAAAATGCCTTTTTTAAACTCTGTCCTTAAGAAAATAATATTTCAAAATGGAAGTATTGAAAAAAAGATAAGAACTTCAGGTTCTCCATCTCCAGATTGGGATAAGTTATGGGTAAGGAGTAAATCAGGTGGAATAATATCAGTTTCTTTCACACATTCCGGCTACAGTATTCCAAATAGTATTATCATTTTAGTACCCCCAATTTCAACTATTTCAAAAAATATATATTACAATTCAGTTCTGGTAAATAATTTCAAAAAAAATGGAAAAGCTGTAATAACATTTGATTATAATGGATTTGGAGAAAGTACTACTGGCAACTTTAACTATATATTTGATTTCTTAGCAGTAGTTCAAAAACCTGGAATATTCACAAAACTTCCAACTATAATAGTAAGCCTCGTTTCAAAAGATTTATTGGCCATTTTCAAAATAGATAAACTGGATAATCCTACACTTGAATATGTAGAGAATCTATTGCTTTCTGATAATATAATGCAGAAAAACCTTGCACTTAACAGAACAATCTACTCAGCTTCACAATACTTTCAACTAACACGAAAAATCAAAATCAACAAACAATTATTGTACAATAACAAATGCAAACTCTCCTACTCTCTCATATCAGAAGACAAAATTATTGACATTATAAGTTATACGGATGAAATAACTAAAAACACCAGTTATGATCCACCATTTGACAAATCTGAAATTGCAGAATATCTAACTCAGAACAGGAAACTAATCGTGGAATGCGCAAATAACTTACTAGATCCAGTACAAGGAAATTAAATAAATCTATTAACTCGACTAATGTCAGGATTACCAAAACTTTTTATTTTACTTATTGCTTCAATAATATTTCTTCAGTTTGCCATTATTGAGAATAGAAAAATAGTAAAGTACCTGGTAAAGCCCTTATTATTAATTCTACGTTTAACACTACTCTTCTTAATTGTAAAAATCATTTCAACTTTTAATTATAACATAGCTTTTGATGATTTTTACAAAGATCTAAATCAAAAACTCGCCTTAACATTTAGTTTAGCAATAAGCAGTATTATCTTTATTCTACATCTACTCAAATCACCTAGAAATAAAACTAGCCAGATTCTTACTCTGCTCTATCAGCATTTTTCATTTTTTCATTTCCTATTCTGGAGAAGTCATGAAGGAGGAATTCTTTTGATCACGTCAGAACTAAACCCACCCATATTTCTTTCGCTTCCTTACTTTCCAAACTAGCTAGGAATCTATAAGCTGTAATCCATTTTGATCAAAATTGAGTATTACAATAAAATCAGTATGAAAAGCAACATACTACTGCATATTGATGCCTGGTTGATACATACAAAAAACCTTAAGAAAGGACATTCTGAAAATCGATATAGTATCCATCCAATTTTCTGAGATATTCCTCCCCTCCTTTCCAAAAATAAATCTAGATTAGAATAAAGTTAGATCTAAGCTGCCTCGCCTTTAGTATCAAATTGATTTATGTCAAACGAAAAATGGTAGCGCTATAAACACTCTAAAGCATAAAGAATACTGAAAGTAAGCGCATTCAAATAGAAAATCCTTAGCTTAAATAATTTCTGAGAAGTCAAACTCAAGAATAAAAGTATATTACAACTACAAATAAAGGGTAATACGTAAACGACTCTAATGGTAAACTTTTGAATTAAATAAGTTTATATGTTTTATCAGATATCATAAAAAACATGATTTTTTTTAAGCCATTAGATCTATATGTGGATAACCAAAAAGGAACTTTGGTGACAAACTCAGATTCCTTTTAAAACAAAAAAAGCCAGCTAAAAAAGCTGGCAATAAAATGGAATAAATAGTGAAGAATATCTCTTCCATTTTTATAATAAACCTTAACACCTACTAAACCAAGAAAGAAATAATTAAAAATTAAAAAAACGCCGGTTTCCATTCGGGTTTTGGATTATTGGCTTCCCATGGAACTGAATCTGGATTTCACAGAATAATTGGAAACCGGACGTTTTAACTGACCTTACACCTTATCCATATTCGATACATCAAAAAATAATATCCAGATTCCGGGAGTTAAAACATAATTATATGAACAAGTAAAATTCGATTTTAATTGAAGCTTTTTTACTTAGGAAATTCCCTAGTTCGTCATTATTGGAATAACCTCTGAAAAATCACATTTATCATTGAAATATTTAGGATCCAAAGGCATCGTTAGTTAAATATTGTTTGACGAATATTCTATCACAATAATCAAACCTTAAACAAGCATCACTAACTGATCAATAAAAATTGATTCTATTCTATTTTTTAATGAAATCAAATTAAATCGTGAACTATAAAGCGAAAGATTTAAAAACTAAAATATATTACATCCAATTTTAAGTAAAAATGAATCATAAAATTCTAATAGCAGATGATCACTCTATAATTCGCTCAGGGTTAAAATACCTAATAAAAGAAATGCTTCCATTTTCTTTATGTGAGGAAGCAAGAAATGGGGATGAAGTTTTTACTCATACTAAGAGAAACAAATTTGATCTTCTAATTCTAGACATAAACATGCCTTATACAGACAGTTTTACCCTTATTAATAATTTACTGGCTCACGATAGTACACTCAAAATATTGATTTTTACTATGAACGCAGAATCCATTTACGCAGAACGTCTATTTAAACTCGGCGTTCTCGGATTCCTGCATAAAGAGGTGAATAGTAATTTTGAAATAATGAATGCTATAAATACCGTTCTAAATAATAAAATATATCTGAACAAAGACTCGAAAATAATAGCAACTAAAAACATTTCTTTATCAACAGAGGAAAAAAGTCCTTTCGAAAAACTAACAAATAGGGAATTCCAGATAGCCCAATCAATAATAAATGGAGATACACAATCTCAAATAATTGAAACATTCAAGCTTCATCCTTCTACCATCAGTACACATAAAGCAAATATATTTGAAAAATTAGGGATTGAATCCATTCAGGATCTGCTCGAATTGCACAAAATGTACAATTGAATTCATAACCAAAATCTACAAGCAAACATCTCCTAATGTCTATTAAAATAAAAGACTCATCTCTAATTTTAGTCCTACTACTTTTTGCAACAACTCAAATATTGGGACAAACCGAGTCGCCTTCAAATATTTTAATAAACAAATTGGATATGTCCAATGGAATTTCATCATCCATAAGTGATATTTACCTGGACAGTAAAGAAAACCTATGGATAGCGCAAGTCAATCAGGCAGTAATTAAATTCAATGGCAATCTAATAGAAAAAAAACCGGTTCTAATAAACAATACATCATTTTCTTCAGTGTCTCACTTTATTACAACAAGAGAAAATGAGTTGAAATTTGCAGTAGATCAAAACACATTACTATTACAGCTGAATAAAAATGATACACTAACTGCTTATAAAGACCTATTAAAAGAAGAATCAATTTTAATAAACAGATACTTATTGGACAAAAACATCTTAAGTGAGATACAAAATGCACATCCTGACAAAACCCTGACGGTAAGTAAACTTCTGGAATTAGGTAAAAATTTCAATTTAATAGTAGCTGAGTATGGAACGTATATATATTTATACAACGACTCTGTATACTTACACAAATCGAACAAGTGCATAAACATAACGCACCTGATACTGAATAAATATGAACTGTACAATATTTTTTACTACCAAGGCAATTTATTTCAATTCAATAAAAACAAGTTTTATCATATAGATATTTCTACCAATAAAATATCGAAGTTAGATATCGACAATAGTGTAGCTGCAATTATTGACTCAACATATAAAAAACATAAAAAATTCCCCTTTGTCAGGTTTTTTTCTAGCCCTAATTTATTCACTCTAAATCTGGAATACCTATTTGAAATCACATCCTTTGCAAAAGGAATATTATCAATAAAATTGGTTAGTCCATTAAATTTCATTAAATCTCAGATAACCCAAGTAATAAAAAATCCCAGAGATGGAAATTTTTTCATATCAACATATTTTGATGGAATATTTGTATTAAAAACCAACCAATTTTATTATCCATTTAACAAGGATTTTTTAGAGGCAAGTAAAATAAAGGTTTTTTACCCTATCACTACCACTGCGGATAATAGCATCTTTAGTGAATGGGGAGTGATAAATCCAAAAACTGGATATTCAAAAGTACTAAACATGAATGCTCCTGGCGAATATGCTATAATGATGGGGCCCGACCATACTTACTGGGCAAGCCATGACACAAATAAAATATTACATTTCGATTCCGAATACAAAGTTTTAAAGAAGTATAACTATATACGTAGTAAAAGACACATATATCATTTAACAGTCAATGAAAACAATGATATTCTTCTAATAAATGGAAATACTATTGGAAAATATTCAAATGACAGTTTCGTAGTGTTCAAAGATTTTACAAAATTAATTCCCTATGATCTGATTTTTAATAAAATTGTACCTATCGGAAATGGAACCTACATTTTATGCTCTAACAAAGGACTATATACTTATTATTCAAAGAATGACAAATTAATTAAAGAGCCAATCTTTGAAAATACATACATCCTAGATGCAACACCAACAAAGAAAAACAACGATTATATAGTTCAAGGATATAATAGTAATGCCATTTATTATAATTACAATGGAACTTTCTATAAAATTCCTGTTCCAAAAAATACGGGGCTTCAAAATATTGCTTCTTTACTCATAGACAATAATGAGAAAATATGGATAGCAACCGACAACGGGCTTTATGTAACTATATTGGCAGAATTAAATGAATATTGTGAAAAAAAATCCAACTCGGTTTTTTTCTATTCTTACAATTTAAAAGATGGGCTACCCTCTACTGAATTTAATGGTGGCTTGCATGAGTCAGCTGTATTAACAAATGATGGGTTTATTGGCTTATGTTCATTAAAAGGGCTCATACAATAACCGGCAAAGGACTAAGCGCTAATATCCATTTTACAGTAACTACAGCCTACTTTGGCAATCCGTCAAATATACTAATAGAGTATTCAATCGGGAATGCGCTTAATAAGGAATGGAAACCCATTACAAACAATGAATTCAATATTTCTGGCCTCAAAATCGGAACAACACAAATATTTATTCGACTAAAAACCGGCTTTGGAAGTAAATCCTATAATTACACCACAGTAACTGTAATAAATCAACCTTATTATTACCAGTCAACAACTTTCATAGTAGTTATATGTGTTGCATCATTAGTCCTTTTCTTATTCTTTTTAAATACACTTAGGAAATCTGCAGTCAGGAAAAGAATAATAAATCTAAGTAAAGAAAAAATAAGCGCACAGAATATTCAACTTGAGAAAAAAACCCAATTACTGGAATCAACTGTAAACCAATTAGAAGCTGCTATAGAAGAAGTAAATGACTCGAAGTTAAAACTAAATGAAAGCATACAGCTAAAAGAGAAATTGATTTCCTTAATTATACATGACCTAAAGTCACCACTTTATTCTCAATCAATAATATTAAATCAACTCCTATCCACCAACCAAACACAGAACAATAACTTATCTCCTATTATTGCAGATCTAAAAGCCTCAAACAATGCCATTCTGAATTTTACAAAAGATTTTTTGCTTTGGTATAGTTTACAGGAAAATGGGTTTACGATTAAACAATCCAGTTTCCATCTAGCTTCATTAATTGCAGAAATAGGCAAACTTTATTCTGAAATATCAAAACAGAAAAATATACCAATCGCAAACAAAATCAATACAGAACTTAACATAGTATGCGATAGGACTCTTTTGGAAATCATTTTAAGAAATATTATTGATAACGCTCTTAAATACACTGAAAATGGACATATTGAGATCTCTACCACACAGGATAGTGAAAGAATTACTATACAAGTTAAAGATACAGGCATAGGAATAAATAATGACACCCTTGCCATAATCAACACTCCTAATAATGAGAAAGAATTATCTTCTTTTGGATATAGGTTTATTCAAACCTTATCGATGAAAATTAGCGCCCAAATTGATATCCAACCTCATTATCCTAATGGTACTGTGGTAAAAGTCAGCTTACCTATAACTCCAGAAATCATAAATGGATAGAATGAATAATATAGGACATTGCTTAACCACCCTGCCCGATAATCAATTTTAATAATAAAGTTGGTATCTAAATAAATAAACTGGTATTCTAAACAAGTGTGTTAACTGATTTTAATCAGAGAACAACTATCTGATTCAAAACAACAATAGACCTAAAACTATAAGTTAATGAAACTGCCCAGGCTAATATCATTACCGTATATATTCATTACTATTTTATCATTGCTTCTTGCATACAAGTCTTTTGGTCAAAGTGAACAAAAAAATGACCTTCTAATAAAACAACTCGATATCAGAAATGGAATATCCTCATCAATAAATGACCTTTATCTCGATAAGGACAACAACTTATGGGTTGTACAAGTTCAACATGATGTCTTAAAATACAGTGGTATAATTATTGATAGGTTACCATTAACTTCCCAGATTAAATCTATCGTTTCTGTTTCAAATTTTGTAGTAACCAAAGAAAACGGTCTGAAATTTCACTCCCTGAACTCAAGCGCCTTATTACAAACTAAAAATGATAGTCTTGAATTTTTCAAGCACTTAGACTTGAAAGAAGAGTTTATACAAAATAAATTTTATTTGGATAAATCTCATTTAAACAGGTTCTTCAACACCATATCCTTTCTTTATAAATTCAGTAAAATCAATCGACTCCCTATCCAAGTTAAATCAATTTTTGTTCTGGATTACGACTCTTATATCTACAAGTATAAAGACTTGATCTATTATTTCCACTTTAAATACAAACAAAAACATCACACCTATAACATTAAATAAATCAAATATCTTAAGGATATTCAAATATCAAGACCATCTTATAGAAT
>JADKJI010000028.1 GCA_016721085.1 Chitinophagaceae bacterium | reverse complement strand
GGTTGTTACAGATGCCTTTCATTTTCATGGTTCATTGTGATATGTATGGCCAGCTGGCAAAAGCTGGCTTGAATGTTAGTATTGTAAAACCAAGCAATAACCGGATTGAACTGAGTGATCTGGATGCTGCTATTAAGCCTGAGACAAAGTTGGTTGCCTTATCATTGGTATCTGCTACAACAGGCTTCCTGCACAACTTGAAAGAGGTTTGTGATCTGGCTCATGCAAAAGGAGCATTGGTCTATGCTGATATCATTCAGGCTGCAGGTGCTATACCAATAGATGTAAAAGAATCAGGAGTTGATTTTTGTGCTTCAGCAACTTACAAATGGCTGATGGGCGATTTTGGAATAGGATTTTTGTATGTTCGAAAGGATCGGTTGCCATTAATTAAGCGAACACTTATAGGTTATCGGCAAATGACCAATTTTCAATCTCACATATTGCCATTTGAAAGTTCTGGTAATAACCTGTTTGATTCAGACACTACAGATGATATGAGTGGACATTTTGAAGTGGGTACATTTGCCAATGAAGGAATTGCGGCACTTAACTATTCTTTGGAATATCTGAATAGGGTAGGCGTTGACAAAATAAAAGAATATCGTCAACCCTTGATTGACCGCTTACAACAAGAGTTATCTGGGAATGGAAAATATATTCCGCTTACACCAGCTGGATCCCAATCACCGATTGTTTGTTTTGCATTCAAGAATGCTACTACCATTCTGAAGCCGAAATTGGAGGCTGCAAATATCAATATCTCTGTTTACGACAATATGATTCGTATATCGCCTTCTTTCTATAATGATATGAATGATATTCAGAAATTATTGGCTGTATTAAAATCAGTTTAATACAGATTGCTTAATCGTTATTAAGAAGCTGTTCATAGAAAGCGCCGAATACAAAGATCATTGGGGTCATCAGGCTGCTCATGAGGGTAAGGACCTACTATATGTCCTGCAATAGCATTTCCAAATTCATAACCATAACTTATTGTAAGATCATTCACGTAATTGAAAATTCTGCACCTGTCAGCTTGGTTTGCTGGAAGTACCAGGCATTAGCAATTTTCCAGGCAGCTTCTATATCTTTCACAATTTTGAGTTTCAGTGGATTTTTACCTAGATTATATGTTTCCTAAGGTCTGCCTCCCAATCATTATATACAGGATGGAAATCAAAAAACAAGATATCGTCTTTCTGGATTACGAGGTCTTCTGGATTTGCAATAAAGGGCTGTAGAGTATTGATGCCTGTACGTACTATCTTTTTAGACCAGTGCTTTTCTATTCCAAAATCTTCTTTTGCAATTTGAATGATTTCATCGCAAAGCTCTTTTTCAGTTTTACCAGCAACAATCAATCCTCTTTCTTCAATAGTAGAGAAAAGAGCTTTTGCTTTTTGTTCAGCTAACTCCAGGTTTTGTTTTGTGTCCGTCATTGTGATAAGGTTTATTGATTTGATAATGCTATCTACGGGACAAGTATAAAGATATCTGATTATGTATGGGTGACTATTAAAGTTTATTAATCACCTCCGCCGCCACAGCCTCCACAACTACTACCGCAGGAACTCCCGCATGAACTGCCACCTGAAGAACCACAAGAACCGCTGTTGCCATCTCCACCACCAGTTCTTTTTTCCTGTTTTGTTACTAAAGGAATCAAATCTGTAGATAATACTGCTGGGCCCAGTAAGAAATAAGTCCACTGCCATTCATTACCAGTTTGACTTGAAGGAATTATTTCTTCTTTGTATAATTCTGGTACTATTATAGTGTCTGCTATTCTTGTTAGCTTATCTAAAAAAATACCAATACAAACAATAAGTGCTAATAATGTAAAAAAGAATAAAGTAATTGGTTTATCTCGTAAAACACCAGTAGCAAGTCTTGTAAATCCTATTAGAAATAGTAAAGCAAGAATTCCAAAATTTATATAAAACAAATACCCGAATTTCTTGGATTTGATAAAATATTTATTGAAGGCATTCATGCAATTGGAAACATTTCCAAAAATGGGTTTTAATATTAACTGACTGAGTAATTTACCATAGGAAAGAGGTCCTGATTCACTTAAAACTGATGTTACTTGTAGTTGTTCTCTTGTGTTTGTTGCTCCTTTTTGAGAGAGCTCAATGGTTTCATCTTGATTAATGGTTATTGCATTGGTTTCAATTAGTTCATTGATTGAGCCATTTATAACCAAAGAAAGGCTATGAGATTTGAGATAGATAACTTGCTGGAGTGAGATTGAAAATGAACGATTTTGGGTCAGATTGCCTTATTATTGTTAATAACTTATTTCTGTTAAATTGTAGTAAACCAAAAAATGATATAATGATAAGTGATAGGTAGCCAATCAGGAAATAAGGATTTTCGATTCTGATATAGATTGGCTTTAATGCAAAGTAGAGAGGTATTGATAAGGCTAAAGTTGCAAGTATCCCAATTATTGTGAATGTTCTTAATTTGAAAGAAGCTTTTTCCAATCGTAGACTTTCATACATATCGCTAAAGCCCCAAATTGAATTGGGTGGGTCGCCAAATACTTCTTTATAGAGTAGCCCTGTTCTTTCTTTTGCCTGTTTGAATTTCTCGAGTTCGCTTCTGTTGTGGGTGGATGGCACATGTTGGATTTGCTTGCCTAATATGTCACAGAATTCAGTATAAAGCTGTGTAAATATCAAATGCTGATGCCAAACGGTATCTACAATTTCTGAAGGAGATACCATAGAATCGGTAGTAGCAGCCAGGTACATGAACTTCTTATATTCCAATATGGCCTGCTCAGTAAAATTCTTTGTCCAGTAATTTTCGTTGGCGAGTCTTATTGAGAACCCATATTCACTGGGTGGGTTATCAAAATCAAAGGCCAGTATCTTATTCCAGAGTTCCTGATTCATTGTTGAAGAGGATGTATTGATTATTTATGTATCCAGTTATACTTTACTATTGAATCTGAACCTAACTCAAGTACTAAAGTTTTAGTATGTAAAGGCCAGAAACCAAGCCTTTCCTGCGATATCCTATAGAACATGAAATTGGTATCTATTCGTTCTGGCTCTCCTAATAATTCTATTACTTTATTAGTTTTTAGCCCTTTCACTAATTTGCTTTCTATTATATCATTTAGCATACTGTCCCTATATGGATAGTCTTCCCCCTTTTTTACGGCCCATTTGTTTTTGTCAAAACTTATTCCCTCACTGTTTGCCGTACCTTTATTGCTTTCATGGCAGGAAAGGCAAATTATGCTAAAAACAAATAGCAATGTTCTTGATGTCATTCTGCAACTGGTATGAAAGATGTTCCTGATTTTACAATATGCTAATAGATTAATCTAAATTCTTAAATACTACTAATGTTATTACGAATGTAGGGATTTTAATTTTCTCTGCTTTAGAGCTGTTGTTTTTATGAGTGAATTGGGTATGAGATTAATGGTTAGTTTATTTTTTGATATGAATAATTTGACCCGCCATCAAGTGGAAAGTATCCAGATAATAAAACTAGATTATTGCCTTCTATTTGAAGGAAAGTTTTTCGGCTGTAATATTATCATCAAATATTATTCTTGTGGTATATTTTCCTGCTGCTAATATCAATCCTAATGTTTCTTTGCAGTGGTGTCTTCCTTTAGTACAAAAGTTCCTGATTTCACAATTACATTGTTTTCATATTTTCATAATTATTCTTATTGAATTTGTAAGTATTTCCATTTCCTGGGGTATATGTGGTAGGTGGTAGAAGGCTGACTTGAGCTTGTGATAATTCCCATAATCCTGATAAATTTTCAGTACTCAGGCCCATTTCTTTTTTACAGTGGCTAAAGAGTGCCATAATAGATAGTAGGCAAACGCTAATGAGAATTCTTCCCATATACTATTTTTTACTTGACAACTAAATAGATGCTATCGTTGCATTAATTTACGTCAAAAAATGGAGATACTTAAGTTCTGTGAGTTAAAAGGAACAATTATGGTTCTTTTGCAATAGAGATTTCCTGATATACATTGCCTAACTTTATAAATGTAAAGTGTTTATATGTCATTTTTTGTTTCTAACAATTCAATAGTAAGGGAAATCTGGGGGAAAAGCGATACAGTGCTTTTCATATTTGCTGGAGCTTCAGCAGAGTTTGCTCTTAATAAGGCAGTGGACTGGCTATATTTTACTGGAAAGTTACCTTCAGATCCGATAGGGCGTTTATTCTCCACTGTAACTTATGCCCGGAGAATAATTTATTCTTCAGAGTCAGAAGCTCTTAAGGCTATTGATACCATGCGGCATATTCATTCAGCGGTTGAAAATAGCAGGGGTTCCATTATACCTGATTGGGCCTATCGTGATGTTCTTTTTATGCTAATTCATTATTCAATTGCTTCATTTGAGTTGCTGGAAAGAATTTTGACAGATGAAGAAAAGTGAAGTATATAATGTATTCTATAGGGTAGGAGACAGGATGGGATTGAAGGCCCTACCTCTTTCTTATGAAGAATGGCTTCCAGTGAGGCAGGCTCATTTAAATGAAGATTTAATTAAAAGTGAGTATACAAGTGATCTTTTCCTTCAGTATAAGAAGCATCTTAGTGGTACGATTTAAAGTATTACTTGAAGCACAAAAGTTAGTAGTACCTAGCAGAGTGAAAGATTTATTGCAATTCAGTTCTTTTTCCATGCTAAAGCCAGTTGTACCATTATACAAATTCAGTCGGTTCGTACGAATAGATGGTTTGATAAAGAAACTTCTGCTGCCAACAGCATACATGAAACAGATTAATGAACTTGACGTTCATTAATAGTTGGTTTGATATTATTTTTGCTTGTGGATTGGTCTTTGTCTAAAAGTAATATCACTACTATTCCAAGCGTATAGGCTAGTATATCCTTCCATTCAAATCCATAGCCTAAAACAGTTTTCGCCAATATATTATTGGAAAGACCTATTTTATCAATGATATTGATGTATTGAAGCGTTTCGATCAAATAGGAAAAGAGAAGTACGCATATTCCAATCTTCCAGGGATTAGTTTTTATAAAAGCCCTGACTCCGAAATAAAGCATTATCACTACCAGGAAATCACCCCCGTATGGTCTTATTATGGAATCTCTCACGAATAATGCAATTAATACTTCTGCAATAAATAAGATAACAGCGTAGGTGAAGTATTTGAGATTAAAACGTAACATATTTATCAACCAACCAATGAAAAGTTATAGATATTATTTAGATAGATATTGTGGAGTTTAATCCCATAAAGTACCATTTAATCCTAAAATCGTACCAATCCAAAGAATTATTAAATAACCAATGATACTTGCTCCGATAGCTATAATATTCCACCATCTTCCTCTATTTCTAAATTTTTCCATCATATAATAGAAGAAACCACCTAAAGCTCCAGCAATAGGAACAATTAATAAAGGTTTTAGTATCCATAATTTACTCCATTCTGGTTTAGGATTATTAACGCCATATAGGAATAGACTTATCAATAGTAAGGCTATACAAGCTCCAATGAGCATGCGTTTTATGATACCACCATTTTGTGGTGTAAGCGATTTTCTAGTATTATGGCTGTTCATGATGTGACATAAAAGAGATTGTAATCTATGTCTAAAAAGTGCTTTGAAGTACAAAGTAAATGAAATTTCGGATAAATTGCAAGAATTAATTCTATGAATGGCATTATTTACCTAAAAGCTGTGGTAGTGGTAATGTATAACCATTAGAAATTAATAATTGAGTTGAAATGTTGGATTGAATCGCTCTGTTGGGACTTAGTTTTCTTTATCTGGCCTTGCTTTTTTGTAAATACTGAAAATAACGGCGTAAACCAGCCAGATGAGTGAGAATATAATAAGTCCTTTCAGGTTGGCTGCAACATCTTCCACATCATAGCGGCCATGTATTCTGTTATGAAATACTTTGTTTGAATATTCTTGTGACAATTCTATGCCCATACCGAATAAATACAGGAACGCAAAAATGGCAATATGGATTAATACGTTTCTTTTTGCGAAAAGAATGTTTAGAAAAGCAGCTGCCAGAAAATAGAATAATGCATGTAGTTCTTTGTCGTAATGCCTGAATGAGGAGGGTAATTTAATCATGAAACCAATAATCGCTACACCGAAACAGAAAACGACTATTAGAACTTTTGTCCAGCTACTTAATTTCATCCTTCTTAATTTGAGCCAATGCCAATGGAGGTTTTATTCAATTTAAAGTTGCTATAATGCCATTTTAATTTCAAACTCTTAGTGAACCACGAAAACCTCGTGCTGCATAATACGAATCTGCTCCATTATGGTATAAAAATATGGTATCGTAGCGACGATCACAAAATAGGGCGCCACCCAATTTTCTTATGGCATCAGGAGTCTTCACCCAGCTGGATGTTTTTAAATCGAATTTACCAGTTGTCTGAAGTGCTCTGTATTCTTCTTCTGTTAGTATTTCTATTCCCATTTCTGCGGCCATGGCTTTAGCACTGTTCTTTGGTTTGTTTTCTTTCCTTGCAGCCAAGGCTTCGGCATCATAGCAAAAACTTCTTCTTCCCGACGGGCTTTCTGCTGAACAGTCAAAAAAAACAAACTCTCCGTTTTTTTTGTCAAAGGCTACTACATCTGGTTCTCCGCCTGTATTTTCCATTTCATTGAGCGACCATAATTTGTCCGGATTGGATTCCAGTTTAGATTGAATTTTAGTCCATTCCAATCCTTTGTGTCGGTTCATATTCTTCTCGAACCTGCCTTTTAGAATTAGTAAAACTTCTGCCCGTTGTTTTGCGGGTAATTCTTTCTTCTCCTTTGCATATTCGGATTATGCTTGAATGCTTATTTTAATTTATTTGTAAAGAATTCAATGGTGCGTGACCATGCAAGCGTAGCGGCATCCCTATCATAACGGGTGGTATCATTATTGAAACCATGGTTTACATTGGGATATATATACGCAGTATACTCTTTTTGTTTTCTTTCAGGGCTGCTTCGTAAGCTGGCCAACCGTCATTGATTCGTGTATCCAGACCTGCATAATGAAGCAGGAGCGGAGCTTTTATCTGTGGCACCTCTTCCACAGTGGGCTGTCCCCCATAAAAAGGTACGGATGCTGCCAGGTCCGGAATTCTCACTGCCATCATATTGGCTATCCCGCCTCCGTAGCAGAACCCTACAACACCCACTTTGCCATTACAGTCCTTATGCGCTTTCAGGTAGGTATAGGCGGCAATAAAATCCTCCTGCATCTCTTTCCTGTCGCGTTTGCTTTGTAATTCCCTTCCCGCATCATCATTACCTGGGTAGCCTCCTAATGGGCTTAAAGCATCAGGTGCAAGGGTTATGAAACCTGCCAAGGCGGCTCGGCGGGCAATATCTTCTATATGAGGATTCAATCCCCTGTTTTCGTGAACTACTACTATACCACCCAGCGGAGCTTTGCCGATACCATGGAAAGCAGTCCCTTGATGGTACCGCCTCCTTTAGTGAGGGGTGGTTGATATATTCCGATTTTAAGTTGGGATCATCTTTGCTCACTTGTATAGCCCCTAATCAGGCATCAGAAAGCTCATTAGGGAGGCAACAGTAAGGCTACCTACTGCATAGGTTGACAGTTTTTGAACGAAACTGCGTCTGTCAATTCTGTTATGGGCATAGTCATCATACAGGTCGAATACTTCCTGTTTGATATCTTCTTTTTTAATATCACTCATAGTATAGCGTTTTTTGGCAACCCTAATTTACATTAATTCCCTTAAAGCGATTATGCTTTCATTATATTAATAAATCTAATAATGAATTGTAGGAATGAAGTCCATATTGTGAATCAGAAATTTCTGGAGATTAGTTAAGTAAAACTGAAGTAGTTACTGTTAGTATACTTTCAATTTTTAATCAGCAAAATACCGTTTAGTATTTCCTCCCGGTTTTGTGATGTAATTTCTAAAATGATTTGAGACAACTCGGTACCTTTCCAATTTTCTTGCAGTGAACTAGCGAGCTCTCGTGCTTTTTGGGGATTCTTTAGAAGCATAAGTATGCAATACCTATCTAGATTTTCTCTAGCTTTTGTTAAGCTTGTTATTTTAGAATTATCAATCGTACGGACAAGGATTTCGTCGGCAATTGTGTACATTTTTTGAGCCAAAGAAGTATCTGTCATTTTCTCGAATAATGCTCCTGATAAAACAAAATAGGAGCTGTTTTGAGGATTAATAGTTACCAATTTGCTGCATAGGACCAGTGCCTCAGAATATCTATTTTCTTTTAGCAGAATGCCAACTTTGTTTTCATAAGCTCTTGCATAGTTTGAGTCTGCGGCAATAGCTTTGTCAAAAAGCTCTATAACCTTTTCGTCCTTTTCAAATTTCATCATTAGTGCCACTGCACTATCATTCAAGCTTTTTGCAAGGGCCAAGTTCTGGGCCAGGGGAGAATGAGTGATAAGTAAGTAAGAAAGTATGAATATGAATATTTTGGGAGAATTTGGCACAGGTCATGACGTTTGTATTCGATTATTATTTTCTCTTACTATTTATGATAATAGTCTACTCCATTTATCAAAACGAAAAATCCTGCACATATTTTCTCGGAAAAAGACAATTGTTCCAAATCGCCATTCAGCAAATGGACCCTGCAGGTTTTCATACCAACGGTGCCATTAAATAATAAAAAAGCAATCATCCTATATATTGCGAATAAAATATAGGCTACTATTTCGGGTGCAAGTTGGAAGTGGAATATTGTCAGAATTAAATCTGGGAAATAATACATCAAGGTAAAAGAAGTTGCCAGGGTTATCGCTGAATCAATAAGGCCTGCAAGTATTTGAATACCCAGCGTTGCTTCCCTGTTTGCTTGTAGAGAATTTTGGTATGTCATTTCTATTTCCATGTACCAAAAGGATTAGATTTATGAAAACAAGTTCATTACGGCACTAATATACGGGAAAAATTGTCTTTGACAGGATTTAAGGATTAAAGGAAATACAGGATTTTAATGCGCAGACTTAAATTACTGAATATCATCCTGATAATCCTTAAATCCTTTAATCCTGTTTAAGACAATAATGAAAAAGTGAAGTATAAGAATTATAATATAGTGTAAATCCCTTTTGCAAAACTCCTCCAAATTTCAGAATCATAGACAAATACTTCAAAGCTTTGCTCTAAAATCACGAATAGCCCCCCCAGAAAAGAAGTGCCGGATGAATTTTGCCATTTTTAACTTTGTCCCAGATCCAAGTGTAATAATCAGACTGTCGGCTAGGACAACTGCAAACCATATGTCAGGTCTTGGAATTGCCGGAAAATAATGCCTGAATCTAAACCAGGCAGGCCATAATACAATGATAGTGGCTAATAGCATGAATCGCTTATGGGATGCCGGATCATTTCGTTTCAGAATGCCTAATAGTACAAAAAGAAGAAATAGTAAGGCTGATGTAATATTCCCAATCAAGGAGGAATAAGATATTTCGCCAAGACCTTGGCTTAGGTCGCGGGATACTACATACTTCCCAACAAAAACGATTGTAATTCCTATTCCTATAGCAATACCAGTTCCTAAGATTCCCAAAATTTGGTGTAGCCGATAATTCCTTACATGTATCAGGATTGTTTGTACCAGGAATAATAAAATCCATGAAAATGCAAAAGCGCCATGAAGGTGAACGATAAAGGGGGCGTCGAAACTCCCATCTATTGATGGAATTATAAATGTTTTACCGAAGCCTATGAGTACTGCAAATAATCCAACAATCCCTATTATCACAAAAAAGGAAAAGGATTTTCTCTTTTGTTTGGGGGGCAATTGGGGCTGTAACATTACTGCAAGAAACTTATTTTTTAGGAAATAAAACCAACAATTAATAAAGCGAGACTAATCCCTAGACCTACAAATAATATAAAATTTAATGTTTTCAAAGACAGCCCAAATAATTTCAAATCGGGATTTGTAATGCTTTTTCTTTGTAAAAACACAATCACAAAAATGAAGGCGGCCACTGAAATGAAATTACTTATTAGTCCAGCTATTTTATCAGCCATATGGGATGCTTTGTTGGGTTGTGAGTAGCTAAAATAAGGAAATCTAACTGGGATTTGATACTCGATGATTATTGAACGGATTTTTCTGGAAACAGGATTGAAAGGTTAAAGGATGGGCAGGATTTGAATTGGGATTTCATTATATCCTTTTAGCTTCAATCGTTTACCCCGGATTAAAATCCGGGGCTACAATTTAAACCGAGCCTACGGCTCTGCATTCTAATTAAAGGGTACGTTACGAAAGGTTAGAGAAAAATGAATATTCTTTTTATGGTTCTAACTAGTAGATAATCCTGCTAATCCTTTAATCTTTTAATCCTGTCTAATACAAATATTGTCTTGGTATTATAATATCTAAGTCTATCAATGATACATCTCTAACAAGATGATGTCTAATCCACCATCAGTTTTCCAATGAGAAGCTAAATATCCAAATTCGTTTGGTAACAAGTCCAAAATGATATGTTCAGGGTTTTCAATCAAATTAATTTGAACTTTGTTTTTCCAGAATGTATAAGTATCGGATTTGGGTATCCATTGCAAGCGATCTCCCACATTAGCGACGACAAATTGTATTTTGTCCGACTTAAGCAGTTGCTTTATTTCAGGTAATGTTGGATAGGATATTTTATTGTTTGTTACATAGCCATTCTCATTCCATATTTCCTGTAAAGGTACTTCTCTTACTATTTTTCATTGTTATTCATTTTAGATTTGGAGTTGGTGCTTAATAATTACTATGGTTTTAATAAAATGGAATAGCTGCTAGCGAAGAACCTTTCTAAATTCTGAGTATCAACTTTTGTTTATCTAATTCGATAACCCATTTTAAATTATCTGTTATATGATAAACTTTCATTAGGGTATAAGGGTCTGCGTAACATTCATTATTTCTTCCAACAATTTCTATAGAATTGTCTTTCTTGTTTTGAAAAAGGACTGAATTTTTTTGGCTACTGCAAATGAACAGTCTGAATAAAAAAATGGGTATCGATAAACAGTATAAGGCAAAGCAATACTTAATATTGATTTCCTGATAGCAGATGGACTGCCTTTAAGGTTTTTGTATTCGATATACCCGAAAATTCCAATACATATCCATATTAAATTATATGAAATAGAGTATAAACTAAAGTTGGAGTACTGAACAAATGAAAATGCATATAGTAATAATAGAGCACTGCAATAGATAAGATACCTTTTTAGTACATTTTTTGGCATTTTCAGAAATTAGGGGTTGAAAATATTGTTGCCCTATTTTTAAAACTTTCTAATATACATGACTCAATAAATAAACAAATTTTTAAATGGCTTGTTAAATGAAATAAGTTTAAAGGTAATAATTGGTAGCGTAGAATAATGCAAAACAAATCTAAATAAGTGCAACAATTTACCGATACAGAAATCGACCGTATCATCGAAATGGCCTGGGAAGACCGAACTACATTTGATGCCATTTAAGCGTCAATTCCGGGCTTTCTCAGGGTGAGGTAGAAAGGATTATGCGTAAAAACCTTAAAGAATCCAGTTTCCGTTTATGGCGGAAAAGGGTTTCTTCAGGAGTAGGGGTGAAGCATGCCCATAAAGCTCAGGAAGATATGATTCGATTCAAGTGTACACGGCAAAGGACAATCAGCCGGAATAAAATCTCCAAAAGATGAGATTTCCTGTTCGCTACGATCAGATATTGGAAAGGGTAAGACAGATTGACCCGATAAAATATGGCCAGACCCGGAATTTCAGTGATGGTGCCATCACTCATTTATCTCCCTATATATCAAGAGGCGTTATCAGTACAAAGCAGGTGCTTGAATCGGTTTTATCTGCTGGACATGTCCCCCATTCAATTGAGAAATTTATTCAGGAATTAGCCTGGAGAGATTACTGGCAACAATGTTGGGTAAGCAAAGGGCATTTGATTGATGATGACTTAAAGCAACCGCAGCCAAGAGCTGAAAGAGTAGGAATACCTCTAAACATCAGCAACCATCAGACAGGTATTGAAACGATTGATAATGGGATTGTTGATTTTTATGAGGACGGGTATTTACATAATCATCTTCGGATGTATATCGCATCACTTGCTTGTAATATTGGAAGATGCCATTGGAAGATGCCGGCGCAATGGATGTATTATCATTTACTGGATGCCGATTGGGCCAGCAATGCCTTAAGCTGGCAATGGGTATCAGGGGCGAATAGCAACAAACTGTATTTTGCTAACCAGGAGAATATCAACAAATACTTCTATTCCAATCAGCGTAACAGTTTTTTGGATATTGGTTATGATGAGATCGATAAGATCGGTATTCCTGAAACACTTCTGTCCCTTGAATCACCAGTATTAAAAACCACATTGCCTGACACAGACATTCCCATAATCAATCCTGAGCTGCCTACTTTGATTTACAATTTTTACAATCTGGATTCTGAATGGAGGAGAGAAACAAAGGCTAACAGGATATTATTATTAGAGCCTTCCATATTTGAAAAATATCCAGTGTCATCGAAAAGCCTGGATTTTTGTATGGCATTGGCAAAACAGAATATTCCAGACATTCAGGTATGGGTTAGTGAGTTTTCTAATTTGAAATCGATGGTACCCGGAAAAATCTATTTTAAAGAACATCCATTAAATAATTATGACGGCTACAAAGATGAACGCGACTGGCTTTGTTCAGTAAAAGGCGATTATCCGTCCTTTTTTGCATTCTGGAAAAAAGTGAAGAAGAATTTATGCTGATTTCTGTGAACTTTATTTTTTATGACAGGATATTCTTCATTTTGAGGTATTGAAGAAGCATAATTGTTTTAGCGTCTTTTATGTCCCCACTTTCTATCATATCCATCGCGTCTGAAAAGGGTAATTCTAATACATCGATATTTTCTTCTTCGTGTTCCGCTCCACCGCCTTCATTGACTTTCATTTCTTTAGAATATTCGGCAATGAAAAAGTAAAGTATTTCTGTTACTGAGCCTGGCGACATATAGGCTTCATGAATTTTTCTCACATCAGTAACTTTGTATCCTGTTTCCTCTTCTGTTTCTCTTCTGATACAATCCTCTGGATTATCCTTATCCAATAAACCAGCACAGGCTTCAATCAGTATTCCATCTGTATTGCCGTTTATGAATGTCGGGAGTCGGAATTGTTTGGTTAAAATAACGGATTGTTGAGCTTTGTTATAGAGTAGGATAGTGGCACCATTTCCCCTATCGTATGCTTCTCTTACCTGGATATGGGTTGTGCCATCTGGCTTGGAGTATTCATAAGTAACTTTCTTCAGGATATACCAATTATCAGATAGGATTTCGGTTTTCTGGATCTTTATATTGCTGATCATAAAATAGTAAAAGAGTATAGTTTTGAAATTGGGTACTGATTTGAGTATGACAGATGTTTTTGAATACGCGATTAACTTCTTAATATCTTTTCCATTTTCTTGCCCTTCGCTAATTCATCAATCAGCTTATCCATATATCTTATTTTTTGCATAAGAGGATTTTCAATTTCTTCGACACGATAACCACAGATAAGTCCTGTAATTTTAGAAACGTTTGTATTTAATTGTGGTGCTTTTTCAAAGAATGTTTCAAAGTCCACTTTCTTGTCAATCTGGTCTTGTAATTGTTTTTGGGTATAACCGGTAAGCCAACAAATTATAGTATCTACCTCTTCTTTGGTTTTACCTTTTCTTTCGGCCTTATTTATATAATGAGGATACACTCCGGAAAAGGCCATTTTGAATATTCTGTGATTTTCCATCGTTAGAACAGTTTTAGCAATGAGGGGCTAATTTAATAAATATTCAGAATAGTTTGATGATTGTAAACTGCTCTCTTCTAATTATTACTTTCTAGTTCTTTTAGCCGATTTTTTGCTTCCTCATAAATCGGGGTTATTGCCAGGGCTTTTTATAACATTGAATGGCTTTTTCTTTTTTATTTAGTGCCAGATAAATATTACCCATAGTAACCAACACTAAATCTTTGTCCGGAAATTCTGTTAAATTATTTTCCCCAATTATTTCTGCCTCCGCAATCCTTTTCATGCTTAATAATTGTTGAGCAATAAAATTCATCGATATCCAATCAATATAGTAGTGGGATGTATCTGCTTTCATTCTCTTGTATTCTTCAAGAGACTTTGTTACACCCAGTTTTTCAATATAGGTCTCCATTCTTTTGTGGGCAGGTTCTTTCAGGGCTACAGGTTTATTATAAAGGACCTTAAATAAGTTGCCTGTGATTCCAAAGAAGTCGGTTGGGGAGCTATTGCATAGAATCACCACCATACTGTTAGTGGATGGAATTCGTCTGATGAATGATATAAAGCCTTCCGTCATACCTAAATGGAAATTGGATGGTATGCTGTCTACTGAGCTATACTTAAATTGCTTATTAAACCAGCCAAAGCCATATTGTGCTAATTCTATGCCTGGTGTAAACATTTGATCTGTCAGGTCTTTGTTCAGTAATGTATGATTCGATAGTGCCATATGGAATTTGAAAAGATCCTCTACAGTGGAGTATATATCACCAGTGCCCATTGTATTTGATTGATCTCTGAAATCCGATGAGGTATATCCCCCAAAGCTATAATCGTACCCTGTAGCTCTTTTAGATACAATCTGTGTGTGATAGTAAGAGCCAGAGTTCTTCATCCCAAGCTTTTGGAATATATCTTCAGCCATAAGCTCTGAATATGACTTCATAGTAACCTTTTCCATCAAATAGCCCAATGTGAAATAGCCCCAACTGCTATAAGCATAATGGCTGCCAGGTTCAAAAGCCAGAGCGGAGTCCATAAATACTTTCAAATAGTCTGATCTGTTGTAATTCTGACGACTGATTCTTGGAAAAAAATCCTTTATGATATCATAATTCGGTATTCCTGAAGTGTGGCTTAGTAGTTGCCTTATAGTCGTATTATCTAGCTTGAGTAGTCCCTTCTGGACTTGAATAAGTGCCAGGACAGCCGTTAACGGCTTGGATACAGAACCGATCATGAATTTGGTGTCGGTTTGATTAGGGATATTCCATTCGCGGTTAGCCAGACCAAATGCTTCTTTGTATATGATTTTGCCATTTTCAGCTACAAGTACGGCTCCATCGAACATGTTATAGCTGTGATAGGTCTGCATTATTTTTTGAAGCCTGGCAGATTTGGATTGAGAATATCCTATTTGGCCACTTGTAAAAAATAATATCAGCAGAATTGTCCTTGTATACATATTCAATTTTAAATGCAGGCAAGAAAATAATAAATTGATTTTATTTCTGAAAAAATTGGCTTTTTCTTGATGGTATTTATAACTCTATTTCTAATATGTGTGATAACTTTCCAACTTGCCTGATTCTAATATAAGAAATAATCCTGAGGACTGTTGAATATCTCAAATATTCTGGATGGTTATTCTTCTTTTGTCTTTCAATGCTTTGAAATGCGTAGGTGTTAATCCGGTTACTTTTTTGAATTGTGCCGATAGGTGTGCAACACTACTATAATGTAGTTTGTCTGCTATCTCTGAAAAGGTATCTTCCCCAAAAAGTATAAGTTCTTTTATCCTTTCAATTTTCAATGCGATAATGAATTGTTCAATAGTTGTAGCTTCCACTTCCGAGAAGAAGTTGGCTAAATAGGTATAGCTGTGATTCAATTCCTCACCCAATAAAACAGAGAACTTAATATTTGGCTTTTCATCTGATTTGTATACATAATCCACCATCACCTGCCTTATTTTTTCAATCAAAATACCTTGCTTTTTCTCCAATAATTCCAGTCCGGCTTTTTTGATCTCATTGTTTAATTTCAATTTTTCTTCATCAGAGATGTTCTCTCTGGTTTCAATTTCTCCTAGTTCTACTTTTAATGGGAATATGTCCATTTCATTTAAGGCTTTTTCAACTACAATTTTGCAGCTTTCACATGCCATGTTTTTTATATAGATTTTCATATGCCATTTAATTTTTGATTCAAAAAAAAGACCGAATATGATTCCGGCTTTATAAAATAGCAGGTAATAAGGTCGGCTTTGCCTTAATGACAATAGTAATAGTGATGCTGAAAATAACTGTCTCAGTAACAGATTAATTAATGAGACATTGGATTATGAGTGGAGTTTTTTATAGTACCTATTAGATGTAAGATGCAGAACATTAATTAGCAATTATCTAATAGCTTTGTACAATTTACAGGTTTTTCAATTGATTCTTAGTTATTTTAACTTTGACTCAACATTATTTAGCTGTTTTATAAGCTTAATTCCCAGTGGTTGATGATTTTATCGATTGTCGATTATGCTATTATCTATCCTGATAGGTTATATGATTATTCAACAGTTTTAAAATCAATCAAGAAGGGTTTTAATCTTACTCCATTCTCCTTTCTGAAGTTGTTTGATATTAAAATCTGATAATGTTTATTCGGTTTAAGGTCAGCTTCAAATGTCCACGATCTTCCATCTTCGCTGAAATATCTTTCTGGATTCATTTTAGGAAAATAATCCTGTCCAAGAGGACCGAAGTCAACCCCGGTATTATACCTTACCAGAGGTTCTGAGAATTGGACAGTTATTTTTGTCATTCCCGGCTTAATATTCTGGCTACCGTTTTGGAATGGAATAATTCCTATTACTGTGGGACGTTGTTTTTCGTAATCAGTATATAATTCCCCCAATGATTTTGGAAGTAAATGTGTGGTATCAACTATACGTTCTACTGCTTTTTCGTTTGTGAAATCCAGTTCGATGAGCTCTTTTATGGCTTTGGATTTATCTTTTGCAAGAGTATAATAGCGTTCACAAATTTCATAGCCTATATAGTAGCCCAAATCCCTGACCTTCAATTCATTTCTGTTTTCACCATATACCCAATTGAAATCATTAGACATTAGAAATAGGTCCGAAACGAATTTTTCCACGACTTTATCCCTGTTAGCTTTTCCAAATTCGATAGCAGGGGCGGCCGATTTTTTACCTGTAGCATGGCAGGATATGAATTCCGCTACTCCTTCGTACAGACACATCAATAGCAGGTTTTCTACAATATCTTTTTGTTGCGTATGGACATATTCATGAGTACACAATAGGGCGATTTCCGAAAGTGGGTTTTGGATTTTATAAAAGGGTTGACGCCAGGCTGGCAACTCTTCTACATATGTGCTTTTGTCGGCCAATGACAATTCACTTCCAATAAGCACCTTTTGTCCCTGAATTGTGCCCCCAGACCGAAAAGCTCCCATAGTGAAGTAGATGGGAGAATGCTTTAATTCAGGGTATACTTTCTTCAGTTTTTGGATATCTGCGTTAATGGAAGGATAAAGGCTCTTAACTTTTAAAGTATTTGGCTTTATTGAAGCCCAGAATTTCGGGTATTTTGTTATCCAATCAATAAATTCTTTTTCAGAATAATTCCTTACTTCTATAATTCCTTTTAAACCAAGAGATGCTTTGTTTAGATACAACTCTTGAAGGAACTTATATTGACTGGCACTATCTGTTGTGGATATTATTTTGTCATAGGCTTTCCAGAAATTATCTATATCTGATGATATGAATTCTTGTTTTTTGTTTTGTGAAAAAGCGATAGAGTACAGGCAGCAGGATAGAATAGTGATAAGCACTTTTCTCATGATTTATTTCTTTGGTTAAGTGTAAAGATCAGTTCAGCTGCTGGAGATATATATTATGGAGTAGCAAGATAAAAGTAAAGTCCTAAAGTTAAAGTTAAAATTCCTGTTATTAAGACAAACAATCTTCCAAAGAATTCAGATTGTTTGCTGTCCAAAAAAAATCAGATGGGTTATTGGGATTATAATAAACTATGACTTTTTCTCCTGGTTTATACTGGTTGGTAATGTATAATGCAAAGGGTTGTTTTATTTTTCCTGTTATCCACTCTTTATCCTTTGTTACAAATCTCACTGTTACTTCGTCTTTAATATTGCTGTCATTAAATGATGTAATGGGATTGGTATCATAATCCAGATCAAAAATTATCCCTTCTGCTTTTAGACCCGTTTTTTTAAGTTTTTCATACTTTGTATCAGTCAATAGACAATAAAGTATAGATCCTAGTCCATAAGCTATCGAAAGGTAGGGGTATATGTCAATTCCTTTCATTAATAACTTTACTCTTTAGGTTTTTTGACTTTTGATTTTTGACTTTTTAATTTTCCTCACTGTACCCCTCCCATTTCCACGGAATACTAGACTTGCCTATTGCTGTTTCCACCAACTCCTTAAACATCTTTTCTCCATTCTCGCTGTTTACGAGTAAGATTATAGATATTCCTTTTTCCGGGAAGTTGATGTTGTAATTTCTCCAGGCACCTCCGTTGCCTTCTTTGAAAAATGCTTTTCCGTAGTTGCAGTTAAATACTCCCCAACCCAGACCATAGGATAATTGTATGGCATCATTTTCGGTTGTGGTTTCGTTGGTGATTGGAGGGAATTGAGTTTTTGAATGTATCCTGATATGTGGATAAAGCATTTCTTTATAGCTATTTTGGGACAATCCCTTTTTCTGCATCACATTCTCTATGAATTTAGAGTAATCAGCAATCGTTGTCACCATAGATCCGCCTGCTACAGCTTCTGTGCGTTTTCTTTTTTGATCTATCTGCCCATCAGCCATATGCCCCACCGCTACATTATCATCTCCAAATGATTCGTGCCATGTATAACCGGTTCTTGTCATTCCAAACGGTTTAAATACATGTTCCTGGGCCAGTTCTTCTGTATTCTTTTTTGTTAATTCTTCAATAACCAATTGAAGTAATTTGAATCCTTCACCTGAGTAGGCGTATTTGCTTCCTGGGGTAAAGTAGATTTTCATAATTCCAAGGGTGTCTTGTTCACCTGTTGTAGGATGAAACCATCTTAGATTCGGCAATCCTGTAGTATGACTTAAGCACATTTTTGCCGTAATAAGTTTCCATCGGTCATCTCCTTTTAAATCGGAAAAGTATTCATAGTCTGGAATTGGTTTAGGAAGATAAGTGTACAAGGGTTTATCCAAATCAATGACTTTAGCTTGAACTAGTTTCATCACAAGATAGCCGAATACGGCCTTGCTAAAAGAGGCTCCGTAAACGATAGAGGCTGTGTCCAGTATCGCATTCTTTGGTTTATTTCTATATCCGAAAGATTTGATATAGGTTGTCTTGTTTTTATTAAGAATAGCGATGCTGGCTCCTTGTACATTAGTAGCGGTCATTAATCGCATGACAGTTTTGTCGATTTCCGATGAGGAGATTTTACTTCCATCCAGTCTGGTTATTAATGACTGTTGTCCGTACGATGTACTACAAACAACAATTAATAGGCTTACGACAATATATTTCATAGCTAAGGTTTATCTTATTTATGAATGGTATGTTTGGACAGCCCGGATTTATGTATCGATATTATTCTGATTTATGGGCTTCCATATCTATTTCAATCATTTGTCCTTTTATAGCAAGGCCTTTTACTTCCAGCCTGGTACCGATTGGGAATCAATCCCTTACTAATATAAGGATAAATTATTTAGAGCGTTTAAAGGATTGCAAAGCGCATCAGTAATTTCCAGCTCTCGCATTTTGGATACAGGTTGAGATTTTATTCGATCTGTGACACGTTTAATTAAACGGGTACTTAAAAATTTATCACTTGAAATTTCAGCTTACTTGTAGCCAATTGAATTCCTAATTTTAATGTTAAAGATTTAATTCAGCAATTACCTTCTCCATAACTTCTTTATCAAATCCCTTTTTTCTAAAATAGCTTAATTCCTCCTTTAAACTATTTTTTTGGGAAGCAGGGTCATTGGGATTTCTTGAAATAAATTCTTTATAAAGTGTTATGGCTTTGGCATATTCATTTTTGAATAAATAGCAATGCGCAGTACTTGAGATAATGCTGTTAACTGTTGGTTCAAGTTCTCTACCTCTGTTAAGATATTGAATAGCTTCATTATATCTTTTAGATTCTAATAAATGCCAGCCGAAGGCAGTAAGTTGTCCTTCATTTGTTTTTAAGGTATCAACAACCACAACTTTTGATGCCGCTGGTAATTCATTGCCATTTAATGTTCCTTGTAACCTTTACATTTCTCCTTTTGTGTCCACAATAAATGATTTTACTGTTGGGAATTCTATATTTATGAATTCCTTTTCTGAAGTAAAATACATCTTACTTATTTGGTTGTCTGCCCAATAAGTTAAGCCATCCCTATCCTTTATTACTTCAGCAAGCTTTCCTTCATACAAGTATACCCCAGGATATTTATTTGTTATGGATTCTGGTACATTTATAGTGTTAACGGAAAGCGGTTTGTCAAATCCTTTCCAATTGTAGACTGTAGCAACGCTGGTTAATAATTCGATCAGTATATTCCCATCATCCGAGTTTACAAATGCCACAATACCATTACCTCCTTTAACACTTCCATAATATAAACCCCTGTAGCCTTCATTACCTGCATCATGGAAAAAGTATTTCTCTCCACCATTTCTTTCTCCAATAAAAGCGCCCATAGTAGCTGAATTATCAATATATGGAGTAAGAAGCAACTGAGCCATTTTTGGGTTTATGACCTTGGTTGCTTTTCCATTAAAGGCTTTTTGTGCTTCAATCATAAACTTGCCAAGTTCTGTAGGATTTGTCCATAATCCCAAAGGGGCTTGTTCAGGGTAAACGCGATAAGTGGCTTGAGTTTCTTCGCCATCTATAGTATATCCTTTGGCAATTTTACTAAGTAATTCTGTTGTTGGTGGATTGGTTGAATAAAAACTATTAAGCATTCCCAGAGGTTTCAATACCGAGCTGCTCATATATTTTTCATACAACTGATGGGTTATATCTGTTATAAGGAGTTGTGATATGATGGTTCCCCCACCTGAGTATTGGAATTGTAATCCCGGTTCAAAAAGAGAGCGTACTGGCGGGGTATTGGCTGGTGGCGCTCCATCCAGTACTTGAGGTAGAGTGGGAATCTTGCTTTTTCTTTCATAGCCTGGAAATCCACCATAAACAGATAGTCCTCCGGTATGACTAAGTAAATTGGCAGTTGTTATTTTTTTCCCTTTTGACAAACTATCATATGGGAATTTCCAGCTCTTTAAGTAATTGTTTATATCGCTATAAATATCCAGCTTTTTGGTATCTGCCAATTTTAAAACGCCTACTGCATTCAATGATTTGCTGATAGAGCCTGGTTTAAATAGGGTGGTAGTTGTTATGGGTCGTTTTTCATTCTCATCGGCCCAGCCATACCCCTTTGCCCAAACTATTTTATAGTTTTCAACTACTGCTATACTCAGCCCTTTTACTTTGTAAAAGGCCATCCTGTCAAGAATATTATATGGTTTTCCATTGATGATTATTCTTCCAGCAAGATTGTTTTCAACTTGTTCTATTTGCTGTTTAATTGTTGTTGGTATGCTACTTTGTCCGGCTGCTGTTTGCCCTAATACAAGAGTACAAGTTGCAATTATAAGTATGTAGTATTTTATCATTTTATTTTTTTCTATAATGTGCTATAGCTGTTAGTTGAACCAAACTGCATACCCTTGTCTTCTTAAATCAAGAGCCAATTTTTTCTCCATTGCAAGTGCCTGCACTCTGGTCATTGGCTTTAAATTAAAATGATCGTAAAGCTAGGACGTAGATAGGTTCCGTATTTCTTTGCAATATAGGCTGAAAGATCATGCCCTTTTTTGTTTATATATCCGGTCTTGTGTTGCTTGAATCTTTCTGCAGGTGTTTTACTGGTCATACCAACATATAAGCATTCCAGTACACCATTGAACTGAGGATTCGCATTTCTGAATTTCGCGTTTTCAGTAAATACTTTTTTTGATAGTTCTATGACATAAACTTGATAGTTCATTTTATATAAAAGCCATTCATTTGATTTTCTATTATTCTCTAATATCCCTAAATTATAAAAAAATAACCGCAGAGTCGCAGAGACGCGGTTTTCTCCCTGCGTCTCCGCGCCTCCGCGGTTACTGTATTGGCTATTCCCCACTAACTGCTGCGGGGGCATACATTTTCAAATCATCAAATTCCCAAATTCCTCACGCATACGCCTCCGTCGGCTCACAAGTACACACCAGATTCCTATCCCCATGTGTATTGTTGATCCTCGATACCGTTGGCCAGAACTTGTTCTGTGCTACATATCCCAGCGGGAAAGCAGCTTGCTCACGAGTATAACTATGCGGCCATGCGGTTGCACAGATGGTTGATTGCGTATGTGGAGCATTCTTCAACGCATTATCCTTTTGATCGGATGAACCTGATTCAATAGCACGAATTTCTTCACGGATAGCAAGCAATGCATCACAGAACCTGTCCAGTTCACCCTTATCCTCACTTTCAGTAGGTTCAATCATGATAGTGCCAGGTACCGGGAAACTCATAGTAGGAGCGTGGAAGCCATAGTCCATCAATCTCTTCGCCACATCTTCCGCTTCTATATGTGCACTGGTTTTGAAAGGACGTAAATCTACAATGAACTCATGTGCACATGTACCATTATGGCCTGTATACAGAATGTCATAATCCTTCTCTAATCTCGCTTTCATATAGTTGGCATTCAATATCGCATATTCTGTTGCCATCCTCACACCATCAGCACCCAATAAACGAATATATGCGTAGCTGATCAACAAAATAGAAGCACTTCCAATCGGTGCAGCACTTACCGCTCCAAAGGCTGCTGTATTGCTTCCGGACTTTCGGTCTTCCGGACTTCCGGTCTCTACGTGACCTGCTAAATGTTTCGCCAAATGTGCCTTCACACAAATCGGCCCCATGCCAGGTCCACCACCACCGTGAGGTATTGCAAAAGTTTTATGGAGGTTAAGATGACAAACATCCGCGCCAATAAGACCCGGAGATGTCAATCCAACTTGCGCATTCATATTCGCACCGTCCATATATACTTGTCCACCATGCAGGTGCACGATAGCACATATCTCTTTTACTGATTCTTCGAAGATTCCATAAGTGCTAGGGTAGGTGATCATTACACCCGCAAGGTTAGCGCTATTGGCTTCTGCCTTCGCTTTGAAGTCTTCTACATCGATATATCCGTTCTCCAAGGCTTTCACCACAATCACTTTCATTCCTGCCATCACCGCACTTGCTGGATTAGTTCCATGTGCCGAAACAGGAATCAAAATCACGTTACGGTTATGATGACCGTTGGCAAGATGGTAATTCCGGATGGCTAACAGTCCTGCATATTCGCCCTGAGCGCCGCTGTTTGGTTGTAAACTGCAGGCATCGAATCCTGTTATTTCGCAAAGGTATTTGCTAAGGGTGTCGGCCATTATTTGATAGCCTTTTGCCTGGTCCGCTGGAGCGAATGGGTGCATCTTGCTCCAATGTGCCCAGCTTAATGGTATCATTTCAGTGGCTGCATTCAGTTTCATGGTACAGCTACCGAGAGAAATCATTGATGTATTCAACGACAAGTCGCGATTCTCCAGTTTCTTTATATAACGCATCATCTGGCTTTCGCTATGATGACTATTGAATACGGTATGTGTTAAGAAAGAAGAAGTACGAGTCAATGCTGTTGGGATATGATCGAGGGAAGCATCTTCTGAAATAGCGAAACTTACTGGATCAGTATCATTCTCAAAACAGTTGATAAGATCATACAAGTCGGTTGTGTTTACTGTTTCATCTAGTGAGATGATAACCAGATTTTTCCCTATGTAACGAAGATTGATTTGCTGACGAAGAGCTTTCTCTTTTATTGGGGCATTATCTTCTACTTTTACAGCCAGCGTATCAAAGAAATGATGAGCAGCCAGTTCAAAGCCACGGGCTTCGAGTGCTTCGCCAACTGTTTGTGCCAGCAACGCAACACGCTTGGAGATATGTACTAGTCCTGCAGGACCATGATACACTGCATACATCGCTGCCATATTCGCTAAAAGCGCTTGTGCGGTACAGATATTAGAAGTTGCTTTTTCGCGTTTGATATGTTGTTCCCTTGTTTGCAAAGCCATGCGGAGGGCACGGTTGCCTTTGGCATCGATACTGATACCGATGATACGTCCGGGAATGGCGCGTTTGAAATCATCCTTACAGCTAAAGAAAGCAGCGTGTGGACCACCGAATCCAAGAGGTACTCCAAAACGTTGTGCTGAGCCCAACGCTACATCTGCACCTAATTCGCCTGGAGGAGTCAGTAATGTAAGTGCGAGTAGGTCAGTTGCCATGGCAACATACGCCCCAATGCTATGAACTTTTTCTATAAATGAACGGTAATCTTCAACAGAACCGATATTATTTGGATACTGAACGAGAGCACCGAAATATAAGTTATTGATAGTTGCCGTTTTATAATCACCTACCACTACTTCAATACCCAGAGGCTCTGCGCGGGTAATCACCACATCGATAGTTTGAGGGTATACATCCTTATCAACGAAGAATTTTGGTGCTGTTGTTACATCAGTACGGTTTACATGATGAAAGAACATATTCATCGCTTCAGCAGCGGCAGTTGCTTCATCAAGCAAAGAGGCATTTGCAATTGGCAGACCAGTTAGATCGCTTACCATGGTTTGGAAGTTCAACAGACTTTCCAAACGGCCCTGTGAAATTTCGGCCTGATAGGGAGTATATTGAGTATACCATCCTGGGTTTTCGAAGATATTTCTAAGAATTACAGAAGGGGTGAGGGTATCGAAATAGCCCTGTCCAATATAATTGCGGAATACTTTGTTTTCTAATGAAATCTCTTTCAAATGTTCCAGTAAAGCAGCTTCGCTCATGGCTTCTGGCAAATCGAGTTTCTTTTGGCTACGGATACCGGCAGGAACGGTCTTGGCAACCAGTTCTTCCACGCTCGATACTCCTATTGTTTGCAGCAGTGCAGGTTCATCACCCATTGTTCCGATATGACGCGCCTGGAATTCATTCGACTGTAGTTCAAATACATTCATGGAGTTAATTTTTAAACTGCAGGATCTTCCCAGAGGTAGCCTCCTAAAAAGACCCTAAAAAGTCCGCAAATTTACTTCATACTGGGCAGACTAACATCCATTTGTTGAAGGGGTGCAAATTTTGGGGAAAAAGAATGAGGAATTTGAATTTGGGAATTTGAAAATTTGAAAATGAACAGCCAATACAATAACCGCAGAGACGCAAGGACGCAGGGAAGCAGAAATTTGTTAATGTCTTTGACCTAAAGATTTTCAAATTTTCCATTCCCACATTTCCATATTTTCAAATTTTCAAATTCTCATCCAACTGCTAGTCTGGAAAGCCCTCCTCCTCCCGCAGCTCCTCCGAAGTCCTCCTGCTCCCATCATGGCTCCAGCCCGGAGGGCCAAAGAGGTAGCCGGTTTTTTCCTTCCAGCCGATGTCGGAACGGGAGAGATCCTGGCGGATAGCATCCCATTCATGAAAGACTATAGAAAGGGGAGCCGTGTTTTCGAGAGGTTTGGTAAGACCGTATTGGATGGGTTGGTATTCTTCGGTTGGTAATTCGGGCTGAAAAGTGCCGAATAGTTTGTCCCAAATTATTAGGAACATCCCCATGTTCTTATCCAGATATTTAGGGTTGGAAGCATGGTGAACTCTGTGGTGACTTGGTGTTACCAATATATGCTCAAGCCAGCCCATTTTATTGATGAGTTGGGTATGAACGAATATGCCCCAAATCTGGGTTGCGGAATACACAAAAACGATATCTAGCGGTTTGAAGCCCAGCCAGGCCAGTGGCAAAAAATATAGGAATCTGTAAAGTGGTTGGAATACAGAAGACCGGAATCCAACGGTGAAATTGAGGTGTTCGGAAGAATGATGGGTGACATGCACTGCCCAGAACAAACGGATTTCGTGGTCGAAACGATGAAGCCAGTAATAAAGGAAGTCTTCTAATAGGAAAATCATAAACCAGTAGGCAACAGGATTTGCAAAAGCAAATACCTGGTGATGATAGATTATAATATAAACACCTATATAAAAACTCCTGAATAAGAGGTCGATCAGGCTGTTGGCCAGCATCAGATACACATTGGTGGCTGTATCTTTCCAGCTATATAATTTTTTATGGCGATAGTTGCTTAGCAGCAGTTCCACCAATACAATTATGATGTAAAGAGGAGTGCCGATAAGCATCAGCCATTGTTCTTTGAGTTCTTGCATATAGGTATTTGGTAAGACAAAACTACGGTCTCTCGTCCAATGCTTGTATCTTCGATTGTTAATATTTGATGAATGGCACAAGACATACTTATAAATTGGGAAAAGAAATCGGCAGAGCACCAGAAACTTTACAAGAATTTTCTGGCCCGGGCCGATAAGAATAAAGTATATAAACAATTACCTGACCTGCATGAAGAGGCGTTTAAGAAGGTAGATTGTTTACAGTGTGCTGCTTGCTGTAAGAATTTCTCTCCGCGATTCAAAACACCCGATATAAAGCGTATCAGTAAACACCTCCGTATGAAAGAAGGTGATTTCATTGAAACTTATCTCGATCTCGACAAAGAAGGCGACTATGTAGTCAACAGCAAACCCTGTCCCTTTCTCGGAGAAGATAATTTCTGCAGTATCTACGACCAACGCCCATCCGACTGCCAGCGTTTTCCTTACACAGATGAAGATGTAATTCTCAAGCGACCAGTACTCACACTAAAGAATTCTACATTCTGTCCAATTACGTATTATGTTTTGGAGAGGTTGAGAGAAACTGTGAAGTAAGGTTCAAAATTCTTACTAAGTTCAAGAGGTTCCATAAGTTCCATAGGTTCCATTAGTTCCATAGGGTTCTAGGTATAACACCAAAACTAATTAATTGCAATTAGTTTTGAAATCACACCTAGAAACCTCTGGAACTAATGGAACATATGGAACCTATTAAACATTCTTGTACCGTTCGTTTAAACTTTCCCCCCATTCGTTGAATTTTCTTTTTCTCCTGCTATCAAAAACAAACATTGCAGTAACACAATGTTTCAATCATTGCCTTTTTGATTGAGATGCCAATGATCGCTTGCCTTTATTCATTCTTAACCTTATCTGCTATGCAGGTAACTAAAACCTGTCTAAAAATGAAAAATGTAAATCAAAAAAAGAACATTTCGAAGTTCCCAAATTTCAAATCACTCATTGGAGTGATGGTTGTTGCTTTGCTAATTCAAAGTTGTTGTACAATCGGCGATGGATCGGTAGCCGCTTGCCGAATTCAAAAGCCTAAGGATTATGTTTTTAATGAATCGAAATTGCGTCCTGCCATAGCAGAATCGGCAAATGAAGTGTCCACTGAGGACCTGTCTGGAATTTCGAAGTCTGCCGATGAAGTAGAAGAGAAATCAATCCCGAACACTACTACACTACCAGTTATGCCTAAGGTCGGGAAAAAACTTCCATTAGGTCTTCAATCTATAAGCACCAATATTCTGGCTGGACCGAATCTGTCCATGAAAAGAAGCTCAGAGGATTATGGTAATCTTAACCATAAGTCAGTTCCCGGAATCGGCTACCATGTTGGAGTTGGGCTAGTTTTGGGATTTAGCAAAAAGGTAGCAGTTGAGCCTTCATTACTTGTAAAGCATAATACGGCATCCGAAAAACTTTCTTATTCTAATACAAGTAGTGAACCAGGACCAAGTACAACAGATAAATATAGTTACACATATCTATCTGTACCTGTTCATGCCAGTATTAAAGCGAGTGAGAACCTGAGTATTCTTGTTGGGCCGAATGAAAAGTCATATTCATACACTGGTGGAGGATCCAGTTCAGAAGCACCTGCCTGGAGGATGAGTGGTTTTAGTTTAGGATTTTTTGCGAATTTGTGTGAGTTTTTTTGAGGAGGCTTAATGTGGGATGCTAAATGCTGGATGCAGAATGCTAGATGCTTGATGCCTAAAGCTTAAGGCCTGGGGCCTAAGGCTTGATTGTGTCTTTGGCCCGGTAATTAGGTTCTTCGTATAATGCATTTTTCGAAGTGCCTTATTCGCGGGCCAAAGACAAGTTTAAGCTTTAAGCCCTAGGCCTTAAGCTTTAGGCATCAAGCATCCAGCATTTAGCCTTCCGCCTCCCGCAGAATTTACTAACTTTAACAAGCATGACCACCCTAACCTGCATCATAGTCGACGACGAACCCATTGCCCGTGATATTTTAAAACAATATATAATACGGGATGAGAGACTGATGCTGGAAGCTTCTTATTCAAATGCAGCAGATGCTTTAAGAGAAATTAATGTTATAAAGCCAGTATTGATGTTCCTTGATATCAAGATGCCGAAAATATCGGGATTTGAATTGATCAGGTCTATGCCACAACATCCATATGTGATCTTTACTACAGCATACCGGGAATTTGCCCTTGATGGATTTGATCTCAATGCTGTAGATTATTTATTAAAGCCCTTTTCATTTGAACGCTTTTTACAAGCGGTCAATAAAGCCTATACATTGATTATTGCTGAGAAAGGTGAAAAGTTCCAAAGCGCTTCTTTAGAAGATGAAAAGGATATGTTCGTAAAGGCGGATGGCAAGTTGGTTCGGGTACGGCTACAGGACATACTATATATTGAAGCACTCAAAGAATATGTAAGAATCTATACAACTGAAGGTAATTGGGTGATTTATCAAACAATGCAAAACCTGGAAGATAATTTGCCAAATGAACTTTTTTTTCGGATTCACAGAAGTTATATTGTCGCGTTGAGGCATATAAAGTCTATTGAAGGGAATACCGTTCAGGTGAATAAGATGACATTGCCGGTTAGCCGTTACACCAAGGATGCCTTTATGGAGAAGATCGCCCGGTATAAACTCATCAGATAATGCTACATGGCAACAGGCTTTTGATTGTTAGTTTTCTTATCCTCATTTACGGGATGTTTGGGGGGCAGACCTTGTTGGCGCAGGATACCATTCATTTATGGAAAGGGAAACAGCTTGATTCTGTCTATGATATGAATTATTTCTCGGCCTATTTCGTGAATCAGGAGAATAAAATTTCTTTGGAAGAATTGGTGAATCAAAATTCACGCCTGATACCGCATTAAGAGCATCGTTTAAGAGTAGATATGGGCATTCTAAATTTACTGCTTGGTGCAAATGGGTCTTTCATAACCCGAATGACTATAAAGAAAGGGTTCAGCTTATTTTCAATAGAAACTCATTTCTTTCCATTTACTATAGAAATGGTGACGGGCTAACCATTATAAAGAACAATGATGTTTTTTTTAGTACCGAAACAAAGATTGAGCGATCTAGTTTTTTTATTGAAGTATCACCTGCTTCCACAGTTGAAGTATTTGGAAAGATTCCCAATGCATATTACAACTATGGAACAGGGTATCCAGTTGTAATTAGACCAGATGAATACAAATCGGTTGTTCAGAAATTAGTTTTTGACCATAGGTATTATCTTTTTGCAGACGTATTATTTCTGAGTATTGTATTCTTCATAATCATTCATACGTTAGCACAATATTATTTCAATAACAAACGAAAGGAATTTCTTCTATATGCTTTCTACGCTTTTAGCGTTTTCAATTATTTCCTGTTTAAGCTGGAAGAGTATCAATATATAGATATTCTATACTCTCATTTCCCGTTAATTCATAAACTGGGAAACAACCCATTCAGCTATCTTCTTTTTTTCGCCTATTTCAGATTTGTACGATATTTTATCGATTTCAAAGAGATTGCTCCCTGGTTTCATAAATTGATATTGGTCACTGAAAAATTATTGATGGGTGCTATACTAGTTGATCTCATGTTTTGTGCAACTAATTTGCTCGAATATAAATCACCACTGTTTACAGTTGTAAGAGTCTATTTGGTGTTGGTCGCAATCACAGGGATTTCCTTATTATTCAGGTCCAGAAAAGCCATCTCCCTTTTTATTGCGGTAGGATCTAGTTTCCTGATAATGGGTTCAATGATTGCAATGCTTTTATCATGGATTTTGACTGGTCCTTATATTGCAAGATTTGATCCGATGATCTACATGCAAACAGGAATGGCATTAGAACTGATCTGCTTCACTTTAGGTTTGAGTTACAAAACCAGTCTGATTGAAAAGGAAAAGATAAGTACTCAAGATCAACTTATCAGTCAGTTGGAGGAAAACAGGAAATTACAGGAAGAACTGACCATAAAACTGGAGTCTAGGGTAAAAGAACAAACCAATAAATTATTGCAGCAACAGAAAGAGATTGAAAAAGACAAAGAGCAACAATTGACACTGGAATTTCAGAAGAAGCTCACAGAAATGGAATTGCAATTATTAAAATCGCAGTTAAATCCTCATTTCTATTTCAATACGCTTAATAATCTTTACGGACTCTCCATGATATCTCCTGTGAAAGCTCCAGATGCTATTCTAAAGCTGAGCGATATAATGGAATATGTGATCTACGATTGCAAAAGCGAAAAAGTACCACTCACAAAGGAACTGAAATTCATTAGCAGTTATATTGATTTGGAGAAACTTCGGTACGATAAAGAAGAAACCATTCAGTTGAAAATTGATGTAAATAGTGAGGGGTATGAGATATCTCCTCTATTGCTCATTCAATTTATAGAGAATGCCTTCAAACATGGAATGGAAGAAGCAAAAGCCGGATCATTCCTTAATATCGAGATATATTTAGCAGATGGCTGGTTATACTACACTAGCGAAAACAGCATTAATAATAAGGAATATAATAAAGGTGGGGTAGGGCTTGAAAATGTACGCAAGCGTCTTGAAATGTTATATGAGGGACGGCATTCTCTTGATATAAATCAAACTGATTCTACTTATCACGTAAAGTTAGCCATACAACTATAATCTTCGTATAGGGTAGCAGGTTTCTTTACCATTGGTTGAAAAGCTGCCATTGGTAGAATATTCTTTCTCTCTTCTATTAAATTTCAAAATTTATATTCTTATTCTGGAACCTGTAACTACTGCAGGTTCATACCTATCCATCCTCCTTCATAAAGACCAGTCCTCCACTGATTAGAATTGGCTATTCATCATTAAATCTGACGTATGCGTATTTTCTACCTGAGTTTTATCCTGGCATTATTTTGTTCTTTAAGCGCCATTGCGCAACCTTCCACCAACAACACCCGCAAGTAATTCACCTATAGCAGTTTGGATGGGGGTAGTTTCAGGATACTTTGGACAAGTGGTAACGGAGCACGTAGAGTTGTTGTAATGAGGCAGGGAGGAGCTGTAACAGCTTTGCCTTTAAATGGAGTGGATTATAATCCAAGTCCAATATTTGGTTCTGGTGATGCATTGTCTGCTGGTCAGTTTGTGGTTTATGATAACACAAGCTCTTTTGTTGATGTGAGCGGACTGCAACCATCTACTACCTATCATATTGCCATTTACGAATATAATGGAACAGCTTCCACAACACAATATCTAACCGCAAGTTTTGCTGCTTCAAGCCAATCAACCTTATCCCCTCCCACAATTGCTTCGAGTGCCATAACAGCACCCACCATAAGTGGAAGTACAATGACCCTGAACTGGACAAATGGAAATGGTGCAAGACGTCTGGTATTAGTAAAACAAGGTTCGGCTGTAAATGCAAACCCATCTGATCTTTCAATTTATAATGCGAATACAGTTTATGGGTCCGGTACACAGGTTGGAACTGGGAATTATTCCATTCTTAACAATACAGCCAGTACAGTGACCATTACAGGGTTACAGCCTGCCACTACCTATCATTATTCAATTTTTGATTATAATGGATCAAGTGGTCCTGTTTACCTTATTCCTGGTAGTACAGCGAATTTTACTACAGCCCCTCGTCCAACAGTAGCAGCATCAGGTGTGAGTTTCAGTTCTATTGAAGGAGCCACTATGCGAATGTTATGGACTTCTGGTAATGGTGCCAGAAGGATAGTTGTTGCCAGAGCTGGTGCTGCAGTTACCGCAATTCCTACAGACGGAATTGATTATACGGCAAATGCTGCATTCGGGTCTGGTGATGACCTTGGTAGCAGCCAATTTGTGGTGTATGATGGTACAAGTAGTTTTATTGACTTAACTGGCCTTTCTCCCGCAACAACGTATCACTTTAGGGTATACGAATATGATGGTACTGGTACCTCAACATCTTACCTTACGGCTGGTTTCGGATCTGGCTCTCAGGCTACATTATCATCACCTACTGTTCCTGTATCAAACTTGAATTTTACCAACCTATCAGGTTCAGGGGTTACTGTAAATTGGACAAATGGAAATGGGTCGAGAAGACTTTTATTAGTGAGAGCTGGTTCGGCGGTGAATGCTGATCCTGTAAATCTAACTTTTTATGCAGCCAATTCTAATTTTGGTTCAGGCACTCAGATAGGAACTGGAAACTATGTATTGGGAAATACTGCTTCAGCAACTGTATCAATAACCGGACTAGCCATTAATACTACGTATCATTTTGCTGTTTATGAGTTTAATGGTGTAGGTACTCCAATGTATCTGGTACCAGGCACTACGGGATCAATCCCCACTCCAGCAACTCCAACAATAGCTGCTTCCGGATTGAGTTTTACTAGTATTGAAGGAAATGGCTACAGGGTGAATTGGACCAATGGAAATGGACAAAGAAGAATAGTCGTTGTACGGGCAGGTGCTGCAGTTACCGCTACACCAGTTGATGGAATAGACTATACTCATAATACCCAATTTGGTCTCGGAGATGATTTGGGAAGTAATCAGTATGTTTTGTATGATGGTACTTCAACGATTTTTTGACATTTCTGCTTTGCAACCATCAACAACGTATCATTTTAGGGTTTACGAATATAATGGAACCGGAGCCACTACCAGTTATCTTACAGCTTCCTTTGGTTCAGGTAACCAGGCAACACTTTCTGCACCGGTAACTCCAACAAGCGCCATCAATTTTACGAATGTGAGTGGAAGTACCGTAAGAATAAATTGGACAAATGGAAGTGGAACTGGCCGATTGTTGCTTATGCATCAGGGAGCGGCAGTAGATAGTGATCCTCCAAATCTGAGTTTTTATAATGGCAACAGCATTTTCGGTAGTGGAACTGAAATAGGGACTGGCAACTTTGTCATCTATAGATCTACTGCAAACAATATTACCGTTACCAATCTCCTGCCTGCCACAACCTATCATATAGCCGCTTATGAGTATAACGGATCTGTAGGACCGATGTATAGGGTACCTGGAGTTACCGCAAGTATTACCACCGCAGCAGCCCTGCTGCTTCGATAGTTTTCTCAGGTTGAAGGGAATTCAATGAGAATATTATGGACTTCTGGAAATGGTGCCAGACGAATTGTTGTGGCAAGGGCAGGGGCGGCAGTAACAGCCCTCCCGGCAAATGGAACTGATTATACTCCATCCGGAGTTATGGGTAGTGGCGATAATTTGGGTAGTGGTCAGTTTGTTGTTTATGATGGAGTGAGTTCATTTGTAGATATCTCAAACCTTTTACCAAATATTACATACCATTTTGCTGTTTTCGAATACGATGGCACTGGTACAGGTACCGCCTACCAGACTAGTACTTTTGCCAGCGCCAGCCAGGCTAGTGCCTCCACTCCAACCATTCAGTCTAGTAACCTGATTTTTAGCAACGTGGGTGGTACTACCTTAACAGCTAGTTGGACATTAGGAAATGGTCAGTCACGTATTGTTGTAGTTAAACAAGGCTCACCTGTTGATGCAGATCCTTCTGATTTATCATTTTACACTGCTGGCACAGCTTTTGGAACGGGAACCCAAATAGGAACAGGTAATTATGTAGTGTATAGAAGTACAGGAAGTACAGTTAATATTACCAATTTGCTGGCAGGTACAACATACTATTTTGCCATTTATGAATACAATGGTGTTTCAATTCCTGTTTACATGCGGCCTGGATTAACAGGTTCTGTAACTACGGTAGGCCCACCAACAGTTCAAGCTACCACTGCAAGTGCGGGGTCAATCACAGCCACCAGCTTACAATTAAATTGGGTTAATGGTAGTGGTAACCGTCGAATGGTATTGATGAAAGCAGGATCAGCTGTTGATGCAAATCCTGTTGATAACGGTGCCTATACAGCGAATTCCGGATTCGGTTCAGGAACAGTTATCGGAACTGGTAACTATGTAGTATATAGTGGTACCGGAAATTCAATACTAGTTACTGGTCTATCACCAAGTACCACATATCATTTCGCAGTTTTGAGTTCAATCTCATAAGTGCCAATTCGCAGTTCCTGATAACAAATCCGGCCAGAAACAGTGCTACTACCAATGCTCTTGTTCCTGTAAGGTTTGTGAATTTCACTGCAATTAAAAAGCCACTGGTATTCAACTCAATTGGAGTACGGCTCAGGAAGATAACAGTGCCAGTTTCCAAATAGAGAGAAGTGCAGATGGTCAGGTATTTGAATCTATAGGTTCTATACAAGCTGCTGGTTTCAGCTCTGTGTTACAGAATTATATGTTCAAAGATTTCGCACCTCTTAAAGGCAATGCTTTCTATCGAATCCGTCAGATTGATCTGGATGGAAAATTCATGTTCTCTAAAGTGGTATCTATTAACAGTAAGCTTTCAGGAATGGTGCTTCGTTACACTAACCCAATCAAGGATCAGCTTTTAATAGAACTTACCAATACCAATCCATCTGTTAGTACAGAATGGAAATTATATGACTTGGCGGGAAGATTAATGATGAAGGGTATCATAACTGGAAACACTATCAAATCAAGTCTTCCTGTATCCTTAGTGCATGGAGTATATGTATTGGAGATATTACAGGGAGAAAAAAGAGAATTGTTGAAATTGGAGAAATAGCATTGTCAATTGGATAAAGCTTTTACCGCAGAGACGCGGAGACGCAGTGGAACCATCCCTGCGCCTCTGCGTCTCCGCGGTTATAGATTTTCAAATTTTCAAATCATCAAATTTTCAAATTCGTTTTCAAGCACTCAACTCCTCCCACGCCGCCGTCAACGGCCTTCCCAATCCATCTCCCTTCCACTCCGATTCAAATGGAAGTGTAGTTGTCTTGATGAATTCTTCCTTGGTCTTACCAGCCTTCATTTCTTTTTCAGTGAAGTCGAGAATCTTTGAAAGATATTCGGCAAATTTTGGAAGGTCCTCATGTGTTCCAGTGATATCATACCCATCACCTGAGTGACCGAATACATAAACCGTTTTTTATCTAATTTCTTACGGGTTTTGTCCAATACTTTTATCCAGCTTTTCATATTCGCACCTGCACTTCTGTCTACAAAAGGATGGCGACGATTAAAGAACAAGTCACCCATATGGGCAATATTAGCATGTTGTAAGTGAACTACACTATCACCATTTGTATGACCTGCACCAAAATAATGCATGCATATCTTTTCTTTTCCAAACGATTCACACCAGGTATCGGTATAAGTCATATCGGGATATAATTGTTTGTCTTCTGCTTTTTGTCTGGCCGCCTCCGCTTGTTGATTAGTTAATGAATTTGCATGAGCCAAAACATGAGGGACAATTCCTTTGAAAGAAATATTACCCGCAGTATGGTCGCCATGATGATGAGTATTGATCAGAAGCTTGAAGGGAGATTCTTTTTTCTTCAATTCATCAATAAGGTGTTGGCTTTGTTCAGGAAACTGTGCATCTACAACCACAATCCCATCTTTTGTTACAGTGAAAAGTATAGTTCCTCCTCTCTCTGTAAACACACCCACTTCTTCAGTAAGCATCTTTATCTTCCAGGCTGGCTGTTGTTGAAAAAAAGCTAATAGGTCCTTCGATCCCATTGCCAGTAAGGCGCTGGTGAGGGCGGTGTTGCGGATGAATTGGCGGCGGAGCATGGTGGATTATTTTTATAGTTAAAAGTATTGTTAATTAGGAAATGTGGAAATTAGGAAATGTGAAAATTGAACAGCCGAAATACAAATTAGAAGATGTGGAGATTAGAAAATGGGAAAATTCAAAGCAAATTCGGTTTAACTGCATTTGGCTGTTTCATTTCCACATCTCCTCATTTTCACATTTCCTAATTTGCTTTCAATACTCCAATTTCCTCAACTCCGTTGCCTTCACCCACGTAATTATCGACACCAGCAATGTCATACACCCTCCAAAAACAACAGAAGGAACGGTGCCCATAAGGTCGGCAGTTACGCCGCTTTCAAATTGACCTAGCTCGTTACTGCTATTGATGAAGATGCTGTTTACACTGGATACACGGCCACGCATTTCATCCGGAACAAAAATCTGCATTATGGTGCCCCTTATGATCATGCTAACACCATCAAAAAGGCCGCTGACGAATAATGCAGCAAAGCTGAGGACATAGTTATTGGAAAGAGCGAATACTAATATACTGAATCCAAAGCCACCCACCATATAATGTAGTAAAGTGCCCTGCTTTCTTTTTAAAGGTTTGTATGTAAGCCATGCTATGGCAATAAAATTTCCAAGATAAGTGGCGGCAATCAACCAACCCAATCCCATTGGACCTACATGCAGAATGTCTTTTGCAAATACTGGAAGAAGAGCAGTGGCGCCACCAAATAATACAGCAAACATGTCGAGACTCATGGCACCTAATAATGCTTTCTTGTGTAACACGAATTTCAATCCCACTTTTACACTTTCCCATGTTCGGTTATTACCTGGATTGAAACTCACAGGCTTTGGTTGTATTTGCCTGAATACCAGATAGCCTAACAATATCATACCACAAACAATGCTGAAAGAGATAGTGATATTGGTGAATCCAAGTAATAATCCAGCAACAGCAGGTCCTGTTACTGCAGCAATCAACCAGGCCATGCTATTGATTGATGCGGCTCTTACAAGTTGCTGGGAGGGCACCAATTGAGCCAGAAAGGCATTAAAAGAAGGACCGCTATAGGCCCGAACAACACCTGTAAAGAATATGATTCCATATATGACCCAGCTAATATGCTTCGGACTAAGCCATTGACTTGTATAAGAAGAAGTAGTGAGTAATAAGAGGAACATAAGCACGAAATAAAGAAGCATACATGTAGCAATCAGATTACGCTTATTACTTCTGTCAACTTTTACGCCTGCAGGTAGTGCTAATAAGATGGCTGGGATTACCTCAGATAAACCCAGAATTCCCAATGCCAGTTTACTTCCTGTTATTTCATATAGTTTCCATCCCAATAAAACAGGAGTCATCCGAAGTCCACCTATGAACAACATTCTTCCAGTGATGAACCAGGTGAATTCATGATTGATAACGGTAAAAAATCCTCGCTTTTCAGAACTATTGGCTTCTGTCATGGTAAGGTTAGATAATGTTGCCCTTCTGTGTATTCTATTTCGAGGGCATCAATGATGGTCTTCAATTGCTTTTCATTCGATAAGAAATCGGCATTGCTTACATCAATGAAAAGCGTTTTTATATTATGCTGCCTTATATAATGAGTATAGGTTTCTTGTATATTAAACAAATATTCATCAGGAATCGACTGTTCATAAGGGCGTTGTCTTTTTTTGATATTCGACTGCAGTTTAGTTACAGGTGCATGCAGGTATATCAACAGATCGGGTTGGGTCATCTGCTGATGAATAATCTCGAATATCTTTTGATACAGCCTGAACTCTTCCTCTGGCAAATTCACTTTGGCAAACAGGAGGCATTTCGTAAACAGGTAGTCAGAAATAGTGAACTGTTGAAATAGATCTCTGGTTTGAATCAATTCTTTCAGTTGCTTATACCTCTCTGCCATAAAGAACAATTCCACTGGAAATGCATACTGCTTCGGATTCTCATAAAACTTTGTAAGAAAAGGGTTGTCTGCAAACTCTTCCAGCACCAACCGGGCATTATAATGCCTGGATAGCAAGTGCGCCAGAGTGGTTTTCCCTGCGCCTATATTGCCTTCGATGGTGATGAAATGGTAGTTCATGAGCTGTTGTGCTTGTTTGCTTTGGTTTCAGGTTTAAGGTTTAAGGTTCTTGAGTGTAAGGGAATAAGGAATTATATGCAGCTTTATTTTTCACCGCAGAGACGCGGAGACGCAGGGAATACCTCTGCGTCTCCGCGTCTCTGCGGTAAAAAAACTAATAAAACAGACTTTTAGATTTTACTTTAACTGCAACACCAAAGAACTTTAAACCTGAAACTTTAAACCTTGAACCTTCCGCAAATTACCGCATTCTCCTCCTTCAGTGACAGGTGGTGACCGTTTGTGGAAAAATCACCCTAACTGCCGCACTTCCAGCGTGTCAGGGCATTGTTTCAGGAGATTTTTTATGCTGAGATGAAGGGTGGGGTGGATGAGATTTGGTGCTATTTCTGCCAAAGGAGTAAGTACGAATCGGCGGCGCGTCATTTCGGGGTGGGGAATCTGTAAATGAGGTTCTGATATGATATCATTATTGTATAAAAGGATGTCGATGTCGATGTTCCTGGGGCCATATTTCTCTTTTCTTTCCCTTCCCATCTGTAACTCAATAGCCAAAATGGATTTTAGTAATTCTTGAGCAGATAAACTGGTCTCAATGAGTAAGGCTTGGTTCAGGAAGGGCGATTGGTCGGTTTTCCCCCAGGCAGCCGTTTCGTATAGATGAGATTGTTTAAGTATTTTGCCTGAATGGGCCGCAATTAATGCAACAGCTCTGGAAAGCTCCATTTTACGTTCTCCGGTATTACCGCCTGTCAACAGATACGCTTTGTTCATAATTTACCTACCTTACGGCCGCCAAATATCAATGATTTTTGTTTAAATAATAGTTCGGATGAATTCCTTTTTTAAATTCTTCTTCGCGTCTCTTCTAGCTCTGGTGGTATTCAGTATCATCGGTTTTTTCATATTCCTGGGAATTATAGCTTCTGTTGGATCCTCAGGAAAAGAAACTACTGGATCAAAAGCAGTATTAGTTCTTGATCTGGCTGCATCCTATCCCGAAGTAGGTGTTGAAAATCCTTTTGCTGGTTTAGGGGGAAGTGAATCCTATGATATGCCATCTGTTTATGATGTTGTAAGGATGATACAAACCGCAAAAACAGATAGTGCTGTAAAAGGCATTTATATAAAATGCGGAAGCAATGGCAATGGCTTTGGAAGTAGTGAAGATATCCGTGATGCCCTCCTCGATTTTAAAAAATCGAAGAAGTTCGTTTATGCGTATGCCGATGTTATTACTCAAGGCGGCTATTATGTAGCGAATGTGGCCGATAAAATATACTGTAATCCAAAAGGAGGCCTCGATTGGAGAGGTTATTCAATGAACCTTCTATTCCTTAAAGGCACGCTCGATAAGCTGGAAATTGAACCCCAGATAATCTACGCAGGTAAATTCAAGAGTGCTACTGAGCCTTTCCGTGTAACTTCAATGACAGACGAAAATCGCTTGCAGACTACCGTTATGATGAATGATCTTTATAATCATTTCTTGCTGCAAACTTCAGCAATGCGAAACATAGATACAGCCACCTTGCATAAATTTGCTAACGACAATGCAATACAATCGGCAAACGATGCGGTGAATAGTCGCCTTGTAGACGGCTTGAAGTATGATGATGAAGTAAAAGATGAAATTAAGAGAATTGCTGAAGATCGGTAAGACCGATAAGTTGAATATGGTTTCTATGGGGAAATATGCAAAGGCTACTGTATTTACCAGGTCTGGAAAGGATAAGATAGCTGTAATTTATGCCCAGGGAGATATCATTGATGGAAAAGGGGAACGCGATATGATAGGCAGTGAATCTTATATGAACATGATACGAAAAGTACGTCAGGATAAATCAATAAAGGCAATTGTTTTCCGAATCAACTCAGGTGGAGGAAGTGCCCTCGCCAGTGAAAATATATGGAGAGAATTGACTTTGGCGAGAAAAGAAAAACCCGTTGTATTGAGTTTCGGGGATGTATCAGCATCTGGTGGATATTATCTATCCTGCAATGCAGACAGCATTTTTGCTCAACCAAATACTATCACTGGCTCTATCGGAGTGTTCAGTATGTTGCCGAATATGCAAAAGTTTTTCAACAATAAATTAGGGGTCACTTTCGATGGCGTGAAGACTTCTCCCGATGCTGATGCCATGGCAATCTATAAACCACTTACAGAATCACAACGTCGCTGGCTACAGAAAGATGTGGATAGCATCTATTACACATTTACAAGTCGAGTTGCAGAAGGACGTAAAAAAGACAGGTTGTTTATAGACAGTATCGGTCAGGGTCGTGTTTGGAGTGGTACCCGCGGTATCGCACTTGGTTTAGTAGACCGTATCGGTGGATTGCAACAAGCAATCGACTGTGCAGCCCGTATGGCCAAGACCAGCGATTACAAACTCCGTGAATATCCTGAACCCGAAAATTTCCTCAACAAAATTCTCGGAGGCGTTCAACAAAACTCTGCCAAGGCAGCAATCGAAAAAGAACTTGGCCCCGATGGAGTAAAAACTTACCAGGCTATAAAAAGAATTAAACAGATGGCTGGGGTTACGCAGACGAGGGTGCCGTTTGAGTTTACGATTGAATAAATGTTTGTTCAAGAGGTTCCAAAAGTTCAATAGGTTCCAAAGGTTTCTAGGTCTAACTTACAAAGAAAATATTATCCTTTTGTTTGGAATTCAGACCTAGAAACCTTTGGAACCTATTGAACTTTTGGAACCTTTGGAACTTGCTAAATATCCTACCTTTGCCCCCATGCCACAACAATACTCTCAGATAAAAGGTATGCTGGCCATTACACGTGCCAGCCTTCTTACCACTTTCAAAAGCCCTCAAGCAGTATTTTTTAGTTTGTTTTTTCCCATTGTATTGATTGCCATATTTGGCGCCTTGAGTGGAGGAAATGGTATTTCAATTGATGTGGCTTTTGATTCAAAATCGGATACTGGTAATGTAGTATATCAGGTTATCAAGAGTTTGCCAGTATTGAAAGTAGAACATGCCAGCGAAGAGGAATTGAACGACCGGTTGAAGAAAGGACGTATTACGGCATTAATAAATATCCAGAAAGAAAAAGATTCGTCTACAAAAGCACAATACGATATCCATCTCAAATCGACTTCCGCCAGCAAAAAAGATTTACCGGTGCTGGAATCTGTATTAAGGGATGTTATTAATAAGATCAACTCACAAACCAATCCTGAAATAGCCACATATGCAGCCATCACTCATGAAGAAGTGCCAGGTCGCATTTATCGAATGATAGATTTTTATCTGCCCGGTATGCTCGGATTTTCATTGATTGGTTCGGCGGTATTCGGAGTAGCTTTTGTTTTATACTCACTAAGAGAAACACTCGTTTTGAAACGCATGTATACTACTCCCATTAAAAGAGGGTATATTATTTTAGGGGAGGGGATAGGACGTATTTTATTCCAAATGACTACTGCTGTGGTGATTATACTGTTTGGAACCTTTGTATATCACTTCACCCTTTCCAACGGTTGGGTGACTTTTGTAGAATTGATGGTCATTTCTTTTATTGGGCTCCTCGTATTTATGGGATTTGGTTTTGTTATAAGTAGCGTGGCCAAAAATCAGAATGTCATCCCTATTTATGCTAACCTTTTCATGTTTCCTCAATACTTTTTATCAGGTACTTTTTTCCCGAAAAGCCTGCTGCCGGAAGGGATGCAGGGTATCATTAAATTCCTGCCATTAACCGCTATGAACGATGCCATGAGGAATGTGGCATTCGAAGGTTCTCACCTCACACAATGCGGGCCACAATTGGCTATTCTGGGTGCATGGGCCTTACTGATTTATGGCATTGCTGTAAAAGTTTTCCGGTGGGAATAACAAAACTTCCGCTGAATCGGTTTCAGCATTAATTTGCAGTATGCGAATCATAAAACTGGGATTGATAAGTCTGGTAGGACTGTCGTTCGTAATCTTCTTACTTTCGGCTCTTATCCCCTCCGAAATGAGGGTGTCACGCGCTATTACCATTGACGTTCCTAAGGATAGTGTTATTGGTAAAGTGAAAGACCTTTCCAAATGGCAGCAATGGAATGTGCTTGTGAATAAGGCGGAACTTACAAATAAGGATTTCTCCGCCAACCGGTTTGCTTCTTCTGAATTAACAGTTACTGTAGCTGGTACTGATTCTTCCCTAATTCAAACACAATGGGTACGAACCGGGCAACCTCCAATAGCCTGTGGAATAAATGTATTGGCAGCGGATAACAGGACAATTGTGCAATGGTATTTTGATTTTAAAGTGAAATGGTATCCATGGGAGAAATTTGGTAGCATCATTTTTGATAATCAATTAGGACCGCCTATGGAGCAATCCCTTGCCCAGCTTAAAAAATTGGCAGAACAACACCCATAATAAACTACATTACATTTCTAATTTTAAACACACTTGTATGAAAAAGATCTTCTTGCTTACACTCGTTTCTGTAATTGCATTTACAAATTGCTCTGAAGCACAACAAAGCCCTAAAGCCACAGCTGAAGGAGATGGTATCAAAGTAACTTACAGTCAGCCTTCCAAAAAAAGGTCGCGAAATTTTCGGAGGACTTGTTCCTTATGGTCAGGTTTGGAGAACAGGGGCTAATAATGCAACTGAAATCACTTTCTCTAAAGATGTAAAATTCGGTGGTAAAGAAGTTAAGGCCGGTACGTATACTCTTTTCACGCTGCCTACAGAAAAAGAATGGACTGTTATCCTTAACAGCGATACCAAATTCTGGGGAACAGAATATGAAAAACACAAAGCAAAAAATGTTGTGGAAGTAAAAGTTCCATCAAGCAAACTTGATAAAGTTGTTGAAACTTTCGTTATCCGTATTGAAGGTGGTAATTTGATTATGGAGTGGGATGCGACAAGAGTGGCAGTTAAGGTGGGTAGTTATTTTATGAAACTTGATGAATTTGAAATTTGAAAATGAACAGCCGATACAAATTTGATATTTAGGTACAGAAACTTGAAAATTGAACAGCCGGTAAATTCTTGAGTAGATTGGGAGTGTTTCCTGTATTGGCTGTTTCATTTTCAAATTTTCAAATCTTCAAATTTCCTCATTTGTTACCCAGCTGTTCATTTCAAATTTTCAAATTCCCTAATTTTCAAATTTCTCACTCCACCGCCACCCGCTTATCCTTCGGATACTTCACCGAATACCCCATCACCCTCTTCTCCTCTTTCTTTGTTTCCACCGTTAACAACCAGGTTATTTTTTGAGTATTCTCATCTACCCGGGCGTCTTTTGCCACTTTATCATCCACTTCAATTTCTTTAGTTGTACTTATAGGAAACTGGTCTTCGATGGTGATTTGAATCGGTTGTGATTTGTTATTACGAACTGTTATTTCATATTGTCGGCTATCGGTTCTGTTACTGCCCAGGAATTTTTTCTGGCTATATTCCTTAAGAAGGGTTCTCTTTACCACCACAGCTTTATCTTTTCCTAATGATAGATTCAAAGTGTCTCCGGCATTGACAACATCTAACAATGATTTTCCAAGAAAGGTACCTTCAAAGAAAAGATTCGATTCTCCAGGTAAGAGATTTAATTCTTGCCAGTCAGTTACCCTTGCTGTTAGATAGGCTTCAGCCGCTATTTTTGGTGCTGCATAATATTCATAATCTGCTTTCATTTCATAACTGGCAATATCGGCGGTATAGGTCTTGCCATCATTTAAGACAGTATAGGCTTCTTCAATATCATATACCGTAGTTGTCGGTTGATAGCTAGTGGTTGTAGTGATAGCTGATTCGTCTTTTTTCCTCTTATAATTTGAGGACTTGTCGTAAGAATAATCGTAAGAAGAATTACCCGTGCTATAGCCAGTTACAACTACCTCTTGTAATTGCTTTACACTTTCAGGTAGAATAACACTCATATACCCTCTGGACCCCAATACTTCAACTGACTCATATCCAACTGAAGTTACAACTAAGGTTGAAGCCATGTCTGTTCCTGGTAGTGAAAAAAAACCTTCATTGTTTGTAGTGGCCGCTGTTTTGCTTCCTTTAATAATTACACTGGCGTATGGTACTGGTTCTCCACTTGGAGTGGTTACTTTCCCAAAAAATGTATTACTTCCATACATAGAAGAAAGCTGTCGTTGTTTGCTGATATTCGCGGCAGCTTCAGCACTTATATAGTGTAGGTAAAATGGGTAAAGAGTTGGACGAGTGCCATCCTCTCCAGGATTACCTGATGACAGTGATAATTTTATATCCTTCCAATCTTCTCCCGATTGCTGGCTAACATTGGCCTTGCATTCAAGATTGATAGGACTACTGATATCTTTTACCCTAATATCATAAGTGGGATACCAGCTTGCTTTTTTAACCAGATAGCTTACCTGGAAATTGGCTGAAGTGGCCTCCTTAGCTGTAACTGTCACCAACAATTCACTGGTAGAAAGATTCTTCTTTTCATTCAGAGCCCTCAATTGGTTGTTAATCTTTTCGGTTTCGCTTTCGAATTTTTTAATATCCTTCTCAATATCACTGAGTCGCGTATACACTTCAGTGAGTCGAGCTCTTTGAAAATCTGCCGCGTCTTTAAGTTCAGTTGATTTCAGGGTGGTTTGAATTCCTTTTATATCCTGATTTTTCAATATCAGGGATTCCTCCTGTTTGAATACAGTAAGTTGATTCTTTTCAGTCGCTATCTTTTCCTGAAGGGATTGTTTCTGCAGGTCAAGATTTTTAATCTCCTCTCTTGTTTCCTGTTCTTTTAAGAAGTTTAATTGATGGATAACAGATAGTATGGTGATCTTACCTTCTGCTTTTACTTGTATACTTTGTTTGTCTATCTGCGGTGAAATATTCCCGAATACCAGTTCCGTTTTTCCAACACCGATAGTTGTTTTGGCGCTCCGGTTCACCTGGGCTCCCTGCAGGAATACCGTAACCCTTTCAATTTTAGAATCTACCGCTTGCTTTTTTTGCTGTGATTGTGCCGATAGGCCGCAAAAGATGCCTATGAGCAATAGTAATTGCATCCTCATAATTGCTAGTTTTTTAGTGGATGCGTTGTTGAACCCGATTGCATAAAGTTCGAGGGAAAGTCGGGGGTCTCTGATTGTTGGAGTCTCTGAAATTTTAGTCCGGAAGACCGAAAGTCCGAGGCCTCTGATTGTTATAGCCTCTGTAATTTAAGTCCGGGGAGAAATACAAGTCGGGTGTCGCGGGTCGGGAAGTCCGGAAGACGGAAGGACCGAAAGTCCGGAGGTAGAGAATTCCGGGGATAATAATTAATGCAGATATAATTAGTTAAGAGGATCGACCTGGAAACCTATGGAACCCATGGAACTTATGGAACCTCTTGAACCTCTTGACTATAGGGCTTAACTCAAAAGAACCATCACTCCATAGAGCAACACATAAGATACTACTGTAACAATGAGGAAGATTTTATGGCCGTTTTTCATAAGGATTTATTTGAGTCGTTAGGAATAGCAGGTTGGCAGACCTGGTGTTTTGGGAAAACGTCAGGGTGTCGAAATTATTATGTTCCCCAAAAAATCAGGTTCAAAATGTTCCTCTGACGCGTCGGGGGTTCCATAGGTTTTCAGGTCGACCTTCGCTATTAATTTCAGTTAGACATACCTATAAAGAGAAAGCCGATAGTTCAAAACTATCGGCTTTCTCTTTATAATTATTGAAGATTCTAATTAATTATCATATCAAACCTAGGTTCCCCCTTTAGGGGGACAGGGGTTAGGCTACTGCTTTATTTACAAGGGCAGCCGCCTCACTTAATAATATGGCCGACTGTACTTTCAGTCCGCTTTCTTCAATGAGTTTCTTAGCTTCTTCTGCATTGGTTCCCTGTAAACGTACTATGATAGGCACTGGGATATTTCCGATAGAATTATACGCATCGATAACTCCCTGAGCAACCCTGTCGCAACGAACAATACCACCAAAGATATTGATGAGGATTGCTTTTACTTTAGGGTCTTTAAGGATGATACGGAAACCTGCTTCTACTGTTTGTGCATTAGCTGTACCACCTACGTCCAGGAAGTTAGCAGGCTCACCACCACTTAATTTTATCATGTCCATGGTTGCCATAGCCAATCCTGCGCCATTCACCATGCAACCCACATTGCCATCCAGTTTTACAAAATTGAGGTTATGCTTGGCTGCTTCTACTTCTGTTGGATCTTCTTCTGTTGTATCACGAAGCGCTTCCAGATCGGCATGACGCATCAACGCGTTGTCGTCGAGGTTCATCTTGCAATCCACCGCAATGATCTTCTCATCGCTGGTTTTGAAGAGAGGATTGATTTCAAGCATAGAGCAATCCAATCCTACATAAGCGTTATAGAGATTCGTAACAAATTTCACACAGTTCTTAAAGGCTTCTCCTTTCAGTTGTAGATTGAAAGCTATTTTACGAGCCTGGAAGGGTTGTAATCCACCGGAAGGGTGTACCCACTCCTTGTAGATTTTCTCAGGAGTTTCATGTGCTACATCTTCAATATTCATACCGCCTTCGGTACTGTACATGATTACATTCTGTCCTTTTGTACGGTCCAATAAGATAGAGAGATAGAATTCCTTCACTGGATTAGCACCAGGATAATATACGTCCTGGGCAACCAGTATCTTATTAACCACTTTTCCTGCAGCACCAGTCTGGATAGTTACCAGGGTGCCACCAAGAATATTACCTGCAATAGTTTTGATTTCTTCAGCACTCTTTCCTACAGCTACACCTCTTTGCTCAGAACCCATGATTTTTCCCTTGCCACGTCCACCAGCATGAATCTGGGCTTTCACTACCGCAAAATTATTATTGGTCTGAACTTTCAGTTGCTTATAAGCTTCTTCAGCTTTTTCCGGGGTATCAACCGGAATGCCTTCCTGAACGGGAACATTATACTGTTTCAGCAGTGTCTTAGCCTGATATTCGTGAAGATTCATGGAGGAAAAATTTGTTGCGAAATTAGGGACAAAACGGCAACCGGCAAACTGTAAAAAAGTTCAATAGGTTCCATAGGTTCAAAAGGTTCCAAAAGTTTCCAGATCGAAGATTCCTTACTAAATGATGCCATTGGTTTTGGTATTACACTTAGGCCCTTTGGAACATCTTGAACATATGGAACCCTTTAAACTTTATAAATATTATTAGCAACAATTAATTCTTCTGATCGACCTAGCTCCTCCGCCCCGGCGGATTGTCGGGGGTAACCTATTGAACTTATTGAACCTTTTGAACCTTCTTATGTCGTACCTTTGCCCCCACAACCACAACCATGAAACTAGACGTTCTCGCAATTGGAGTTCACCCCGACGATGTAGAGCTTGGATGCTCGGGGGTTCTCATCAACGAAGTCAGGCGCGATAAAAAAGTAGGTATCCTCGATCTTACACAAGGAGAACTTGGTACCAGAGGTACAGCCGAAACAAGGGCTTCCGAAGCCGCCGCCGCCGCCGCCATCATCGGCGTTCACGTAAGGGAAAATCTGAAAATGAGGGATGGCTTCTTCCGAAACGATGAAGAACATCAGATGAAATTAATTGCAGCCATCCGAAAATACAGACCAGAAGTAGTTATTGGGAATGTTTTGGAAGACCGTCACCCAGACCATGGAAGAGCGGGAAGGATGATTGCGGATTGTTGTTTCTTATCCGGACTCGCTAAAATAGAGACGGTAGGAGAGGATGGAAAGCCACAGGATAAATGGCGTCCAAAGATGCTGCTTCATTATATTCAGGACTGGGATCATACCCCAGATGTCATTTTCGATATATCAAGTGTTTTTGAACAGCGTATGGACTCAATAAAAGCCTATGCTACTCAATTCCATTCAGGAGATGTTAGTGCTGCAGGGCCACAAACCTATATTTCAACCCCTGAATTCCTGGAAGCGGTAATTGGCCGGGCCAGGACTTATGGAAAAAGGATTGGAGTGAAGTATGGTGAAGGGTATATGACCGAGAAAAAAATTGGCCTTCGTCATTTGGATAGCCTTGTGTTGGTTGAAACCTGATAATCTTGCATAGAAGGTTAAACAGCAACTCGTTATCTGTTTGATAAATATTCCTTATTCTTTACACAAAATAATGGTTAGTGGGTAGCATGAACTACCTTTGCACCTATTTATAATTAATAAGTCTTGTACATGAATCTGCCTAAGTTCGCCAATGTCCCCCATTCATTTCATACTGATCTGAAAAACCGAATCACCAACTACTTTGAAGAAGTAGGAAAGTCGACAACCGGTAACTATGAGTTATTCCTAAAAGCAGTTGTTCTGATGGCTGGCTTTTTAGCAGTTTATATCCACCTTGTTTTCTTCACTCCCACTGTATTCTGGCAAGTTATTGAAAGTGTATTATTGGGACTGTTTGTTGCCGCCATCGGATTTAATGTAATGCACGATGGTGCTCACGGAAGTTTTAGTAAATACAAATGGGTGAATGTTCTCGCTTCTTTCTCCTTAAACATCTTAGGCGGAAACAGTTTCATGTGGAATGTGAAACACAATATTATACACCATGCCTATACGAATGTAGATGGTATGGATGATGATATCGATATTCAGCCATGGATGCGCATGAGCACCACTCAAAAGAAATATCGGTTACACAAATACCAGCATATCTATTTCTGGGGTTTGTACTCATTGTTATATATCTTCTGGATTTTTATTTTGGATTATACCAAATATTTCAGAGGACGTATCGGTAACATGCCTTTACGTAATATGAAGTTCAAGGATCATTTCACATTCTGGTTCTTTAAGATTGTGCATCTGTTCCTCTTTGTTGGATTGCCAATTTACAAAGTAGGATTCTCTTCCTGGTTGATCAGCTTTTTCATTTTTACCCTGGTTGCAGGATTTGTATTGAGCCTGGTTTTCCAATTGGCTCATACAGTTGAACACACTTCTTTCCCAGTGGCAGATCCAACTACTAATCGTCTAGAAGATGAGTGGGCTGTCCACCAAATCAAAACCACTGCTAATTTCGCGACCAACAACAAGCTTGTAAGCTGGCTAGTAGGCGGATTGAACTTCCAAATTGAACATCATCTTTTTCCTAAAATATCTCACGTACACTATCCTGCAATCAGCAAGATCATCAAGCAGGCTTGTCAGGAATATGGTATCAACTACATCGAGTACCCAAGGGTTAGGTATGCGGTGGCTTCGCATGTTGCGTTCCTAAAACAAATGGGGCGATAAGAGTCCGGGGCGTTTGGTTCTTTGGAGAGCGAGAAATTCAAGTCCGATGCGTTTGATTATTCGAAAGTTTGAATTTTAAGTCCGCAGCGTTTTATTTATTTAGTTCAAGATAGTAAAGTCCGGAAGAAGCAGACCGATAGGTTAGCATCTTCCGGATTTTTTTATTTTTTTATTCTGTATTACTTCCGGACTTTCGGACTTCCTGACTAATGGCTTCCGACTCCTGACTACCGACTCCCAACTTGTATTTCTCCCCGGACTAAAATATCAGAATTTAAAACAATCAAAAGCTACGGACTTCCGGACTATTCAAACAAAGGCTAAAACATTCAAACGCCCCCGACTTTCCTTATTTTTGCCCCTCAATACTCAACACTATGCCAAAAGTAAAAATAGGACTGGTTCAAATGACCTGTTCCGGCAATAAAGAAGAGAACCTTGTAAAGGCAATGGAGAAGACGAGAGAGGCAGCTGCAAAGGGTGCCCAAATAGTTTGTTTGCAGGAACTATTTACTTCCTTGTATTTCTGTGATGTGGAAGATTATGAGAATTTCAAGTTGGCAGAAGCAATTCCTGGTCCAGCCACGGATAGGTTAGGGGCTTTGGCAAAAGAATTGGGAGTAGTGATCATTGCTTCTTTATTCGAGAAAAGGGCGCAAGGACTTTATCATAACACTACAGCGATTCTTGATGCTGATGGATCTTATCTTGGAAAATATCGCAAGATGCATATCCCCGATGATCCTGCTTATTACGAGAAATTCTATTTCACTCCTGGTGATTTGGGCTACAAAGTATTCAAGACAAAATTCGCCACCATTGGTATATTAATATGTTGGGATCAATGGTATCCTGAAGCATCACGTATTACAGCATTGATGGGGGCTGAAATCTTATTCTATCCAACAGCCATCGGATGGGCCACTGCACAGGATGAAGCAACAAACTCCGAACAATACAATGCATGGCAAACCATTCAACGTAGTCATGCTGTTGCCAATGGTGTACACGTTGTTAGTGTAAATCGTGTTGGTCTCGAACAAAATGGTGCCATGAAATTCTGGGGCGGTTCTTTCATCTCCAATCCTTTTGGCTCCATCTTATACAAAGCCTCTCATGATGCTGAAGAAGTTATCGTACACGAAATCGATACAGATAAAACAGATAGTTACCGCACCCACTGGCCTTTCTTGAGGATAGGAGGATTGATTCGTATGGTCCGATCTCCAAAAGAAGAACTGTTTATCCTAACATCACAAATGAAAAGAGCTGCGGATTCGGTTTCTTTGAATATTGCAGAAGGCTCAACTGGACAAACTAATCCAGAGTTCCATCGGTTTCTTGGAATTGCTTTGAGATCAGATATTGAGGTGGTGGCTTGTCTTCATTTGGCGAAACGAAGAAATTATGTTGATGATAATGATTTCAGACTTGTTTATAATTTGTGCCAACAGATTTTAGTAATGATCAATTCATTAAGAAATAGATTAAAAAAATAATTGCGTGAGTATACTTTCATCTGTGAATACTATTTACAGGAACCCCCAAAATTCAGACGCTACTTCCGGTCTTTCGGACTTCCCGACTTCCGGACTCTTAACCCCTAAGCAACAAGGATTCTACTTCCCCCCCGAATTCGCTCCACACCGCGCTACCTGGCTTTCCTGGCCGCATAAGGAAGCAAGCTGGCCTGGAAAGATTCATACTATATTTCCTTATTATAGCCAATTTATTAAAGAATTGACAAAAGGTGAGCAGGTATGCATTAACGTGGTAGATGAAGCTATGAAGGCATTTGCTGTTGGACATTTGCAAACAGCCGGAGTAGACCTCAGTAAAGTGACATTCTATTTTCATCCCACAAATGATGCATGGTGCCGCGATCATGGGCCAGCATTTTTGTTGAATAAGGATTCATCTATACCAAAGGCGATTGTTGACTGGAACTATAACGCCTGGGGTGGTAAATATCCACCACATGATTTGGATGATGTGATTCCAACTCGTATTGCAGAAGCCCTTGGATTAAAAGTATTCTATCCTGGTATCATTATGGAAGGAGGCTCTGTAGATTTTAATGGCAAGGGTACTGTTATGACATCTACCGCTTGTTTATTAAATCCTAACAGAAATCCGCATCTTAATCAATCACAGATCGAAAATTATCTTTGTGAGTATTACGGACTAGATCAGGTATTATGGGTGGATGAAGGAATTATTGGAGATGACACAGATGGTCATATCGATGATACCGTTCGCTTCGTGAATGAAGATACCGTTATCACAGTGGTAGAAGAAGATAAGAATGATGAGAACTATGCCATCTTGCAACATAATCTCAAACAATTAAAGGCGATGCGTCTTCCGAATGGCAAGGCCTTGAATATTGTTGAACTTCCTATGCCAGACGCTGTTTATTACGAAGATCAGCGATTGCCATGTGCTTATGCAAACTTTTATATTGCTAATAAGTCTGTCATTGTTCCCACCTTCCGTGGAGCAAAAGATGATAAGGCATTACAAATTGTTCAATCCTGTTTCCCTGATAGGGAAGTGGTAGGAATAGATTCCACTGAAATTATTTGGGGGTTGGGGAGTTTTCATTGTCTTAGCCAGCAGGAACCAATCTAGGAAGTTCGAGATGTTCAATAGGTTAAAGAAGTTCCAGAGGGCCGATTAATAGTAGGCTGTTTAGGCTTCTAATTTTTTTAACCGCAGAGGCGCGGAGACGCAGAGGACTGTCCCTTGCGTCTCTGCGCCTCTGCGGTTATTGTATTTTATTCTTCGCAGCCGCAAGCGCCCTTGCAAAAAAATCTTCCTTACACCCCTAACTCCACAGAACACTTCCGAACCCGCTCTTGGTGGAATGGAGTTATAACAAGGGGCAAGTGTCTTGATTGTAAAATACTCACTGAACAGTTTCTGGTATTCATCAGAAGAACCTCCGAATGGAGGTCCACCAGGAAATTCCTTGTTAAACATAACACCTGCCAGTAGGCCCTCTGGAGCTAATAGAGACCTCATTTTTTTTTGTATAGGCTTCTCTTAATGCAGGATCCAAAGCACAGAAAAAAGTCTGCTCTATTATCAAATCAAAATTGCCCTTCAATTCAAAAAAATCTCCGGTGATGATATGTATTGTCTTATCTAATTGATCTTTGAATTTTATTCTTAATGCCTCGGAAAGATCAGGGGCAATATCGATGAGGGTGATATTGGTGAAGCCATTCTTCAATAAATATTCGGCTTCATGGCTATTACCACATCCTGGGATGAGAACTGAAACGGATTTGTTTTCCCATTTATCGATATATTCTTTTATCGGAGTGGTAATTGTTCCAGCATCCCAACCAGTGTCGTTATTCTTGTATCTGTCGTTCCAGTAATTAGCGTCGAGAGGGATATTGCTCATGTGAGGAAGGGTTTAAAAATTGATATTTAATTATCAAGCAGAAATAATACAAATACAATCACCGCAGAGGCGCAGAGACGCAGGGGACCATTCCTCTGCGTCTCCGCGTCTCTGCGGTTAAAAAACTTAGAAGTTCTAGCTGTTTGCCATTAGTCTGCCCTCTGGAACCTTTTAAACTTATTGAACCTCTTGAACCTTCTTATTCATGTATCGCTACAATCGGCACCCTGCTATGATACGCTAATTTCTTAGTAGTACTCGATTTGAATAATCCACCAAGGAATGAATGTCTTCTTGGAACAGTAATGATGAAATCAATTTGATAGTCATTGGCAAAACTATCGATCGCATCCTGGAAATCATATAAGCGGATGAAAGCATACTGAGGATTATAAGCTTCAAAATGCTTATCCAGTATATTTTTCTGTGCTTTGTATTCTTCTGTTATCTGCACATAATGCTCACTATCCACATTGATAATATATAGGGTAGGCTTGAATAAATCAAGTAATGCTTTGATAGGTGCGAAAGGAGTAGTTTTATCTACATTTTTGAAATCACTTGTGAGTCCAACTTCCTTGATCTCTACATAAGTTGCATCTGGAGGAATATCATAACCGGACATACCCCTTCATTTACTAAACGAAGGGTATTGCTTCCCATGAATATCTGCTCCAGTTTGGTAGCGCCGGTAATGCCCATCACAACGAGGTCAATGCCGTTATGCCTTACGTATCTTTCAATATTCTCAATTAGTGAATCTCCTTTTTCAGTAACAGTCGTAATATCCGTATCTGTTAGCTCCAATAAATCTAGCTTGATGTTATGAAGTGCCTGTTGCAAAATGATTTCCCTGTCTTTATCGTCTTCATCAGATAGGAGGGTGCCATCTGGACTGGCAGTAGAACCATCATAAACATAATAAAGAATGATCTGGGTCCCGCGTTTGCCGTTCAGCATCTGCGCGGTATACCGGGCGGCATTTTTTGAAGTCTCGGAAAAATCTGTAGGCACCAGAAATTTTTTCATCGCAGTTGGTATTTTTTTGTAAGATACAAAGTTACCCTCATCCTACCCAGAGGAAGGCATCAAAATTATATGCTTAATTCTACACCATCGGGTGTGAATATATTCCCTAATTTTAAAGCTGTTTGTTCAACAGATCATTTCCTAAGTTGGCAAGGGGGGTAACCCTTATTTCAGGTCAAAAGATACAATAAAAAGTTACATATGAAAATAAGCTTTTGGACGCTTTGTTTGCTCAGCATTTCCTTAACAAGCGTTGGCCAGCAACCAACAGAATTCTCTATCATCCCCCAACCCGTTTCAATTGAAAAGAAAGGTGGCAGTTTTGAATTAAACAGTTATTCAATTATTGAAGTCCCAGATAAGACTCCGGATGTGCAGCGGGTTTCCCGTTTTCTGGCACAGCAATTACTGAGATCTACTGGCTTCCCCATAAGGGTACAATTGGCAGGGGATCCCAAAGATAACCGGGGTACTACCATTGCCATTTCCCTTAACCGCAAACCAGATGCTGTTATCGGAGCTGAAGGGTATACCCTTGAAGTGGCTTCCAGCCTTGTTATCCTGAGAGCCAATCAACCCGCAGGCCTTTTCTATGGTGTTCAAACCTTATTACAGTTATTCCCAAAAGAAATTGAAAGTGCTTCGCTGGTGAAGAAGCCGTATTGGACGGTTCCTGGTTGTAAGATCATGGACTATCCCCGTTTTGGATGGAGAGGATTGATGCTTGATGTTTCACGTCACTTTTACTCAAAAGTTGAAGTGTTCCGGTTTATAGACGATATGGTGAAATACAAGTACAATGTACTTCACTGGCACCTTACCGATGATCAGGGATGGAGAATCGAAATAAAAAGCCTTCCGAAACTAACTGAAGTAGGTGCGTGGAGAGTGCCAAGGGTTGGTCGTATGAGCCTGATGTCGGCCCCAACAGCAGATGAACCTCGCACTTATGGTGGTTTCTATACCCAGGATGATATTAAAGAAGTTGTTCAGTATGCGAAAGATCGGTTTGTAAATGTTCTTCCTGAAATTGAAATGCCCGGACATAGTATGGCCACGGTAGCTTCATATCCTGAGTTATCTGGAACACCAGGTACATACAGGGTAAACTCAGGAGAAAAATTCATGAACTGGCATAGTGGTGGTTTTGACGCTATTATCGATAATACCCTTGGACCAGCCAATGAAAAAGTGTATGAATTTGCCGAAAAGGTTTTCTCTGAAGTTGCGCAGTTGTTTCCATTTGAATATATACATATGGGAGGAGATGAATGTGCTAAGAATTTCTGGAATAAGAGTGAAGCAGTAAAACAATTGATGCAGAAGGAGAAACTCAAGGATATGCACGAAGTGCAAAGCTATTTCGTGAAGCGAATTGAGAAGATAATAGAATCAAAAGGAAAGAAAATGATGGGCTGGGATGAAATTCTGGAAGGTGGTCTGGCACCAAATGCAGCTGTTATGAGCTGGAGAGGTGATAAAGGCGGCATTGAAGCCTCCAAGTTGAATCATAAAGTGGTTATGACCCCAAATGCCTTTGTTTATCTGGATTTCAATCAGGGTGAAGCAACGGTGGAACCACCGATTTATGCCAACCTCAGATTAAGTAAAACATACCAATTCGAACCGGTTCCGGAAGGAGCAAATGCAGCCATGATTCTTGGTGGACAAGGTAATCTTTGGACAGAACAGGTACCTAGCTTGCGTGCTGCCCAGTATATGATCTGGCCCAGGGGTATGGCTATTGCAGAGGATTTGTGGAGTCCCAAAGAGAAAAAGAACTGGAACGAATTTGTCGTAAAGGTGGAAAAGCATTTTGAAAGACTGGATGTTGCTCAAACCAAGTATGCCCGTACCATCTACGACCCCATCATTACAGCCAAAAAATCAAAAGATAGTGATGTAGTAGTAACCCTTGCAACAGAAATCGAAGGCCTGGAAATCTTTTATAGTTGGGATGAAACCCATCCAGACAACTTCTATCCAAAATTCACTCAACCCATTACCCTTCCAAAAGATGCCCTGCACCTCAAAGTAATTACTTACCGTAATGGCAAACCCATGGGCAGGCAGATAGATATTACAACGGCGGAGTTGAAGAAGAGGGCGGGGGTGAAGTGAGTAATTTGAGAATTTGGGAATTTGAAAATTTGAAAATGAGGAAATGAGGTAATGTGGAAGTGTGAAAATTTGAAAATGTGAAAATTAAACTGCCGGTAAATTCTTGAGTAAATTGTAAGTTTCCCCTGTATTGGCTGTTTCATTTTCACATCTTCTAATTTCCATATTTCCTCATTTGCCTTTTTTCATTTTCAAATTTTCAAATTTCCAAATTCTCAAATTATTCATCCGCCGCATACACCACCCCCATCTTCCTCCTCACCTCATCCATCACTTCCATCAATAACATAGTATCTGCATGTGACATTATCGGACTTTCGGTGAGGCCTTTTTGCAGGCATTCGTTTACATGTTTTATTTCGTAGTGGTATCCCCAACCGGGTTCTTTGATGAAGGGGATAATTTGACGGCTATCGACACGATCGGGATAGTATTCGAATTGGGTAGAGGGTTCGTAATAGCGGGTACTTAGTCGAATTCTTCCATGGCGACCGCTTATGTCTGCTTCGGTTGGGAGATTGGTGGAGAATGAACTGAAAAGCTGCGCCATGGCCCCATTATTATAGCGGAAAAGAATGGCACTCTGCTCGTCCACTCCGGTTGCAGAAGGAGTCATAAAGGCTTCGATTTTATCGGGTTTGCCTAGAATGGATAAGGCATAGAAGATATTATAGATACCGATATCGAGCAAGCTGCCGCCGCCTAAAGCCGGATCAAACATTCTCTTTGGAATAGGTTCAGTAGGAGCAAATCCGAAATTGATCAAAACGTTCTGTATTGGTCCAAGTTTGCCATCCCGAAGCCATTGCATCAATAGTTGGTAATGCGGCATAAACTTACTCCATAAGGCTTCCATCAGGAATATCTTTTTCTCTCTTGCCAGTGATATCATCTCACTTGCCTGTTTGCCGTTAAGTGCAAAAGCTTTTTCGCAAAGAACCGCTTTCCCATGATTGAGGCATAGCAAAACATGTTCATGATGTTGTCCATGGGGAGACGCCACATAAATCACATCGACTTCCGGGTCATTTACCAATGAATTATAATTGCCATGGATATTAGGCGCTGGATATTCTTTGGCAAAAGCCGAAGCATTTTCCAAACTTCTGGAGCCAACGGCTATCAATTTGGCATTGGGTACTAATGCCAGGTCGGAAGCAAATTTGCGGGCAATTCGTCCACATCCTAAAATGCCCCATCTGATTGTATTCATATTGATTTATTGGAAGTGAAATGGAAAGTTATTATTTGCAAGGCATATCCTTTTGAAATATTTTTGAGTACGGCACGTTTTTGGCTCAGTAATAATTATTCATTTACCCATAAACGATAGTAGTTTTGCTCGCACAAATTAATATCGAAAGAAATATTTTCTACATGAAAAGATCGCATTGGCTTTTTGCAGGTACCGTTGTGTTGACAGCAGCTGCCTGGTTTATTTATGGATGTAACTCTTCTTCTACATCAGGAGCATCCGCTAATGGTAAAGACACCACACAAAAACCCGGGAAGGATACTGTTGTTCCAGTTACAGCAACGGGTCCTGTAGTTCCTCTTGATACAGCTCTTTATAATAAAATGCTATTGCATAATGCCAATGGTGATTCTTCAGGCAGATGGCCGGTGAAAGGGCCATATCCTTTAGGGGGTGCTATTTTCCCGGAAAAAAGAATCATTGCCTATTATGGCAATCTGTATTCAACAAAAATGGGAATATTAGGAGAATTACCTGAAAAGGAAATGCTTGATAAACTAATGGGAGAAGTAAAAGCCTGGCAAAAAGCAGATACTTCCGTGAAAGTGGTTCCCGCCCTTCACTATATTGCGGTTACTGCTCAGGGTAGTCCCGGCGAAGCAAAAAAATATCGTTTACGAATGCCATTCGCTCAACTCGATAAAGTGATTAAGATGGCAGAGAAAATAAATGCCCTCGTATTCATCGATATTCAGGTTGGATTAAGTACTGTACAACAAGAAGTGCCTGAATTTGAGAAATATCTCAAAATGCCGCATGTTCATTTCGGAATAGATCCGGAGTTTTCAATGAAAGGCGGTCAGGTTCCAGGTAAAGTTGTTGGAACTTATGACGCTGCCGATATAAACTATGTAACAGAATATATGGCTAAGCTTGTTAAAGAAAACAACCTTCCTCCAAAAATTCTGGTGGTACATCGCTTTACCCAAAAAGGAGTTACCAATTATAAGAACATCAAACTGCGCCCAGAAGTACAAATAGTGATGGATATGGATGGCTGGGGTCATCATGCCCGCAAGAAAAGTACTTACTACTCTTTCATATACCCAGAGCCTGTTCAATTCACCGGATTTAAGATCTTCTATAAAAACGATCTTCGCGAAGCTGGTGGACATATCATGAGTCCGGAAGAAGTACTGAAGTTGAAACCACAACCGATTTATGTGCAGTATCAGTAAGGCTTGATGCTGGATGCTAGATGCTTGATGCTTTTTGCCTAAGGCTTAAAGCTTAAGGCCTAAGGCTTGGACTTGTCTTCGGCTACAAAATATTTGTCTTCGTTTGGAGAACAAGGTTGTGTATTCATAGCTAAAATTCGAATACCAAATAAACTAAAAGTTCCGAACTCACTATGAGTTCGGAACTTTTGTTTATTGGTAGGCTTGATGCTAAAGGCTTGATGCTGGATGCTTTAGGCTTAAAGCTTAGAGCCTAAAGCCTAAAGCCTAAAGCCTAAAGCCTAAAGCCTAAAGCGTAAAGCGTAATTCAGTATTCTTACGAATAAATCGTGAACTACGAATAATATATTACGAAGCCAGATTATTGGTTGGATTACCAAATTACGCTTTTGGCTTTAGGCCTTAAGCCTTAGGCAAAAAAGCATCAAGCATCCAGCCTCTCGCCTCCAGCACTACTGCACCACCACCTTCTTCGACTCCTCCTTATCTCCAACAGTAACACTTACAACATAAACACCAGGGGTTCAGGTTGTGCTTGATTGAAATGTTGCTATTGTCGACGGTTGCTTTTGTATTGATCCTGAGTTTTCCATTTATATCGAATACTTTAATTACCGCCTTGTCTTTTACTTCTCCACCGAAAACAATACTGATTTCATTTCCGCTCACTGGATTAGGATAAATTTCAAATCCTTTTCCGGCAGATAATGTAACGGCAACAATTGGAGAATACGTGAAATGTCCATCAACATCCAATTGTTTTAACCTATAGTAATTGATACCTTTTGAAGCGCTTGCATCAAGCATACTATATTTTTGAACGCTATTACTGTTTCCTTTAGCGGCTACTTCACCAATTTTGTTGAAATGACTTCCATCTGTTGAACGTTCAACATCAAAACGCTGGCTGTTCGATTCAGTGGCTGTTTTCCAGCTAAGTTTTACCTGAGTGTTTTCTTCGACAGCTTTGAATTCCATCAGTTTGATAGGCACCAGACCGGAGGTCTTGAAATTGAATACCTGACTGGTCACTTCATTTTCCCCGTCACTAACGGTTACATACCATTCATATTCAGTTAAAGGTTCCAATCCAGCCCAAGGAAGGTTTACTGTACTTCCAGATGCTGCATTTACCTGCGAATTAATCATAGTGAAGCTCGCTCCACCTAATGATACGGGTAGTTGGAATTCTGAGCTAGCTCCTGTACGGGAACTATTTGCGTATGGAGAGTATGTTTTTACAGAAAGTGTATTTGTTGCCGGATCAAAACGCATGATTCTTAAGAAACCATTTCCACCATTGGTGAATCCACTTTGATAATCCGACATCAGGGTATGCACTGTATTACCACCAAATACATCTGTTCTCCTTCCTTCTCCAGCAACATGTCCTGCTAACATCAATATAAGATTCGGATTGTCTTTCAGATCATCATAAATCTTCTGGCCCGGTCCCTGGAAGGCTGTTTGTGTTCCTGTACCCATGAGCCAATGTGTAGACAATATGGCTTTGCGGTTAGGATATGTCTTTAATAAGTTGTCAGCCCAATCTAATACCGCTTGTAAAGTTTCAACGTCCGTTGTACTTCCCTGACCTGCGGCATTGCTATTGTCATTATAGTCCAGTGATATGTGGATGAAATCAATACCGCCTGCACTGAATAACTGATAACTGTTATGGTTATTGGCGCCATAATGACCTCCGTAATAAGTTCTGCCAGCAAATCGTGCGCTTCCAAAGTATTGGTTATAGAAAATGGAAGTGCCATTCGGATTGTAGATTGGTCCCTGATCATGGTTCCCTACTGATATGGCATATGGTATACCAAATGCTGTTGGAACATTAGGGTTTTCAATATTCTTAATGGCAGTATCTGCACGCTTGAATTCAATTTCTTTTGTATCTCCATTCTGTGTGCAGTCACCCAATTGTGACACGAAAACGATATTGCTGTCTACACGATGGTTAGCGATCCATTGTGTTTGCGATTTGAATATACCATTATGTCCACCACCAGAACTATTAGCACCTTGGGGTTCCTCAGTATAGAATTGAGTGTCTGGTAAACCTATAATAGTGAATGGAGTTCCAGCAGCTGCATTTTTCTTACGGCCGTAAAGGGTTACCGTCATATTCTGTGCGTTACGGTCGTTCACAGTAATGCCAACCTGATTGCCTGGGAAATTGATTGTTCCACTGGCAGGGTTTGGATTGATTGGGTCTGATGGCGCGGGATTAAAGTTCGCAACGGTCCTGGTTGGTGCATTGGTTAAAGTTCCTGTTGCTCCACCAGCAACCGAGTTGATAGCAGAATTACCAGAACATTCATTAAAGCCCCAGCGACCTGCTAATCCTGATCCACTGCTTAATTCAACCAGATAGTTATTTGAGATATCTGTTGCACTTCTTACAACATTCCATACCCGTACTTCATCAATCTTACCATTGAATGTTCCTTGAGATACGCCTGTTGAGGTAAGGGCAGATCCTATGGAGAAATGTTGTCCAGAATTAGGTTCAGGAGATGGGCTACCTGCTTCCGTTTTTGATTTATCCAAAACACCATTTATATAAAGCCTCCAGGTTCCTGCTCCATATGTTACCGCTATATGATACCAAACATTGGCCTTGAGTGCTGTATTCCCAACTATGGGTGATTTGGTCCTGTTACTTCTTCAAAATCAGCCACAAGGAAATTACTTGAATCTACTCCAAGGAAATAGTTGAGGTTTAAGCCTGCTGTTTCTGATTCACCTCTTCCTTTTGTGATGATAGGGAAGCCGGTGATACCATTTGTTCCTGTACTTGTTGACGTACCAGTACCCTCAATACGCACCCATCCTTCCAGGGTAAAATTCGTGGCATTCAGCCCTGTGGCAGAACCCATGGTTATATAATCATTGGCACCATCAAAATCTATAGAACCAGAAGTGATTACAGATGATGGGTCGAAATTATTTGCATTCCATAAAGGAGCGCCGGTTAAAGCAGCATTGATAGCTGCACCTGTGGCAGATGAATTAGCTGCAGTGGTGCCAGTGCCTTCATTAAGACTATAGCGGGCTGCAAGGTTTGGATCGCTGGTTATCTGTTGATTTTTACCAGCAATATTTCTGCATCAGTACGTACTCTGTTCCATATCCTTATTTCATCCATGCTACCATTGAAGAATCCATCGGTAACATTGGTAGAGTTTACACCTGTTCCGAAAGATAGATTTACAGTGCTTGCAGAACGGGGATGAAAATTCTGTGATAATGCTTTGCTGCTATCAAGTACGCCATTGATATAAATTTTCCAAATACCGTTTACATCATCATAAGTAGCCGCAACGTGCTGCCATACGCAGCTTTGCAATGGAGTCGCACTGTAAATTGGGTGATTCTCGGATGTTGCATCATCTTCAAAATCGAATCCGATCTTGTTGGTGCTGCTACTGATACCTGAATAGTAGTTGACATCCACCGCGGCATTTTCCGTTTCTGCCCTTCCTTTGGTAAGAACAGGATATACGTTGGATAGTCCGTTTGATCCGCTTCCCTGAGTGGAGACAGTTCCTGTTCCTTCAGGACGAACCCAGAACTCGAGGGTGAAAGATTGTAATTGCAATGCAGCGTTGTGTGGAGCACGCCCGTATTGGCTTGTTCCGTTTAATTTCAGTGATTGGCCCAATACCAATGTTGCCATTGATACCAGTAAAACCAGAAGCACAGAAATTTTTGCGAAGTAGGGGTTGTTTTGTTTCATAAATAGCACTTATAATCTTTAATCAAAAGGTTTTTTGCAGTTCTTTAGCTGCCGGTGATTTTTATTTTTGAACAATTATTTTCTGACTGTATTCATTTTGCGCAGTAGAAACTTTAAGTATATAAATACCGTTGGCAAGTGTATGCCTGATACTTGTATTCTGATTCTCTACAGATACTTGTTGGTTTAGCTGAAGCTTACCAGCTAAATCAAATATTTTAACAGTTATGGAATTATTTATAGATTCAAGAAATGATAAGTTGATTTCATTTCCTTTGATTGGATTAGGGAAGATGACTAAACCGAATGATCCCTTATCAGTAACAGTTACCCTTACTACTTTTGATACACTAAAATGTTCATCGATATCTACCTGTTTTAACTGGTAATACGAAACCCCTTTATTCGGGTTCGGGTCGGTGAAATTATAGGTACTAAGACTGGTTGAATTCAATTGCCCTTTTATTTTGCCGATAGGAGAGAATTTTCTTCCATCAGTAGATCTTTCAATCTGGAAATAATCATTGTCCATCTCATTAAGGGTGCTCCATTTTAATTGCACTTGATTATTTATTACAGCCCCTTCAAAACTCACAAATTTTACAGGAATGAAACCTGCCGTTGATACAGTGTACACTTTACCGTTTACCACATTTGATCCATTGGTCATTGACACAAACCATTCATAAGTAGTATTAGGTTGAATGGATATCCAGTTAATATTGATTGGTGTACCTGATGCAGCGCTGGCATTAGTTCCAACAGCTACAAAATTTCCTGTATTGATGATTCGCGTATATAAGGTAACAGACATGGTGCTTCCGCTGCTATGAGTTGGCGTAATAGTAAATGTGTTGCCATTGTAATTTGTTGCACCATTAGAAGGGGAGGGCGTATTATCAGCCATAAGCGGAGTGAAATTAGCGCCAGTAAAGCTTGGCCCTCCTTTTAAGGTTCCTAAAGAACTACAGGAATTGGCAACACTGTTCTCAACTTTTGTTGCTACATTCTCATTTAATTTCCAACTACCTAATAGCCCTGTACCGCTAGATAATGACTGATACATATTTGTCTGAATATCCACTTGTGAGCGTGCTGTATTCCAAATACGCACATCATCTATTTTTCCATTGAAGAATCCGGCCGCAGTACCATCTGAAGTCAATGCTGACCCGATGGCTGCATGTTGAATTGAGTTTAACTCAGGGGAGGGGCTTCCTGCTTCTGCTTTCGATTTATCCAGAACTCCATTCACATACAATTTCCAGGTACCACTACCATATGTTACTGCAACGTGATACCATGTATTGGCTGCCAGAACTGTATTCCCAATGATGGGATGGTTTGGTGCGGTAGTTCCGTTATAGGCTTCTTCAAAATCGGCCGCTAGCTGCCCAGTGGTATTATCAATTCCCATGAAATAATTCATGTTCAGGTTACTGGGTGTCTCTGCTTCTCCTCTTCCTTTAGTAACAATAGGAATAGCCGAAGTTATACCACCAGTTCCTGTGGAAGTAGCAGTATGTGTACCTTCAATTCGTATCCATGCTTCTATGGTGAAAGATCCTGTATTAAGTGAAGTAGCCTTGCCCATGCTTACATATTGGGAGCTGCCATTAAAATCAAGGGCTGATGCCTGTGCCGGATTGATAAGTCCATCAGATCCGAAATTTGGAAACCAACCTGGTGTATTTACTAAAGTGCCATTTCCAGTGGCACCAACAGAACCATTGTTTGTAATAGTTGTTCCGGATTGTTCATTTAATGCATACCTGGCAATCATATTCGTTTGAGGACCTGCTAATTCATTGGCGTAATTAGCTGAAATTTCTGCCGGTGTTCTAACGGCACTCCATATTCGCACCTCGTCCATTTTTCCTTCAAAGTTTCCAAGAGAAGTTCCTACAGCACTACCGGTATAGTCGAATGCACTTCCCAATGTTAATGGGGCAAGTGCTCCCGAAACGGGAACTGCATTAGCAGTAAAAGCAACACTGTTCTGTTGTACTCCATTTATATAAAAGATCCATGCTCTGTTGGCTGAGTTGGCATTTGTCATATCGCAGGTAACAGCAACATGTGTCCAGGTGCAGGTGTCTAGCGGGGTAGTACACATTGCCCGGTTGTTGAGCCCCCCAGATACTTCGTAATATGCCACTAATTGTCTTGTAGCTGAATCGTATCCAAAGAAATAATTTATTTCTCTTGAATTAGTTCCGTCGGCAACAGCCCTGCCTTTTGTTACTAAGGGTATAATGTTTGTGAAACCAGTTGTTACGCTGGTTCCAGCCCCTGTAGCGGCAACACGGCCACGCCCTTCGATTTTTATCCAGGCTTCAATGGTGAAATTTCCACCAATAGTAACGGCGTTTCCATTATTGCATTGAACATAATTGTTTGTCCCATTGAATCTAAGGGAAGATTGGGATGACACTATTTCTGGTAGAAACAATGTAAATACAGTTAAGCATATCAGATATGCTATCCGGGCGGGATTTTTTTCCATCGTCATGCACGTTTATCGTTAGAAAAGAGAAAACTAACAGGGGGATATCGACAACGATGGTTGATTCAAAAGATGGTGGCTACACGTTATATCAGTGAGCTTTTCGAGGGATAGATGAATGAAAATAATTGGAGAAAAGACGGCTTTTGGAGGGGATGGAGGATTTGAGACTAAAAAATATTAATGAAAAAGTAATACTAATATTTGTTAGTTCAAAGTGTTTTTAAATATAATATATCTAGGCTAACCGTAAATTATAGCCTAACTTATTGTAATTCAGGTAAAAGCTATATATTTTTAGCCTGTTATTTTTTTATCAGAAAGTAAGCGGTAATACAAAGAACCAAAATCAATAAAAGGGCGAGATAGGTCCATGGGTTTTCCTTAATTTTTCTTTTTTCGCGGCGGCTCTTTTTTTGCTGGATATATTTGTTGAGCTGACCATTAAGGTCATCAACATATTGTTGAAGATGCTGTTTACTGTTGATCTGTGATAGTCCTTCTATCGCTTCATTCCCGAAATCATTATCAGCCATCCAGCGCTCTACCTCATGTTTCTGCTCTTCGGGTAAACGCCCGCTTAAATAGTCCATCAACTGTTGATTGTCGATGTCCTTATTGCTGTTTGATAATATGTTTAATAGGTCCTTGTTCATGATGAAGGCTTAGGAAGCCAGCTTTTTTTCCAATAGTATTTTCAGGTTCCTCTTTCCGTTTTGAATATGACTTTTTACCTGCATCAGTGAATAGCCGGTTTTTTCAGCTATCTCCTGATACGATTTTTTCTCCAGATAGAACAAAGTTACGCATTGTTGTTGCTCGCTGTTCAATTCCTCTAAACACATAGCCATTAGTTCCAATTGCCTGTCTTTTTCTATATGCAGGTTCTTATTGCTTTCTTCTTCGGGCGTCATTAATTGCTGCTCCTTTAATTCGAAAGGTTGCTTTCCCTGGCGGTCGCGCAGTTTCATGAGACAGTGGTTTTTGGCCACCATATATAACCAGGACTTGAAATAATCAACCTTGTATTTGTGCAGTTCTGTGATGGTTTTCAGGAATACCTGTTGAACGGCGTCTTTGGCTTCGTCTTCGTTCTTGAGGTATTTCATACAGACACCTAAAAGTAGTAAGGTATATCGTTGCAGCACTATCCCCAACCATTGGTTGTCGTGGCTGCTGTAAAAGCGTTCAAGCAGTTCCTGGTCACTGATATGGGTAAACCTGTCTGTATTCACCAGTTGAAAATATCAAATTTCTTCAACTAAGATGCAGCTATTGTAAAAATTCATACCGCCTCGTGGCTTTGTAATGATTATTTTTATGGAAATCTTACTTATGAACTTTGCAGCTGCTGCGGTACCAGTAATTCCTGTTAGAAAAGAGCCTTCACATACCAGCGAAATGGTAAACCAATTGCTTTTTGGGGAAACCGTTGAAGTTTTGGAAGAAAAGGATACCTGGTGCCGGATATTATCTCTTCACGACGATTATGATGGTTGGGTACAGGCTTTACAATTAGAATCTATAGATAGAACTTTGGCACGATCACCTCTTACCTGGGTGCTTTTGCCTGAAGCCATCGGCGATCATATAGATTGTACAGGAAAGGATAAGATGTTCTGCCCATTAGGCTCGGTTCTTACTGGTTTTGATGGGGAAGAAGGTAATATCGGGAATTTGAATTATACCTATAGTGGCATTGGTGCTATCCTTTTCAGTGCCATGATACCTAATGAAAAGGCATTGTTGCAACAAGTAAGTTTATGGTATAATACACCTTATTTATGGGGAGGAAGAACCCAAATGGGTGCCGATTGTAGTGGCTTTGTGCAGGTCTTGTTTCGTTCTATTGGAATTGAGCTGTTACGTGATGCTGTACATCAGGCATCGGAAGGAGAAGTGGTAGATTTTTTACAACAGGCCCAATGTGGTGACCTTGCCTTTTTTGATGATGGAGAAGGAAACATACAACATGTTGGCGTGTTGCTTAGTCCTTTTGAAATTGTTCATGCTTATGGTAAGGTGAGAAAAGATAAGATGGATCACGAGGGGATAATAAATGCGGAAACCGGTGAGCGAACCCACCGGCTCCGGATCATTAAAAGATACTTTTAACCCAACGAAATATAAGGGTATCCCAATTCATCATTTTTATTGCCGTATATAACAAAACGATTGCGAATATTTTCTTCAACAATTCCTTATTGATTTTTCCTGCAATTTCGCTGCCACCAAGAGCACCTACTACAAAACCTGCAGCTAACAGACCAACGATTCGCATATCGATTGGAGTTCCTATTTTTTTGCACTCGTTATAATAATTCAGGAATGCTAATATGCCAACTGGCAAAAGAAGAACTGCCAATGATGTACCCTGGGCCTGATACTGGGTATAGCCAAGAAAAAACACAAGTATTGGCACTAGTATGATGCCTCCACCGATTCCAACCAAACCACTAAGCACTCCGGCGGCTAATCCTATCAGGATGATGATGACGATTTCTTGAGTGGGCATAGCTGGAGGTTTCATTATGTATGACGGTATTTGTCTTTGTAGAATAAGATAGCATCCATTATCACCTTATAGGCAGTGGCTGCATCCTGGAAATTATCAATCTCCACTTTCTTGTTCTCTAAAACTTTGTATTGTTCAAAGAAGTTCCTCATTTCATTAATAAAATGTGGAGGCATTTCATTGATAGAGCTTATATGATTCACTGAAGGATCTTGAGTGGCAACAGCAATGATCTTATCATCCATCTGCCCACTATCAATCATCTGCATGTTTCCTATCACAGTCACTTCCACTAAACAAAGTGGAGCAATGGTCTGAGAACAGAAAACCAGAATATCTAAAGGGTCATTATCCTGTCCAAGCGTTTGTGGAATAAATCCATAATTGATAGGATAGTGGAAGGAAGAATAAATCACGCGATCCAGTTTCAGTAAGCCGGTAGCTTTATCTACTTCATATTTTGCGCGGCTTCCTTCTGGGATTTCTATTATGGCATTTACCTGAAGCGGAGCGTTTTCTCCGTAATGGGCACCATGCCAGGGATGTAATACAGTCATCATGGTTGTAAAGGTTTATATAGTTAACGGGTTATCCAATATCCAGCGAATGTAGCGGCTAGTCCGATAGCAACGCTGGTGAAAAGATAAATAAAAAAGGGTAGTATTTTTTGTTCTTGAAGTAATCCCATGCTCTCAAGGGTGAATGCTGAGAATGTTGTGAAGCCACCGCAAAAGCCTGTCATCAATAATATACGCCATTCCGGATTCATCCATTCATGTCGGGACGCTAATCCATAAATAAGTCCTATCAGCAAACATCCCAGGATATTAACAAACAAGGTGCCATATGGAAACTGGGTATTGAAACTACCCGCTAGCCATTTTTGCCCCAGGAACCGGGCTACCGAGCCAACGCCACCACCTAATGCTACTAGTAGTAAATGTTTCCAGAGCATGATTACATTTTTATTACTGACTTAAGGTCGACTAACCATTGTCCATCTTTTCTGACGATTCGTAGCGGCGTGGTGTCTTTTGCATTGGCACTATGATAATAGCGGAAGATAGTGATGGAATCATTTTCTGGTATAATTCCAACCGGGCGAATGGAAGCGTCTTTATAATCCCTTCGCTCAACATCTTTCATCTTTTTGTAATTCTCTTTCTGTTGGTTGAAGAGTAATTGGTTGGTTGAATCTTGTAGTAGATAAAAGGATGCGCGGTCAAAATTTCCATCTAATACGGCTCTTACAAATTCACGTCCTGCATCTGTTGCATTCTCTGCTGGAACAGGTTGGTTAGATGTGGAGCAAGCTGCTGCTGTAATGATGGTAATAAAGAGGAGGGATAAATACTTCATACCCAAAATTAAAAAAGCCTGCAGATAAAACCGCAGGCTTTGGTATATTCCTTTAAAGATAATTAGGAAGTGGGGGTTGTGTCGTCTTTTCCTCCTCTTGGCTGCTTAAAAACCGGGATAGGTGCTTCTGAAGCATCTTTATCTCTGTCATAAGCTCGGATAATGGCTTTTACCAATCGGTGACGGACTACGTCTTCTTCATTCAGCTCAATATGGGCAATGCCATCTATGTTCTGTAGTATTCGTACCGCTTTGTCCAAACCACTTTTCTGGTTCTTCGGAAGGTCGATCTGAGTTAAGTCACCAGTAATTATTGCTTTTGCATTAGAACCAATACGGGTAAGGAACATCTTTATTTGAAGATCGGTAGCATTCTGCGCCTCGTCGAGGATGATGAAGGCATTGTCGAGCGTTCTACCTCTCATATAAGCAAGTGGAGCAATTTCAATAACACGGGTGGTCATATAGTAACCCAGTTTGTCGGCGGGGATCATATCATCTAATGCATCATATAGTGGACGCAGATAAGGGTCGATTTTCTCTTTAAGATCGCCTGGCAGAAAACCGAGACTTTCGCCCGCTTCAACTGCCGGACGAGTGAGTATGATTTTCTTGACCATCTTATTTTTCAATGCTCGCACTGCTAAAGCTACTGCAGTATAGGTTTTACCAGTTCCTGCGGGTCCAATAGCAAAAACGATATCGTTTCGTTCAGCTTTAGCCACAAGTAGTTTCTGGTTGGCTGTTCTGGCTCTAACAGTTTTCCCATTAGGACCGAAAACCAAAACATCGTTAGGGTTTCTTTCAATAAAGTTGTCAACTGTTTCGGCATCATCTCCACCAAGTATCTGCTCGAAATAATTCTCACTCATGTGCCCATTTCGTTGCAGGTACTGCACAATGAGTTCGATTTTTTCTTTTGCAGAGGTGATTTGTTCAGGAGCTCCGCTGAGTTTTAGTTGTGTTCCCCGGGAGAGGATTTTCAGCAGCGGAAATTTTTTCTTGAGGATGTCGAGCTTTCCATTGTTAACACCAAAAAATTCAATAGGGTTAACGGTTTCAAGGTTGATAATAGTTTCTGTCAAAACGCTACAGATTTTAATTTCACAAATAGCACAGTGTCATTTGGAAGGTCACTAACTATTCCATCCATTTCAAATATAATTATTCATAGCATTACATTCCTAAAGTTACTTATCAACAAGCTGTGGAAAAGCAAATGAAGATTATTGTTTAGTTAAATTGAAATGCCCTACTACAAATACTATTTAAATTCTATTTGTAATATCTGCTATAATAAAAAATGCCTCCTGATATGGAGGCGTTTTTTCATTTGTACAAAGTAGTTTATTGTTTGTTTATAGTGCTTAGTTGAGAAATGGAATTTCCTGTCACCTGCAAGCTATATACACCTTTTGGTAGTTTTGAAAAATCGGGTAGTGTTAAAACCTGGAATCCTTTTTGAATGCTGGCTGTTGACTGGTGAACTATTTGTCCTGCCATAGAAAATACTCTGATCGATATTCTTTCAGTTTCCGGCCAGTTTACTTCAAGGTTAAAAGTTGATCGGAATGGATTTGGATAAGTTCTGATATATGTATTTCCTGAAGGAGTCGTGTTAACTCTGATTATCCTTGAAAACAATTCTTCTCCGGTAATTGAAACTTGTTTTAAACGATAGAAAGTTACTACAGGAAAAGGCGACTCATCAATGGTACTATATTTTGTATCTGCTATAATTCTGAAAGGATTAACTCCGGGTACAGATTCCCACTGTAATCCATTACGGCTTCTTTCAACATAAAGTAAACCTTCTTCTTTCGAAGCTAATGTTTGCCATTGCAGGGAAACCTCTTTGTCTTTAAGCTGTGCTTCTAATTGTGAAAAAGCAATTGGAAGACCTGATAATGGAATAAAAGTTAGGTTGCCGATAGAAATGGCTTGTAATCTGGGATTGTTTCTTACGTTAGCATTGTTGACTGTTCCATACTGGATTGTGATACTTGTAATGGCGCCAGTTCCAAAGTCAACAAAGGCTGTTCCATCTTGAGCGGGACTTCCCTGAACCAAACTACTAACATTAGCGCCACCTGCTCCGGAATTGGCGGTGCAAACATTCGAGGCTATGGAGAATACTGCTGAAGATCCATTATACTTTGTTATTACTGGTATAACAGATCCGTTAGGTCCGGTAGCAGTAATAGTGACCTTGTCAATATAATTAAATGGAGTTCCTGGGCCGGGATAATCAATATCAGCAATACCGAACTGTACATTTTGAACAGGTTTTGAAAAAGTATATACAACTCTGGCTAAAAGATGTCTTGTTGGCCAAATCCTGATCAATTTCCAAAGCATCTGCTGAGCTCTGTACCTGGAAATCGGCAGGCTGGGCATTATTGGCATTTACTCTGGGGTAAGGGGCTGTAAAGCTACCCGTCCCAGAAAAGGATAAGGCAACAGTACAGTTAACCGTAGTACCGCCAATATTCAATGCAGTGCCAGACGTGTTTCCAGGCGCCCAGGCAGGCGAAAAGGAACTACTCCAGTCAAGGATATTAACCTGGGAATATGCATTCCCGATTGTGGTAAGCAACAGGCCGGTGATGGCTGCCGTTTTTAGAACTCTCTTTCTCATAGTAAAAGGGGGATAAAGGACAAGGTTTAACGGCAAATGGACCTAATAAGTATATATACTTAGACGTAAATACATGGAAAACCGTTGTGAAACTTGAATAAAATCAATAAAATACCCACTTGCCTTAGTAGCGGGGAAGCATAAAAGCCCCAAAAGAGGGGCGCAAAACATTACTATTGAAGGGCGAAAATTATGGATTGGAAGCCAGTTCTTCCTCGATTACGTCGTGAAAGATTTTTTCGTTCCTCAGTATCCACAAAGGCACATTCTCTGGTTCCATTACTTTCCAGATGCCATCTTCTTTATGCAGACGAAGCATTAGTCGGTTGCCTTTTTCGTCACTAACATCCAGTGTGAATAATCCATCCTGGATGCCACCCATTTTCCTGAAGTTGAATTCACGAAGACGGCCATCAGCCTTTATCAATTTTGTGAACTGTATATTTTTTTGGAATTGTAGTTGCATAGTCAAGTACCCCTTTGCTTTTCATGTACAATTCCTGTGCTACATTTTCATAATGTCAGTTAAAATGAAGAAAACTTCTTGTACAACTTCCATATTGGTTTGAAACAGAATTCTAATGTGATAATTTTTCCCCTGTAAGCCTTGCCTGTAGGGCACATTGACAAAAGATGTATATTAGCTTTGAATTGATTCTAATATGAAAAAAAATAAATTCTTACTGACAATTTTGACATTATTGATGGCAGTTTGCAGTTATTCACAACTTAGGTTGCCTGCCATCTTATCATCGGGTATGGTTTTGCAACAAAACGACTCTGTATCCCTTTGGGGTTGGGCGGGTCCTTCTGAAACAGTAAAAGTAACCACAAGCTGGAATCAGAAAACATATCAGGCCAGGGCTACTGATATGGCCACATGGAAGCTAAAGGTTGCTACACCTTCAGCGGGCGGTCCTTACACTATCAGCATCGAAAGTCGTAATAAAGTTGTGCTTTCAGATATTCTTATAGGAGAAGTTTGGGTATGTTCAGGACAGTCAAATATGGAATGGAGTTTTTATAATGGGGTTAAGGATATCAAAGATGAATTACCCACTGCACTCAATCCTAATATCCGGTTTTTCCATGTACCTAAAACGGCATCTTATACTCCACAGGATGATGTAAAAGCGCAGTGGACAATCTGCGATTCTAATACGATCAAGGGTTTTAGTGCTGTCGGTTATTTTTTCGGAAAGAAATTGCAGAAAGACTTAAATGTTCCAATCGGATTAGTGAATGCCAGTTGGGGCGGTACGCCTGCTGAAACATGGACACCTATGGAACTGGTTCAAATGGATATTCCATTGAAGCAAGCAGCCTCTCAATTGAATAAAGTGGATTGGTGGCCTACTGGTTCAGGGCAGGCGTTTAATGCCATGATTTATCCTTTGACTAACTATACAATTGCTGGTGCTATTTGGTATCAAGGGGAAAGTAATACAAACACCAATAGCACCTATAAGCAACTCTTCACAACAATGATTGATAGTTGGAGGGATTCCTGGCATAAGCAGTTCCCATTCTATTACGTTCAGATTGCACCCTTTACTTATGGCAATAAGAATGTTGGGGCCTTATTACAAGAGCAACAAACCCTAACCATGTCGCACCCTAATACAGGTATGGTGGTGATTACAGATTTGATAGATTCTGTTTCAAATATTCATCCTTCAAGAAAAAAACCTGTAGGGGAGCGGTTAGCTAATTGGGCTTTGGCAGAAACCTATAAGAAGACAGGCATTGCATATAAAAGTCCACAATATGCATCTATGCAAGTGTTGAAAGAAAAAATTTCACTTCAGATTTCGAATGCCCCCAATGGACTTGTAAGTACTGGAAAATCCATTTCAGGATTCTTTATTGCCGGTGCCGATCAGGTATGGGTAGCCGCAGATGCAAAAATCGAGAACGATAAAATAATTGTTTCCAGCAAACAAGTGAAAGAACCTGTTGCCGTAAGATATGGATTTGGAAATACCATCATTGGAAATATCGCCTCCAAAGAAGGATTACCTCTTTGTCCATTCAGAACAGATAGTTGGGTGGTAGATCAGAGTGCAGGGAATTAAGAGTAGGGAAGCAGAAGTAGGGAAGCAAAAGTAGGGAAGTTAGGAAGTAGGGTAGTAAGGAAGGAGAATACAAGTTGAATCATTTTAATAAAGTAAGGGGCTTAGAATTGAAGTAAATCATTTCAAAGCCCCTTAAATTTTTATGAACAGTACCCATTGTATTCTCCTTCCTTACTACCCTACTTCCTAACTTCCCTACTTCTGCCTCCCGACTCAACCTACCCTCTCCTCCCAGACCTTCCCTGTCCATTACCACGTTCCTCTCTTGCAGGACTTTCTCTTCTGGTTTCATTCCTGTTCTGAGCTGGAGGAGTATACTCTCTCTGATTACGGGTATTTTCTGGTCTTTCTATTCGCTGACCATTGTTTCTGTTATTGTCGTTACCACGATTATCATTCCCACGGTTGCCATTGTTTACATTATTCTCGTTGCGCTGGTTGTTGCCAGGGAATGTTCCGGTGTTAGGTCTTTCGCTTTCATTGTTGCGGGGATTTAAATCCCTGTTCCTTCGGTCATTGTTACGGATTTCATATTCATTTCCGTTTCTGTTTTCCTGCCTGTTGGTATTGCCGTTCCCATTATTATTGCCATTTCCGTTTCTGTTGTCATAACCATTTCCGTTCCCATTTCCATTATTATTACCATTTCCCCTTCCGTTTTCATTTCCACGACCATTACCATTGTTATTGCCGTTATTGTTACCATTACCATTGCCAAACCCATTTCCATTATTCCTGTTGCCGTTTCTGTTGTCGTACCTATTATCATTATTTACATAAGGGGTACTTCTTCTGTTGTCATTATCCCTTCTTTGGTAACGATTCTCACGATCATAATGATGGGTTTCAATATTGCGTCCGAAATATCTTTCAGCATCTCTTCTTTGAGGTCCAGCACTATATCTGCCATTTCTTTCCCCGTAATAGTTATTGATGATTGTAACATTACGGTAGATATTCCTGTTTTGTGCGAATGGCACACAATAGTCGCGGAAGCTACGTTGGTTTATATATGGACGAGAACAGAAGTTCCATCTATCGTATGGAATAGAACCGATACTGATATTAATAGATAATCCATATCCTAAAGGAGCCCAGCCATAGTAGTCACCATATTCACTCCATGAAACCCAGGCAGGGGCCCATTCATAACCAGGAATCCAGATCCAACCATAGTAAGGATCCATTTCCCATCGACCATAGTGGAAAGGAGCCCAACCCCAGTCATAATCACTGATCCATTCCCATCCATATTCTGTATAATCCCAATTGCCATTACTGTAGTAAGGACGAAATCCAGGTTCGTTATAAATCCAAACCTCTCCAAACCTTGGGTGATTTGTCCAACGGCCATACCTTCCTAATTCATTCTGGAAAACAGAAAAGTTCACCGATACCCTTTGCGCTTTCGATTCAGTAGCAATACTGGAAACACCAAGTATCCCAGCTATTACAATTGCTATAAAAGTAGAATTCCTCATGGTGAAAAAGTTGATGATAGAATTTAATACCTCTATGCATCAAACAAATAGACGGCCGGAATTTGTGAAAGCTTGTTAAGGGAGAGTGAAAGTCTTACGAAGTCCGGAAGATGGAAAGTCCGGAAGTCCGCAGCGTTTGAATTTCGGCGAGCGTGAAATTCTAGTCCGTGGCGTTTGAATTTTGGAGAGGATGAAATTTTAGTCCGAAGAGAAATACAAATACAAGTAGGGAAGTCAGTAGTCTGGAGTCGGGAGTAAGTTTTTGAAAGAAGAGAGGCTAGCAATTGTGGGAAGTAAGGAAGTAAGGTAGTAGAAGAATGGAGTAAGTAAGTGGTTAATGATGAAATGAAGTAACACAGAATCAGAATTTAAAAAGTTATGTATCCCCAACCCCGAAGGGGTTGAATCATCGTATCCCCGGGCGTAGCCCGGGGGAAAGAGTCGGAAGTTTGAAGTAATTAAGTAAAGTAGGATTGAAGTAACACAAAAGATATTTTAAATAGTAATGTATCCCCAACCCCGAAGGGGTTGAATATTAATGACCCCGCCCGGGTCACCCCGGGGCCCAATAAAATTCAACCAAATCCCCAAAGTCCGAAGCCCAATTTAAGCCCTAGGCTTTAAGCCTTCAGCCTTAGGCATCAAGCATCAAGCATCCAGCATCTCGCTTCTCGCATTCAGCTCCCCGCATCCCGCCCAAATGCCTTACTTTTATCTCCAATCCCAAATTCTATTCCATGCTTGCAAAAAAACTCAAACTTATTACTGCACTTGTTGCAGTGTTTTTGATTTCAAATCTTTCAACCCTTGGTCAGGGTACTCGTTTACTAAGACAACCCAGCATCAGTCAGCAATTGATTGCTTTTGAATATGGCGCTGATATTTGGGTAGTAGATAAAAAAGGCGGTGATGCCCGGCGCATTACAAGTACTGCCGCTGTTGAAAGTAATCCTCATCTCTCTCCCGATGGAAAAACAATCGCATTCAGTTCCAATCGCGCCAGTGGTACCCAGGTATATACTGTATCAGTAAATGGTGGTGCACCCGCTCAACTTACATGGAACTCAGAAGCTTCTTTAGTAAGAGGGTGGACGCCTGACGGAAAGAAAATCCTTTACGCCTGCGCCAGGGAAACAGCTCCCACAGATTATAACAGACTTTGGACAGTTTCTGCAAATGGAGGGGCATCAACTTTATTGCCAAGTCCTTTTGCTTTTTCAGGTTCATATTCTCCTGATGGAAAGAAAATGGCCATCGACAGGGTTAGCCGATGGGATGTTGAATGGAGGAATTACAGAGGAGGACAAAACACCCCTCTTCAAATAATTGATCTCGCTACTTTAGCTGAAGTGAATATTCCAAGTGATAAAACAATGGAACTTCGTCCGGTTTGGGCGGGTGATGAAATCTTCTTCTTATCCGATCGCGACTGGATCTCTAATGTTTGGAGCTTTAATACAAAGACATCTTCTTTACAACAACGCACCAAAGTGAAAGGCTCCGATGTGAAATGGGTGGATGCCAATGGCAGCGATCTCGTTTATGAATGGAACGGTTATCTGCATCTGATGGATATTCCTTCTGGAAAAACACAACAATTAGTTATTAATGTAACAGGTGATTTCCCATGGGCCGAACCAGTTTGGGAAACTGTTAGCAATAGAGCGCAGTCTGCTTCATTGTCAGCTACTGGAAAACGCATCATCATGGAAGCTCGTGGTGAAATTTTTACTGTACCAGTAGAAAATGGTGATGTCAGAAATATTACACAGAGTTCTGGTGTTGCCGATAGACAACCGATCTGGTCGCCCGATGGAAAACAGATTGCCTGGTTTTCTGATGCTGGTGGTAAAGGCTATTCATTACACATTGCCGATCAGGAAGGAACTGGTGCCCGCAAACAAATTTCCATTGGCGAATCAAAACTAGGGTGGGAACCAACCTGGTCGCCCGATTCAAAATTTATTGCTTTTGTAGATGATGATGTGAGAATAAAAGTACTTGAAATTGCAACAGGAAAAATACAGACTGCAGATGTAGCAGGAATGAATATAGAGCGAGGTGGAATGGGTATTACCTGGTCACCCGATTCTAAATGGCTGGCCTACTCGAAAACAGGATCGAACAGTCTGCATAGGATAATGGTTTGGTCGCTCGATACAAAGAAAGTACATGCTTTGAGTGATCCGATGGCTGATGCACAAGGTCCTGTTTGGGACAGAGGCGGTAAATTCCTGTATTTCCTTGCCAGCACTAATATTGCATTAGGTGCCGGATGGGCCAACACTAGCTCTATGCAAGCTAAGCCAAACTTTGCCGCTTATGTGGTAGTTCTTCGTAAAGGGGAAGCTTCTCCTTTTGTTTTGAAAAGTGATGAAGAGCCCGATTCAACAAAACAGAAGAAGCCAGCAACTGCTGAAAAAGATAGCCTTGTTAAAATAGATTTGGATCAGCTCGATAGAAGAACACTTGTATTGAATGTTCCAGTAGCCTATTACGATTATATGTTTGCAGGTCCAAAAGGATCCGTATTCCTCGGAGCCGGTCCAGTTATCAGTAAATATGTACTGGAAGGAAATAAGATGGAAGACTTTACTAAAGGCGCTTCCATGGTATCTGTTTCAGCAAATGGTGAAAAAGCTTTGTTGCGTTCTGGCCCACAATGGAGGGTTGTAGCAACCTCAAGACCACCTGCTCCCGGAGAAGGAGCTGTTGCAGTTGATCTTACCATGCGATTGAACAGGTCGGAAGAGTGGAAGCAGATTGTTGAAGAAGCCTGGCGCTATATGAGGGATTATTTCTATGACCCGAATATGCATGGTCGCGATTGGAATGATGTATGGGAAAGATATACACCACTTATTCCTTATATCAAGCACAGGGCTGATCTGAGCTATGTATTGGATATGATGAATGGGGAGCTGTCTGTTGGACATAGTTTCGTTTTCGGTGGAGATTTTCCAAAAGTGGGCGATTCCAAAGTTGGAATGCTGGGAGCCGACCTGATTCCTGAAAGCGGTCGTTGGAAGATTCAACGAATATATACAACCGAAAGTTGGAATCCCGGATTGGAAGCTCCTTTGGATGTGCCTGGACTAAAAGTAGCTGAGGGTAATTATATTGTTGCCGTTAATGGTCGAGAGCTATTAGCTTCAGATGATTATCAGGAATGGTTGGATGGTACTGCAGGTAAGCAAACAGTTCTTACGATTAATTCTAAGCCGGGTACTGAAGGATCATGGACTATTATTGTGAAACCTGTTTCAAATGAGAATGGATTGCGTCAGCAAGCCTGGGTGGAAAACAATCGTCGTATGGTAGATTCACTATCGAAAGGAAGACTCGGCTATGTTTGGGTTCCCAATACTGGTGGAGAAGGTTTTGTGAATTTCAACCGTTACTATTTTGCGCAACAAGATAAAGAAGGAGCCGTGATAGACGAACGATTCAATGGGGAGGTTTATTGGATGATTATATGGTGGACTTGATGGTTAGAAGACTTCGTGCATCACTTACTAATGAAGTACCAAACGGTGCAGCTATGAGATTACCTGCGGGTATACTCGGTCCCAAAGCCTTATTGATAAATGAACTCGCTGGTTCTGGAGGTGATTTCTTCCCTTGGATATTCCGTCACCAGCAAGTAGGTCCTTTGATCGGAACCCGCACCTGGGGTGGTTTAGTGAAATCGTCTGTTCATTATGCCTTTATTGATGGTGGAGCCATGACAGCCCCCGACAATGCCGTTTTCGATCCTATTGCAAAAAAATGGGTGGCAGAAAACGAAGGTGTAGCACCTGATATAGAACAGCACCAGGAAGCCGGTGCCAATTCAAAAGGCAGAGACCTCCAATTGGAAAGAGCCGTTCAGGAAGTATTGAAGATGTTGGAGAAGGAGCCAACTCCGAAGGTTAGTAAGCCAGCATATTCGACGCCTGCAATTAAGCCGAAGGCTTAAGGCCTAAAGCCTAAAGCTTAGTTTAGTTGTATGAATGAGGATCTAGGTTTTCATAGGATTTGATAATGCGAAATGTTTTTATGCCTATCTACTAATTCTTCGAAGTTCAGTGCTCTTAGAGAATCTGTTAGTCCGGAGACGCTACTATCCTCCAGCCTGAAGAACAGGCCCTAACCGCTTTAGGCAAAGCCCCAAGCCTCTAGCATTTCGCATCAAGCAAATAAAAAACAATGAAACAACTGCTATCTCTCACTTTGCTTATTCTTCTTGTAGCATCAACTACAATAGCCCAACAAACCCAGAAGCCTCCATTACATGGAAAGAATTGGATGGCTATAACAGGTAAGCCATTGGCGGCAACGGCCGGATCAATGGTTTTCAGAAGGGTGGGAATGCAGTAGATGCAGCCTGTGCTATGTTGGCTGCTACTTGCACTATGTGGGATGTTTTGAGCTGGGGTGGTGAAACACAGGCTCTGATTTATAATCCAAAAACCAAAAAGGTTATTGCTATCAATGCAATGGGAGTTGCTCCAACTGGTGCTACAGTTGATTTCTTTAAAAGTAAAGGATACAATTTTCCACCTGAGTATGGTCCATTAGCAGCAACCACTCCTGGTACACCAGGAGGTATATGTTATATGTTAGCTAACTACGGAACCTTATCTCTAAAAGAAGTGTTAGCGCCAGCTATGGAACTTGCGGCTGGCTATCCAATAGAGGCACAAACAGCTAACAGCATGGAAAGAGGTAAGAAGATGATCAGCCAATGGCCATATAGTAAAGCTGTTTTCCTGCCACATTCTGGAAGTAAAAGAGAAGCGCCGGAAGCGGGAGAGATCTTTGTTCAGAAAGATTTATTAGAGACACTCACTAAAATGGTAGCTACTGAACAGGAAGCCTTGAAAAAGGGAAAGAGCCGGAAAGAAGCTATATGGGCTGCTTACGATAGATTCTATAAAGGAGATATTGCAAAGGAATTTGTAAGAGGTTGCCAGGAACAGGGCGGATTGATTACTATGGAAGACCTTGCTAAATGGCGCCCAGTAGAAGAGGAACCCCTTCATGTTAATTATAAAGGAGTAGAGGTTTATAAGATGCAGCAGTGGACACAAGGTCCCATGTTGTTACAATCGTTGAATATCCTCGAAAACTTCGATTTGAAATCGATGGGGTATAATTCTCCAAAATATATCCATACTGTTTATCAGGCTATGAGCATGGCTTTTGCTGACCGCGATTTTTATTATGGCGACCCTGCAAAAGCTCCTCAAGAACCCATGAATGGATTGTTGAGTAAAGAATATGCAAAACAAAGAGCATCGCAAATACTTACAGATAAAAATGATCCTAATATAGGCCGGGACGATCCGTACCCATTCGAGAGCGGTAACCCTTACCTCGATGTTTAAAGCAAAGAGGCTTTAGTCCGGGTGGAGGTAACAGGAATTTTGTTCCATCGCATGACTCCTCTGTAGCTAGTAATGATAAGGAATATATGGAACGACTTTGGATGGGCACTACATCTGTTGAAGCAGCTGATAAAGATGGATGGGTGGTTTCAATTACTCCAAGTGGCGGTTGGTTGCCAGCTTGTATTGCTGGACATACCGGAGTGGGAATGAGTCAGCGAATGCAAAGCTTTGTACTCGACGAAACGCTCAATCCTTTTAATGTGGTGGAACCTGGGAAAAGACCAAGGGTTACGCTTACTCCTTCCCTTGCATTGAAAGAAGGAAAGCCGTTCCTTAGTTTTGCCGTTCAGGGTGGGGATACACAGGACCAGAACCTATTACAGTTCTTTCTGAATATGGTTGAATTCGGTATGACGGTGCAGCAGGCAACAGAAGCAGCAAATATCAATTCCAACCAACTATGGCTTTCTCTGGGTGGTACAAAGAGTGAAGATCGTAAACCACGACCCGGGCAATTGTTATTGCAATCGGCAACAAAAGAAGAAGTGAGAAATGAACTCAAGAAAATGGGATATATATTATCGTTCACAGAAAGGAGTAGTGGTCCCATTAATGCCATATACTTCGATTGGAAACATGGTAGTTTCTGGGGTGGAAGTTCAAATCACGGTGAGGACTATGGAATAGGTTGGTAGCTATATAGCTACAAGAAAGACCTCCTTCGAAAAATAATTTAATCATTTTGAATGATTCTTGACCAAAAGCATCCCGAGGGATGCTTTTGGCATTTTGCTTGATGTATTTTATATATCAGGAACTATCTGTATGTGATTGGGATAAAATGGTTCGATGTTTCAACAGCCATTTATTTATGAATGATTTTTTTGCTGAGGCCGCTATGGTTTCTGGGTAGTGTGAAATGATATTTTTTGCAGTTGTTTGATTTAAAGCATGATTTATTGATAAAATGTTATTTGTTTACAACGAAAGTGCAATAGATTACGTCATATAGATGTTTATTCTCTTGTATAAATGCCTATAGGTTAACAGGCGAAAAAAGTAGCAAATCATGGTTTTCGACAACGAGTTTTCGAATCTCCAGCTTCCTTATAAGATTAAACTTGTGTTGGAGTCTGGCGTCCTGGTAGGCGAAAGAACCAGTGACACCCATCATATCACTCTTTACAAACTCCAGAACTATTTTTTTGAAGTGTATTGTGATAAAGACTTCAGCCAAATTGAAGATGTAAGAATGCTTGCATCCGATGCAATCACTGGCCTTTATGAATGATATAAAAAGTAGCGTCTTCTTCCAATTCAAGGAACTCCTTACTTTTACTAAAAGATATCATGCAGGTCATTGTCGCCGATAATTATGTCTCATTATCAATTCAAGCTGCTGAGCTGGTAGCCTCTTTTCTCAAAGAATCAACATCTCCTTCTGTGCGCCGCTTCCGGTGATTCGCCACTCGGACTCTACAAAGAACTCTTCAACAAGGAGCAAGGTATTATTGATACTTCCAATTGGGCCGTAGTTAGTCTTGATGAATGGGTAGGATTGAATCTTACTGATGAAGGCAGTTGTGCTTATTCAATTACCCGGAATCTTACAAAACCATTAGGGTTAGCAGATAAGAAGGTTTGTTTTTTTGATGGCAGAAAAGCAGATACGGACGAAGTTTGCCGTGAAGTCGAATCCTTCATTGACAGCTTTAAAGGAATGGATGTTGCCATTCTTGGATTGGGTATGAACGGGCATATAGGCTTAAATGAGCCTGGCACTCCAGCTACCATACGTACTCATGTTTCAATCCTGGAACCACTCACAAAACAAGTTGGTCAAAAGTATTTTGATAAACCTATGCCGTTGCAACAAGGTATTACACTTGGTATCGGAAACCTTATGGAAGCAAAGCATCTTATTTTGGTAGTTAGTGGAAGTAAAAAAGCTGATATTGTAAAACAGATGTTGGAAGGCCCAGTTAATGAATCTTTACCAGCGTCCTTATTCCTTTCCCATCCTTCGATCTATATTTTTCTGGATAAGGAGGCGGCAAGCAAACTTCAATAAAACATAATGCGGTATCTTTAGCTTTTACGATTATGAAGCTAAAGACCGTACGGTGGATTGCTGGGATACTCTTACTTTGTTTCCTGATCATCTTATCGAAGTTTATCTTATTTAAAAACTTCAATGGTAGATATGGAGAGGTATTTAAAACATCCATAAACAAAAGGGTGATTCGAGATGACATCCAGAACCGCTAACTTCAAACCTTTTAGTACTATCCAATTATTTTCAAAAAGCAGGAGATTACGAACAGAATATAAGATTGATAACCTGGGAGGAAATGTAATCGGTTTCATTCCAATCGGATTCCTGTTATCTATTATTATTAGTTCGAGATCTCGTAATGTTTTGGTTGTTCTTGGAGCTTTTGGAGTAAGCTTGTTTTTTGAAATAGTACAACTGCTTACAGGCTGGGGCGTATTCGATGTTGACGATCTCATACTGAATACATTTGGTGGCTTATTAGGGCTTTTAATTTTTCAGCTTTCAAGTATTGCTCCCGACCTTGAAAAATAAATGTGTTCACGCTTTTCTCTCCAGTCTTTTCGCTGCATTCTTTTGTAGCACTGATTTTTCTTGCCTCGATGGTATTGATTGAAATACAGATGTTGATTTTTGATTTATGTCAATAGGATTTTTCTCGTAGTAATACGATATTGAACGGTAATTTTCACGGGGATTTCAATATTTCCATATCTGGTTACCACTTTTATGCATACACGAAAAGTAGTGTTTTCGAATTATTTGAGTTAAATCAAATTTGCTGTAATTCTTCCATTTTATAGAGCAAATTCAGTTAAATTTAAGTGTAATGCTTGTTGTAGGTTAAATGGTTACACTTAAGGCATTTCGGATTTTGAAATTTGTATATCTATGAAATTCTGAAAATTCCCAACAGTAAACTATTTCGATCATTTTCATTACAAGATTAAAAATAAATTAGCGTCATATAATCAATGAATGATATGATGCGTGTTACCTTTTCTGTTGGTAGAGATGGTAATTTGAACTTTATGTGGACTTGAATATCGCAAATTATTAACCTAAGCCTTGTTTATGAGAATTGGTAGAACTGGCTTATTAGAAAAGCAAAGACCTGATTGGGATAGTATGCCAGCTGCCATGCTTTGGATAAACTCACAAGGTTTAATCAGGTACAAGAATATTGCTGCTGAGAACCTAATACAGAAATTCTTTACTAAAGGCTTTACTCTCGATAAGCTGTTTCAAAATGCCATTCTGGAGAATGGACAGCCCGTTAAATCATTCCAATTGCCTCATATTACTACAGGTGTTACAGGTTTCCCATAAAGGATATGTTAGTCGGATTGCTCGATAAGCATAAGCAAAGGGTTTGGTTGAAAGTGTCGACTCAATTGATACGTAATCATGTAGATGCCGAAAACCCAGAAGTGCTATTGGAAATGAAAGCTATTAATGATGATAACAAAGGGAAGCCTTCTCAAAAGGAATATTCGCTGCAATCCATGTTGGATAATATTGCAGAAGGGTATGTGATATTGGATACAGCTTACAAACTTGTTTATTTTAATCAGCAAGCCGAAAAAATTGCCCTTACAGTTCGTGATCAGAAACCAGAAAGAGGCGAGTCTTTTTTTGAGTTTGTAAAAAATGAGCAATGGGATGCTTTACACATGATATTCGAGAAAGCTCTTACAGGTGAATGTTCTACGCTAAACAATAAATATACATTCGACGCTAAAAGAGTTGTTTTTGAAGTTACAATCTCTCCTTTTTATACAGGTGATTCGGTAAATGGCATCATTGTCAATTTCAAAGACATTTCACATCGGTTTGAAATGCAGGAAAGGGTGGAAGCCTCTAATGTCAGATATGAATTGGCAGCTCAAGCTTCCTTTGATATTATCTGGGATCGAAATTTTGAAGAAAACTGTTATCGTTTTAATGAGGCTTTTCATGCTAACCTTGGATATGAAAAATTAGAATGGGATATTGAAGAGTTTCATGACGTTGTGACTCATCCTGATGATAAATTGATGGTACAGAATTTTGTCATTAAGAAATTTAAACAACAGGAAACGAAATTTCAATTACCAATTCATCGATACAAAAGGAAGGATGGAACCATAGCCTATGTAGATGTAAGGTGTATTGTGATCTATAAGAAAGACGGCAAAGCAAAAAAGTCCGTTGGAGTAGTAAGAGATATCTCTGAAAGATATCTTGTAGAGGAAGAACTCAGAAAAAGAAATGAACAATATGATCTGGCCACCAAAGCCAGTTTCGATATGATATGGGATGTTGATGGTGCTACGCAAATGCTAACATGTGGCGATGCCCTTGAAAGACTATTCGGGTACAATCTTCAAACCCCGATGCATTACGAGAAATTTCTCAAAACAATTATTCATCCTGAAGATCTGGAAACTATTTTCAGTAATATCCTGTTTTTTGTAAAATCTGCTGATACTTTCTGGGAAATACCTGTGCATCGTGTTTGTAAAGCTAATGGTGCAATAGCCTTTGTTCTGGTTAGGGTTATGGCAATTAGAGATGAGAATAATAATATGGTAAGGATGATCGGGGTGTCCCGCGACATCACTAACCGCTATCTCTCAGAGCAGGAAATGAAAAGAAGCAATGAGCGGTATGAGATGATGGCGAGCCTCAATTATGATGTTATCATGGAGGTGGATTTTATAACAGGGAAAATTTATGTCAATAATATATTCAAGGATTTCTATGGATATGACCTTGAAGAATATAAGACCATTGAAGAAGCTTATCGTGCCATCATTCACCCTGATGATTTTGACCGAATGATGAACAGTATTGTCAATAACAGGTCTAGTAATGTTGATTTTGCTGATTATAATGTTTTCAGGCTTCGTAAAAAAGATGGCACTGTAGTTTATTGTGATACCAAAAGCCGGTTTATCAGAGATGAAAAGGGTAGGCCTTTGAAAAGCTTAGGCATTGTAAGAAATATCACAGAAAGTTATTTGGCTGAACAGGAACTGCGTAGAAGCAATGAACGTTTCAGACTAGCTTCTTTGGCTTCTTATGATATGCTGTGGGAACGCGATTTTTCAAGTGATGAATATGTTTTTAGTGATGCATTGCTTCGTCTCTTTGGATATGATGCCAATATGAAGTGGACCTCTATTACTTTCCAGCAAGTGATGTTGCATCCTGAAGACAGAGATTGGGTTGTCAAATTTGTTGAGGATTGTTATAATAAGAAGGAGAGTATTTTTCAATGTCCAATTCACCGATATGTTAGGAAAGATGGATCTATTGCATATGTTCAAGTGCACTGTTCGGTTATTTATGATGAATACGGTAAGCAAAAGCGGACAGTTGGTGTAACAAGAGATATTACAGAACAGTATCTTTTAGAGAAGAAGTTGAGGGAGGCAAATGAAAGGAACGAGCTGGTATCACGAGCTACTACTGATCTTGTTTGGGAATGGAACTATAAGACTGATGAATTGCAGTTCTGGAATGAAGGAGTGCAGGAATTATTTGGATATACCCTCGAAAATAACCGTACCACTATGCAGTGGCGCTTTGATCGAATTCACCCCGACGATTTGAAGCAGAATATGATTAAGCTGAAAAAACTAATTTCACATAAAGATTCTCAGCTCAATTGTCAGTACCGGTTTATGGATGCTACAGGCAAATACCATCATGTTCTTGACCGTGCTTATATATCTTACGATGCAGCTGGAAATCCAGATCGTATTACTGGAGCTATCCAGGACATTACACCTATAAAGGAATTGGAACAGAAAATTGCTGAGGAAGCAATCCTGCACCAGCAACAGATTACAGAAGTTACCCTGCTTACGCAGGAAAAGGAAAGGGAAGAATTGGGCAGGGAGTTACATGATAATATCAACCAGTTATTAGCCATAAGCCTCATGTATCATTCCATTGCATTGACTGATGGGCCAGAACAGAGCCGGGTAATGATTGAGAAGAGTACTGAAATAATTAAAAAAGGTGTACAGGAGATCAGGAAGCTTTCAAAACAACTTATTTCTCCAGTTCTTGATATGGGTCTCGATGAAGCTATAAAGGAATTGGCTGAAGAAACCTCCGCCGCTTCTGGAATAAGATTTTCTTTGAAAAAGGATGATAGCGAATACAGTACCATTCCACGTCACTTGCAATTAATGGTTTACCGGATTGTTCAGGAGCAATTCAATAATATTCTTAAGCATGCTAAAGCCGTGCATGTTCATATTTCTCTCTCTATAAAGAAAAATAGCCTGAATCTTCATATTAACGATGATGGCATTGGCTTTGATGATACCAAAAAAGCAGCTGGAATCGGTCTGCGAAATATGCGTAGTAGAGTTAAATTATATAATGGATCTATCCATATTACGAGTTCCTCTGGTAAGGGTACCAAGCTGGACCTATCTATTCCTATAAGTAATGCAGAAAAATCAATTTAGATTGGAGTTGTTTCAGCGGGAATTGCTTCTTTCGCATAAATATTTCGCGTAAGCAAATACATGCCTATATCTGCTAAAGTTTTCAATGCCAGGAATATGAAGGCACTTGAAAGTCCCCAGACTGCAGGCGCCAAAATCATCAGGTGCATCGGTATGATACGCAAGTATGGAAGAAAAAATAGCTGTCCATAATTCACCTGCAACTTCTTTTGAATATTTTTATTCCTTATCAAGGTTAAAACTCCTTCAAAGACTATTACAAGTAAGGATAATTTGAGAAAAAGAATGTCAAGGGTCCCTTTCACTTTGATGAGTATGAATATACCATATGCTAAATGAAAGAATTGGTAATGGAACAGGAAGAAAAGGGAAGCGCAGCCTTTTGACTTAAAACTACCATCTATAGGCGCATCATTAATTGAGAAACTCTTCGGGTCAGGATTTTTGACGGTCAGTAAATCTATGAAATTAAAAAGCCCGATAAATACACTCTGTATCCAATACACCCACACAATAGTTTTGAATCCATCCGGATTCACTGAATAATAATACAGGCAAAACAAATTCGCCGCTACCAGTAGCCAGAATGAGGGTTCCTGAATGGATTTGCGCAAGGGGTGAGTTTTGATAAATGTAAAAAAAAAGATAATAAATGGGTGCTTTCTGTAGTAAATTTTATGGGTTCCAGAGTTTAAGGGCTTAAGGTTCTGACGTGTATTGGTCTTTCTTATTGCGATTCTTTGATTTTCACACAGATAAAACAAGAGAAACAAGAGTTTTCGCTGAGTCATTCGAAGAACCTATTTAAGTGGGTAAAAACAACAGCTAAATATCCTGTATTGATCTTAATTCTGCTTTAACACTTCAGAACTTTAAACCCTTAAACCTTAAACCTTAAACTATTAACTGTTAAACACATTAACTTTCTCTCACCTGTGATTTATATAAACAATCCCCATCATCCTGTAACACTCTCTCTTCCAAATAGGCGCACCTTTGCTTTTGAATGCTAGAGGCTAAATGCTAAATGCTAGATGCTAGATGCTAGATGCTTAAAGCCTAATACCTAAAGCATTATTCGGAGAAAGAACATCAGTTCAGTTTACTAAACAAGGCCTTAGGCTCTAGGCCTTAAGCTTTAGGCATCAAAGCATTTAGCATCAAGCATTTAGCTTCCAGCCCAAAAAAACAATCTAAAAAAACAACATATGAGCAACGGTACAGCAAAAGTAATCGGGGCGGTAGTCGCCGGAACAGTAGCAGGTTTAGTATTAGGTGTTTTATTTGCTCCAGATAAAGGTAGCAAAACGAGAAGCCGCTTAGCAGGTAGTGCAAAGGAATTGGCTGATGACCTCAAATACAAAATGAGGGAAGAAGCGAATGAACTGCGCAGTAAAGCTGAAGAACTGGAAACACTGGCTGATAAGAAATTAGATGGCCTGGCTTCAAGGATTAAGATGAAAGCTAATTCCATACTAAATCCTACAGCAGAATAATTTTTATCAATCATCATTAAAATTTTAACCAATGCGAATTAATTTATTGAAGCTTTCGGTAATGGCTGCTGTAGTAACAGGCTCATTGACGAATTGTACAGACACAGCTGAAAAGAAGGTTGATAAGGCTGAAGAGAAAGTAGAAGAAGCTAAGAAAGATGTAGTGGATGCTAAAAAAGACCTGGAACAAGCCAAAGCAGATTCAGTTACAGATTATGCAAAATTCAAGATGGAAATGGATTTGCAATTGAAAGCTAATGAGGCAAAGATTGTTGAGCTCAGGGAAAAATTGAAAATGGAGAAGAAGGAAACCCGTGACAAATATGATAAGCAGATGGCCGACCTGGAAGCCCAGAATGCAAAGCTTACCAAGAGGATGAATGAATATAAAGAAGGAACAAAGGAAAAATGGGAAGATTTCAAGACCAGTTTCAATAAGGATCTCGCTGATTTAGGTAAATCCATTACCGCATTAGCAGAGAAGAATATGAAAAAGTAACTATTAATTATCAGAATGACTACAATTACAACAAACAGGTTCGCAAAGTATTTTTCACTAGCTATCGGTTCTTTTTTACTGTTGCTGGCTTTTAATTCATGTTCAAGAAAGATGAATTTTGAGACATCATCAGCAGTACCTGCAGCACGTGGAACGGTGAAAGTTAAAAAAGACAACAACAATAATTATCAGGTAAAAGTCAAGTTGACAAATCTTGCAGAAGTTGAAAGGCTTGATAAGGATAATATTTCTTATGTTGTCTGGATGGTGACAGAGAATGATATAACAAAGAATATTGGACAGATTAGAAGTTCTTCTACAATGTTATCAAGTAAGCTTACCGCTTCATTCCAGGCAGTATCAGCCTTTAAGCCAATAAGGGTTTTCATTACTCCCGAAGAAAATCCGGAAGTTCAATATCCTACACAAAAGGAGATATTGACTACTGCAACATTCTAATTTGTGCGTTTACGACCTTTAAATTTTCAACCGATGGGAATAGAAATAAAAAAGACCAGCTCTTTTCCGCTTGATGAGGACAAGCCAATACCGGTAAATCCAGATGAGATTCAGCCGGTATTCCCTAATGATCCCGGGTATCCTCCAAAAGATGATATTTATGAAGTTGGGACGAAATTGGATTCGCCAGCATTGGATCAGTCGGCAACGATTGAGGATGTTGATGATAGTGGAATAAAAAAGGAATTGAAGAATAATAGGATGGGAGAGCAGTTAGATGTACCTGGATCTGAGTTAGATGACGCCGCAGAGGATACGGGTAATGAAGATGAAGAGAATAATTATTACAGCATAGGCGGTGATGGTCATTCGAATCTTGATGAAGAAGGCGCCTGATAGTTTCGAGTAAGTTCAGGATATTTTTTCTTGACACTAAAATCAAAAAACATGAAACCGGATATAGGCATTACTGAAAATAACACTCAAGCGGTGGCTTTTGAATTATCCAAATTGCTGGCTGATGAGTATGTATTGGTTACCAAAATCAAAAACGCCCATTGGAATGTGGAAGGCGCAGATTTCTATGATAAGCATAAATTCTTCGAAACTCAATTCGGGCAATTAGATGCATTCATAGATAGCATCGCAGAACGTATCCGCACTTTGGGACATTATGCTCCAGGAACCATGCAGGCCTTCCTTTCTCTAACACAATTAACAGAAAAAGGGTTTGACAAGAATGACAGCAATCGATTTGTAAAAGAACTCCTCGAAGATCACGAAAGCATCATATTCAGGCTTCGCGAAAACATTTATCGTGTTGCAAGCGAATTTCACGATATCGGTACAAGTGATTTCATGACAGGACTCATGGAGAGCCATGAAAAAATGGCCTGGTTCTTACGATCTCATCTTGTGAATACGAAAAAGCCGATGGGTTTGCTGACAGATGTAAAAATGGAAAAAAGTGTTTCTCTCTGAAGGCGTAAAACCAAAGGTCCTCTGCTCCAAAGGCAGCGGACTTTTTATGAACTTTTTGTGTCTCCCCACAAGGCAAGAGAATGAGAAAATAATACTAACGACATTCTTTGGATGGTATAATTAAAAAAGCCCTTGCAAGAATATGCAGAGCTTTTCTTTAGTTCAATGCAAGAATTTTGAGAGATTAGTTTAAGAAGTTTAAGGATGTTCAGGTTCTTAGGATTTTCGAAAAGGAGCAATTATTTGAAGTTCATCAGAACCTTGAAACTACTTAAACCTTTAAACATATTGAACCCTTATAGAAAAAAAGCCCCCTGCAATAAATTGCAGAGGGCTTTTTTGTTGTACCCGGGACGGGAGTTGAACCCGTACGAGAATTACTTCTCACAGGATTTTAAGTCCGGCGCGTCTACCAATTCCGCCACCCAGGTATCCCGATAAAAAAAGGCGTGAGTAACTCACACCTTTAATATCAGAGAGCGGAAGACCGGGCTCGAACCGGCCACCCCGACCTTGGCAAGGTCGTGCTCTACCAAATGAGCTACTTCCGCTTGTATCCTTCAAAGGCTTCTTTGAGGAATGTATTAAAGAACTTCTTTTTTAACAGGGATGCAAAAATAGGAAATGTATATTTCCTGCAAAATTTAATCCGCTGTTTTTTTATTATTTATACTGTGGAGTATACTCTGAACTCGATTGAACAGGCACTTCCGGACGACCCTTATACCCCTTGGTATACAGGCTGAAAGCACAACCAAAAGTGAATGCTACGAAAAGGAATACCTGTAAATAAAACAGGAATACAGACGAATTCACCCAATTGTGTGTAAAATCTTTTTCGCGGGGATTGATTTCTGTGTGTTGATCCATAACGAGTTAATTGCGGAGCAAAAATAAGGGTTCAATGCTGAAATTCAATTTTTGTGGGCAATAATTTGATCGAATTTCTTCCGCCCCTTTAGAAAATAGTCCTTGATAACCCATCCTCTATAATAACCCTGCCATTTTGGATTCTTTCTCAGGGGATAAAGCCCTTCTTTCCTGTGGTTCAATAACCATCCCAGATAGGCAAAATGGGCCTTGGCCACCGCCATAAAATACCCCGCATCGCCCGATATAAGTGTTTTTACCGCCGAAAGAGCATCTAATCCAAACCTCACTGGAATCTTCCAAATCAATTGAGAAAGGGGCAGGTTTTTAGACAGCATGATCAGGTTATTTCTGAAATTAAGGAACACTTTCCGGCTATTGCCTTTTGGTAAAGTGCCTCCACCTACATGAAAAACGGCCACTTCAGGATAACTATGGATTTCATAACCCGCCCATTGCAATCGCCAGCATAAATCGATTTCTTCCATATGAGCGAAGAAATAACCATCAAAGCCTTGCATCTCCCTGAAAGCAGCAGCTCTTATAAAGAAAGCGGCACCACTGGCCCAGAAAATAGGAGAGGGAGCATCATACTGTCTTTCATCTCTTTCACAATCTTCAAAAACCCTGCCTTTTGAAAAAGGATAGCCCATTGAATCAATCCATCCACCAGCTGCTCCTGCATATTCAAAGTACTCTCGGTTTTTGAACTGCAGTAACTTGGGTTGAACAGCTGCTACATTGGGAAGCTGCTCCATATAATTAATGATGGGTTCAATCCATCCAGTCGTTACTTCCACATCCGAATTCAGTAATACAAAGTAATCTGCTTCCACTTGCTTCAAGCCTTCGTTGTAGCCATTGGCGAAGCCAAGATTGCTTGAGTTTCGGATAATCCGTACTGAAGGAAAATGTTCCTTCAGATAGGCGACGGAGTTGTCGGAAGAAGCATTATCTATTACAATGATCTCTTTATTAGTATAAGTACCCGCAACCACAAAAGGCAGGAATTGTTGGAGGAAGGATTGACCATTCCAGTTAAGAATCGCTATGGCTACACGGGGTGTCAAGATGGGTAGTAAATATATTTGAAAAAATAACCGGAGCAAAGGAACGGTTTTTATAAATTAGTTGCATGATTCAACCGCTTTTTAACTGGAGAACAGGTTTGGCGATCATCGCCATCGTAATTGTAAGCGGTACTATCATCTATTCGCAGCTACTGGCGAAAAAGATTGCCACCGAAGAAAGACAGCGTGCCGAGCAATGGGTGGAAGCAGGAAAATTGTTAGTGAATGACACGAGTGGTATGAGTGACCGGCTCGTTTCATTGATCATTGCTGGTAACCATTCTTTACCCATCATTGAAACGGATGAGAAGGATAGTGTTGTGCAACATGTGAACCTCGATTCAATGAGTGTGGCGAATGACCCAGGTTACGTAACCAAGAAATTAAAAGAGTTCAGGGCTGGAAACGAACCCATCACCTGGAAAGATCCAGGCGATTCTACCCGTATCAACTATTACTATTTCGGTAATACCAGTTTATTGAATCAGGTAAGGTATTATCCGCTGGTACAGCTCCTTATTATAGCACTCTTTATTATCATCACCATCACTGCACTTACAACAAGTTTCCGATCAGTTCAGAATCAGGTGTGGGCCGGAATGGCGAAGGAAACCGCGCATCAGTTAGGCACACCATTATCCTCCTTACAAGGGTGGGTGGAGATGTTGAAAGAGTCCAATGCCGATGAGAAGATAGTACATGAAATGAGCAAGGATGTTGACCGATTAAAGCTGGTGAGTGATCGTTTCGGTAAGATTGGAAGCAGTCCGCACCTGGAACCAAATGATGTAATACTTCAGGTAACCGCCATGGTAGAGTATATCAAAAAGCGGGCACCAGGGAAAGTGCATTTTTTGTTGGAAAAAGGCAATATCGAAACTTTAATAGCACCGCTTTCGCCACCACTTTTCGACTGGGTTATCGAAAACCTGCTGAAGAATGCCCTGGATGCTATGGAAGGGAAGGGGACGATAACGGTAACTATTGAGGAAACTGAGAAACAATTCACCATTGATGTAGCCGATTCGGGCAAGGGGATAGCCCGACAAAACATAAATAGGGTATTCAAACCCGGCTTCACCACCAAAAAAAGGGGCTGGGGACTCGGTTTAAGTCTCTCAAAACGCATCATTGAGCAGTACCACAAGGGTCAATTATTCGTAAAACACTCTGATTTAGGAAAAGGAACCACTTTTCGTATGATTTTAAATAAATAGTATTTATTTTTGCAGCCCATTTGCGGGAAGTCCGGAAGACCGAAAGTCGGAAAGACCGAAAGATGTAGCAAGTGAGGTAAAAGTTCGAATGAGTTAAGCGGTTAAAAAATCAGGAATCAAACTTCCGGTCTTCCCGTCTTTCCGACTTCCGGACTACTCAAACGCCCAGGTGTTGAAATTGGTAGACAAGCCACTTTGAGGTGGTGGTGTTCGAAAGGACGTGCTGGTTCGAATCCAGTCCTGGGCACGATAGAAAGGTTCAACGTAGTTGAACCTTTTTTCATTATGGGACTTTCCTGGATTTCAAAGTCAAAAATCAAAAGTCAAAAGTCAAAAATGGTGTTCGGAGTGTAGCACTGGTTTTGACTTTTGACTTTTTAGTTTTGACTTTATTAGTTTTTACTAAAGAGGAGGTTGTATATGGTTGGAGACCTCGCATTACTTTTTGTGGCTTGGGAAGTAAAATACAGGTTGTGTAAAAAAGTGAAATTTGGGAAATGGCTTAATAGTTGTGAATGGGCGGCATTTTAAAAGTCTCAACTTAGTTGAAGCTTATTTAGAGTCAAAAGTCAAAATTGGTGATCGTATTGATGCACAAATTTTGACTTTTGACTTTTTAATTTTGACTTTATTGATTTTTACTAAAGAGGGGTTATAAGGTCTCCAACCTTATAAGGTTGGAGACCTTATACAACCCTCCAGTTTTGAAGGCTGAAATACTGGTTGTTAAATACATAGAATTGTAGAAAATGGCTTAATAGTTGTCAAAAGGGCGCTGAAAAAAAGGTTCAACTACTTCGAGTTTCTTTTAAGCAAAGGTCAAAATTGGTGTTCGGAGCTAAGCACTGTTTTTGACCTTTGACCTTTGACTTTTTGCTTTTGAATTTTAAACTTCATTATCCCATTTTTAAGGGATATCAAATAATTCCAGATTACTTCATCTTTATTAGTGAATTAAAAGAGTGCTTTTAATTTTATTTCATCTGTCCCCATAAGCCATAATTTTTGCAAGTATCGATTCTGACATAAATACCCCAATTTATTATTCACATGAAACATATAATAGTAGCTATTCTTCTTTTAACGGCCCAGCTTGTAAAAGCACAAGATTGCACAACAAGAGCTGCCAATAGGCCAGCGGAGTCTGTTCGGTTCCAGGATGAATATTCTCGTTCGGGGGAAGGACCAAAAGTCGATATCAGTGTATCTAAAATGAAACCCTATTTAACTATTTCTGAAAACTGGGTAAAAAAGGCGTTTTGAAAAATTTCACTGGCGCTAAACTGGCCTATTCCAACGAGTATTTTTTTGATTATCAGGGAGGGTTTACAAAGCCTTTTATAAAGCCTCAGGTATCAAAGGATGTTACATTTCTAGAATGAGGTTCTACGCATACTATTGTTATGAAAACAGAAATGAAGTTTTCACAGAAGACGAGAGCGGATCTTTTGCCGCAGTATATTTTAATAATGTATTTATCACTTCTCTTTGTACTAATGTTGGCGTTTTTACTGTAAATGGAAAAGCAGCTTTTGCAATGTTTGAAAAAGCCGCACAGAAGGAAGAGTTGACTACTATGAACAGATAGGAATGTCAAACGTATATGATACCGTATATAAATCTAAACATGAATTTATTATCATACGAAATAGTGATAAACCTGTTTTTCTTCCCATACCCGCAAAGAGTATCTCCAACAGTTGCTAAATGATGTGGAAGATTATAAAAATAAGGAATTAGCCGAAGCAAAAATGGAGTACACTCCAGCTAATGAAGCAGCCAATAAAGCAAGATTTGATGAGGAATTAAAAAGGATTGATAATGCTAAAAATTCTACCCCAGAGCAAATGGCTCCTTATAGGAAAAGATTCATTGAAACATGGGAGACTGAAAAACAGAAGTATGATAAAAGAGTTGCCCGCATAATGACAGAAACGAGTGGAGCAAAAGATGTATTACTGGAATACATGAAGAAACCAGAGGATTGGCTTAATAGGACGTTCTCTCATTTTTATGGATACGGTTCATATTCAAGTAAGGGGATGAAGCAATATTTAGACGGATTGGATAACTTTCCTAATAGCAGGGATGTAGAATCCAGGACTTATGTTGCAACACTAAACCTAAACTACTATAACAAATCACTTGGCGCAGAAGTCCCTCAGTTGATAATGGTGCATTTACCGAAAGGCACTTACCCGCACATGCAAAAAGTATCGAAACTTGTTAATATGCCTGGTGCATTAAAGCCACTGGAAAATATTCTGTCACAGGATATGCGTCCTTCTGAACAACCTGTACCAGTTCCTTCTGCATCGTATAGCGTTTCATATTTATCAAAACTTACCAAATTAAAGCCGCTAACAGTACCTGCGGATATGAAGCCTTCAATAGTAGCGGTAAATCCTGCTGCTACTTCACCTATTTCTAAATTTACTTTTGATATCCCGCTACTTTCTCCAAAGCTTAAAGAATTGCCTTCTCAGGTACTTACGTCTGAGGCATATAAAAATTATATTTATGAATTAAATACAAAAATATCAAAAGCTGTAAAGCCTGAGATTAAAAAGAAAGCAGACGATTACATTACTTTCAAAAAAACTTACCCAATCCAAAGATATAAGTAATAGCGCTCTGTCTGCTTGGTTACAAAACTCACCTGAAGCGAGTCTCTATTTATATAGTAAATCTGTTGCTGGTAATCCCAATGATGGGCTTTCGGCCAATAATTTTTCAGCTTTTTTAATCATGGGAGGAATGCCTGAAAAATCAATACCAATTCTTGAATTCTGGAACAAGCAAAAACCTGGTGAGCCAACCTTACTTGCCAATCTTGGGAATGCTTATTTTAAGTTAGGGGATTTGAATAATGCAATGAAATATCTGCAACAATGTGTGCAGAAAGATAGTTTACATCCAACCTCCAATAAGATTCTTTGCATCATGTATCTGAAAAAGGGTGATACTAAAAAAGCCGAAGAACATGCAACAAGATCCTTAACGGCAAGTTATGACCATGAAGTGATTTCCATGTTGCGGCAAGTTAATAGTAAAGCCAAGCCTGGGGTAATAATGAGTCGCCTGCCAGTAAAAGAATTTCCATTGGTTAAAAGGACTAAGTTGCCTTCAATGCCATCAAAACTTGATGAGATGGAAGCTTTCTTAGTTGAGCTTAATGCTGAAAAGGAATCAATCCGGTTAACAATAGAAGCTATAAAATCCAGAATCCCAAAGCAAGATGAAGATGCCTTACAACAAAAAATATTGAAGTCGAAATTGTCTTATGGTATTCTTCCATCGCAGTAAAAGCACAGCAAATAATAATGGATGGCATGCTAACTTATCAATCTGAAAGTAGTGTTACAGCCGATGTGTTTCATTATAATATTAAAAAGCTGGCAGCAATCTATAATCCTGCAATTAAAGCTATAATAAAGGAATATGACAATAAAATAAATAAATATGAAGGTGGCGAGGCAGGCGACGAAGATAAAATTCAAGCCCTTGAATTAGCAAAGTGTAATGCTGTAAATGCGGCAACAGAAAAGTATTTAGCTGAGTTGGCTCCTGTTGTGAATGAATATGCCCAGCGACGTGAATATATTTCCCGGAAATTTTACAGTGACTATGCCAATTATGCCCCTTTGTGGACTTCCGAAAACGTTATACCATTTCAATCTATAGAAAAGTTATCTGGAAGATATTTATAACATCCTAGGTGAATATAGAATCCTTAGTAAATCAAATTGTTCCGACTTTGAAGCCATCTCCCAAAAAAAAGCACAATTGAAACAATGGGAAGACGAATACTGTTCCAACTTCAAGGGCAAATATGAGATGGGAACGGTTAAGTTATTTTTCACTTGTAACTCCTGGGGGATAGATGGCGGAGAAGGTATTGTAGGCGACATGGAATTCAAGTATCGCAATGATGGGAGATTTGAAAATTTCACAGTAGGAGCAGGTCTTGGTGCAAGCTGGGACTTGGGTAAGGAAGGATTTATAGAAACGGAAATTGGTATTTCAGGTAAAGGGTTTGTAAAGATTGGTCCAGACCCAACAAGTGGAAAATGGATAATTCAGGATGTAGGCGTTAAAGCTGAAATAGCGGGTGAAGCCAGTATAGGTAAAGTTTCTGTAGAGGAGAAAGTGTTAGAGATATCCGTTGCTGTAAATGCAGGAATAGAAAAGGGAGGAATAATTCCTGCCTTATTTGACCTGAAATAATATACTGGTTTTAGAGGATAGTATGAAGATTGCCGCTTGATTACATTTAACAAGCAAATTAATAGCTATGAAAAGAATTCTGATACTTTGTTTTTCGATTTTCTTTGGAACAATTTCTTTGGCCCAAAAAGAAACCTACGACATTGTAAATTATACAGCTCCGAAAGGATGGAAAAACGAAGTGAAAAATAATCTCACATCCTACAGTAGCACTAATTCTAAAAATAACACATGGTGCCAGATTTTTATTGTAAAAAGTGGAGTAAGCAAAGGAAATATTGATGATGATTTTAATAGTGACTGGCAGGATTTTGCTGTTAAAAATTATAAACCAACTGATGCCCCTCAAGTAAGTGAAACAAAGGAAGCTGATGGATGGAAGATCAAATCTGGGGTGGGTGGTTTTGTTTTTAATAATACCAATGCTCTTGTGTTGGTTACTACTTTTAGCGGATATAACCGTTGCGTAAGTGTTGTTGCTGCTACTAATAGTACAGATTATCAGAAAGATATTGAAGACTTCCTCACTTCTCTGGATTTAGCAAAGCAGGAAACAGGGACTCAGGAACAGAAAACAGTAAGCGCCCCTTTTGTCGGTGCCTGGGGAAAATCAAATACCGTAAGCCAAATTAATAACCGGTTTGGGAATTATAGCTATAATAAACAGCAGTATACTTTTAATGCAGATGGCACCTATCGATTTCTTGCTAAAACCTATGATGAAAAGGATGCAGAAACATTTTTAATTAAAGAGAAGGGTAGCTATGTACTAAAAGGAAATTCAATCACCCTCATTCCAACTAGCAGTGTTATTGAAGCCTGGAGTAAAAAGAATGGAGGGGATAATTGGAATACTTTACGATCATCACAAAACAGACCATTGGAGACAGTGACTTACCAATTCAGTAAGGCGGATAATAATCTGCTTCTACAAACTGAGAAGCAAACGCAAAGAGATGGAAAATTCAATACCGGAAATACATATAGTTATGGTCCTCCTGGAACATTTACTCCCATTTCCCTGCCTGAAGGCGATACATTCATGAAAGAAATTATAAAAACGAAAACTGATCAACAGGTATCGGCTAGCCCAAAAAATAATAATATGCAAAACTAAATTTTCCTTTTTCTCAACCAATTTTGATGATGGTTGGGTGGGTACAGAACGCGAAGAATGGGTGGAAGTAGTAAAAGGTGATACTAAGGTCTTGTTACATTATCCTAGAGAAGGAACCGTTTTCCCAGCAGATCCCGCGCCTATGACAACTACCGCATGGAATATTCTGGTGGCTCCACGTTATAGTAATCTCAGGAATTTTAAGACTTCTTATATCGTCACTTATGAACGTCCTTATCTGGGGATGGGGTATGCAACTGAGAAGGAAACTGGTAAGAATGTTTTTATTGTATTTTTTCACCAAGGGCATGAAGGTTGGATTGAATTTGTGTCCCCTGATAAAAACAGTTTTATTCAGCAATATAAATTTGACCCTGAAACAATTCAATGGGATAGCAATACAGATCTGATGATTCCACTAGCTAAGATGAGCGGCTATAATAAGTTTGCAGTGGCCGCTACAGACTTCAAAGGAGTATGGACCAGTGATTTCACCGGCATACAGCAACTCTATAATGTTTATTCGGGGCAATATGCTGGAATGAACATAAGCCAATCGAACGAAGAATTTATTTTCGAAGAAGGAAATTCTTACCGATGGCGATTGCTTGCCGTTAATGGTGTTGTTGGCAATATAAAGGCTGTTGAGGTAAAATCAGCCGGACAATTTTCAATTCCCAATAACTGGCAAATAAAATTCTCAAAAATCGAAGGCAAGCCCCATACATATCACGCCTTCTGGTCATGTATTAAAGGTGCAAGGGTTTTAAATTTACTTGATGCAGCCGCACCAGGTTCTGGAATATATACAAAGTTTGGGTTGGGAAGAAGTAGGATTAAAATTAAGTAAGTAAAAAGTCAAAATGGGGTAACATTTGTTGTCCCTTTTTGACTTTTTACTTTTGATTTTTGAATTTATTGATTTTTACTAAAGAGGAGGTTGTATAAGGTCTCCAACCTTATAAGGTTGGAGACCTCGCACTACTTTTTATGACTCGAGAACGAAAATACAGGTTGTGCATAAAAGCGAAATTTGGAAAATGGCTTAATAGTTGTTAATGGGCGCCATTTCAAAAGTCTCAATTTAATTGAAGCTTATTTAGAGTCAAAAGTCAAAATTGGTGAACGTATTGATGCACAAATTTTGACTTTTGACTTTTTAATTTTGACTTTATTAATTTTTACTAAAGAGGAGGTTGTATAAGGTCTCCAACCTTATAAGGTTGGAGACCTTATACAACCTCCAGATGCTTGAGAACTAAAATACAGGTTGTGTAAAAAAGTGAAATTTTAAAAATGGCTTAAAATTTGCCCAATCGGCCCATTTAATTTGTCTCTTCTTTGTTAAAGCTTTTCTTAAGTCAAAAGTCGAAATTGCTGATCGGAGTGGTGCACCTGTTTTGACTTTTTACTTTTTAATTTTGACTTTTACTCCTCCTCATTACTTATATTCGAATAGACTTTCAAACTCTTCAAAACCGAATATATGCGGCTTTT
>JADKJI010000027.1 GCA_016721085.1 Chitinophagaceae bacterium | reverse complement strand
GTCGAAAAGTTTTTAAGTCTGTCTAACCGATCACTTTCATCGTATTTGATGATATATGATTTGAATTCTCCTCCTGGCGTGCTTCGAGCCTTATCATAATAGGTTTTGAATTCCTTTACCAATTTGTTTGATTGAAGGGCACTTACTTCCAATGTAGACATACCGGTTGTGAAGTGATGATATAAGCGATCATACAGAGTAAGGGTGTCTCCATCTTCATTTATTACTGCCGCTCCTCCTCTACTATGTCCTCCTTGTTCGAAAGTCATACCGATAGCCCCTTTATACATCGGGTAGGTATCGCCGTAACTTGGATATAGAAGATCGAATCGCTCTTTGGTGAAGAAGAGCCAGCCGTTAGCATCAAAATGTTTAGCGTTGTTCTTTCCTATCATTACCTGGAATTCCCTTTGCCAGGGTGTAACCACTTCGTGATAAGGCTCTGCAGCTGGAGCAAAATAATAAGGCTCGTTATACCCTTGTTCATGAAAGTCAACATGAACTTGTGGTAACCATTGATTGTATTTGATGATACGTTGTTGTGTTTCTACCTGCGATTGCCAGGCCCAGTCGCGGTTCAAATCGAAATTATAATGATTGGATCTTCCGCCGGGCCATGGTTCCATATGTTCTCTGGTGAAGGGTAATGGATCAGCTATTTTACCAACAACAGAATTAAACCAGTTTACATATCTGTCCCTTCCATCAGGATTTATACAAGGATCGATTACCACTACAATATTCTTAAGCCATTCTTTTGTTTTTGTATTAGCCGGATTCACCAGTTCCCAGATGGTCATCATAGCCGCTTCAGAGCTTGATGTTTCGTTACCATGAACATTATAACTAAGCCAAACAATGGCTGGCATATTCTCGTTGGCAGCCATTTTGTCGAGGGCAGTACCCGCCAGGCGAAGATTGTTCTTCCTTATGTTTTCGAGGTTAGCCATATTCTCCGCAGTAGAAACATAGGCCAACATTAAAGGGCGGCCTTCATTTGTTTCTCCATACTGCTCCAGCTTCACCATTGATGGACTATTTTCAGCCACCTGTCTGAAATAATTCACCACTTTGAAATGGGGCGAATACCTATCCCCCAACTTATACCCAAGAAAAGCCTCTGGCGATTTAACCTGAGACATGGCTACTAATCCTAAGCATGCAAAAACGAGAAGAATACCGAGTTTTTTCATATAAGAAATATAATAGGCGAATTTAGTGGAAAATCAGCAGGAGGGGCCGGAAGTAAATGCGAAGTCCGGGAATCAGAAAGAGAAAGTCGGGAAAGAAATACAAGTCTGAAGTCCTGAAAGACTGTAGAAGTCCGAATAGACTGAATAAAAAAATAAAGACGCTTTATTAATAGGTTCTATTGTTTTGCAACTCCTGACACCCTCCACTAAGACTCAGACTTGTAACTCTCCCAGCCCAGATTTATTCGGTCTTTCGGATCTTTTCGACCCCGGACTTTCGTTCTTTCGGAAATCAAACTTTCCTCCCGGACTCCCCTTTTTCAACTACTTTCGCAAAATGCCCCTCCACCTCACCTCCCTCAACTCCGGCAGCAATGGTAACTGCTATTATATCGGTAATGAAACCGAAGCGGTTTTCATTGATGCTGGTATTTCATGCAGGAAACAGAAAAGAGGATGAAGAAACTGGGACTGGAGATGGAAAAAGTGAAGGCCATTTTCGTATCTCATGAGCATTCTGATCACATTACAGGCATTCCTGCCCTATCAAAGAAATATCAACTACCCGTATACTTAACCGGAGGCACCCACAGAGGGCTTCCTCTTCCGATAACACCTGAATTGGTCAATATAATTGATGCGCCTGTTACGGTTCGTATTGGCGGACTGGACATCATAAGTTTCAAGAAACATCATGATGCAGCCGATCCCATCAGTTTTGTGGTTTCCGATAGCAGAACTCATGTTGGGGTATTTACAGACATCGGTCATAATTGCAAGGAAATGATACGTCATTTTTCGCAATGCCATGCTGCTATCCTGGAAAGTAATTATTGCGAAACAATGCTCGAGAATGGCAGTTACCCAAGGCACCTGAAAGAACGAATTAGGGGGAAGAAAGGGCATCTTTCAAATGATCAGGCACTCGAGTTATTCCTTAAATACAAGAACCCTTCGCTTTCTCATCTTATATTAGGGCATCTGTCGCAGAACAATAACAGCATGGAAAAAGTGAGGCAGGTATTTGCACCACATGCAGGCAACACTGAAATCATTATAGCTTCCAGATACAAGGAAACAGATATAATAACAATCGAGAATTCATCTCCTGTTCAAAAAATAAGGCTATCTCCAAATCCGAAAAAGGCAACTAATCAATTGTCCTTATTCTGACAACTTCATTAGTTTGTAATAATTCGAATTGAGTTTTCCAAATATTAGTTGGTGGTTTTGGAACTTTTGGTTGTATAAGGTCTCCAACCTTATAAGGTTGGAGACCTTACACAACTACAACCTTTAACAACTTCGCTCCCCATTCATAAACAACCCAACCCTCCTACTGTCTTTAAAACAGCTACTCGCAAACAAATCCTTTCGATTTTCCAAAAAGCAGTCACCATTTAAACTAGGTTTATAAGGTCTCCCTTACGGTTGGAAAACTTATCTTTTTCATATATTTTAACAACTGCTTTCGGATTCAAAACCCCCCCTTTTCTGCAAAAATCAGCGCTACACCTTTCGGTTTTTTAGAAATTTTGGTTGTTATAAGGTCTCCAACCTTATAAGGTTGGAGACCTTATACAACCTATACAACTATAACAACCTACCATACAACTCAAAAAAAAAGAGCTGCTTTTTAAGCAGCTCTTTTTTTATAATAAACTATTCTTATTAACTCTTAACACTGAATTCTACCCTACGGTTTTCAGCGCGTCCAGCAGCAGTCTTATTATCACCAATTGGTTTTTCCTGACCATACCCTGTTGCTACCAAACGTTCTGCTTCAATACCCTTACCTGTAAGGTAAGTCTTTACAGCATCCGCTCTTTTCTGTGAAAGAGCTTGGTTTAATGCAGCTTTACCAGTATTGTCAGTATATCCATCAATATTGATACTGATCTTGCTGTACTTATTCATTATATCCACTAACTCATCAAGCTCGCTCGTAGCCAGCTTTGTGAGCTTAGCACTACCTGTTACAAATGTTACATTCTTAGCATTGAAATTCAACTCTTCCAGTCTTGGACAACCGAAGTTGGCTACCGGACCAGGAACTTCAGGACAACGATCTTCATCATCTGCAACTCCATCATTATCCTTATCAGGAATTGGACAACCTTCATATTTAGCAACACCTGCAACTTCAGGACACTTATCTTTTGAATCCTGGATACCATCACCATCACGGTCTGGACAGCCATTGAAGATTTTTGCGCCGGCTACATCAGGACAAGCATCATCTTTATCAGCGATGCCATCACCATCACGGTCTGGGCAACCATTTAAAGTTTTTGGACCAGCAACAGTAGGACAACCATCTGTTGCATCAGGAATACCATCTCCATCTGTATCAACCGGAGGTGCTGGTGGCGGAGGTGGTGGAGGCGGAGGAACCACTTTAGCTGGTTTCTTAGCGCATTTACCTAATTCAAAAACATCAATTGCTACACGAGCAAAAAGGAAACGACCATTGTATCCGAATTGATTACCTGGATAAAGGAAGCGGCCTCTGTTAGAACCATCACGACCTGCACTATAACCACCCACTGTTTTGTTTACACCAAGTGAATTTGAAACAGGAGCATTATAATAAGCATTAGGATCGTTACGGCCATCAATAAATATTTGGTCTGGATAGATATCAAAAAGGTTATTAGCACCTACAGATACATTCAAGCCAGGACATGCCTTATATGTGAATACCATATCAGTAGTCCACTTAGCGCTGAATGTTTGGTCAGTACCTAATCCAACATCATTCCAGTAGAAACCATTGGTTGCATTACGCGAGGCTGGATCTACGTTATTAAGTGAAGTGATTTTGCCGAAACGAACTGTACGTGCCAGGAAATTCCATTTACGCAGATCATAATTGAAAGTGATATTGATCTTGCTCTGCGGCTGACCAACTTCAATACGAGCTTGTTGAGCGCGATCGAATAATGAAGTCTTCAGGTCATTAGCAGGGTTCTTGGAAGGATCATTAACACTTGGGTTATTGGCAGGATCATCAATTACTGAGTTTGTTTGAATACCACCTACAACCGTATTCTTATTGAAGTTACCAGCAACAGACAGGTTAGCATTACCACCACCCAAACGGAAGCGCTGACTTATAACAACGTCCACTCCTTTTGTATCTGTGTTGATAGCGTTTGTCCAGAATTGTAATGCATTGATGGTTGGATCCACACCATTATTTACAAGGATGGTATTCACCAAAGGATTGCTGCGATTGAATTGTGTTGACAATACAATACGGTCATCGATATGGATGAAATATGCATCTACAGTAAATGAAAGACTTGGATTGATATTTCCAACAAAACCTACAGTAGCACTTTGAGATTTCTCAGGCTTAAGACCTTCGATACCGAATGCAGTACTTACAATAGGATTGTAGTTATTAGCAGTCAAAGCCTGTGAAGGCAATCCAGCTACGAATTGGGTAGAAGTATTCTGGAAATAACGCTGATGCAATGAAGGAGCACGGAAACCAGTACTTCCAGAAGCGCGAACAGCAAACTGGGAAGTGATATCATATCTCGCTGCCAACTTGCCGCTGAGGTTATCATAATTCACCTGGAATTCATCGTATGTTTCATAACGTGCAGCAGCTCCTAAAGTAAGCTTGCGGGCACGTAATTCGAAATCTCCATAAGCGGCATAAATACTTCTTTTAGCCTTCACAGCATCTGTTGGCTGGAAGCCAGGGAAAACCTGAGCTCCTGATACAGCAGTACCGGGACTAAACGTAAATACGTTGTTTGTTCCTGGATAAGCAGGAATTGGGTCTGGTTGAAATTGACGTCCTCCATTTATATATGAGTTAGGCTCACCTGCTCCAATTGAAAAACGCTCGTAACGATATTCACCACCAAAAGCCATATTGAGTGATTTACCAGCACCCAATTCAACCTTACGGTCTAAGTCAACATTTAAAGTGTTTTGCAAGAAGCTAAGAGTTCCTGCATAAAACTTTGTTTGTGGATTATCATTGGCAGCCAATGAAGAGTTACCAGTATTCTCAATATTATATTCAATAGTGTTCTGCCCCTTAGTATTGCTAATGTCCATATTCCACTCACCCAACTTAATATTCAAACCTGCAATTACTGAATAGTCATTAATTTTTGTATGAATCTCTGGTAAGAAGCCGTCATAATAAAAACGCTGTCCATTTGTCAATACTGGTTGCTGGCTCCATGAATTGGGGTTACGGCTGAAACCACTAGCAGCTCCAGAACGGGTAGAATAACCAGCTGTCAGATAGAAATTAATATTCTGTGAAAGTGGAGTACCTGCATTCAGGAATGTTCCCAGGTTATTATTTGAAGAGTTCCCAGCAACGATATTCCTTTTGTTATACCCTCTTTGGTTAACGATCGCTTTATCCTGATCAATCAACCAACGATAATAATCATTATTAGTAACACCAGCTGGAACAGCTGATGTAGCTGGTAAAGTACCACCGTTTCCTAAATAGATTAAAGGAATATTATCCAATCCACTGCGGTTGGTATTATCCCTTTGTAAATATTGTCCGCTTACATTAACATAAGCTCCGTTTTTCCAACCCCAGCCACCGCTGAAATCAAATTGACGTGTAAGACCATCTTTTATATTAACACCACCGGCGTAAGGCATATTAGTAAAATTCTGCCCAACCATTCCGGATACATTAAGTCCTTTGTAATTCTTCTTTAATACAATGTTTATTACGCCAGCAATCGCATCAGAACCATACTGAGCAGCTGCACCATCGCGCAAAACCTCAATATGATCTATAGCTGCAGCAGGAATAGTATTAAGGTCAGTTCCTACTGAACCCCGTCCAACCGAACCATTGATATTTACAAGAGCTGTATTATGTCTACGTTTACCATTTACCAAAACAAGTGTTTGGTCAGGACCGAGACCACGAAGTCCGGCTGGGTCTATATGGTCAGTACCATCGGTTACTGTTTGACGTGCAGATTGAAAAGAAGGAGCTACATATGTCAGCATCTGAGAAACATCCGCCTGAGCGAATTGTTTCACTTCTTTTGCATTGATCACATCAACAGGAACAACCGTATTAAGTTTACTTCTTGGTTGTCTTGAACGGGAACCTACTACAACTACGTCAGTAAGTTCTCCTGATATATTAAGGTTGGCATTCTGTTCAACAGTTTGTCCTTCCTTAACTGTAACCTGGAATTTTTGTGCTGTTGCACCAACATAGGTTACTACAACAGTGTATACTCCTGGTTTTACTTTCAGGGTATAGTTACCATTTCCATCTGTTAGGGTGCCGCCTCGTTGACCTTCCAAGGTAACAGAAGCACTCCCAACCGGATTACCATTGGCATCCTTTACATTCCCTTTAATTACTCCGGAGTTTTGTGCAAAAGCCCACTGGAAAGAAAGCAGTAATAGTGTAAAAAAAGCCTGCTCTACGAAGCGTGTAGATTAGTTTTCTCATAAACTGACTCAGTTTGGTTTAAATATATGCGGCTCACAGGACGCTTTGGACTAGGTGGAAAGATAGAATATTTTCCCAAAACGAGCTTAAAAATAAGCATTTTAGCTGTATCCCAAAAAAGGGGAATGGGTAAAATTACTTTCTTACATTTATGCTTCTTATATAATTGAAACACATGAAATCCCTAGCACTTATTTCTGCCCTGATTATTGTATTTTTATTGCCTTCAGCCGCCCAATGGACAGCTAAACCTGTTGAAGCTTTTGACCCGTACAAATATTCCATTGAAAAGAACATAGAATGCCAGAACGGTGCAGTGGTTTCAGCTCACCCTTTGGCCAGCAAAGTGGGGTTTCCATCCTGAAAAAGGAGGTAATGCGGTAGATGCCGCTATTGCTACTCAACTGGCACTGGCAGTAGTTTATCCAGGTGCCGGGAATATTGGTGGTGGTGGATTTATGGTTGCCCGCCTTGCAAACGGCAAAACCTTAACGCTTGATTACAGAGAAAAAGCACCAGCTAAGGCCAACAAGGATATGTATCTCGATGAAAAAGGAAACGCAATAAGTTCCTTAAGCTTGGATGGCCACCTCGCGTCGGGAGTACCTGGAACTGTTGCAGGACTATTCGCATCCCATAAATATGCTAAACTCCCTTTTAAGGTTTTGATCCAACCAGCTATAGAACTGGCTGAAAAAGGGTTTGTGATAACTGCTTCAGAAGCCAGGTCACTTAATAGCACCATGGAGCAATTCAAAAAACTTAATACAGTTCCTCCCGTTTTCATAAAGGCAGGTGGTTGGAAAGTAGGTGATACCTTAATTCAGAAAGACCTCGCCTCAACACTCAAACGTATTCGCGACAAAGGCAAAAGGGTTTTTATGAAGGAGAAACAGCGCGACTGATTATTGAAGAAATGAAAAGAGGGAAAGGTATAATGACGCTGGAAGACCTGAAAAATTATGAAGCCAAATTCAGGGAACCCGTTGTATTCCCTTATAAGGAATATAGCATCCTTACAATGCCGCTTCCAAGCAGTGGTGGCATCTTATTACCTCAGATGATGAAAATGATTGAAGACAAGCCAATAAAATCTTATGGCTTCCAAACCATTCAATCGGTTCAATTGATGACAGAAGTGGAAAGAAGAGCCTATGCCGACAGGGCTAAATACCTGGGTGATGTTGATTTTTACAAAGTGCCGGTGAAACGCCTTACCAGCAATGAATATATTAAGGAAAGGATGAAAGACTATGACCCATCAAAAGCTGGAACTTCAAAAGATATAGGGGCTGGATTAATTACAGAAAGTGAGGAGACCACGCACCTAAGTGTTTATGATAAAGAAGGAAATGCTGTGGCAGTAACCACTACCCTAAATGGTGGTTATGGTAGCAGGACTGTTGTTGGTGGAGCCGGATTTTTATTGAATAATGAAATGGATGATTTCAGTGTAAAACCTGGTGTACCTAACATGTATGGAGCCGTTGGTGCCGAAGCAAATGCCATTCAACCTGGAAAGAGAATGCTGAGTTCAATGACGCCTACCATTGTATTAAAAAACAATAAGGTCTACCTTGTAATTGGCACCCCTGGCGGAACCACCATCACTACCTCAGTTTTTCAAACATTAGTGAACATACTCGAGTTCGACATGAACGCTAAAGATGCAGTGAACAAACCTAAATTCCATCATCAATGGTTACCAGATGTTGTTATGCTTGAATCTGATTTCTCTGCTGAAACAAGAAAACAATTAGAGCAAATGGGTTATAAAATTGTGGCAAGAGGACAGATTGGCCGCACCGAAGTTATACGCATACTTCCTAATGGCACTATTGAAGCAGCAGGTGATAAAAGAGGAGATGATCACGCAGAAGGGTTCTAAATCATTAAAGAAATAACATAAAAAAAGCTGGTCGTTTGACCAGCTTTTCTTATGTTATTATTGCCCCTTATTTAAAGAGAAACCCTACTGAAAGTTGAAGTCCGTAGTTACTTACTTTCTCACCAGGCAATGCATCCTTTTTAATATTATTTAAAGCGAACAGATAACGTAAACCAACATTATAACTATTGTTCTTTCCAAAAGCATATTCAAATCCGGTAATGGCAGACATATCAATCGATTTTAATTGCGATTTGATATTAACGCTTCCACTATAACCATCTGTACTTTTTGCGCCTACTAATAAGCTGGGTTGAGGTCCGGCTAAAACACCAAAATGCTTGCCATGAATCTTAAATAAAAACGGAAAAGAAATATAGCTAAGGCGTGTAGTTGTTCTGTCTACCTTACCACCCATTGAATTAAATGCAAATTCAGGTTGAAATGCAAAAATCGGGCTTAGAGGAATTTGACGATAAAGAGCAAGATTCAATCCAACAACATAATCACTATAATTGCTCTCTTTATTAGCAGTAATACGTTGGGTAGAATAATTGGCACCAGCTCTGAACCCTGTACGACTTTTTGTTTGAGCTTGACCAACTGAAGCCATGATTGCCAGCAACAGCACCAGTACAGTGAATTTTCTCATGTGCGGAAATTTTAGTTTTGGTTAATCGATGATCTTACGGTAAAAGTAATGGATATGCTCCAAAAATGAAATTTTTTTGACTGCTTTTATTGCCCGCCTGTATTTGCTGAACAGATAGTAACTTAGCCGAAAACAGCTACTTATGCCAACTGAAATAGCTTCAGATTTCCTAAAAACCGCTATTAAAAGGTTGTTATATTATAAAGAATTAGGGGATAAAACTTTCCAGCAACTGGATGAAAAGGGCTTTCATTTTTCGCCCGGTCCAGACTCTAATAGCATTGCTGTGATAATCCAGCATTTGTCGGGAAATATGTTAAGCCGCTGGACCAATTTCCTCACCGAAGACGGAGAAAAGGATTGGAGGGAAAGGGATAACGAATTTGAAGAGCAGGCGCTTGACAAGACCTCATTAATAGCTGTATGGGAAAAAGGGTGGAGCTGTTTTATCGGTACCTTAGAATCTCTCAGTCCGGCTGATCTTGGCAAAACCGTTAGTATCCGAAAAGAACCACTGACAGTAATTGACGCTATAAACCGACAATTGGCTCATTACCCTTATCATATTGGTCAAATTGTATATCTCGGAAGAATGGTAAAAGGGGGGCAATGGCAAAATCTTTCCATTCCAAAAGGCGGATCGAATCACTATAACAGTTCAGATGGGATAAAAGACCCGGCTAATAAATAAGTAGCTTTTTTATTAAATCCCTAAAAACCTGTTAAACAGCTTTACTTTCTAAGAGAAATCGTTTAAAAACTTTAGATATTCACTTAATAAATTGTGTTTTTCGTATATATCAGGCATCTCTATATCAGAAAACCTTTGGGTTGGTATTGTATTTGCACATCGAAGGGTAATACCTAATTTTACAGCTAATACCCCTTCTTGAAAAAATTCTGGAAAATAACCCGTACAACTTTACTGGTGCTCATTGCACTGATATTGTTCTTATGGCTGGCACTCCAAACCAGCCTGGTCCAGAATTGGCTGGTAGGCCAGGTTACAGATAAACTATCGAGAGACCTACACACCACAGTGGAAATTAAACACGTGGATTTCAGCTTCTTCGATAAGATGAATCTGGAGGGCACATTGATTAAAGACCTGAATAAAGACACTCTCCTGTATGCCGGGGTATTGACTGTTTCCGTAAACGACTGGTTCTTCTTTAAAGATAATATTGAACTAAAATATATAGGTCTCAAAGATGCCTATATACATCTCAAAAGGTCCGACTCCACCTGGAACACAAAATTTTTAGCTGATTACTTTGGAGGAGGCTCTAAAAAAGATGCTTCAAAACCCATCCAACTGGATCTCAAAATGATTGATCTGGATAATATCCATTTTCTACAGGAAGATGGTTGGCGGGGAGAAGACATGGAAATGAAATTAGGGAAACTTACTGTTGATGCAGATAAAGTAGATCTGGCCAGTAAGACTATCCATATCCGTTCCCTCCTGCTGGCAAAGCCAATTTATGCCATCACAGAATATGAAGGTAACCGACCAGATTCATTAATTCCTAAAGATGATTTCCATAAGATAAAAAATGATACAGCACATTTGAGATGGAACCCGGAACATTGGTCTATTAAAATTGATGACCTCAGTTTAACAGACGGTGAATTCAGGACTATTAAAAAAGGGGACCCTCCTACCGATGCCTATTTTGATGGAAGCAATATTCGGTTCTTTAATATTCAGGGTAAATTCAAAGATGTACGTCTGGTGAACGATTCCATATTGGCTTCCGTTAACATAACAGCAAAAGAAAGAAGTGGATTGGAAGTTACCCAACTGACTGCCGCTGTAAGATTCCATCCTGAAGCCATGGAGTTCGACAAACTTGATTTGAGGACACCTAAAAGCAGGCTTCATAATTATTTTGCTATGAGGTATGATTCATTTGATGAATTAAGTTCCTTCATTTCAAAAGTTAAACTGGAAGGTAATTTTGATAATGCTGAATTGAACAGCGATGATATAGCCTATTTCGCTCCTCCCCTGCAAAAATGGAAAAAGAAAATCAGAGTGCAAGGCAGAATAACCGGAACCGTTGAAGACCTGCAAGCAAAGAACCTGATTGTTGAAGCTGGCAATAACACTTATTTGAATGGCAACATTCATATGACCGGACTGCCTGAGATTGAAAAAACATATATAGACTTTGATGCAAATTCTTTTCGCACTACTTATATAGATGCAGTAGCATTGATACCGCAACTGAAAGAAATTACACAACCTCGTTTAGACCTTATGGAATTCCTCCGCTTCAAAGGCAATTTCACAGGGTTCATCAACGACTTTGTAACATACGGAACCCTTGAAACAAAATTAGGCACCATTGTAAGTGACCTGAATATGAAATTGCCAGAAAAGGGTAACACCAGATATTCTGGCAACCTACAAACCAATGGATTTGATATCGGTCGTTTTTTCGGAATGGATGAAGTTGGAAAAATCAGCTTTAAAGGGAAAGTGGACGGGAATGGTGTGAAGATGAATAATCTTACTGCTAAATTAGATGGCACTGTAGCAGAGCTGGATATTAACGGTTATACCTACCGTAACCTTAGCCTTCGAGGTACAATTGCTAAAAAATTATTCAACGGTAATTTTGCATCAAACGATCCCAATTTTGATGCAGTGCTTGAAGGCTTGATAGATTTTAGCAAAGAAGTTCCAAAGTTTGATTTTGTTGCCTCTATCCAAAAAGCTGATCTCCAGAAAATCAAGATCACTAAAGATCCGATTGAATTCTCTGGTAAATTCCGTTTCGATTTCAGTGGCAATTCAATTGATAACTTTTTAGGGGATGCCCATATCTATGATGCCAACCTGATTCATAAAGGAACAAGATTGCCCTTCGATTCACTTACTGTTGAATCAAAAGTGCTAGATAACAACAAAGTGATAACTGTATTAAGCAATGAGTTTGATGCTGCTCTTGTTGGAGAATTTACCATCAATGAACTCCTTCGGCCTTCCAGACATTTCTGAACAAATACTATCCTAGTTATATCAAGCCATCTAAAAAAGCCACAAAAAACGAAAACTTCAGTTTTGTTATTACAACCAAAAACGTTCAGGACTATCTTGATCTTTTTGTGTCTGACCTGAAAGGATTTAACTACAGTACTATTACAGGAAGAATAAACAACAGGGAGAATCTTCTTGATATCAATGCAGAGATTCCACAATTCTCTTATAAGACGACTTCATTTTACAACCTGGCCCTTAAGGGATCAGGTACTATGAATAACCTTTCGCTTGAAACAAATATTGCTGATGTTTATATAAACGATAGCCTACATTTCCCAGGCACTACTATAAATATCAATTCTGCCAACGATACATCAGATGTAAAAATCGTTACCAGCGCCTCTCAAACTTTGAATGCCGCCAACCTTTCCGCTAAAGTGAATACAAGAGCGAATGGTATCAGCATACTTTTTAATGAATCCACTTTCGATATAAACGGAAAAAGCTGGACAATCAATAAAAACGGAGAACTTGTATTGAGTCGTGATCTTGTTTCCGCAGAAGGAGTACGTATCTATAATGGTCAGCAGGAAATTTTGATTACCACAGTTCCTTCAGATATTGGCAACACCAACGACATCAAGATAAATCTCCAGAAAATTAACATTGGCGACTTCACTCCCTATTTTGTAAGAAGCAACAGGTTGGAAGGACTTCTAACTGCCACTGTAGATATCATCGATCCATTCGGAAAACTTCAGATTGATGTATCAGGAGATGCAGAACAATTCAGGCTGGATGACGATTCAGTTGGAAGGCTGGCACTTAATGCCAATTACAATCAAAAAACAGGCAAAGTAAACTTTAACGGAGTTTCAGATAACCAGGATTATAAGTTTGATCTGAAAGGCGTTTTCAATACACTGGATAGTACAAACGAAAAACAACTTGACATTGTAACAAATCTGAATAATACGAAAATAGATCTTCTTGAAAGATATCTTTCTTCAATATTCACAAGCGTTACTGGGTTTGCAACAGGACAACTAAGAATTGTTGGACCCTTGAATAACCTGAAATATTTAGGTGATGTTGGGTTAAAAGAAGGGAAGCTGCACGTCGGATTCACCAATGTAACCTATTTGGTACCAGAAGCAAATTCCAATTCAAAGATGACAGGATCGATTTCGGCACTTTCTTTATACGAGACACTTTAGGTAACGTTGGTACTGTTAGCAAAGGTATTTTACGGCATGAGGGTTTTGACAATATGGACTTTGATTTTGGGTTGTCAACAAATAAATTACTGGTACTAAATACCAATAACCTTACTACCGATCCTTTTTATGGTAAAGTTATAGCCAAAGCTTCTTTATCATTAACTGGTCCGCTGGAAGACATGGTCATGAACATCAAAGGGCAACCAGCAGATAGTTCTTCTTTCTTTATAAGGGCCGGCGATAGCAGAGAAAGTGGCCAGGCAGATTTTATAGTTTGGAAAACTTATGGTAAGGAAATGATTGCCCAGAATACTTCAAAAGGAAGTAAGCTAACCATGTTAATGGATATCACTGCAAACAACCTAATAGCTACTAACGTAATTATTGATGAGCTTACAAACGACGTAATGAGCGCTATCGGCCATGGTAACCTGAAATTAAGGGCAACTACCAATGGCGAATTGGATATTACTGGGCAATATGATATCGACAAAGGAAATTACAATTTCAATTTCCAATCACTGATTCGTAAACCTTTTGTGCTAAAAGGTGGTGTAGGTAGTTATATAAGATGGAGTGGAAATCCTTATGATGCTGAATTGAAAGTAACAGCTGAATACGAAGCAGACAATGTAAAATTCAGTGATTTGGGTGACCGTCTTGCTCAACAAGCTGGCGGCGATATTGAATATATCAAGAAATACAGGGGCAAGGTTAGGGTGGTGGCACATTTAAGCGACAACCTGATGAAACCAGATATCAAGTTTAATCTTGAAATGCCAGAAAGCAGTCCATTGAAAAGTGATCCATTAGTAGCCAATCTGCTTCGCCAAATAGAAAACGATCCAAATGAACTGAATAAGCAAGTGGCCTTCCTTATCATCTTCAATAGTTTCGGCCCAATGTCTACTTCATCTCAGGCAGGATTGGGAGGAATAGCTGTTGAAGGAATTGTTACAAACAGTATTTCCGGATTCATTTCCAGCGCACTTAACAAGCAATTCTCCAATATAGTGCAGAAGCTTTTCAATGACGAGAGCATTAAAGTGAATTTCAATGCGCAGTTATATAATGGTTCTTATTTGCTCGATAATGGAGCAACTGCCAGTAACTCCTTTAATATAGATCGTACCAGCCTCAATTTCTCCATGGCTAAAAGTCTTTTCAATGAAAGGCTCACATTCACATTTGGAAGTGCCTTTGATTTTGGACTTACCGCTGCGCAAGCAAAGGCAACACAGAACCTGCAATTCCTTCCAGATATCACTGCTGAATGGAAACTTCGTCCAGATGGAAAATTGCTGTTGACTTTCTTTTACAGAGATAGTTATAATTATCAGTCTGCTTCGGGTAAACAAAACCGATCTGGTGCAGGTATCTCCTATCGTCGCGACTTTGAACATCTCAGCGATTTATGGAGAAGCGACCGTAAAAAGAAAAAGGTTAAGCCACTGGTACCTGAAGTAACCGCAGACTCAACCTCTACTGGAAGTAATTTCTGATTCTTATCCTTTCTGGATGGTATGACCCATCTTATCCCTTTTTGTCTGTAGATATTTTTCGTTGTGAGGGTTAGCGGGCATTTCAATGGCCACTGTTTCTGTCACTTCAATTCCATAACCTAATAATCCCGCCCTCTTCTTTGGATTGTTACTCATTAGGCGAAGTTTGGTAACGCCTAAATAACGCAAAATCTGAGCTCCGATTCCATAATCCCTTTTATCCATTGGAAATCCAAGATGCAGGTTCGCTTCAACTGTATCCATTCCGCCTTCCTGCAATTTGTAAGCTTTCAATTTGTTCACCAACCCTATGCCCCTACCTTCCTGGTTCATATATAAAATAACGCCCTTACCTTCCTTCTCTACTTTTTGCATGGCGCAATGCAGTTGCTCTCCGCAATCGCATCGTAAAGAACCTAAAATATCTCCTGTAAAGCAGGAGGAATGTACTCGCACCAGAACAGGTTCTTCTTTTGTCCATTCACCCTTTATCAGAGCCAAATGTTCATTAAAAGAATTCTTCTCCCTGAATGCTATTAATTTGAAATCACCGTATTGAGTAGGCATATCCACCCTTACAATTTCTTCTATCAGCGATTCGGTCTTTAACCTATATTCAATCAGGTCCTTTATAGATATGATTTTGAGGTCGTGTTTTTTGGCAATCAATTCCAATTCCGGCAATCTGGCCATTGAACCGTCTTCATTCATTATTTCCACCAGCACCCCGGCAGGTTCACAACCAGCCAGCTGCGCCAGGTCAATAGTGGCTTCGGTATGGCCAGCTCTGCGGAGCACTCCCCCCTTTTTTGCTCTCAATGGGAATATATGGCCGGGACGGCCTAAATCAGAAGCTTTTGTAGCTGGGTCTACCAGTGCTTTGATGGTTTTGGACCGGTCGGAAGCAGAAATACCTGTGGTACATCCATGACCTAAAAGGTCTATCGAAACGGTAAAAGCGGTTTCATGCAAAGCTGTATTATGGTTCACCATCAGGTCTAGCTCTAATTCCTCACAACGGTCTTCCAAAAGGGGGGCACAAATCAATCCCCGCCCGTATTTACTCATGAAATTGATCACTTCTGGGGTAGCATGGCGGGCAGCAGCTATAAAATCGCCCTCATTTTCCCTGTCCTCATCATCAACAACAATTATCATCTGTCCCTGACGCATCGCTTCTATCGCACTTTCAATAGTATTCAGCATCCCGATTTTTTTTGCGAAGGTAGCCCTTTTAGGCGGGGTTTTAGGGGCCTCAGGCATCAATTTCCGCTTCCCGAAAAAGCGATAAACAGCTTTTTTTTGGTGGGTATCGAGTTGACATTAAGTTTCCTATATTTATGAATATTTTGCTTTCTTTGTATCTGTAAAACAAAACTAATATGCTTAAGAGAACTCTACGCCTCTTGCTTGCGTTGCTTGTCATTCCTTTTGCCCTTACAGCCCAGGAAACCAACAGTAGTATTAGCGGAGCTGTAAAAACCACCAAGGGTGAACCCCTTATTGGTGCTACGATTTCAGCCACTCACATTCCTACTGGTACCGTTTACAGGGTTGCTTCCCGCACCGGTGGCCGTTTCAATTTATATAACCTGCGCCCGGGCGGACCCTATACCATCGTTGTTAGTTATGTAGGGTTTGAAGACCAGAAAAAAGAGGAAGTATTCCTGAACCTTGGTGAAAACTCCACACAGGAATTCCAGTTGAAAGATAAGTCTGCTACCCTAACAGAAGTAGTAGTGATTCAAAGAAAGGTCCCTAACTCTGGAAAAGGCGGTACTGAAACCAGCATCGGCCGCGATAAGATGGCCAACCTGCCAAACGTAGGTAGGGGTCTTAACGACTACCTCAAATATACCCCACAAGCAAAAGTTACGGGCGATGGTGGTATCTCTCTTGCAGGACAAAACAATAAATACAATTCCTTCTTCATAGATGGTGCTAACAATACCGATATCTTCGGATTGGCGGCATCTGGTACCAATGGTGGACAGGCAAACGTAGCTCCCATCTCAATTGATGCCATCGATCAGATACAAGTTATTCTGTCGCCATATGATGCGCAGTTCGGTGGCTTCACCGGTGGTGCTATCAACGCTGTAACTAAATCTGGTACCAACCAGGTACAAGGTTCAACATGGTATTACTATCGTAATGCCGGACTTACAGGCCTCTCTCCTGTTCCAGTTCCAAAACCAGGTTTCCCAAATATTGTAGAAAGAACAAGGGTTCCAAAATTTGAAACAAAAACATATGGTGTCCGCATAGGTGGCCCTATCGTTAAAAATAAATTATTCTATTTCCTCTTGGCTGAGTGGCAACGCGACGATCGTCCGCAACCATTCAACTTCGCCGACTACCGTGGAACTTCAAGTCAGGCTACCATTGAAGCTTTGGCCAATACCCTTCGCACTACTTACAATTATGAGCCAGGTGGTTTCCTTGATAATCCTGAAAAAGTTACTGCTAATCGTATCAACGCAAAAGTGGATTGGAATATCAATGATAATAACCGGTTCTCCCTTTCTTATCGTTATAATAAAGGATTACGTTATAATACAAGCGCCAGCTCTAGTACCACTATCAATTTCTACAATGATGGATACCAATTCCCGAACGAAACTAATTCCATCTCTGGTGAGTTGAAGAGCACCCTGAAGAACAATACCAACAACCGTTTCATGGTAACTTATACAAACGAGTTGGATGATAGAAGTCCTTTAGGACAAGCTTTCCCAAGGGTGAGCATTTTTGACGGTCCAGGTACAATCGTTTTCGGTACTGAAAACTTCTCTGCGGCCAACCTCCTCAAAGCAAAAAATATCACCATTCTTGATGCCTTGAAATTCTATAAAGGCAATCAGGTGATTACTGTTGGTACCGACAATGAGTTCAATGATGTTTATAACACCTTCATCAGGGATAACTTCGGAACCTATACATATAATAACCTGAGCGACTTCCTTAACAATGGTCGCCCACGTACATATGCACGTTCTTTCTCTCTGGTAGATGATGCAACTGGAGATAATACAACAGCTGCTGCAAAATTCAAGACTCTTCGTATTGGTTTCTATGCAACAGATGAAATAAAAGTGAACGAGAATTTCACTTTGGTATTAGGTATCCGTGCCGATCGTACAGAGTTGTTGACAAAACCACTTGAAGACAAATTCTTCAACGATACAGCTCTCGGTAAAATATCTCAGTATTACGATTTACAAGGAGCCCGTTCAGGACAGGTGATGGATGCCCGTTGGATGATCTCTCCACGTTTAGGCTTCACTTACAAGATACCAGAAGAATCATTGGTTATCCGTGGTGGTATGGGTATTTTCGCCGGCCGTGTACCTTTGGTATGGCCTGGTGGTGTGTATAATAATAATGGTGTGTCAATCGGTGGTATCAACCTTAACCCACCTGCAACTGGATTTGTTTTCAATCCTGATCCATTCAATCAACCAGATGCAGCTGCAACAGGACAAAACCTGGCAAACGCAAAAGGACAGATTGACCTGGTAGCAAAAAATTATCGCATCCCAACGGTGTTCAGAACATCATTAGCGGTTGAAAAACGTTTAGGTGAAGGATGGACATTCACTACTGAAGCCATCTTCACAAAAAACATCTGGGAAATCAACTACGAGAATGTAAACATCCTGCCTCCAACTGGTGTGTCAATTAGTCCTGATGCACGTAATGTTTACGCTACAGGTTCTGGCCCAACCAGAATTCCAATGCGTTCTACAGGAGCTAACCCTTATCCTGGTAATATCTTTTTGCTGAGCAATAATAAAGGTCGTCGTGGATACTCTTATTCACTCACTTTCAGTATTGACAAGGCATTCCGTAATGGATTCGCGTTTAACGCCAACTATACTTATGGTAACTCAGTTACCCTTAATGAAGGAACAAGTTCACAGAACAACTCACAATGGCGTTTCATGGAAACTGTTAATGGTAGAAACTTTACCAGACTTTCTACTTCCGACTTTGATTTGGGACATAGGATTAATGCCTTCGTAAGCAAAGAATTCCAGTATGCTAACAAAGCAATGTCGACTGTAATTTCTCTTGTTTATAATGGACAATCGGGTAACCCATACAGCTATGTTTACAGAGGTAGCCCTGTTAACGACCAGGCTTCTAATGAAAGTAATGACCTGATGTATATACCAACTGCAACTGATCTTTCAAATATGGTGTTCCTCAGCAATACGGTGAATGGTGTTGTTTATTCTCCACAACAACAGAAAGACCTGTTGGAAACTTTCATCCAAAGTGATAAATACCTGAAGAAAAACAGAGGTAGGTTTGCTGAAAGAAATGGTGCCCGTTTACCATTCACACATTTGCTCGACTTAAGACTGGAGCAGAAGTTCAATGTAAAAGTTAGTGGACGCAAGTACACTTTCTCAGTGGGATATGATGTATTCAACTTCACTAATATGCTGAATAAAGATTGGGGAAGAACATGGTTCTTGTCTAATGATAACTTCCCATTAGTGAACTTTGCAGGATTCGTAAGTGCTTCTAACCTTACACCACAGTATCGTTTCAGCCCTTTTGCGGGTAAACCTTATGGCGTAAGCACTTCACTGAGCCCTGGTTATACAGCCCGTTGGATCAGCCAGTTGAGCTTCCGTGTAAGTTTCTGATAAACAACAACTTACTTTATACTAAAAACTCCGCAATTGCGGAGTTTTTTTTTGTACTTAATGTGAATAACTGATGATATGACTCTAGTCAATTATTTTTAAAATCATCCCCTTTTCCTATACATTTGCGCTTTCAAAAACAGTATCCACGGAACATACCTGCCGATTTGCCGCTATATAGTATATGTATAAGCAAGTTCTATTAGAACTTTGCGGAGAACCCTTTAATTTTTGAAATAGTAATCTTTAGTTAATGAAAGGTCATGCGTTTTGCAGGCCTGCCCTATTAATTTTGCACACTCTATTAAACAAATACGAATGATTATGAGAAAAACGGTCATCCTCCTGCTCGCTTTCCTGACCGGCTTCGGTGCCCTCCGCACTATGGCCCAGGAAACCACAGCAGAAATCCAGGGTCAAGTAACAGACGAAAAAGGCACCCCATTAGCCGGTGCCACTATCAATGCTACCCACCTCCCAACTGGTACCACTTATTATACGACTACTCGTAAAGACGGTCGTTATAACTTACCAAACGTTCGCGTTGGTGGACCTTATGAATTGAAAGTGACATTTGTGGGATTCAAAGAAGAATTCCAAAGAGACATCACCCTGTCTCTCGGACAAGTGTACCGCGCCGATTTTGGCCTCAACCCTTCTTCTACTAACCTGAATGAAGTGGTGGTGTCTGCGCGTAAAAATGACAAAGTATTCAACAAAGGACGTACAGGTTCTGCTGAATTCATTAACCGCACACAGATTGATCGTTTACCAACCATCAACCGTAGCATCAATGACTTCACCCGCCTTACTCCAACTGCTAACAGTAATGCCACTTATGGTACCAGCAGTTTTGCAGGTCGCGCCAACTCTTACAATAACCTTACTGTAAATGGTGCTTCTTTCAATAACACGTTTGGTCTGGCTGCAGGTTTAGGTGGACAAACAAACTCACAACCTATCAGTATCGATGCCCTTGATCAGATCCAGGTGAATATCGCTCCTTATGATGTTACCCTTGGTAGCTTCACTGGTGCTGGTATCAACTCAGTTACCAAGAGCGGTACTAACGAGTTCAAAGGAAGCATCTATAGCTTCTGGAAAACACCAGGCCTCACTGGTCTTAAAGTGGGACCTACCACCATCGCTAAACAACAGTTCGATTTCAACAATCGTGGTGTTTCTTTAGGTGGCTATATCGTTAAGAACAAAGTATTCTTTTTCGTAAGTGGTGAGCAGGAAAGAGTAAGTGCTCCTGCTACCAGCCTTGTAGCAAGCCGTAACGGATCTTCAGGTGTTGGTATTTCACAAGCAAAGGCTTCTGATCTTGAAGCATTGGCTGCCTTCCTGAAATCTAAGTACAACTATGATGCAGGTGCTTTTGAAAATTACAACTACGATACTTACAGTGATAAATTAACTGCCCGTATCGACGTAAACATCAACAAGAAGAATACTTTCAATATCAACTATTACTACCTGAAATCTTACCGTAACGTAGCTCCAAGTAACTCTGGTGCTCCTACTGGTGGTCGTTCAGCAAGTACAACTGGTATGCCTTTCTTCTCTTCTTCTTATATCATCAACAACAACTTCAATATCATCATTGCAGAGTTGAACACCCGTATCAACAACAGGGTGTCTAACAAACTGCAGGTAGGTTTCAACCAGCTCCGCGACTTCCGCAGCAGCCCAGGTGGTATCTTCCCATTGGTTGATATTGAGAATGGAGCAGGTAGTACCTTCACTTCATTCGGTTATGAACCATTCACAGCTTTCAACAAACTGAACACCGATACATGGCAATTGAACGATGTTCTTACTGTAAGCAAAGGAAAGCATAGCCTTACTTTCGGTACACAGAACACCTTCAATAAATTCCAGAACGGTTTCGCTCCTAACTATAATGGTGCTTATCGTTTTGCAAGTTTGCAGGATTTCTATAACAGCGCTAACAACGGTACTGCTAATGCAACCCGCTATGAGCTCCGTTATTCTGCCCGCAAAGGCGGTGAATTCCCTTATGCTGATGTATCTACATTGCAACTTGGATTCTTTGCACAAGACAAATGGAACGTTACAGACAATTTCAACCTTACCATGGGTATCCGTTTAGATGTTCCAATCTTCAAGCAAGATTTCATCTCAAATACAAATGCAGACGCTCTTTCTTTCCGTTTTGGTCAAAAGATCAAAACCGGACAAGCTCCAGAAAGATCTTTCCTTTGGAGCCCACGTGTAGGTTTCAACTGGGATGTTAATGGAGACAAGATGACTCAGCTCCGTGGTGGTACTGGTATCTTCTCTGGTCCTCCACCATTCGTATGGATCAGCAACCAGGCCAGCAACAATGGTGTTGACTTCGGTTCTTTCGTAAGGGCATCTGGTACTACAGCTTTCAATCCAGATGTGAACGCTTATCGTCCAGCTAATGGTGCAGCTAATACTGCCTATAACCTGGCTGTATCTGCAGAGAATTTCAAATTCCCACAGATATGGAGAAGCAATCTGGCTATCGACCAAAAATTACCATTTGATATCACTGCAACTGTTGAAGGAATCTATTCTAAAGATATCAATGCAGTTTATCACCAGAATATCAACCTGCCTTCTGCCGGTACTACTTTAGAAGGTCCAGACAGACGTATCCGTTATGCTGCAACTCAGATCTATAGCGGTGCAGGTGGTGTTTCCGCAACCAATCCAAACATCAGCGATGTTATTCTGATGAAGAATACATCTAAAGGGTATACTTACAATGTTACTTTGCAATTGCAACGTAATGTTAAGAACCTGTATACCATGTTAGCTTATAGTTATGGTAGCAGTAAGAGTGTAAATGATGGTGGTTCTATTGCACAATCAATCTGGAGAGACCGTCAGGTTGCTGGCGATCCAAACCTGGAGTGGTTGTCTTATTCTAACTTCTATCAACCTCACCGTGTAATCGCTGCTGCTTTCTACCGTTTTGAATATGCTAAATATCTGGCTACCTCTATCGGTTTCACTTTTGAAGCTGCTAATGGTGGTACATCAAGCTATGTTTACAATGGTGACCTTAACAACGATGGTTTAACTACCAACGACCTTATCTATATTCCAAAAACTCAGAATGATATAGTATTAGAAGGTGTTAATGCTGCTGATACCCGCACTGCTTCTGTATTATGGGGACAGTTGAATGCTTACATCAATCAGGATGCTTACCTGAGCTCACGCAGGGGACAGTATGCTGAAAGAAATGGCTTGCTTCTTCCTTTCTATCGCAGACTTGATATGAACTTCACACAAGATTTCTCGGTTAATGTAGGTGGAAAGAAAAACACTATTCGTTTAACTTTCGACATCTTCAACTTAGGAAACTTGTTGAACAAGAACTGGGGTATAAGCCGTATTCCTAACCGTACAGCTTTACTCAACTTCAAGCGTGTTGAAACTACAGGCGCAAACATTGGTAAACCTGTTTACAGCTTCCCATTCCTGGATGCAACCAACCAATTACCATTGGTTAATACATTCCAGAATTCAACTGGTACTGCTAGCCGTTGGCAGGGACAGATTGGGGTGAGATACATTTTCAACTAAGAAATTTCAAATTTGAAGAATTTGAAAATGTGGAAATGTGAAGATGGTTAAAGTGAAAATTAAAATAAAAAGAGCCGGTCCAAATGGACCGGCTCTTTTCTTTTATAATTAAAAAGTTCCAGAAGTTTAATAGGTTCCAGAATGTCGACTTTTTGTAGGCTTTTGTTCATTATGGTTTTAACTAAGATGAAGAGACGCAAAAAACCTCCCGACTCTGCGCCTCGGCTGTTCAATTGATATTGGCTGTTCAATTTTCAAATTTTCACATTTTCAAATTTTCAAATTACTCCCCCACCCCCACTTCAAAAACCCCGGCAGCGCCTTCGCCCAGGTAGGTACATCATGCTTACCATCGGGTAATTGAACATACTTGAAATCCTTTCCTTCCTTATACCCTTTGGCTAATAATTCGCGCATGAGGTCGATAGTATCGTCGATGGAGTCGATGACGCCATTATGGTTCCTGTCGGCTGTTTCATCGAGTTCGCCACATTGCAGATAAAACTTCATCCCTTCTTTTTGCTTCCCAGCCTTAGCTGGCGGTGCATCATTCGGGCTGTATTTTCATTATGCGATTTCTCAAGAATATCTTTTGAACGCCACCAGAGAGAACCGGAAAAAACACCAGCCTTTGTAAAAAGGGAAGGGCAGTTCCACACAACATCCAGTGCACTTAACCCTCCTAGAGAAAATCCAGCATACGACATTTCCTTAAAAGCTGCCACTTTATAGGTAGTGGAAATAAAGGGCAATAGCTCTTCCAGAATAAACCTGAGATGATCAGGTGCCTTTGCTCCCCGTCCTTTGAAATCGGGACCTATTATCATTCCGTATTCATTTATACGGTCGTTTCCACAATGAATACCTACACAAAGCAGTGGCCGTAAATGCTGGTTCTCGTAAAGGGAAGAAAGTATATGTTCAAAACCCATTGTCACCAAGTCCTGCCCATCATTAATCAAAAGCAGACTCAGGCTTTCGGGTGCGTGTATATTTGTTGGCAGATAAAAATCAACCTTCACCTCTCTATCTAATGGCTCCGAAAAAAGAATCGTACTTTCTTTCAGGACGCCTATATTCTTTTGCAGTTGCATACCGCTCAAAAGTAAGTAAAGCCATCAAATTCGCATTTTTCTTTTATTAGATTTGGTTCCACAGCCCAAATATTATTTTGTTATTTCAGCCCCGAACAAATAAATTTGGTTAGTACAGTATACTACAGTTAGGATAACCAAAACATCACTTATGAAAAAAATCGGGGTTCTCTTTGGAAAAGAAAGAACTTTTCCAATGGCTTTTATTGATCGCGTGAATAGTAAAGGGGTTGAAGGTATAATTGCCGAACCCGTAAAAATTGATAAAGTAGTACAGGGTGATGCAGGTGAATATGCGGTGATAATTGACCGTATTTCACAGGATGTACCCTTTTACAGGGCCTTCTTAAAAGATGCCGCAATCTGCGGTACGGCTGTAATAAACAACCCTTTCTGGTGGAGTGCCGACGAGAAATTCTTCAATAACTGTCTGGCTGTGAAAATCGGTGTTCCGGTTCCTAAAACAGTGATTCTTCCTTCAAGGGATTTACCTGACGATACCACTGAACAATCTTTCAGTAATTTAAGCTACCCACTGGATTGGGATAGCATCTTCAATTATGTAGGATTCCCGGCCTATATGAAACCCTTTGCCGGCGGCGGTTGGAAAAACGTATATAAACTAAACAATCTGGAAGACTTCTTCCAGAAACATAGCGAAACCGGACAATTGGTAATGCTATTGCAGGAAGAAATAGAGTTCACTGAATATTACAGATGTTATTGCATCGGTGGCAAACATGTTCGTATAATGCCATACGAGCCCCGTAATCCTCATCATCTGAGATATGTGAGCGATTTCAAACCCACTCCTGAAAAGTTAAAGGAGATGGAGGAAATAGTGCTTCGTATCAATAAATATCTCGGCTACGACTTCAATACTGTTGAATTAGCGCTACGCGATGGTGTACCCTATGCAATAGATTTCTGTAACCCCGCACCAGATGCTGATAGAAATAGTGTAGGAGAAGAAAACTTCAACTGGGTGGTGGAAACAGCAGCCAATTATGCAATAGAAAGGGCACTTGCAAATAAACCAGGTCAGGATAACCTGACTTGGGGAGAGTATATAAAGAGGAGTGCGAATGGACAGATACTAATTTGAGAATTAGGGAATTTGCAAATGTGGAAATGTGAAAATGTGAAAATGAAGCAGCCGGCAAGCTATTGAGTAAATAGGGAAATTTCTTTTATTGGCTATTTTATTTTCACATTATCTAATTTTCAAACTTTCACATTAGTTTACGGCTGTTTCATTTCCACATCTTCTAATTTCCACATTTCCTAATTTGTATTCGGCTGTTCCATTTTCAAATTTTCAAATTCACAAATTTTCAAATTAGCCCAGATGGCCAACATAAACTACAAACATTTCACTCTCGGCGTTGAAGAAGAATATATGGTTATTGATCCCGAAACAAGGGAATTGAAAAGCCATCAGCAGCGTAGTGTAACAGAGGGTCATAAAGTGATTAAGGACAAGGTAAAAGCTGAAATGCATCAGGCAGTGGTGGAAGTGGGAACCGATATTTGCCAGAATATTGATGAAGCTTATCAGGATGTGAGTACACTTCGCAAAACCATATCTCAGATAGCAGGTGATATGGGTCTTTGGGTTGCCGCCTCTGGCACTCACCCATTTAGCCACTGGGAAAGCCAATTGATCACTGAACATGTTCGTTACAATGAAATAGTAAACGAATTACAGGAAGCGGCAAGAAGCAACCTCATTTTCGGACTACATGTTCATGTTGGAATGGAAACAAGGGAAATGGCTAACCATATTGCGAACAGCACCCGCTATTTCCTGCCACATATTTATGCCCTTAGCACCAACTCCCCTTTCTGGGAGGGAAGGACAACGGGCTACAAATCTTTCCGTACAAAAGTATTCGATAAATTTCCACGCACTGGTATTCCAGAAGCATTCGAAAGTATTGAAGCATATGATAACTATGTGAAGCTGCTCGTGAAAACAAATTGCATTGACAATGCCAAGAAAATCTGGTGGGATCTTCGTGTACACCCATTCTTTAATACGGTAGAGTTCAGGATCTGTGATGTACCAATGACGGTTCCTGAAACAATTGCCATTGCCGCTTTATTTCAGGCTATTTGCGCCAAGATCTATAAGCTCCGTGCAAAGAACCTTAACTTCATACAATATTCAAGGGCATTGATAAATGAAAACAAATGGAGAGCCAGCAGATATGGTATCGATGGCCGACTGATTGATTTCGGAAAAGAGGAAGAAGTGAATGCCAGGGTACTTATATACGAACTTCTAGATTTCGTCGACGATGTAGTAGACCCATTAGGTAGCAGGCACGCTGTAAATTATGTAAACCAGATGCTTGAGAACGGAACAGGAGCCGATCGTCAATTAAAGGTATTTGAACAAACCAATAGCCTGCCAGCAGTGGTGGATTATTTGCACAATCAGTTCCTTGCAGGACTTTAATATAGTGTTCTATCGAAAATACACCCTCTGCCGTAATGGTGGGTCCAACGATTTTGCCTTTCTGAAAAATTCTCTGATTATCCTACAACGATTCAGGCTTCAGATGCATCTATGCTGAAAGTCATTCTGTTGCTTTGCCACGAAAATCAGTCTCTTATGTCAAATTTCCTGACAGATTCTGACTGGGATTCATAATTTATGGCAAAGAGGTTCGTTATTCATTGGAATAAAACCCTTTATCAAATTTAAACTTTTCAAAGAGACTTAAATTCGAAGTCAATCTATTCATTATTAACCCTTTACCCTGATTTAATCGAACATTCTTTATGATCGAATTCAAGAATATAGAAAATTGCCTTGTTTGCCATAAAGGCGGTTCCAAGGAAAAATTCAAATTCCTTTCAAAAGACACCAACTGGTATTCTGCCATGAAGTGCGTGAATTGTGGATTGGTTTATGGAAATCCTCAGCCGATTTTGAATAGTACCTCCATCAATGAAATTTATGCTAGTGAGTATTACGATAACTATTTTGGAGCAGAAGTAAGCTATCAGGATAAAGAAGTAGCCTCCTATTACATGGAATGCTATAAAAAAGAATTCGCTATCTACTCAAAATATACAACTAAGAAAGAATCACTTAAAGTACTTGATGTTGGATGTGGGGATGGAAAATTTCTAGAAATATTCAGGAGTAATGGATGGGATTGTTTGGGATTAGAACCATCGGAAACATCCAGAAAAATAGCCATCAGTAAAGGCTTTGAAGTGATAGACCTCCCCTTCCTGGAAATGCCAGCCTCCAATGGACTTTATGATTTTATCTTTCTTGATAATGTGATTGAACACATAAATGAACCTAATGCTTTTGCTGAAAAAGCCTTTGGTCTTTTAAACAACGGTGGCGTATTTGTTACAAAAACACCAAATTCTGATTCACTCAATGAAGTGCTTCAAACTATAATGCTTAGGGTATTACCTGTTTTTATGAGCAATGGTCTCATGAAGTTTATAAAGAAAACAACAGGTAAAGGTTCCGGCACTGTTCACAGATATGGCAACCTGCACCCGCCAGTACATTTGGCCATCTACAACAAGGACAGTATAACCACTTTGCTTACACAAGCAGGTTTTAAGAAAGAAAATGTTCATGTGTTCAGGATTTCTCCAAACCATCCTGAATGGAGTATACCTGAAAAAGGTTCAGGTTTTTTCTTTCAGTTAAAAAAACTATTTGATAAACTTTCGAATTCTCTTGACAAAGGAGAGTTCCTGATAACAGTAGCAAAAAAAGACTAACCCTTATAAATAAAAAACCTGCCCTTTTTGAGCAGGTTTTTTTTATCCACCTTCGTAATTATTCCAGTCCGAACAAGCCCTTATTTAAAAGCTGCAATGTGGATGTCTTATAAGCAGAAGGAACTAGTATTGATATATTATGCTTACTTCCTCCATAGCTTACCATGCTAACAGGAACGGCTGCCAATGTTTCAAATAACTTACTCAATATGTCGGGAGTTTGTGCAATTTCATTCCCAACCACAGAAACAATACTTTGTTGATCTTCTACAGTTATATGACCGAATGGTTCCAATTCCTTTACGATCTGCTTTAGATGAACATCGTTATCAATAGTAACAGATACAGCCACTTCAGATGTTGTGATCATATCAATGGAGGTACGGTATTTTTCAAACACCTCAAATATCTTACGTAAGAAACCATATGCGAGCAGCATACGGCTGCTTTTGATATTGATGGCAATGATACCATCTTTTGCAGCAATAGCTTTTACACCCACTGAACCAGCTTCTTCCCTGATAGTTGTACCGGCAGCTTCTGGTTGCATAGTGTTCAACAATTTCACTGGCACTTTTTCTTGCTGGGCTGGCCAGATACAAGTTGGATGCAAAATTTTCGCTCCGAAATATGCTAACTCCGCAGCCTCTTCAAAACTCAACTGTTCTATAGGAAGGGTTTTCTTTACAATCCTCGGGTCATTGTTATGCATTCCATCAATATCGGTCCATATTTCACAAACACTGGCATTGCAGGCCGCAGCAACTAACGATGCTGTATAATCGCTTCCTCCCCTCTTCAGGTTATCAACTTCTCCTCTGGCATTACGGCATATATACCCTTGCGTTATGAATAATTTTATTCCGGGATGCTGTTCAAGACTATGTGCTAAACGAGTCTTGATCAAAGGAAGCAACGGTTCATCATTGCTGTCAATTACCATGAATTCTAATGCTGGTAATAATGCATGACTTACCCCTTTCTCTTCCAGAAAAACACAAAAGAGTTTGGTTGATAATAATTCACCTTGCGCCAGAATATCCTTATTCAAAGCATCGCTGAATGATATCTTCAGAATTATATTGAGAAATTCGAAATGTTCAGCAACAATTGACTTTGCTTTCTGATAAGCAGCATCAGTTGTAACCAATTCTTTTATGAATTGCTGATAATGTGCTTCTAACTTATCAATATGTTGTTTCGCTAATGTACGGTCACCAGCCGCCAATGCATCACCAATAGATACCAATGCATTGGTAGTACCACTAAGCGCACTTAAAACAACAATCTTGCTTTCTTCATCCTTGGTGATGAGCTGGGCCACCGAATGCATACGCTCAGGTTTACCAACACTCGTACCACCGAACTTCATTATTTTCATAACTGACTTTTCCTGTTTTTCCAGGCCTTTAATGAAATAATTAATTACCCTCCTTTTTAAGGAGTTGCAAAGATACAGTTGAACAGGAAAAAAATAGAAAGAAGTGTGTTTGACATACCGAACGGTTGTAAGTAATTCTGTATGCCTAAGGCTTAAGGCCTAAAGCCCAGGCTTAATTTGGTTATCCAACCGAAAATCATGCTTCGTAATGTATTTTTCGTAGTTCGCGATACATTCGTACGATTTCTGAATTACGCTTTAGGCTTTAGGCCTTAAGCTTTAGGCAAAAAAGCATTACTTACAACTTAAAGAGCTACCCCAAACTTCTCCGCTAAAAACTCTATATCATCTTCCACCACTTTCAATAAAGGGATGCCAGATCGAATACGTCTCTCTTCCATTTCTCTTTCTGGATCACCGGGAATTAAGACCCTTTCTTGTCCTTCAATGGTTTTGGCTGCCCTGAAACGGGTGATCCATTTATCCATATTGAACTTGAAATCGTCGGCCGGACGAAAGGCATCGATACGCATAGCCCCGAAGAAATGCCCGATACCTTTTCCGGGTTGTTCTTCAGGCATGGGTACATAGGCAGGGAATGGGGGTACCCAGGGACCATAGTTTGCTCCACTTAATACGGCAGAGAAAATATCAACAATAGCTCCTAATGCATATCCTTTGTGACTTCCATGTTCACGGTCGCCACCGAGAGGTAATAAGGCACCGCCTGACTTCAATTCATGAGGATTCACTGAAGGACCTCCCATCTTATCTTGCACCCATCCAGAAGGCGCTTCCTGGTTCTTTCTTTGAAGTATTTCTAATTTACCGTTGGCTGCTGTAGTTGTTGCCAGGTCCGCCACAAAGGCCGGCTCTTGCCCTGCAGGAACAGCTACGCAAATAGGATTGGTTCCAAGCAACCTTTCTACTGAAAATGTAGGGGCTACCAGCGGACTTGCATTGGTCATGGCCCAGCCGATCATATCATGTTGCAAGGCCATCATGGCATGATAGCCCGCAATTCCAAAATGGTTACTATTCTGTACACTTACCCATCCGGTACCAGCTGTCTTTGCTTTATCAATGGCAACCTGCATAGCAAAAGGCGCTACAACCAATCCTAATCCTCCATCACCATCAATAACCGCTGTTGAAGGAGATTCATGTATGATTCTGATATTGGGCTTTGCATTCACCCTATTCACTTCCCACAAACGAACATAGCCGCTTAGTCTCGCCACTCCATGTGAATCTATTCCACGTAAATCAGCACTCAGCAATACCTTCGCTGCCAACTCCGCATCAGAAGCTGTGCATCCGATTTTTTCAAATACTGTTTTTGTAAAATGTAATAGCTGTAGATAGGGATATAACTTTTCTGCCATTCTGCAAAGAAAAGGAAAAAGCCGGAGGCTTTTTTGCCTAAAGCTTAAGGCCTAAAGCCTAAGGCTTAATTTAGTAATCGTACGAATATATCGTGAGCTACGAATAATATGATACGAAGCCTGATTATCGGTTGGATAACTAATCTAAGCCTTGGGCCTTAAGCCTTAGGCAAAAAAGCATCAAAACGCCTTCTTCTTCTCTCCCCCCTCCGGCACAACCGTCTCTGGCATCAACACTGCTGTGAACTGGTTCTTGCCATTGAGTAATAACTTAGCAGTTGCCTGAATATCTTTTACGGTGAGTTTATTGAGTTTCTTTTCGAATTCAAGGAAATAACTTGGATCCATTTTCTTTACAGCTATATCCCATAGTGTAGATGACCAGGAACCGTTTTCTTTCATCGCTACTTTATCTTGCTCTATTAATTGCTTTTTCACTTTCTCAAGATAGGAATTGGCAGGCCCATCTTTAACGAGCATTTCGAATTCCTTCCGAATGGCTTTCAATAAAGTGTCCGCTTTCTCAGGACCACAAGGCAATTGCACAATGAAACTATAATTACCATAAGGCACTTTTTCTATTTGCGCAAATGTACCACCACCATATATACCTTGTATTTTCTCACGCAATTCTTCAGTAATACGGATATTGATTATCTCGCTAAGCACTTCCGCTTTCAACTGAAGGTCTTCACTAAATGGTGCATCGCCGTAATAAAAAGCAAGAATCAAACTCTTCTGCTCTTTTCCTTTTTTAACGGTCATCGTTTTCTTACCAGGTATCGGCCTTACCTTATTGTCAACAAAAGTTGGTTTTTTAGCCGACACTGGAAGACTTCCTATATACTTTTCTATAAGGGGAATGATCTGTTCTTCAGTAAAACTACCAGTAAATACATAGTGCATACTGTTGGCATCACCGAAACGCTCTTTATAGATTGTCATGATCCTGTCGAGATTGAGCTTATCAAAATATTCACTTTTAGGAACGGCAATCATTGCCAGCGGATTATTATTGAAAAGCACCTTGTACATGGTATCAATAAAAGAAGCTTGTGGATTGGCAGCCACCATAGCGAACTGGGACTTGTTTTTCTGAACAAAGGATTTGAACAGGGATGTATCCTTCCTTGGCGCTGTAACATAAAGATGAGTAAGCTGGAACAAAGTTTCCAGATCCTTTACTGTTGAACTTCCACCGAAGCCTTCTGTAACTTCAGTAAAAGAAGGACTAACAGATACTGCTTTACCTGCAAGTGCTTTTCTAAGGTCTGTTGGAGAAAAATCACCAACGCCCATAGAACTGATGGCTTGAACAGCATATTCTGCATTATACTTATCAGCAACACCATAATTATTCTTACCACCATAACGACCGGCATTCATCAAAACCTGGTCGTTCTTGAAATCGGTGCGTTTAAGGGTTACAGTAACTCCATTACTTAGTTTTAATTCTGTAGTTTGAAGAACTGCATTATTTACTTTGGCCAACACTTTCCCGGGTTTAGGCATTTTTGAAAGAAGAGTGGCAGCCACTACTTTTTCTTCATAGGCCTTAACATCAGCTTTCTCCCTTTCATCAATAGCGGCTAACAGCTCCTTACCATCTGGCAATGGCTGTTCGGCCTTTGGCTCGGGACCCATCACATAAACAAAACGGTTCTTTTCATCTTTGAATTTCTTCGATACCGCATTAACATCATCAAGTGTAATTCCTGCCAACAATTGTTTCACATAATCATACTCCTTTTCAATTCCAGGGGTTGGTTCGTTCTCCAGGAAATGTTGTACATATTCATCCACATAATTTTCTGATGCAGTTTTATCACGATCATTATACGCTCTTTCGTACACTGCTAAAAGATTCTTTTTTGCCCGTTCTAGTTCATTAGCAGTAAAGCCATATCTTTTAATTCGTTCCAATTCTTCCACCATAGAGTTAAGGCCACGCTTTACATCGCCTGTGCCTACATAAGCATTTGCAGAAAAAGCTTCATACCCTCTGGCATAGCCGCCAAAATTAACTCCGGCACCCAGGAAAGGGGGATTCTCCTTTTGCGTCAATTCCTGCATACGTTGACCTACAAGTGAAGTAAACATCCTTACTATCAGGTCATTCCTGTAATCGCCTACAGTTGTAGTAGCTTCTTTCTTCTGGAAAGGATAATTTATAGCTATAGAATATCCAGTGGCTTCCTTATCGGTAGCTATAATTGCTTCGCTGTTATTGTAAGGGAATACTTCAGAAGGCAAGGCGCTTTGTTTCATTGGCAGGGTTCGTTAAAGAGGAGAAATGCTTTCTTATCATCTCTTCTGCTTTTGCAGGCTCAATATCTCCCACTACAACAACGGCCATAAGGTCGGGGCGATACCATGTCTTATAAAACCGGCGTATAGCATCGGGAGGAAAGGTCTTAATGATACTATCTACACCTATTGGTAAACGGTTCGCATATTTTGATCCTGCAAAAAGTTTCGGATATATCTTCTTGAACATCCTGTCGCCTGCTCCTTTACCAAGACGACTTTCTTCCAATATGATTGCGCGTTCGCCTTCTATATCTTCATTCAGGTAAGTCACATTATGTGCCCAGTCTTCCAGCACCTGAAATCCTTTTTCAAGATTACCCGGCTTATCTGTTGGGATAGGAAGAATATAAACTGTTTCATCAAACGCTGTATATGCGTTGAGGTCATTTCCAAATCCCACACCAATATCCTGCAAAAAAGAAACGATATCGTTCTTCTTGAAATTCTTGGTTCCATTGAATGCCATATGTTCACTCATATGGGCCAAACCTTGTTGGTCATCATCTTCATTAATAGAACCGGCATTCAATACCAATCGCAACTCTACCCTTTGTTCTGGTTTCTTATTCTGCCTAACATAAAACGTTAATCCATTCTCTAACTTTCCAATTTTCACTTTTGGATCAATCGTCAACGGATCTGTAGGCTTTAATTGTCCAAAACCTAAAAACGTAACAAGAACCAAGATTGCACTTAGAATGAGCTTCAATTTCATAATGAAAGGTTTTTTTATTATAGCTTAAGGCTTAGGGCCTAAGGCTTAAGGCTTTATTCTGTTGTCCATACAATGATTAGGCTTCGTAATTTGTTCTTCGTAATTCACTAATACTTTCGTCTTTTCTCAGATTCAAGCTAGATGCTGAATGCTGGATGCTAAACGCTTTATTCTGTCAACAGTTCTAAAATCAGTCTTCGTAAATTAATAATCATAACTCACAAATACTTCGTCTGTTCTCTGCTTTAAGCCCTAGGCTTTAGGCCTTAAGCCTTAGGCAAAAAAGGCATCTAGCATCCAGCATCTAGCATTCCGTCCTATTTCAGCACCTCCGGTATCACCTTCCCCACCGCCCCACTAGGCATCTGAACATGAAGCAAGGCGGCTAAAGTTACTGCTATATCGGTCATGTATACTTCTCTGTTTAACTTACCCGGACGTATACCCCAGCCCATCCACAAAAGAGGAATATGTGCATCGTATGGATTGAAGCTTCCATGGGTAGTGCCCGTTTTTCCTCCATAAAAAATTCCAGACTTTAAAACAATTTGGATATCTCCTCCCCTTTTGGCGTTATATCCCTGAATGAACATTTCTTTTACATTTGCCGGCAGATTTACATTGGCTGTGTTCTCATAATCGAACGCCACTACTACTTCAGGCAATTTATTGATATAGGAAATAAGATATTTTTTTATTGCCGCCTTATCAGCGCCTGCGCTATCTATTGCTGCATCATTAAGATATATCTGATAGTTAGCACTTGCCCTAATAATATTCTTTACATGGAATTTTTCTTCCAGCAGCTTATTCACTTCTGCAGAAGTTGAACTTACAGTATACGCTGGTATCTTATGTTGTTGAAGAAAACCCGGTACATGTGCCACAGCATGATCGGCAGTAAGAAATAAAGTGTACTGCCCTTTGCCAACTTCCTTATCAAGAAAACTGAAGAAATCGGCAAGATCCTTATCAAGTCGTAAATAAGTATCTTCTACTTCAATGGAATTGGGACCAAACTGATGCCCTACATAATCAGTTGAAGAAAGACTTATTGCCAGGAAGTCTGTAACAACATTCTTACCCAATTTTTCTGCAATCAATGCATCTTTTGAAAACTGGAGTGTCATGCTGTTTCCGAATGGTGTAACGCGTATGGTGCCATAATCTTTCCCCATCCTCGACTTCAGGTCGTGCGGGAAAACGGGGGCCGCTTCATAACTAAACTTACCTTCATATGGTACATTATCCTCATCACTTTGAATATAGGTATTCAAAGGATACAAGGTTTTCCAATCATTCTTATAGAAAGTATCTACCCATTTCTTGCTGTTATAAGAACTTACCCAAGAAGGAAGAGATTCCATATAATAGGTACTTGTAACCCAGTTACCAGATGATCCATCGTACCAATAGGCGGCATTGGCTGAATGTCCTGCAGGTAAAATCCCTCCCCTGTCTTTAATAGCTATACCAATAACTTTTGACTTGAAATTGGTAGCGAGTCGTAATTCATCACAAATGGTAGTAGTCCATAAATTGGCAGGCGACATAGGTTCCCCCTTTTCTGCTCCGACAATCTTTACTTTCTTATCTTCTGCGCAATACACTTCCCTGTTCTGGCTTTTATCGAACCACTCATTTCCCATGATACCATTGATGGAGGGAACAGATCCTGTATAAACGCTGGTATGTCCTGCTGCGGTTACCGTTTGAGCATAGGGTATCATCGTATTCTCGCAGCTCATCCCTTCTCCTAAAAGCCTTTTAAAGCCGCCTGAGCCATATCTTTCATAATACCGGTACAGATAATCCCAACGCATCTGGTCGATCATGATACCAACTACCAGTTTTGGACGCTGTACGGCCTTTCCTGGGGTATTTTTAACCTGTGCATTTGAAAACAATGAACTGACCAAGAGGCATAAAAGGAGGGATTGGCGTAACATATCATTCAAATTTTGGCAAAGATAAACAGCCGGCTTCTTGCCTGTATTATTTTTTTGATAAGCTGCTGTACAACCGTTTTTGCCTGTGAAATACTAGCCGCTTAACAGCCCTTGCCGACTGAGGCCAAATTATTACCTTTGCGGCATTCCAAACCTGTCTGGACAAATGGATTTCCGGGCATAAAAAAGTTGAAGTATGGCAGATATTTTTGAAAGGTTACTCAAAAATTATGGCCCTCTCGGGCAGCACCGTGAAAGAGCTCATGGTTATTTCGCATTCCCTAAGCTGGAAGGTGAGATCGGAAGTCATATGAAATTCCGCGGAAAAGAGATGATTGTATGGAGCCTGAACAATTACCTGGGATTGGCAAACCATCCAGAAGTTCGTAAAGCTGATGCTGATGGAGCCGCAGAGTATGGTCTGGCCCTTCCAATGGGTGCCCGTATGATGAGCGGAAACAGTAATCTCCATGAACAATTGGAAAAAGAACTGGCCGCTTTTGAAGGAAAGGAAGATGCTATTCTTCTCAATTTCGGATATCAGGGTATGGTAAGCCTTATTGATGGCTTATGCAGCCGCCACGATATTATAGTTTATGATGCGGAAAGTCATGCTTGTATCATTGATGGATTTCGTCTTCATCCCGGACACAGATATGTTTTCAAGCACAACGATGTGGCTGATTGTGAAAAACAATTACAAAGAGCAACAGCACTTATAGAGAAACAACAGGCCGGAGGTATCTTATTGATTACAGAAGGTGTTTTTGGTATGGCTGGTGATCAGGGCAGACTGAAAGAAATTGCTGCATTGAAAGACAAATACCAGTTCCGTATGCTTGTTGATGATGCACATGGATTTGGAACGCTGGGAAAAACAGGCGCAGGTGCCGGAGAAGAGCAAGGTGTACAGGATAAGATAGACCTCTACTTCTCAACCTTTGCAAAATCAATGGCATCAATCGGAGCATTTATTGCAGGTGATAAAAACATCATTGATTATATACGCTACAATATCCGTTCACAGATTTTTGCAAAGAGTTTACCCATGCCACTGGTAGTAGGTAATTTGAAACGTCTTGAATTACTTCGTACAGTTCCTGCACTAAAAGAAAAACTGTGGGAGAATGCAAGAAAGCTGCAAGCAGGATTAACAGCAAAAGGATTTGATATTGGTAAAACAGATTCAGTAGTTACACCAGTATATATGACTGGAGGTGTTGAAGAAGCAACTGCCATGGTGATGGATCTGCGTGAAAACTATAATATCTTCTGTTCAATTGTTCTTTATCCTGTAATACCAAAGGGACATATCATTTACCGTCTTATACCTACTGCAGTACATACAGATGCAGATATAGAAGCAACGTTGAAAGCTTTTGAAGAAACAAAGAAAAAGCTGGATGCAGGAGCTTATAAGGCAGAAGCCATTCCAGATATGGCGGAAGCATAATTCTAAAAAAACTCTCACCAAACCCGGTCTTCAATGTCCGGGTTTTTTTATGCCTTTACTAAAAAAAAGCGCCCCGCTTTGAGGCGGGGCTGCACTAATCAAATACCATTAACCATTAAACCTTATCCTATGAAAAATCAAATATATGTTGTTGAAGTTGTAACAATAGGCTGATAAAAAAAAGATTTTACCCATTTACCATTAAATTGACTAAAGTCAATCATCTTATTCATACTCAATTGGTTTTTGTAATACGCAAACGGTTGCGAAATGTAGTCGTAACTCTACAGGTATAAAAAAGGGCCAGAATAGAAATTCAGCCCGTTATTAATCCAATATCCTATGAAAAACCAATTAATAGACGAATTGGTACTAATTGTGGTTGCAAAAGGACATAAAAAAAACCGGATAAAATCCGGTTTCTAATTCGTTCATAAATATCACCAACTTGGTTTGAAGCTTTTTTGATAACTATTGAAAGCCGTTCTTCCAAAATGTCCCTCTCCAAAATATTTTACTATCAATTCAAAATCCTTTGGTTCCAGATAACCTGGAATTGCCTGTGGTTCACTACCATCAACAGGAATAATTACCGTTGTTGGATATGAAAGTTGTCCTTGTGTTAGATACAATGCGAATTCATTGGTCTTATACTTTGCATTGAAATTATAAGTCTTGCCATTAAAAGTATAGGCGCCCTTACTTTCAGCATCAATCTTTACCGGATAGAATTTTGCTGCCAGATATTGACTAACATTTTTATTTGTGTAGGTTTTTTTATCCATCACTTTACACCAGCCGCACCAATCGGTATACAGATCAATGAGGATAGGCCTTTTTTCAATTTTCATCTTTTCCATAGCCTCCGCTAGTGTAAGCCACTGGGTTTTCTCTAAAGGCTCTGGAGCCTTGCTGAAATTGGAAAATACGAGCCATCCGGCCAACAAAAAAACGAGTTTGAGTGTTTGCATATCTAAATTTGTTATCTCTGTAAAAATAACTCAAATACATGCACAAAATTGTGTTGGCAGTAACTGGAGCGAGCGGCGCCCTCTATGCAAAGAGGCTAATGGATAAACTTTTAACAGTTCGGGATCAATGGCAGGAGCTTGCTGTCATTATGACCACAAATGCCCAGATGGTGTGGCAGACCGAATTAGGCGACGAAACCTATAAGGATTACCCCTTCTCTTTTCATAGTACCATGGATTTTATGGCTCCTTTTGCCTCAGGTTCTGGACGCTTCCAGACAATGATAATTGCACCCTGTTCTATGGGCACATTGGGCCGCATTGCAACCGGGGTGTCGAACGACCTTATTACAAGGGCTGCCGATGTTATTCTGAAAGAAAGAAGAAAACTGATTTGTGTTGTAAGAGATACCCCCTACAACCTTATTCATATCAGAAATATGGAGACCGTGACCCTTGCAGGCGGAATAATATGCCCTGCAACCCCTTCTTTCTATAGTAAGCCAACAACCCTGGAAGCTGTTGCTGATACGGTGGTGGACAGGGTACTGGATCTGGCGGGATTACAACTTAAGACATACAGGTGGGGTGAAACTGAAGATCAGGAATAAGAATCGCTAAATAAAATAAAAACGGTCAGTAAGTTTCAAGCACTTACTGACCGTTTTCAATTTATTTAAACATAATTACCTCAGATCCACTACATCTACACCTGGATACTTTGCTTTATCAAATACGAATGAAGCATCAGTAAGATTTGCCTTACCATTAAAAGTGTTAACGATATAGCTGAACTTATTTCCACCCTTCTCCAATATTTTGGTACTTACAATTGATTGGGACGCCTTATCAACAGTTAGATATACTTTATGGAAGTTTCTTGATTTATCAGTTGGAGTCAGTTCAATTTCCTGCACTTTCTTACCAGCTTGTGTTTTTTCACCATTAAGTTTATAGAGGAAATCCTTGTCGTAAAAATTTGTAAACAACTTTTGAGGAGTAATGCTATTAGCAGAAGGGTCCACTGAAGTAATTGTAACCTCATTGGCAGCTTTATCATATGTCCAGATAGTAGTTCCATCACAGAATATCTCCTGTCCTGTAATGATAACTTTATACCTGTTTCCTTTCATGAAAACAGTTCCTTTTTTATTACCCTGTACTTTCCCTTTGCTGTCTTCAGCGATTAAAGTGAAAACTGCCTGAACTCCTTTATAGGTTTTGAATTTAGCACTAACAGCATCCAGGATTTTCTTTGCTTCCGGATCACTGTTACCTAAACTATTATTCTGAGCCTGGCTGGCAGATGCAAATAATATGACAAGCAGGGATAGGTATACTTTTTTCATTCTAGGTCGTTATTAGTTAGGGGTCTGCAAATATATCTGAATTACAATATATGAAAGTATTTCAATCTCAAACCCATTGTTATATAAGATGAGAAAAGGAATGGAAAGGTTTATCGGTGTTGAGTGTATTAACAAAAAACTAACCCATTGCCTGCAGATGTTGCTCCAGGTCAATATCTGTCTTGATTAACACATCCCTTGCCTTACTTCCTTGATTGGGTCCAACCACCCCTGCTGCCTCCAGTTGATCCATAAGCCTTCCTGCCCTGTTATAGCCCAGTTTCATCCTTCTTTGGATAAGTGAAGTGGATCCCACCTGGTTCGACACAATCAATCGGGCGGCATCCTCAAACAATGGGTCCCTGTCACTCAAGTCAAAATCCTTGCCTTCCAGATCTTTCTCATCAATATACTCTGGCAAAAGAAAGGCCTGAGGGTAGCCACGCTGGTTTCCAATAAACTCACAAACATTTTCTACTTCCGGTGTGTCTACGAATACACACTGCAATCGTGAAAGTTCGCCATTATAGGAAATAAGCATATCACCTTTACCGATAAGCTGTTCAGCTCCTCCGGTATCAAGGATAGTCCTTGAATCGACCTTGGATGAAACTTTAAATGCAATACGAGCCGGGAAGTTGGCTTTGATGGTACCTGTAATGATATTTACTGAAGGACGTTGAGTGGCAATGATAAGATGGATACCAACTGCCCTTGCCAGCTGCGCCAGACGGGCTATTGGCATTTCAATTTCCTTACCGGCGGTCATGATTAAATCAGCGAACTCATCAATCACCAAAACGATGAATGGAAGGAATTGATGTCCTTTCTGCGGGTTCAATTTCCTCTTGATAAATTTCTCGTTATATTCTTTTATGTTACGGGCGCTGGCCTCCTTCAACAAATCGTAACGGTTATCCATTTCAATACAAAGTGCATTCAAGGTATTGATAACCTTCTTGGTATCTGTAATAATGGCTTCTTCTTCTCCGGGTAACTTTGCGAGAAAATGTTTTTCAATGGTTCTATAGAGACTCAACTCCACTTTCTTTGGATCCACCAAAACAAACTTCAGTTGGGATGGATGTTTCTTATATAGAAGAGAAACAAGTATGGCATTAACTCCAACAGATTTACCTTGTCCGGTAGCACCTGCCATCAGCAAGTGCGGCATGGTGGTAAGGTCTACAATGAAATTCTCATTATCGATCTTCTTCCCGATGGCTATTGGCAAACTGAATGTGTTATACTGGAACTTCTCAGAAGCCAGTAAAGTCTTCATACCTACAATCGACTTCTTGATATTGGGAACCTCGATACCAATGGTACCCTTACCAGGAATTGGAGCGATAATTCGTATACCCAGTGCTGCGAGACTTAATGCAATATCGTCTTCCAGATTCTTGATACGGGAGATACGAACCCCTGGAGCAGGGACGATTTCATATAAAGTTACAGTTGGGCCTACTGTTGCACTTATTTTCTGGATCGCGATATCATAATGCTTCAGGGTATTGATGATCTGGTTCTTGTGCGATTCCAGTTCAGAAGTATCCTGAACAATCTTATCACTGCTATGGGTCTCCAGTAAATCAAGCGTGGGATATTTATAATCACGAAGGTCTAATGTTGGTTCATAAGGTTCCATTTCAGGAAGCTTGTCAACAATCACAATTTCTTCTGGCTCCGGAACAGGAACAGATTTTATCTCAAGTTCAAGATCTACATGTGGTAGTTTTGATTTCTTTTCAGGAATCACTACAGGAGGAACTTCTTCTTGCATTGCTGCAGCTTCTACAGAATCTTCCAATTGTTGTTGCAGGTTCTTTCTTATATCAGCTGCAACAGGTACAATAGGAGCAACTGGTTCTTCTTTCACTACAACTTTAAAATCTGTTGGGGTTTCAACTTCTTCAACAGGAACAACATTCATCACCTTATCACCCTTTAATTTATTAGGCTTTACAGGTACTTTCTTTTCTTCCTCGGCTTCAATTTCAACAAGCTCTTCTTCCCCATCTACTACTATTGGTTCCTCTAAAGTCTTTGTTCGCTTAAAGTCAGGAACAGAAAACACCGGATTGAATCTCCATATAAAATAAGCTAGTCCGCCTACTATCAATAAAGCAGCTGTACCGATATTTCCCAGCATTTTCACCAACCAGTCACTCACCATATCACCTACTGCTCCACCCCATGGGAAATGGTTTCTGGCGAAGATGAAGGATAACACTACACTGAAAAAAAGAAGCCCCATCATCACATACCGAACATTTCTCCAAACAGAAAATATTTTACGGGTAAACAGCCAGTTGGCGCCCATCACAAAAAAGAGGGAGCAAAAGAAATAAGATGCAAGTCCGAATCCATTATAAAAAAACTGATGGGAAATATAAGCCCCTATATTACCGAGAAGGTTATTTGTTTTAATGGCGCCAGAAGGCAGCAATATAGAAGCGCCATGATTCAATACCTTATCCTGATCTTCCCTCCAGGTAAACAGATATGAACTGAAAGCTATAAATAGGAAACTGGCCAGCAGCAAACAGAAAGTGCCGGCTATCTTATGGGTACGTTCATCTTTTACCAGTTGCCGCATCGTAACCTGCTCTTCCTTTTCAGGCTTCAATTGGTCGGCGGCTGGTTTGGACGATCGTTTATTGGTCTTCAAGCGATTGGCCATACGCACAAAGATAAGCAGTTGCCTTAAACAAAAGGGGAAGAAATCGGTATTTTGAACACCCCCGGCGGGCAGGAAATCGGGCAAATAATGTATTTTACAACGCCAAGTAAAAGGGGCAACTTCATAACGCTGCTAATGGGTAAGACAAACAACCATCGGTTTTTATCTTCTTATGCTTCAAAAGCAATGCTGCTTTTGCTTCTTGTTTTTATTGGAAGCAGCTACAAAGTGGTTGGACAGATTCCTGATTCACTTTGGATAAAAACCTCTTCGGTTCGGTTTTGGCAGAATATTCACCCGAAGAGCAGTTTTGCAGAATCAGCTCCAGGGAGACTTACAGAAGAGCAGATTTTAAATCTTTCCTTTTCAAAAACAAAATTCAAGAAATTTTCATCCGGATGTTCCGGCACAAATCATGGAAGAGAATTTGATACTCAGGTTTTATATTTAAAACGACCTGGAGGTGAAAAAGGATGTCTATTTCACTCCCGGCTTTTACTATAGGAACATGGTGATTTATAAAGGTCATCCTGATTCCATGAAAACAACTTTCCGAGCCTTGCCAGATAGTGTTACCAAAAGCAAATTGTATCCTGGAGGAAGAACGATCTCCTTATATCCCGGTGAAAAGGCAATATTTTATGCTTCATTCAACTTTATCCGCACCAATGCCAATAATTATACTCCTGCACTTGTAGAAAAAGATTTCTTAAAGCACTGGATACAAACTCAGAAAATAAGAGCAGAGCCTTTAGACATCATTTCCTATGTAATTTCCGGCATCTTGTTACTCATGATCTTTTATTCTCTGGCGGTATTTCTTCAGAATAAAAACAAGGAATTCGTCTATTATTCACTTTATGCCCTTTGTTCCACTATCCTGATATTTTTCAAATCGTTTGGTACTTCTGAAAGCAATGAAAGTTATTTCTTCTACGAAGAATACCTCGATTTTGCAACAATGGTGATAGGCGTAATCTTTTATCTGATTTTCGTAAGAAGTTTTATCAATACCAGAGAAGACCATCAAGAACTGGATAAGTTCTTACGAATTTCAGAAATCTTATTACTGGTATTACTACTGATATTCAGTGGCATCTATTTTTCACCAATAACTATATCAGCCTTTTCATACTAGAGAACTATATCATCAAGATAATCATGTTCTTCATAGGTATTGTTTTCATTGTTTATAGTATCAAGAAGAAGGATACCCTTCTCAATTATCTGGCGGCAGGTAATATCGCCTTGCTTTTTTTCTCCATTTTATCCTTCTTGGAATGTTCCGGATCCAGATTTTCCCAAACCCAGCAATATCTTCAATAACAGCCTATTCCTTTATGAATTGGGAGTAGCGCTTGAACTGGTGTTTTTCTTATCTGGCCTGGCCTTCAAGAACAGAAGAGATTTAACAGAAAGGGTAAGAGAAAGGGAGAGATTGAAATTAGAAAATGAACGTCAGGAATTCGAGAAACAAATTGCCATCGTAACTACCCGTCAGGAAGAAAGAGACCGTATTTCGGCTGATATGCATGATGAATTAGGTTCGGGTATGACGGCCATCCGATTGATGAGTGAAATTGTAAAAACAAAAATGAAAGACCAGGCATTTCCTGAATTGGAAAAAATATCCAATTCGGCAAATGACTTACTTGGAAAAATGAACAGTATCATCTGGACGATGAAGAGTTCGAATGATAGTCTGGAGAGTTTAGTGGCCTATTTACGTTCCAATGCACTTGAATATTTTGAAAGCACTCCGGTTGTTTGTAAAGTATCAGTACCTGATAATATTCCACAGATAGAGATGTCGGGTGAAAAAAGAAGGAATGTTTTTCTGAGTGTAAAAGAATCGCTTAATAACATCCTAAAACATTCTCATGCAACTGAAATGCATTTGGATATCACTATCACAAAGACCAAGCTCATTATTCATGTAGCCGATAATGGTGTTGGGATTGATACGGAAAAATTACGCCGATTTGGAAATGGACTTAGCAATATGAAACGTAGGATGGAAAGTATAGGAGGCGACTTCCAGGTGCAAAGCGGCCCAGGAAGTGTAATCATTTTTACTTGTCCTCTTTAATTGGTTTTTGATTTCCAGATTCCCAAGAACAAAGAAAGCCAGCCAGCAATAAAGAATAGTCCGCCTATTGGGGTGATAATTCCAACGCCCCCTAATCCCACGCTTCCGGTTGCTTTTAATAATGTAAGAGCATAGAGGGAGCCACTAAAAAACAGTATTCCTACAAGAAAGAGAATTCCGGCAATTCGCAGTGCTCTTACTGGGTAACTAGCATAAAGAATTCCTGTAATCAAGAGGGCAAATACATGATAGAACTGATACTTAACACCGGTATCGAAAGTAGTAATGGTTTCAGCAGGAACGATTTGTTTTAATCCATGAGCGCCAAATGCTCCAAGTCCAACGGCAATTGCTCCCAAAATAGCTGCTGAAAGTAAAAAACCTTTATGCATGTAAAATCTGTTGTAATAGTGAATCGATAGTTGCTTCGTCTTCCTCTACATGAACGTCGGCTTGCTCGTAATACAGTCTACGATCGTTCATCTTTTTTAGAATAAATGAATGAAGGGCATCGTCACTTACATTCTTTATAATAGGCCTTTTGGCTTTTTCCTTTAATAATCTTTCTGTCAATTTATCGATAGAAGTATTAAGCCAAACCACTGTTCCCTCCTTCTTCATCAAATCAATATTATTAAAGAAGCAAGGTGTACCGCCTCCACAAGACAAAACCAATCCCGGATGATCATTTATAATCCCTTCCAGCAAGTCCTTTTCCAGCAACCTGAAATACTCTTCCCCTTTCTCTTCGAATATCGCAGTCACGGGCTGTTCCTCTACCTGTACTATTACCTCATCAAGGTCATAGAAAGGAAGATGCAGATGCTCTCCGAGCAACTTACCCCAGTGGGTTTTACCACTGCCCATGAAGCCGATTAGGAAGATTCTCATTTGGGAATTTGAAAATTTGGGAATTTGGAAATGAGGAAATTTGTGAAATGAAAATAAACAGCGGAAACTAATTTGAAAGTGTGAAAATTAGATAATTTGAAAATAAAACAGCCAATAAACGAAATTCATTATTTACTCAATCATTTACCGGCTATTTCATTTTCAAATATTCAAATCCTCAAATTTCACATTTCGAATTACTTAAACGCATTCAACCCCGTCACATCCATCCCCGTTATCAACAAATGAATATCATGAGTTCCTTCATAAGTTATCACACTTTCAAGGTTCATCATGTGACGCATGATACTGAACTCACCGGTGATACCCATTCCTCCCAGCATTTGCCTGGCATCGCGGGCTATTTGAGTAGCTATTTCACAACCATTCCTTTTAGCCATGCTCACTTGTTGTGGAGTTACTTTATGCTCATTCATCAATACACCCATTCGCCAGTTGAGTAATTGAGCTTTTGTAATCTCTGTAACCATTTCAGCCAGTTTTTTCTGCTGTAACTGGAATCCTGCAATTGGACGATCGAATTGTATACGCTCTTTTGCATAGCGTAGCGCTGTATCATAACAATCCATGGCGGCCCCTACTGCACCCCAGGCTATTCCATAACGGGCTTTTGTAAGACAGCCAAGCGGTCCTTTCAAACCTTTTACATTTGGGAATATATTCTCTTTAGGAACTTTTACATTATCAAAAACCAATTCTCCAGTAGCGCTGGCTCTAAGGCTCCATTTACCGTGAGTGGTTGGAGTAGAAAATCCTTCCATTCCTCTTTCCACTACCAGACCTCTAATAATACCTTCTTCATCCTTTGCCCAAACTACTGCAACCTGAGCGAAAGGGGCATTACTGATCCACATCTTGGCTCCATTCAGGATAACATGATCACCAGCATCTTTTATATTGGTAAGCATTCCTGATGGATTACTTCCATGATTTGGTTCTGTCAATCCAAAACAACCTAACCATTCACCACTGGCCAATTTTGGAAGATATTTCATCCGCTGTGCTTCGCTACCATATTCATAAATGGGGAACATCACTAAAGATCCTTGTACTGAAGCTGTAGAGCGCACCCCACTATCCCCTCTTTCCAATTCCTGCATCATCAGTCCGTAGCTGATATAATCCAATCCACCTCCCCCATATTGTTCAGGAATAGTGGGACCGAAACAACCCAGTTCGCCTAATTGCTTAACAATCTGTTGTGGGAATTCTGCCCGCTGGGCATAATCTTCAATAATAGGCGAGATTTCCTTCTTTACATAAGCACGAACCGTATCTCGGATCATCTTGTGCTCTTCAGTAAGTAGTTCATCTACATTGAAATAGTCTGGAGACTGAAATAAGTCCTGCGCCATAGAGAGATAAGTTTAGGCAAAGGTAGGATTTTAGGAAGTTCAAGAAGTTTAGAGTTTAAGGTTTAATGGTTTACAGTTTAAGAGGAACTGATTCACTTCCATTCTAGTTTTTGACTTCAATTTCAGCCAACCTTAAACTCTTAAAGATCAGATGTGTTAATCCTTAATAACCTTCAACCCGAGCTGGGTACCATTGAAAAGGACAAAAAACTTTGAACCCAAACCAGGAATTCCAAGCATGCAACCTCCCTCCCCCTTGTCTCTATATCAAACAGAACAAAACCATCATTTTGGAGCTGACTGCAAACATAGTCCGGGATGAGCTGGTAGAACGCTGTAAATCGGGGCATGCACCGAGTTTCCAGTTATTATACGAGCGCTACGCGAAAGCGATGTACAACACCAGTTGGCGCATTGTAAACAATGCTACCGACGCGGAGGATGTATTGCAAGATGCTTTTGTAGATGCGTTCCGTTCTATCCATGATTTTAATTACCGATCAACCTTTGGTGCCTGGTTAAAGAAAATCGTGGTCAACAAATCCATCAATGTGTTACGGAAAAGAAGAGCGAACCTGGTAGAACTGACAGAAAATACGGATATGATTCAGGAAGAACCCGTTGAAGAAGAGAACCTTCAGTATCAGGTGGCACAGGTAAAGAAAGCTATTGAAAAACTGCCCGATGGGTACAGGACCGTTTTGAGTTTATACTTACTTGAAGGGTATGACCAGGAAGAGATAGCCGAGATAGTAGGTATCACTCACAACACAGTACGCACCCAATATATAAGGGCCAAACAGAAATTACTCACCATCATAAAAGAGGGAGGATTATTATGAGTAACCGTTTTGAAGACTTCATTCGCAATAACCGGAATGAACTGGATTCGGAAATACCTGCAGCGGCAGTATGGGACAAGGTATCCAAACGTATTACTACACCTACTACTGCTAAAATAAAAAGGATGCACCCTATTCGATGGGTGGCAGCAGCAGCAATCCTATTATTTATAGGAACAGGTTCCTATTTCCTTATTGCAAACTGGAATAAGAAAACAGATACAATAGCTGTTATTTATGCCTCTGGACAGGATTCAGTAGCATTAAATGAAATAAATCCTGCATATGCAAAAGAAGTATATCATTTCACCCAATTGATTGAACTAAAACAAGCCGAGTTGAAACAATTGGAAAAAGATAATCCTGAATTATACAAACAATTCATGGGTGATATAACAAAACTGGATAGCTCATATCATTCTCTCAAACAAGAATTGCCAAGTAACCCCAACAGGGAGCAGCTACTCGAGGCAATGATCCAGAACCTGAAATTACAGATGGACTTACTCAATCAGCAGTTAGCCATCATTCAACAAATCAACCAATCAAAAAACAAGAAAAATGAAAGCAATTATAAAAGTACTTAGTCTGTTTCTCATAGTGTTAGTAAGTAGTACAAAGACTGCCAAAGCAGGTGATGAACCTTTGGTTGAAAAAAGCAAGACCTATTCAAAAACCTATACAGTAAGCAACTCAGATAAAGTAAGTTTTAACAACCAGTTCGGCGACATTAAGATAAGTACCTGGGACAAGAACGAGGTAAAAGTAGATGTTACATTAATCGGCAAAGGGAATACTGAACAGATAGCTACAGAAATCCTTAATCGCTTAAGTGTAGAAGATGGTAAAAACAGTTCTGGTGTTTATTTCAAAACAAAGATTGGTAGTTGGGGGAATGGCACAAAACACAACAACACAGGGTTCAATATCAACTATGTTATTTACATGCCTGCAACAAATCCATTATCAGTAGAAAACCAATTCGGCAAAACAAGTATCGGGGACTATAGCGGAGAATTTACATTGAACCAGCAATTTGGAATGTTCACTGCAGGCAAATTAGGAAATGTAAAAAAAATGAACATAGAATTTAGCGGCGGTAGTTCAATTGGAAGTATAAATGGAGGAGATATTTATATCAAATTCTCACGGACATTAATCAGCAAGATCGAAGGCTCTGTAAAAGCTAATTTCGAACATTGTGGTGGAGTAAAAATTGGAATTGATAACTCATTAAAATCATTAACAATAAAGAACAGTTTTAATGAATTGTATCTTGAAGCCAGCAACAACCTTTCTGCCAATTTCGATATACATACATCATTTGCAGAAATAGATAATAAAACTTCATTCCCTATCAAAGAAAAAGAGGAAGAGGAAAGCCATGGACCAAAATTCGATCACGATTACATTGGGAAATCTGGAAATGGAACAACCCCGATAAAAATAAGAACCGAATTCGGCGAAGTGAAAATAGGTCATAGCCTAAGCTTCGATGTAAATGAAAAAGAAGAAAAAAAGGAAAAAAAGAAAAGCCGCTCAGTATAACAGTTTGTAATGCTGCAGTCAGCTGAGTCAAGACTCACTGTAACAGGACCCCTTCGAAAGAAGTGTGGTCCTGTTTTTATTTATAATTGCTATTACACATAGCCATTAAAATTTGGTATGAATTTAAATGGGAAAGCAAGATTCTATATGAACGAAATTATCACCTCAATTACGGAGAGTTCCCTTCCCGGGAATAAACAAAGCGCATATACCTTAAGTCCCTCAAATTCAAATTGATAAAAATCAAAATGCAGGAATATACTGATGGGAATCCCTCTTATATCCCTGAAATATTTTTTTCTCTTTGTAGCTATTTATACAAATTTGCACCCAAACCATAAAATCGGATTATGAAAAAAAGCGCAATCATCGCATCATTATTATTGTTAGCTATTTCTAATAGCTTACTTGCTCAGGATAGCAAGCCTTCCATGTTTATTGGAATAAAGGCAGGTTTGAATGGCGCAAGTACTAGCCAAGGATTTGGATCTGGAACAAATTTCGAAGACCCTGGAATGAAATTAGGAGTAGCTGGTGGTATTTTTGTTCACTTTCCTTTAGGTGAAGATTGGGGAATGCAGCCGGAATTATTATACTCAAGTGAAGGGTCTTTACAAGAAGGAAAAATAGGAAGTGGTAATAACTTTGTTACTGTATTTACTACAAAACTAAATTATCTGAACATACCTTTTATGTTCCAATACAGAGGTAACAAAAAAGGGTTTTATGGAGAAGCTGGACCTCAACTGGGTTTCCTTCTTACTGCAAAATTGAATAATAAATTTCCGCCTACTGGAGTAGACGCTACTACAGATGTTCAGACTTATTTTAGAGGTGCCGCCTGGAGCTTTGGATTTGGAACTGGATACAATTTCTCTTCTGGACTCGGCATTGGAGTAAGATATAATTTAGGGTTAACCAATATTGATGATATTCCTGGTCAGGATTGGAAGAGCAATGTGTTACACCTTGGAGTTCATTATCGTTTCACAGGAAAATAAAAATTTTTTTAAAAAAGGGATCTGAGATACTTAGAGTTCCGAACTCTTCGAGAGTTCGGAACTCTAAGTATCTCAGATCCCTTTTTATTTATTCCGATTTCATTTTATCAGCAACATCATATCAATATTATCTCCCTTATATTCAAACCTGCCTAATTCAACAAAGCCATTTCTCTTATAAAAATTTACGGCTCTTTCATTATTGGCTTGAACACCACCCCACAAGAATAAACGATCTATTCTTTTCTCTTTACATACAGCTATAATCATCTTGAAATTTTCAAAACCTATTCCAAATTGCTGCCATTCATCTGCTACTGAAGGGGCATATGTAGCATCCGCAAATGCATTCAGTCGCAAACCATATCCTTCTAATCGACTTCGCTCATAATCTAAGAGCCCGTATTTCAGCAGGGAATACCCAATCACTTTACCAGTGGAAATTTGTATAGAGATATAACCATCCAGCCTTCCACTATTTATTGAATAAAAGTCCTCAATGGAAGATATATCGTAAGGGTGAGGCCCGAAGCGATTTTGAGAATCTGGACTAAGTCCATTTAAGTAATCGCTCACCGTTTTATAATCTGAAGGCTGCAAGAGTCTGATCAGAATGTTTTCATTATTCCTGGAAACAAATTGCATACTACTATCACTCGTGTTTAGCAATACTATCAGTTAGTGTTTACTTAACTGATAGGTAGATATCAACTTCTGAATTTTCTCCTTCTCTGCTTTTATCTCCATACACTTCAAAATCTGGAGCGTATTTTCTTGGAATGGGAGATTTCCAGATGCCAGCCCATGCTGCACCAATGCTTTCAGGAACCTTTCCTTTAGCCTTAACTATTTCGTAATTATTAGAAGGAATAACCAACCTATCCATACCTGGAGGTGTAGCAGAGCCCTCGCTAACTTTAACTCCTATAAAAAAATCATATGGCTTTGTATGGTCACCATCGTAGTTGTGATAAACAGCATATACTTCCGGTCCTGTCTTATGTTTGATATTGAAGGCGTAATTCCCTTTTACAAACTGATTCCATAAACTGGCACAATCTATCATGGCAAGTCCGTTTTCGTTTGATGTCTTCTGTGGCAATGCCAATCCTACCAATTCAAATCCTTCAACTGTATTTGTACTCATTTATTTTGCTTGATGCTCAAAGCTGAATGCTTTATGCTTTTTTAACTTTTAACTTTTAACTTTTGACTTTTCAAAGCCTATCTTTCACATAAGTAATCTCCGTCTTCCCATGCGCCTTCGGTTTCCCGTCTGCATCAACATTCACAAATACCATCTTATCAATAGTAAGAATAGACTCGCGTGTTAGTTTATTCCTTACCTCACATCTCATCGTTAGTGACGAAGTACCGAAGTGGGTGGCAACAATGCCGATTTCAATAATATCACCCTGTTTAGGCGCTGCAATGAAATTGATTTCAGATATGAATTTTGTAACCACATGAGGGTTTTCTAACTGGATGATTGCATATAAAGCTGCTTCTTCATCAATCCACTGCAATAATCTACCTCCAAAAAGGCTGTGATTGGGATTCAGATCCTCTGGTTTAACCCATTTTCGGGTATGAAAGTTCATTTCCGTTGCCATTTCACCGATTATTACTGTTTTTAGACTGGTAAGAGGCTTAAAATTACGCTTTCAGACGGAGAATGACGGGAATGCTTTTGGACCTTTTTGTCTTGACTAGGATTAAAGGATTTAAGGAAATACAGGATAAACAGCCAATACAGACTGGGATTTGTTTGATTTATTTGATTAACCGTGATTAAGGCTTGTCTGCGATTGGATTTTAGGGACTTTTCTTGCTAAGGTGCGTGTCTTCACGCACCTTCATGGTTAGTTTCTTTGAAACATGTTTTGTCTTAGACAGGATTAAAGGATTTAAGGAAATACAGGATAAACAGCCAATACAGACTGGGATTTATTTGATTTAAGGGATTAACTGGGATTATGGATTGTCTGCGAGTGGATTTGTAGACTCTTACCGCTAAGGTGCGTGTCTTCACGCACCTTCATCGTTAGTTTCTTGAAACATGTTTTGTCTTTAGACAGGATTAAAGGATATAAGGAAATACAGGATAAACAGCCAATACAGACTGGGATTTATTTGATTTATTTGATTAACTGTGATTAAGACTTGTCTGCAATTGGATATTAGGGATCTTACGCTAAGGTGCGTGTCTTCACGCACCTTCATGGTTTGTTTCTTTGAAACATGTTTTGTCTTGAACAGGATTAAAGGATTTAAGGAAATACAGGATAAACAGCCAATACAGACTGGGATTTATTTGATTTATTTGATTAGCTGTGATTAAGGCCTGCCTGCAATTGGTTTTGGGGAATCTTACTGCCAAGGTGCGTGTCTTCACGCACCTTCATGGTTAGTTTCTTTGAAACAAGTTTTGGCTTATACAGGATTAAAGGATTTAAGGATGTACAGGTTTAAAACAGTGATTTTCTAATTGGGGTTTATGATGTAACGGTTGTCAAATATTAAATGCTGTTTAAAAATCTTATTTCCAGATTTTATTTTAATGCTACACTTCAGAACCTTAAACCCTTAAACATTAAACCTTAAACCCTTAAATCCTATTTCTTTTTCTTTATAATAAACGCTCCAATCTTTGTAGAATAGCTTGTTGCTCCACTCTTGAGATAATCGCCCACATACCAGATGGTTTGGTCGTCGGATGGATCAATGGCAGTTTGAGTATAATCTTCCCAACGAAGTGTGTTGGTTTGTGATGCTTCGCCTTCTACTAATACAAGTTCCTTTTGAGTGAGCAGGCCTTTTATATCAAGATTTCTTCTTGCAGCAAATCGCTGCCCCGGGAAATGAGTGCTGTCACCAAATGAATATCCAATACCGATGCTTCCATTTTTATCCATTGCGGCACTGGCCATCCATCGGTAATGCCCTTCAGGAGCATAGGTTCCTTGTTGAAAAAGTCCCAGCGATCTGTCTTTATTAACCCTGAACTCATACCAGCGTACACCACCACCTCCTGAGGCAGTAGCTACTGAATGAACAGCTACAACAGACTCCTGATTCCCTATCCTTCTATACACCACTCTTGCCATCAACTTATCTCCTTGTGCATCTAATCGTGTTGTGGTGCCTGGCTGTGGTACGGCTTTGGTTAATTGCCCTCCCCCTAAAAAATCATAAGGGGCAACGGGAATCTTTACTGGCCCTTCCAACTTTGACAAAGAAGGGTTTTGCCAATCAACATGGTGTTTCCATACATATATCCCATCCTCACTTATAACCTTCTTCAATTGATCGCCACCTGTAGCCAACAAAATAGCAGGAGAACCTGATGGAGGTAATTGTTTCCCATCCAAATCTGCATGAATAATAAAATTGACATCATTTATTATGAATGATTGCTCTGTAGCATCTTCTCCTTTCAACATCTTATTTCTATCAACAACATAAGCATGCCGTTGGCTCACTTCATCACCGGTGCTGGTGGTAGTATAATATCCATCTGGCCAAATAGCAGGTCTCGGATAATCCGGGAAAAGATCCCTTTTGAATTCGTATCTGTAATAAGGACCAAATGGATCGGGTCCTGTACTTATTGCATAACACATACAGAAAGATCCTGTAGTTGGTTGGGGTGTGCGTGGTGCAGGAGGCCCCTTCCTTTCTTCCTCTTTTGTTAAAGGTGGTTGGAATAATGCTACAGCTGCCCCTGGTTGTGGTAATTTCACTTCCATAGAATCGTTTCGCAAACTGGCTTTCCTGAATGTAGGCATAACAATCAGCCACCTGTCTGCAAGCTGATCATACCGAACTACCGCATCTCCGTTATTGATCTTTTCACAAGGACCTCCGAAGCCCCTGAATACATTACGCGTTTCAACCGGACCATATAAAACCTTACCCGATGAATCATATATTGAACCTTTCTTACTGAATATCGCCATCCTGGAATTCACAGTCTGAATGATATGATTAGGCCCAACAGCTAATGAATTGTCTGAAGGGTTACGATAGTTGGCAGTTCCTTGCGGCCCCACAAAACCATATCCCAATCCGTCGAATGAACTAAGCAACTGAATATTTTGCTCAGCACCCATTGTAGTTTGTTCAATAGATAATCCGGATTTTCCTCTGCCAATAACTTTATGTTTTAAAGAACCTGTTGCGATATTGTCATTCTTCGAAAAAATCATGGAAGAAGTATCGTGACGGTTGGAAGTAAATATTGCAACAGATTCAGGCTGTTGAGAAATACAATCCAAATAACTTATCATTAAATAAATTATTAGCAGCGTCCTGATTGGCATTGTGATGGGCTTTTTTTGGGGATGAACTGTAATTTAAGAAAATAAGTCATGCCAGAAGCTATAGCCTTACTACCCCTTATTAACAAAAAAAAGCAGGAACTTTTTGTTCCTGCCCTAATCGGTATGATCAAAATTATAAATGAAGAAAGCTTGTCTACAATTAATTAACTGATACCCTAAACACCTGCACATTACCCTTTTCATTACGCACACTTACGAAGTAAATGCCTGGATTTAATGCACTAAACCTTGACATTTCAATTGGATAAGAACTGGTTCCTGCTTTATGCAAAATAGAATATTTACAAACAGAAGAACCGAAACTATTGCTGATCTTAACTTCAAAACAACCGGATGGCTGATCTTTCAGTTGAAGCTGCAGGCTACTAGATTTTGAAACGACAGTTGGAAATAAAAGAACTCCTTGCATAATCTCAATATTCTTCAATGTTACTATAGGACTATAATATTCAATCGCATCCTGGTCAACAGCTTTTACCCGATACCAGTTAGCGCCTGTATAAGGGCTACCATCATTATACTCATAGTACTGATCTGTTGTGAATCTCCGTGGGATTATTGTAGCAATGGTAACAAATTCAATACCATCAGAACTCTTCTGTACTTCATATACTTGTGTGGTAGCTTCGTCTGCAACACCCCAATGCACACTATTTGCACCGTGCTCCATATGCACTTTACAATTAATAAACCTGAATGGCAATACATTTAAATCAGAAGGCGCTTTTGTATCTACTACAACAGGCTTTCCAGGAGCTTTTCCGGCAACCGGCGCTTGCGCTGTAACATATATGCTTAATTGAAGAAGGAATCCTAATAGAAATAGCTGACCAAATACAATAGTAGATTTTTTCATGGTAATGGATTTAGGGTTCATAGAGTTGGGATTTTAGGGATTACCGAGTCTTAATCGGTGATATAAACCTACATATTGTCCTGATACTATTAAATGACCTTACTCACAAGGGTAATTGGAGTTTATTATAAGGGGATTTATTTATCAATTCAGGGTAAACATTTAGACGGTTATCTTGAAGCAATACCGAATCCTTACAGTAATAATTGATTACAATAAAAAAACTATCTTCTAAACCACAATGAGGGTAATCAGGTTATAAAGACTATATCCAAGGAAACCATTAGTCACACTTTACTACCATTCTACCATACGCCCTTTCAACTGAACTTGCTTTCTCCTTATTTTTGAAAAAAATGCCATGCGACTGATACTACTACTACTATTGATAGCTTTTTCACTTCCCACTTATAGTCAAAAAAAGACAGCTCCTAAAAAAGCTGAGGCTGAAATGAATATTAAGGAGTACTGGTTTGTACTATTAAAATCAGGCCCCACCAGAAACCAGGACTCGGCAACTGCTGCTGAAATCCAAAAAGCCCATATGGCTAATATCAACCGATTATATTATGAAGGGAAATTAAAAGTGGCTGGCCCATTTGGTGACGATGGGGATTGGCAAGGTCTTTTCATTTTCGATTGTAAATCGAAAGAAGAAGTTGAGCAATTACTAAAAACAGATAAAGCTGTTGCTTCCGGACGATTGACCTATGAAATCCATAGCTGGTACACAGCGCCAATGGGAAGTTTTAAACCTGGAAAACCCAAAAAGCCATAAAATTAAAAACAGGTACACTTTTTATTTTAATAAGAAGTGTACCTGTACTATGCAGACTATATTAATACTATTTTTCAATTGCCCTATTCGTTCTTATTCCGGAATTTATTAATTATACCAATTAATAAGATACCAAACAGAATACCCATCGCAAATATTGACAGAAATAATAAAGGTCTCACCTCTTCACTTCCCCTTAATCCTGGAATAATTCACTGCACTCAGCATCAGCATCACTCCAACAATTGTAAGTCTTCTTTTATCCATAAGTCAAAGTTTTAAGGAAGTGTTAATAAGTGTTAAGTAGTAAGTTTTAAGTAATAAGTAATAAGTTCATAACTTGAAATGAAGTACCTATTATCGAGATCCTCATTTTCACCCCACGCAGTATTTCGGGGGCATTCATTTTCACATTTTCATATTTCCTCATTTCCTCATTTTCAAATTATCAAATTATCAAATTCCCTAATTACCTCCTCTTCCCATTCTGCTCCACCTCCTTATTCATCTCCATCATATCCATTGGCTGAGAGAAATCTCCCAGTAACCACTGACAGAAATAATCTCCCATCTTCCAGAAGAAATATTCAGTCATATCACCAAAACCATGGCGTTGACCAGGCATAATCACAAACTCAAAACGCTTATTGGCTTTGATAAGAGCATTAGCCATTCTTATGGTATTAGCTGGATGCACATTATTATCCACATCCCCTGTAGATAGCATTAACCTGCCTTTTAGGTTTTTAGCGAGTTCGGAGTTCTTCTCTATATTATAAAGGAAGGTGGTGTCGTTCTTCTCACTTATCTGCTCTCTTACACCATGATGTTTTTCACTCCACCATCTGTTATAAATATTATTCTCATGGTTACCAGCACTTGAAACTGCCACCTTAAAGAATTCTGGATAAACCAGCATGGCAGCTGTACTCATAAATCCACCACCACTATGTCCATGAATTCCGACACGATTGATGTCAACGAATGAATATCGGTCAGCCAGTTGCTCAATAGCCGCTTTCTTATCAGCTAATCCATAATCACGCAGATTGCCATATCCAAAATTATGATACCATTTGCTTCGGCTTGGATGTCCTCCGCGATTACCAATAGTAATAACGATAAAACCGAACTGTGCCAAACGATCTGTTCTATCCAATCCCCTGCTGAAACTTTTATTTACCGCTTCTGTTTGCGGACCAGGATATACATATTCTATGATGGGATATTTCTTTGTAGAATCGAAATCGAATGGCTTATACATTACACCATAAAGGTCTGTTATTCCATCGTCTGCTTTAACCTTGAAGGGTTGAGGGAATTTATAACCTGCTTCGAAAAGCCTGCTAAGATCTGTTGCTTCCAAATCCATGATCTTTCGTCCAGTAGCATCAAATAGCGCAGATTTCGGAGCGGAATTGACACGGGAAGAATTATTCACAAAATACTTCTCATCATCGTCCATGCTGAAATTATGGTCGAAGTCTCCAGGATTCAGCAATTTCAGATTGGTGCCATCCAGATTTACTTTATAGAGATGGAGGTAGTAAGGATCCTCTCCAGCTTCCTTACCATTGGCCATAAAATAGAGTACTCTTGCCTTCTCATCTATCCCAACTATATCTTCACAATGATATGCTCCACTGGTAATCTGGTTTTTCAATTTTCCATCTCCATCATAGAGATAAAAATGGCCCCAGCCATCGCGTTCACTCCATTGCACTAATTCCTTACCATCGTTTATCAAACCAAGCCTTCTTGTTTCAACATAGGTATTCAATCTTTCTTCAATCAACACTTTGAACTCTCCCGACTTCACATCAACAGCACATATATCTATTTTCTTCAAATCACGACTGGTTCTTGTTACATAGAATCGGTCATTGGTTCCAGCCCATATCGTAGCTCTGAACTCATCATCCCTTTCCTTTTGCAGAAAAGGTTTCATGGAAATTCCTATTTCCTGGTCTTTGAAAAGTTCGGCATTTATCCTTTTGGGAAGTTTGGTATTGATATCGAAAAGATATAACTCACGAAGAGGAGCCTCTTTCTCACCAGGCATATGGTATTTGTATGTTTCCAAAGCCGGACGGCCATCTGTTACATTATGAAGCACCCATAGGTCTTTTACCTTACGATTATCATTTCTTATAAAAGTGAAATACTTAGAATCGGGCGACCAGATTACAAAAGCACTTTTTCTTTTCTTCGCATTCTTTTCCTTCTCAACATTTGTTTCTCCAAATGATTCACCACCATACGAATAGTTTTCTATACCATCTGATGTAATCTTATTCTCAACAATCGTACTATCATCTTCATTTTTGAGTGCTTTGGTATAATTGTCCATATCCATCCAATAGAGATTGTAGTTTCTGCTGAAAAGAACCCACTTCTTATCAGGAGAGATGGAAGCCCAGCCTGGCTTACGCATAGGGCGTTTGAAACCGGTAAGTTCATTGATTTCACCAGTAGCTAAATTATATTCAAAATAGAAAGTCTTTTTTTCTTTTACAGGTGTTGAACCTTTCTTTGTCGTATCCTTCTTTTCAATCTCTTCAGTACTTTTCACTTGAAACTGAATCCATGTCTCCTCTTTTATGAATTGGAGACTATCGATACTGAGATGTTGTGCATCAAAGGGATCTTTTACAATTCGTGTGATAGCTGCGGCCAATTTTTCATTATCAAAAAGCAATTGTTTACTGGCTTTTGCAGGATCCACTATATACCATTTCTTTCCTTCACTGGTTTCATACATATACCAGAACTTATCAGCTTTCTTCAACCAATGCGCATCCACATTCGTCGAAAAAACCATCTTATCAACTTTTTTGGGAGAGAATCGGGCTGCCAGAGAATAATTCCCTTTGGTAACGGGACTGTTCTGGGCTAGCAATAACAAGGGGGCATAGAAAGCCAGTAAGAAGAGGACTTTTCTCATTGCAGGTAGTTTTAGAACCTACAAGATAAATCATAGATGAAAAACTATATCCACCGTTTATCCAGAAATAAGACACATATTATGAGCTAATGGGTTGTGCTAAATCTATTTGGTTGCGAACACTTGAGTCCAATAGTTAGCCTCCCTGCCTACTCCCATTTCCTTAAGTCCGCCATTCATTATATTCTTGCAATGCCCTTCACTGTTTAACCATCCTGCCATTACCGCTTGTTCCGTTGTATATCCCATAGCAATATTCTCCCCAAAACTTTTCCATTGATAGCCTGCAGCAGTGATTCTTTGTCCGGGAGTGGCACCTGAAAGAGCGGTATGACTGAAATATGTATTGGCTTTCATATCTACACTATGGTCATAAGCAGCCTTACCTAGTTGATCGTTCCAGGTAACAGGTGTTACTGGCGCCATTACGGTAGTGCCACAGGTGCATCCTGTTGTTCTAGCAGCATTCACTAGCTGAAGAATTACGTCCTTATTCACATTGAATTTAACGGAACCTGTAGGGTTTCCTGCAGACTCATTTGAAGCCTGATCCGATTTCTTACAAGAAACAACAACAAAAATTATGAGAGTAGAAAAGATGAGTACTTTTTTCATAGTTCGGGATTTCTCCCAATACCGCAAAAAAGAAGCCAAATCATCCCAAATAAGTGGACATTTCTGACTGATATTCCTTGGCCACTTTACGGGCTTCATCCGCAAAATCCTCTTTATCAGAGGCATAGATAATTGCCCGGCTCACATTTACCAATAAGCCAACATCATTTTTAATCATGGCCTTTTCAGATATCTCCTTAAGACTTCCTCCTTGCGCCCCAACACCAGGCACGAGGTAGAAATGATCAGGCGTAATTTTACGAATAGCAACAAAGGCTTCTGCCTGGGTGGCACCAACAACAAACATAAGGTTTGATGGAGTACCCCACCCTGATACAGTTGTAAGTACCTGTTCGAATAAATAATTGGATGACTGTCCTTCTGCTGCAACCAACTTTTTCATTTCGAAATCTGCTGCTCCTTTATTAGAAGTCAATCCCAGAACAATCGCCCATTTCCCTTCATACTCCAGAAAAGGCTGAACGCTATCTGCTCCCATATATGGAGCCACAGTAATAGAATCAAATGGCAGTGCTTCAAAAAATGCTTTCGCGTATTGCGTGGAAGTATTACCGATATCCCCTCTTTTTGCATCGGCAATGGTGAAATGCTGGTCTCCGATATACTTCACCGTCTTTTCCATTGTTTCCCATCCTTTCACACCCAAAGCTTCATAAAAAGCCGTATTGATCTTGTAACTCACACAAAGATCTCGTGTAGCATCAATGATAGCTTTATTAAAACTGAAAACAGGATCCACCTCCTGCAATAAATGCTTTGGTATCTTGGTAATATCAGAATCGAGTCCTACACACAAGTACGATTTCCTGGAATGTATTTGATGGATGAGTTGGGAGCGGGTCATGTAGCAAAAATAGTTAAAAAGTTTAAGAGAGGAAGGGCGGTTCCATATGTTCAATAAGTTCAATAGGTTCTACTAGTTGGTAGCAGTTTTTAATGGAAAATTTAACCGCAGAGGCGCAGAGACGCGGAGGAATTCCTCTGCGTCTCTGCGCCTCTGCGGTTAAAAAACTATCATCAACTTACAACTAACTATTAGTAGGCCCTATGGAACCTATTGAACCTATTGAACTTCTTAACTCCTCCCCAAGCCTCCAAACCTCCTCAAACCTATTATATAGCGGCACCGGCGCCAATCGTATAACATCAGGCTCACGCCAATCAACAAAAAATCCTTTCTCCATTAGAGCGTCGTAGATGGCTTTGCCGTTAGATAGCATGAGCATGGATATCTGGCAGCCCTTTGAAGATTCTTCTTCGGGTGTGATGAATTTTATTTGTGGAACTTTAGTGGATTCGATTTACATTTTAAGCACCTGCCATAGATAAGCGTTGAGCGCTTTTCTTTTTTCATGTAACCTCTCTATTCCCGCTTCTTCAAAAATTGATAAGGAGGCTTTTAGTGATGCATATAGCAATAGAGAAGGTGTACTCAATTGCCATCCTTCAGCAGATTGAATGGGTTGAAAGCCCTTGGCCATCTGGAAACGGGTTTCTTTCTCATACCCCCACCATCCAGCGAAACGATGAATACTGCTATCGGTATGATAACGTTCGTGGATATATACTCCGCCTATGGCTCCGGGACCCGCATTCAGATATTTATAATTGCACCAGCAGGCAAAATCTACATTCCAATCATGCAACTGCAGTGGAATATTTCCGGCCGCATGTGCCAAATCAAATCCCACAATAGCTCCAGCTTTTTGTCCTGCCTTGGTAATGGCAGGCATATCAAAAACCTGACCCGTGTAGTAATTAAGACCGCTAAAAAGTACCAATGCCAGTTCATCTTTATTTTTCTCAATGGCTGCAACTATATCTTCTGTTCTTAAAGTAAACTCTCCTTCCCTTGGTGACACCTCTATCACTACTTCATCAGGATCAAGTCCCAAATGTTTCACATGCGTTTCAAACATATACTGATCACTGGGAAATGCTTTTGCTTCACATAATATCTTATTCCTTTTTCCAGAAGGGCGATAAAAACTCACCAGCATCAAATGCAGGTTTACTGACAGTTGGTTCATAACTACAATCTCTGAAGGCAGTGCCCCAACTATATTACCCAATGGTTTAGTTAACTGGTCGTGATACTGCAACCAAGGATTTCTTCCTTTAAAAAAACCTTCAACCCCAAAGGAAGCCCATTGATCCAATACTTCCTGTATTGCAGCTGCTGTAGTTTTTGGTTGCAACCCTAAAGAATTACCAAGAAAGTATACTTGCTCTTTTCCATTCTCTACAGGTATTATAAACTGATTGCGAAAATGCCTCAGCTCATCTTTCGAATCTAAATCCTTAGCGAATTCTAATGAAGTGTCGAACGACATGAATTATGAATTTATTACTGCCAATTAAATCAGAAACTTCCTGTTTTACCGCCATCTACAGGAAGATTAACTCCATTAATATATGATGCTGCAGGAGATGCCAAAAATGCCGCTGCTGCAGCAATCTCCGAAGCAAGCCCAAATCTTCCAGCAGGAATTTCAGCAATCATCCCTTTGGTTATAGCCTCTTGCGACACTTGCCTTCTATCTGCATTAGCTGCTATCAAACTTTTCAACCTTGCTGTATCAATAAACCCTGGCAGAATATTATTGACAGTAATACTGAACTGTCCCAATTCATTTGCCATTGTTTTTGCCCAACCTGCAACTGCTGCCCTTATAGTATTGGATACACCAAGATTGGCAATAGGAATCCTAACCGATGTAGATACGATATTGATGATCCTGCCATAACCTGCCGCTTTCATTCCAGGAATCACAGCTTTGGTCAAGACTTGGTTACCGACAACATGTTGCTGGAAGGCTTTTTCAAAATCTTCTTCCACCGCTTCGGTAATAGGACCTGATTTGGGACCACCAGTATTATTAACCAGAATATGAATTGTGTGCGACTTAACCAGATTTGATATCACCGATCTTAGCACCACAATATCAGTGAAATCTGCCACTGCATATAAATGCTTTTGCTGCAATGGAGTTGGAAGATCAGCAACCACTTCCTTCAGCATAGCCTCATTCCTCGCTAACAAAATACAAGTAGCTCCATTAGTCGCCAATTCTTTTGCCGTTGCAAGACCAATACCCTGTGTACTACCACAGACCAATGCAATTTTCCCTTCTAATGAAATATTCATAACCCAAATTTTTCTGGTAATTTATTTTTTATTGAAAAGATCAGGGTAGTCACTGATGATTCCATCTACACCCATTGCCTTCAATTTATCGATAGAGGCCTTATCATTAACTGTCCAGACAACTACTTTTATTTTTTTATCATGGCACTCCTTCAGTAACTCAGGAGTAACCTTTGTATAATATGGACTGTAGATGGTGGGCATAAAACCAAGGTCATCCATCTGCTGCTGAAAACTTCTTTTATCAGTAGGTTCTACCAGTGCCGATGTATAAATGGAAGGATATTTCTTATGAAGGAACTGAAGGGTTCTGAAATCGAATGATTGTATCACTACCCTGTTCTGTATTTTCTTTTTTTCAATAACCGACATCAGTGTGTTTACAAAATCTTCAGGAGCAGGATGAAAAATACCATCAGTAGCGGGTTGTGTTTTTGTTTCAATATTATAAAACACTTTTGGCATATTCTTCAGAAGAATAGCTGCTTCAACATCATCTATCACTTCACTCAAAAGCGGCTTAGTAGCTTTTAATTTTTGCTGGTGCGGAAATTTTGGATGCGGTTTCATACCCACATCTAAACGTTGAGTTTCTGCATAGGTCATTGCGAAGATGTTCAATTGCTTCTCTTCACCTTCCTGCAATGTAGTTCCGTCTTGTTTTTGTAGTGATATCCTTATTGAAAAATGGCTCATGAGAAAGTATGACCTGATTATCTTTTGTTATCACTGCATCCATTTCAAGGGTAGTAACACCCAGATCAAGAGCATTCAGCATAGCAGGAATAGTATTCTCAGGCATCAATCCCCTGCAGCCACGATGTCCTTCTGTATCGAATGCAGGCAGCGGTATGGTTTCCAGTTTTTTCATAGTATGACAGCTATACAAGTAGGCCAGTATAGTTAGAGGTATCATTGGCCAACGGTAAATTTTCATACATACAATTTACGACCATTAGGAGGGTTATCACTCTTTGGGGTCATTATATAATTGTGATTCTCTTTGCTGCATAATTGCAGCTATCTTTTCTCCATCACCACCTTGTTTAGCTAATTCCTTTATGATATTCTTGTAGCTTTCCCTGTCTCGGTTCTGGCTTAGCTTAAAAACATTTTCAATAGCTGTAACTTCAATTTCAAAGCCAATAATACTTTTTAATAGTGGGGCTACATATTCAGGAGTCAAATTATCATAGATCGTAGTGGTAGATTCATTATTCTCATAATGCAAGGTCAACTTTCGCAATACTTCAATCAATCCCTTATCATCTAAAAATCGTAACGTACCACGCGCATGTACACTCATATAATTCCATGTACTGGCCTGATGCGGATTGCTGTACCAGGTAGCACTAACATAAACATGCGGACCCGTAAACAATGCCAATACCTCAGGATTAGCGGCAAAGGCCAAATGATGATCCTGCTTCCGCATAATATGTCCCATCAAAAACAATTTCCCTTCCCTCTCTTCAATTAACAATGGCACTTGTGTAGCTGCTAACCTATTTCCTTCACAACCCATAAGTGTTGCAAATGAATGCTCCTTCATGAAAGCAATTAGTTCGGATGCAGAGGAAGTTTTATAATATGGGAGATTGTACATTGGTTTTGTTTAAGGGTTCAAGGTTTAATGGTTTAAGGTTTTGAAGTGTAGCATAATGATTAATAAAGCTTCAATTAGTTTCAGGTTGTTCACCATCCCAGACGCGATGCTATTCTGTTTTGTTGTAAAATATTGCCAGGAAAATCCTGTTTAGTCTTGCACTAGCACCACAGAACCTTAAACCCTTAAACTTTAAACCTTAAACCATTATGATACCACCTCCAACACCTTCGTCGGCCCCATATTCGCATTCCTCATCGAAATACTTCTAACAGCAGCACCAGCGAATTCTATAAAGGCATTCTTTGTTATTGAATCGTTGCCAACCATAGCAGGCGTTCCACTATCGCCACCTTCACGGATGCTTTGCACCAATGGAATCTGTCCAAGGAAAGGAAGTTCATATTCTTCCGCCAATTTGCGGCCGCCCTCTTTTCCGAAAATATAATACTTGTTATTTGGCAATTCAGCAGGGGTGAAATAACTCATGTTCTCCACCAAGCCAATGATGGGTACTTTTATCTGTGCTTGTCCAAACATCGCAATCGCTTTCTTTGCATCGGCTAGTGCTACATCCTGAGGAGTTGTAACCACCACTACACCAGTAACAGGTACTGTTTGAACCAGTGTTAAATGAATATCTCCTGTACCAGGAGGCATGTCGATTACGAGATAATCGAGTTCATCCCAAAAAACTTCAGTTACAAACTGACGGATAGCACTGCTCGCCATTGGACCTCTCCACACAATAGCGCTCTTTTCATCCACCAATGAACCGATACTCATCAGTTTGATGCCATATTTTTCAATAGGAACAATCAATCCTTTTCGTTCCCATATCCATCATCAAAGGTCTTTGTCCTCGGATGCCGAACATAATCGGTACACTTGGTCCATATATATCAGCATCCATCAATCCTACTTTAGCACCGCCTTGCGCCAGCGCCAATGCCAGGTTTGCAGAAACAGTGCTTTTCCCAACACCACCCTTACCACTTACTACGGCGATGATATTTTTCACATTTGGAAGGATAGACTGTCCATCTTTACGGTTACTGCTGGTATTGGATGTGAAATTCACTTTCACTTCAGCTTGTTTATCGACCAATAATTTCACCGCATTGATGCATGCGTTCTTGATCATATCCTTCATAGGACATGCGGGAGTGGTCAATACAACAGTAAATGATACGGCAGAGCCATCAATCTCGATATCCTTCACCATATTTAGGGTAACCAGGTCTTTTCCCAGATCGGGTTCCTGCACATTACTTAAAGCCCCAAGTATTTGTTCTGTAGTCATGTATGCAACGATTTTGTTAAAAGAAACACTAAACAGCAAAAATAACCATTGGGAGGGGTATTTTGTTATAACAATTTTCAACCGAGTCTGTATATTTGAAGCCGATGAAAAGATCCCTACTATTATCCCTTTTACTGGTTATTCTGCTGCCCGGCATGGGTTGGGCTCAGTTTGAGAAATTGAAGGATTCCGTAATTCAGATTTACGGTGTGGTTATGACAGCTGATAGCTTAATGGGCATTCCTTCTGTAACTGTAAAAGTGCAGGGACGTAACCAAGGTACTTATACAAACGAGCAAGGGGTATTTTCAATAGTTGTCTTAAAAGGCGATCATCTTGAATTCAGCTCCATCGGCTTTAAGCCCAAACTCATCGAAATTCCAAGAAATTTAGAAGGGAACCAACAAAGTATCATCCAACTTATGGTTAGAGATACCATGTTTTTACCCGCCACCATCATACGTCCCCGTCCAACGCGCGAGCAATTTGAACGGGATTTTGTAAAAGTGGATGTTCCCGACGACGACTATGAAACCGCCCGGAAAAATACGGAAGAAGGCAAACGGCGTATGCTCGCCCGAGGTCTACCCTCCGACGGACGTGAAGCCGGAAGTATAATGCTTCGTAATAATGCCAATAAATATTACTACTACGGCCAGGCACCTCCCCAAAACATCTTCAATCCTTTTGCCTGGAATGAGTTTATAAAGGCGTGGAAGCGGGGGGATTTTAAGAGCAAATAATTAAGCCTAGGGCTTAAAGCCTAAGGCCTAAAGCTTAATCTAGAGATTGGACGGATGTATTGGGATCTACGAATAATCTATTTCGAAGCCTAAACTTTGTATGCATAACTAAATTAAGCCTTAGGCCTTAGGCCTTAAGCTTTAGGCTATAAGAATCATGCTTTAAGACAAAATTCCCTACTTTGCACCAATGCTCGGCGTCACTATCCTCGGCAACAACTCAGCTTTACCGGCATTCGACCGGCACCCTACATCACAGATTGTGACGTTGGATGATCAGCTATTTATGGTGGATTGTGGGGAAGGCACCCAATTGCAACTTTCAAGGTATCGGATCAGGTGGGGAAGAATCAACCATATCTTCATTTCCCATTTGCATGGCGACCATTATTTCGGATTACCCGGTTTTTTGAATAGCATCAGTCTTTTGAACAGGGAAAATGACCTGCATCTTTATGGTCCTGCTGAAATAATGCCTATCCTCGATCTGCAATTTGCCGCCGCTAATTCAAAACTCGCTTATAACCTGCACTTTCATCCTTTAAAGGAAGAAGGGATAATATTGAAAACAGATCGTGTACAAGTAAGCTGCTTCGCAACCAAACACCGCATCCCTTGTTTTGGATTTAAGTTTGAACAAGTGAAACCGCCTCGCCGTCTGAACCCGGAAAAAGCAATCAGCCATGAGATTCCTGCCAATTTCTACGAGAGATTGAAGTGGGGAGAAGACTATACCAATAAGAAAGGGGAAATTATCAAGAATGAACTAGTAACAGATAAAGGGATAGCTCCAAAATCGTATGCATTCTGCGCAGATACTGTATACGACGAAGAACTGATTGATAAAGTAAGAGGCGTTGATCTTCTCTATCATGAAACTACTTATCTGAAAGACCTGGAAGAAAGAGCTGCTGCAAGATTTCATACCACTACAACGCAGGCTGCTACGATAGCCCTGAAAGCAGGTGTAAAGAAATTACTCATCGGACATTTCAGCAGCAAATACGATAAGCTCGAAATATTTGAAGAAGAAGCTAAAGAAGTATTTCCCAATACCTCTTTAGCTATAGAAGGAGTCACTTATAAAGCCTGATGGGCTTCTGCAATTAATCTTTTATTGTTACAAACTCTACCCTCCTGTTATTCGCCTTACCCTCAGGAGTAGCATTATCAGCTATAGGACTGGCATCTCCCTTCCCTATTGTAGTTAGCCTGGCAGCATCCACACCCAATCCCACTAATGCATCTTTAACAGCATCTGCACGTTGTTGAGAGAGTGTTAAGTTATGTGCTGCATTACCTGTATTATCGGTATGTCCTTGAATATCGAATTTAATGTCGGGGTTATTCTTCAATACTTCCACAATCATATTCAACGTACCCATACTCTCAGGCTTTATTGTTGCCTTATCGATATCAAAATTGATACCATGTGTCACGATTTTTGTGTCCATAAACTTCTTCTCCTGCATCTTCATTCCTCCCCCATTGGCAATTCGCAGGTTGGCTATAATGATGGGGCCATTCGGAATACCATCCGCTTTAAAGGCGATGCTTTTCGGACTCACTCCAAAATCGGGCATGGATAGCACCCTGTACTGGTCTACATAAACCTTTAGTCGCTTATTCTTGTACGTGATAGCAATATGATGCCATTTGTTATAGTAATTGACACCTTGTATTGCTACAGGGTATTGGGCGGAAAAACCATTGAACTGCGTCTTGGCTTTTGCAAAAATCCCCGTCCAATTATTCCCTTCACAAAACATGATCTTGGCAATCTCCATATCATTCCCTTTCGAATCATCATCAGAATTAAAGAAGAATAATTCAGGACCATACCCACTTTGACAGTAATTATCAAACTCTATGGTGAACGTATCAGTTAAGTAAGTAGGTATTTTAATAGCAGGACTCACCCTCGTCCAACCAGTAGATAATAACAAGGCTTTGCGTTCTACAATTTTATTGAGTGTAGCCTGACCAGATATAAGATTCCAGTGAATAGGAAACTCGCCTTCTTCATCTTCCACGAAATTATCTTCAAATACGATCTTGTCACCTGGAACAAAATCGTAGTTCTGGTAGGCTTCGATAGACACTTTTGGAAGAACCGTATCTTTTAGAGTCTTAACTTCTGCTGAAGCCTCCTTAGCTGCAGAACTACCAGTTCCAACAGTTTTATCAACCACCGAATTGGCCTTATCTTTTAGCTTCTTCAGCAATTGCGATTGGGCCGGCATTGACAAACAGATTGCAAATAACAACCCGATACTTGTGTAGATAAAAGAACGACTTGGTTTCATGTGTATGTTTGTTTGTGTTGTCGCTATCAATCCGAAAATCGAATTTGATTCGACTGCATAAACATAGTCTGGAACTACCTATCAAAATATCCTATAAAAAGGGGAGATTGAATCAGCACTTGTTAACTAGGTTTGAGATATGAGTAAGCACATAATTTTATTAGTACTCTTTACCACTCTCTGTCAAGCTGGATGGACACAGCTTAAACCACCTGCCAAAAGCGCGTAAAACTCAATCCACTGAAGCCACTATAAAAAAGAACTGGAAATTGCTCTAGAGAAATACCGGAATGAAAAAAGTATCGAGTCTGTTTGGAAACAAATAAGACAAGAAGCTGACAATATTCTCTTTGGATATTTTCAGAAAGGGAAGTTATTAGGCACAACAAAAAGCATGGCCTATTTTATTAAGATTGGTTTGGAAACCATGACAGCAACTGATATCAAAAACCAAAAGAAAATAGTATTAATTGGCATTGCCATTCAGAAACCTGGCGAATTCGTTATGATTCGTATTGAAAAATAAGCAGGTTAATTACCTTCAAAAGCTTAGAACTTTAACAAATCCCGAGATACCCATATCTTACCTTTGCAGGATGCGCTTATTCTTGAGCATATTATTGACATCACTGTTTCTTATCCCTTCAGTAAGGGGAAATGGAGATTTCAATGTACTTGCAACTGTCCCTTTAGAAAAGACGCAGTATGCTGAATCAAATACGCAGGCAAATTTCACAAGCTTCAGTAGCAGTTCTGCCAGTTTCCTTCATATCAATAGTAGTAATAGCGCAAGAACAATATTCCCATCCCGATTTAATGCGCATATTCCTGTTGAATTGGTGGAAACTCCGAATATTGGCCTTAGTACATTTAGAAAGGCCATTGTTACTTTATCGCCACACACGCACTACAAACGCATTGGCCTAAGACTACTCTTTCCGAAGCATTACTTCTGGTGATTTGATTTTGTTTAGCTCCATTTCCACATCTTAGTTACTACTGGTCATACAGATCAGTGATTCTTATTATTAAAAAACAAACATCATGTCATCTATAATGATAGCAGCAATACTTGTTGGTGTAACCGTAGGTATTCCAACAATCTTTATTTCAATATTCAGCCACAACAAACGTAAAAAGAAGGCAGAACTGATGAAGAAATTCCATGAAGAAGGAAGCAAAAGAGGGCTTTCCTTTTCAAGTACCGAGCATTTAAAGGGAACACTAGTAGGATTTGATGGCCTAAGGCAATCATTTCTTATCTGTGATTTTGAAAACGAAAATCAGTTCCATCATATTGATTTAGCCACGGTATCAAAATGTATCGTAAAAAAAGAAACTGAAATCATTAATGCCGGCGAACCAAATAAACCAATAAAGGAAAATCATTTACGAAGCATAGAACTTGTGTTTGAGCATAATGGCAGAACAGCACCCTACTCTGTATGTTACTATCATAGTAATCACAATAGCATTTATGAAATAGCAGAATTAGAAATGAAGGCCA
>JADKJI010000026.1 GCA_016721085.1 Chitinophagaceae bacterium | reverse complement strand
CCGTTCTATTGAAGATGAGCTTATTTGAAGAAGAATCCTTATCAACGCAATAATACCCCTTCCTCAGAAACTGGAAGCGGCTGGATGATGGATCAGCAGCAATTGCTGGCTCTGCAAAACCCTTCACCACTTTTAATGAATCGGGATTCAGGTATTCCTTGAAATCACCTTCTTCATCGGTGGGGTCTTCCACACGGAAAAGACGATCGTATTCCCTTACTTCCACTTCAATAGCATCGGCTGCATTCACCCAATGGAGCGTGCCCTGCACTTTGATACCGGATGTATCACTGCCGCTCTTGCTTTCAGGGAAATAAGTACAACGAAGTTCAGTGATAGTGCCATCAGCATCTTTAACCACTTCATCGCATTGTATTATATAAGCACTTTTCAATCTTACTTTGGAACCGGGAGATAAGCGGAAATATTTCTTTGGAGGATTCTCCATGAAATCATCCTTCTCAATCAATATCTCGCGACTGAATTTCATTTGACGCACTCCCCCATTCGGATCTTCGGGATTGTTTTCAGTTGGCAGCAATTCTCCATCAGTTGGGTAATTGGTGATCACCACTTTCACCGGATCAAAAACCACCATTCTACGTAAAGCGATCTTGTTCAAATGCTCTCTTACACAGAATTCCAATAAGCTTACATCAATCAGGTTCTCGCGTTTGGCGATTCCGATACGATCACAGAAATCACGGATACTATCAGGTGTATAACCCCTGCGACGTAGTCCGCTTACCGTTGGCATACGGGGATCATCCCATCCTATTACATGATTCTCATTCACCAGTTGCAGCAATTTACGTTTGCTGGTAACTGTATAGTTTATATTACGACGGGCGAATTCATATTGATGTGAAGGATAGATTTCCAGCTTCTCAATAAACCAATCATATAATTCCCTGTGAGGAACGAACTCCAACGTACAGATGGAATGGGTCACTTCTTCAATGGAATCACTTTGTCCATGGGCGAAATCATACATCGGATAGATGCACCATTTATCCCCTGTACGGTGATGATGGGCATGCTTTATACGATAGATGATAGGATCGCGCATCAGCATATTGATATGCCCCATATCTATCTTGGCACGAAGCGTTCGGGCTCCATCAGGGAATTCGCCATTTTTCATTCGTACAAACAAATCCAAGTTCTCATCCACACTGCGGTCACGGAAAGGACTGTTCTTACCGGGTTCGGTTGGAGTACCTTTCAAAGCCGCCATCTCTTCACTGCTGATATCATCTAGATAGGCCAGTCGCTTTTTGATAAGGGTCAGGGCGAATTCATACATCTGGTCGAAATAATCGCTGGCGTAGCGCTCATTCTTCCAGGTAAAACCCAGCCATTTCACATCTTCTTTGATGCTATCCACATATTCTGTCTCTTCGGTAGTGGGATTGGTATCGTCGAACCTAAGATTGGTATATCCAGGGTATTTCTGTGTAAGGCCGAAGTTCAGGCAGATACTGCTGGCATGCCCAATATGCAGGTAACCATTGGGTTCGGGCGGAAAACGGGTGACAATACTGGGATATACCCCGTTTTTAAGATGCTCCTCGATGATCTCTTCCAGGAAATTAAGTGATTTCTCCTCTGACATTCAGGTAGTTATTTAGGGGGCGAAGATACGAAATGGAGGAGCAAGTCAAGGCCTGGCCGCGCGCCCCCCCCCCGCGCGCAAAACCTTTTTTCACGCATCTTCAACGTTCCCCTTTCTGACAGGAAAAAGTTAAAAGTGAAAGTAAAAAGAATTGAAACTCAAAAATCCATACTAGTTAGAATAATTTTTAACTTTAAAAAAAATATATTATGAAACCAGAAAGCATGTCTGAACCTCTCGTGGTTTTTGCAGGAAATATCATGGAAGCCGGCATGATAAAAAGCCTTCTGGAAGATAGCGATATAAAAGCCTATTTGAAAGATGAGCTGATGGGGACGATGAATCCCTGGTGGGTTACTCCGGGAGGATTGGGTTCGGTGAAAGTGGTGGTATCACCATGGGATAAAGAAAAAGCTATTGAAGTTGTAAGTAATTTATGGCTTCAATAAAAGATGGTATTTGATTTGCTCCTAAAGAAACCTCATATATTTAATAAATTTGAGGTTAAGGTAAACAATCCTAAGTAATTCAAATACAATAAACATAGGTCACTACAAGACAGCAATTTACTCACGGTTACATCTCGTGATGGAGATCCTATCAAAGGAAAGTTATCCCTTTCGTAACTAATTATCATTGTTAAGCCCATTCGTGCCATCCCTCGCCATCGGATAGCGGCCGAACTAAGCCGAAACTTCAACCAGAATACAAAAACGACAGCTTCCCCTAGCCCTGAGATAATCCTCTTACACCAGAGAAGATTGAACTGGGCCGCTTACTCTTTTTCGATCCCATCCTATCCGGGAATAAAGATGTAGCCTGCGCTACCTGTCATCACCCTGATTTTGGGTTTTCGGATGGACAGGAACTATCTATTGGTGTCAACGCCACTGGATTTGGAAGTCATAGAACCTTCAATACACCGAATGATATCCCTTTTGTAAAACGGAATTCCCAATCGGTTTTGAATACAGCTTTTAATGGTTTGGTATTGAATGCTCAGGTCAATCCTTCGGCTTCCCCCATGTTCTGGGATGTTAGGGCCGAGAGTTTAGAGAAACAATCATTGGAGCCAATAAAAGCCTTGGAAGAAATGAGGGGACATGCTTATCCTCTCGAGAAAGCATTGGCAACAGTAACAAATCGTCTTACTAAAATTCCAGCCTATCAAGCCTTATTCAAAAAAGCCTTTTCAGAGAAAGACCCTATCACAACAGAAAATATGGCAAAAGCCATTGCGAGTTATGAGAGGACATTGGTCAGTAATAATTCAAGATTCGATCAATATATGAGGGTGATAAATCAGCACTCTCCTCTTATGAATTGGAAGGATTAGCAGCCTTCTTAAAATCGGGCTGTGCCCAATGTCATAATGGTCCTATGTTTTCCGATTTCAAGATTCACAATATCGGAGTACCTGATAATGAGAAAAACAGTGTTTCAGATTCAGGAGTCAATAAGCAATATAGTTTCCGAACTGCCAGCCTAAGAAATCTCGCTTTCACCTATCCGTATATGCATACTGGCAAATTCGGCACCCTTCAACAGGTATTGGAATTTTATGAAGACCTGGGGAATGGGAAGATTGCCAATCCCAATGTATCAGCAAATAACATAGATCCATTAACAAAGAACATCGCAGTCGATTTCAAGAATATCAAACTCATCGTCGATTTCCTTAACACCTTAAACGATAATTACGATAAGACAATCCCACCCAACGTACCCAGTGGACTACCTTCTGGTGGAAATATTAAATAACATACATTTGAATCACCAACACATTACCATGAAATCACTATCAATCCTCCTTATAGCTTTAATAACATCAACTAGTGTATTCAGTCAGGCGAAACCTAAAAAAACGGATACACCCGATCCAACCAAGCCCATTCAAACGGTGGAAGTAAGTTGTGGGGAATGTCAGTTCAAATTAAAAGGCAAGTCCTGCGACCTGGCTGTACGCATCGATGGCAAAGCCTACTTCGTTGATGGCACCGATATCGATGATCACGGGGATGCACATGGGAAGGAAGGGTTTTGTAATGCGATAAGAAAGGCGGAGGTGCAGGGAAAGGTGGAGAAGGGAAGATTTGTTGTTACTTATTTTAAGTTGTTTCCTGAGAAAAGCTAGATGCTTTTATATAAGCCAGGAGCAGTTTAAAAATATTTTTTAACCGCAGAGACGCGGAGACGCAGAGGATTCCCCTGCGTCTCCGCGTCTCTGCGGTTATATAAATTCACGTTAAACATGCATACCATTTTCATACATTTAGTATATTGAAAATAAATAAACCTTTATTATGGAAAAATTACCAACCAACTCAGGAAGAAGAGACTTCCTCAAAAAAACAACTGCCCTCACCGCCGGCGTCATGGGATTATCCGCTTTCAGCAATCCCCTTTTCGCCAATGAAAAAATGCCCGATCCGAGTTTATTTGTAATTGGTCCATTGGAGGGGTATTCGCCACAGATAGGTACATTGGTTTCTATGCTGAATTATAACAGGGATACCATCATCAATGCTGTCAAATCCCTTTCAATAGAACAGCTCGATTACTTACACGATGCAAAAGCGAACACCATCGCAGCCCTTGTTTTCCATTTAGGTGCAGTAGATAAATTCTACCAGTTAAACACCTTTCAAGGGAAACAGGAATTCGATAAGAAAGATGAGGCATTCTGGAATGATGCTATGAACCTGGGAGATGCAGGTAGAAAAAACATAAAAGGGAAAGAAGCCAAATACTATCTCGATATCATTGGAGAAGTAAGACAAAAGACATTGGAAGAATTCAAGAAAAAAGATGATAAATGGCTATTGGCAGTAGACCCACTCTGGTCAAAAGAAAGACCTTTAAACACCTATTGGAAATGGTTTCATGTATGCGAACATGAATCCAATCACCGTGGACAGATTACATGGATTAAGGGGAGGATGCCGGGGGCGAAGAGTAGTAATGAGTGATGTTTATTTGCTAAAGGCTTAGGGCCTAAAGCTTAAGGCCAATACAAAATACATTTAACCGCAGAGACGCGGAGACGCAGGGGGCGTTCCTCTGCGTCTCCGCGTCTCTGCGGTTATAAGCATTTACTTTAGGATACCAACCAAAATGAAGTAAATTGTAACCGTTCAAAATTCTTTGTATGAAAACTTCTGGTCAGAATTTATTAAGTATCTCCATTTTGATAATGATTACATTTTCATTATCAATAGCATCCTGCAACTCCACCCCCACCCAGGAAAACGATAAAAACCAACGCATCAGCTCTGAAACCAACTGGTGGAAAGAAGCCATCGTTTACCAGATATACCCCAGAAGCTTCCAGGATAGTGATGGCGATGGCATCGGTGACCTTAAAGGAATTATTTCAAGACTGGATTATATAAAGAGTCTGGGTGTTACCGCCGTTTGGTTAAACCCCATCTATAGCTCTAACGATGACGATAATGGCTATGATGTAAGCGGCTAACGTAACATCATGAAAGATTTCGGCACCATGGAAGAGTTTGATGCCTTACTAAAAGGACTTCATGAACGAGGCATAAAACTGGTAATGGATTTTGTGGTGAACCATAGCAGCGATGAACACGAATGGTTTAAACAAAGCCGGTCATCACGTACCAGCAAATACAGGAACTACTACCATTGGTGGGATTCCGAAAGAGGCACGCCCTCCCCTCGCTACAGCCTCTTCGATGTAAACCATGATGCCTGGAAATACGATTCATTGACAAATTCCTTTTACCTGCATTATTTCAGTCGCAAGCAACCCGACCTTAATTGGGAGAACCCCGAACTGCGAAAGGAAATCTTTGATATGATGAAATTCTGGGCCGAAAAAGGAATCGATGGCTATCGATTGGATGCTTTCCAATTCGCTGCAAAAGACACCAGCTTCCCCGCCTTTCCAAAAGATTATGAAAAGAATTTCATTCTCTATTATGCTATGGGCCCTCACTTGCATGACTACCTGAAAGAAATGAATAAGGAAGTGTTCAGCAAGTATGATGTATTTAGTGTGGCAGAAGGCGCTGGTAATTCCTTCAAAGATGCGCATGAACTCGTTGATGCCGATAGAAAAGAACTGGACATGGCTTATGCTTTCGAAGCCGTGGATATCGCCAAGCCAGAAGGCTATAGCCTTTTACACCTTAAAGAAGTCTTTAGTCGCTGGGATAGCGCCTTCGCCAAAAATGGTTGGTTATCCATCTTCCTGGCCAATCACGATCAGGCAAGATTAGTAAGTCGCTTTGGTAACGATAGCAAACAATACAGAGAACCATCCTCAAAAATGCTGGCCACCTTCCTGATGACCATGCGTGGTACTCCATATTATTATAATGGCGATGAATTAGGAATGACCAATGCCGGTTTCACAAAAATTGAACAATACAAAGACATTCCCACACTCAACGAATACCAATACCAGAAAAACCATAATGGGGATATGGAGAAATTCCTGAAGAACCTTCAATTCTCCTGCAGGGATAATGGTCGCACCCCTTTTCAGTGGGACAGCAGCAAGAATGCGGGATTCTCCACTGGCAATCCATGGCTCAGTGTCAATTCCAATTACACCGAAATAAATGCAGCGCAGCAGGAGAAAGACTCCAATAGCATACTTAACTATTTCCGAAAAATAGTTCAATTAAGAAAGGATAATCCTGCTCTTACTTACGGCGCCTACACCCTTCTTGATAAGGACAACCCTTCTGTATATGCGTATACGCGTGAGTGGCAGGGAAAGAAATTTTTAGTTGTGTTGAATTTCACGAATCAGCCGGCGGTGTTTAATATTGGGTTGGATATAAGTAAGGCGAAAGTGGTGATTGATAATTACCCAGTAACTACTGATCAAGCGTTGAAAGCTTATGAGGCGAGGGTGTACCAGTTTTGAGTTTCCTTATTGGAATTTAATAGTTGGCTTTTTGAAATTTGTATTTTAAACCGCAAGAAACGCGGAGACGCAAGATGGCTTTCCTCTGCGTCTCCGACATGTTATATAAAATTTATTTGGGTAACAACCTAGTTATTCCGCTATGCAACTTCTATAAACCCCCGGCGAAATCCCCTCCGCCTTCCGAAACACCCTCACAAAATAATTCACATCAGTAAACCCACATTGTAGCGCCACCGAACTAACAGTACTCTTCTTATCTGCTAATAACTGCTTCGCGAGTTTTACTCTTTCCTGATTGATATATTCCAATGGAGTAATACCGAATTGCTCCTTGAACCATTTAAAGAACATATTACGGCTCAGGTAGGCTTTGCGGCTTAAGGAATCGACCTGAATCTTTTCAGTGAGATTGGCATTGATATAGTTAAGGACATAATGAAGACGACTGTGGTTAGAATCTGTATCAATCTCCTGAGAGATCTGCTGCAAGTGCTGGCTTTGCAATAAGCGAATCAACAATTCCTTCAGGTTAAGATCGGCGAATATGTTTTTTGCTATATCACCACCACTGCATATCCGGATCAGTTTATTGATGAGGTCGGTGATCTCCGTATCGTTATCAAAATGATATTTATTGAACTGTAAGCGCCAGGGATGATCATCCTTATCCACGCTATTATAATAACCGTTGAGATAATCGATAGTGGTATGGATATAAGATGCATCTACCGCGAGGGCAATACACTGACTTGGGTTTTCGGATTCAGCTTCAGGGAAATCGATAACCATGGTTTCGTTGGCAGGGACGATGACTGTTTCTCCTGGCAGGTAATCGAATGCAGGCTTGCCTAATAAATGCATCACTTTTTTACCCCGAACCATACTGGTGATTACGAAATCGTTGAAGGTGAGAGGTACCCTGTACGTCTCCTGATAACTTTCAAAAACATTCAGTTCGCAGTTCTTCAGGTTGAAGATGCGACGGTTTTCTACAAGTGTTTGCAGGCACTTCGGATTGGTAAGATCAATCTTAGCAAGTCGATGTTTTACAGGCATGGCAATCGTTAATTACCCGATTAAGATACAATGTTTAGACCGGAACTTTAAAAACCAAGGTACAATTGTGCTATAACTAAGTACTAAAATGATGCCTTTTGATCTGGGAAAGATGAAAATTCGGTCTTTCTAACGATAAAAATTGCCATACCAATGAGTACAACAACACAATCGGCCCCAGCCAAGACGCTGGCCGCCCGCCCCGCATTCAAAGCCCATTACGACCATTATATTGGAGGAGAATGGGTAGCACCAAGCAGTGGAGAATATTTCGACAACTACTCTCCCATCGACGGAAAAGTATTCACCAAAGCCGCCCGAGGCAATGCTGCCGACATCGAGAAAGCCATCGACGCCGCACAAGCCGCATTCACCACCTGGAGCAAGACCTCAGTTGCGTCCCGCTCCAACATCTTATTAAAGATTGCCCAGGTTATTGAGGACAATCTTGACTATCTCGCTACCGTAGAAACCATCGACAACGGAAAAGCCATCCGCGAAACCCGCGCGGCCGACCTTCCATTGGTAGTTGACCATTTCAGATATTTCGCCGGCGTTATCCGCAGCGAAGAAGGTTCCATCAGCGAACACGACGAAACAACGGTAAGCATCAATCTACACGAGCCTATCGGTGTAGTTGGACAAATCATTCCCTGGAATTTCCCCTTACTGATGGCTGCCTGGAAGATTGCTCCAGCCCTTGCTGCAGGTTGCACTATCATCGTAAAGCCAGCAGAACAAACTCCAACCAGTATCATGGTGCTGATGGAATTGGTAGGTAACTTATTGCCAAAAGGCGTATTGAATATCGTAACCGGATTCGGTATCGAAGCTGGAAAGCCATTGGCTACTTCCACCCGTATCAATAAAGTGGCTTTCACTGGTGAAACCACTACAGGACGACTGATAATGCAGTACGCTTCCGAAAACCTGATCCCTGTAACAATGGAATTAGGTGGTAAGAGTCCGAATATCTTCTTTGAATCAGTAGGTGCTGCCGATGATGCCTTCTTCGACAAAGCGGTTGAGGGTGCTGTTATGTTTGCCTTGAATCAGGGAGAAGTTTGTACTTGTCCTTCGAGAATATTGGTTCACGAAAACATCTACGAGAAATTCATGCAGAAAGTAGTGGCCCGCACTCGCGCCATACAATTAGGAAATCCTCTCGACAGCAATGTAATGATGGGTGCCCAGGCATCAGAAGACCAATACAAGAAGATCTTGAGTTATATGGAAATCGGAAAGCAGGAAGGTGCTGAAGTATTATGTGGAGGCGAAGCCTTCCATCAGAACAGCGGACTGGAACATGGATACTATATAAAACCCACCATCTTCAAAGGACATAATAAAATGAGGGTATTCCAAGAAGAGATCTTCGGGCCAGTAGTTTGTGTAACCACCTTCAAGACAACCGAAGAAGCCATTGCAATAGCGAATGACACTCTGTATGGATTAGGTGCTGGTGTATGGACAAGGGATGCTCACGAACTCTACCAGGTACCAAGAGCCATTCAGGCGGGACGTGTTTGGGTGAACTGTTATCATGCTTATCCAGCGCATGCGCCATTTGGTGGGTATAAGAAATCGGGATTTGGAAGGGAGACGCATAAGATGATGTTGAATCACTATCGTCAGACCAAGAATATGCTCATTTCATATAGTAAAGAGAAATTAGGGTTCTTTTAATGCTCTTTGCTTAAAGCTTAAGGCCTAAGGCTTAAGGCTTATTCAGTAAGCTAACCGATGTTCACTTTTCATAAGGTGATAATTCAGGGATGATTATTCTTAAGGTTGAATATAAGTTGGATAGTGGCTATTAGTCACTATCCACTTTTTTATTAAAACAATACAAAATGGCTGTAGAAAGAATTCTTGTATCGGAAGACGCGGCTACTTTGATAGATAAATTAAAAGCCAGCCATGGTGAATTGATGTTTCATCAAAGTGGCGGCTGTTGCGATGGATCGTCGCCCATGTGTTTTGTAAAGGGCGAATTCAAGACGGGTGAAAGTGATATCTGTCTTGGTGAAATCTGTGGCTGTGAATTTTATATGAGCCGTGATCAGTTTGAGTATTGGAAACATACACAACTTATACTGGAAGTCACACCGGGACGTGGCTCCAGCTTCTCTCTTGAAATCCCCCTGGGTGTCCGTTTTTATATCCGCTCCCGACTGTTTACAGATGCGGAATTGGAAGCGCTTGCTTCTTGAGTAATACAACCCCTTCCCTTTTTTTTGGAATTGTCATAACCCTCAAATATAGGGTTATGCGAAGATTGGATTGTCCTAACGACAATACTGAAAGTATATCGTTAGGTTGTTGATTATCAGTGGTGATATTTTTTTGGGGAGTGCGGGTAATAGCATAAATTTATGGAGTTAGCGATAATGTAGCATGAAGACTCTATAAATATATGGCACGACTTTATAGGAGAAAAAAGAAAGCTGCGCACTGGATACTAGGTCAACTTGTAGACAATAATTCATTTGTGATTACAAATAATGAAGGAAGAGATCATTTACAAAAAGAATATGCTTTTATTAGTATAAATGAACTATCTAGAAAAACTAGAAAATTCCTATTAATATAAATTCCGGGACGCTGCACATTTCCTTTACAAAAATGAGCACATAACAACTTTAACTAATTCAAATGATTTTTAATGAAACTCAATTGAAGGCAAACATAAATGGTGAATATGCTTATCGAGATTCATACTATTTAATGGAGAACAGAAAAGACTTCAATGAGACAATTGACAGTTATACAAAATGGATAATTCCATTATTTTCCCTTATCATATCAATACTTGCAATATATTTCTCGACAAACACAACTCAAAATACAAAAATATTCCTGAACAATACAAGACAATTGATACAATGCAATTAAGTAAAAAAGGATACTATATCTACAAAGCATCATTAAATTCAGAAAGAGATACTATTAAATAAAACACTACCGCTAACACTGGGTTTTGCGACATGGCGGCGGACTCCTAAACTACAGTCGCCAGGAATTCTAATCAACTATAAGCAAAGGGCCATGCTGTGGTACCCTGAATTACGCCATGTATGCAAAGCCCCGGCCGTTAGCCGTAACCATACGACACCTTAAATAGATACTATGAAACGTGGTTTTACTATTTTCATCACTACTTTCTTTCTGGCCTTTTTAATATTCCCATTTACTTATTTGTCTATAGCTACATACTCCTACTTGTCGGTATATAATACTTTCGGGAAAGTTCCCTTTACTGTCTATTATACTCCAGACTTGGTTAAATCGACAGGAAAAAACTTCGAGATTATATCAAACCCCTTTTCTGATTTTATTGTTTTATTTTTGCCACTGGTCTTTTTTTCGCATTTACCTTTTCCCTTTTTGCTACTTCTACAAACAAAACAATAACAATAATATATTTAGAAAATATGCTGTGCCCTTGCAATAACATATACAATATTTTTCTTCCTTCTTAAAATAGACTTATTTGGATTTGGTATTTTGGTTATGTTTATGATTACTTAGTCGACTAAATTCATCTTAAACAGAACGGCTTCGGCGAACTTTGGGTTTCCTGCTATGCTGGCTGACAGAATAGCAATGAACTGTAGTTCAACCTTCAACAGCATATCAGCTTCCCGTATTTCTATTCAGCTTTTTCAGTAACTTGTGCTTAGGTAATTCTATTGAGCTTTGCGAGCCATGCTGCCGATTTCCAAATACCCAGCACAGCAGCAAGCCCCTGAACGTTGTGTGCAATTGATATTGCGACACCGTAATCACGATTGACAATGAACTCCAAATTTCGACAATTTCTTTTGCTCATTTTGATAGCTAAAACTGCTGTAAAATGCCACACACAATAGCATCTGAAATAAGCAGGAAATTTCTTCCTCAGAGTATTTATTATCCATTAACCCTTAAGGAAGCAGACTCTTTCGAAATAAAACTTCATTCTAAGGACATTTCTTTTAAACACCTACTTCAAATAGACACTAGCTTGTATCCAAATAAAAGAGCTTTTCAATTAACAAAAGTCAATCGATATGCTCGGTATCATTCTGACTCAAGTCTGGATCATATTATTGAATACTTTGCAAGCCCTGATGACTCTATATAAGGTAATCCTACATGAATGGAACTCAACGCAGAATCCTGATGAGACTAATTACAACCATAGCGACACAGCGGATCGACTCCAGATAAATTTATTTCAAATGAAGTTTGAAAAGCTAAATTCGTCGATTGATTCATTTCTTGGTCGGCCGCATGTTAAGAATATTACGTATGGGTCGTTTGCCGAGACCGAAGAGACGATGTTAAGTGGCTTAGTAATGACAAATTACAAGGCTACCTTTTGATGTTCAAGCGAGACATTAATACATATAGACAGATAAAATTAATCGTGTACCCTGACTAGCCAACTGCACACAACAGGGTTTTTGCGTTAGCGGGGGCGACGAATATATCTTCAGCTTCACCAATTCTATTCTGCTTTTGTCGGGCGACGTTTACTCATTCAGCATTTTTCTTAACTTGGGCGTAAATTATTCAACGGGCCTTTGTAACCGGGCGGGAAGTTCACTATGCCCCGCCAACGCAAAGCCCCACCGTTATATGCCACTGCAACTAACACTCTCTATGACTTCAAAAGACTTTAAGAAAATTATTTTTGATAAGCTGACTGAAGTTTTAAAGCCAACTGGTTTAAAAAAAAGTGGTAGTACGTATTCCTCTTCAAATGGCGACTTGACTTATTTTATCAATCTTCAAAGCAGTCAAAGTTCAACGGCAACAATGCTAAAAGCGACAGTAAATATTGAAATACATTCTGCGACTGTTTATAAACTTCAAGACGCAGTCTGCCCGAGAAGTGGAGCCGACACTTTACCGAACGTATTGGCTCTATGTTTGACAATCCGCAGGATAAGTGGTGGACAGTTGAGAACGAAAAAGAAGCCAATGACGCAGCTATTGAAATTGCTGACATTACAAAAAATATAGTTTTGCCGACAATAGACAAATTGAAAAGTACAAACGATTTGGCAAATTTATGGCGACATAATAAGTGCCCGGGACTGACAGAATATCAACGGAAAGAATATCTTAGTTTGTTAGACACCGTAAAATAATTTGTGTTGACGAGCAGCGGCATATAACATTGGGGTTTATGCAAGTTGGATAGGACCAGCAAACATCAGCTAATTGCAAATCCCAGCTTCAGCTCCAGCAGACGAATATCTATCAGCTTTTGTACTTAATTTCATTAACATATTTTTAATCAGCAGCAGCCCGGGCAGACAGAATACAAATTCCCAACCTGCACAAAGCCCTGCTCGTTGCCTGCAAGTGTAACGAACCTCACAACTTATAGAAAATCGAAAAAAACCACAACAACTGGCTAAAATGTTGCATATAGAAATTATCTCAAAGAAATTATGAATTCAAAAATTAAAATCTTGCCATTTGAAATAGAACATCAAGTGACATAAATGATATGATGGGTAGTATTGCATTAAATTTAAAGAACCAATATTTACTGATAAATCAAAAAAAATACTAGATCTTTTCTTGATACCAAATAACAAATTTTGGGTTGCAACAGATAGAAATAAAGTGATTGGGACAATTGGATTAGTAAAACTGAATAATAAAAATATTGTTCTAAAGTCAATGTTTGTAGACAAACTCTATCGTGGACAAGGTATAAGCAATTTGCTTTTAGATACTTTACTACATTGGGTTATACAAAATGAATACAAACAAATTTATCTTGGAACAATGACACAATTTTCTGCTGGACAAAGATTTTACGAAAAGAACGGATTTGTAAAATGTAATAAAACTGAATTGCCAACTGACTTTGCCATAAACACATTAGACACAATTTTTTACACCAAAAATTGATTTAGAGATAAAACATAAAAAAATATCTGCGAGCATCAAGCGGTTTTGATCAAGCATGGCTGGAAAAACTAATTCCAGCTTGACTCATCCTGAAATAAATTACTTTGGTTAAAGCCGGGCTTTAATTCGGGCAAAACAAACAACATTGGTCATTAATTCTTAACTTCATCAAAAATACTCTCAATCAGCATTTGCCTGGGCAGAAAGATTGCTATTACACAACCGCATAAAGCCTGATCGTAAGTAAACAGTTTAACAACCTATATGAACAGAATTCTGATATTAATTTCTCTATTTCTTTTACATCTACTAAAGCACAAACTATAATCAATCCCAAAAATTGAGTTTACTTCAGATTTAAGAATTTAATAATTTAACGGCACTTCGTGAAACATTAAAAGATATTGAGATAATTGCATTAGGTGAAAATACTCATGGACTCGGAAATGTTTTCAAGGTTAAAGCAGACCTGGTAAAATTCTTACATAAAGAATTAGGCTTTAATTTAATTCTTTTCGAATCAGGTTTTGGTGATGGTGCATTAGCATGGGAACAATTTGATTCTTTATCAGCTGAAGATTTAACACTATCATTCACATCAAACTTTTACTATCATTCGAAGGAGATTTTAGAATTAATGGAGTATGTAAAATCTCAAGATAAAAAACTAAAGGTTCAAGGTTTTGATTGTAACCGCAGCAAAATTATTTAATAAACCGAATGTCTCAAATAGTAACACCAATCGACTCTGTATTTGCAAAGTCGGTGAAAATACAATTTAGAAATTTCAACAAACTCTATCAATATGAAAATGACAAAGACACAATAAATTTTTACAAGCAAAGGGATGAATTTTTCTCATTTCTGGACAGGTATACTAAAGTAATAATCGAAAATGAACAAAAACTGTTGAAATCCGGAACAACTCAAAATGAATTAGAAGCCATTAAGAAATCCAATCAAATATTTTATACTACTTATTCAAAAATTGAATTCGGAGCATGATGGGATGGCCTGGTTCTGCAAACATTCGCGATAAATCATTATTTGAAACAATTAAATGGTTCAAAGAGAATAATCCAAAAACAAAATAATAGTCTGGGCTCAAAATAGTCATATCGAGAATAAACAAAACCCAACAACAGCGTGAAGTGGATGGGTCACGGCAAAAGAAGCCTACGATAACAAATATTATTCATTGGGCGCTGTTGTATACAGCGGTAAAAATCTTGAATATAATAGAAGCTTTGACTTTTGAGCATAATGATAAGAACTTCTTAGCTTATCACTTAAATCAATTTAATAAAGATGCATTTGTTTTGAACTTAAGGAATTATAAGCAAAATGATTTTATTAATGAATCTTTATTGGGAATGGAAAGTGGAGGAAATACTGCGAGATTTATTGCAAAAGATCGATTTGATGGGATACTATTCATAAAATACAGTAGTATACCTCAAATTATTACAGATAAATAAAACGATTTACTAACATAGGTTTAGCAAACTTGTTGCTGAAGTATTACTTTGAGCCATTTGAGCCAGGTTCAACTGTGGTACTACTTTTGAAATTTAAAAGTAAAATTCCGTATTACACCCCAATGTCGGAATCTTGCACCCTAATGGTTCAAGCGACAGCTTGGACCATAGTCTCTCCAGCGTCCGCTGTAAAATTATGCTTATTACATTTACACTTGCCCAAGTGATTGATACAAGCGTACGCTTGAATAACCCAGGCACAGCAGGTCTAAAGGGATTATCGAATTTATATAGATCAAGTATGCGCCCTTTAGACACGCTTGCGCCATTGTCTACGAGTTGGCGACTTGCATCTACTAATTATCTAATCTATGCTCTACCTTTAACTTATTGAATATGATATTTTCATTCTTTCAACCTATGTTCCTATGTTCCTATGTGTTGAAAAAAATGCATACCACATAGGAAGACATAGAAGAATACATTTTACCGGGAAGGCGGAAGGGATGTTTTGGGGTTGCGAGTTACGAGTTGCGGGTTTCAATTTGTTGGATACTCACTAAGAAAAAGAAAATAAAAAAGGAGAAGATGGCAAAACCAAATTCTCCTTTTCATTTAATATATTCTCAGTACATTTCCTCAAAACCCTAATCCCATTTCTACTGAACATTGAAAATTTACAAGTAATTAGATTGTACCCCTAGATTTTCAAATTTTCAAATCTTCAAATTATCAAATTACTGCCCTGTCACAATCTTCACATTCACCGCACTCAACCCCCTCGGTCCTCTTTCAATCTCAAACTCCACTTTATCATTCTCCTTCACTTCCATTGACAGGTTATTGGCATGTATAAAGATGCGCTCTCCCGATTCTTTGTCTGTGATAAAGCCGAAACCTTTTTGCTCATTGAAGAAAACCACGGTACCCAATCGAGGTACATCGGGTGTATCCACTTGTTTGGGAACACCAATGATCATGTCTTCTGAGTTGAATTTCTTTTTGTAACGTGGATCAGGAGGGGTGTCGGAAAGGTTTCCGTTTTCATCCACATAGGCCATCATGTCTTCCAGCTTATTGGTCTTTTTACCATTCGCTTTTCTGTCCTGCATTTTTTCCTGCTTATCCTGGCGTTGTTTCAGCCTTTTCTTTTCTTTTTCTTTTTTGGAGAACGATTCTTTTGCTTTTGCCATATTTGTTTCAATTATTGAGAGGACCCGTTTTTGTTTTTTCGGGCCTTTGTTATGCGTGATGCTGGATGCTTGAGGCTAAATGCTGGATGCCTGTTGCTAAACTTATTACGACTAAATAGAGGAGGATACTGATGGGAAACTCTAGTGAAGTATAAAGTATACAAGTAAAAGTAAGCTATTATCGGCAGACGGTCAAAAAGGGATGTAATGATGTGCACAAGTGGTTAAGCAGCAGTGCTATTACCCCAATTCAATCCTATCAATCCAACCACAATCAGTAGCAGGAAAAACAACTGCTTCATACTGATGCTTTCCTTAAAGAAGAACCATCCTGCAATCACCACCAGCACCGTACTGGCTCCCGCCCAAATGGCATTGGCAATCCCCATCGGCATTTTTTTCAATGCCAGCGTCAAAAAAACAAAACTCAAAACATACGCAGTTACAGCAAATGCCGATACCATCTTATTCTGAAAACCATTGGAGGCTTTCATGAGTAGGACGGCGATGGTTTCGGAGAGGATGGTCAAGAGTAAGTAGATGTATCCCATTTTATTGTTTTTGCTTAAGGCTTAAGGCCTAGGGCCTAAAGCTTAATTCTGAGTCTGGACGAAGTTCTTGTCTTCGTATGAAATATGTTTTGGATACTGAATAGGAATTAAGCCTAAGGCTTATTTAGCAAGTTAACCAAACTCATACGAAGACAAGAGTTTTGGGCTGTCTCTGCACAAGCCCTAGGCCTTAGGCCTTAAGCTTTAGGCTAAAAAAGCAAATCACGCAATCCGATTCCCCAACTCATACCCCGCCATCTCCAACCTCACCGCCGTATTAGCAATCATCTCTTCTTCACTGGCATTCTTATCATTGATACACATGATGGAATCAAATGTCTTCTTTAGTTCGGGGAGGGCTTCATTATCTACTTTTCCGGCCATACCGATTACAGGGACTGAATATTTACGCGCACGTTGGGCTACGCCGAAAGGACCTTTGCCTTCGAGAGTTTGGAGATCGAGGGAGCCTTCGCCGGTGATTACTAAATTAGCATGCTTCACTTCTTCATCAAATTGGGTAGCATCGAGGAAAAATTCAATGCCATTTGTCAATTGTGCATTTAGCAGACCATGTAAGCCTGCTGCCACTCCCCCTGCCGCCCCACCGTAGGGCATAGTCGAAATATCTTTCCCTGTGTTCTTAAGTATTAATGAAGCCCAACGGCCCAATCCTTCTTCCAAAATTTGAATATCAGTTTCACTGGCTCCTTTTTGGGGACCGAATACTGTTGCGGCCCCATTGACTCCTAACAAAGGATTTGAAACATCAGACAGTATAATAATCTTCTTTTCCAAAATTCTTGGATCCATAAAAGCATCTGAATAAGAAGCGAGCATTTTAAAATCACCGGGATATTTCAAGTCTGCCCCCTCTTCATCTAAAAATCGAAATCCCAATGCTCTTAAAATACCTGTACCGCCATCAACAGTGGCACTCCCTCCTACCCCTAGAATTATAGTAGACACATTCGCTTCCAAAGCCGCTTGTATCAGTTGCCCTGTGCCGTAAGTTGTGCAGCGTAATGGATTATATCGTGATGGGGATAGTAACCGAAGTCCAGAGGCATCTGCCAATTCTATCAATGCCGTTGTGCCATTTTGAGCTATACCGATTCCTGCCTGGATATTCCTTCCTAATGGATCCAAAACAGGTACTGAGAAAAAACCCGCCTGCATTTGCTGTCCGAGTAAATAAGCCGTCCCATCTCCCCCATCAGCCACCGGAAAACATTTGATGGTACATTTCAACCGGCTTCGAAGTAATCCCTTCGCAATAGCCGCAGCAGCCCTATAGGCATCAAGTGCGTTTTTAAAAGCATTTGGGGCGACCAGGATGTGCATGAAGGGGGAAGAGGTTTATTGGCTAAAGATAATGAAGTATGGGAAGTCAAAAGTAAAAAGTAAAAAGTTTAAGGGTTTAAGGTTTAAGAGTTTAAGGTTGTCCGATTTTCGAAATGAAAAATCGAAAGGAAGAACCTTAAACTCTGAACCCTAAGAACTTTCGACCAAGTCAAAAGTAAAAAGTAAAAAGTCAAAAAATGGGCCGGTAAGTTGTATTTTAGGTGAGAAGAAATAGTACTAATTCTTTCTAATGAGTTATTCAAAAATGTGATGAAGAAGCCAATAATTTCATTTATAACTACATCCATCGTCATCTTGCAATTGATAGCAGGTTCTTATGCTCAGAGTTACAATAGCTTACTCAAGTTGGCTGATAGTGCGTATAAGAATAAGGATTATTTATATGCAGCTGATTGCTACAAAAAGTTAGCGGACAAAGAGACAATCCCCTATACAAAAAGTAACCACTACTATCAGTTAAGTTGTTGTTATGCAAAAGTCGGGGATACAGCAATGGGATGGACCTATTTGGATTCAGCGATATTAGTAGGCTATTCAAATTATTTCAGGATACTGACCAATCCAGACCTTAAGTCTCTTCAGGCATCGAAAGAAAGATGGAAACAAATTGGACTGCTTAACAAAGTGACAGAGAATAGTACCAATGACCCGGAAAAACCGGAATTGGTTACAAGTGATATAATTAATTTCTGGGAGGCCTACGACAATGCTTCAAAAGATAGCACCCATGCATTAGAAGATTTCAATGATTATTATTTCAAGAATGCTTCTGAAGGATTGAAAGATTATTTTTCGTTAAGGATATATAGTACTGAATTATTCATGAATAATCTGGTGACGAAAAAAGCTTTCTACAAAGCGATTAGAAAAAACACATTGAGAGTGGATGCCTTCAAGGAACCCATCCGAAACTCCTTCATAAAACTAAAAAGTATTTATCCTGCTGCCATCTTTCCCAATGTATACTTTGTAATCGGCAGATGGACCAGCGCAGGTACCGTATCAAGAAACGGTCTACTGATAGGAACGGATATGTTATCGAAGAGTTCAGACATTCCATTACATGAATTATCGTTATGGGAGAAAAACAATTACAAAGAAATTGAAGCCCTCCCCTATATAGTTGCTCATGAGCTTGTCCACTCACAACAAAATTCCATGCGCCTTGATACAACAACTTTATCGGCATGCATACGCGAAGGCATGGCTGATTTCATTGGCGAATTGATTTCTGGGAAAACCAGCAATGAACGCTTAAAAACATTTGCTAAAGGAAAAGAAAAACAACTCTGGCAAGAATTTACTGCCGATATGTATCTCAACCGCTCCAATCACTGGATCGCCAATAGCATCGAAGAAAGACCTGATAGACCAGCAGACCTTGGCTATTGGATTGGATATGAAATCTGCAAAAGTTACTACGAAAATGCGGATGATAAGAAGAAGGCAGTATATGATATGTTGCACATTACCAACTATAAGGTTTTTTTGAGAAAGTGAGGTTGAGGAAAATTCAAAAAAGTAGTGAAAGTTCTAAGTTATAAGTAATAAGTAAAAGGCACGCCCTAAGTTTTAAAAGGGACTACCTCTATTGTTACTTAAACCCTTTAACTTAAAACTTAAAACTAACTACTTACAACTTTATTGAATGACAACTTCCTTACGCGTTGCCTGCTTCCCTTCTTTCAAAGGCAAGCTAACCTGCAATACGCCATCAACATAAGTTGCAGCGATCTTGTCGGCATCGATGGTTTCATCCAATGTAAATACGCGTACAAAGCCACCGCGGCTATATTCCCTCAATATCCAATCAGGGCGTGGGAAACCTTCCGGTGGTGTGTAGGATACCCGAAGTTCGAGTCCTTGTACATCTACTTTGAAATGTTCTTTTAATCTTCCTGGTGCAAACACCAGCATTTCAAAACTGTGATCGGTTTTGTAAATGTTTACAGAAGCCCTTTGCATACTGCGGTAAAACAGGGGGCGTTGCCTGTTTCCGCTTGCTTCGCCTTTTGCGGCGCATGACTGATTGTAGTTCATGTGTGAAAATTTAAAATGAAAAAATAATTACAGAACTAGAACCGAAAGAAGTGTGCCAGTGGGAGAAATCGGCAGTTTTGGCAGGTTGCAAAGTCAAAAGTCAAAATTGAAAAGTCAAAAATTGAAAGTCAAAATTCAAAATGAGACAGCATGCAGCTTCCTTGGCCTTTAAGTCATTGGCAAAGTTTAAAGTAAAGAATGAAAAGGTAAAATTAGAGTTACCGAAACTCTTCGAGAGTTCAACCCCTTTATGTGGCGCTCTTTCCTTTTTACTGACTTTAAACTTAAATTATTGGTTTAAAGTTTAAATTTGGTTTAAGAGTTTAAGGTTCTTCAATTCGATTTTTCATTTCGAAATTCGAACAACCTTAAACTCTTAAACCCTTAAACTTTAAACCTTTTGACTTTTGACTTTTGATTTACTTATTCTTCGTCACCTCCGTCTCATACGGCCCTTTAAACGTAGTAGGGTCTATTGGGAAATGTCGGGTGTATATTTTTGCACTTTGGAATAGGTTCTTCAAACGTAAAGCTGAATTTTCAAACACTCTTCCATCATTTGCATCATAGTCGTTCATCACTAATCCTTTTGCTTCTTTGAGCATGGATTGTGGATCATCGAGATAATAATACAATACCGCCAGGTTGAAATAGCTGGCATAACGCAATTTCCTGTCGTATTTTTTAGTGGATGTATAAGTCTTCTTGATCTTTTCGAAGTAATTGATAACAGGTTGTAATTTTTCTCTTACACCATCAATTGACTGACTAGCATTGAAAGTGAAAAGCACTTCAGTAATTTGCTGGAAAGCCTCACGGTGAGCAGTATACTCAGGATGCTTGCGGCTATCTAATATCCACATGAAATCACTGATAGTAGCCTCACTGTATCCGAAATTGTTACTAGCCTGATTACTTAATGTATGCATAGCTCTTGTTACGCAACTCTTATACAGATTTCCTGTTACGCTTAAAGCGTTTATCATGAAATACCCTTCCGCTACCTGCCTGATTGGAAATTCAGGACTCTTATACGTTTGCTTATGTCCTCTGTCGGCCAAAACGATATCCATAATATGCTCTCCCTTATAATCGTTGATCTGAGCAAGGGCAGCAAATGTGTACACAACTTCCTGGTAATAGAATATTCTTGTGCCTGTTATTTTTCCTGTCTTATCTTTTATGTTCTCCACTCTTTCCTTTACAGAAACAGATTCTGGCAAAAGGTCTTCAAGCTTTATTCTAAATGTAATATGTCCGGTTGTTGAAAGCGATTTCCATCCATCAACGATTACTGATTTTTCAGGATCCATATCCTGCAGATAGGTCTGCATCAATTTAGTGCCCTCAACAACTACATTGTAGGTGTGGTAGCTACTATCTAATCGCATTAGGGGAAGGGTTCTTACTTGTACCGTAAAATTGTATCGGTCAAGGTCTACTTTTTGTCCGATCGAGAGTATCGGCAATAAGAATAGCAAGGCTAAGTATAAGTATTTCACAGATCAGGATTTAGTTCCCTTTTAAACGTCTGATTTAATGAAATATTACCCAGTAACCTTTATAATTAAGAAGTAATGGTTCTTGTCATATCATCAACTATTCAATTGATTATCAGCAGCCTACAAAGCCATTAGCTTTTCTATTTTTAGATATCCCAGGTGCCATTCGTCTTTGCTTATATCATTTCCCTTACTTAAACGGATAGAATAGGCCTTTTTGACATCCTCTGGAAGGATATCCTCAATCTCTTCAATATCGTCCACATCTACCCCATATTTATCGTCAACATGAGAGACAGCTCCTTCAAAACCAGTATGTTTATAGAAGGCTGTTGCTTTTGAAAGCTGAATAGCCTGGCCTTTATCTTTTGCGGGTACCAGCATCTTGTAATGGAATTCTTCAAATTCACCGGGTTTATAGCCACCGAGATTGATAAAGTAAAGCTTTGCAGGTTCATCAGAACTTGTCATTTCAGTTCCTCTACTCTCAATACTGATTGAATAGCCATCGACTGCTGTCACTTCCCTCCAGGCATCGATATGTATCTTACCCGCGGCTTCGGGCCAGCTGGCTATAATGCCTGGTACAAGGTCTTTTAATTCCACTCCTATCCCGAAATAGATATCGTGTTGTTCGGTATGCCTTCCTTTTGGTTTGGAACCCAATAGTACCATGAATAACTTGAGCGACATGATTTGACTTTTGTCAAAAGTAAAGAAAATGGAGAAAGACGGAATTGATTTGGGATCAGAATAAGCAGGAAGAATTGAATAGTGTTACAAGAAGGTCCTATAAAAAAAATTGAGGGTCGTAGAAACGACCCTCGCTGTTTAACCTTATCCTATGAAATAAATCTTTTGCATTGCTAAAGTACTATCGCTTCTGTAAGGGAGAAAACGAAATCGGCGTTTGAATCTAAAAAATCGGTGATTATTCAAAATCGCCCCCCGAAGTGAAAATCCTAATGACTGTTATTTTCTGCCGGACAATATACTGATCGGATATCCGAAAAAAATAGTAAGGCGAGCTGAGTATCCTATAAAAAAATTGAGGGTCGTAGAAACGACCCTCGCTGTTTAACCTTATCCTATGAAATAAATCTTTTGCAATACAAATGTACTTCGCACTATCACCATTCAAAAATCGAATCGGCATTTCAGCATATAGAATCGGTAAACGAATACATTTCATAGATGAATGAATACTTCAATTGCATTGATTTTAGCGATTCTCATGAAACCCTTTACCATGGCCGGTTTCAGCGTAGTTCATTTGCAAAATAATATTAGCATATAATGCCGCTCTTATGTAGTTCTTCAACTACATATCACTGGAATACGAATAGAGAATGAACAGATCATTTAAGTAAATGGTGTAAACCAAAATTCTTTTATTCTATACTAAGGATTTTCATAAAAGGATAACAGGGTCATGTATTCATCGCGCAGCGACCCACTGCGTCTTTACTTGATAAATACAATAACCGCAGAGACGCGGAGGCGCGGTTTTTGAGTACAATTCATTCTTGATTTTGAACCACTAAGTCACAAAGGGCACGAAGGATCACTAAGAGAGTTTGCCTAATAAAGATTAAAATTAGTATCACGCAGTAAGCATTCCCTTCGTGCTTCTTCGTGTTCTTTGTGCCTTCGTGGTTCAAAGAACAAACATAGGAGACGCGGAGGCGCAGAGATGTATTCCCTGCGTCTCCGCGTCTCTGCGGTCATTGTATTTGTGAGGTTTCAAACCTCTGAGTTCTCGCAGTGTCCGGAAAATTCTTTTAGTCCATTCTAAGGATTTTCATAAAAGTTTAACAAGCAAATGACGAATATCATATGGGTCGTATCAGAACAAGTTTATTATTGCTTTCAGAATGAGGACCTTCTTATCGTCCATATTACTTTTATTATTCCTGAACAGCTCAACAGAAATACATCAGCTGTTCCGGATTCCGCAATTGGCGGAACATTTTCGTATGCACCAACAAGATGAACCTTCACTTAATTTCCTTGAATACCTGGCGGATCATTACTCAGACCCTATTGATACGGATGAAGATGCTTCAGATGATCAGGAACTTCCTTTTAAGAATTTTGTAGATAGTCATCATATTATGATTGTAATAGGACAACCTGTTGAAGAATTCAATTTCAATTGTCCTTCCCGCATCAATAACAGTCAAACTATTCACCAGGAATCATTTCCTGTTATTTATCCATCCCCCATTTTCCATCCTCCGGGTAATTGCTGAATATATATTTAAGCAAGTCCAGTAAACACTGGACAGGTATCTATTTATCATTTCTAAAATAATTCAGCATGAACGCAGCACAAATTCATCTGGCACTTAATCACGTGCCATTGTTTCTCGCATTAGCAGGTGGTATCGTATTAGCCATCGGACTTATTCAAAAAAACAATTCCCGAATCAGTACCGCACTCTATCTATTGGTTGGAGGTGCCTTACTTACTATACCCGTATTTTTCACTGGAGAAGGAACTGAGGAATTAGTCGAAGAACTTCCAGGTGTTACAGAGAGCCTTATAGGACAACATGAGGACATGGCACAGATTGCCTTCGGTATCATCATTGCAGCTGGGGTAATGTCGTTAGCCACCCTATTCATGAAAAATAAACAGGTTCTGTTTCGCAGTTTGAGTATTGTGGTGCTGGTTTTATCGCTAGCCAGTTTTGGTGCTATGGCGCAAACGGCGCATCTGGGGGGACAGATAAGACACACTGAAATTCAAAGTGGTACTGTTGCTGGTTCGGAAAATGAGAAAAATGTTAAAGAGAAAGATGATGATTGATTAAGATAATAGCAAAGAACCACGGCGTAGTTTGGTGAGAAATACAATAACCGCAGAGACGCAGGTGGGCTTTCCTCTGCGTCTCTGCGTCTCTGCGGTTATTGCTTTTGTATTCTTTGTTTCTTAGACCAAGCTAGTCCATAGTGGGAACCTTTGCCCAGTAGAAGTAAAGGTCTCAAAAGTCCTCCCCGACTTCCCGGTAATCCCCGCAAGTTTTTGTATATTTACGTTTTAAAACTGTCAACTATGTCCTTACTCAACCAGCAAAACGGAAAAGACAAGAAAAAAGGCGCCAAAAAAGGTGTAGCCGACAATAAGCAAGGCTCTAAATTCATTCAAAAGCCCAAAGCTTCAACAGGATTTGTAAGCAAACAAGCTAATACTGGTTCTCAAAGGGGCAGCTAATGCTTCCTTTTTCTTTTTAGTAACAGGCTATCGTCCAGCTTGCCTGAATTCTCTGTTCATCCGGTACCAATCGCCCGTATTATGCCTCTTTCCTCCAGATTGGTGCACCCCTTTCTTGTTATGGTCAACACCACCTCTTACGGCTAATGCTACTACAGGGTTCTATCATCAAACAAAATCTGCTTGCTTGGCCGCCCATATACCCAGGAAAGGGAATTCGGCAAAATCAAATGTCCAGCCATGATGGTGCAGGTCACACTTCAAGCTGACTTCTGAAGGAGCAAGGTTCTTAAATACTAATGCATCTTGCAGAAAGAGCTCTTTTGTAAGCGGCAATTTATCTTCATTCTCAAAAAGGGGTATGGGTTGATTTTGAATACAGCCTTCAGGAGATATAGGCCAGCGAGGTGCTTTTTCTTTTTTATTAAATTGAAGATAGTAATCAGAATAGCTTGTATTTCCGACTAATGGAACAGCAAAAGCAGGGTGCCCGCCAACCGAGAAGAGCAAATCGTTTTCAGATGGATTCTTCACTTCATAAGTCACCGACAGTACATTACCAGCCAATTCATATATTAGTCGGAATTCGAAAGGAAAGGGGAAAATGGAAAGACTTTGGGTGTCGCTTTTCAGTAGAAATACAGCTCTTTCATTTGACTGCTCTTCCACTTCAAATACTCGGTCACGGGCAAAGCCATGACGCGACAAACTATATTCCTTTCCCTGGTAACTGAACCGGTCATTTTTCAAAGTACCTACTATTGGGAATAGCACTGGTGAGAACTTTCCCCAAAAGGCTGGGTCACCCTTCCACATATACGAGAGTCCCAGTTGCTTATGCACCAAATGTTGCAGTTCCGCTCCCTTAGGGTGGATACCCACTTCCAGAATTTCATTCCCGATTCGTATCATATCGAATATTTAGGATTGCAATATAAAAGGGAATGATGAAACTGGATGGATTTCAGCATTCTGGAAAGTGAAATAAATCCACTCAACCCCCTTAGCCGCCACTAAAATAATATCCCCTGCCAGCCATAGGCAAAATAGTATATTTGAATATGCGTCGTCTATTCGAAATATTAGGAAGCAGCCTCAGCCTTACCTGGCAGGAATTCCGCTCACATAAAGTGCGCACTTTGCTATCATTATCCGGTGTTGCCTTTGGTATATTCTGTATCATCGGGGTACTGACAATGGTGGAAAGCCTTCAAAAAGCAGTACAAAACGACATTAAAGCATTAGGCAGCAATACTGTCTATATCGATAAATGGGAATATGCTGGTGGCGGTCCAGATTACCCATGGTGGAAATTCGTAAAACGTCCAGCTCCAAAACAGGAAGAGATGGTGTTGCTTAGACTTAAGACTTCATCGGCGAAGAATATTGCCATGACCATCCAGGATAATTCCAATGTAGAAATTGAGGACAATATTGTAACCAATATCAATTACTACGGTGTTACAGAAGATTTTTCCAATATACAAGTGATCGAAATAGAGCAAGGTCGCTACCTGCAGCAATCCGATTTCGACAGGGGAAACAACTCTATTGTAATGGGAAGAGAAGTAGCTGAGAACCTTTTCGGTAAAGCTGAAAAAGCAGTTGGACAAGTAATTTCGATAAAGAGTGGAAAGAAAGCTGTTGTAGTAGGACTTATAAAAAAACAAGGTAAGAGCCTTTTAGGGGGATTTGAATACGACAAGAGCATCATCATGTCGTACAATTACATGAAGACATTTGACAGGGAAGAGTTCAGTCAGCCAGTTATAATGGTACAGGCGAAAGAAACTGTTCCAATGGATCAGATGAAAGATGAATTGTTAGGAGCTATGAGATCCATCAGGAAGTTAAAGCCTACTGAAGAGAATGATTTCTCTTTAAACGATATCGATTCTTTCCGTGAATTCATGGATAATATATTCGGTTATATCAACAAGGGAGGATGGGCCATTGCTATGTTATCGCTGGTTGTGGGTATGTTTGGTGTTGCCAATATCATGTTCGTTACTGTAAGGGAAAGGACGAGTCAGATCGGTCTTAAAAAGCAATTGGTGCTAAGAAGCGAATGATATTGACAGAATTCCTTTTAGAATCAGCTTTCCTTTGCATCATGGGTGGTTTCCTTGGATTGATTGGAGTATTCCTATTGACACTAGTCGCGGGAGCCGCTGCAGGCTTCCCCATCACTATATCTTCTTCTATCCTTATCCTTGCTATATCCATCTGTGTAACGGTGGGAGTATTGGCGGGAATTATTCCGGCTTCTATTGCAGCGAGGATGGATCCGGTGGTGGCGATACGGAGTAAGTGAGCTTTGGGGGTTCAAGAGGTTCCATTAAGTTCCATAGGTTCTTGGGTGTTACAGGCTGAGAAATCATTTACCTTTTTAAGTTTGATATTTTACCGCAGAGACGCGGAGACGCAGAGGAAAGCCCCCTGCGTCTCCGCGTCTCTGCGGTTATAAAGATAATAGATCCCTGACCCTCCAACAGGAATTCACTTTTCATATATTATGTATCTTGCACTTCCAAAATTCTTCCGGACTTTCACAAATTATGGCAACAATACTCGCAATAGAATCTTCATGTGATGAAACCTCGGCAGCTATTTGCCGGGATGGGAAAATACTATCTAACTATATAGCTAATCAAACAGTGCATGAGAAATATGGTGGTGTGGTTCCGGAGATGGCAAGCAGAGCGCATATGCAGAATATAGTACCTGTAGTTGATATAGCATTGAAAGAAGCAGGAGTTAGTTTGGAAGATGCTGATGCCATAGCTTTTACAAAAGCACCCGGACTCATTGGTTCATTATTAGTAGGATCACAGTTTGCCAAGTCATTAGCATTAGCGCTTGGATAAGCCTCTAATTTCTGTTCATCACATGCAGGCGCATGTATTAGCGAATCTTATTGATGATCCTAAACCTGCCTTTCCTTTTCTTTGTCTTACAGTGAGTGGTGGCCATACGCAGATTGTACGTTGCGATTCACCAACCAAGCTTACTATCATTGGGGAAACCATTGATGATGCTGCCGGAGAAGCATTTGATAAGTCAGCGAAAATATTAGGACTCCCTTATCCCGGTGGCCCCTTGATTGATAAATATGCTAAAGAAGGAAATCCACTTCGATTCAAATTCCCGGAACCCCAGATACCAGGATTGAATTTCAGTTTCAGCGGACTAAAGACTTCTATCTTATACTTTCTCCAGAATGCAGGCAAGAGTCTCATATTCAAAGAGACCTTCCAGGCTACAGAAGAAGAAAAGCAAGCCTTCATAAAAGAGAATCTAGCCGATATATGTGCGTCTATACAACACCGTATCATCACCATCCTTTTAAACAAAGTCAAAAAAGCTTCCATAGAAACAGGCATCAAAGAAATATGTATCGCGGGTGGTGTATCTGCCAATAGCGGTCTCAGGACATCCTTGGTGGAAGCTGGTAAAAAATATAATTGGAACACCTATATCCCTGCATTTGCTTATTGTACTGATAATGCCGGCATGATTGCCATTACAGGATATTATAAGTTTTTGGAAGGGCAGTTTGCGGATTTGGGGGAGGCGGCGAGTGCGAGGAGCGGCTGGGGTTCTTGATAGTTTAAGTGCTCCTTATTGTTTAAGGTTTAAAGTTTCAAGTTTAATGGTTTAAGGTTCTGAAGTGTAACAGCGCAACTAACTACTAAGATATCTATGTGTCACATTTATTATGCCTATAATAGTAATTAGTCAATTATTTTCAAATAACATTTCAACTTCAAACTGCCAATAAGTTATTTTGGAGCAACACTTCAGAACCTTAAACCATTAAACCTGAAACCTTAAACTAGAAACTTCTAACGAAATGCCCAACCCCTTCTTCTCCTTCAAACTCTTCACCATCTTCCAAGACAAATGTGCCATGAAAGTGTGTACAGATGCCTGTATATTGGGAGCATGGTTTGCTGGGAAAGTTGCGGGGCATGAGAGGATATTGGATATTGGGAGTGGAACGGGATTGCAGATGTTATTACTGGCGCAGAAAAGCGATGCCACTATTCATGGAATTGAATTGGATAAAGAGGCGTATATGCAGGCGAAAGAGAATATTGAAAGAAGTAAATGGAATGATAGACTAACGCTGGAGGAAGGAGATGTGAGGCAGCATACATTTAAACATTCCTTTGATTTTATTATCAGCAATCCCCCTTTCTTTGAAAATGATCTGGAGTCGGATACAGATGCGGAAAAAATTGCCAAGCACAGTACTTCACTTACATTATCGGAGCTTTTAGATTCGATATCTGCTAATTTAGATTCCAAGGGAAGTTTTGGCATACTCCTCCCCTTTCACCGATGGGAATATTTTGATGCATTAGCCAAACAAAAAGGATATCAGCTTACTGAAAAATTGATAGTGAAACAAACGCTGAAGCACAAACCATTCAGAGCCATTCTTCATTATACAAGAACTGAACTGGCCTCGATTACAGAAACGGAATTAGTGATAAAACCCGATGGAGTATCTTATAGTAATGAATTTGAACAGCTTCTTAAAGATTATTACCTGAAACTATAGCTATTCGCCATATGCGTAATCATGCAGATATGAATAATGATCTGTAAGCTTACCATTTTTTACCATCGTTGCCCTTTCAATTAATGGAGACCCACCTTTCAACATATCCTCCAGAACGAACTTAATTAACTGCTCTCAAAATAGCGACTGGCATCGCGGGGTAATTCGTTTGGAAGATTCCCAACAGCCATAACATCAATTGAATGTTCAAGAAATGGAGCTGTCTTTGCAATAGTGGTTCTATCTACACCATAAATCGGATCTTCAATAGTCTGGTCACCAAGATTAATAGGCACAGAGCCGCCGGCATCATCGGTAATATCAGCTATTGTCTTAATGATAAAAGTATCTGCCGCTACATCACCATTTTCAAAAAGTCTTGGCGCTCTCTTATCCCAATAAATACCATTCATCAGAATATCGGTCTGTTCAGCAAATGGAAGAAACTTGCAGGTATAGGATTCCGGGTTTTCATGAAAACCTGAGCGACTGTACTTATCCTGTTAGTTTATCTTCATAAAGATCCTGTCCTTTCAATTGGCAATACACCGGATAAGAGAATCTTCTTTTAATATAATCTTCCGGCTCTACTTCATGAATACCCATCAGGTTCATGATTTCCAGAACCCCATGGGCTACCCTTCCACTACCGGTTACTGCAATCTTTACATTTGGCAATCGCAATCCGAAATAGGTATGGATCAATTCCCGGAAACTGCGTTGTTTATATACCCTGTCCAGATTAAACAAACCTGTTCTTGACCCATAGGCCATCATGCCATTATGTGCGCCAACTACCCCAGCAAAAAAGCCAAATCCGATGATTCGCTGTCCATCCTCGTGCTCCAGGCATTCATAATCCACCAGCGTTATCTGCTTTTCCAGAACCGCTTTCATCAATTTGCGATTAAACGGTTGCTGCTTTTTAGTATGGGAGAAAAAGAGATAGGTTTTGCCAGCAATCAATTCATTAACAGGCACTTCCTTAATACCCAGAAGAACATCACAATCTGATAAATCCTCCACTATTTCAACACCTGCATGTTCGTACTCCCTATCGGAGAAGCAACGGGTGGCTGAATGCTGAACAACAATACTTACATCGGTGGAATTCTTCAATATCCACTTACACTGTGCAGGAATAAGGGCTACACGGTTATCTGCAGGCACTTTCCCTTCCCGGATTAATCCTATTTTAATCATATGGCTCATTGATTATCAACTATTTTGAAGCAAATCTCCTGCAAAATTCCAACTTGGCACAGTAATGGCAAAATTTTAGCAATTGAAACCGCTTCGAATTCAGAAATTTACAGGCTATTTTAGCTTTTTTAAAATAAATCCTGCCCAGGCGGTTACATTTCATGACAGGGCGCGTACCTATATATACTAGAGTTTGGTTTATGATACAAAAATTCTCCATTGCAGCATTCTCACTAGCCGTCCTTATTATGGTCGGTTGTGATAAACCGGGTGATACCCCAATAGCCCCCTATAAGTTAAGCTACGGCGATTCCATCTTTTATATAAAAAATGCCGCTGGAGATGTTCTAATCAGCCCAACAGAAGTAAGATCTGGTATATATACTGGCTTTCCAGAAGGTATTGAAATAGACGAAACCAATGGTCAAGTAAATGTTTCAAAAAGTGAAACAGGACTTAGATATAGAATAACATTTAAAGATGCTGTTACCGGAGATACAAGTTCCACTATAATATTAGTTTCAGGGATCAATTATTACGACAAAATCTACAATCTCTCCAATAACGACACTACGGTTGTACCTGTATATAATGCCAGTACCTCAAGAACTATTCCTGCAAATAGCGTATTTGATGAAGGCAATGGCTGTAATAGTGTTGGTGTAGCAGTTGACATTAATGCTGCCACTATCAATATTGCTCAAACAATCAGAAATGGTTTATTTGGTACAGTTCCAAAAACGGTGAAGTGAAAGAAGTGGAAATGAAATACAGGGTGAATGATGGAAGTAACAAATCCCTGAATTCCCTCAAAGTAAAATTGTATTATTTCAATACAGCGGCAGATATCACTCCTGATTATATACAACTGATTAAAGACAGGGAAGGCACTATTCTGGGTGCCAATACTGGAAGTAATTTTACCGGCCTAAATTTTGAAATTGTATCCGGAGCTGCTGGCACAGGCACTACAAAAGGAGTAGCCAAACCCCGCCCCCCATGCATTTTCATCGTAGGGCGTTAAGGTATTTTATATAAGTCTTTCTATATAAGCGTTTTCGTGATTACATTTGGGTATCACAAAACGTATGCGCAAAGGCTTTTTTCCCTTATTAACCATCACCTTATTCCTGGCTGTCCTAATGGTGGCTCAATCGCCCCAAAAGGATTATAAGGCTATTTACGCCTACGCAGAAAAACTTATATTCATCACCCGAGCCCACAGAAAAAACAGACAGCATCGCCTTGCATGCTTATATGCAGGTGATAAAAGCATTGGAAGGGACAGGTCTTAACGACAGCATCCTGATGGATAGCTATTTTAAAGCAGGCATTTTCAAACAGACTTATGCCCGCTTTGATGAAGCCATTCCATTATTAAGGAACTGTGTAAGCATTATTGAAAAATCAAATAATAAATTCGGAGAAGCCGCTTTTCTGCCTCAATTATATCTTGGTAATTCTTACTATACTGTAAACCGATTCGACTCTGCCCGATATTTCTATACTAAAGCTGAAGAGGTAACAAAAAAGTTTCCCGGCATACAAGAACTTGAAAGGTTATACAATGCATTCGGTATCCTGAACTTCGAAACAGGCAATTACCGACAAAGCAAAAACAATTTCGAAAAGGCAATCAGTGTATTAGATAAAACGGACGATTCCCGAATCGCTTTTCTGGTAAACTATAAAAGCAACCTGGCTTCTTCCCTTCGTAAGCTCTATGAATATGATGCGGCCATGACAATCTATACCGACTTATTGAAATACAAGATCAATACGGATGAGATAAACCAGAATATAGCTTCTATCTATTTACAAATCGGGGCAAGTCCACAAGCCATAAAATACCTCCATGCTATAAAAACAACCAGTATCTGGAAGTATAATGACCTGGGGTTGGCTCATTATAATCAGAAAGCATACGATTCCGCCAGCTGGTATTTTGAAAAAGCCAGCAACTTGAACCATACTCAGAATGGGAATAAGAAAAATGTTTTTGCCGGCATCACATATCGCTATATAGGTGATCTCAAAGCAGCAGAACATAAATGGAGTGAAGCATTAATTGATTATCAAAAAGCTATAACCCAATTAATCTATTTCTATAATGACAGCTCAGTAGAGAATAATCCCAGTAGTTATTCCGGTGTTTTTGCAGTTACAGAACTCTATGAAACCTTACTTGCAAAAGCTACTGCATTCCGGTCCTTATTTGATTCCAATAAAGATATTCGCTCTCTTGAATCATCAATAAAAACATTTCGTTCACTCTACCAGCTCACCGATTATGTAGAAAAAACCTATGAATCGGATGAAGCCCGGATTTTCCTGAATCAAAAAAAATACGGATCACATCATATCCCTATAGACATCTGTCTGCAGTTATATAAGCTCACAAAAAAAGAGAACTATCTGGATGAAGCTTTCTATTTTGATGAAAAGAATAAAGCATCTGTATTAGTAAACGGGTTGCTGGAAAAGGAATTGAAGAAAGCTGTCAATATCCCTGAATCCTTATTAGCTGAAGAAAGCAATTGCAAGGAAAACATCAACCGCCTTTCTCTAAAAGCAGCCGCAGTATCTGATAGCTCTATTCTTTCAGGTATATTGACACAATTAAGGGAGCAGGAACTAAAACTGGAATCGCTTACTAAGAAGTTCGCTGAAAATCCAGCTTACAATAAACTCCATTTCGAAGAAACAACTATAAGCTTTTCTGAACTACAACTAAAGATCATACCTAAAAATGGGGCCATACTATCGTACCATATGGGAGATAGCAGTATACTCTGCTGGGTAATTACCAAAGAAAAAAGAGAGATGTATGAGCTTCCAAAAACAGACTCTCTCATTTACTCAATTCACGAACTGAGTACTGCCCTCGAAAAAAACAGCGGAAATGACAATATGCTTTTCCGTCGAAAATTCTCATAAGTTATATGACCAATTGATTCAGCCACTAGCTAATAAACTCAACGGTTATTCGCAATTGATGATTATACCAGACGATGAGTTAAGCTATATTCCTTTTGAAATGCTGCTGGATGAAAATGACAAATATCTACTAGATAATTTCGCCATCAGTTATAATTACGCTTGCAGCCTTTTAAAGAAAGAAGGGGAACTGGAAAACCGGACTTCCAATTCAATTTTGGCTTTTGCTCCATATTCAGACAAGACTAGCAATTCGATACTTGCTCCATTACCTGCTTCGGAAGAAGAAGTAAGTCATTTAGGCGGCACCTACTATTTAAGTAAAGCGGCAACAAAACACTTATTCCTAAAAGAGGCGGGTAATTATAACATATTACATTTAGCTACACATGCCCAGGCAAATGACAAAGAACCAATGCAATCATTCATTGCATTTTATCCGCAACATGCCGATTCACCTTCTTTAGACCAGGTTTATCTTCCCGACATATATAGTCTACAACTCACAAAAACACATCTTGCTATATTAAGTGCTTGCGAAACTGGTGGTGGACAATTGATAAAGGGGGAAGGTATAATCAGTCTTTCCCGTGCTTTCTCTTATGCCGGTTGCGCCAATATGATTACTTCGCAATGGAAGGCAGATGATGCTGCTACATCTTATATAACCCAGCGATTACATTACTATCTCAAAGATGGATATAGTATTGCTACCTCTTTACAAAAAGGAAAACTGGACTACCTATCCGACCAAAAGATCGAGGGAAGAAATAAGACGGCTGCCTATTGGGCACATCTAAGGTTAACAGGCCAGTTTGCAACTGATAATAGTACCAATTTATGGTGGTGGTTATTGCTTTTACCATTAGCTGTAATTGTTTTTATAGTTATAAAAAAGTTCCGGCTTCAATAAGGAAGCCGGAACGGGGTACTCTCATAGGTTGGAATATCTTATTTATGTAACACTACTGTTGGCACGTGAGTATCTTCGCTATTACGAACCACAATATTATTGATTGTGCTATCCTGATAACCACCAGCTGTAGCATCGAACACTAACTTATAAGATCCGGCTTTCAGTCCTACGAACTTGAACTCACCTTCTCTTTCTGGTTTTGCAGTGGCAGTATCAGTATTGCTGATAGCCATAACTATCGCTTGTGCCTCAGCTGGACTAACACGACCTTCGATTCTGCCTGATTTCTGTTTGCTGAATATGCGGATATTACTCCTCAATTCGAAACCATGGTTATTACCTGAACCACTGTTATTTGATTTGATAGATTTTCCTGCATCAAAATCGAGAGAGAAAGCAAACTGATCAGGAGCAATCATGTCAACATTTGAGCCATCGAGTTTTGCTTCCACTTGATTATTGTTATCCTTCACTTTCAAAGGAGATGTAACATTACCCTGTACCACGGAGTTATTATTTCCCAGTGTAAGGCGGATCTTCTGCAGTTTTCTGTTAGCAGGAATAGTTCCAGTTGCAAAAAGTGTATCCACTCCATTACGGAATTGGAGGATATCGTAAACGCCGGGTGTAATGTTCAGGCTAAACCAACCTCCGAGGCTATCAATACCATCATCTTCCAGTTTGATTTCCAGTTTCTGGATATCGATATTTACCTTATCGAATACCAGCGTCTGGTCGTCTGTTAGATATACTTTTACGCGTGTAGGCGCCGTAGTTACTACAGTACTTCCATTATTTGCCGTTGTGCTGGCGTCTTTCTGGCAAGCGATGGTAATAACTGTACTTGCTACTACTGCTGCTGCCCATTTCATTGTGCGGATTGCGTTGTTGTTCATAAAATAAGTAATTGGGGAATTTGATGATTTGAAAATTTGAAAATTTCACCGCGGAGACGCAGAGACGCGGGGCGTTCCTCTGCGTCACTGCGTCTCTGCGGTTGACTTTTGAAACGTTCATACATGGATTAGTAACCACCAAACAACCGATGTAACCAAGAAATAAAAAAATCCTCTGAGAAACCAGAGGATTTAGTATATAATTAATCAAAAACTTCGAATTAGAAACCTCAAACCCTTAAACCTTAAACTCTTAAACTTCACCCTCACTTCTTCCACTTGGCAATCTTGACTTCCTTAAGGAACCAATTACCTACCTTATCGTGATACAAGTGCAGTTTATCGGCATTTATCTTCTCGAATAAAGGAACAGCTTTATCGAAATCCTGTTGCTTCAGGTAGCTGAGAGCCAAATAATACTCAGCATCATCCTGGAATTCGTTTGTATTGAAAGATGCATTCTTAGTAAGTACAGACGAAAGGTTGAGAACTGCCTTATCAAGGTTGTTGGTTGACAAATAAGCCAATCCAGCATAAAAATGATCTTTCACTGTTGGGTTCTGAATACCTTCAAATATAGATACAACTTGCTCATATCTCTTTTTAGCATATTCAATCTCAACTTGAGATTGCTGGGTATTGCCACGGGAAGTACCTACATTAAAGGCAGCATATTTATCATTGAAAAGCTTATCTGGACTTATCGAGAAATATTGGTAGAGGCCACCAGCAACAATCAGAATAAATAAGCCAACAGCTATTCTTAATGTGAACTGAGTTATTTTCCTGACAGGTGATAATTGACGGACATTATCCTTTTCAGTTGCTTTCAATTCATTCATCATTTCAGCATGAATAGAAGCTACTTGCATTTGCAGTCCGAGTCTAGATACGGCCATGCGTGTATTGCGCAGGTTCTCCAGTTCTTCTTGTCTTGCAGGGTCACCAGCCAATTCCTTTTCAAGAGTGGCAACTTCGTCACCAGACATATCACCATCCATGAATCGGATCAGTTGCTCAGTGGGTGTATAATTGTCATTCATAGTTCAAAGCTTTTTTTAAGGTTTTTGCCATATTTGGATCGGCGGTCAGCATTTGTTCCAATTGCTTCAGGCATTTATATTTTTTATTTCTAACTACCTGTTCGCTATCGTAACCTGCTATATCAACTATTTCTTTCATTGATCTGTCTTCGTAATAATAGGCTAGCAAAATCTTCTTACACTGTTCGCCTAATTTCTCAACAACATCCATCACTTGTTTCCTCGATTCTCTGCCTGCTATTTTTTGGGCTGCATCTTCGTCAATCGTATCTTTTGCTTTCTCAAATTTCATTTCTCGTACATCTGCTCTTCCTTTTCTTTTCAATTCGTTCAACCAGGTGTTTCGGGTGAGGGCGTAGAGGAACGTTTTTACTGATGAATCACCTCTGAATTTCTCCAATCTCACTAATTCGATAAAGCTTACGAGAACTTCCTGGAAAATATCTTCGGCATCCTGCTCGCTGCCACTGTTTTGAATCACATATACTTTCAGGACTTCAAAATTCTGTCTGTATAAGAACTTAAGGACAGGATTCATCCCCCTGCCCGAACGAAGGGCCTCCAGCAGTTCTGAATCCGTGTAATTTTTGACTACTTCCATTCTATTGTACCTTAATTTGTAAACAATAGACCTAATTTTGTAACCGGACTTATGATTTTTTTTATCCGTTTAGGCCATATAATGCAAAGGACATGAATTATTTCGAACTTTTTGGGCTTCCAGTGCAGCTAAAAATAGACACAAAGGCCCTTCCCCGCAAATATTTTGAGCTTAGCCGGAAGTACCATCCCGACTATTTCGCCACTGCCAGTCCTGAGGCCCAGGCGGAGGCCCTGGATATGTCGGCCCAGCTCAATAAGGCCCTGAAAACCCTTCAAAATCCCGATGAAACCATAAAATATGTGTTACAACTGAAGGGATTATTGGCAGAAGAGGAGAAATACACCCTCCACCCTTCATTTTTGATGGAGGTTATGGAACTCAACGAACAGTTAATGGAGCTTGAAATGGAGCCAGATGCGGCCCTTTTAAGCCGGACAGAGGCACAAACCCAACAATTAATAGATGACAACTACCAGCTTGTGGCAGCGATTCTGGACAATTATCAGGAGGCTGTTACTACCGAAAAAGAACTGTTGCAAGTGAAGGAATACTATTGTAGGAGGAAGTATCGGGAGAGGATAAGGGAGAAGGTGAAGGAGATGGGGAAAGGTTTAAGGGTTTAGGTTCTAAAAGTTCAATAGGTTCCATGGTTCCAAGGTTGGGGGCAAGAGTTTGAGTTTAAGGTTAAGAAAATAAAGGGTTTGGGTTTGGTGGGAACTTGGCTAATTCGTAATATTGCATCCCCTTTGAGAAGCGGTCGAGGAGCAACTTATTGAACCTCTTCAACTTCTCAAACATTTGAACTTTCATTAGCCCAGATGGCGGAATTGGTAGACGCGCTAGACTCAAAATCTGGTTATCGCAAGGTAGTGCAGGTTCGATTCCTGTTCGGGGCACGGATTAAGACTCAACGTTTGTTGGGTCTTTTTTTTAGGTCAAAAGTATAAAGTCAAAATTGGTGTTCGAAATGAAGCACTGGTTTTGACTTTTGACTTTATAATTTTGACTTTATTGATTTTTACTAAAGAAGAGGTTGTGCAAGGTCTCCAACCTTATAAGGTTGGAGACCTTGCACAAATTTTGTTGTAACTGACAATTAGTTGTACAATCTTGGTTGTAACCTACAATTCACACTATCAAGTCCTGGATTAGCGAATTTTCAATCGTCTGAAAGTTACGTCTGGACTGGGTTACATTTAAAGTCGACGATTTAATGACGAAAGAACGTCTTTAAATTGGCTCAAAATCTTCACCAATAAATGAGTTGTATCATTACCAGGTTGTAAAAGGTCTCCAACCTTATAAGGTTGGAGACCTTTTACAACCTCTTTACAACTTTTCTGAACCAAATACAACCCCTTTACAACCTTTTACCGCTATGGAAAAGTTGTAAGACTAAAAATTGCGTACAACTTCTAACAACCAGCATTTCGCTCCACCTTCCCCAGAATCCTTAATTTGCAGCATGCCACAGCCGCAAATCTTGCTGACCACACTCAACGCTAAATACATCCACATGAATTTAGCGATACGGCTGCTGTATGAGCTGAATAAGAATGATGAAAGGCTGTCGTGGAAGGAATTCACCATTAAAGAAGATAAAGCTGAGATTGCCGCCTACTGCAGCCAGTTTGAAGTAGTCTGCTTCAGCTGCTATATCTGGAATATCACCCAGACCCTTGAAGTGGCTTCGATGATAAAAACCATCAATCCATCTACAAAAATATTATTGGGTGGACCTGAAGTGACATATGATTGGCAGGAAACTATTCAACTGCCCTCGATTGATTATATCATTACAGGTGAAGGTGAAATTCCCTTCACCCAATTTTTACAGCAATACCCTTCTGCTGAGAAAGTCGCCAACCTGGCATCAAAGAAAAATGGCGATCTAATCTATCATCTGGAATCGGCCAACTTTGACCTGGAAACATATGCCAATACGAACCCCTATCAACATGATGATGTAGATACGTTGAAGAACAGGGTGCTATATCTTGAAACATCAAGAGGCTGTCCTTATAAATGTGAATTCTGTTTGGCCAGTCTTGATAACAGAGTACGCTACCTGCCGATGGATCATATAAAAAGCAATCTGCTTTATCTTATGACACATGGTAGAGTCATCAAATTTCTTGACAGAACTTTCAATGTAAAAAAGGATTTTACACTAGACATATTCCAGTTCATATTAGATAATGCCCGACCTGAGAATGTTTTCCAGTTTGAAATAACTGCTGATATTTTGCATCCAGCCATTATGCAGTTTATAATAGATAAGGTTCCTAAAGGTATGTTCCGTTTTGAAATCGGCATACAAACAGTAAACCAGAAAGCCAATCTGGAAGTTAGCCGGAAACAGAATTTTGAAAAGACCAAAGAAGTGATACTGCGATTAAAAGATCATGTTGAAATGCATCTGGACCTTATAGTAGGACTTCCTTTCGATTACTGGAATGATATTAAATATAGTTTTGAAGAAGTCTTCAAGCTATATCCACCAGAATTGCAATTAGGATTTTTGAAATTCCTGAAGGGCACTCCTGTAAGGACAAATATCTTAATTATGGTTATGAATTTGATCCAGTAGCACCTTATCAAATCATCAAAAGTAATTATCTCTCAGAGAAAGAATTAGCGGATATCACCAGACTGGAACATGCCCTTGAAATATATTGGAATAAGAAACGATTGGCTCATACATTGAAATATGTAACATCAAAGTATAGCGTATTCGACTTCCTGTTTCAATTGGGTACTTATTTTGAATCCAGAAGCAGTTTTTATTCTTACACTTTAAATGATATTTATAGTATTGCGAAGGATTTTATTACCTTAAATTATCCAAACGATTCTTACCTGCATCAATTACTAGCTATAGATTATTACCTGCAGCATAAAGTAAAACCAGTAGAATTCGGAATACCTGAAACTCCAAAGAAAGATAAATTCAGCTTACTGGAAAGAATGGGATTGCCGCATAACAAACTAAGATATATAGTGATTCCTATTGACTTCTCGTATGAGGTGTTTAATAACGAAAACAGCATCCTGCCCTAAGAATGAACAATTAATAATTGAATATAGCTAGCATCAGCAAGGCAAGGGTCATTCACACTACACAAAATAGCTTAGAACTGAGTTCAAATTGACTTGACATTTAGCTTGCATCTAGCCTTTAATTATAGGAGTAATTAAAAGGAAGTTTTGCTATAAATTGCCAAGAGCAACAACTAACAAATAAATCATCTGAGGTGGCGCTAGATGACCTTGCCCTCTCCATCTACCTGAATAACATTTGCACAAACAGACTCAATTGCTTTTTGATTTCCAAAGCTCTGTATCATAAGTCGGTTCCCAAGACCCAACAGTTGATTACATTCATGATCATATTCCCAATTGGGATTGGGAAACCTCTTGTTTATAGCAACTGAAACCTTGGCCCCCCTTTCTTCATCCCTGAAAACCAAGGCTACATTTGAAGTAGTCCCCTTCTTCCAGGCAACTACTTGAGGCCTTGAAATCGGGATTTGCTTAGTACCAGTACCAGTTAAACTAAATGGAGACTGTCTATGAAAGGGTTGCTGCTGTTTCCACTTGCCATTTTCAAGATAGACGATATGATACTGTGGAATAAGAGATTCGGCTCCCGCCAATAACTGGCTATAATTGGAATTCCATCCAACACATACATCGAAGTCTGATTAATCAATTCACTTTTTTGTGGAATCACACAGGCATACTCCGCAGTAGCAGCCGTGATTGGAAGATTGTATTTTTCGCCCGTGGACTTTTCCCAGCTGAGGCCTCCATCTCTTGAAAAAGCATAACACAAATCATGATTACTGGCTACATCTGCTGATTCCCGCCAAACCCATGAAAGATGGAAATAGCCTCTATCATCAACTGCTGCCTGCCAATAGGCATTTCTCTGTCCTTCCCCATCAATCAACAAACTTTGAATCTGACTCCATTTTTCTGATCTTACATTATAACTGTTTATTATAAGATTACCCTTTCCAGATTCACCGTCGCGATATAAAAACAACAAATCACCGGAAGGCATCTTATAAAACTCCGGATAAGTTACACTAGCTTCGAATTGTCCGGTCATTGCCATTTTCTCTCCTAGTACTATGGAACCAGGAGATATGCTTTTACAATACTGAAGAGGTGTATTATGATGATTCCAGGCAACATGCAAAAAGCCTTTCCCGTCCGCCATGATGCTAATACTATTATGAGCATCGCCAGCATTTCCCTTATAAGGAGATTTTTGAAATATCCATTTAGATGAATTGAGTTGCCTCTTACCAATTACTAGAAATTGTTCTTCATCATAGAAGGCTATGAACTGGGTCTGCTTCCAGGTAGTCAGGGAGTTTTTTCTGAAAACAACGGTGTTAACGGAGTTTTTCGCCCAGCCCAACGCAACTGGGATGCTATCTACTTTTTGGCTTAGAAGATTGGAGGAAATGAGTAATGAAATAAGAAAGAGGATGGGTTTCATTGCGGGACAAAGATAAAGAGTTGTAAAAGTAGCGTTGTTTTTTACAAGGGGAGATGTCATCTTACCCCCAAGATGACATCTTGGGGGGTAGATGTCATCTTATACCCGAGATGTCATCTTGGGGGTAAGATGTCATCTCGATTTGGCCGCCCACACTATCGCATTATTAAACAACCTCACATAATTCATATCATAAAACAACTCTGGCGAATGCCCCATGAATATATATACATTCCTTGCCTTCTTGGCAGGGTTCGTCCAAATTACAGGATGATCACCCATCTTCTGATTTCTAACAGGAGAATAACTTGCTTCATCGACATTCGCTAAGACTTTAACTTTTCCTCTCGGACTTTTATCATAAGTATACCATTCCTCCTTATGAATAGTAAAAGTGTCTGGCAATCCCTTAAAAATTGGATGTGATGTCTTCTCGATATGCACTGTACCATCAGAAAAATCAGCTATATAATCCTTGAAGCGAATGCCTCCCATAAAATCATAAAACCATGGCCATATGCTGGTGCCGTCAAATTCACCAAGCAAACTGGCATGATGAAAACCTAACCATCCTCCCCTGCCTTTATCAATATAGTCTTCAAATGCTTTTATGGCTTCTGGTTTCCATCCATAAGGAGGGTAATCCAACTGAATGAATAATCTGTACCTTTTCAAATATTCAGTTGTGATAGAGTCTGTATTGCTGATATAATCTATCCTGAAATGATGTAAAGCAGCAATCTTATCTAACAAACCCTTTGCACTTTGAGAATAAGCAATATGATGTCCACCATTTTCAGCTAGTACTAAAACACTGAAACGTGGCTTGACTGGATGCCCTCTACGCTGCGATTGACTATAAAAAGGAAGCAGTCCTAATACCAAAATAATAAATAAGACTGCTTTATACTTTTTCATAATTCTCTAATTTGAAATAACTTATTTCATCAACTCCACTAAAACCCTCGTAGTTAGTTCTTCTTCAGAATTAGCTGGAGCCGATTTAGAAATAAACGCTTCTTTTGCCCATGCAATCTGTTTCATAGCGGGAAATAGTTGCTGTTGTTTATCTAACCATTTAATTGCTTCCTCTTTCTGCCCATTCGCCTCCATTGCCCATGCGGTTATCAGATGATTGGCTGGCTGGAAATTTCTGATAGTATTAAAGATACCTGGCTGGAAAGATAAAATTTTATCCAGAGCCATTCTTGCATCTTTTATATTTTTCATTTTTATATAACACTGATACTTCATCCAGTTCTCTACCCTGCTATCGATATCGGCATCATAGGGTTTACCTACACCCAAATTTTCTGGCCACAATGTGGCAGCTTCAACAAATGACAATGCCTTCTTATATTGTTTTGCCTGCATCTGCTGAATAGCCTGCATGAGTTTGGCTTCCCAATACAAACCTCTTCCATCAGTAGCACCTTCAAAGGGAATGATATCCATCTTTGCCAATAAAGCATCACACTCTTTATATCGCTTATTCAATAACAATGTTTTTGTATAAAGCATACCCATTATGAACTGGGATGGATGCGACTTAAAGAATGGCTCTGCAATAGCCAAAGCCTTATCATAACTCTTCTGTCCAATATAAAAATCGGCCAACTGTTTTGTATATCTCCATTGCTCCTTATCTAATGAAATGGCTTTCTGTAAATCCTTTTCAACTAAAGCAGGCATATCCTTCTCCCACTGTGCCCTTGTGGCATAGAAAGGCGGATAATCTGGCTGCTCTCCTAATTGATTAAACAATTCCTTTGCCTTCGTCAATTGGTTCTTTTCCTTATAAAATAAGGCAAGAAAATATCGTGCTTTCCAGCCTCTTGTATTGGCAACAGCCCATTCGAGGGGTTCTTTCATTTCTGAACGGAAAGGGAAAACAAATGCAGGAGATTGGCTTTCAGCTTTATCAAGCCAGGCCTTCGCTTCATTACCTTGCAAATGATTTATATAAGCCATCCAATAACTCGCCAATGGATTTTGAGGAATCAACTCCAATATCTTTTTTGTTTCTGAATGAAGTCCTTTTTCATAATAACCTGCTGCTACTTCCATCCAATTCTCTTCAGGCAATTCATTCTGAAAAACATTTTGAGGAGCCTGTGACCCTGAAACTGCAAACCATTTTTCGGTTTTTACAAAAGCACTTAATGGATACATGGCAACCAATTGTTGCAAAGCATTCTCTTTTCCTTCTTTATCGGAAAGATATCTATACCCTACAGCTTTGATCTCATAAGCTTCCACATTAAAACGATTGAAATCAATAGCCTTGTCCGCATATTCGATCGCCTTCGTCCAGTTATTTTCTCTCATATATATCTTTGCCAATTCCGTATAAGAAGCGGAACGATGTTCAATAGAAACAGAAGATACCTGGAAGCCATCTTTTGCATTCGTAACATCACCCATACGAAGAGCAGACAATCCATAATAATAATTACCACTGCCGTCATGTGTATCGATACTAATAGCTTTCTTAGCCCATTGGAAGGCTTCTTGATATTGTGCACTTCTCAATAACCATTCAGACAACTTTACCATTGCCGGAAGATAGTTAGGATCAATCTTCAAGGATGTCCTAAGCTTTTCCTCTGCTTCGGCAAATAATTTCTGATCCATCAATTCCTTACCCATCACATAATTACCGTATGCAGAATTCCAATTATAATCAGCAGGACTTTCGACAGGCCTGGCAAGATTGCCATCAGTAATATCGGTCGTCCAACGCAAGCCCGAAAATGGCATTGTCAATAATAATTCTCCATCAACTGCTTTTACAGAATCAGCAAATAACTGTAAGGGTACTGCCTTAATTGATTTTTCATAAATCACCTTACCACCTGCCTTGAGTACAATCTTATCCGTGAAATACTGAACTGGAGATAATAAAATCTTAATCCAACCATCTTCTTTTTTTACATTTATAGCCCCATAATTATTTGCATTCACAAATCCCCTTGTCTTGAGAACAGGATACCAGTATTCTTTCCATATATCCGTTCCGTGCGGTGCAAAACTTAGATGTTTGAAAGGTGTCATTGTACTTCCCAGTGAATTCTGATTGAACAGACGACCACTTTGTATTTCGGAGTATTGTCCATCAGTATCTGTCAGTATCTTATCCCAGATCATTCCCTGGCGCGACAAACCCCAAATCCATATCTTCTTACCGATCTTATCTTCATAGGGAGCATAGCGTACCATTCCGAACTGGTCATCGTGATAATAGGCTCCAAAGAAATCAGTATTCTTACCAAAAACATGATAAGATTTATACATTCCAAAATTATTCTCTTCGTAAAAATTGATCTTCTTACCATTTTCCTTATTCACTGGCCAATCCAAATGTTCCCCCTCATGACCTATATAATTTGTACCTGGGTAGATAAATTCAAGGTTACCTTTTGTCTTAATACCCGCATTCATCCAATGATAATATGGTTGCTCAATAGAAGTACTGTTATACCAGAAAGAATTTGTTGTAAAGAAAGCCTTATCGTGTGGTAGATTGATCTCTATCTGCCAATGTGTACGGGTCAATAAATCCAAAACCCCAATGATGCAGCTCACACTTTTATCAGCATTGGTGCGAACCATATAGTCCACTGGAGTAGCGCAATTCGGCGTATGCCCGATGATGCCATAGTTTGGCTCCAATCCACCACTAGTCCAAGGACCCCGCATCGCCACATCTCTAAACTTCACTGTATGGTTATAATACAGATAAGGTTCACCGGTAGACTTTTCAATGGCAGTCCATATCTTACCTCCCACTTCCGGTAATATCATCACCTTAATGAAATCATTCTCCAACTCAACAACCTTCCATTCTTTATTTACGGCCGTATTAGTAAACCCATCGTACCTAAAATAAGGATAGATAGCCGTAGCCGACGGTATCGGATCAGGATCAGAGAACGGATAGGTAGGGAATACTTTTTTGTATTCCCTTACTACCGAAGGAGATTGCCCCTTCACCAAAGCACCTCCAATTAAACAACTAGCTACTAAAAAAAATAATTTCTTTCTCATCGTAAATTTATATTCAAGAAAATGACGAAGAATATCTATTCCAAATATCAAATCATAAAAACAGGACAGATATCATCTTATCAGCATTTTCAAATTTTCAAATCATCAAATTCTCTAATTACTTATGCTCCCTCCCCGTCTCTCTTCCTTCCCACCCACTCTTACCTTTCTCAATAAAAAGTTCTGTAACAGATCTGGAAACCCTGTCATCCACTTCCTCCACTAATTGAACACGAAGTGGATTTGTTACGATTTTTTGCCAGTATTTAATTTTTTCAAAGGGTTTTGATGGATCATCAACCTTGTAAACCAGATAAGCCCATTTCTCTGCAAAGAAATTTCCTTTCATTACAGGAATCATCTGCTGCATATTAGAAGCCAGAAAGCTTAATGATAAGGCACGGGCCCAATACACCCAGGGACCGGCTGTGATATAGAAATAAGGATTCAGTAGTCTTGGATTATTTTCTAACCCAGCATTGGAATAATCAATCTGTATTCCGGCAAAACCTAATCCATTTTCCTTGTTATAAAATGCAATCCATGGTATATCTGCTTCCATTTTCAAATCGGTGAGATCAGTCATATTCTTTACATCATAAACCACAATGGAATCTCTAATCACATCATACCATGCAGCGTTTGTCATCAATTCCCTTTTAAATACGATCTCAGCGTTCCTCAATGCAATACTTTGTAATGTCTCATTGAAACGAAGACTTGTTGAACTAAGGAAATAAGGTCTGTTTGGATAGAATTCATACCGAACAGATGCGTCAACCTGTGGAATATCTCTCAATCCACCCCAAAAATCAGCAGTTGCTAAAACAGGACCAGATATTGATTTAACATTCGGAGCAGGTTTCCAGTCGGATGTATGTGTCCATGGTTGAGGCGGTGCATATACTTCAGGATTCCAATGTATGGCACCATTGGTTTCTTTACGATGGAACAATGGGAAGTCTGGCATTGTTTTTAAAGTCACCTGATCAAAATGACCTGATTGAGGATGCAGTGTTACTTCCATCAGTTTATTCTCCACTTGTATACCAGGCGCTTCGCCAGATACTTTCAGGTCGGTATTATATATCTTGGTCAATGCATTCTCATTATTGTAATAGATCAGGTATACCTTACTGCTTTTTGCTGGCACATCAGCTAAAAAAGCCACCTGAGCTGTTACAGTAGGTAACCAGATGGGGATTTCATGTGTTGGCTTACCATTCTTATCTGGTGCAAGGTCATCTTCCTTCAGGTATTGCTGCACATCGAATACTTGTACTGGTACTTCAGAATGCTTGAAGGTTTTAGGATCGATAGCTACAACCCTGATATCACGTTTTAGATCTTTTGCTTCATCGGGATAAAAAGGCAACAGCACTTTCACAGGCTCACCTGCTCTGTCCAATCCACCTGTTTCACTTAACACAATGGATTTGTAACTTTTCCATTCCTTATCAAACGAAAGATCACGGTCTGGTGCTTTCACTGTTCTGGTTGCAGAAATGTATTCATCGGTTGAACTACCCTTTACATTCTTCTTCAATCTTACGGTAATCTTTATGGTATATGTTTGTCCCGGCATCCAGTTAACCCATCCAACAACAACAGGTTTGCTGTAGAGGGTATTGTCTTGTGACAAACCAAATCCTGATGGTGGACGATGTACCATATGCGGACGATTGGGATCTTCCTTCTCATTACCTTTATACAAATCAAGGAAACGAAGTGTTTTCCCATTGACAGACATCTCCGCTTCCATAAAAGTTGTTTCAGGCAATTCAATAGCCACTTTTATATGATAGAATGGAATGGCGGGTACCGGTTGCCCTAATTCTAATGAAGTAATCTTTATATCTCTTGCCACAGCACCAATTGTGCTTAAACAAAAGATTAATACTATGAACCATCTATTAATCTTACCCATAGATTTATTTTTGAGTGGTGATTAAATTTCTATCGCGCAAGGCCTGAACGGCTTGTCCCCAAGAACCTCCTGCTCCCCATATATAATAAGAAAAGTACATAGTAGTTTTCTGAATGATGGGTGTCCATGGCTGAAATTCAGTATAATAGTAATGTGCTTCACTATTTCTTGGATGATTCATCCACATGTGCAGGAATAGCGGTTGGTCAACAGGGTAAGCGCCTACAAAAGAAATGTCTTGTTTTGTATCATATCCAGCATTCCATCCTTCTTTCAATTTAATCACTCGACCATAGTAATCTTCCATCCTCATTCTATACTCTTCCAACCCATATATTGTAGGTGCTACAAAAAGATCTTCAGGGCCATGTACCTTTCCCAATTCAAGTATAGGCTGAGGGCCAAGCACATTTGCTTCTGGATTTTTAAATGTCAAAGCGAATCGAACTTCAAGCAATGGTGTATTACCATATAGAGTGAAAATTTTCTGTATCTCATTACCGTAATAATCAGCAGTCATTTTCACTTGCACAAACTCACCGTCTTTCTTAACAATTTCGGCTTTATACACTTTATGTGTTTCCATACTTCCTTGTCCCAGGAAATCTTCAAATCCACCATAAGGATAATACCCGCGTTTACGGAAAGTTCTTCTATCATCTTCTGCTTTTTCAGGCCATAATTTGAAAAGAATATTATCGTTCCTGCTTTTCACGAAGTATTCTATAACACGGGCACCGGTTGCTAAAAGAGTAACCCGAACCTGATCGTTTTCCATTACAAATTCAGGAACCCCATCTTTATTGAAATCTTCTTCACGAAGTGATACAGAACCTGAAGAGCCTTCTACACCCAATTGACTGGTATAATCAACTCCAAGTGCAGAAACCTTTACATTATAATGTCCTGCCGACAATGGCAGGTTAAAGTTCATTTTTTGGAATTTGCTTGTAGTTACAGTAAAATTCGAAGTGGTTGTGTATACAGCAGTACCTGGATTCGTCTTACTGAATACTTCCAATTTTACAGGAAATGTATGCTGCTTGGTGAAATTGTGGATGGTAACCGGATAATCAACATTCGGTGCGTGGCCGAATAAAAGACGATGTACTGAAATAGCTGGTGGCAGATCCAGCATGGCCATTACTGCTTTTTGTTGTTGTCCCCATTTGAAATTAATGGCAATAGGATTTGTTTGTCCCATCGCTTTTTCATTGGGTTGAAGTATTACGCGAATAGTTTTTTGTCCCATTGCCGGCAACATAACCCCTGCTGGCGCTTTTGAATTGAAGGAGAGTGCATCTGCACCAAAAAATGAAAGCTGCCCGTTTAGTGGTTGATCGCTGAAATTGGTGATCGTCACATCCATCACATAGCCATTTATTTCAGTCTGGATATCTACTTTATCACCGAAATAGTTTTCCAGATAAACGCGATCCAGATATAACAAAGCGGCAGTTGCCCTGTATTGTTCGGATCCCATCATCTTTGCCTGATCCAATACAGCTACGCTTCTTCTTGCCAGAATAGCTTTCCACATCACTTCCTTTGTAAAAGGCACGCCTTTATCAACGAACAATAACATAGAATTGATAAGGTCGCCATCCATTGTACCTGTGGTAACAATGAAAGGAGTATTGTCCTTATCTACCTGTTCCTTATTTCCTTCAGTAGCCGTATAACCATCGAATGGCAGGTTAAGAGTATCTGCTTCCGGATCCCATACATTGCGGAATACATAACCACCTTTGCTGTGTGCATAATCAACATAAGCTTTTCGGTTAGGCATATCCTGCACCTGCAGGTGTTCATAGTTCTTAAGTCCGAACATGGGGGCGAATCCAACATCTGCTACAATGGGCAACCCGCTTTTCTTCACCCATTTGTCCAGTTCATCCTGTGCCATGAAATCCATATATCCGTTAAAGGTGAAGAAGCTATTTCCTTCATTCATGCCCCTGCCAATGGTTTCCAGAGGATGACCCTGTGTGCAGGTAACGCTTTTCAATAATGATTCGGCGCCGAACCAACCTTTGCGTAAGGTATAGGTTGACAAAAGATTTTTTGCCTGAGCAACATAATCAATGAGTCGCTGCGCTTGTGCTTTATCAGAAGTAATAATCACTGCTGCTTTCGACTTTCCAACCTGAGCAACAAATGCTTTCATATCAGCAAAATCGACGGCATCCATCTGATGGCTTTTCATCTGTTCTCTCCAACGGGTTTGATAGTTGAAAATCCGGGCTTGTTCAGAATTGGGCTCGAGTACCACCAACAGATTTCCTTTTGCAGCTTGTACGTTTAATTCGGTGGAGGATAAGTTCCATGCTACTTTATAATCATTCTGCAATAAGAAGTTTACAAAACCTTCCTGCATATCCAATCCGTTAAGATGGATATCATCAGCCACATTCAATTTTGTTTGAGCAATTGTCTTTTCAACATTAGCGTGCGCCATCTTGAAAAGATTGCCGTAACGATAAACGTTTTTGTAGTCATCATGCCAATAGTTTGTATACCCATTAAACTGAGTATTTGACCTGATGATACTCTTGGGATTGGGTTGTGCCAGCAATTGCGATACTATTAGCAATAGACAGACACTTAATAACAATTTTCTCATAATTTCTATTTATCGGGTTTGTAGCTTTTTTCTATTGGTTTTCTTGTTCTGGATTATTGGAATCTGATTGATTTGAAAGCTTTGAATTCATGAAAGGTCACTTTTATTGGTGACCATGACCATTTCACCATATGTCCTGCATCATAATCCAGGCGACAAAAGTTTGCATTCCAAACAGTTCCCTTTTTTGGTGGTGTAGCTTGAAGCGGTTGTAAAAGTGCATAAGGGAAGAAGCACTCGGCTGTCCAGCTTTGCATACCCTTACTGTCCTTTACAATATTTACTGCTTTTTGAACCAGTCGTTCTTTTTCATAATGCCAGGGCCTCCATCCCATTATTTTTCCATCAAGGTTCGGTATCAGCAATACAAGCTCTTTGTTGAGGGCACTGATTTCATATTCAAAGTATAATGGTTCTGCCGGATTTGTGTGGAAGAACACTTCAAAAACATCTGCGTTGTAGAGATCATCAAAATCGTTTTGGTAAGTGCTGGTGATTTTTTTGTCTTTCCCAGAAAACAGCACATAGATGCCTTTTTTGCTGTAAAGAATTTTGTATCGGGTATCATAATCCTCCAGTCCTTTATCAAGTTTGGTTAATGATATCCAGGAAGCGCTATCCCACTGCGGTTTATCCCCTTTCCCAGTTACTTTAAAATCAGAGACTGAAGTAACATTAAGTGTGTCTCCATTTGATTGGAAAGCAAATAAAAGTGAAGGACACAAAACAAGCATCCATGAAATGACAAGTGTAATTCGTTGCATCATAAAAAGTATGAGAGAAAAAAAGGGCAATAATTGCCTGGTAAACAACCAATGCTGGCTGTTCTACAATTTACGTCATTTGATTGGAGGCTTGTGGATTGGGGAGGGAATGTGGTAAAATGGGGCAACCGTTTGCATCGAGATGTCATCTTGGGAGATGTCATCTCCCGAGATGACATCTCGAGAGGGAAAAACTAAATCCTCTGTTGTTTTCCTTAAAAATTCAGGTGTTTTCCTCACCCCTTCAGCTTCTTCTTCACCACATCGGCGGGGTATTTCAACGCTAATCGCCGTATCTCATAACTGAATTCGGTAAATGTCTCTTCCCACAACTTCGCTTCTTCTGGAGTATATTCATAAAACCCATGGGCATTGGAGACGCCCCTTCCACCCTCTCGAACAATCTTATCTATCAGTTCTGGCACTTCCGTTCCATTGGCCAGAGTTGGAAACAAATCTTTCATTACTGTATGATAGGCTGCCACCCCGGTAAGATCCATCCAGCGGAAGACACCCACGAAGGTCATCCAGTAGCCGGCATTGTTGCGACAGGCCCTGTCTACATCTTCTACTGTGGCATAGCCATTTTCTACAAGGGAACAAGCCTCCCGATACATGGCATACATCAACCGGTTGGTGATGAAACCCCTGATATCCTTCCGAACCAGTGTCGGTTCCTTTCCCCAGAAATGAGATAACTCATACAGGAACTCCCCCTTGGTTACATCGCTTTTATCTCCGCAAATAATTTCCAGGAAACGGGTGGTATGTGAAGGCTCCGCCCAATGCAACCCAAAGAAACGTTCTGGATGTTGCGTATAACTTTGCAGAATGCTGATTGGAATTGCTGAAGTATTACTGGTTAGAATGGCATCCGTTCCAATAACAGCTTCTATCTTACCATAAACCGTTTTCTTGATTTCAATACTCTCTAAAGTACATTCTATTACTACTTTGCAACCCTTTAATTGACCATAATCTTCTGTTAGCAATAAATTGGCAAGGTAATATTCGGGCTCATGGGTAATCATTCCTTCTGCCAATGAGCGTTCTAAATGATGTTGAATCCTTGGACCAGCTAATTCCATATCAATCGGGATGGGAGCAACTGCTACCACCTTATGTCCCGCCATTAACAAGCAAGTTGTGATACTGGAACCCATCAAACCAAGTCCAACAACAGCAACAGGAATTTCAGAAGGCTGAAGAGAAGGATTCATCCTATTATTATTTAGTAAGTGGCGCGGCCACCAGAAAGATCAAAAGTAAAACCAGTAGTAAAACTATTCTGTGGAGAAACTATATATAGAGCGATGTTTGCAACTTCTTCCAATGTACCACATCTTTTCATTGGAATCTTGTCTGTCATGTATTTCAATTGCTCATCTGGCATTCCATCCAGCAAAGCTGTCTTTATAACAGCAGGAGCCAATGCATTAACTGTAATTCCAGTTTCAGCATATTCTTTTCCCTGCACTTTCGTCATTCCTATTACAGCCGCTTTGGAGGCAGAATAAGCCAGCATTCCTGCATTCCCTTCTTTTCCGGCAATGGATGCTATATGAAGTATCCTGCCATAGTTTTTCTTTAACATCCATGGTAATGCATATTTGGAAGTATAAAAACTACCCATGAAATTCACTTCCATAACCTTTCTAAGATTGGCATCTGTTACATCATGTGTCTTGATATTTGTGATACCGGTGATACCTGCACAATTGACAAGTATATCAATCCTACCCCAATCTGTACCTATTGCGTCAATACTTTTTTGTACTGCAGTTTCTGAGGTTACATCTTCAACAATTAAAATATAGGGAGTCTTCCAATCCTTCACCATCGCTTCCAGCACATCCTTTTGCTGATCAAATAAAACCAGACTGGCTCCTTGAGAAGCCAGGGCTGTTGCAATAGATTTGCCGATACCTGATGCGGCACCAGTTACAATAGCAACCTGCCCTGAAAATGTCTGACTCATTTTATGGAGATTATTTGTGTATTATCATCATTCATTCCCACAATCACTTTATTTGAGCTGCCTGACTTTATCAATTGAAGACTTCTTACATTCCCTCTTAATTTTAAACCGCTTTCATATTGGGGAATATATTGGAATCCGCCTTTACCATCACCTTTCAGGAGAACGCCATGGTTAGCAAGGTAGCGACCATATTTGATTCGGGTCCAGGTATTATTTCCTGCCAGCAATAAATCCTTCTTGCCATCTTTATCCATGTCCACCATAACTATTCCATATACTGGTGCATATTGCGCTTGAATGGGAAGTGTACCGCGCACAAATCCTTTCGCCCCCTGATTTTCTAGATATACCGTTTCCATCGTTTCTGCCTTTAATACACCTGCATCTTTTCTCTCTTCTGCACTATAAATATCATCGAGTGTTGCATTAGCATATTGGTTATACTCCAGGAATTTCTTCTTCAATAAAGGAAGCTGATCTGTAAGATCATCTCTTGATGCTGCAGGGAATGATACCCCATTTATAAAATAGCATAAGATTGGATCAACAGAACCATTATTATCAAAATCCTTATAAGTGATGGTCATCGGCTCTTTTTCATTCACATGGAACTGTGTGTTTAGACCGCAGTTACCAATCAGCAAATCCAGATCGCCATCTCCATCCATATCGGCAGACTGAATCTTATTCCACCAACCTGTACTGGCAAATGGTATATAGGTGGAAGAGGCATCTGTAAATACTCCTTTATTATTCAGTAATACTTTTATTGGCATCCATTCTCCAACTGCAATCATATCTGGTTGCTTGTCATTATTCACATCCATGAAGAGCATGTCGGTTATCATTCCTGCTTCAGCAAGGTCAGGACATACCTTTCTAGCATTCTCTGTAAATACACCTTTACCATCATTTATCAATACGTAAGAACGTGCGGGAGAAGGATATTTACCGGCAACTACTCTACCTCCTACAAAAAGATCAAGGTCTCCATCGCCATCTATATCAGCAGCTTTTACTGAACTCTTACTGCTGAGCATTTTTGGAAGAGCTGCTTCATTCTTTACAAAGCCTCCCTTTCCGTCATTAATATATAACCTGTCCTGGTATGCAGCATCCCCTTCATTGAATTCAAATCCTCCGCTAACAACATACAAGTCTTCATCACCATCCTTATCAGCATCAAAAAATACAGCTGCTACATCTTCGCTCAATGCATCTATACCAAATGCAGCAATAGGTTTCGGATTGAAGTTACCTGATGCATCTTGTATAAAAAGTTGTCCAGCTTGTTCTTTTGCCCCACCAATGTAAAAATCTTCTTTCCCATCCTTATTTATATCAGCTACTGCTACACAAGGGCCCTGGCGGGAAAGATAATTCGGCAACAATCCCTGCACTGTGAAATCATTAAAATTATTTTCCTTATGCTTGAATCCGGTAATGGCTTGTTGCTGGAAGATTGTTGGAAGCGTTGCTTTGTCAACATAATTCCATGTTTGTTTTGCAGCCCCAATTTCAATATCCAGCATCTTATTTACAGCAACTCCAGTAAATACCTGATACTGATTATTAGGCCATATCACTCTTATGGAATCTACTGTTGGTACTGTACCAACTCCGAAGGTTAGGATTGGGTCTGAAGAAGATTGAAAGCCCCTTACTGGTGATTGCTCCTGAAAGTATTGTTGGCCTTTTGAATATACATACACCTTCGCTCCTATGCCCCTTGGATTAGAAGCCGGTCCTACTAAATGTATTCTTATAAAATTATTCTTTACTAATGTTTCCTGGTTGTTCTTATAAATTCCAGCAATGCTATTCGTATTATTCACTACAAGGTCAAGGTCACCATCATTATCTAAATCGGCATAAGCGGCACCAGCAGAAACTCCTTTCTCTTCCAGTCCCCACTCTTTTGTTTTCTTTATGAACTGTCCTTTACCATTACTTTGGAAGATATAGTTAGGAATTTCATTGGTAGGCATCTTACGGATATATTCCGGAATAGGATCCACTGAATCTTTATGCATAGTTCTCACTACACGATCAACACTATATTTCAGGAAGTCCATTTCTGTATAATCCTTCACATAGCCATTGCTTACAAACAGGTCTTTATTACCGTCGTTATCATAATCGCTGAATAAAGCCGCCCAGCTCCAATCGGTGTTTGATACTCCGGCCAATTGTGCCACTTCACTGAATGTACCATCACCATTATTCTGTTGCAACATGTTACGGCTATACTGATAATAGAAGCCTTTATTGAAGAGATACTGGAACTTGTCAAAATTCTCTGGACCACTATGCATTTTTATCGTCTTGTTATCTTCCGGCATCATATCCAATGTTAGTATGTCTACTAACCCATCGTTATTATAATCTGCTGCATCGGAGCCCATGGAGTATAATGAAATCAGATCCATACCTGAGGACAATTGCTCAGTAAAAGTGCCATTGCGGTTATTTATGAACAGGTAGTCGGGTTCGTTAAAGTCGTTCGATACCATAACATCGGGCCAGCCATCATTATTCAAATCAGAAACGGCAATACCCAAACCGAATGTTAATACATTCGAAGTTACTCCTGCAGAATCGCTCACATCTTTAAAATGGTTATTATCGTTGCGATAGAGTTTGCTTGAGAAATCGGGATTATGTTCTTTTCGTAATTCTGGATTATCCTGTACCCCAGCTGTATATTTTGAAAGGGAGTGATTGATGATAAAGCAATCAAGGTCTCCATCTTTATCATAATCAAAAAAGGTTGATTGAGTGGAATAGCCAATATCAGCAAGTCCATATTCAACAGCTCTTTCAGAAAAGGTAAGGTTACCGTTATTTATGAATAATAAGTTACGACGCATTGATGGGTTAATATCGGCGCTACGGCATATATAGATATCCAGTTTACCATCTCCATTTATATCGGTCATGGTAGCACCTGTGCACCATCCCTGTAATTCTGCTACACCGCTTTGCTGGGTGATATCTTCAAAAACAAAATTTCCTTTATTCAGGTACAGTCGGTTTTTAACCATATTACCTGTAAAAAGGACATCCTGTAATCCGTCGTTATTGATATCACCAATAGCAACGCCGCCACCATTATAGAAATAGATATAGTTGGCTACATTCAGGGGACCATCTTCGAAAAGGGTATTCTTGAAATTGATACCTGTTTTCGAATCATCCAATTTTGTAAACAGTGTGTTTTGTTTGGAAGTACAGCTATCGAAGATAGCAGCAATAGAAAGTAGAAGAAATAATCCTTTAGTCCGCATTTGCAAATATTAGAAATAAACTATTGAGATAAATATAAAAAAAAGATTCCATCGGTTAATAGTAACGCGATGGAATCTTTTCTATAGAGAAAGAAGCTTCTTAGTTCTTATCCCACCATAAAGGTGTAGTCACTTTATCAGCACCACCTAACAAACCGGCAGCGGCTTCAACAGCAGTCTTGTTGTTCTGTTTTTCAGATAACAAGAATGGAATTCTGCGAATCCACTGAGTAGATGTGTTGGTGATATCAGCATTCTCAGAGTTAGCAATTGGATAGAGAATGAAGTTACGACCTCTGCGGTAGTCGGCCCAAGCTTCGTTACCATCAGGGAACATAGCGATCCATTTCTGGATAGCGATTTGTTCTTTCTGTTGAGTAACTGTAGCACCCCATTTAACTGGAGCGGTAGATACTGCAGGAGAGTTCAGGTAATCGGCTGGTGCTTTAGGAACAGCGGTGCTCTGTTGGTAAGCAGCGATTGCTGCGCCATCAGTGATACCCCATTGTGCCATAGAAGTAGCGATACCAGATTCATACAGGTCTTTAGCGGTTCCACCCATATTCCAACCTAACAAAGCACCTTCAGCTCTGTTGAAGAATGATTCAGCAACAGACATGATGTTTTGAGGAGTAGTAAGGTAGTTTGCGTTACCTCCGAAATCTGGTGATGACCATCTTTTACCCACTTTAGCGTTAGCTGTAGCGGCATTTTTAGCATCAGTCAACTGAGTAGAAGTAAGACCGTTACGGAGACCGTCGTACTGTCCGTTACCGTTTGGATTAGCTTTTGTAGCTCCATCAGGCAGGAAGTAAACAGATAAACGTGGGTCAGCATATCCACCCAATACAGATTCCATAGCGGCACTCATGCGGAACTCGTTCCAGTCACTCATGATAGAAAGACCGTTATTATCGGAACCTGCTTCAGATTTAGCGAGCAGAGCATCTTCAGAAGGACTAGAAGTCAATACACCAGATGCAACAGCTGCTTCAGCTTCAGATTTAGCACGTGTAGGATCTACTTTAGAGATACGCAGTGCTAAACGGAGGCGGAGGGAGTTTGCGAATTTGATCCATTTGTTAACGTTACCGGCATAGATCAGGTCGAAGCTTCCGTAAGGAGTTTCGCTGGTCTTAGTTTTCAACACTGTAACAGCGGCGGTAAGACGTTTGAAGAAATCATCATATATCTTATCCTGAGCATCGTAAGGTACAGAGTTACCTGGCTCACCTGCTTTAGAATAAGGGATTGGACCCCAATAGTCAGTAACGCGGTGGAAACCTAATACCCAAACGATATTAGCCAGAGCGTTTTCTGCTGAGTTAGGATCAGATGATTTGAAGATAGATTGGAGCTGAGGAACCATATCTGTGTAGATAGGGTTGAAAGCTGCACCTACCCAGTCCATCCTGATATTCAGACGGTCTGAAGGGAAATAAGTAGCTGTACAAGCGAAGTACTGGGCGTACTGGTCGGCAAAGAGGTTCTGTGCCACCTGATAGTTCCAGATATTTGGAACTGCAGTTGCTTCCGCTTTTGCAAACAGGAAGGGTAATTCTGCAGATCCTACTGTTGCGATCGTGTTACGGTCGGTATTGATTTCACCAAACTTCTTCGTACACGAGGCAGTCAGCATGATACCTCCAGCAAGTACTACATAAAAAAGATTAAAAATGGTTGTTCGTTTCATATTTACACACATTTAGTATTGAGTTAGCATTAGAATGTTACCTGTAAGTTCAGACCGATACTGCGAGTTGCAGGCAAAGTTCCGTATTCAACACCCTGGAAGTTACCGTTACCAAGGCTCATGTCTGGATCCATCCACATCTTGCGTTTTCCTACTCCAGGAATATCCATCAGTGATTTACCGCGATATAACCAAAGAAGGTTACGTCCTACAACTGATAATTTTGCTCCTTTCACAATGTTGGTATTGTGAATTGGAATTTGGTATCCGAAAGACATTTCACGAACACGCAGGTTAGTAGCGTCATAAGCAAAGAAATCACCAGCACCATAACGCTTACCAGAAGCGATCTGCCAGAAATCCTGAGCTGTGATTTTTGCTGAAACAGCAGTACCACCAGCACTAACACCACCCAGATTCCAGTTACCATCGCGGTTAGCTTCAGTAACTGCAGGAATTCCGCTGAACGCCAGGTTCATTTCTGTTCCGGATACGATTGTACCACCGAAGCGGCCATCAATCAGCACACGGAGAGAGAATGACTTATAGTCAAACGTGTTTGTAAAACCAAAGGTTGCCTTTGGATTGAAATTGCCAATATATTGTTGATCGGAAGTGAGCACTGGCTTACCATTTGCATCAACAATTCTTTGACCTTTAGCATCTGTAGCCCATTTGAAAGCTAACAAATCGCCATAAGCTTTACCTTCTTCAACTACTGGAGTAGCAGAACGACCGAAGCCACCACCGAGGTAGAAAATCTTCACGTCTTCGCTAAGTTCAACCACCTTGCTCTTGTTGAAAGCGAGGTTAACTGTAACATCCCAGTTGAAGTCTTTTGTACGAACAGGAGATCCTGTAAGAACAAATTCAAAACCACTGTTTTGGATATTACCAGCGTTGATATATTTCCTTGAGAAACCAGAAGCTACTGGAAGGGCAACACTCAACAATTGGTTGAATGAATTACTCTTATAATATGTAGCAGTGAATCCAAGACGGTTTTTGATGAAACGGGCATCGATACCGAACTCAAGGTTCTTCACGATTTCAGGTTTCAAACCTGGTAAAGGAAGAGTTGAGCTGATTTGGAGGAATCCGTTACCAGCACCCTGACCATAGTTATAAACTGAGTTCAACAATCCGAATCTACCACCATTACCTACTTCAGCATAGTTAACACTTGCTTTCAGGAAAGAGATAGCCGTTGGAAGAGTAACCAGGTCGGAGATGATAGCTGACAGACCCACTGAAGGATAGATAAATGAGTGCGGTGAAGGAAGACGGGAATCCCAGTCGTTCCTGATACTCGCATCCAGGAAAATCGCATCCTTATAAGAGAAGTTTGCCTGAGCGAAAACTGACTGAGTCTGAACCTGAGTATAGCCAGAGCTTACTGAAGGGCTCTTAGCAAAGTTCATACTGAATTTGTTAGTGATATTCAAACCACCAGCAGAAGCGAAGTCAGCATCATATTTACTGTCCTGGAAGATACCACCGACACGGTAGTTAACTTTCAGGTCGGTTGTGATCTGGTTATTACCATCCAGCATCGCATCAAACCATTTCTCTGTAACCTGGATATTGCTCTTTGAATAAGCACCACCAGACTGAGACCAGAGGATAGTTCCCTGAGATACTTTATTGTCGCCCTTATCCATAGTCTTATCAAGGTTAGCTTTACCAGAAAGGGTCAGCCAATCAGTGATTTTGAACTTAGCAGATAAGAAACCGATCAGACGATCACGTGTTTCATTGATAGAAGTACGTGTTGTCATCCAATATGGGTTCTGATAGATAGAGCTCAAAGTTGAAGGGAATGCAGTTGGAGCAGGAATACCTACGTTATTCAACGCTTCTGAATTCTTCAGGTCTGCAGTTGAAAAGTTACGTGCCACGTTATAGATGTCGATAACAGGTGCGTTTTCTTCACCGGTACGTGGACGGTTCTTGATATCCTGGTTTACATAAGTAAGTTTAGCATCTGTAGAGAACCTTGAACTGATTTGGTTGCTAAGACGGATGTTAACTGTATGACGCATCAGGTCGTTACCTGGAATGATACCTTCAATTTTGTTGTTGGTATAAGACAGGTAAGTCTGCATTTTTTCACTACCACCGGAAATACCGATAGAGTTATTAAGGCTGATACCGCTACGGAAGAAATCCTTAACGTTATTATTTTGTGCAGAATAGCTGCTTTGGTTACCGAGGTAGTTAGTGAATGACTGTCCAGTCATTTTTGCTCCCCAGCTTTCACCAGAAGTTGCTGATAATACACCGCCATTACCTTGTCCATATGAATTCTGGAATTCTGGTAAAGCGAATACTGATTCAACTGCTAAACCGGAATTGATGGTTACAGATGTTTTGTCTTTCTTACCTTTTTTAGTAGTAATAACGATAACACCATTACCTGCCTGGCTACCATAAAGGGCCGCAGCAGATGCACCACGCAATACGTTTACTGACTCGATATCGTCAGGGTTAATGCTGGAAGCACCATCTGATCCTTGTACAGAACCGAAGTCACTACCTGCAGTACCGTTTGTGTTGTTGCTGATAGGTACACCGTCTACAACTATCAGGGCGTTATTAGAACCCTGGATAGAACGGTTACCACGTAAAACGATACGTGCTCCTGAACCAGGACCACCAGAACCCTGTGTGATAACAGCGTTGGCAACTTTACCTGAAAGGGAGTTGATTACGTTGTTCGCATCACGAGCTTCTGTAAGTTCAGAAGTCTTTACTGTTTGTGTAGCATACACAAGGGTTTTAGCCTGACGGGAGATACCGAGGGCCGTAACCACTACACGTTCCAGATCACCCCCTTCAGCGAGGGCCACTGTAACATCACTGCTACCTGCAGCTACTGTTGTTTCCGATGGAGTGAAACCAACGAAAGAAACTATCAAGGTTACAGCACCCTGTGGAGCACTGATAGAGAAAGAACCATCAACAGCTGAAGTGGTTCCCGCTTTAGTTCCTTTCACAACGATAGACGCACCTGCCACCGGCTGGTTGTCTTTCGCGGAAGTCACCTTCCCTTTAATAGTTCGGTTTTGAGAAAATGCCATGCCCGCTAGAAGCAGAAAGCACGACAAGAGGGCTAGTTTTTTTAGTCTTCGCATAATAGCAGTTTAATAATTAAGAATCAAAGATTTTGTATCAGAGCAAAATCCTCCAAATTAAAAATAGTCTAAATATCAATTTCAGCAATAAGAATCTACGCAATCGGTTTCGTAAAAAACAGGGTCTTTTCAACAAAAAACGAGACCCGACTCATGTAACATAGAAGCATATCCGAAAACATCTTTCTGCTCACAGATTCCTTCCCGTTTAATTTTACTGAACCTTGTACTTGAAATAAGTTAAACAAACTGGTGCGACTCCAATCCATAAACCAGTTCCCTGTAATAGACCAAAAAAATTTGTATTATCAACCTTGTTCAGTCAAAAGCCGGCATAGCAATCCTTAACGGAACATGGACAAGAATGTTGTTGAAAATGCTGCTTGCCGTTCATCCATTTTGACTATAATCAATTGAGAAACTTCGATTTGAGTGGGTTTCGAAAATTGCAAACGGTTGCCTTGTGTATTTGCTACGCATTAGAAAAACAAATAAACTTTTTGCATATACGTTGAATCAGGGTAAAAGGCTTAACTTATAAATCAATTCTTTCAACAAAGACGCATCTGATGTTCCGGCATCATGAACACCCAAGCTGCGAAGATTATACTGATGCAACAGTAGTAATGCCGCTTCCACTCCCTCATAACCGTAATTCTTGGCAGTGGCAATATAGTCCTTCACAAAAAAGGGACTCACCCCTATTCCAGCAGCTACGGTCTTTTCATCCCTTGATGGCAGTCCGAATATCATGAAGGTTTTGCTGAATAAATTATAGAGAGTAGGTAATACCAGCTGTATCGGGGCTGCTTTTGGATTGGCTTCGAAATATTGAATTATCTGAAGAGCCCTGGCACTATCTTTTTTCATAACCGCACCTTGCAATTCAAAAGGATTGTATTCTTTGCTGATGCCTACATATTTTTCTATATCATCTTCAGATATCTGTTTTCTGCTTCCAAGATTAAGCGATAGCTTGTCAACTTCATTACTGATACGGGCAAGGTCGTTACCAATATGATCTACCAGCAACGCCAATGCTTTTGGTGCAATAGTCAGTCCTTTCTGTTGCACCATTTCGTTAGTCCACTCCGGCAACTGGTTCTCATACATCTTTTTTGTAGTGAACACTTCCGCCTTTTTCTTAAGGGTTTTAGCCAATAAAGTACGACCGTCTACTTTCTTTTCTTTATAACTAACCACCAGAACGGTTGAAGACAGTGGGTTATCGATGTAGGGCTCCAGTTTTTCAATTTCCCGCATCTGCTGTGCTTCTTTCAATAGCACCACTTGCCTTTCGGCGAACATAGGGTAACGGCGGCAGGCATTAATGATATCGGCCCAGTTGGCATCTTTGCCGTAAAAAACGGTGAGGTTGAAACCAGCGTCAGCTTCACTCAATATCTTATGTTCGGCATAGTCCACCACCTGGTCTATATAATAATCCTCCTCCCCTTCCAGCCAATAAACGGGCTTGAACTGCTTCTTTTTCCAGGCTGCTATGATTTTTTCAGACGACATTTTTATCAACAATTGTTTAAAACCGGGCAATAATAAGGTAAAAAAATAAGTGTTAAAGCATTTTTTTTAATTTGCTGAAACCCTTTACAGGACTGTATTTCAGGGCAAAAATATAAATTAATCCAAGACCTGTTAGGGATTTCTGGCATGGTTTTGGAAAATCAGGGTTGTTACCCCGTGAAACTGGTATCAAATCTATTTCATAACTTTTTGTAAAATACAAGCCAATATGAGTACTACCAACTATCCATCCGCAACACCACAGAACCAACCTCAAAAGAAGGATTCGAAAAACCTGATCATTGCCCTATTAGCAATCGGTATTCTCGGAACCTGGGGTTATTTATTGTACGACAAGAACAAGAGCGAAAAGAGCATGGCTCAATTGCAGAAAGAGTATATCACAGTTGATTCTTCTAAGAACGAACTGGATATCAGCTACCGCGCTGCTTTAGGCCGTCTCGATTCCCTTACTGGTTTTAATAATGAACTGGAAGGAAAGCTCAGCAAACAAACCGGCGAAATCAAAGGTCTTCGTGGCCGTATTGACGGGTTGATGAAAAAACAGCGCTTAACTGAAGCTGAAAAGAAAGAAGCTGAAGCTCTTATCAAAGAATTGAATGAAAAAATAGGTGGTCTTGAAGAAGAAGTTACCCGCCTTACTGCAGAAAACAAGCAGCTCGGCACTGACCTTTCTACAGAAAAGCAAAAGACAACCCAACTGAGCACCGACCTGCAAACAACTACTAGTGTTAAGCAGGAATTGGAAAAGAAAGTTGACGTTGCTTCTACCTTAAATGCATCAAACATCGCTGTTACTCCTGTAAATGAAAGGAAAAACGGTAAAGAAAAAGTAACTACTACTGCAAAGCGTGTAGACAAATTGGTTATCTCTTTCGATGTTGACAATCGTATCGCCACTTCTTCTACTACAGACGTATATGTTTGTATCACTGCTCCAGACGGACAACCAGTAGCTGTTGAAGCATTAGGTTCTGGTAAATTCACAACACGTGACGAAGGTGAAAAGCTTTTCACTGCTAAAGTTCCTGTAGAATTCGAATCAGGTAAGAAAAAGCATGTTGAATTCGCCTGGAAACAAAACAGCGATTTCCAAAGAGGAAACTATAAAATTGAAGTTTACCACAACGGATTCAAGATCGGCGAAAGCGTTCGTGAATTGAAGAAAGGTGGTTTATTCAGCTAAGCTATTCAAGAGTTTTAATATCCAAATGAAAGATAGACCCGGACTAGTTCCGGGTTTTTTTATTTTCTAAGCCTAAGGCTTAATGCCTAAAGCCTAATGCTTAATTTATCCACTGCCAAATGTAAAAGGTGTTTTACGAGAGTTATTTGTCGAAGACTGAATTCCGTTTCAATTACAAATCATAGCCTTAGGCCCTAGGCCTTAAGCTTTAGGCAAAAAAAAAGCAACTAGCATCAAAGTATCGCTCTAATCGACGCCCTCCCAATATGCACAACCCTCGACTCCCCTGGCTTCCTGCCTTCGTACTGAATGTTCAATTCGAGGTTATTGGCTAATCGCTTGGTGATATCCATTGTCCATAAGAAGTTTTTACCTGGCAATAGTCCATCCAGCATAAGATAGGCTGCTGGTGAGTTGGTGTTTGGTGTTCCCGATAATGAACTGAATCGAATACTGCTATAAGTGAACTTTGTCTGTATGGATGTGCTCTGAAGAATATTATATTTCAATTCTGTATTTAAGGAATGGATTACTGTCTTTTCCAAATCTCCCTCCTGATTATCCTTATTGGTAAACTTATACCCTAACAATACCCTGAAGTTTGACCCCTTGGTAAAACTGAAACGAGGTTCTGCACTGTATTGTTTTATATTATAATTCCTGTTTCCGAATTTAGGGTTTGAACTCAATAATCGATTGCTTCCTGTTCTTCCTGATGCATCTACAGTAAAACTTCTTGTGATATTCCATCTTCCTTTCAGGTTCCAATCCTGAATGGCCCTGCTTTCATATCCATAAGTTAGTAATGTCTTATAAGTGCTTCTGGCATTGTTAAGATCAAAACCCCATATAGCGCTGAAACGATTGAATGAAAAAGTATTTATCAGTATTGAATTAAGCGTAATCAGATTGGTATCACTTATAGAAGAACCGAATGGATTCAATTGTAACTTACCCTCACTTAACCCCTTCTTGTTTATCTGAAGGGTGGATTGAAGATTGATGCGTGATAATAATTTCGTTAGCCCTTTTGCTTTTGTAATATCAATAACCTGTCTTGGACTTAATGACAAACTATAATTGAACGTGGTATAGTTAGCTTTAACGAATTCATTTGTTGGGGTGAATATCCGAATATATTTACGCTGATCAGGAAAAGCAGCCAATTCAAATTCATTTAATTGTTGAATGCCATCACCGTTATAATCGTTCCAGGTAAATTCCCCTTGTCCTGCTGGCACTTCCAGATACACTAAATCCCTTTTCTGCTCCTGTCCTGCCCCTGTTTCATAAAGTATATTACCAGCAATAAGACCCTTCGCTTCGTTCACCAGATACTCCGCCCTTCCTAAAAGACTGTTATCCGACTTTAGATTGGTTATACCCGACTTAAAGACATCCAATTTACGATAGGTGGTACTGAATCGGAACTGGTGCTTTTCACTTTTTGTCAATTCTGTATACAGATTGATATTCTGGCTTCGATCGGCCTTTATCAAATCCTTTCCCAATGGATAAGCATCACTTCTTGTAAAATAGGTTAGTCCCCATCGGTTTAGTTTTGCTTCATCCGATTTCAATCCAAATTGAATTGTCTCAAATGAAAAGCTCTGTACTGCCATGCTATCGGAAACTTTTTTCCGGATCGCATTCTTTTCCAATGAATACATCCCCGACAGAGTATAATTCTTCAGTTTCTTAAACTGATAAGAAGCGTTTAATGTGGGCCTTAGGAAATATCCTTTATTCAAGGCATCACTCACTTGTGATATCATGAACAGGTTATTGAATTTCCATCCGCCAGCCTGCTGTATATGTTGTACACTATTCCTTATTCCATTAAACCCATCAGCCTTGTTGTAATTTGTAAACTGATACCTGAGCTGATTACTTTTCTTATCGTTGAATTGCACACCGGCTGTTATGATTCTTTCGTCTTGTGGAATAATTATATTCTGTTGTGGCAATCCCCAATCACGCGAAAATTCAACATTTCGTAATCGTTCTAATGGTTTGAAAGAACCCTGTACCCATTCAAGGCCGGCATCTGTTAGCATCTTGAGAGACTTGCCTAGCTGTTTAGTATTCTTCAATTGCCATTTTGTTGCGAAGCCAGTTCTATTAGCCTTGTCTTTCGAAGAGAATAGATTTACATCATAATTGCTCATGGCCCCTTCTCCTATCAATTGTGTATTCTTCGAGAAATTATAGTCGAACCCCAGGCTATACACTTGCTGCTTCTTTGGTGTTACGAGAAAAATGGCTGGTTCAAATCGTCCTTGCCTTTCTCCATTGATACGTTGTACCCACCTGTATACTTTTCCATTAGCGCCATTGAATTCAGGAATATAGTCTCCTTTGCCTTGCCCAACTTCTATAAACGACAGTGTGAAATGGGCGCTGTCGGGATTTGTAGAGTAAACAAAAATCGAATCTCTTGTAGCCCCACTATTGTAAACCGTATCGATCTTCTTATACATGATCTTACCCACACTGAATGTATCGAGTACTGCATTTGGATAATAGGCGTTCTGAATGCTATCTCCTATTTGCGACAGGAAGGCTTTCTGGTCTTTATCGAGTGTTTGATTGATAGGCGAGTTTCTGGCATCACTGTTACTGAACACCCCTACCCTTATCTTAGCCTTGTCGCCCAGAATGGTTTCATTGGTAAAATAGAGGTTTGAATTAAGATAATTCCGGTCAGCATATTCAAACTCCACCTGTATCCTCTTGTCTTTGGTTATCATCCTCTTTGGGGTGAAGGTGATTTCTGCTGTATTGTAGTTGATTACATAATCCTGGTCTTCGCCTCTTTGCAAAGGCTCTCCATCAATAAAAATCCTTTCAGTATTCGGTAGAACTACAAAGAAGAATTCGTTATTGGCACCTTGTAATCTATATGGCCCCTGATTACCTTCTTGTCCCTGGAATATGTTTCTAGTAAATTTACCTTTTGCAATAGATCCACTAACCAGACTTCGGTTACTGCTATTTTTCCCAATTGCTGTAGTAGTTTCAAAGGCAACTCCTTGCAATCTCTTATAGAAATTGAGGAAATAGCTCTGTTGTTGTCTGATATCGATATCTCCCATGCTAAGGGACCAATTACGTTTCTTGAACTGCAGGAAGATGCGATCGAATTCATTCAACTGCTGTGTATTCCCATCGGGTTGAATTGGGATATTGTTATCCGTTATAGCTGCAACTATTTCAATACTATCTGCCAGATAACCGCTCAATTGAAGATTCAGGTTGGATGTCACCACAGCATCCTGACTATTACCAAAGGAGATGCCTCTACCGAAGCTACCGTTGTAAGTGAGATTGCCGAAATCAAAGAAACGATTGTCACCACTATTCGTTCCGAAGTCAGGTATGAAAGGTTGACCCAGGAAATTATTCATCACACTATCATAGTTCATCCTGTTAACAGCTCCGTTGAGTTTATTAGGGAATACCCTATAGCTGATAAGGACGCTATCTAATGGCGGGTTTTGTTTGAATCTGATGGAGGCGTTCACCCAATCCACTTCGTAAACACTATCTGGGACTCCGAGTATGGAAAGGGTTCGTGGGATGACGCTAAAACTGTCAATAACCAATGGGACTTTTTTTGTAGAAACCATCTTGCGTCGCAGGTTACTCATAGGTTTATCAGGCTGTGTCGATTGAGCAGAAGTGACCCAGCAACCCACAGTGAGTAAAATAAGCAGTATCAACGATGTACGACGCAACAACTACGGGTTTAACTAAAAGCGTGTAAAGTTCAAATTTATTGCCCTAACCCACTGTTTTCATGAGGTTTATGAAAAAACAAGCACCTATTTTTACTAATTGCAGCGGTTCGGGGTTATTAATTGTCAAGTGAATGATGCGATTATCAAAATTACTATTCTACAGCCTGGTACTATTTTCTACTATTTCCTGTACCCAATATGCCTACTTTCAGAGCCCCCTTCACACAAATACATTGGGATACCGGGAGCAACCCCTAAAAAGTGAAAACCGTCCATTTGCCTTATATGCGAATGCAGCCGTAGCAACTGGCAATGCGAATGAAGATTTACGAGACCAACTTACAGCATTCATTGGGGCCTTTCATGCTGCGCATCAATTTGGGAATTTTCAAGCCTATTATGGTTCACAATTAACTTTAGGTGGTTATAAGCTATTACCTTATGCTCCGCAAATAGGAACACCAACCTACTTTAATTCTAATTTGGATGAAACACTGATTAATCCACATTCAGGAAAAAACTCGTTCGGAGCTTTGGGATTTTCTGGTGGCATCAATTATTTGATTCCTTTTCCAAAAGGAGGAGAATGGAGAGCATTCGGATTAGAGGCTAATTGGAATAACCAATGGGGTGAATACCAGGATTTTCGTTCAGAATTATCTACAAGCGCTGCCAATCTGATTGATCCTTCAAAAAAATTTGCTACAGTAGCTTTTACATCCGACATAATTGCCAAACTAAATGCCGGTTCAATCGGGTATAAATTCGCTTTAGGTTTTAGAACCGGTGAATTGACCAAGTACGACAGGTCTGGACTCCCTAGCAAAGTGCTTCCTGGATTTTTCTCCAACACCTTGCATTATTCATACGACAGATATGCTGCCTATACTCAGCTCAACTGGGGCTATAGTGCCCTCAGTTTCCATTTCGGTTTGTCGTACCGGTTACGCTAATTGCGCCATCCTTGCATGCTTATCTTCCAGATATTCATCAAAGCTCATCAGCTTATCGAATACCCCATTCGGAGTTAATTCAATAACCCTGTTAGCAACTGTTTGCAAGAAGGTATGGTCATGTGAAGAGATCAATACGATTCCCTTGAAGTTAACCATGCTTTCGTTAAAGGCCTGTATAGATTCCAGATCGAGGTGGTTGGTAGGTTCATCCAATATTACTACGTTAGGGTCTTGAAGCATCATACGACTGATCATACAACGAACTTTCTCTCCCCCACTTAATACACCTGTCTTCTTCAGAATCTCATCACCGCTGAACAGCATCTTTCCAAGGAATCCACGAAGGAAGGGTTCATCCACATCAGTTACATGCGGTGGCACATACTGGCGTAACCAATCCATCAATGGAAGATCCTGAGTGAAGTACTGTGTATTATCGTTAGGAAGATAGGCTGTAGTAACGGTTGTTCCCCATTCGTAGGTTCCGCTATCGGCCTTCATAGCACCATTGATGATTTCAAAGAAAGCAGTGATCGCCATTTGATCTGAGGCCATGATAGCGATCTTATCCCCTTTATTGATAGTGAAGTTGATATTCTTGAAAAGCACTTTTCCTTCAACAGCTTTTGTAAGATGAGCTACATTGAGGATCTGGTTTCCTACTTCACGTTGCTGTTTGTAAATGATACCTGGATATTTCCTGTTTGATGGAGTGATGTCTTCAATAACCAGTTTTTCCAATGCTTTTTTACGGGAAGTAGCTTGTTTACTCTTTGATGCATTCGCACTGAATCGGGCGATGAAGTCAAGAAGATCTTTACGCTTCTCTTCCGTCTTCTTATTCTTATCAGTCGCCTGACGGGCAGCCAACTGGCTACTTTCGTACCAGAAGGTATAGTTACCTGTGTAGATTCTGATTTTCTGACGATCCACATCGGCTACATGCGTACATACAGCATCCAAAAAGTGACGGTCATGCGATACAACAATTACGATATTCTCATATTCAGCAAGGAAGTTTTCCAACCAGGAAATAGTATCAACGTCGAGGTTATTGGTAGGCTCATCGAGGATGAGGATATCCGGATTTCCGAAAAGTGCCTGTGCTAACAATACACGAACTTTCAAGGCACCATTGATATCTTTCATCAATTGCGAATGCACTTCTTCCTTTACTCCCAATTCACTTAACATACTGGCGGCATCGCTTTCTGCAGTATAGCCACCCATCTCCCCAAACTCACCTTCCAATTCACCAGCACGAAGTCCATCAGCTTCTGTAAAATCTTCCTTTGCATAAACAGCATCACGCTCCTGCATCACATCCCATAATTTCTTATGTCCCATTAACACAGTATGCAACACCGTACTCTCATCAAACTCGAACTGGTTCTGTTTCAATACGGCCATACGTTCACCGGGAGTGATATCAACAGTTCCTTTATTAGGTTCTATTTCTCCAGACAATATTTTCAGGAAAGTAGATTTACCAGCACCATTGGCACCAATTACCCCATAACAATTACCCTTATTAAAAGAAAGGTTCACTTCGTCAAACAACACCCTTTTACCAAAAGAAAGGGTAACATTATTCACAGCTATCATGCGTCCGTATTGATTTTTTAGAGCCGCGAAGGTACGGGTTTTATGCGGGAAGCCGAAAGCTAGATGCTGGAAGGCTTAAGGCTTAAGGCCTAAAGCTTAAAGCTGAGCCGGTTGTATTTGTTCATTACGAAGTCAATTTCGAAGATTGATATTCGTATCTATAACGAAATCAAGCCTGAGCATTTGGCCTAACGCTTAGGGCCTAAAGCCTAGGCTTGTTATCTAAACGAACAGGCCTAAATTTATCTTCGTCTTCAACAAAAACGGCAGCCCTTCCAGCATTGAGCCTCAAGCATTAAGCATCAAAATTCATTTATTACTTATACCCTCCAAAGAAAACAAAAACACATACTCCAGCGCTATTTCCTTCAGGTAGTTAAAACGACCGGAGGCGCCGCCATGACCGGCTTCCATATTGGTGTGTAAAAGCAATACCTGATTACCGGTTTTAGTGGCTCGCAGGCGGGCTACCCATTTGGCGGGTTCAAAATATTGTACCTGGGAATCGTGAAGCCCGGTTGTGACCAGCAAATTGGGATAGTTTTTAGCAGTCACATTATCGTAAGGTGAATACGATTTCAGATAATCGTAGGTTTCTTTATTGGCTTTTGGATTGCCCCATTCATCGAATTCATTTGTAGTAAGGGGTATAGATTCATCCATCATGGTTGTCACCACATCTACAAAAGGAACAGCGGCAATAACCCCATTCCATAATTCAGGTTTCTGAGTAACAATTGCACCCATCAGTAATCCACCGGCACTTCCACCAATAGCATAAAGGTGTTGGGGAGAAGTGAACTTCTCTTTTACAAGGAATTCACCACAATCAATAAAGTCATTGAAACTGTTTTTCTTTTTCATCATCTTTCCATCTTCATACCATTGACGACCCATTTCCTGTCCGCCACGAATATGCGCTATTCCAAACACAAACCCTCTATTCAATAAACTTAATCGAGTGGAATTGAATGTTGCTTCTGAGGTGATACCATAGGAACCATACGCATTTAGAAGTAAAGGAGCAGATCCATCTTTCACCAATCCTTTTTTGTAGACAATTGAAATCGGCACTTTGGCACCATCCCTTGCTGTGGCGAATACTCTTTCAGTAACATATTCTTTTTGGTCATACCCTCCCATCACTTCAGTCTGCTTCATCAGCTTTTTCTCTTTGGAAGCCATATCATAATCATACGTACTTGCCGGAGTAACCAAGGAAGTATAATTAAAACGTAGTGTCCCAGAATTGAATTCTGGATTTGAACCAACAGAGGCCAGATAAGCAGGTTCTCCAAAATCAAGATAGTGCTCCTGATTATCGGCCAGCTTACGTACCCTTATATTCAACAAACCTTCTTTCCTTTCGGTAATAACGAGGAAGTCTTTAAACACCTCCACTCCTTCAAGCAATACATCTGCTCTGTGAGGTATGAGGTCAGTCCAATTTTCAACACCGGTCTTATCAAGTGGAGCTGCAGACAGCTTGAAATTGATAGCATCCTTATTGGTAACTACCAGGAATTTATCGCCTGCATGATCGATACTGTAAAGAACATCCTTCAACCTTGGTTGAAACAGTTTAAAATCACCTGATGGCTTATCAGCATCGAGTATCCTTACTTCAGAAGACAATGTGGCTGCTGAATTGATCACAATGTATTTATCCGATTTTGTCTTATCCACCCACACATAATTTGAATGGTCTTTTTCCTCATATACAAGTACATCTGCTGCAACTTCAGTACCTAATACATGTCGCTTCACTCTTTCAGAGAGAAGAGTTACCGGATTGGTTTCAATATAGAAAATCGTCTTATTATCATTACCCCATTCTGAATTCCCGCTGGTTGGATAGATAGCATCTTTATATATTTCACCAGTTTCCAGATTCTTTACATACAATGTATACTGTCTGCGTGAAACGGTATCTATGGCGTATGACATCAGCTTATTGTCCGGACTCACATTTAAGCTAACGGCAGAAAAATATCCATGTCCTTCTGCCATCTTATTAATATCCAGTAAAAGTTCCTCAGGAGCATCGAGTGTACCTTTCTTACGGCAATAGCTTGCATATTGCTTTCCTTCTTCGTATTTGTTATAATAATAGTACCCGTTTTGAAAAACTGGCAGGGATTCATCTTTTTCTTTGATTCTTCCCTTCATCTCTTCAAACAACTTATCCTGGAAAGGGTTTTAATCCAGCCATCATTGTATCGAGATACTTGTTTTCGGCTACGAGATAATCGACCACTTTCGTGCTATCCGGGCCTTTCTTGAAATAGTCGTTCAGCCAATAATATTCGTCCATCCTCTTGTCGCCATGAAAGCCTACATCAAAAGGTTTTTTGTCGGCAACAGGCGCTTGAATACCTGTTGGCCATTGATATGATTTTGTTTCCATTTTCTGAGATTGATTACAGGCCATCAAACTACCTGCAAAAAGCACTAATAAGGTATTAATTTTCATTTGAGCTCTATTTAGGATAAAGAAATCACAATAAAATGATCATTTATGCCCGATTCCTTTTCTGAAATAATTTAAACTTCAATTTATAGAAAAAGACTTGATTTACAGCTACCGCTAAAGGAAATACCCGTTGACCTTTGTCTAATAATTTCTAAACCCCGGACTGAAGAAATACTGATATTTAATGATCCGAACAAACAGACTCATAAAATCGATTATTTTAGCAGTAAATCAATCTGGTGAAATATGGGCAAAAAAACACTAGTTTTTATACTTGGTATTATAGCAATTTCGCTGACTTGTATGGGACAGAACGAGCCCAAAAGTTATGCGGCCGACCGTGTTCGTTATGATAAAGAGGTTAGTTATGAAAACGATTTTGCTGTTTCGATAGGCTTCAATTCGGATTTGCCTATTGGTGACTGGAAGAAATATGCCAGTTTCGGTTTTGGCCCAGAACTAGGTCTATGGTATCATTTGAATGACGAATGGTGTATTACAAGCCGATTGGGCTTTAATAGTTTCTCTGGCAGGCAATATGTTCTGGCAGGATATCCCGGCATACGCTATGGCCGGCAAAAAGAATGGTATTTCAATCCGGGAGTACGTTACAATTTCAACCAGAATTTATGGGTAAATCCCGAGGTAGGTTATTTCAATAACAGCTTTGAAACTAAGAAAGAAGGTGGTGTAACCTGGGGCATCAGTGCTGGTGCTGATATCTTTGGCCCCATGAGTATCATTGGTGTAGGCTTAGGGTACCAGAAAATGAACTTCGACGGACTTTCGCATAATCATATAGGATTGCGAGTGAGGATATATTTTGGGGTGGATAGGGAGAAGGTGAATGAGGAAGAGTGAGGCATGTGGATGCCTAAAGCTTAAGGCCTAAGGCCGAGGGCGAATACATTAACCGCAGAGACGCGGAGACGCAGGGATGAAGAATTGAAATTGGACAGCCTCTTTTGCGGAAATTGCTTTTTCTGCGTCTTCGCGTCTCTGCGGTAAAAAATAAAAAAAGCGACACCCACCGGCATCGCTTATTACTTAAAACTTATTACTCAAAACTTACTACTTATACTGTCACTCCTGCACTCAGATACTCCAAATTCAATTTTGCAATATTCGAAATTGAAATTTCTTTAGGACAAACTGCTTCGCAGGCGCCGGTATTGGTACAAGCACCAAAACCTTCCTTATCCATTTGTGCCACCATATTCAATACACGGCTTTTTCTTTCTGGTACACCTTGAGGTAACTGAGAGAGGTGCGCCACTTTTGCAGAAAGGAATAACATGGCAGATGAATTCTTACAAGCAGCAACGCAGGCTCCGCAACCAATACAAGCGGCGGCAGCGAATGCAGCGTCTGCTTTATCTTTTTCGATGGGAATGGCATTTGCATCAACAGGACTACCCGTATTTGCAGACACATATCCACCAGCTTGAATAATACGATCAAAAGCACTGCGGTCTACCACCAGGTCTTTTATTACATGAAATGCATTAGCTCTCCATGGTTCTACCACAATCACATCTCCGTCTTTATAAGCACGCATGTGCAACTGGCAGGTAGTATTTGCCTCCCATGGACCATGAGGACGTCCATTGATATACATGGAACACATACCACAGATACCTTCGCGGCAATCGTGATCAAAAGCAATGGGATCTTTTCCTTCCCTGATCAGCTCTTCATTAAGCACATCGATCATTTCCAAAAAAGACATCTCCGTAGAAATGTTCTTTACCGGATACGATTAGAAAGCTCCAGTGCTTTTACTGTTCTTTTGTCTCCAGACTTTGAGAGTGATGTTGATTGTTGTGTGTTCCATGGTTTCATGTTAAAATGCTGAAAATGTGAATGTGAAAATTTGATGAACTAAATGCTGACTTTCACTTTCCAAATGTTTTGATAATCAGCAAGCCTTCTTTGATGAAATGATAATCTTGAAAAATTCTTATAATTTCTTTCACTTTAACTATTAAAGAACTTTCAAAGATACCCCCACTCGCTTTCGCACAAAATCAACCAATAAACGTTTCATCCTGCTTCTTTAATAGCAATTTTCATCTTATGAATAAAATCAGCTTTACTTTCTGCATGTTGCGCCTCAAATACATTAGCCCCAATACTGGTTCCACTTTTTAGTACTGATTTGAGATGACATATTTTTCCTGTTCAAGGTCATCGAAAAATCTAATTACTGCTACTGAAAATTCAATTGTTTTATTCAGAATTAAATTCTCATCTTCTTCATCATTAAAAGTGTTTGGCAAATTTAAACTTAACTTTGAATTATTCCCATTAATACAACCATTAATTCAATTGTATTTTACATTTACAAAGCATTTTGAAACGAACTGATTTTCCAAATTCTCATCCCGCACTCGGATCCACATTTCAAATTTTCAAATTCCCAAATTTTCAAATTACTTATAAGACCTTTGACTCGGCTTCGCCACCTCAAACACCAACTCCTCCTTATGCAATTCCCAATTATGTTCGCCTTTGAATTCCCATGCGGATACATATGCGAAATTGGCATCGTCGCGTTTTGCTTCGCCTTCTTCGGTTTGGCTTTCTTCACGGAAGTGACCACCACAGCTTTCATTTCTGTTGAGGGCATCGAGACACATCAGCTCTCCTAATTCGATGAAGTCGGCAACACGGCCTGCTTTATCTAATTCAGAGTTCATTTCTTTTATGTCGCCAGGAATCTTAACATCGCTCCAGAATTCTTTTTTCAATTGCTGGATTTCTGCAATGGCTTCTTTCAATCCTTGTTCGTTACGGGCCATACCGCATTTCTCCCACATGATCTTGCCTAAGCGCTTATGGAAACTTTCAACAGTCTGATTTCCTTTAATGCTCATCAGCTTTTCAATTCTTGCTGCTACATTCTTTTCTGCTTCAACGAAAGCAGGATGATCAGTAGCGATGGGTTTCACTGCTATTTCATCTGCCAGATAGTTACCGATTGTGTATGGTATAACGAAATAACCATCAGCTAATCCCTGCATCAATGCAGAAGCTCCCAAACGGTTTGCACCATGGTCGCTGAAATTGGCTTCACCCAGTGCATACAATCCTTTTACGGTTGTCTGCAATTCGTAATCAACCCATAAGCCACCCATTGTGTAGTGTACTGCAGGATAGATACGCATTGGTACTTCATAAGGATTCTCACCGGTGATCTTTTCGTACATATCGAAAAGGTTACCATACTCTTCTTTCACCACTTCCTTTCCTAATCTTTTCAGTGTTTCCTCATCGGGGTTCTCGATACCGTGTTTATTGGCTTCTGCCTTACCGTATTTATTTATGAGGTTATATTTGAAGTCAAGATATACAGCTTGCTTTGTTGTACCTACACCGTAACCTGCATCGCATCTTTCCTTAGCAGCGCGTGATGCCACGTCGCGGGGAACGAGGTTACCAAAGGCAGGATATCTTCTCTCCAGATAATAATCCCTTTCTTCTTCAGGAATATCATTGGCTTTGCGTGTATCTCCTTTTTGTTTAGGAACCCAGATACGTCCATCGTTACGCAGTGATTCAGACATCAGGGTCAGCTTTGACTGATGATCGCCTGATACCGGAATACAAGTTGGGTGAATTTGAGTGAAGCAAGGATTTCCGAAATAAGCTCCTTGTTTATGTGCTTTCCAGGCAGCCGTTACGTTGCTGCCCATGGCATTGGTACTTAAATAAAATACATTGCCATAACCACCGGTACATAACAATACGGCATGGCCGAAATGACGCTCCAGTTCTCCGCTTACAAGGTCGCGGCAGATTACACCACGTGCTTTGCCATCGATCATAACAATCTCCAGCATCTCATGACGGGAATACATCTTCACATTACCCAATGCCACCTGGCGTTCGAGTGCCTGGTATGCACCTATCAGTAACTGCTGACCGGTTTGTCCGGCAGCATAGAATGTCCTTTTAACCTGAGTACCACCGAATGAACGGTTATTCAACAATCCACCGTAATCGCGGGCAAAGGGCACGCCTTGCGCCACGCACTGGTCGATGATGTTCACACTCACTTCAGCCAAACGGTGTACGTTGGATTCACGGGCGCGGTAGTCACCTCCTTTGATGGTATCATAGAAAAGGCGGAATACACTATCGCCGTCGTTCTGGTAGTTCTTTGCTGCATTGATACCACCCTGTGCGGCGATACTATGCGCCCTTCTTGGTGAATCCTGGAAACAGAAAGCTTTCACTTTGTATCCTAATTCACCTAATGAGGCTGCAGCAGAAGCGCCGGCGAGACCGGTACCTACCACTATCACTTCCATTTTACGTTTGTTGGCCGGGTTCACCAGCTTACAATGACCTTTATAATCTACCCATTTCTGTTCTAAAGGTCCCGAAGGAATTTTTGAATTAAGCATAATTCAAGTTGATAATTTGAAAAGAGGTTTTTGAAATCAGAATTAAACCTACTTGTTACGATTAAAAGAACGATTTTTTGTTAAACGAACCCTTCTAAAAAGGGCTTCCGGTTTCACCTAACTATTATTCCACCCAACCCAGCTTCATTGCAATGGGCATGAGTGCGAATATCAATGGAACTATAATTGAATAAGCGAAACCTATTGAATTCACCAGCGCCAGATACCTGCTGTTACTCAATCCGAAAGTGCGGAAGGCACTTTGGAAACCATGCAACAGGTGATAAGCAAGAGATATGCAAGCCACAACATATACACCTACAACCCACCATTCAGTGAAAGTAACTTTCATAAGATTGAACATATCATGAGATACTCTTCCATTACTTAATGAAATAGGTTCTTCCAACCCAGCATGAGTAAAGCGGGAAGGAATCCAGAAATGCCACCAATGCAGTATCAGGAATAATAAAAGGATGGTACCCAGCAAACCCATAGATCTGCTATACCACTTGCTGCCTTTGTTTCCCATGGCTACTTCATAACCAAGCTTACGACGGCTTCTGTTTTGTAATTCCAGCATGATGCCCTGGATGATATGGAGGAAAAAGCCCAGGAAGAGCACCAACTCCATAATCCGGATCAAAACTGTCTTACCCATGAAATCAGCAGCCCTGTTGAACATATCCCCATTATCATTTGGGTCGATAAAGGAGAGATCATTAAAAATACAGGCATTTACACCCATGTGAACTAATAAAAAGGTTATCAGGAACAAGCCCGTGATAGCCATAATCAGTTTTTTTCCTACAGAAGAAGTGAAAAAGTCAGACCATTTCATTTGTAAACTATTTATTTAAGGCTCAGCCAACCTGAATTGGCCTGGTGACAAATTATAAGAACAATTTGGAAAGGACAAGGTTTTGAGAATTCCGGCAAAAATAAAGCAGCGAAGCCAAACTTTAGAGTTTACCTAAAATTTTATATTTCAGGGGGCTGAAAGCCTAATCAGCATCATATGGGCCTATTATTCTAAAATCCCTATCTTAGCCGCCCAAATCTCAATGCATGAGAAAAGAAGAGGATTTTGACGCTAACCTGGCCGGCGATGAAGCCAAGAGTGATAATAAGCCAAGTTGGTTCAAGCGTATCAAGAAAGGCATTCTGACTAGTACCGCCGATAAAAAGGAAACTCCTGAAGGTCTCTGGAGTAAATGTCCTGATTGTGGCTATATATGTACCGTCAATGAGCTCAGGGAGCACTTATTCGTGTGCCCCAAATGCCAATACCACCACCGAATAGGCAGCCAGGAATACTTTGAAATACTGTTCGACAATAACGAGTATGAAGTGCTCTATGAAGAAATCAGGGCGAAGGACTTCCTTGGGTTCACCGACTTGAAATCTTATCAGAAAAGGCTGGAGGAAACCTGGGCTAAGACGGATATTACCGACTCTATTCGAGTTGGATCTGGCAAGATCAAGGAAATGCCTTTTGTAGTAGCCTGTATGGACTTTGAATTTATTGGGGGTTCATTAGGGAGTGTTATGGGTGAAAGGATTGCCCGCGCGGTAGATTACTGTATAGCTCACAAAGCGCCCCTCATGATCATCTGTAAATCGGGTGGAGCACGTATGATGGAAAGTGCTTTCTCATTAATGCAATTAGCCAAGGTATCCGGAAAGCTGTCTGAACTGACCGACGCTAAGATTCCATATATATCGTTTCTGACCGACCCATCTTTTGGTGGTATTTCTGCATCTTTTGGTATGCTCGGTGATCTTAATATAGCTGAACCAGGAGCCCTTATTGGATTCGCGGGACCAAGGGTTATTAAAGAAACCATCAAAAAGGATCTGCCCGAAGGATTCCAGAGAAGTGAATTCCTTTTGGAACATGGCTTTCTTGATTTCATCGTTCCAAGAAGCGAATTGAAAGAAAAACTGGCAACCGTATTGAATCTATTAAGAAACTAAAATAGGGAGGTTGAAAAAATACCAAAAAGCCCTGATACATATTCTACTCCCGCTAATTGCGGGAGTACTTGTTTATATCCTCTTCCGCGAACCGGAAACGCCTCTGCATCAATGGTTAGGAATAAAAGAAAAAATAGTTACCACAGTTACACTTCCAACTTATCTTCTCTTCCATTTCTCTGATGCCTGTTGGGCCTATGCGCTTTGCGCCAGCTTGCTCCTTTTCACCTCTTTCAGCAGGCCTGTTGCTGCAACGTTTAGCCTGCTTTATTTGTCCTTAGTAGAACTCCAGCAAGCCCAATGGGTATTCTCCAGGCTCGACTGGCCCGATCTTATCACTATGACCATTGCAGTTTTACTGGCCTTGGTTTTAATACAAAGGAAATGAAAAATGCTATCTGCTTCACTATCATTCTAGCCATTTTCGGTTGGATGAACATTGCCACAACACCTAATATATTCTACCCTTGTGAAACACAGATCAGTAATTATTTATATAACGACACTCTTGTAAATGCCTATTATTTACAATCAAATCACGATACCATAATTATCAGAGCCTATAAAGATTCGCTTTGGGATACAAAAACCTCAACAATCTGTAAAATGCTAAAGGATAGCTGCCAGATAAATAACTATAAGATACTGATTGTTGACACAAGCTTTGATCAGACAACATGGAACACCCCTTACGGAAAACGCTTATTCTTCAGAAAATGCCAATAAAAAGAATCTTACCTGTTTTATTAATTCTTGGGGCTTTTTGGTGGATGAATACAGCCACTTCTAAACAGATATATTTCCCTTGTGATTATCAACTTTCAAATTTCCTTCGAAAAGATACCGCCAATTGGGTTTATTTATTCACTTATAGTCACGATACAGTAATCTTAAAAGCCAACAAAGACACACTTCTTGATATAAAGACAAGTATTGCTTGTGGCATTTTAAAGGATAGTTGTAAGATAAATGGGTATAAGATTCTTGTGGTGGACACCAGTTACGACCAAAGCACCTGGAACACTCCATATGGTAAAAGATTATTCTTCCGTCAATGTCCTTAAATTTGCTGTTCTTTATTACAGCACATGTCGATCCAGAACCGTTCAGCCTATCACGATTATTTCATCGAAGACAAATACGATGCCGGCATGGCATTGGTAGGAACTGAAGTAAAGTCTATCAGGGAAGGCAAAGTTAGTTTTGTCGACAGTTTCTGCTTCTTTATAAAAGGTGAACTTTGGGTTCGCAACATGCATATAGCCGAATACCGTTTCGGCACCACCAACAATCATATCGCCGTTCACGACCGCAAACTACTTCTTCAGAAAAGGGAATTACGCAAAATCGAAAATAAAATGAAAGAAAAGGGCTATTCCCTTGTGCCCCTAAAAATATTCTTCAACGATAAAGGCCTAGCAAAAATGGAAATAGGTCTGGGTAAAGGAAAGAAAAGCTTTGATAAGAGAGATACGTTGAGGAAGAAGGATGCGGAGAGGGAGATGAAGAGGTTTCTTAAATGAGAATCTTGATGTGGAAATGTGAAAATTTGAAAATTTGGAAATGAAACAGCCAGACAGCCAATACAAGTCTGAAGAGAATTTGAAAGATTTTGAAAATTAATTATTAATTGAATCATTGGTCCTATTTTCAAATTTTATATTTTCCACATTAATACATAATTTGTTTTTTTCTAGTTCCACATTCACACTTTCAAATTTCCTCATTTGTATCCCGGCTGTTCAATTTCCACATTTTCACATTTCCACATCTTCTAATTTGCTTTCTGGCTTGATTTTTTCTTTTACCTTCACATATGCACCGAATCATCCTCTCCCTCCTACTTATTTGCAGCGTATTGGGCAGCCATTCGCAAACGGTTACTGGCTCCTGGTATGGAAAAGCAGATGTGAATACAGGTACAAGTACCAATAATTACCTTATTGAAATAGTACTCAGACAGAAAGGGGATGAAGTGGAAGGGATATTTGGGTATTATTTTAAAGATAGCTATCAGAGCTTTTTCATTCGTGGCACTTTCGATAAACAGAGCCGTGAAGTACATGTAAAAAACTTACCTGTCCTTCATAACCAGGCTAATACCCGAAATGGAATTGAATGTCCGATGAATTTCCTTGGGGTATTGATGGTAGCTCAGGCAGGAAGCACCCTCAATGGTTATTTTTATAGCGATGATAAATATAAATACACTTGTCCTGAATTACGGGTAGTAATGAAGATTGACCCCGCCGCTACCGATCCTGATATTGCATTAGCAAATGCTTCTACAGGAAAGAAATTCTGGAAACCACAGGAACAGGATTATATCGTTTCCAATCCTGATGCCAATGCTAATGCTACTGTACAAACTGCCGGACCGGCTAACTCAGGTGTAGTAACGCCGTATATTCCCAATAAGAACGCAGAGAAGAAGCTGGTTGAAAAGTTTGAAAAAAGAACTAATATATTCAGCAAAGACCTGGAGATTGAAGGTGACTCAGTAAGAATCAGTTTTTATGACAATGGCGATATTGATGGCGATAGCATCAGCGTATTCCTTAATAAAAGTCCGGTACTGGTTCGTGAAGGAATTACGGAACGGGCTTTGAATATCTATCTGGCAATGGATAGTTCAAAAGAAGTGAATGAAATAAGTATGCTGGCTGAAAACCTTGGCAAATACCCCCCAAATACAGCGTTGATGATTGTAACGGATGGCATCAACCGATATGAAGTGTATCTTTCCAGTAGTCTTACTCAAAATGCTACGGTAAGGTTGAAGAGGAAGAAGAGCGAGGTTAAGAAAAATCAATAACATCTTTCACGCAAAGACGCAAAGGAATACTTCTTTATGTGACGCAACCCGGATTTAATTTAAGGGGCAAAGGGTTGCTGCGCGACAATTAAATTTAATAGCGGAGACGCAGAGGGGATCGCTTAGAGTTCCGAACTTTTCGAAAGTTCGGAACTCTAATTGACCAGCGTTCCCCTGCGTCTCCGCGTCTCTGCGGTTAAAAATCTAATAAAAAGCGATAAAAATAATTAGTTAGGGTGCTACACCTAGAAACCTATGGAACCTTTGGAACCTCTTGAACTTCTTGAACACCTACTCTCTTCATGATTTCAAGACACGCCCTCCCATTATGATACGGGCATTTCCATAAACCCGCCTTATCCTGATTTTTCATTGGCGAATAATCTTCTTCAACACCCCAATACCATTCACCATATACAGGGTCCTTGATATTTTTCTTATAAATTCCCAACTATTGATAGATAGTTTAAGATAAGATTCATCACCAGAAATCTGATAGGCATTGAAGAAGCCTACTATAGCCTCCGCCTGTGGCCACCAGTGCTTTTCTTTTATTAATTCATTTCTATGTTCAGAACGTTCATACCATAATCCTCCGTCTTTATCCAATCCCTCAATGGCTGCTTCAGCAATATTCAATGCTATCTCTTTAATAACTTCAACCAACAATTTATCACCCAATACTTCTGCCGCTTCCAATAATAACCAGGAAGCTTCGATATCGTGACCGTAAGAAATCGGTCCGGGCTTTACCTTCCAGTTTTCATCAAAGAACAAACGCAGGTGTCCAGAACCTTCGTCAATGAAATGATCAGAAAAATTAAGAATCAATTGCCTTAATCTTTTATTCAACAACTCGCTTGGAGCAATTCTATAGAGTTGCGTATAGGCTTCCAATACATGAAGATGGGTGTTCATTGTCTTTTTCTCATTCGCATCTTTTGCACTGAGTCGTATATCTTCCATTTCAGTCCAGTCCCTCGCAAATGCATCTATATAGCCTGTATGCACAGGATCAAAACTATATTTCTCGATAGTTTCAAACATAGCAATGGCCTTTGCTTTCACGGATTCATCTTTTCTGCAACTATAATATTCAGCCATTGCATACAATGCAAAAGCACTGGCATAAACCTGCTTCTTTGTATCCAATGGCTTGCTTGAATAATCTAGTGTCCAATATACTCCACCCCATTCCGGATCTATGAAATAGCTGGAAAGAAAATCATAGGCCCTTTCGGCCATTGTTAGGTATTCGGGATTCTTAGTGGTGTTATATGCAGCAGCAAAGGTCCAAAGGATACGGCTATTCAACACACTACCTTTTGGCGCATCAGGATGTACTGAATTCTGTTCGTCAATCTTCCCAAAAAAACCACCGTATTTAGTATCTATGGTATGTTCCATCCAATACTGAAGTAGTAGCTTCAGTTCTTCAGACATTTCACTTCTAAAATTTGCAAGTTGCATCATACCCAACCTTGTGGCGTTTTGTCGGCATATAACTTCTTGTTTCTGTCAATTATCTGTGTCAATATCTGAACCGAATGGGCGGAATTAAAGCCGTCTTCCGGTGTATTGATTACATAGTCAGTCAGTTTTTCAATAGTAGTAGTAGCAACGTGAAGTCTGGTATCAGAGCTGGCATAATATATAAAAACCTTTCCATCATCATCTGCTATCCAGCCATTGCTGAATACAACATTTGATACATCACCTACCCTTTCAATACCTTCCGGAGCTATAAAATAGCCGGAAGGTTTATGCAACACTTTTGTAAGATCTTTCAAATCTGTCATAAATACATAAAGAACATAACGCAGTCCTGCAGCAGTATTCCTAACTCCATGCGCCAGATGCAACCAGCCATTCTCTGTTTTTATTGGTGCTGGTCCTTGCCCGTTCTTTACTTCATAAACCGTATGATACACTTTCTGATCAATAATGAATTCCTTGTCTACAACTGGATCTTCCATACTATCGGCATAACCAAGGGCTATTCCTCCTCCATTACCTGCATCAATAAACCCATCCTGTGGTCGTGTATAAAAAGCGTATTTACCATTTACAAATTCTGGATGGAGAACAACATTTCTCTGCTGGGGTGAAGGTGTTTTTAGATCAGGCAATCGTTCCCATGAAACAAGATCTTTTGATCTTGCAATACCACATTGAGCTACAGCAGCTGACTGGTCAGCAACAGGCGCATTCTCGTCCCTTCTCTCCGTACAAAACAATCCATAAATCCATCCATCTTCATGGGCCACCAAACGCATATCATAGATATTGGTATCTGGTATATCGGTTTCAGGCATCTGAATCGGATAATCCCAGAATCGAAATCCATCAATCCCGTTATCACTTTCTGCAATAGCAAAAAACGATTTTCTGTCTACCCCTTCCACTCTCGCTACTACAAGGTATTTACCATTATGTTTTATTGCACCTGCATTAAATGTTGCATTGATGCCAAAGCGTTCAAGTAAGAAAGGGTTTGTTTCTTCATTAAGGTCATATCGCCAGAATACAGGCGAATGACTTGCTGTTAAAACAGGATTAAGGTAACGATCGTACACTCCCGAATCGGTCATAATAGCAGCATTCGGCTTGTTGATGAGCTGCTCATAATCCTGCAGCAGTGTAGCCAGTCGTTTCTGGAAATAGTTGTTCATAGCTTTAGTTTCAGGTATCAAAATTAATTCTCCAATTTATCCCACCAGGTTTTCTTCAAGATAAGTATGATTACACCCAGTATTATAACAGTTATCAATAATGGCAATTTGAGCCAGAGTACGATATACATCGGCAGGATTGTCAAGCAGCACTGTGCAATAATCCCCAGTACTACATTAAACATATCCAGCTTAAATCTTTTATTTGGCTGAAATGAAGGGTCTTCAGCTACCACTTTTTCATGAATAGGTTTCCAAAAACCCCATGGCTTTACAGTACTATAGAAACCCTTAAGCACATTCTCATCCGTTGGAGGTGCTGTATAAGTTCCAATTAAACAACCAGCTATTGAAATAACAAACAGCAATGGCCAATAATATAGTGGCAATGTATCAGGCAAAATATAAGGGAATATCAGCGCTGCCGAAATACCAGCTAACATGCCCCAGAAAAATCCATTGGCATTAAACCGCCACCAATACCATTTGAACATATTGGCAGCAATATAACCACCATACAATCCTCCTACAATCCATTGCAAAACACTATTTACATTCTTTGCATAGAATCCCAGAACCACCCCTATTGTCACTACTGCTATCCCTACAAGATAATTAGCTGTTATGATCTTCTTAGTAGAAGCTTCTGGATTTACATACTTCAAATAAATATCGTTTACAATATATGCCTGGGCAGCGTTTAATGTTCCTGAGAATGTTCCCATAAAAGCGCCAAGTAATCCTGTCAAAACAAGCCCCATGATACCAACAGGCAAAAAGCTATTGAAGGTGGCAGGTAATATCTTTTCAAAATCTACCGCTCCATCAGCTCCCTGAAGGTTCATCTGATTGTAATAAAGTAAACCCAATACAGTTAAGCCGATCACCATGGAATAGCGGATGGGCAACAGGATGATGGAAACAAATCCACTCATCTTGCTTGCTTCTTTTGGTGAACGGGTTGATAATACTTTCTGCATATCGTAATTGGGTGCGGGACCAGCCAGACTAGCAAATAATCCCTTAAAAAGCATCATCATAAAGAATATCCCGAAGAGTCCGAAACCATCATCATTAATCTTCTTATTTACTTCGGGAATTATATTCTTCCATTCCATATCCAGCTTCCACCCAAAGAAAGGATTCGTCCAACCATCTGGGACTGCTAAGGTCTGGCCATCTTTATGCAAATGAATCATAGCAATGACAGCTATCGAAATACAGGCAACCGTCATTATGCAATACTTGATAACATCTCCCAAAACAATGCTATGCATTCCTCCAAGGATAGAATAGAACATAGCGAAGAGAGTGAAGATGATGCCATAAAAATGACCTACATATTCAGGAGCAATAGCAAATGGAACATAATCCTTCACCATTTCCCATGGAACGAATATCTCTAGGAATTTACCTAGTCCAACAAACCCATAAACAAGGAAACCAAAACAACTTAAGAGGGCGAATGCAACAACAATGTTAAGGAGACGATTTAACTCCTGCTCCTTTATTACCGAATCGGGTTGCTAACCATTCGGCTCCAGTATTTGAATTTGAACGACGCAGCCATTTAGAAAGAAACATCATCATAATCACCTGGTTAAATACGGGCCAAAGCCACGGTATCCAGATGCTTTTCATACCATACACAAAACACAATGTAACCATCCACATGGTGCCGCTGATATCGAACATATCACTGGCATCACTTAACCCAAGCATATACCAGGGAAGGGATTTACCTCCCATGAGGTAGCTTTCCTTATTCTGTCGGGCTTTTTTACGAAGAAACCATCCGACAGCCAGCATGGCTATCAGATACAGTACAACTATGGCAATATCATAGACAGTTAATCTCATGGCAAATCAATTCGTACAGACAAGATACAATTTGTAATCAAAAGAGCAGGCGCCCGCAGTAGACACTGCAGGCCGCTCTTTTTATTTATGACCTATTTGAAGGAAACAGGATACCCTTATTTCCTATATAAATTCAGTTTTGCTGCTTGCTTTAGAAATAGTCCTTTACCCGTATCATGGAATTTCCTGAAATCAGCTTCTGAAAGCTGTCCCTCATATGGAATATAAAATTCCATCTCCCCTCCTTCTTTCTTCCCTGCATTTCTCCAGGCTAAAGCGTATGCCATATTATGATTGACCATCGCATTCGAAAAAGTGGTCGTCCACCAATTAGCCACTGGCAATCCTCCATAACCAAACTCTGTAAGAGCAGGAATCTTCTTATGTTCATCTGCTATTGAATCCATCAACCCAAGCATAGTGTCGAATTCCTTGAAGAATACCTGCTGGTCGTTAGTACGCTGATAGATATCAAATCCAACAACATCCACCCATTCATCGCCCGGATATCTTTCCAAATATTCTTCCTTTGAATAGAATTTATCTGTATTGAATGCGTAAAGGAGGTGATGAAGATTTTTATTACTTCGCAGATAGGTTTCAGTAAACCGATACAGGGCCTTAATTTCAGCAGGACTGCAATGATTTTTTCCCCACCAGAACCAGGAGCCATTCAATTCATGGAAAGGGCGGAATATAACAGGTACCATTACCCCCCTATCTGTTTTAAGGCTATTGAGAAAATAAGCCACCTTATCGAGCCAGCTTTTATACACATCATGTTTTGAACCTCCGGGAAGAATAGCGGTCACAGTACCTGGTGCTGGATCCCAGGCCGACTTACCCGTTAATGGATTATTGAGATGCCAACTGATGGTGATTACGCCACCACTTTCGAAACTCCTGATGATAAAGCGACGCATAGATTCAAATGGAACTCCATCTAAATTTTGGGATTGATCAAGTTCTAATCGACCCAACTCCCAACCATAAATCCCCGGATAATCACCAGCTGTGGTTTTACAATCACTTTTTCCTTCAACATATTTCCAATTGACACCATAAGCAAGGTCATCCTGATGGCAAAATAGAAATCCTTTTGTTCTTGATTGCTTAAGGTTATGATAAAGGGCTTTTGTTTCAGTAGTTGCCAGTGGGTCTACAGGATTATCCTGCGATTGGCAAAATAGAGGGCTCAAAATGAACAAAAGCAGCAATCGTTGCAGTAGCATGGTAGCTTTTATAGAACAATAAACTCATTCAATCAACATCCAACCTACATCTTAATAGTACCTAATAAACCAAATCTACTTTACCTGCTCCGGCCTAATTAATACTATTTTTGCAGTATTCAATATTTTCCTACCCATACGCAGCACAATACCCTGGATATTGGTCATATAAAATTTATAATCAGCTCTTTACACAATTTCTGCTATTAAAAACAGAGTAGTACTATTTATGCAGAAAACATACTAATTTTAACCAACCACAATTACTCTCAGGATTTTCATATGAGCAAGAATATTCTAAAAGAAATCATTCCAGTAACAACTGCCGATTGTTTTACGATCTTCTCTCGTAACAAATCGACGTTCGACTATCCCATACATTACCACGAAGAATACGAACTCAACTTTATAAAGAACGCAAAGGGAGTTAAAAGAGTGATTGGGGATCATATGGAAGAGATAGATGACCTGGAGTTGGTTTTAGTGGGACCGAATCTTCAGCATGTATGGACTAATAACAACTGCAAAAGCGATAAGATATTTGAAGTCACTATACAGTTCCATAAAGACCTGTTCGATGAAAAATTTCTACACAGAAACCAAATGAGTTTCATTAGAAAATTATTCGAAGTATCGGTAAGGGGCATCCTGTTTTCAAGGGAAACAACAATGCAACTGGAAGAGCGGATCACCGGGCTCGACAAAAAGCATGGATTCGATTCTGTACTGGAGTTGATGTCTATCCTCCACGATCTTTCAATTTCAAGGAATATGAGGACTTTGTCAGATGCTTCCTTTAATAGTAATGATACTATTTATCATAGCAGCAGAAGGGTACAGCGTACCATAGAGTATATAAACCAGAATTTTGATAAGCCCATAAAGCTGAGTGAGGTTTCTAAACTGGCTAATATGACTGAGTCGGCATTCAGTCGTTTCTTTAAGGCCAGAACAGGCGTTTCATTTGTTGATTGCGTGAATGAAAGCCGTATTGGTCATGCTTCGAGAATGCTCATAGACACTAATCATTCAGTAGCAGAAATTGCCTATCACTGCGGCTTTAATAATATTTCCAATTTTAACAGGATATTCAAGAAGAAAAAAAACCTGTCGCCTAAAGACTTCAGGGAGAGCTATACCGCTATAGGAAAACGAGTATTCGTATAAAAGAAAAGCCTGATTTTACAATCAGGCTTTTTTATTTGAATTATTCAAAGAGTTCCGGTTGTTGCTGGTCACCCTTCTTAACCTCCCATTCCATTTTAATACTCTTACTATAATCCAGCAATTTCGCTCCTACGGCTTTCCATCCCATCACTTCAACTACTTTGGCGATCTTGAATTTTCCTTTTCTTATCTGGTCACCCCTACCCTGTTGTACTGCCAATATCGGTTCATCGGCAGTAGTAACTGCTTCCAGATAGTTGCCTTCACCTTCTTTGATGAAAGTGAATTTGTTCTTTAATGTAGTGGTTTCAATCTTGAAACGTTTCACATTAAACTGCAAGCTCTTCTTATCAAAATAAATAGCTGAAACTAATTTCTCGGGATTGAACTTCTCAATCAATTTCAATTTCTCTGAATCAATTTTCTGTGTCAGTTCCTGATCCGTTATTTCATAAGTTCCATCATTATAGAAAACGATGATCAGATCCTCGGCTTCAAAACCTCCCAGATACAGTCCCTTGCTTTCAGTATTCAAACGACCGAACTGGTCATCATACCAAAGCTTACGGTTACTTAAAGTAGAGCGACCAGCTTCTTTTAACTTAACCGATTTGATAGGATACTTTGTCACCTGGTTACCCTGGCTATTCCTTCCTTTAATCTCAAGCTCTTCGAAATAGAAATCGAATTCTTTGATACGGGCTGTGCAATTCGGGCTTAATACAATCTTCACTACTTCCGCTTCACCATTTGGATTTACAGTAAAGTAATTCACTTTGCTCTTTTCATCGCCTTTGGTTAGATCATACTCCTTCTCACGTGTGATACCTGTAACATTAAAGCGCTTGGCATAGCTCATTCCTCCTTTTCCATCAGCATAGATCATATTATAGGTAGTACGTTCATCATTCTTCTGGAATATTGCCACATGAATGATATCCTTCCCTATATATGACTTCTCGCTTACCTTAACAACTTTCATCAATCCTCTTCGGGTGAATACGATAATATCGTCCAGATTTGAGCAATCCACTACGAATTCATCTTTCTTCAATCCCGTACCCACAAATCCATCTTCACGGTTAACATAGAGCTTAGCATTTGCAATCGCTACTTGTTTTGCCTGGATAGCTTCAAATGGTTTTATCTCTGTCTTACGTTCTCTTCCTTTTCCGTATTTGCTCAGCAGTCCTTCGTAATAAGCAACTGCATAATCAGTGAGATTGGCCAGATGAAACTTCACTTGCTTGATATCAGCTTCGAGGCCTTTGATCTGAGTATTGAGTTCATCGATATCGAGTTTGTAGATACGACGTACCGGTTTCTCAGTCAGCTTCACGATATCTTCACGGGTAATATCCCTGCGCAATTGCTTACGGAAGGGGACGAATGCTTCGGCGATAGCCTCCAAAACCTTTTCCCATGTAGCATGTTTCTTTTCAAGCTCTTTGTATATCTTCTCTTCAAAGAATATTTTTTCCAAAGAAGTATAATGCCATTTTTCCTGAAGCTCTGATAATTTTATTTCAAGCTCCCTTTTTAGCAAGTCCTTTGCATAATCGGCAGATGCTTTCAATAATTCCTGAACACCCAAAAACTGTGGTTTCTGGTCAAGTATTACGCATGCATTTGGAGAGATACTCACTTCACAATCCGTAAAGGCATACAATGCATCGATTGTAATATCGGGGGAAATACCTGCAGCCAGTTCAATATGTATTTCAATATCGGCACCGGTATAATCCGTTACTTTCTTGATCTTAATTTTTCCCTGGTCGTTTGCTTTTACAATCGACTCCATCAATTGAGTAGTGGTAACGCTATAAGGAACATCACGAATCACCAATGTTTTCTTATCAAGCTCTTCGATTCTAGCTCTTACACGAACCTTTCCACCACGCTTTCCTTCGTTATAGTTTGAAACATCGATCATTCCCCCTGTCTGGAAATCGGGGAATAATTCGAATTTCTTTCCACGTAAGTATTTGATTGAGGCTTCAATCAGTTCGCAAAAGTTATGCGGTAATATCTTGGTTGATAAACCTACGGCGATACCATCAGCTCCCTGAGCGAGTAAGAGCGGGAATTTCATCGGTAGGGTTACCGGCTCATTCTTACGGCCATCATAACTCAACTGCCAATCGGTGGTCTTGGCATTGAAAGCCACTTCCAAAGCGAACTTTGATAAACGGGCTTCAATATAACGGGGTGCTGCCGCTTCCATTCCGGTACGAACATCCCCCCAGTTACCCTGGGTTTCAATCAACAAGTCTTTCTGTCCCAGATTCACCAAAGCATCACCGATACTGGCATCACCATGCGGATGGTACTGCATTGCCTGACCAATAATATTAGCAACCTTATTAAATCGTCCATCATCCATTTCTTTCATGGCATGAAGGATACGGCGCTGAACCGGCTTTAATCCATCTTCCATGGCTGGCACCGCCCTTTCCAATATCACATAAGAAGCATAATCTAGGAACCATGTTTTGTACTGGCCCTGGACACCTGCTTCGTTATCAAAAAAACTCTCTTTCTTCTTTGCTGCACTCATAAGTTGTTACTTATTTACTATTCTTTGTATTCCTATTTAGTTGTAAGTATTAAGTATTAAGTTTTAAGTGTGTTCCTGCTCCACTACAAGACTATTTGAACACGAGGTAGTGGCTGCTTATTAACTTATTACTTACAACTCATAACTTAATACTCCAGACTCCCGACTCCTGACTCCCGACTCACTCACTTATCTCCATCTGCCTCACCGCCTTCAACTTCACTTCAAACTCTTTCCATCCTTTTGAAGGTTCGCCGGTTACTTCAATTTTTTCGGCAGCTATCAGTTCTTTCATCCGCCACATGATGAATACATCGCCGGTTTTTACTTTCATGCGGTTAAGGGTGTTTGATAATACCCTCCAGGCTTTTTGCCAGTCGCCGGTTATATTCTTCATTAGTTCGGAATCATAATAATCAACATCTTTATTGGCAATCTTCTTACCACCTTCCAATGTTCTCACCATCGCATTCTCATCACTCAATTTTTTCCATTCATCCGGATCCACTTCATATTCACTTAAGGTGATGGCTCTTGCGAGGCGTTTTGCTTTTACTGCTTCTTTAGGAAGGATTTCATGGATACCCCATGGATAGAACAATTGTCCCTTTTCATTTATAAATGGAAGGTTGTTCAGATAGAGAATCATCACTTTGCCCTGAAACTCCCTCAACTGAGGCATGAGCCAATAATAACCCATTACATCATGCTGATTCTGTCCCATCCATATCCAGGCTTCCTCATCAGGATTCGCATCCAGAACTTCTTTTATCTTTTTTACTGTTTCACGATCGTCGAAACTACCAACGGTCTTCTCGCCGTATGGAGAATCCTGCAACAAACTCCTCCACCAATCTTCACGGGCTTTCCAGCCTTCTTCAGTATCTATATTCAACAAAGGACCAACAGCAAAGTCATCCTTAATTTCAAAAATCTCTCCTTGCAGCGAAGCTTCCAACTCCATGGCTTGCTTCAGTACGTCGATATCGGCTGTATTGAAAACGATATGTATCATAAATGAATGATTCTATTTATAGTTGTAAGTTTTGAGTTTAAGGTTTAAAGTTTGAGGTTTAAGGTTCTCAATTTCGGAGAGACTGATCGAATGTATGAACCTTAAACCCTTAAACCTTAAACCCTTAAACTTCTAACTTTTTACTTTTTACTTGCCTTCCTTCTCCTCCACCAAATCCAACTCCACCTTCAAATTATCAATAATAAATTCCTGACGCTCCTGGGTGTTCTTACCCATATAATATTCGAGCAATTGCTGGATATGGGTGTCGGGTAATAACATCACTGGCTGGAGACGCATCTGGTCACCAATAAAGCGGGCGAATTCATCAGGACTGATTTCTCCTAATCCTTTGAATCGAGTTATCTCTGGTTTGCTTCCCAGCTTTTTGCTAGCCGCTTGCTTCTCCCCTTCGTCATAACAGTAGATAGTCTCTTGTTTATTACGAACCCTGAAAAGTGGTGTTTCCAAAACATACACGTGACCATTCTTTACCAGATCGGGGAAGAACTGCAAAAAGAAGGTCATCAATAATAAACGGATATGCATACCGTCTACGTCGGCATCGGTAGCAATCACTATATTATTATATCGAAGTCCTTCATAGGCTTCTTCTATATTCAGGGCATGCTGTAACAGGTTGAACTCTTCGTTTTCATAAACCACTTTTTTGGTGAGACCATAACAGTTCAAAGGCTTACCTCGCGGCTGGGTTTTTATGAAGAAAGAGATCGAGATCGCGGGCGAGGAAATCGCTCACAAAGTTCTTCATACTTGGACCTCCCTCTGAAACATTCTGAGATCCGAGCTTCGTCTTTGTCTGACTTTCAAAAACAGGTTCCTGAACCCTCACACTTACAGCGGCACAAATACTGCCCCTTATATCAGTGGCCTCGTAGTCTTTCTTATAAAAATCGCGGATGGTCTTAACATAGGCTTCCTTGAAAGCTGCCAGATGGGTACCACCCTGAGTGGTGAACTGTCCGTTTACAAAAGAGAAGTACTCTTCCCCATATTGGTTCTCATGGGTGATGGCCACTTCAATATCATCTCCTTTCAGGTGAATGATCGGATAGCGCAGTTCATCCTTGTTAGTATTTCTTTCCAGCAAATCAAGCAACCCGTTTTTGGAGACGTACTTCTTTTCGTTGAAGTTGATCACCAATCCGGCATTCAGGTAACAATAGTTCCAGAACTGCTTGTCGAGATATTCGTGTATATAATGGAAGTTCTTGAATACAGAATCATCGGGGATGAATGTTACAAGAGTACCGTTATCTTCAGTCGATTTTATCTCCTTGGTTTCACGAACCAATACACCCTTTTCAAACTCGGCAGTCTTCTCTTTCCCGTCGCGGAAAGCAGTTACTTTAAAATATTGACTAAGTGCGTTTACCGCTTTGGTACCCACACCATTAAGTCCAACCGCTTTTTGGAAAACCTTGCTATCATATTTGGCCCCGGTATTGATCTTACTTACCACATCAACCACCTTGCCGAGTGGAATACCACGACCATAATCTCGCACGGTTACGGTTCCTTTTTCGATGGTTACATCAACATGTTTTCCATACCCCATGGTATGTTCATCAATGCAGTTATCCACCACTTCTTTCAGGAGTACATAGATACCATCGTCGGCACTGCTTCCATCACCCAGTTTACCGATGTACATACCCGGACGAAGGCGGATATGCTCGCGCCATTCAAGGGTTTTGATACTGTCTTCGGTATACTCAAATAAGTTCTTTTCGTCTTTTTCTTTCGCCATGATATTGGTACGTTCTGGTAATTAATCACTTATTATAAAAAAGGACATCAGGAACCCTTCAAAATGGAGAGTTCCAAATTTTAAGACGGGCAAATATACCAAAACAGCTACGGGTTAGTGGTTTTGTAGTTATTAACGGTTGTGGAAAAATGGGTCTTGAAAGAAAGAAATGCGCTAAAACACTATTTTCACCATTCAAAAACCAAAACTAATATGTTCAGATTTTTCGCCTCCATAGCTGTCCTCTTTCTATGTATTCAGGCAGAAGCGCAAAGCACCACTGCAACCGACAGCACTCAAACGCCTGCACAGAAAGCAAAAGCAGATTCCATCAGGATAGCTAAACTGGAAGCAAGCATGATTTACCCTTTTATAAACGGAGGCAAAAATTCTGGAGTAGTTCCGGTAAACAATCCCGATTTCAAGCCCGACCCGAATATGAAATACAAGCTGCTTTTTGAAATCACCATTTTCAATAGGCTTCGCCAACAAAAAGACATCAACCATGGCCTTACTGAAGTTTGCCGGATAATTAATCTTCACATAGCTTCAGGTATTCCAGAAAAGAATCTGGAAATGGTGGTTGTGGTTCATGCTCCAGGGCTCTTCAGCTTTTATAAAAATGAATACTACCAGAAAAAATACAATTTCGAAAACCCCAATATCGAGCTGATCCAAAACCTATCAAAAAAGGGAATAACTTTTATTGGCTGCGCCCAAGCCATGGCCTACCTCAACATGACCGCCAACGAAACAGTACCTGAAATGAAAATTTCACTAACAGCCCAAACAGTGCTGTCGAATTATCTGTTGAAGGGGTTTGTGTTGTATGCGATAAAGGAGGATAAGTTTTAGGGGGGAGTAGTCCGGAAGTCCGAAAGACAGGAAGACCGAAAGTGAATACAAGTCGGGAGTCGTGAGTCAGTAGTCTGAAGTCAGAAAAGTAGAAACCCGGAAGTCTGCGACCAACCCCGAAGGGGTTGAATCATCGTATCCCCGGGTGATAACCCGGGGATGATAGAAGCCGGAAGTAAATACAAGTCAGGAGTCGTGAGTCAGTAGTCTGAAGTAAGAAAAGTAGAAACCCGGAAGTCTGCGACCAACCCCGAAGGGGTTGAATAATAATGACCCCCGGGTGATAACCCGGGGATGATAGAAACCGGAAGTAAATACAAGTCAGGAGTCGCGAGTCAAGAGTCTGGAGTCTGAAATGAAAAAATCCGGATGTATACAACCAACCCCGAAGGGGTTGAATCATCGTATCCCCGGGTGATAACCCGGGGCGAAATGTCTGAAGCCAGAAAAGTAAAAATCCGAAAGTGCACGACCAACCCCGAAGGGGTTGAATAATAATGACCCCGGGTGATAACCCGGGGATGATAGAAACAAAATATGGAAAAGAAAACCAACCTAAAAAGCTTCCATCCAAAAACCAGAAAAGCCTGGCGCCAATGGCTGGAAGAGCACCATGACAAATTGCCGGGTGTCTGGTTCACCTTCTATAAAAAAGAAAGTGGCAAGCCCAGAGTCACTTATGATGAGGCAGTTGAAGAAGCTTTATGCTTCGGATGGATAGATAGTTTGCCCAAAAAGATCGATGAACACCGTTCAGCGCTAAAATTCAGTCCCAGAAGACCAAAAAGTGTGTGGAGTGAGCTGAATATTAAAAGAGTACAAGAGTTAATTGATAAAAAATTAATGACACCTGTAGGACTCGAAAAGATAGAAAGAGCCAAAGCTGATGGGTCATGGGAAAAATTGAGCGCCAGCAATCTTCAGGTCAAAACCGGTGTTATTCCGGCCGATTTAGAGAAGGCTTTGAAGAAGAACAAAGAGGCCCTGATCAACTTTAGGGCATTCTCTCCAAGTTGTAAAAAGCAGTTCCTTTCCTGGATTGATAGCGCCAAAAGACCGGAGACAAGGACCGCAAGAATCACCCAAACCGTTGCCATGTCGGCCGCCAAAAAGAAGCCAGGAGTGAATGGATTTAAATTATAGAAACTGATGGAGTCACCAAATATTGACCTCAAAAATGTAGCTGTCCAACTGGCTGGACAGCCCCTCCTCCACCCCCTCGACTGGACCCTCAAACCGGGAGAGCAATGGTTATTGACCGGAGCTTCGGGCAGTGGCAAAACAACCCTTGCCAAGGTTTTTACCGGTTCGGTTTTCCATTCCGGCACTGCCAGTTTTCCGGCAGGAAGCCGGGTCCATTATATACCTCAGCAACACCATTTCAAGAACCGATCACATACCAGCGACTTCTATTATCAGCAACGTTTCCAATCTCAGGATGCCGAAGACTCCCTGACTATTGAAGAAGAATTGGCCACCCAATTAGAGGCGGAACCTATCAAAACGAGGGAGTATCTGACCTTACTGCATCTGGAAGGAATGGTCCAGAAGCCCATCCTCCAATTGTCGAACGGAGAGAATAAACGGCTTCAATTGGTAAAAGCCCTTTTACTGGAGCCAACTCTCCTTATCCTCGATGCCCCTTTTACCGGACTGGATGTGGATGGAAGAAGACTCCTTCATTCTATATTAAAGCAATTGAGTGAATCAGGGATTCAGTTGATAGTTATTGGAACTATTGATGAGGTGCCAGATTGTATAACACATATCACTTTATTAGAAGGCGGACGGTTAGCTTTTAATGGACAGAAGGCGGATTATTTCCTTAAGCATGAAACAAAAGATACCCTTAATACTCTCCCCACTTCCCTCCTGGCCCATCTAAAAAAATACAATGGTCCAGCTTTTGAAAACGCAGTTGAACTTCGGAATGTACAGATAGAATATGGCGGGAATCGGATTCTGGATGGAATTAACCTAATTATACAACGTGGTGAGAAATGCTGTTTGAGTGGACCGAATGGTGCTGGTAAATCTACCTTGTTAAGTCTGATCACAGCAGATAATCCCCAGGCCTATGCCAACGACATTTATCTTTTCGACAAGAAAAGGGGCAGTGGGGAAAGCATCTGGGATATCAAGAAAAAGCTTGGGTATGTTTCTCCCGAACTGCATTTGTTCTTCCCTTTAGTTTCAACTTGTCTGGAAGTTATCGGCTCTGGACTATTCGATACGGTTGGATTATTCAGGCGACTCAGTGATGAACAGGAAGAGCAGGTGAATGAATGGTTGCGCATTCTTCATTTAGAAAAAGTGGCCCATATTCCCTTACATCAACTATCCTTAGGACAGCGTCAGATGGCATTATTGGGAAGGGCGCTTATCAAGAATCCACCGCTTCTTGTTCTTGATGAGCCCTGTCAGGGATTGGATAATAACCAGACTTTATTCTTTAATGGCTTGGTAGATCAGATATGCGAACATAATGACACCACTTTACTTTATGTGAGTCATTATGCCGCACAGATTCCTTCTTGTATAAACAGGTTGATTAAGATAGAGGCTGGAAGACTTCTAGATGTTTAAAGGTTTAAGGTTTCATAGTTTAAAGTTCTTGTGTTTAGCATATCTATTAATTTTTACATTTTGCTTCGTATGATATTTCACCGCAGAGACGCGGAGGCGCAGAAGGGCGCTCCTCTGCGCCTCCGCGTCTCTGCGGTGAAAAAAAATCGTCCCTCCTGACTTCCCGCTTTCCTGACTATCAAACCCTTACCAAAATCTGGATAACTCTTAACATAAAAGTTCATTCCCGGCATCCACTTTGTATTTACATTTGTAAACAAGTCTGCTTCCCTATCAGGATCTTGGCAAATGCCTGCATTTCATAAATAGAAAAAAAACTATCATGATTACAGTCATCATACCAGCACTGAATGAAGAAAAGACAGTAGCCAGCGTAGTTCGTTTGGCAAAGCAATCCCCCAATGTATCTGAGGTCATTGTTGTAGATGACCGATCTATCGACAACACCATTCATGAAGCCCGGAAAGAAGGTGCCAGTGTAATTACAAGTACACAATTAGGTAAGGGCATTTCAATGAAAGAAGGAGTTGCAGCTGCCCGTAATGAAATTTTAGCTTTCCTCGACGCCGATATAGTCACCTATCCCAAAAATGTTATTGAACTTCTCACAACTCCTATATTAAAGGGGGAAGCTGATTTTGTAAAATCTTTTTTTGTGCGTCAGGCAGGCAGAGTTACAGAACTCGTTGCCAAACCACTCTTATCCCTTTTACATCCTGGTTTTCCAGATTTCCAGCAGCCATTAAGTGGAATGATTGCTGGAAGAAAAAGTTATTTCGAAAAGACAGAATTCGAAGAGGGCTATGGAGTGGATATAGGGATATTGATGGATATGTATAATCTGGGAGCCAGGATTATGGAAGTCAATATCGGCTTCATCGAAAACCGACTGCAGGAATTAAAACAACTCGGCAGGATGAGTCGGGAAGTGGCAAAAACCATCATGAAAAAAACGGTTGGATGGGTGCATTTGGGACATAGTGAAGTAAAAACAAACATAAGCAAGAGAGAAGAACTCGACCAGTCACTTCTGGAAATGGCTATAACAAAACAAAAGATAGCCATTCTGGACATGGATAATACCATCTTACGAAAGAGTTTCCTAATTACGGCGGCGGAATCCTTTGGGTTCATGGAAGAGTTAGTGGAAGTAGTATCGAATAACAGGAACCCTTTTGTACGTACTAAAAAAATCGCCAAACTATTCTCTGGTAAAACAAAGAATGAATTATCTCTTGCTACGAGTATTCCTGTAACAAAACATCTCGAAGAGTTAATGAAAGTATTACGAAAAAAGGCTATATAATTGGAATCATCAGCGATAGTTATGATTGCATAACCCAGCAACTCCAGAATAAGTATGGATTTGATTTCACCATTGCAAACGAACTTGAGCTTATAAATGATGTCTGTTCGGGAGAAGTAAGGATACCTTCCATCTTCCTACAAGACAACAATAGCGAATGCGAACACGAGTATTGTAAGATGAATGCATTAAGCCAGATATGCCAGCGGTTTAGTGTTGATGTAAATAATACCCTGGTAATTGGTGATGGAGAAAACGATATCTGCAGCCTGAAAAATGCAGGAGTCGGAATAGCCTTTTGTCCAAATAATATTCAGGTGGAAGCAGCTGCTGATTTTGTGGTGAAAGAGCCTGATTTCAGGGAGGTGATTGCCTTGCTCTGAGTTTTTTTTTCACGCAAAGGCGCAAAGGAATTCATATTAATGAGTGAGAGCCTGAGTATAATTTAAGGGGCAAAGGGTCGCTTCGCGACGAATACATTTTACTACAGAAGTCCCGACTCTTGACTTCAGACTTCTCGTCCCGGATTACCACCCAGAGATACGATTATTCACCTCCTTCGGGGTTGGTTGTACACATCCGGATTTTTACTAATCTGGCTCCAGACTCCTGACTCAAGACTTCCGACTTGTATTTCCTTCCGGTCTTTCCGACTTTCCGTCTTCCCGACTCACACCGTTACCTCAATCGTCGCCCCAATCCCCCTATCCGTAATTGCATCGCACTGGGGTTTAAGATCGTCGTAGCTTCCGAATTTTACAGCATATTTACCTCTGAAGTGAATGATATAGGCGCATTGTTCTGCTTGTTCTGCCGAGTGGCCGCAGACTTCCATAAGGGTTTCAATAACCCATTCGAAGCTATTGACTTCATCGTTCCATACTATAAGGCTACAGGGTTCCTCATGTTCGGTGAGAACATCCACATCTTCCATCATTTTTTCCGCTGGATTCGCCTTGTCGAACGACTTTATCATGGGCTGGAGAATTTTGGTAAAATTAGCCTTTTTAGGAGGCTTTGGCAAGATATAAGGCCTGTTTATGATTCGTATATGTGAAAGTTCAGGACTAAACCCCTTGCGAACCATAGAAATAAATGAAATAAAGATTGAAAAAAAATTTGGGCAAAAACCTTCAAACCTTATCTTTGCACTCCCAATAAAAAAAGGGAGTTTAGCTCAGCTGGTTCAGAGCATCTGCCTTACAAGCAGAGGGTCGGCGGTTCGAACCCGTCAACTCCCACTTTCGAAAGGTTTCAGTAATACTGGAACCTTTTTTTTTTTGGGCTAGTTTAACTATGGTTTAAACAATTCTTCGTTTAAAATCATTATGACTTAAAAGTATCATATATAATCTTTAGGTATTTCACTTTAATAAAGTTTAGCACCTATGGCTATCGTTAGACCCCTTCTAAACGACTATTTTAATCTTCCATTTCTAAAGAAGAGATTGATTTCGCAATACCTTTTCTTGATGAAGATATCCCACTATTTGTAGATCCCTTTTTACTTTGGAAGATACCATCACAACAAGACAATTCCTTACACATGCACGTAGTAAATTCTTTCAACCGCTTAGGAAATATAAGTGTTTTGTTCGTGGGGAAGAAAAAAAGCTACTAACATATTAGTTGATATCACAAGTGTAATGAGATGGCTGTTTTAGAAATTCAGGTAAAAAGCAAGGAAAATAGGTGAAAACAAAAAACTACGAAATCCTTCACTCTTTAAATCTATACCACAAATAAATCAACAAGGCTTTTAACATTTTGAAATACAATTATTTATTGGACAACATTTCAAAAGACCGAATAAGGTGATATTACCTGCTCATTAATAAATCATTTCTGATCGACTATACAATTGATCAATGCAAAAAACGTCGATACCAATAGAAAAATGCTCAATAAACATTTTGATTGCAAAAGTTTTGTTATTATAAAGGAAGAAACTTATCTGCCAGTTAATCCTATAACCAAGGATCCGATATTACTTATTCCCAAAAGATGGCTAAGGTATATTCCATGGATAAATTACGGAGAATGTTTAGAACGTATTATATTAAAGATATTGAAACAAAATACAAAGATAAATTAGATCGTGTGCGAAATATTAAATTTAATGATACAATTATGATTTAGTAAAGACATATATTTTATTAAAGGAACAAGATATTTAAGGATTGCAAAAACGACCCACTTTTTACACAAATT
>JADKJI010000025.1 GCA_016721085.1 Chitinophagaceae bacterium | reverse complement strand
TTTTAGCACCTATATTGTTGGCAGATAACAATGAGTATTGGGATATACCACAAATCAGTGGAGGTACTGCTCAGATCAATCTTAATTGGGATAATAACAAAGTTATTTTCCCCCGATATCCTTTAACAGAAATAAGAGTAGTGAATTATGCAGCGACCCTATGGACTGATAGAGGGGGATCTGCAACAGGTGATATATATAATACGGGTTCAATAACCTCCGGTACGGTCAATTCATTTGGATTTTTCACATTCGGTAGTTTAGACTGGTTTGTTGCACAGCGTTTACTTTCGTTTACTGCACAGAGAAAACAAGGGTTTACAAGTCTGGAATGGGTAGCTGGTAATGAGAATGGAACTAAATCATACGAGGTAGAAAGAAGCGAAAATGAAAAGGATTTTTATGGTATTGGAAGTATACAAGCATTACAGAATTTAACACAAAACAAATATCATTTTGATGATTATAAAGCATTATCAGGAACTGCCTGGTACAGAATAAAGAGTATCTATCCTAATGGTCAGGTGGCATTTTCTACTGTTAAGGCAGTTACTGAAAATGCTACAAGCGAATCATCCTTCTACGTACTAAATAACCCTGTACATCAGAATATTTATATAGCTGCCACTGGAATTTACACTGGAGAATATGATTATTCTATTCATAATGCAGCAGGTCAATTAGTGCAAAAAGGTACCATCAACAGCACTGCTGGTGGGATAAATACAATACCACTTGAAACGGTAATTACCAAGGGAGTATATATTCTGAATGTAAAAAACAAGTTATATAGAATGACACAGCGCCTGATTGTACAATAAGAAATTGAAAGCCCGAACCTTTTGTCGGGATAGCTGAAATGTCAGGTCTATGAAAAGATTTTAAAAGAAGCAGGTGTATAATAGCAATTTCAAAATCAGCAATATAGACGCAGAATTAAGTGACACCAGATCTAGTATCAGTTAGTGATGAACTCTTACTAAGTAAATGGATTAGAAATCGATTATATAGGGCAGACCCGGATACTATCCGGGTCTTTTCTTTGAGTAAATAAAGTACAAAATATAAAATGTGGGTTAAATACCTAAAGCTGCTCTACTTTTCCAAAGAGAGATTTTTGATAGGTTTTGTAACGACTTCTTTATCAGAAAACTAAACGATCAATTATAGATTGAAGTAAGGAAGGAGTGATTTTTGATTTTACAATATAATCGTAGGCGCCATATTTAAGTGCGGCTACAGCCACTTCAACATTTTCTTGTCCCGAAATGAATATGACAGTGATGGACTCATCAAATAATTTGATAGCTTGAAGCACTTCAATGCCATTCATTTCATCCATGCTATAATCAAGAAAAATAATATCGGGGCGATTTTGCAAATTATCAATACAGTCTTTACCTCTATTAAAGCATTCTATTTCCGAATACCCCAGTTTTTCAAGAAATTGCTGATAAAGGTTGAGACAAAATACGTCATCATCAACAAGGAAAAATTTCAAGGATTTTTGGTTTGACATAGTACCATTTTGAAATAAAGAGGGCAAGATTCAATATTAATAAAAACGATTTTTCGGTAGTTACTATTGCATTATAAGCACTTTAATTAGCTTGAGTTTGGGTGAAATCTAATGAGTTCTACTTAGTAGCTGAGTCTTAGTTACAAGAATTCTTCTTTTAGCTGACCTATAAAGGATTGAAATTGCATAAAGTCTCCAACCTTCTAAGACATCTAACGAAGTGCTTGTATATACATAGATTGTCTTATTAAGAAGAAAATTGGCAACTATCTAGTTGAAACCGTATATGTACTCTATGTTTGAAGTAGATTGCATGAATTTAGGATTTGGCCTTTGAATCTGATATTTAAATCATTAAAATATCAAGAGCAATCAGATCTTCTATAATATTAGAAGACGAAGTTAGGATGTTGGTCTAAATGAGACAAGGCAGAATTTACCTTAAGAAAAGCATTTACTTTTTTTGAAACCAAGCAAATACTGAAGTCAGAAATATTAATGAAGGGGAACACTCCTTATAACAAACATTATTCTTTGTTCTTTCATAATTAGCCAGTTTGTATTAGGAGTCCATTAAAGAAGTCTGCTACTTAGTCATTCAGTTTGATTAAAATTAAAGCACCTCTCCTTTTTCCATTTTATGAATTATTTTCAACCATTTCTCGACTCCTTGATTTATCCGTAGTATTTCAGTTATAATATTGAATAAAAACACCATCAAAAAAATGGTAATTGAGATATATGTATGAATGGGAGCAAAGAAGGAAATAATTAGAAGTAAAAAGGCGAATGAATACAGGAAATAACAAGTTTTACGGTGGTTTAATCCAGCTATCAAGAATAAATGATGTATATGTGTTTTGTCAGCCTTGAATGGCGAGATTCCCTTAAACATCCTTCCCATAAATACCCGAACAGTATCAAATACAGGGATAATTAATAAGGCCGTAACTATTAATGCCACTCTTGATGGTTCTACTTTTCCTGGATGTAAAAGAGATGTTTCAATAAGAAGTATTCCTGAGCTACTGATAAAAAAGCCAAGCATAACAGATCCACCATCTCCCATAAATATTTTAGCAGGACTAAAGTTGTAATACAGAAATCCAATCAAAGCGCCAGCTAGTGCTATATATACGATTAGTAAAGAATTAAAATCTAACAAATAGGCTACAATTGCCAGGGCTACAATACTAATTAGGGCCAAACCACCTGCCAGACCGTCAATACCATCAATCAAATTGAATGCATTTGTTACACCAACTATAATAAGAACACTAACGAGGTATTGCCAAAAAATGGACAGCTCTTGGATGCCAAGAATTCCGTGCAAAGATGTTAATCTTATACCAGAGAATGCTATTGAAAGAGAAATACCAATTTGAAGCAAGAAGCGAAGTTTTGCGCTGATGTTTTTTAAGTCATCCCAAATGCCCAATAAAAACATTCCGGCAACCGCTGAGAAATATATCGGCAAATCACTAATGGCTGCTCTTCCATAATTGCTAAAGAGTACACCGAATAGTGAAGCAAAAAATATCGCTATCCCTGCTAGCCTTGCTATTGGGATAATATGCACTTTCCGCTCATCCGGTTTGTCAACCAGGTTAAATTTTTTGCTAAATCGAATTATCTGTGGAATCAAAAGAAGACTGATAATTGTACTACAGCTAAAACTAATCAGTATATCGTATGTAAGAGGTTTCATGATTATCTTTTTTCTTAAAACATTGTAGGATATGCAAGATGACCCAGTTCCATTTCGACCAATTCCTTTTCTTTTAAGTCGTTTCTTATTGGGGATACCGTAACTTTTTCTTTTGAAGCAAAAACCTGCTGTATGAGGAACCTATATTTACTAGAGATAATTTTCCATGTATATCTCCGATCGGCTATTTCCTTCATCAAGCTGGCATTCATTTTTAGCGAATCCGAATTACAATTTTCTATAATAGTAGTAAGTTCAATTTCATCATGAAAATACCAAGCTTTATTTTCTGTAGTTGTCTTGTTGTATGATACATGAAAAGCTATCAAGGGTAATCCAAGGTACATTGCCTCTACCAGTGAAGGATTGGTGCCACCAGCACTATGTCCATGAACATATAATGCGGCATTACTTCTTATAAGATCTAGTTTGCCTTGATCATATGGGATCTAGAAGTATAATGTTGGGATGTTTGCCATAAGTTTTCTTTTAGATGTCTGCCATATTCACTGTTATTCCAATTACCTATCATGATAAGAGGAATTTTGAAGTAGTGCTGAATGCTTAATACTGTATGAATATTGTTTTCGGGTTCAATTCGACAAACTTTAAAGGCATATGGTTTTTTCAAAAAGGGATACATAGAGTAATGGTCTTCCGTAGGTTGAACCTTCATAGTATGATCTGCTCCATATTCAATAATATGGCTTAATGTCTTATATCGATACGCTGTATAATCTTGAATCGATTCATTATCTGAGATATCTGCATGTGAATATTTTACAGCAATCTTCTTGCCCACCATAAATACCATTTAGCAGGCCTAATCCACTTTGCTCTTTTCCATTCTATACCATCAATTGAAACTATGAGGCGCCTATTGGTAAACCATCTTACAAACGGCAACATTATTCCACCTGAAACACCCAATACTAGTAAGGCGTCCGCAAAAAAGATAGCATGAAAGATTGAAAGGCAATCATATAAGATACTTTGAATGCCATTTGCATCAATTGGCAGATAAACAAGTTTAGCACCAAGGTATTCTTTAACCCTTTGCTCTTTAGGATACTTTTTACTTGTACAATATACTATTACGTTGTATTCTTCTGTAAGATGCCTTACCAGGTGTTCTGCCAACGTTTCAAAACCACCATATTTTGCGGGTATCCCAACTGTACCAATAATAGCTATTGTTTTTTTAGAAGTGTTTTCCTTTTTCATCGTAGTAGTATTGATTTCTGTACAGGATCAGAATTTTGAATAAATTCCCTTACAAGCCCATTAAGATTTTCCCTGTATTCCGATTCGTTAAATTTTTGTGCATACTTAAATGCGTTTTCTGACAGGGTATTGTAAAGACTCTTATTTATTACCAGCTCTTCAATTTTTTCTTGCATTTCATTTAGTGACCTATAATCTAAATGGAACCCGTTGTAACCATTTTCAACTATTTCAGCAATACCTCCAACGGTTGGCACAATCACCGGAAGTTTATAATACATTGCTTCGAGTGCAGTCATTCCAAACGTTTCTATCCATTGATCTGGGTGAGATAAGTTAAGAACCAAAGAACTCTTTTGGTAAAGGGATGTACATTCTTTTGAAAGGAGTGTACTTCCAAATTTGCTGGTTTTCCAGCGATTGAAACATATTCGGAAACTTCTTCTTCAGTGGCATTTAATACCAACTCGAAATTTACAGATGGCATTTGGTGAGCTAGCATAAAAAAATCATCCACCCCTTTATACTTTTTTAATGAACATAACATTAATACCCGAAAGCTGTCTTTTGGAATGGCTTCCCGTAAATATTTTTGGGATTCTAGAATGCATTCATGAGAAAGAGTATTATAGAGCACTTTATTTTTAGTGCCAGGGAAATTTTCCTTTTGAGCAAGATAATTTGATACATGAAGTATCCCGTTAGCAGTTGAATTTGCTACAAATCGTAAGAATTTTTTTAGTAAAGGTGGTTTCATGCTTGTTTCGTGGACATGATATATTACTTTTTTGCCCATAAACTTTCCTGCTAGCGCAGCGCCAAATGGCAAAAGTGTATTGACGTATATAACAACATCTTTTCTCCAGTATGAAAGAAGTCTAAAAAAGAGAATTGACTGACTGATGGAATAGGTAATAAGCCTCCACCAGGGGTTGGATGACCAGCTATACCAAAATGTTTTTGTTTCTACTCCATTAAGATTACTAAGAAAGCCACTGTTTGAAGAGGTAGAAGTAAAAAGAATCTTTTCATATTCTTCCTCAGACAGAGAATTAATGACCTGCGACAATACAAGTGGACTTCCACTATAATCATTCAGTAAATGAACAAAAATTATTTTCTTAGGAAATAGTCTCATATATTTTTTTCCCCTTCATGAGATGGAAAAAAGAACAAACTGGCTTCTGAGTATAGTCGGTTCATTTCTTCTCTCTCTACCCAAAGAATTATTTCTACCGCATCTTTAATACCTAATGATTCTATTAGCTTCTTCAAGAAGGGAAGCTCTGGGCCATTTCCCACTAGTACAAGTTTTACGGCACTTTTTTTCTCTACAGGTAGCTGATGATAGAAATTCGCAAAAGATTTAATTGTTACATCAAACCCTTTTAAGGCTACAAAACGACCTACAGAAATTATTTTGAATTGGGCTGATTGAATATTCACTTGTAACATGTCATTAGTGGCTACTGCAGGCATTAGCACCAATTTTGATTTAGTAACATGTAATTTTTTATTTACATCCGAATTAATGGCAAGTATATAATCTGCTTTTTTCTTAGTTATTGACAATAATGGATCTATATTCCAAAAGAATTTTTTTGCTTGCCAACGAAGACTATCTAATAGCCATTTTTTGGTTCCATAAACGGGCAGAATATACTCTTTTGGAATTTGTGGGTGGTGGCCTACTGGGCCCCAAACAAATGGTTTTTTAAATTTCCAAAGCATTGAAGGCGTCCAGTCATTGTGGAAATTCAAATTGTGTACTATATCGAATTGTAATTTTTGCTTTCTGACGAACCTAGGTAAAAAGAATTGCCATAAATAATAGTATAACAAAGCCCCCTTGTTACCACGTTTCCAAAACCGAGCCCAATAAGGAAGATCATAATATTCGAAATGAATATTTGATATTTCCGGAACATCATTTTCTTGCAAATATCTCTCAATATGGGGGCGGTTATTTTCTCTTGTTATAGCAATAACTTTGTTGAATCTAGCTATTTGAAGAATAAGATTCCAACCCGTACCATCTTCAGAACCTTTGAAGGGATTTACCGCATAAACGGAAGCTAATATAGTTTTCATATCGATTTTATTAGGGTTATTGAAGTTGTATTACTGCATGTTCGATTTTGAAAATAGTTTTTGCTTTTTCTATATTTTCTATGCACATATATTGTGGTGGAGTTCCTAATTCATTAAACAAATGCTTATATTCACTCGTAAGAGATGTGATATCACTAGCTGATAACTCTTTTTTTCTCTGTAGAATTATTTCAGGTTTCGCGTAGAGAAAAATATTCAGTTGGGGTTTAAAAACAAAACGATAAAGTTTTTTGATTACCCCTTTATTTAAGGAAATATTACTTCTTTTGCTATCAACAATAAAATCGAAATAATACCTATCATATAAAACAACATAGCCTCTTAAAGTATATTTAAAATAGATTATTACCTGGCCCAAAAGATAATCTGAATAGTAATAAGCGAATCTGGCCAGAGACGATAATACGTTTTTGTTCTTGCCCTGGCGTGGCAATGATTCTACACATCTTTTATCAGCTTCTTCCTTTCCATATTTCCACGCACTAATTATTGGTAAAAGACTGGGGCGATGCCTTATAATAACAACCTTCATGCGATATTTTTTCTGCAGCATCTCTTTTACTTCAAAGAGTATTGTTGATTTTCCTGCTCCATCTACCCCACTGAAAGTAAGTACAAACCCCTTGTTGCGTAAAAGATCCTTTAATACGTTCATCTGGTATTCAAAAAATCTGAATAACCGTTTAATTGGACCATTGGAGGATAGTGTCTTCAAATGAGCAATTATTTGGTTTTTTATTTCGGGTGTAAAAGCAAAAGTTTCTTCTAGTCTTTTCGCTGTAATGCCGCTATTTGTTTTTAGTGTGTCGAGAATCATTTTTTCATCTGCCTCCATTAAATTTTTAAAATGGCCCGTGTATTTTTCGGGTACAGATGAATTGTTAATTTGATAAAAAAGGAAAATATATAGGTAGTCATAAGCGGGTGGAAGTATCTTTATTCCATTCTCTTTTATAATTCCGCTCAGTAGAATATATTTATTTATATAACAAATATCCTTTCTGTGAAAATCATGTAAAAGATCAACGCTAAGGAAGCTTGTATCTAAAAAAAAGATTTGTACAGTTGTCATGAAGGACTTCTTTATGCACTTTATCTTTTGAATATCAGAGTAAGTATATATCCATTTAAGAATTTCTTCTTTGTCGCTTTTCTTTATTAATATGTCGATATCTGATTCGTAAGAGAGTGATGCAATAGGTTTTCCAGCAATTTTCAATACTGAATACTCGTGAGGAGCAAGGAAAAGAAAAAATTCTCTAATGAAGTTATTCCTCAATTGTTGCGAATCGTTTGCTCCTTGTTCTTGAGAAAGGAAATAATTCCACACCTTAAATAGTAGGAAGGCTTCTTTGTGCAAATTTTGTTGTTCCAGGTACAGATCTAAATAATAACTGGCATTTAGTAATAAGTATAGTTGGAAATGTTGAGCTATGTCAATTTTGTAATGGGAGATTAAAGATAAACTACCTGAAAGCTCGAGTGCTTCCTTCAATGCTATCTCTATTTGCTGGCAATCAGCATTTTTTGTAAATACCTGTGATTGTATAACATAATGGAAAAGATCAAATAGTTTTGGGTGTTCTACTGCAGCCAATTCCCAATCATAAACACTTAATTCTTTTCCAGATAGTATGCAGTTCCATGGAGTAAAGTCACCGTGCATAGTAGCTACCGGAATAACTGGATTTTCTTTTTTAAACTTTTCATGGAGAACTTCGAGTTTTAAAAGTATGGTGCTTGCGTACTTTGTAGTGGCTAAATGGGGGTATTTGCCGATACGCTCGATTCTTTCCTTTACAAACATTGAAATACCGATTTCATTATAATGACTTACCCCGGAGCTGGTTTTGTACAAACAGGATAAAAAATCTGCATGTATATTTGAAAAACATTGTTGCTTTTCTGGATTGGTTTTTTGAACTGTTGATAACCTAATACATGAATCATTAAGTATCTCAACTTTTGGTATAGAATGTATGGTTTTTGAAAAGTTTGTTAATGAGTTAAGCATTTCTGCTTCATGTATAATATTTTTTGCAGACCTACTTGTCACGGCTAGTTTAATAAAATTTGTTACTCGTTTTCCAATAGCTTCTGCAATAACGACTTTTCTATTAGGACCTGGAGTACCAGTAAAAATGGAATAAGAGCTAGGGGCTATGTCCTTATTTAGTATTTGTAGCCAATATAATGGTGCCTTACTATAAATGAATAATTTCCCATTTGGAATTAGCCATGTTAACTTTAAAAAGTAGGCAGTTGTAACTAGAAACTTGTATATGTTGGCTTTCCAATAATTAAAATTATAAAAAGAAAGAAAATGTGGGTATTTTAAATTTGTTGGATATATCCAGCGCATGCTGGCATCTTTATTACATATATAGTTAAAGATACTTTTGTTCATTCCTGCTGCAGTCTTTCTATCACTAAATTCTATACAAATGGCGGTATCAATTCCTTCTAAAGTTGATTTGCCTAGATTGAAAATTATTACTTCATTAGCTGAATATTTGTTCAGATGTAAACGCAGCATTGCTTCATTGCTGGTTAAAGTAAATTGCAGGGTATCATCTTTCTGGCATTTAAGACCTGGATCATGAATGACTACCTGCATTGATGATGCATTTAGGAGCTGGATAAGCACGGAAAATTCGGAAGTATAGAATATGGATTTTGACATGATTTTTAGTTTAAAACAGTCGTTTGCTACGCTTTAATAATGGTTGCTCGATAAATTTGTAGGAAAGTGAAGCTGCGAGTATTGTAAGTCCTATGGTTAAGACATAATAGATTGGGAAAAATATATAAGGTAACGCTTGTATTTGTGGTAGTTTTTGGAATATAAATGCGGAAGCATATACAAAAGGCATATGATACATATAAATACCGTATGATACTTTTCCAAGATGGTTCAAGGGTTTATTCTCAAAAGAGAAAATGCGTGTTGGATTGGATGATATATTAATAATAAGCCAACCGAATAATAACCCTAATGGTATGGGGGTAAGGATTTCTCCTAATATATTTCTTTGGTAGAATAGGAAATACAATATTATCAAAAGAGAAAGTAGTGATTGAAATACCTTGTTTTTGAAAAATTGTGTAGAAAGCAGTTTTTCCTTTTTATTATATAGTAGCCAAGCAAAGTAAGCTCCAAAACCCATATAGTGGAATTGCAATGTGCTAATAAATGCTTGCATTTCCTTTGATAAATTGAAAAAATTTAGGGTGTTGGCAAAATTCAGACACAGTGATAATATTGTTATAAGTATAATAATGACTGGTAATTTAGTATTGAATCTTTTTGCTAATGGGGCCCAAAAAAGATAGAATTGTTCTTCTACGGCAATAGACCAGGTTATGTGTAGTATACCACCTACGTGATACAAGCTGTTCATTAAATTAGCGAGAAAGAAGGTATATAATACGATCGCTAATTCGTGAGGGTAATCATTTTCAAAAGGTAGATTCATAGCAGGAACTATACCCCAATAGAAAAGCATTCCAAATGCTATTATTAAAAAATACAACGGCCAAATACGAAAGACTCTTCGTAAATAAAAATGTTTGATGTTAATTGTTCCGGTGCTTTCTCTTTCTTTTAACAGTAGATAAGTTATGAGAAAGCCGCTCAGTACAAAGAAAAAGGATACAGCAGATAACCCTTTGAAAAGAACCGGAAATGCTGGAAGCTGGGGTAGGCCGGAAATTCCCATATTATTGTGGATATGCATAAGAACAACCAATAAGGCAGCCAAGAACCTTAATGCATTTAGGCCTGGAAACCAAACAGGCAAGGTCTTCTTCGAAATCCTTGTTGAGATATCGTCGGATACTTTTACCAGATCAGGCGTCAGTTGAATTATTTTATGACTGTATTCCATTTGGTATATTTTGTTCTATAAAATAATTAGGCCTCAAACGATTCATAAATCGCTTCTCTTTTTTTGTTAACCTTGGGCTTATTGTCATACTTATATATAGAATAAGTAATTGATAAAATAGAATTCCGTAATTCGTTTCTCCAAATATGCCAAATTCCGTAAATGAATTAATCATAATTGGTATGGTTATGCCTAGGCTCATAAGCTTTATCTCTTTGTTTGGAGATTGTAAGAACCCTTTGAATGTGAATATTAACTGGAAAAGCATAATGGTGAAACCTATAAATCCCAGATTCATTATTACCTGAACAAATGTATTATGCGCCATACTGGCTGTATATGTATGTACACTGGAAAAATACAGTTCATACCAAATTCGCTGAAATCCAAATCCTAATAAAGGTTCATTTGGTAATGCTTCGGTAATTAAAGCAGTCCAAAATGGTAATCTTCCTGTCATGCTCATTACTTCATCTAAACCTCCATTTCCTTCAGATTTTACGATCATAGTTTCGATGGCTATAGGAATAACCATGAATGCTCCTGCGTACATCAACATTTTTAGTTTTGTATTAGTTGATTGATTGATATGGAAGAAGGCAACTATAAGGCAACCGATAGTTGAAGATCTTGACCCCGTTAATACTACCCCATAAAGAAGAATTAGGATTTGTATTGTTATCCACACTCTTTGTCCCTTCTCATACAAACAGAATATATAACAAGTAATTCCAACAGCACTTAGCATACCTAACTCGTTTGGATTTATAATGAAGCCTCCCAGCCTGAACTCTTCTCCACCATGAGACATTCTCATAAATACATCAGGATTTACAAAATATCCGGTTACAAATATTAGCATGATGCCGAATATGGCATGACCAAGCACCTTATACATTTTTATGCCCGAATTGGGAAAGTAATGACCTAACAAAAGGAAACAGCCAATGAAGTACCAGGCAAAAACCAGACTTTCAACATCCATCATCCACTGAAGGGCCGAGTAGTCAGGCTCTCCACTCCATAGTAAAGAAAGTATCCCCAATAATAGATAAACAAGATAAAGGCCAGGCGAAAGAACATTAATAAACTTAAATGATCCAATGGCGCCTCTCTTCTCAATCTTTTTGAAAACCAAGTAAATTGAAACTGTCATTAAAAGACGCGAAACCATTTTGAATATCTTATTGAATCCAGCCCCCTCACTCCAGGCAAAATATCCACTAAGCATTGTAAAAAAAACAACTACAAGCAGAATGTTGATCATTCTGAAAAACACTTTATCACTTATAGGAAGTTTACTTTTTAACATATAGCTACTTTCTTCTTCAACGAATTTTAAATCATTGAAATAATTGGACTTATTTGATTTTTATCTTTTGATGACATTAGGGCACTTGTATAGATTTCATTGAATTTTTTTAATATGAGTTCCCAGTCAAAAGCTTCAGTTATCATCCTAATTGAATTTTCCTGTAATTTTACCCCTTCGTTTTTTTCGATAATTCTTTTATACATGATTTGCAGTCCTTTCGAAAATTCTTTGGCATCTAATTTTTCCATAAAATAGCCAGCATCATACTTTGTAATAAAACCTCCAGTGTTGGTAGCATCTGAAACAACACAGGGAATTCCTAATGAAGCTGCTTCTACAATTGTGGCAGGTAAACCATCAGTTCTAGAAGGATGCGCAAATACATGACATTCTTTTAGTTTATTTACTTTTTCATTTCCGAAAAGTCCACCTGTAAAGTCTACCGCTTTTTCAATCCCTAAATCCTTCGAAAGTTGTTGAAGTTTACTTTTATCTTTTCCATCTCCTATTAATATCAATTGGCTTGTTGGATAAAGCTTGTTGAAATGAGAAAAACCATGAATTAGTATATCCAATCCTTTTGGATAAATAGCCATTCTTCCGCAATACGCGACCTTAAAATTTTGCTGATTTGGAAATGTTGTTGCGGTCGTTGCAGGTTTTGTAAAACCGTAAGGAATAAGAACCGATTTGTCATTATTATAAATAGCTTCCAGTCCTTCCCACTCTGATTTTCCCAAAAGATGAACACAAAAGGCGTTGTCAAGTAATTTCTTTTCGAAAAACCTAAAATATATTTTCTTTATTACTCCGTTTTTCTTCATCATTACTTTATTGTATGTACTATGAGGTGTAATGATATAAGGTATATTTAGCGAGTGAAGAAGTTTTGTAGCACTGTAGAAGGTTGGAAGAAACGCACCATGAATATGTACTACAATATTTCCTGCATAATTTCTAAATGCCGCTCTTAATTCAGGATCAATTTTGAATGGATTTGAGTACGACTGGAATAAAATTGTTTTGAAATTTCTTTCTGGATAGTCGTGAATAGGATTTGAAGTAATACCCCAAACCTGAACTGGGTATCCTGCCTGAAATTGGCGTGTAGCCATTTCGTTGACAACTTTATTAACCCCGTTCATCCTGTTAGGGTTTGCTTTTCCTAATATCAGATGGATAATTTCCATAATAATATATTTTTAGATTTTAGGATCAATATCCAATAGACGACTACTATAAGTTGCGTTATAAGAAGGCCAACAAGTACGCCGTATAATTGCCAGTTCAATAGAAGCCATTTGGCAGTAAGTATGCTAAAAATTGCAGATAGAACATATCCAATAAAATAATTTTGACCTAAAAAGTTTAACTCTAAGGGCAATTCTTATTGGTAAAGAAGTTATAATAACAACATATACAACTGAAAGACCATATATAACATAGCTATAACCTGTATAAGATTGGCCACCTGCCATTTTCATTATTACTTCACTAAACAGCACTAAAAGAGTAATAGCTGGAATAAAAATTAGAATTGTTTTTTTCCATACTGTAAGAAGGAATTTCCTGAATTGGATATCTGAATGCTGAATCAGACTGGCTTTTGGTAGTACATAATTTTCAACAGCTTGTAATACTACATTTAATAGACCAAAAATATACTGAGCAAGTCTTAATGCGCCAAGAGCTGCTGCGCCAAGCCACCATCCAGCTGCCAAAACAAAGAAGTTGCCTGCTAACCATTGTACTATTGCAGACAAAAACATCCAGCCACTTTGTTCTTTATGATTTTTCCATGCAAATCGAATATTTCTAAAAATTATTGGACCAGGGCGTAACCAATATATACCTAAAATGACTGAAGGGATATAGGTAATAGCAACAATCCAACAGGCAGCAGGGAGATCTAATTTTTGTAGAAGAGCATAATAAGCTAATAGGCAAATCTGTAAAAAATTAGTAACAAAATCTATTAATAGGGCTCTATGTTCTTTTTCAGATGACAGAAATATTTTTCTCAGGAAATCCTGCAATAAAAAAAGAAATGTGGCTAGTATAGCCGGCGATATTATTTTATTATACGTTACTAGCAGGGAGGGATTTAGTATATAGATACAAAGGCATACACAAAGCAATAAAAAATATAGAAAGCATTGTGCATAGAAAAGTCCATTAGTATAATTAATTTTTTGAGCGCCTTCAAACCTTCCCCAGAGAACTTGAAATAGTCCACTTGAAGCTGTTGTTGTATAGATAATAGAAATAATTGGATCAGGATGATTGTTGAGAACACTCCATATTCACTTATTCCTATTGATCTGGCAACTAGTATGTTGGTAAGAAAGGAGGCCCCACTTACCAAAGCTTGATCGGCCAGAACTTGCATTTTTTAGATTTGTATGGTATTTTTCAAGCAATTTTTCTTGTTTTTAGGAACGTGAAAGCAATTTTTACCATTTCCATCACTTGAAAAAATACGCTTATGTATAACCTTCTCTATTGATAATAAACTGAATGGTTGTAATCCCAAGCTCTTCTTTTTGAATATCTGTTTTCTCTACACGATTAAATTTTGTTCGGCGGCTATCTAACACAACAAGATTAAGCGTTGCTGGAGACATTAAAAGCAAAGCTTCTGCATTAGTTGATTGAGGAAAATTTTTGATTATTATTACATCAAATTCATTTTGTAATTTTTTCAAAGCACTTAATAATGCTTGCGGTTGCTGCCATTCAGGGTTAGTTGTATTAAATCAATGATGGTCAAATCTTTATTAGCAGAACTGTCAATTGATTTATCAGCATCAATTATTATTACTTTTTACCTAATGAGGGAATAAATTTTGCAATGCCGATGGCAATCTTTCTTTTACCTTCATTTCGATCAAATGAATTGATGGCGATAACAGAACCTTTTTCGAGATATTTCTTTAATTCTAGGTCAATACTTAATTTTTTAAATACTTCCTTATATTTAGTCTGACTCTTTATTTTTGGTATGCCACCTATAATAGGGATGTCGGTACTTTTTTCAACGTTTGTAGCATTATCGACTCTTCCTTTTAGAAAATGAACTAAATAAATAAATAACGTTCCAAAGAGAAATCCAAGGAACCCTGCAACTACTTTTAACAAGCCTGGGTTTGGGGAGACTGGCTTGGTAGGGATTTCGCCTTTTGAAATTATTCTATGAAATGAAATACTTGCTGATCGGGCTATTTCTGCATCTGTTTGTTTTTCCCTTAGAAACCTATAGATTTGATCGTTTAGACTGAAATTCCTGTCAAGAATGGTCATTTTCCTGTCTTTGTAAGGATAAGTTGCAAAGGCTTCTTCACTTTCCTGAATTGTTTTCTTAAGGTCGTCATATTTGAACTGGAGGTTTTGACGTGTGTTTTTTATTGACTCCTGCAAATAGGAATAGAGTTCATTTAATTTATCATCAACTACCTTAACTTTTTCATTTTCTTTGGTATATTTTAATAAAAGGTCTAACCTATCAGCTTGAAGCTGCTTGATTTTCTTTATGAGTTCAGTACTAAGTAAATCATTAAATGTCTGGAAATTGGGGGCTAAATCTTTAAATGCATCTTTTCCTGATGTAATATATTTATCTAAGCTATCAATAGCTACCAGATCCATTTGTAGTCCCGACAAATGATTTCTTAATTCAGAAAGTTTTCTTAAGTCTGTTTCTGTCTCCTGCTTAATATTTACAACGTTATTTTTCTTCTTAAATGTTTCAATTTCCTCCTCAGATATTGAAAGTTTTTCGTTATAGTTTTTTAATTCTCTATTTAGAAAGTTTACAGTGGTGTCGGCTGCTGTATATCTTTCTTCCACATAATCTTTTATGTATGCTTCTGCTAACGTATTTACTATATCTGCTGATTTTACAGCTGAAGCACTCTTAAAAGCGATTCGTAGAATCGGAACCTCTTTATCAAGTGTTACAACGTCAATCTTTTCTTCTATCTGTTTTAGTAAAACTTTAGGGGAGTTTAAGACAAACTCGTATTTATCATTTAAAAGTAATTTTGGTTTTTTTAAAAACAAGGAGTCATTCTTGAAGAAGTAGAATTCCACGAAAGGCGTCATTATTGGGAAATTAATTTTTCCTGATACTTTAATACCTTTCGGTCCAGTGATAACTAAGTTGGAATCATTGGATATTACGACAGAAAATACACTATCCATTACTTTAGGATCTATGTACCTGGTTTTCATTTTAAATGGACAATCTGAATATAATTCAGTCTTATTCATTTCGCCTACCCTGTAAACAGTTTGAGTTAGATCGATATGTTCTAATGCTTTTTCTATTACAACTTGAGATTTCAGCATTTCAACTTCAGCACCAATTTTATTTGCTGATGCAAATACATCAAAATCTCTATATAAGTTTGAGTGAGGTATACCGACTTGAGCGTCAGCTAATTTGATGTGTACTACACTTTCATACATGGGAGTAGTGTAATTCAAGTATTTTTTGGCGGCCGCTACACTTAAGAACATAACCACAGCAATAATGGGCAGCCCCCTGTAAAAGGGACGCAACATATTGAGGGTTTGTTTGAAATCATTCATTAGAAGAATGTTTTGAAGATGAGAGCTGCTGCAGTTATTGCAGATGCGGTTGGTATAATGATGGAACTTGCACCCTTATCCCAAGCTTTACGTTTTTTAGCTGGTATATAAATTATGTCGCCTGGGTGAATTTGAATGTTATTTTGTGCGTAAGTTTCCATATTTGTAAGATCAACTTCAACGCTATAATCTTTATCGTTTACTTTCCTTATAATTTTCACTTTTGCTTTATTCCCATACTGATCGAAATCCCCTGCTTGTGCTATTATTTCAATCAATGTGTTAATCTCTCTTTCAAGCAGTATTTTTCCTGGCGTTTTAACTTCTCCTAAAATGATTACTGATTTATTAAGAACTTTAATATCGATAATGGGGTTTACGATTTTTTTAGATAATTCTTTTTTGAGCGATTCTTTTGCTTCAAGGATTGTTTCGCCTTCTAATTTGATGTTTCCAATTTCAGGTAATGTAACTTCACCATTATTATCAACTAATAGCCATTTACCATATCCTTCATTCGAATTGTAAATGCTATAAATGGATCCTACACTTAAATCATCATGATTTAGGATACTTAAATTAATTTTATCATCTTTTCTGATAGTATATTGATAATTCGGATTTGTATTGAAAATCAGTCTATCTCCTTTGTCAGGAAATATGTTTTTTTTGAATATAGTATCTTTGTTTGTAACATGTTTTTTATTGCTACTATAATCAAATAGGTTTTGTATTTTGCAGGAAGACAATGCAAGTGTTAGTAATACCGGAACGGTTAAGAAGAGTATCTTTTTCATAGTTCGGATTTTCAATCCAGAGACATTCATTACTTAGTAATGCTCGATTTTATCTTATGGAGGATAGATTTACTTTCTTTCTGTTTAATTAATTTTTTTAATTTTTCAATTTTCTTCAAAAGAAGTTCCAATTCTGCAGCACCAAATTGATCTTTAATCAAATAATCAAAAGCACCAAATTTCAGCGCTGTTACTGCTACTGAAATTGCTTCTTGGCCAGAAATTAGTATGACAAAAATTTCAGGATTAAATCTTTTAATTTTCTTCAGAATTTCGAGACCTGTAAGATTGTCGATTTGGTAATCGAGGAATACAATATCGGGCTGGGTTGTAAGACTATTTAAAAAGCCGTTTGATGTGGAAAATGTAGTGATATTGGTAACCTGTACTGATTCAAGCATTTGTTTATACAGGTGTAGACAAAATTCATTGTCATCTACAATACTTATTTTAAAATTTTTCATTTTCGATAGTTTGGATTAAGTCTTTTATTATTTGGAATACAACGAGGTAGCAGCACTTTAATTTTTATTTTATAGACTGCAATACAATAGATAAATATTAATAGGTAGAATTAATAAGTGAAAACCCTTGTTTTTATTTGTACCATTTACCTTTTACTTTTCAATTGGCCTTTTTAAAGCTTCTATTTTTATTTAAGTTGATTGTTAGGCTATTATATATTTGAGTAGGAGTGGAAAATTCCTTTTACTGGAAAGATTTCCAACATATGGAATTTATTTTTTTCTGGGATTGACTTATTCGTTATACTATTAAGTAAGAAATAGATGATAACATCTATTGAAATCTCAGAATTTTCATCTAAGGTTTGTAGTGCCTATATTTTTTTTATTAAACTAGTAAGTTTCTTTATTTGGTGCTGGAGTTTCGGTTGGAAGTAACGGCTATAATGTTCCTAATATTTTTTCGGCTTAGGAAGTTTTAATGTAAGCCATGTACGTAAACACCATATTTTTATAAACTTGGTATCAGTACTTTTTTCCTTCCAAACGATTAGTATAATCAAGTGAGCCTAACCGAAACCTTAAGGGGATAGTCGTTTTCTTTTCAAAGATGAGTTCCTGCTTGCAGAAAAATGCCAGATTGCGAGTATAGTAATCAGAAGCCAGAATGAAACCTGGTTTTACAGGTATTGAAGCAGCCGGAAATGAAATTGGGCTGGCCCATTGATTCAAGCCTTGCTTTTTGAGGATAGGAACCTGTGTTTTGATTCTGCCTGAAGTATCAGACAAGAGGCCTTGAAAAGACTGTGAACTTGCCTCTTTCCCATTTAACAGGGCCAACACAACAATAATTTTATAAAATCGTTGCAATCAGTGTCTTGAATTAATATGTAAATTTACGGCCTGATTTTTGTGGAATCGCCCGATTTTTAAAATTTATTTTTGGGACTTCCACAGGAAAAACCCCTGACAACCATGTCTTTAAGTCAAGGCCTACACCAGAAACTCCTCCAAAAGCTGTCGCCCCAGCAGATTCAGTTAATGAAGCTGCTGCAAGTACCTACGGCTATACTCGAAGAACGGATTAAGGAGGAAATGGAGGAAAACCCAGCCCTTGAGCTCTCTGAAGACACCCACGAGGACGAATTTGCCAACGACATTGCTGATGAATTTGATGAAAGCGCCGACGATTTCGAAAGTGAAGGTAGTGAAGAGGAATACGATAATATCGATATCAGCGAGTATGTTTCAGAAGGCGACGACGATATAGCAGAATATAAGCTGCGCGACGATAATTATCCAGAAGCCGATGAAGGAAAGGTGAGCCCTCATAAAACTGAAACATCTTTCCATGAGCATCTTCTAGAGCAATTGGGATTGATGCGTATGGAAGATAGAGAACTTCGCATAGCTGAACAGGTGGTAGGAAGTATTGATGATGATGGCTATCTGCGTCGTGAAACTGCTGCCATTGTAGATGACCTTGCTTTCAGACAGAATGTGGATTGTACTGAAGAAGAAGTAGAGAAGATGATTTTGTTAATCCAGAAATTCGACCCACCTGGTGTTGCAGCCCGCAACCTGCAGGAATGCCTTCTCATACAATTGAAAAGATTAAAACTGGCAGGGAAAAAAGTGGATAAGGCCATTGAGGCTATTGAAGAATACTTCGACGAGTTTACAAAAAAGCATTACGAAAAGATACAGCGTGGACTGGGCATAGATGATGATGGATTGAAAGATGTCATCAACCAGATTATCAAACTTAATCCGAAGCCAAGGGGAAATCATTCTGATACTAATAAGGGCGAAACCTATGTGGTACCCGACTTCTTCATATATAATAATGCCGGTAAACTGGAGCTGACCCTTAATTCTAGGAATGCTCCTGACCTTCGTATCAGCGAAGGATACCGTGATATGCTGAAAGAATACGATCGTGGTAGTAAGAAGGATAAGAGACAGAAGGAAGCCGTATTGTTCATCAAGCAGAAAATAGATGCCGCAAAATGGTTTATTGATGCCATCAAACAACGTCAGCATACATTAAGCAGTGTAATGCAAACCATTCTTGATTATCAGCACGAGTTTTTCCTTACAGGGGATGAAACCTCCTTGCGCCCAATGATCCTGAAAGATATTGCCGAAAGAACGCATCTCGATATTTCCACGGTAAGCCGGGTGGCTAATAGCAAATTTGTGCAGACTGAATTCGGTACGTATCGGCTGAAATTCTTCTTCAGCGAATCATTAAGTACTGATAGCGGGGAGGAAGTTTCTACCCGGGAAGTTAAAAAGATACTGAGTAACCTGATTGAAGCAGAAAGTAAAAGAAAACCTCTCAGTGATGAGCGTTTGACAGAGTTACTTCAGGAAAAAGGTTATAATATTGCCCGTAGAACAGTGGCAAAATACCGGGAACAATTGAATATTCCGGTAGCCCGTCTTCGTAAAGAATTATAAAAAATGGCTGATATCAGTTCCGATACAATAACAACTACTCAAGCTGCTGCAACAGAGCATCCGAAATTGTTGAGGTTTTTGGTAAGCTACTTTCCTGGGTATTCCATCCTTTATTTATTCCAGTATATGTAACGCTGTACCTGCTTTTGTACATCCTTACCTTTTTGCTGGATTCCCAACGCTTCTGAAATTGCAAAGAGCGGTTTCTATTTTCTTCAATATGACATTCATACCTGGATTCGCAGTATTCCTGATGTGGCAGTTGAAGCTGATTAATTCTTTACAGTTAAGAACTTCGAAGGAGCGTATCATACCGTATGCATCGGCAATCATTTTTTATTTCTGGGGATGGTATGCTATGAGCCGCCAGCCAGATAATCCGGAAGCTTTTATTAGTTTTTTACAAGGGGCTTTTTTTGGAGTCTGTGGTGCCTGGATCATAAATATCAATAGCAAGATCAGTATGCACACAACTGCAATGGGCGGATTGATTGCTTTCATGTTTTTATTTTCCTTCACAGACGATCATGCCAGTGGACTTTATCTATCAATAGCAATATTAATTGCTGGTTTAGTAGGAACAGCCCGTTTCATTGTTTCTGATCATAGCCGTCTTGAAATAAACCAGGGGTATATTGTTGGGGCGTTGGGGATGTTGATGGCTTGGTGGATCTGAGAGGTTTAAGGGTTCAAAGTTTAAGGTTTAAGGTTCTGAGGTGTTGCACCCGGATTAGGTTTAGATAGTTCAAAAGGTTCAAGAAGTTCCAAAGGACATACTAATAGTTGGCCTTTTTATATTTAGATATTCCCTGCGTCTCCGCGTCTCTGCGGTTATAGTGATTTTAAATAAAGCATATTTCCGCCTTCCCGGTTATTATCACCAGCATTCAAAAGAAATTCCTAACTTCCAAAAAATGCTGCCATGCTATTAACTATACTTTTGATTGTGCTGGGCCTTTTTGCCACACTAATGATAATTGCCCTGATGCTGCCCGGAAAATACCATGTTGAAAAGAATGCAATCATAAAGAAATCGGTAGTAACCGTTTTAAATAATGTGGCTGACCTAAATCAATACTCCAAATGGAATCCATGGCAGCAATCGGATCCGGGAGCAAAAGGAACTATTACAGGGGAGCCAAAAACTATTGGCCATCGGTACGCCTGGCAGGGGAAGAAAGTAGGCGAAGGACAATTGACCATAAGAGATATTGATAACCATCATGTTCATTTCAATCTCGAATTTTTCAAACCCTTTAAATCAAAAGCCAGCGATGATTGGCAATTTGAGGAATGGGGAGAAGGAGAAACAAAAGTTACCTGGTCGAATAATGGTCCACTGCCATTACCAATAGCCCGCCTCATGGGCCCTATGATTGTAAAAGGCCTGAATAAACAATTTGAAGAAGGCCTTGATAACCTTCGGAAACTCTGCGAAGGAGCATAGAAATTCTCAAATTTCCTCATTAGATATCAAAAAGCCCCGGTTCGGCTACCTGTATAATTGTAAGTATCTTCGCAACGAAGTATTTTACTATTATGAGTGAACAGCATACAGATGTCAGCAGCATGGGTGAGTTCGGACTTATCCATCATCTTACAAAGAATATTGATATACAAAACGTCTCCACCATATTAGGTGTTGGAGATGATGCAGCCGTTATAGACCACTTCGGTAAGCAAACTGTGATTACAACAGATCTATTGTTGGAAGGGGTACATTTTGACCTTTCCTACACTCCATTAAAACATCTGGGATATAAAAGTGTGGTGGTTAATGTGAGTGATATCTATGCTATGAATGCTATTCCAACGCAAATCACTTTATCAATTGGATTGAGTAACCGATTTAGCCTGGAAGCATTGGAAGAATTTTATGAAGGGGTTTATGCTGCTTGTGATCAATACGGAGTTGATTTAGTTGGCGGTGATACCTGTACATCTAAAAAAGGGTTCGTAATTTCTGTAACAGCCATTGGTGAAGTAGCCCCAGATAAATATGTAAAAAGAAGCGGAGCCAAAAAGGGCGATCTCTTGTGTTGCACTGGTGATTTGGGAGCAGCTTATGTTGGATTACTATTTTTAGAAAGGGAAAAAAGGATTTTTCTGGAAAGTCCCGGTGTACAGCCCGATCTGGAAGGGGAGGCTTATGTTATTGGCCGTTTATTAAAACCAGAGGCAAGAAAAGATATCATTCAATTTTTGGCAGATAGTGATATTCAGCCCACATCAATGATGGATATCAGCGACGGACTAAGTTCCGAAATCCTTCATATTTGTGAACAGAGTGGCGTTGGATGCCAGATTTATGAAGAAAAAATACCTGTTAGCGAAGACATGAAGGCTGCAGCCTATAAATTCGAGATAGACCCGACTGCCTGCGCATTGAGTGGTGGTGAAGATTATGAACTCTTATTCACATTGCCGCAATCTGAATACGATAAACTCGTTTTAAATGAGCAAATAAGTGTAATAGGGTATATGACAGAAGCCTCAGAAGGCGCCCATATTATCACTAAAGGAGGCAATAAGCACGCCATTACCGCCCAAGGGTGGAATGCATTTAAAAACAGATAGTTTTTGGAAACCAATAGATGAAAAACCGAATTTTACCTGCACTGGTCCTGATGTTTTTGATTACATCTTGCGTCAGTAGCAAACATCAGGTGTCACCTACACAAAAGATCGCCCCTGCCATTCTGCAGGAAGACTATCGTGTGTTCAGAGGTATACTTGAACATTATCATCCAGGTATTTACTGGTTTACTCCAAAAGAAAAATTTGATCTGTATTTTGATGAAGGATTCAGTAAACTTTCAGATTCTCTTACTGAAACTGAATTCAGGAATATCCTGCAATATGTGAGTAACAATATCCATTGCGGACATACTGCCATTCAACCATCAAAAAAGTATAACAAATATATTGACACTGCACGATTGAACCTTTTTCCATTAAGTCTAAAGGTTTGGCCCGATTCCATGGCTGTTATTGCAAGTCTTGATAGAAAAGACAGTGTGCTTCGAAGAGGTACAGTTATTAAAAGCATCAATGGCATAAGTACTCATCAATTCACTGACACTTTCTTTCATTATGTTATTTCAGATGGGAATTCTATTAACGGAAAGTATCAGGCCCTTAGTTCAAGAGGCTCATTCGGAACTTTATACAAGAATGTATTAGGGCTTCCCAAAACTTTTGATATCACGTATATTGACAGGAGTGGTAATGAAAAGCACACACAGCTACCGGTATTTACTCCAATAAGAGATACATCAACAGTTCGCCCACCTCGCGAGCAGACTGTACCCCGAAACCAACCCAGGGAAAATTTTGTGAATGCTGCAAGAAACGTACAGATTGATACTACTCTTTCTTCTGCGTATATGACCTTGAATACTTTTGCAAAGGGAAATAAGTTGAGACCATTTTTCAACGAAAGTTTCAGGACCATCAAAGAAAATAATATTCAGAATCTGGTAATTGATGTTCGTGCAAATGGAGGCGGTGATGCCGGCTTATCAACCATGCTCACTCAGTTTCTTATTGACAAGAAATTCAAGTTAGCAGATTCTTTATATGCTGTTCACAGGTCAGGACCGTATAACCGATATATCAAGAAGCACTTATTTTATAGGCTAGGAATGCTTTTTATTACACATAAAGCAAAAGATGGCAATTACCATTTTGGTTATTTTGAAAGACATTATTTCAAGCCCCGTAAAAAGAATCACTTTAACGGTAATATCTACATTATCATAGGGGGGAATTCTTTTTCCGCTACTACTATTTTTGCTAAATCTTTGCAGCATCAGAAAAATGTTGTGATTATTGGTGAAGAAACCGGAGGTGGTTCTTATGGTAATAATGCCTGGATGATTCCCGATGTTGTACTTCCTAATACTGGCGTACGTTTCAGGCTACCTTTATTTCGATTGGTGATGGATAAAAATGCTGTTGCAGAAGGAAGAGGTATTATTCCTGATATTGAGGTAGCACCAACAGCAGAAACCATCCGTAAAGGAATAGATCCTAAATCTGAGAAGGTAAAGGAATTGATTCTTTCCAAAAAGAAATAACGATCTGTTATTTTAATAATAGCTTCCTGAATTATAAGTCGATTAATTCAAACTTTTCATTGAATACAACGACATCGGCAACAGCTCCTGGTTGAAACACTCCTCTTACAGGTCCAGTCAATAAACTTGCAGGGTATCTGCTGGCCATACATAGAGATTCTTCCAAACTGATTCCTAATTTTTCAACTCCATTCTGCACACATTTCATCATGGTCAATGATGAACCAGATAATGTTCCGTCGGGTAATGCGAAATGATCACCTTTAAAAAGATGCACATAATCGCCATTTTTAGTTTCTGCTACTGCATCAGTAATAAAGAATAGCCTTTCTTTCATTATGTTTTTGGCAATTCGAACTGCTGCAAAATCGGCATGTATGCCATCGCATACCACACTACTCATTACTGTTGGATGATCAAATATTGCACCCACAACACCCGGTGCCCGATGCATAAGTGAAGACATGGCGTTATATAAATGAGTAGCTACAGGTATTCCTTCATTGAAGGCCTTTGTTGCTATATCATAAGTTGCATTTGTATGACCAGCAGAAACCAATACGCCATTATCCTGCAACAGTTTTATTACAGCGGTATCACAGCATTCAGGAGCAATAGTCATCATTTTGAGTACATCACCGCCTTTTTCCAAAAGCATTGTTACTTCTTCAATGGTTGGCTTTTTAAGAAAGGATTCTACATGTGCCCCTTTTTTTGCAGGGTTCAGATAGGGACCTTCCATATGTAAGCCGAGCAACCCTTTTCCTCCCTGTTTCCAATATTCCCTAACAACTCCCATTCCTTCAACAAATTTTTCAATACTATTAGTGGCAATGGTAATCATAAAGGAAGAAGCACCTCCTGATTTACAATATTCATATGTAGCTTTTATTGATTCAATAGTTGTTTCCTGTGAAAACATCTTACCATTACCACCATATATCTGAAGGTCTATTAAGGAAGGAGCGAGCGAATTCCCTTTTAAATCAATCTTGGTGTAGCTAGAGGGGATGTCGGCATTAGTGACCATTCCCGCTACAACTCCTTCTTTCACCAATAATGCCTTATCCTCATGAAATATGCTGCCATCAAATATTCTTCCATTGAAATATGCTGTGCCCATGAATTGATTAATGTTGAATGATAAAATCATCGCCGTCTTTTAAGAAAGGCAGTTTGTTTCTTATGGCGTCCAGATCTTCCCTTTGAATAGTATGAGTGAAGATGGTTTCATTATTAGCTTCAGAAAAAATCACTTCGCCTAATGGTCCTACCAGCATACTATCGCCACTATGAACTATTCCCGTTCCATCCTCCCCTACTCTATTTACACCGGCAACGTAACATTGATTTTCGATGGCCCTTGCCTGTAACAAAGTTTTCCAGGCATGATTCCTTCTTTCAGGCCAATTGGCAACATATATGATAAGATCGTATTCTGGATTTCGTTCAACAGCATCAATGGGACTTTGCTGGCGGCTCCATACAGGAAATCGGAGGTCGTAACAAACTAACAATAATATCTTCCAGCCCTTCACTGATGCGATAAATCTTTTTTGTCCGGGAGAATAATGTTTGTCTTCTTCCCCATATGCAAAGAGATGGCGTTTATCGTAGTATCCTAGTTGTCCATTGGGAAGAACCCAGATAAGTCTATTATAGAAATTCCCTTCTTCCGAAATCATAACACTTCCGGTAAGTACAATTTTCCGGTTAGCAGAAACTCTTTTCATCCAGTTAACGGTTTCGCCATCCATTGATTCGGCTAATGATTCAGGCTTCATGCTAAAGCCGGTGCTGAACATTTCGGGAAGAATTACTATTTCTGTTTTCTCTTTAATGCCCATGATTTTTTCTTCCAACATGTTCAGGTTGGCTTGCTTATTTTCCCAGAAAAGGGATGTTTGCACTAAGCTGAGGGTGAGTGAGGACATGGGATAAAGATAATGCTAATTTTTTTCGAGATGTCATCTCCCGAGATGTCATCTCGGGAGATGACATCTGAAGAGGGTTTTCCCAAATTCTCTGGTGTTTCCCTCACCAAATACAACACTATTACTCGAATGTATATAACCGCAGAGACGCGAAGACGCAGAGGAATTCCCTGCGTCTCCGCGTCTCTGCGGTTAAAAATATTATTCCCCCTCTCTTTTATGATAACTTATTCTGCTTCTGCCACCACTTCCTTCACCTCAGGTATCATTCTTTTCATCATTCCTTCAATACCTGCTTTTAGAGTGATCATGGAAGAAGGGCATCCACTGCAGCTTCCTTGTAACATAAGATTTACAACACCTTCGTCGTAACTTCTGAACTGAATAGCACCACCGTCCATTTCAACCGCGGGCTTTACATAATTTTCGAGGAGTTCTTTGATGCGTTTTACTATATCATCATCGTCGGCAGTAACTGTATTGCTGCTTTCCTGTTTCATGGCAGCTACTTCATCTTCATTGATGACAGGTTTACCTTCTTCGAGATATTCTTTGAGGAATTGACGAATAGTTGGAATAACATCGCTCCATTCTGTTTCCCCCACTTTACTGAGAGTAACAAAATTGCTGGCAATGAAAACCGCTCTGATAAAAGGGAAACCAAAAAGCTCAACAGCCAAAGGAGAGGGCTTTGCGCTATCAACATCCGGGAAATCGATACTCTTACCTGGATACAACAATTTGTTGGCAACGAATTTCATCGTTTCCGGGTTGGGAGTCATTTCTGTATAGATGCTGATTACTGGATTACCTGTCTTTATCATAATTCACCAATTTGAAAAGTAAAAGTAATCAATTGATGGGCGGGGTGTTTTTGAAATCGGGAAATAGAAGTGGAGAATTTGAAAATTTGAAAATTTGAAAATATGGAAATTTGAAAATGAGGGTAAACTTTCATTAACCTATTGAATATCAACTTATAACCCTAAATATAATTAGTGATTACAGTCGTCGGCGTGGGCGTGGTTGTGAACGCGGCAGGAACGGTAATTGCGGAGGTGGGCGTAAATGATGAGGGGTACGGCCAAAAGGAGCAACCAGAGTTCTTGCGCTGGCCATATTTCCTTTGCAACCAGTAAAAGGATACCGGTGGTGAAAATGGCCAAAGGAAGGAAGCTGTGGTGGTGTTTCCGATAGCCATGCCAGAGAGAATAGGAACCGATGGCAAAGGCTAGAAAAATCATGAAATATTCGAATGCTGTATTCTTAATGAGCTCTATCCCGAATATGGGAAGACTGGTCATCATCAAAGGCAAGAGGGCACAATGAATGGCACAGGCCAGTGAGGCCGAAATACCCAAAGCGTCCCAATTGATCTTGAAATTCATTCGGCGAAGATAAGACTTGAAAGGGCAACTATGCAACTTTGTTGCAAATAATTTGTTTATTTTACAAGAATGACCTTAAATGGCCTATCCAAGGGGTTTAACTTTGCACATCGAAATGATTAAATATGAAGAATAAGTGGCTTTTCTATCTTGGCTTTTTTGCGGTTTTGGCAACTGGATTTTATTTCACGATGACCCAGCTGATACCTGGCTTTGGGACCCCAAAATTGCCGGTACTGAACGTAGTGAAGCCCTTTAGTTTTACCAATCAGGATGGAAAAGTGATCACCAATGACCAGCTTTGGGGTAAAGTGTATGTTACAGAATACTTTTTTACTACCTGCCCTAATATCTGTCCAATGATGAATACCAATATGCGCAAGGTGTATGATACTTATAAAGACCAGGACGGATTTGTAATAGTATCTCATACTTGTAACCCGGAAACTGATAGTGCTTCCAGGTTAAAGTGGTTTTCAGATTCAATGAAGGTAAATACCAACAGATGGTGGTTTTTAACCGGTAGGAAAGACAGCTTGTATAATGCAGCGCGAAACAGTTATTTATTGGATGATCCAAAGAATAATCTGCAAAAGATAGAAGACCAGTTTATGCATACTCAGTTTTTTGCTTTAGTTGACCGTAGTGGTCAGGTAAGAAAAATTTATGATGGATTGAAAGATAAAGAAATAGACCAGCTAAAATTGGATATTGAAGCTTTGTTGAAAGAACCGCCAAGTACAAAACGTTTTTCAAATAATCTTTTTGGCAATTAAAGGCCCTAACTTTAAGTATAAAATTAGTAACATGGAAACGCAGATAGATAATTTATTGAAGCGTAACCAGCTTAGTGTTACAGGAAGCCGGAAAAAAATCCTGGAACTTTTTTTGGCTAGCAGGGGAGCATTGGCTCATGGTGATATCGAAAAAAAAACAGGCGAAAAATTCGACCGCGTTACAGTTTATAGAACACTTCAGGTATTTCTTGAGAAGGGTATAATACATACAATCCCTACTGCCGATAACTCTATTCGATATGCATTATGTAAAGATGAATGCTCTGAAGGACATCATCACGATAATCATGTTCATTTTATTTGTACTACTTGTGGTAATACCACTTGCCTGGCAGATGTAACGATTCCTGAAGTTAAATTACCGGTAGGATTTAAAGCTACAGAGTTCCAAATGCTGGTAAACGGCGTTTGTATGGAATGCCAATAAAAAAAGAAAGCCCCGATGTAGAAACACCGGGACTTTTTGGTTAAGGCTCTGATTAGTAGCTTTTTTATAGAGATGACGCTTATGCGTCGACTAATTCAATATTTACCTTCCAAAGATAATCTTCCAAAACTTTCTACATATACCACGAACAGGGTATTTTTTAGATTATCCAATTACTGCTGTTAACTCATTTTTAACGAAGTCCATCAGTTTCTGAATGTATTCAGGTGAAAAGTTGAATTCAATTCCAGCTGTCTTATACAATTCAGGTAACGTTAATGTACCCCCCTTACTCAATGACAACATATAACTATCCAGCGCTGCATCTTTTTCTTGTTTAAACTTCGACCACAGTCCAATAGCGCCTAATTGAGCAATTCCGTATTCTATATAGTAAAAAGGCACTTCAAAAAGATGCAACTGTCTTTGCCATCCAAACTGACGAAAGTTTTCTAAGCCAGAGAAGTTGAGAGCTGAACTGCTGAATTCACCTAAAATCTGCATCCATTTCTCAGCTCTTTCTTGTACGCTGTGATAAGGGTTTTCGTATATCCATTGCTGGAACTTATCAATGGTTGCTATCCAGGGGAAAATGGTGATAACGCTTTCCAGTTGATGTTCTTTAGCCCTTTTAAGGTCTTCTGGTGTATTGAAGAAAACTTCCCAATGATCCATGCTGAATAATTCCATTGCCATACTTGCCACTTCGGCAATTTCCATTGGATATTCCTTGAAAGCACTTAATTCGAGTGGGTGTGACAGAAAGGAATGGATGGCATGGCCGCCTTCATGTACCATGGTGGTTACATCGCTCATTTGTCCAGCTGCATTCATGAAAATGAACGGCGCACCTGTTTCTGCCAAAGGGCAATTATATCCACCCGGAGCTTTTCCCATTCTGCTATCCAGATCGAAACGATTCATTGTATCCATTGTACGTAAGCAATCGGCAAAGAAGGGTCTAAGTGCTTCAAAGCAACTGATAGTTTTTTCTAACAATTCTTTTCCTGTAGCAAAAGGACGTAAGGGTGCAAGACCTGCAGGTTCCGCTTCAGTATCCCATGGTCTAAGGTCTGGTAAATCGAGTTTATTTCTTTTTCTTTCGTAGATCATGTTTACCAATGGTAATACATGTTCTTTTACAGCATCGTGAAATTGGAAGCAATCTTCTTTCGTATAATCGAAGCGACCCATTTCCCTGAATTTATAATCGCGGTAATTGGCGAAGCCGGCATTCATTGCCACCTGGTGTCTTTTCTGTACCAGTTGAGTGAAAAGTTCATCCAGTGTTTCCTTGTCTTGCAATCTTCTTCCCTGGATTTTTCTATAAACTTCTTCACGAACAGACCTGTCGTGACTTTCAAGGAATTTAGCAGCTTGCTGAAGTGTATATTCTTTTCCTTCCATCTCTACGGTCATCTTTCCTGAGATAACTCCATATTGCTGACCCATAACACTTAATTCAGCTTGTAATGGAATGTTTTCTTCTCTGAAAAGTTCAATGCTCTTTTTTACACTACGCAGGTAAGTGAAGTATTTTTTAGTGTCTAGTTCTTTCGTAAACGGACAGTCGATCAGCTTCCTGTTAAGCAAATCAGCTATCGGTTGAATTTTTGGTTGTAACTGTGTAACAAAGAAAACAAATGATTCTTCCAATTCTTTATTATTGGTATCGCAGGTCATGCGAATTTGTCTCCAGCAGGCATCTTCACTTAGCACCGCTTCGAGTTCGCTGCTATCTTTTAACCAGGCTTCCAGATCAGTTACCGAATTTATTGAACGGTCTAACAGGTTTTTTAAAAAAGGTTCCAATGATTCCCAGGTAGTGACTTTGAAATCTTCAGGTAAAAAACGGCGGGGTGTTTTTTTTAGTTCAGCTGTATAAGACATCTTGCATTATTTAAAAATAAAAGCCGCCCCACGCATGGCAGGGCAGCTTACAAAAAGTTGATACTTATTTCTTTTTAGGAGCTGCTTTTTTCTTTGGAGTCTCTTCCTCAGCAGTTTCTTTTTTTGCTTTAGGAGCAGCCTTCTTTTTTGGTGCTTCTTCTTCTGTAGCAGCTGGGGCAGCTTCTTTTTTCTTAGTTGTTTTAGCTGCTTTAGGGGCAGGTGCTGGTTCTTCAACCGGTGCTGCAACCACTTCTTCTTCTTCTGGCATTTCTCTCAGCTTGATTTCGATATTATTTGCTTTGAGAATGGAATACCATTTCACCATCTTCTTCATATCGCTGTTGTAAACCCTTTCAAAATCTAATTCAGGGAATACTTTTTCAAAATAACTTTTGATTGCTTTTGCATCTTTTTCATCGGGTAATGAAACGCCGCTTTTCTCCATAGCCTGGAAAAGGTCGACCAGATTCACATTGTCGCGAACGGTATACACTTCAATACTTTCAAGATGCGAAAAGTTGTGGACACGGGAAGAAACGAACTTTGTTGATTTGTCTTCCAGTGATCGAACAATAGCTCCATCGTTTTTGCTGCTTATTAACTCTTGTAGTCCGGGTAAGCCTGTAACGGCAATAATTTTACTGTATTCCATATAAAGAAAATTCACTTTTGAGGCTGCAAGATAAGTTAGTTGCGGAATATCACTTAACAGCTTGTGTATTTTAGCTGAAAAAGGGTTGTAATGGGTTTTTGGGCTTGTTTTGCCGCAAGGTTTTATGCCCTAAAACCGTCTAACCCAGTAAATAATAGTATTTTTCCTTCAAACTTCTTTTTTTGAGCGACCAAGAACTGATCAAGCAATTAAAGGAAGGGAATGAATCAGCTTTTAAGACAATTGTAGAGAAGTGGCAGGATATGGTATTCAATACCTGTATGGGCCTTGTGCAGGATGCTAATGATGCGGAAGATGTTGCCCAGGAGGTGTTTATCCAGGTGTATGAGTCGGTGGAACAGTTCAAGGGAGAGTCAAAATTCTCCACCTGGCTATACCGGATTGCTGTCACCAAGTCATTAGACCATCTCCGTAAAAAGAAGCGGAAGAAGCGTTTTGCCTTTTTGCAGAGCCTTTTTGGGGTAAATGAGGAGGAAGTGATCCAGGATCCCGAATTTCATCACCCTGGTGTGAAACTGGAGAACAAGGAGCAGGCAGCTGTTTTGTTCAAAGCCATTAGCAAACTGCCTGATAATCAAAAAGCTGCTTTTACCCTTCATAAATTGGAGGGGCTAAGTTACCAAGAGGTAGCGGAGGCCCTTTCAACAACGGTGTCGTCGGTTGAGTCATTGATGCACAGGGCCAGAGGCAATCTTCGAAAAATACTGACCGATTATTATCAAAAAAACAACGGGTAACAGCAAGTTTACAATCTCAATTAACGTCAAAATTTTATAATATGAAGCTGCCTGAACATATCGAAAAGCAAGTTGCGGAAACAATGGCCAGTTTGGATGGAACATCCAGAGCTGCTGCCAACCCGTTTCTGTATACCCGCATCAAGGCTGCCATGGAAGCAGAAGAAAGTGGTTTCTGGTCAAAAACAGCCAGTTTTATGACCCGTCCAATAGTGGCTGTGGCTACTGTCTTGGTTATCCTTCTCATGAACTCTCTCATCTTCATCAATAATCAGGATAGCCATAGTAACAGTAATATGGCTTCTCAGGATGAAGATCAACTTCTTTCCCGTGAATATTCTGTTGCCTCTATAAATGAAGAGACCCTATACACCCTAAACGAAGAACAACCATGAGCACCTTTATAAAAAACAATAAGGGGCTGCTTTTTCTGGTAGTTGTCTTATTACTCTCAAATATTGGCTTGCTTGCTTATTTCCTTTTTTGGAAGAAGCCGGCATCAAGTGGTCCGCAAAGAGGTAATTTCTCTGTAGTAGACCATATGAAAAAGGAAATCGGCTTTAATGATGAACAGACTGTTCAGTTTCGTCAGATGTTGGAGCAGAACAGGGATTCCATGAAAAAATATAGTGAGCAGGTTAAACTGGCGAAAACAGCACTCTATAAATTATTGCAGGATCCTAAAGCATCAGATTCGGCTGTTACGGCCGCTGGTAACCAATTGGCGCAACAACAAGAAGCTATGGAGTTGGTGATGTTCAGACATTTCCAGAGAGTTAGAAAACTCTGTACAGACAGTCAGGTGGTTAAGTTTGATACAATGGTGACACGTATGAGTAACAGGGCGCCATGGTCAAGACGAGGTAGTCAACCAAAACCTGAAACGGAGAAAAAGGATTAACAGTTAAATACCAAATAGCCCAAAGGTTTTTTCAATAAATCACTTCTTATACTAATACACTTAAATTATTTCAATTATGAAGAAACTATTTTTAGTAGCCTGTCTTATTATTGCCGGTTTTACTATTACTTATGCACAAGGACAAGGTGGTGGCGGATTCCAACGTCGTACGGTGGAAGAGCGCGTTAAGATAATCCATGACAAAATGGATAGTGCTTTCAAGCCTTCTGCAGATAAACTTAAAGAAGTTGATGAAGCATTCACAGCTTTTTATAAAGCACAAGATAAGGTTAGAGAAGAACTGATGAGTGGTGGTGAGCGCCCTGATCCTCAGGTTATGCGTGAGAAGTTAACTCCAATCACAACAGAACGTGATGACAAGCTGAAGAAGATTCTTACAGAAGACCAATACAAGAAATGGAAAGATGAAATTGAGCCTTCTATGCGTCCGCAACGCGGACCTCGCCAATAAGCTTTGAGGTTTATTACGATGAATGGTTAACATGGCCGCTGCAGGAATACTGTAGCGGCTTTTTTGACTGTGATTGGTTTGATTTTACTGGGATTAAAATGATTGGGATGAATACAAATACATTTAACGCAAAGACGCAGAAGCATATGGGATGTCACAGATTTCCTTTTTCTCGAAAGGCGCAAGTTTATTAGCTGGGAATGAATCGCCTTGTGGGTGTGCCGTTTGTATTTACTGATTAAAATGATTTAATTGATTAGCTTGAATCAAATCTTGCGCCTAAGGCATATCATCTCAGAGCGCAGGTGACAGATAAGAGTTAAGCTCATTAAAAATACTAAAGAATCGGGTTCAAAACTTATAACCTATAACTTACAACGTATAACTTACTCCGGGAACTGCGTCTTATCAATATTAGGTATCACCCGCAACGCATTCTTATAATATATCTTTTTTAAAATAGGATCTGGTAATCCCATTCCATACATAGCCCAGAAAGCATGGTATTTTTTATGATAGGGAAAATATTCATCTTCCGTTTCCAATACTCTGAAATAAGTTGCATATTCATCAGGCACCCAACTGTCTTTACCAAATAGGATTCGGTCCTGATACTTGGTGAAGAACTGTTTTGCCATTCGGGGTTGTCTTCCTAATTCAGCAATTACCGCCCCAAACTCTACCATAACATTTGGCATCTGATCTAATAATGAACCCAGTTTTCCTAAGTCATTTGGATACCAACCGAAATGTGCTGCAATAAATGTGGTTTTTGGATTATTCTTAAAAAGACGGTGTTGTTCTTCTATGATGGTTTCAAAAGGAGCAGGATTATCAGGACCCCTTTTCCTTCCAGGATGTGTTGTTATCTCTAACCATCTTTCATTATGTTCATCAACAGGGTCCCAGAAAGATTTCGGATCTGCGGTATGTATCAGTACTGGTATTTTAAGCTCGGCACATTTTTGCCAAATAGGATTAAGTCTTGAATCGTCTACAGTTACGCGTTTACCATCTATATCTTTTACTGATAGCCCCAGATTTTTATAAACCTTCAATCCATTGGCTCCATTCTTTACATCTTCTTCTAATTGCTTAGCAGCTTTCTGTGCCCAGCCTTCTTCGCCAACTTTATTAAAATTGACATTTGCAAAAACAATAAATCTATTGGGGAAATGCTCTTTAACATTTGTTACAGATCTTTTCAGTTTGTCGCCATTGTCACCACTAAGATTCACCATCACCTTCATATTGAGCTGGTCCATAGCCGTAATCAGGTTTTGCAGATTGGCTGTGGGCATATCGAATTGATGGTTATGGACATCTATAAAAGGGAATTTCGCTTTTTGAAGCGGATGTGCAGGTACTACCAGGGTAGACGTAGGATTATAAGATTCGAAATCTATCTTTCCGGATTGCGCACAGGCTGTAAAAGCAAGCCAACCCATAATCAGGGTGACTACATTTTTTTTATACATAATAGCAGTTTGAGTGAAGTAAGCTAGTACTTGGAAAATTATTCCAATTACCACTACTCAAACTTAACATTCTTTTCTAAAGGGGTGACCTATTATTGATTGAGGTAGGCAAATAATTTTTCAGCATCTTCTTTTTTAAACAAATTAGTACCTGGGTTCATGGTTGCTGCTGATCCACAAGATATACCCCATTGCAAAGCTTCTTTGAGGTTGGCTCCTTTCTGCAAGGCATAGGTTATTCCTGCAACCATGCTATCTCCTGCGCCAACGGTGCTTTTCTTTTCTACTGGAGGAGAACTTACAAAGTGCTGTTCTTCTTCACTCACTAACCAGGCTCCATCGGGTCCCATGGAAACTACAACTACCTGTGCAAATCCATCACGAATGATTTGTTTGGCTGCATCATCCACTTCGTTCTTTTCAAGCCTTTCAATATTCAGCATACGACAAAGCTCACCAATGTTTGGTTTGATCATATAAGCCTTCTTGCCTTTTAGCGCCTGTAATGCTGGACCACTAGTATCAACAATACATTTTGCTCCAACTGCTGCAGCGGTCTTAACAATCAGACCATAAAAGTAATCTGGTAAACCAGGAGGAAGACTACCACTGGCAACAATATAAGTAGGAGAGAAACTTCGTATATGATCTACTAAGGTGATTATGGTTTGTTCAATAACTTCTCTTCCAGGGAAAGTGAATCGGAATTGATGATTAGTGCTTTCTTCAAGTACGATCCAGTTTTCGCGAGTCTCCACTTTACTATCTACGGCATGAAAAAGTATTCCGCTTTCTTTCAATAAGGAGCAAAGCATGTTTCCATTATGTCCGCCTGCAGGGAATAATGCTACAGATGGAACATCCAGTTTTTTCAATGCCTTACTTACGTTTATTCCACCGCCACCTGCTTCATGTACTACATCAGTACAGCGAAGTTTGCTTTCAGGTTTCATGAGTGGAACTACTGAACTTTTATCGATACAGGGGTTTAGTGTTATAGTGATAATCATGCGGGGGTGTTATTTTTTTGGATATCAGCCAATACGTTTTCTACTCTTTGATGAAGTGTTTCATAATCGGTGAATCCTCTTGCCAGTAAATAGAATTTCTGATCGGTAGCCTGGAGTAATACAGCGGGGTATCCGGTTACCTGTAATTGTTTGCATAGAGAGAATTCATAATAGGCTTTCTCCTTGTATTCTTCACTATGCAGTTGTTCATAGAATGCTTCAGCAGGGATATTATATTTTTCAAGCAGATGGCGGTAGGCTTCATCATCGCAGAGATCTCTTCCTTCAAAATTCAATGCATATTGAAGATCGGAGGCAAATTCTACCTGTTGTTCTGGATAATATGATTTGAAAACACAAAGGGCAATAGCAGGCTTCTCTGAATTCGGAAACCAATCACTTTTTTCAGGATTGAATATATGCCAGAGATAATCCTGCCCGAATTGAATGCCAGTATACTCTTCAACCGTCTTATATGCAGTTTGAATATAGGTAGCCATTACACTTATCGGTCTTGGCTCTTCTGTGATTATCATGCCACCGCTTAATACTTCAAATGACAGCTGCTCTTTAAAGTTGGCAGCTAATTTTTTCATAACAGGACTGAAACCATAGCACCATCCGCAATAGGCATCGTAACAATAAATGAGATGTTGTTTCATAATATGCTGGCAAAGCTACCTCGTTTCAGGAATGCTTGAACAATTTGGGTAACTTACCTGTAAAATTTTTTAATATGACCAACCGGAGGAGTTTCGTTGGACAAATGGCGGCAGGAATAGGCTTGCTGTCGTTGCCGCAGCTATTAATGGCAGAGAATAGCAAGGCTGGGAAAGAAAATGAAAGTGGTTTGTGTAGGTGCACATCCCGACGATCCGGAAAGTGGATGCGGAGGCACACTGGCGTTATTATCGAAAGCTGGGCACGAAGTGACTATTATTTATCTGACCCGGGGCGAAGCAGGGATAGAAGGGAAGAGCCATGAAGAGGCTGCGAATATCCGAACAAAGGAAGCTGTGGCAGCTGCAAAGTTGTTAGGAGCTACACCAAAGTTTTTAGGGCAGATAGATGGGGCTACTGAAGTCACCAATGAATGGTTATCGAAACTGGAGCAGATGATTAGGGAGATAAGTCCTGATATAGTTTTCACCCACTGGCCCATTGATTCGCATAAAGACCATCAATGCGCATCTCTTCTAACGCAGCAATGCTGGATGCGCTCGCAAAGGAAATTCGACTTGTATTTTTTTGAAGTGTGTTATGGATACCAGACCCAGGTTTTTCATCCAACCGATTATATCGACATAAGTGCAGTGCAGCAATTGAAGCATGATGCTATTGCTTTACATGATAGCCAGGATCCACCGAGTTTTTATAAAGAGGGTTGTAATCATGGAGAAATGGAAAGTTTCAGGGGAGCAGCTATTCGGGTGAAAGCAGCAGAGGCATTTATCAGGATGCCAGCTGAAGGAATCAAGGGTGTTTGATTCAGGGATTATTCTTGCTTCTTGATTTTACTTCATCATAATGCTGATCATAATCTTCTCTGATGGTACCCATAATGCGGTCCCAGAAAAGGAAATATAACCCATAGTTTCCCTTGAAATACTGATGGTGCTGGTTATGGTTCACGGCAGTATTCACCCATCTTCCTAACCAATGGCGGTTAAATCCTTTTGGATAGAGTTCCCAACCCATGTGTCCATAAACATTATAAACTATCATGAACAGGAAGAAAAATGGCAGATGATAAGTATGAATTGGAATAGTGAACAGGAATAAGATAACGATACCTCCTTCTACAATTGCCTCCAAAGGATGAAAAGCGTAAGCTGCCCAGGGAGATGGATTTACTGATTTATGATGTACCAAATGGAAAATGCGGAATAAGGCTGGGTGATGCATCAACCGATGAGCCCAGTAGAAATAAGTATCATGAAGAAATAACATGATCGGAAAGGCAATAATGAAATAGAATAAGCCATGCTGATTGATATCGGTATAATAGTTTGTGTGAACTCTAATGGCAGGATTTCGGATAAATAGCAGAGGAATCAGTGAAAAAATAGCGATAGTAGTAAGAGAAAAGCCGATTTCACGAATATAATCGATGGATTTTGGATAGCGTTGTTGAATTTTTCTAAAACTGATATGTTTCCTGAACACGAAATACGCAAGAATAAAAGCAAGGCCTGCAAAAAGCAGATAGCGGCCACCAATTAATTTCACTACGAAAAAATAAAATGACCAGCTCATTTAGAATGATTCATTATTGAAAGAGTAGTATTATACATTCGAAAGTTTAAAATAATTAAGATTTGAGTTCTATTTTAATTACTAATAACCGTCAGAATCTTATGTTAAAACACAATCATCAGTAATACCCATAACCCTAAAATTAAACAGTATAATGGCAAAATTACAAATTATGCTTAATTTTACTGACTTTGGCTTACTCCCTTAAATTTAATCTTTAAGGGTAAACTATTATCCTCTTCCGACATTAACTCTTTTGCTGTTTCAGAGAGCACTATTTTGAAAACGATAAGACATTAATATGAATTCGGCACAAGAAAGAATACGAACTGTAATTATTGAAGATCATAAACTGATTGCGGAAGCATGGAAGTCCATGTTAGAGCTTCAATCAAGATTTGAAGTAGTAGGGGTTTTCAATAACCCTTTAGAGGGAGTGGATGCTATAAAACATTAAGACCCAATATATTATTGGTAGACATCAATATGCACCCAATTTCTGGGATAGATGTAACAAAACTCGTTAAGAAATTTTCCCCTGGAACTAAAGTAATCGCTGTCTCCTTATTAACACAACCCGCCATTGTAAAGAAGATTATAAAAGCTGGGGCAACTGGTTATTTAACTAAGAGTTCTGATAAGAGTGAGTTGTATACTGCTATTGATCAAGTACTCTCTGGGCATACATATATTTGTGATGAAGTCAAAAACATATTTGCTGAATTGAATTTGACAGATGATAATAATGAAGAAAAGCATGATTTGAACAAATTGTCAGATAGGGAATTAGACATTGTTAGATTATTGAAAAAAGGGAACTCATCGAAAGAAATCGCTTCACATCTTTCTCTTTCCGTAAGAACAGTGGATGCCCATAGGTATAATATCCTAAAGAAATTGAATTTAAAGAATGCTGCTGCTTTGGTTAATCTAATAAATGAGGATGGGATGCTATTTGATGATGAATAATCCTGAGAGCTGATAAGTTCCTCAATATATTTACTATTGATATTTCTTCATGTACTTCCAGTTCCTCGGTTTGCCTTCGGCCAACCATTCGATGGATTGTTCCATGCGTTTGTCTCTGGTATCTTCCGATTTGGCATCATCCACCCATGACACGTATTCTTTTTTCGCAGAAGTGCTGAATGATTCAAAACAGGAAAGTGCTTTCTTGTTTTTTTGAAGCGCTTTTGTAAAATAAGAAGGAACTACTAGTTCTGTTGTTTTTGCTGGTTTTGTCTTCACCATTTTAACCCCATCATCATTCAATTTCATCGCTTCTTTTATCCAGCTGGTTATTTTCTTGTCTGAAGGAAGGTCTTTTAAACAGGTGATTTTACCCAGATGTCCCATAGCCACTTCTGAAGCCGCGGTTTCTTTCAAAACTGGATCTTTCATTAGTGGTGCTTTCCAAAATCCAAATGAAGCATGCTGTTTAAAAGAAGCCATGCTGCACATCATTTCCCCTTTATAATCGAAGTGAGGGAAGCCCCATTTTATTTTCTCTTCAGCCTCCGGACAAGCGGCGTGTACTAATTTCCTTAGATGATTTAGGATAGGTTGGGCAAAAGGAGCGGCATCATTGATGTATTTATCAATAGGTGAAACTTTTGCTTTCATTATATAAGGTTTTAGTGTGCAGCTAACCAGTTATCTCCCTCTCCACATTCAGCAATTACAGGAACATTTTCAGGAAGTATCAAAGCTGATTGCATGTTTTCAAGTATCAATGGCTTCAATTCTTTCACTTCAGTTCTTAACGCATCAAAAACCAATTCATCATGTACTTGTAATATCATCCTGCTTTTCATTTTTTCTTTCAGCATAGCCGCCTGAACTTTTTGCATGGCCAGCTTTATCATATCGGCTGCTGTTCCCTGAATTGGAGAGTTAATGGCATTTCGTTCAGCAAATCCACGAACAGTGAAATTTGAAGAATTGATATCGCGTAACCAGCGTTTTCTTCCCATCAAGGTCTCTACATAGCCTTTTTCGCGGGCAAAGTTGATAGTGTCATCCATATACTTCTGGATTCCTGAAAACTGCTTCTTATAATTATCGATTATTTCCTTTGCTTCTGTTCTGCTGATGCCAAGATTATCAGCCAAGCCAAAAGCACCTTGTCCATAAATGATCCCGAAGTTTACACTCTTTGCCTTATACCTCATTTCTTTTGTCACTTCAGCTTCTGGTATATTATATACTTTGGCGGCAGTTGCTGTATGAATGTCTGTACCTTTTCTGAATGCTTCGCACATAGCCGGATCGGCACTTATAGCAGCTACGATTCTCAATTCTATCTGAGAATAGTCGGCCGATAGAAGTGTATGTTTTTCATCTCTTGCTACAAAAGCTTTCCTGATCTCTTTACCTCTTTCTGTTCTTACTGGTATGTTCTGGAGATTCGGGTTATTGCTGGCTAAACGCCCTGTAACTGCTACAGCCTGTGCGTAGGAAGTATGGACCCTGCCTGTTTTCGGATTCACCATTTCAGGAAGAGCATCTACATATGTTGATTTCAACTTTGTCAGTTCCCTGAAGGCAAGTATATCTGCTACAATCGGATTGTTATTGGCAAGCTTCAACAATACATCTTCCCCTGTAGCATATTGTCCTGTCTTTGTTTTTTTTGCTTTTGGATCTAATTGTAATTTATCAAACAATACTTCTCCTAATTGTTTCGGTGAAGCAAGGTTGAAACGAACGCCAGCTTGTTTATATACACTTTCTTCCGCTGTCTTCGCTTCTTTTTCCAGTTGTTTTGAATAGTCGTTTAGGAATTCAGTATCAATTCGTATTCCTTCAAACTCCATTGCCGTTAATACTTTAACCAATGGATTCTCCACTTCATAAAAAACTCGTTCTACTTCCTTTTCTTTTAACTGAGGTTCGAAAACCTGTTTCAATTGAAGTGTGATATCGGCATCTTCTGAGGCGTAGTCTTTTATCTTATCAAGCTCCACATCTCTCATGGTGCCCTGGTTCTTGCCTTTTTTTCCTATCAATTCATCAATGTGAACAGGTTCGTAACCGAGATATTGAACTGATAGAATGTCCATACTTCTTTTTCCATCGGGCTCAATTACATAATGTGCCAGCATGGTATCGAAGATGTCACCTTTCAATTCTACACCATACCATTTCAGTACCAGCATATCATATTTGAGGTTCTGTCCTATCCAAACTTTGGATGTGTCGTTGAATAGTTTATCAAAATGCTTTAAGATTTTTTCTGTTTCTTTTCTGTCGGCCGGACAAGGAACATAATAGCCTTCGCCAGCTTTCCATGAAAAGCTCATTCCCACCAAGTCGGCAATGTTTGAGTCTATATTTGTGGTTTCCGTATCGAAACAGATTTCTTTTTGAGCTGATAAGTCTTTTACCAATTTTGTAATATCAGCATCCCCAACAACAGCAGTGTAGGTATGGGGCGTATTATTGATATTCTTTTACTGCTGAGGGTTGGGCATCGGTATTAGCACCTGCTGATGAAGCTACTGGCTCGGGTGCTTCAATTATATTCCCGAACAGGTCGGTTTGAACACCTTGTGGTATTTCTTTTTCGATCCCGGCTTTTTTAGCGGAAGCTGCTATTGGCAAACTTTCACCAAGTAAACGTTGGGCGAGGGTTCTGAATTCGAGATCGGCGAATACATCTTTCAACGCCTCTTTATTGAGGTCTTTTACTTTAAAGTCTTCTTCATGAAAATCCACCGGCACATTCGTGATGATGGTAGCCAGTTTTTTTGATAGGATAGCCGATTCTTTACCATTTCTTACTTTTTCACCCATGGCACCTTTGATGGCATCAGCGTTGGCAAGAACATTTTCGAGGGTTGAATATTCAGCCAATAGTTTGGCGGCTGTTTTTTCACCCACACCAGGGATGCCCGGGATATTATCTACCGCATCGCCCATCAATCCGAGGATATCGATTACCTGGCTAACATCTTTAATATTCCATTTGGCACAAACTTCTTCAGGTCCCATTATTTCCACATCTCCGCCCTGGTAGCCGGGTTTGTAGATTTTTATTTTTTCAGTTACGAGTTGGCCATAGTCTTTATCGGGGGTAACCATATATACTTCGTAACCTGCTTTTGCAGCTTGTTGGGCGAGGGTACCGATGAGGTCATCGGCTTCGAAGCCATCCAATTCCATAACGGGGATATTGAATGCTTGAATAATTTTTTTAATATCAGGAAGGGCTGCGAGCAGGTCTTCCGGCGCTTCCTGGCGGTTGGCTTTATAGTCGGCGAAATCGGTATGTCGTTCTGTTGGGGCATGGGTATCGAAGCACACGGCCATGTGGGATGGCTTCTGGTTATTGAGAAGGTCGATGAGGGTGTTGGTAAAGCCGAACTGTGCGTTGGTGTTTCTTCCTTTAGAGGTAATTCTTGGATTGCGGATAAGGGCGTAGTAGGCGCGGAACACGAGTGCCAGTGCGTCGAGTAAAAATAGTTTCTTGCTCATGCCCCTAAGGTAAGTATTTCCTTAACCTGAGGCTATCCGCTAATAAAAAAGCCACCTTTTGGTGGCTTAAATTAGTTGTATGTGATTGGTTAGTGGCTTAATAATGATGCCTGACTATATTCCAGGTGTTTGCTATTGTTTGTTTTTTCTTTGTGGAAGAAATTGAGGTAGATAGCAAAGGCCAGTAATGATACGGCGAAAATGTTAAGCAGTTTACGTTGTGAACGGTTCATAGAAAATTAGATGTTTTGGATTTAGGGAAACTGAGAATATAACGGGGAATTTTGTGAGATATTTTATTAAGGGATAAATAAGTAGTTGTATTTAACATTGGTTGTTTTTTACAACTACGGATGCCATCCTACCCCCCGGATGGCATCCGGGGGGTAGGATGTCATCTCCCTAACAATTCCATCTTCCTACTCAAATTTCTTTTTTCAGCATCTGTATGTACTAAGGAATATGCTTTTTGAAAATGATCTATTGATTGATCGTAATCAATTCCCGAATATAATTCACCGAGTAAAGTATGAAAGAATGGATTTCCAGTCTCATTAAGCTTCTTCAATTCTTCTAACGCTGCCTCTTTCCCTTTAACTTTTGATAAAACATAAATACGGTTGAGTGCTGCCATTGGCGAATAATCTATTTCCAACAACTGGTCGAAGAGCATCAATAGCGATTCCCATTTCTCCTTACTGTCTTCTTTTATGGTATGCCAGTAGGCGATGGCGGCTTCCAGATGATATTTCGATATGGTTTCTCCGGTTGCTGCCTGATTAAGAAAATAACCCCCTTTTGAAATTAATTCATAATCCCACAAACCAGTGTCCTGATCGTCATAGAGAATCATATCACCGGAAGCGTTGATTCTTGCTTCCATCCGTGAAGTCTGGAAATACATTAAGGCTAGCAGGGCATTTACAACAGGACGATTAGTCAAAGGGTTCTCGACTAACATGGTTGTTAAACGTATAGCTTCCATGCAGAGGTCTTTTTTTAAGAAGCTATCACCGTTTTGCGAATAATAGCCTTCACTGAATAGAAGGTATAATGTTGTAAGAACTGTATCTAGCCTCTGGCTAATTTCTTTTTCAGAAGGAAATTCAATCGGTATTTTTTCTTCTCTCAATCTTTCCCTGGCTCTGTATAATCTTTTAGTGATAGTTTCTTTATTAGTAAGAAATGCATTGGCAATTTCTCCAATACCAAATCCACAAAGAATTCGAAGTGAGAGCCCCACTTGCGCTTCTTTTGGAATGGAAGGATGACATATCGCGAAGAGCATCTGGAGCTGGCTGTCGGTACTGTTTTTTTGGGATAAGTCAATTTCAATTTCTTCTGTAGATGTTGCTGTATACTTTAATTCAGGAACTATCTTTTCATTAAGTAACTGCTCCCTTGCAATTCTGTTTTTTGCCTTGTTTTTTGCAACTGTATATAACCAGGCAACAGGATTGGCAGGCAATCCATTGTACGACCAGTTTTCCATTGCTGATAAAAAGGTTTCACTGGCAATGTCTTCAGCCAAATCCAGATGACCAATGCCGAACTGTTTTCCCAGAACCGCTGTAATTTTTCGGAATTCCGTCCTGAATAAATGTGGTATTAGTTCCGATGATTCCATGATGGATAGGTATCATTTTGGATATTGTCAACGAAGCTCAGGCTTTAATGAGTCCCATCGCTTTGAGCAATTCTTCTAACTTCAACGCTATTGCCTTCCCCTTGTAATACAGGACAACCTTTTGCAAATTCAACAGCTTCTTCAATAGAATCGGCTTTAACAGTGATGAAACCCCCGATTGTTTCTTTGATTTCTCCGAAAGGGCCATTGGTTACGATGCCATTATGTTTAACTACTCGGGCACCATCGAAAGGGAGACCGGTGCCGCCTACGAATTTATTCTTTGCTGCAATACTTCCAATCCAATCCATAGTCTGTTTCATCCAGATTTCCATTTGTTCTGGAGAGGCGATTTTGCCGCCATCTTCGTGGCGCATGATTAAAGCATACTGATCCATAAAGTTTTGTTTTGATGTTAGTGTATAGGAGTATGACAATCGAGTTGGTTAGAAATGGACAAATAGGGGAGGAATATTTATACAACTTTTTCTTAGTTGTTTTTTACAACCCGAGATGTCATCTTACCCCCAAGATGTCATCTTGGGGGTAAGATGACATCTCGGGGGTAGGATGGCATCCGCAAATCACGCCTTCATCTCTTCCAATGTCTTCTGCATCCCAAACATCTCATCCCTCAACCGCGCCGCCTCCATAAAGTCAAGATCACGCGCCGCCTTCTCCATATCCTTCTTAATCTTTCCGATAGCTTTTTCGATCTGTGGAATGGTTTGGTAAGTAACCTGCTCTTCCGCCACTTCTTTTATCAATCCCTGCTCCACAGCTACTGCATATGGATTTTGTGGATCATATCCCTTAATATCCAATACAGAGGTTTGTGCAAAAACCTGCTCCTTCGATTTGATGATTGTTTTCGGAGTGATATTATGCTCCAGATTGAAAGCAACCTGCTTTTCCCTTCTACGGTTAGTCTCATCTGTCGTCTTGTGCATACTCTCGGTCATCTTATCTGCATAGAATATCACTAATCCATCCACATTTCTCGCTGCACGACCTGCAGTTTGCGTCAACGATTTCTCATTCCTTAAAAAGCCTTCCTTGTCAGCATCCAATATAGCTACCAGCGATACTTCAGGAAGATCTAATCCCTCCCTTAACAAGTTCACACCTACTAACACATCTATCTCTCCCAATCGCAATTGCCTCAATATCTCAATTCTGTCGAGCGTATGAACTTCACTATGGATGTATTTACTTTTTACGTTGATACGCTGAAGATATTTATCCATTTCCTCAGCCATACGCTTCGTTAATGTTGTAACCAGTACCCTATCGCCTTTTATGACACGTTTATCGATTTCATCCAAAAGATCATCGATCTGGTTTACACTTGGACGAATCTCAATCGGTGGATCTAATAATCCGGTAGGACGAACCACCTGCTCCACCACCACGCCTCCGCATTTCTCCAATTCATAATGGTCAGGAGTGGCAGAAACGAATATGGTCTGGTTGACCAATGATTCGAATTCATGAAAGTTCAAAGGACGGTTATCGAGAGCGGATGGTAAACGGAAGCCATAATCAACCAACACTAGTTTCCTGCTTCGGTCTCCTCCATACATGCCACTCACCTGGGGAATGGTTTGATGGCTTTCATCAATTACACAGAGAAAATCTTTTGGGAAATAATCCAGCAAACAGAATGGACGCGTTCCGGGTCGGCGTCGGTCAAAAAAGCGGGAGTAGTTTTCAACGCCATTGCAATATCCTAATTCACGAATCATCTCCACATCAAAATTGACCCTTTCACTCAATCGCTGTGCTTCAATATATTTTCCAGTTGCTTTGAAGTATTCTACCTGGGCCGAACATTCATCCTGGATTTCATAAAGTACTTCCTGCAATATGTCTTTTGGCGCGAGATAAAGATTAGCAGGGAAGATGGCTGCATTATCCAATTTGCCAATTCTTTTGCCAGTATTTACATCAAAGCTCTCGATATCTTCTATTTCATCTCCAAAGAAAGTGACGCGGTATCCATTATCCAGATAAGGCAAGTTGATATCTATCGTATCCCCTTTCACCCTGAATGTTCCTCTTCCAAAATCGCCCTGACTTCTTGAATAAAGAGAGTTCACCAATGCGTGAAGGAAGCCTTGTCTTGAAAGTGTTTGTCCTTTTGCAATTCTAATGATACCGTTTTCATATTCGGTAGGATTACCCATACCATAGATGCAACTCACTGAAGCTACTACTATGATATCTCTTCTCCCACTCAATAATTCAGAAGTGGCGTGTAAGCGTAACTTATCTAATTCTTCATTAATAGCAAGATCCTTTTCAATATAGGTATCACTCACCGGCATGTAAGCTTCCGGTTGGTAATAGTCATAGTAGCTTACAAAATAGCCAACAGCATTATTCGGGAAGAATTGTTTGAATTCCCCATATAACTGCGCTACCAGTGTCTTATTATGAGTAAGCACAAGTGTTGGCTTCTGAACATTCTGTATCACATTGGCAATGGTGAATGTTTTACCACTACCAGTAACACCTAATAATGTTTGGTATTTCTCTCCTTCCAACAAACCTTCTGTCAACTGCCTGATAGCATCGGGCTGGTCTCCGGCAGGAGCATAAGGCGCATGTAATTCAAAAGGCATAGTTTCTAATATTACTGCAAGGCAATCTTTGAAATATAATCAGAGAACCTGTTGATGGCGGCAGCCGCCTTTTCAATCTGGTCCTGTGCTTCTTTCCAGTTTCTTTGTTCAATAGCTTCACGTATTCCAGGCAATGTCTTAACGCCATAGCCAGTATAAAAACCCGGTGCATAAATGCTGTGACGATACCAGCCACGACGAGGCAAACCATCTGTCAGTAGCAATTGTTGCTCTGCCTGATACAGAGCCGTATTCAACTGTTGTTTTTGGCAGCAGGTAAATTCGGTTTGCTTGTTATATCATAAAGCTGCTGACTACTTTTTTCCATCTTAGAAATGGCATTTTGCAAAGGGGAGAAATCAATAAATGGCACTTCGTCTTTTGCAACAGGAGGAATATAAGTTTCTGTAGGATCGGCTGCCTGAACAAAACGCCCTTCTTTTATCAATTGATTTTCAGTGCTTGTCGCTTCACGGCTTTGTTCTAATAATGACATCACTTCCCCTGCAAATCCGTTTACCGTTTTTTGAAGAGAACGGAAGTCGAAAGGAAGAATATCGGCATTGGCTATGCGCATAGTAGTTCTTCCTGCAGCTTGTGCTAATGCAACACCGTATTCGAATTTCGGATCTTTGAATCTTTTGTAGTCATCATACGAATCATATATTGAATGATATTCTCCACCATCATTCTCTCCTCCAAAGCCAATATTGAGGGAAGGGATACCAAGGTGTTGAAAGAATGGAGAATAATCAGATCCTGCACCTAATGAACCCATTGTAAGTGTCTTTTTGCCCAACAAGCTTTTGCGTGTTGCTACACTTGAAGCATTAACTAAGTCAGAGGCACGTCTTCTTTCGAGGATACTTGTTTTAGTTTGAGGATCGGTAACATCACGAGCTACTTCATTCATAAATGGCTCCAAGGCATGTGAGCCCGACATCCCAAAAAATCCACGACCGTTACCATCACTATTTATATACAAAACTACTTTCTGTTGTAATTCTTTTGCATGATATTCCACCCATTCAGTACTTCCTAAAAGACCAGGTTCTTCTCCTGCCCAGGCACAGAATACGATTGTCCTTTTTGGTTTCCATCCTTGTTTTACCAGTTCTGCTAATCCACGGGCTTCTTCCATTTCTGCGGCCATTCCGCTTATTGGATCGTTTGCTCCATTTACCCAAGCATCATGATGATTGCCACGAACCACCCATTCGTCGGGCAATTCAGTTCCTTTCATCTTTGCAATTACATTATATAATGGTTTGGTTTCCCAATTGAAGGCAAGTTTGAGATGAACAATATTCACACTTGGACCAACATGATATGTAAATGGCAAGGCGCCTCTCCAATCTGCAGGGGCAACGGGTCCTTGCAACGAACGGAGCAAGGGCTCGGCATCTGCATAGCTTATAGGTAGCACAGGAATCTTGAGCAGATTTGTCACTTCACTTCTGTCCAACACTTTCGCATCTTCCGTATGTCCGTAACCGGGAGTCAGTGGATCTCCAGGATAAACCGGCATATCCATTACTGAACCTCTTTGAACACCGTATTGGTTTTTAAAAGCACCTAATGGATATACATCGCCCTGGAAATAGCCATCATCCATAGGGTCAGAATAGATCAGGCATCCGATAGCGCCGTGTTCCTGGGCTACTTTTGGTTTAATACCTCTCCATGATCGGCCATATTTTGCAATCACAATCTTTCCTTTTACATCAATCCCCATTTCTTTCAAACGATCGTAATCGGCAGGAACACCATAATTCACAAAAACAAGTGGGGCACTAACATCACCATCCGGACTCCAGCAGTTATAGGTCGGAAGTTGTTCTTTTTGTTGTGAAGAAGTAGCGTCTTCTTTCAATGCAGGTTCACTTAATAATGCTTTGAATTTTACAGAGCCGTTCATTTCCAATAATCGTTCTTTAGGAGTACTAAAAAGCGAATACAGAACTTCAATTTTCGAATCATAGCCAAGGTTCTGGAAAAATTGCTGGATATACTCGGCTACTGCTTTGTCTCCTGGAGAGCCTACATGGTGAGGGCGAGCCGCCATATCCTTTATCAATTTATCGATATTGGCAGTGTTCATCGACTTGTCGAATTTTTCCTCCCATATAATTTGTTGGGTGGCTGCTTCTGAAGCGAATCCTGAAATCGTTTTTGATTGTGCTAATACATTTGCTAAATAGGCACAAAAGAAAAGCGTTACTGCTAGTTTTTTTCTCATGATTGAAAGTTGATTGAAAAGCTGGTTAAAAGGAAAGAGACTAAAATTAAGACGAAGCTGGCAAATAGAATCCGCTAACTTTAAGAAAACAATTTTTATGCCCGGCTACGAAGCAATCGCTAAAATGATTGATCATTCCTTATTGAACCCAACACTTACAGATGAAGAAATAATCGCAGGCTGCGAATTGGCAAAAACCTATCATGTTGCTACAGTTTGTGTCCGTCCGTCGGATGTGCTTTTGGCGCAGTCCCTTCTTAAGGATAGCGATGTATTGGTTACTACTGTAATTGGTTTTCCGCATGGTACCACTACAACAGCTGCTAAGTTAGCTGAAGCAAAGGAGGCGATAGTAAATGGCTGTAAGGAGCTGGATGTGGTTTTACATATTGGAAAATTGCGAAGTGGTGATCTGGATTATGTTGAAAAGGATCTTCGGGCAGTAATAGAACTTGCTCATTCAAGCAATGTGAAGGTTAAAGTGATTTTCGAGAACACTTATTTGACCAAAGAGCAAATTATTTCAGCAACACTTATTTGTAATCAAGTAAATGCCGATTGGGTGAAGACCTCTACTGGATATGCAGGAGGTGGTGCAACCGATGAGGACCTCCGTATAATGCGGCAATATGCCCTGCCTCATATCCAGGTAAAGGCAGCAGGCGGAGTTCGAACTCTACAAAGAGCCCTTGAGGTGCGCGCGCTTGGTTGCACTAGATTTGGCGCAACAGCTACAAAGGCTATTTTGGATGAATTAAACTCCGGTCTATCTCAGGAACATCCTACTCAATCTGGTTATTGAATAACCCTTCTTTTTAAATAACTGGTATAATCAGGAATTCTTGCTTCATACACTTCATGCATAAGGGGAGAAGTGAGTATGAAATCGGCCGTAGCCCTATCTGAAGCTATCGGAATATTCCAGGCTACAGCCAGTCGTAGCAAGGCTTTCACGTCACTATCGTGGGGTTGTGCTTCCATAGGGTCCCAGAAGAATATAAGTACTTCAATTTCGCCGGTGGCGATCATAGCGCCTATCTGCTGATCACCGCCTAGTGGGCCGCTTAGTAGTTTCTTTACTGGTCTGTCGAGCTGTTCTTCCAGCATTTTTCCGGTTGTTCCCGTGGCGAAAAGTTCGTGTCGGGCAAGGGCCGTCTTATTATATTCCGCCCAATCTATCAGATCCTTTTTCTTATTATCATGTGCCACAAGGGCTATCTTTTTCCGCGGATTCAGCTTTCTTATTTTGTCCATAGTAATGTATATGTATTGATACTCTTTCCTTGAAAAGGTAATCCTGTTTTCATAATTCTTTAACTATCAGGAAGAAATTTTCCGCAACTTTTCTTGTTATCCACATTTAGGCACAATAATTGTGGATAACTGCCTCTTTCTACCCCCATTAAATAAGATGTTGAGATACCTGCTAACCTGCCTTGCGGGCTTTTGTAGCCTGATTACTTTTTCCCAGGAAATGAGTTCCCTGGGGTTATTGTTTGTGGGTAAGATCAACTTTCAGGATACTTCAAGCCTTGTAATATCACTTACGGCAACTGTAAAAGACAATTCAAAAGTCAAGATTTCATGGAAGCCGGGTACCATCCGATCTGAGTTTTATTCCATTGAGAGGAGTGTAAATGGGGCAGCTTTTGAAACTATTGGGGTAATTAAACAAACATCAGAAGCGGTGATAGACTGGCAGGATGAGTTGCCGGTAGCGGGAAAGGATCAATACAGGATTCGCTGCACCCTAGGTGATGGCTCTCAACGGTATTCTGCAACAACTTCGGCTATAATTGCAGGTAATATTTCATTTAGGTTTTATCCTAATCCGGTCGACAATGTACTTATTGTACGTTCAGAGAATCCGGTTGATATTGTAATTATAGACGGTAACGGGAAAACACGCATTTCACAGAACCAGCTTTCTGGTTTACAAATGATAAATGTTTCTTCTCTGGAAAAAGGTATCTATCTGATACGGGTTTATAACCGCTATTTAAACACACAGATACAGGACAGATTGGTCAAAAATTAGTGTTTGACATAAGTCATCAAAAAAAAATATCGCCCCACTATTGTATTTATCAAAAATCGACATTAGTTTTACCTCGGTTTTTCATAGGATATTGGATTTTAAAACGGGGCTGAATTTCCATTCGGGTCCCTTTTTTTTTGTACCTACGTCAGAGGAGTTCTACGTTATAAGTAGTAAGTTATAAGTTTGAACCCTGCTTGTAAGAGATCAACTAAATACTCAAAATCCCTAACTCGTAACCCGCAACCAACAACAAAATAATCCTTCACTCCTTCCCGGTAATTCAATTAAAAAAAAGGGTAAAGAGATTTGCACCCCCTTACCCTTATTCTATTTTCAAAACGTTTAAGTATCCTTAATGACTCGCCAACTATTTAATTAGAAAGCTACACCCGGGAACTTTAAACCTTAAACTCCTCACCTATTCAAACGCCCTCTGGAACTTCTTGAACTTCTTGAACCTCTCTTAAAGAACGAGTACTCCTTTCGCCACAAACTGTTGTTCTTTCTTCACTTTTTTAATTTTCTTGATTTCTGCTTCAGACTTGCCAGCATCTTTTGCATAGTGTTGCTGTTGTTTTACAGAAACTTCTTTAATGATAAGTTCGCCATCGAGCACCACTTCTTTACCTACTATATTCTGAGGCATGAAATAACCATAATCTTTGAATTTGATCATCAGGGCTTCGCCGTTGGTTTTTTCAAGCTTCATCCAGCAGCCTTTTTCCTGGCATACTTCTATGATTTTACCAGATACTTTGCCTTCGAATTTGTTGTCTTTTACATTCTTATCGAGTTCGTTTACATTAATGGCTCCATCGGCAGTAGTACCGGCACCATAAGTAACGCCTTTATCAGCAGATTTGATTTCCTGAGCAAAAGATCCAAAAGCCAAAAGGCCGGACACCATTAGTAGTAGGACTTTTTTCATAACATAATAATTTACTGCAAAGATTGGACGAAAAGGGGGGTTAACCAAGATTTTGTCCAAAAAACTACCACTTAGTGGTATTGTTTAGCATTTCATTTTGTCGTCACTTTGGAGTCTAGTGTTATACCATTCGCTTATACTTTTTGACCACTAGTTTTCTCATGTGGAACCCCGAAGGTCGCATCTTCGGGGTTTTTTATGGAAAGGCAATCCAAAAAAATTAGTTGTATTTTACTAAAAAAATTAGTGTTGATAATATAATTTCCCCTACTTTTGACAAACAATAATTTTGATAAAAACTTACCATTATGTCAAACGCAGAAAAACTCAAAGCCCTCAAATTAACGATAGACAAGATTGATAAAGACTTCGGAAAGGGAAGTGTAATGATGATGAATGAGAAGGGAGAACACCAAATAGAGGTGATTTCTACCGGATCAATCGGATTAGATACCGCCCTTGGAATTGGAGGTTTACCAAAAGGCAGGATTGTTGAGATATACGGACCAGAATCTTCCGGTAAAACAACTGTTGCCATCCACGTGATAGCAGAAGCCCAGAAGAAAGGAGGCATGTGTGCTATTATAGATGCGGAACACGCGTTTGACAGTGCCTACGCCCAACGTTTGGGAGTAGATGTAGATAATCTGCTTATTTCTCAGCCCGATTATGGTGAGCAGGGATTAGAAATCGCCGACCGTCTGATTCTTTCAGGTGCGGTAGATGTAGTAGTAATTGACTCGGTAGCTGCTCTGGTACCAAAAGGTGAACTGGAAGGTGAAATGGGAGATAGCAAAATGGGTCTGCAGGCACGTTTGATGAGCCAGGCACTTCGTAAGTTGACAGCAACAATCAGCAAGACAAATACCATTTGCATATTCATCAACCAGCTTCGTGAGAAGATCGGGGTGATGTTTGGTAATCCTGAAACAACTACTGGTGGTAATGCCCTTAAGTTTTATGCATCTGTACGTCTTGATATTCGTCGTATGGCTCAGATCAAGGACGGAGATGAAGCAGTAGGTAACCGTGTAAAAGTGAAAGTGGTTAAGAATAAGGTGGCTCCACCATTCCGTGCAGCTGAATTCGATATCGTATTCGGAGAAGGTATTTCCAAAACCGGTGAAATAATTGATATGGGTGTGGAATTGGGCATTGTTTCGAAAAGTGGTAGCTGGTTCAGCTATAATACCGATAAGCTGGGACAAGGTCGTGAATCAGTGAAACAATTGCTTCATGATAATCCGGAACTGGCTAATGAAATAGAAGCTAAGATTCGTGCGAAGCTTAAGGAAATGCAAGAAGCTTAATTTTATTTAAGATATTCAAGAAGGTAAGTTTAACAGTGGGTTAGTAAGTACAACAGCTCCGGTTCTCCGGGGCTGTTTTTTTTTACTGGGATTAAAATGATTTAATTGATTAGCTGGGATTGAATACAAATACATTTCACCCCCACAGTGAAAATACAATTCTTTGTGTTACACCCAACTGAAATTTAAGACCCAATACAAGGCGAAAGCGGGGAGATTTTGAAGTCAACCCCGTAACCGAGATGCCCCCATCCCCCCTTTTTTTTTTTTTTCTTCCCTCTCTTCCCACTTCCTCCCCTTCCTTTTTTTTTTTTTTCTTCTTTTTTTTCTTTTTTTTTTTTTTTTTTTTCGGAAAAAAACAATTTCTTTTTAAAACCCCCAGGAGTTTTTCGAGATGTCATCTCGGGAGATGACATCTGCTGAGGGTTTTCCCATTTTTTTTGGTGTTATCCTCAAATTTTACAACTAAATTTTGCGAAGGCTATGTTCCTATGTGCCTATGTGTTCGGCTGTTTAACTGGGATTGAATACAGTTGCCGGTAAATCAGAAAAACGGTAAGGAATTTGTTCGCTTCGGGTTATGAGCTGCAGATTTTGAAAACTTGGTTGGTTTCTAACTATAAGGCCCCTACATATAACTCCTGTTCCTCACTAACTACCCGTTATTCTCTCAACTACTTCGAGATACCCGGGTCCTATAGGAGTTTTACTCCCTTATCCATACAGCTGATTTTTCTATACGCTGAATATGCTTGTTGGCCACAATATAAGATCGATGTATACGGGTGAAGAGCCGATCTTTCAATAAAGATTCCACTTCTGTCATTGTAAGACGGGTAGTGACTTTAGAATCTTCTGTAATAAAATGAATATAGTTTCCCGCGCTCTGAATATATAAGATACTTGATGGTTTTATACGTATTTGTTCGAACCCCGATTTTACAAAAAGAGAGTTATCTTCTTCCTGTAAGGCATTTTTTTTCAATATGAGTTGATCAAAGGCCTTTTGACAAGCTTCCTTGAACCTTTTTTCGGAAAATGGTTTTAATAAATAATCAACCGCATTTAATTCAAATCCTTTTACAGCATGCTCACTATATGCAGTAGTGAAAATAGTCATTGGAGGGTTCGCAATTCCTGAAATAAAATCAATGCCATTTATATCTGGCATTTTTATATCCAGAAACAAAAGATCCGGCTGCGATGCTTGCATGAAGGCCTGGGCCTCACTGGATTTGGTGAAACATGCTTCAAGATTGATGAAATCAACTTTTGAGGCATGGTTTCTCATGATTTCGAGGGCTAAAGGTTCATCGTCTATTGCAATTGCTCTCAACATATCTTAAAACTAAAAAAGTTCTTCAATCTGACGATATAATTTTTCCCTGCTACTAGGCCTTTCAGCTGCTGCATTTACAATTTTGCCACTTTGATTGAATAAAATGTATGTCGGATAATTATTCGTTTCTCCACCTGCTTTTTTAACATCCTCCCAGCAACTTTGTATCTGCGTTCTGTTTAAACGATAATGCTCTCCTTCAATACCATAAAAATTGACATAATTTATCCAAATGTTTTCTTTCTCGTCATCATCCATATCTAGATAAAGAAACACTACATCTTTATTGGCGAAATGCTTTTTTAATTCACTTACATATGTCATTTCAATTCGGCAGGGTCCGCACCAAGTACCCCAAAAATCCAGATAAACTACCTTTCCTTTATAAGGAGCGACCAACTCTTCTAAAGAAGTAACCTTCTTTGTTGGATAAAAACGAATTGCATGGTTGTTCCGATTACTGCTTAGAAACCCATCTATTTTCTGAATTTCAATTTTAGCAGTATTCAAGTAATTACTGTTGGGAAAATAGGTTTTTAATGTATCATAAAGATATTGGGCACTATGTATAAACCCATCATTATAAGCATCCATTATTTTATTAAAGAGAACTTTGTCCTGGATGTTACGAGGAAGATTTTTTCTTGCGTATAGCCAACTGATTATATAACGCTCGCCATATTTTTTAACCAGACTATCTATTTTTTCGAAAGAAATCCCCAGTTTATTACTTATTGCTAGCTGGGCAGCCTTCCTGTCTGATTTAATATTTTTTGCCATAGAAGCTATTGCAAAAGACTGCTGATATCCTAACATCATATTTGCATACAATCCATTTGAAAGCGTAGCACTATCTGGTAGTGGATACATTGCTAGAACCCTTTCTGTAAAAGATTCGTTTACCGGGTTATTCGCCCATCGCATGTAATTTCTGGCAAAATCATTTAAGTAACATTGCTCAACATATTTGAGTTCTGAAATCAGGAGTTGCTTGATATAAACAGGTACCAAAGCTTTATTTACCATTTCAACCTTTTTGCTTTGCTCAAGGGATACTTTGGATATAACTTCGGTTTCTAATGAATCAATAGGCATTTTCGCATAAAGATTATTTTGCCAGTCTTCTTTCATATAAAATGGGACAGAGTCCAATTTCAATTCCTGTAATAGTTTGTTCTCAGATGCAGCGGTCCCTTCGAATTTAATTAATTGCACATTTTTAGCTGCAGATAATATTATTGTTAGACTTCTACCTGGACTTAATAATAATTTTTCTTCCCTATTTCTTGTTTTGAGAACAGCAAATAATGGGTAGCGTATTGGAATGAGTTTATGGCCTATCCCATTTTTATTAAGAGGAATTTGTGCTGAAGGTTGCAGATAATGTCCATCAGCATACTCCAGTATTAAAGTAATGGAACTGTCCGTGCTTTCTCGGTTTACTATTTGTATTTCTACTGATTGTGCATAGAAGCATTTTGGGATACATGTAATAAATACAACAAGCAGAATTGTTCTACTGAGCATAATGCAATTATTTATGAATGTGAATTATAGGGTTGAAATATTCAATCGTACCAGGAACTCATCTTTTGATTCATGTAAAATCAATTCATGTTTCCCGGGATATAGTAGCTGCAAGCGTTCCTTTACATTTTCCAAACCGATCCCGTTTCTGTCTTTCTCGGGATCATTTTCTGATATCGCATGAAGGCTGTTAGAAATTTCAAACAAAATGGAATCTGGATTGCATAAGAGTCGGATATTGATCCATGATTTTTGTTCCATCCTGATTCCATGTTTAAAAGCATTTTCTACAAAGGGAACCAGCAGCATCGGAGCTATTGAGTTTTGGCAAGTTTCTTCCGGAAATACACTTGTGATTGTAATAGTATCTGAACCTTGAGTGCGCGACTGTTGTAGAAATAGGTATTGTTTCAGGTATTCGATTTCGCGATCTAATGGAATGTAGTCCTGATTATTTTCATCCATCATAAATCGCATCATATCTCCCAGGCGCTGTATGTTATCTGCTGTTTTTACTGCTTTTTCCTGGATAGCAGTTCCATAAATAGTATTAAGGATATTAAAAAGGAAATGGGGATTGATTTGTGAACGTAATAGCTGCAGATTGGCAGAAGTTTTTCCTAAATCCTTCCTGAGTTTTGTAAATGATTCTAATTTTTCTTTCTGTTGCTGGAAAATGATCCAGGAAATGGGAAATCCTATTACAAGAACAAAAAGGAAAACTGATGCAGGGAAAATCCAATTTGGATTATGAGCGATACCCACAAATATCAGGAATTCAACTAATGCTAAAAGAAAGGGAGCAATCAGGAATCGCCAAATGAATTTGCTAAAAGGCATTTGACTCCGATACATCAGGGGAAACAGTGCATAGATATTGATAAAACAGTTTATGATAAGCGCACCCAGATAAAAAGTATAGAAGATACCTGCAACATCACTTCGCAATATGCCGAATATGTAAAAGAAAATGAAGCCCCCGATATAAATGAAAACCGCACTGGTAATTTTATTACAAAGCAATACCCAGAACTCATTATGTTTCTTGTTTTTTTCAATATGATTGATGAAGAGTTCTCTAAGAATGATATATCCTGCCATTGGTAATAAAATGGCCAATGACATTTTTAATGCATAACTGGTTGCTAACTGCTGCAATCCGATTTCTGATGATTGATACTTCAGGTAAGCTCCTTCCAGCCAATAAGAAAGTGCCAATACCCCCGCTAAACCTATATAGCTAATCGATGTAAATACTAATAGGGCTGAAACCCTGAATGATTTTTGTAATAATGGAATCAACCAAAGATTTGCTGATGCAATAATTAGTAGTAGGGCTATAAATGGAGCTACTCTTGGCAAGAGGTAATTCCAAAATAAATTGAATGGCTGTCCAATTAATTCAAACGACTGGCGGGTTGAACTTAAGGGTAATTGAGCGCCACTTAATTGTTCTACAGGTACCTGAATGGCCAGCATTGCAACTATAACACTTGCAAAAACGATTTCCTGTTGTCTCCATCTCACCTGCATATAAAATATTTACAGCAAGATTACTGTAGGAAATTATACACTAAAAATAGATGTGATGTAATGGCTGAAAGATGTGACGAATTCCGTTTTTAATGCTTTCCAGTACTAATTGCTGAACAGGATTTGTTCAAAAAAAAAATAACCGCAGAGGCGCAGAGACGCGGGGTATACCACTGCGTCTCCGCGTCTCCGCGGTTAAATGTATTTGTATTTCCTCAGGAACCTTTTAAACTTCTCAAACCTATTGAACCCTCTTATTCGTGTTCCGGCGCCAACTTATACTGCTCCGGTGATCTCCACAAAGAAGAAAGCAATAACTCACGCATGAATAAAAACTCTTTCGGTAATTCATCAAACAATCGGGAGAACAATTCTTCGTGAGAAAGTAATTCCTGTTTCCAAACTTCACGGTCTACCAACATCATTTCATGGAATACCGGGCGTGGGAATTCTTCCAAACCGGTCCAATCCATATCGCGATAGCGAGGTCTCCAACCTATAGGACATTCAACTGCTGACGCTTTACCCCTCACTCTTCCAACAATCCACTTAAGTACACGGAGGTTTTCACCAAAGCCAGGCCATACGAATTCGCCTTTATCATTTTTGCGGAACCAGTTAACACCGAATATGCGGGGCGCATTCGGTAAGTCACGTCCAAATTGTAACCAGTGATTGAAGTATTCACCCATATGATAGCCCAGGAAAGGCAGCATTGCATAGGGATCTCTTCTAACCTTACCTACTTCACCGAAAGCGGCAGCGGTTGTTTCACTTCCCATGGTGGCAGCAAGGTAAACACCGAAACTCCAGTTGAAGGATTCATAAACTAATGGAACAGCTGTGCTTCTTCTTCCACCAAATATGAAAGCTGATACTGGAACCCCATCCGGATTTTCCCAATCAGAATCGATAGCTGGGTTTTGGTATGCAGGAGCTGTGAATCTAGCATTTGGATGAGCTGCTGGTTTGCCACTGGATTTATCATATGGCAGTCCTCTCCAGTCGGTCATTCCATCTGGAACTTCTTTTGTCATTCCTTCCCACCAAACATCCTTATCTGCAGTGATAGCCACGTTAGTAAATATAGTATTCGCTTTTATTGATTCCATGGCATTAGGATTGGTCTTGGCATTAGTGCCAGGAGCCACACCGAAATAACCAGCTTCGGGGTTTATCGCATATAGTTTACCGTTTTCGGCTTTGTGTATCCAGGCGATATCGTCACCAACAGTAGTTACTTTCCAACCATCCATTCCTTTTGGAGGGATCATCATGGCGAAATTGGTTTTTCCGCAGGCACTAGGGAAAGCGGCAGCTACATATGTTTTTTCTCCTTGTGGCGATTCAACTCCCAATAAAAGCATATGTTCTGCTAACCATCCTTCTTCCAATCCCATAACTGATGCTATGCGAAGGGCGAAGCATTTTTTGCCAAGTAAGGCATTTCCACCATAACCACTTCCGTAAGAGATGATAAGTCTTTCTTCAGGGAAATGCGAGATATATTTTACTGTTGGATTGCAAGGCCAGCTGCTATCCTTTTGCCCTTCTTGTAATGGGGCACCGATTGAATGAACACATTTCACATACCCTTTCTTATAAATATGAGGAAGAATAGCATCGCCCATGCGGGTCATAATATGCATATTCACTACTACGTATTCAGAGTCGGTGAGCTGTACACCATATCTTGAATAGGGAGAACCAACGGGTCCCATGCAATAGGGAATGATGTATAAAGTTCTGCCTTTCATGGCCCCTTTAGTAAGGCCTTCCAGAATGGTTTTCATTTCTTTTGGTTCCATCCAGTTATTGGTAGGACCAGCATCTTCTTTTCTCCGGCTACATATATAAGTGCGGTCTTCGACACGGGCCACATCGCTTGGGTCGCTGAAACAAGCGAAACTGTTAGGCCTTTTTTCGGGATTTAGTTTAACGAAAGTGCCTTTTTCTACTAACAGATTGCAGAGAGTGTCATATTCCTGTTGTGATCCGTTGCACCATTGGATATGAGCAGGCTCTAAATGATTAGCCATGTTTTTTACCCAGCCTTCTAATTCGGCCTGAGTACTGGCAAATTCTTTTGAAGGAAATACATTGTAGTGATACATAACAAGCAAGATTTGCCTGCAATATAGGAGTAGTATTGAAAATTGGGAAATAATCAAAAAGGAGGGGGGTAGGGATTATTTCAGGATGTCAACCTCCCGGATGTCATCTCCCGAGATGACATCTCGGGAGATGACATCTCCTGAGGGTTTTCCCATTTTTTTCAGTGTTCCCATCAAATTATACAACTACATTTTCACTAATACAATTGCCGGAAAAGCGGTGAAACGGAAAATGATTTTCTTCTGTTGGTTGGATTATTTCTTCGATATGATCTATAATTAAAGCATATTACAAACTACTTACAACTCCCTCTGGCAACAGATTGCAATTAATAGTCGTATAACTTATGAGCCAGTTCCACGTGAATAGGAATTTCGGCTAGATAATAATAAATTGACTGATCAACTGGCTCAATATGAGGAGAAACCCGCTTTGTAAACTTTTTCTACCTGTCATTCTGGGCGTAGGAGTTTTTTTCTATGTTCCAGGGTGCCGGAAAGATCATAGTTATGAGGGAGGGACTATAGGAGATACTACAACTATACCTCCGATTCTGCCACCAGATCCTGTTGTAAATAAGATACCCTATTATTGTATTGAGTGTGTTGGTCATGATAAAGTAGAAATGGGTCGTTGGAGTTTCAAAATTGATACTTCCCTTTTTTGTGGGGTAATTACAGCATCACCCATCACTCCAGAGCGGTTAGCCTTTACGTTTTTTGGACCTTCATCTTGTTCTTTGGATTCCGGATTGATTATGACTGTTAATATGAATGGTATTGCTTTAAATGCTGATAAATCAAATGTGACATCAAATAGAGTGGCGATGGAATATTATGATAATGTAACCGGTCCCGATATGTTATATTCCAAAACGATTACCGAGATGTCGCTCACCATCGAATCCTATATCCATCAAACAAAAATTGCCAGTGGATATTTTAGTGGAACGGTATACGATAGAAATGATAAGCCGGTGTTTATAAAGGACGGTAAATTCAAGATTCAATTCCCGAAATAGTATAAAACAACTCGAGATGTCATCTTACCCCCAAGATGTCATCTTGGGGGTAAGATGACATCTCCAATATACATCAACGTTTAAACAGCAATTCTCTCAATGCTCATTTTCCCTGCTTCTTAAAACTGCTGCACATGCAAAAAATAAAGACCTCTTTTTTTTACCCCTGTTTGTTTGCGTGATAAATACGCAAAGCCTATGTTATTAAAACCATTTTTAATTGATGTTAAAATCGAAGAAGAAAATGGTAAGTATATACATGTTGTGTAAACGAATATTTTCTGTTTTACATATTTTTCAATCGTTTGCTTACACTGAAATTATGTGTTGGTTAATTTTCATTAAACAGATGTTAAAAACAAGTTAACAACCCGTGCATTAAAAGTGTACCCTTGAATTGTCTTTTAGACAATTATGATCTCGTTTGCATATAATTAAGGTAAAATCAAACACTTTTTAAAAACCCAAAACAATAACAATGAGAAGGAGTATTCAATCTTTACTGGTTCTACTCTGTCTGCTTTTGAGCAGCATGGTAATCCAGGCTCAGTCGAAAAAAACCGTTACCGGTGTGGTACAAGACGCTAAGGGCGCGCCATTGGCAGGAGCTACGGTACGGGAAACCGGCACAAAGAACGTCGTTTTATCATCTGAAACCGGTGCTTTTTCAATTTCAGTTAGTCCTACTGCTTCTTTGACCATCAGCTATGTTGGCTTTGATGATCAAGTATTACAAGTAGGAAGCACAAGCACATTTAATGTAACACTTCAAACAAAAGGAACTTTACAGGAAGTGGTTGTAACATCATTGGGTATCTCAAAAGAGAAAAAAGCCCTCGGTTATGCTACTACTACTATCAAAGCTGAAGACCTGACTCAAGCGGGTTCACCCAACTTTGCTACTGCCCTTTATGGTAAAGCTCCCGGCGTTCGCATCGGTGCTACTCCAGGTGGTGCAACAAGTGCGGTGAATATCAATATTCGTGGTATCAACTCCATTACTGGTAAAAACCAACCACTAATCGTATTGGATGGTGTACCTATCAGAAATGGTGAAGCAAGAAACAATGACTATTGGAGCGACCAACGCGTTCGTGGTAATGGTTTATTAGATATCAACCCAGAAGATATTGATAATATCTCTATCCTGAAAGGTGCCTCTGCAGCTGCTCTTTATGGTTCAGAAGCTGTGAATGGTGTTGTGTTGATTACAACTAAATCTGGTCCAAAAGGTAAAAAAGGATTGGGTGTTGATGTAACTGCTAACTATAGCCAGGATGAAGTAGCTTATCTGCCTCGTTATCAAAATAAGAGAGGTGCAGGTATCTCAAACAGTATTGCTAACCTGGGACAAGATGCAGATGGTTGGGTATATTTCAATGTAAATGGTCAACAGATTCGTAGTAATCCTGCAGCAAGTATCAACTTTGGACCAGCGTTCGATGGCAAACCAACTTTAGGTTGGGATGGTAAGATCAGACCTTATGTTGCTCAACAAGATAACTATAAAGGTCTTTTCCAAACAGCTCATAACTCCAGCATCAGCGTAGCTGTTACTCAGTCTTCTGAAAATTCAAATATGCGTTTCTCACTTACCCGTCAACAAAATGAAGGTGTAAGTATCGGCGCACAGAACTCTAAGAATATAGCAAACTTCAACAGTAGTTTCCGTTTTGCTAAGAACTTCACTACTGATGTAATGATCAACTATATCAATCAGAAAACTCATAACCGTCCTTATTCAGTTGACCGTATGCTGAATAACTTTACTGGTATGATGGGTCGTTTTGATAATGCTGACTGGTATTTCGATCGCTATCAAACAAGTAAAGGATATCGTTTTGTAACAGGGAACTGGCCAAAGCTTAACTCCTTCTGAAAATATCATCTATCCAGGATTTAAAGGTGATATCGCAGATTACGTATGGAGAGTGAATAAGATAAATGAAGATGAGTATAGCAATCGCGTAATCGCAAGCTTAACTAATAACTGGCAAATCGTGAAAGACCTTCGTTTCCGCACAAGGCTTTCTACCGACTTCACTTCAATGAGAACAGAATCAAGATCAGCTACTGAAAGGCCTCTTGCTTTCGGTAACTCTGGTGGATTTGGTCTTAGTTCATATTTATCAAGCATCCTTTATGGTGATGCCTTGTTGACTTATACTAAGAAGTTGAATAAGGATCTTGAACTTAGTGTTATGGGTGGATATACTGCTAATAAGGAAATTTCTCAAGGTGTTAGCAGAAGTACAAATGGTGGTTTGAGTACAGAAAACATGTTCGACTTAGCAGCTTCTATCAATACACCGAACAGCGGATCTTCCCGTTTTTCTTTGGTGAAAGATGCCTTTGTAGGAACAGTGAACTTGAATTATAAAGGATACCTGTTTGTTGAAGGTAACGTTCGTAGAGACAGAACATCTACAATGAATCCTAACAACAATAGTTTCGTATATCCTTCAGTTAACGCAAGCTTTATCTTCTCAGATGCTTTCGCAACTCCACTTTGGTTGAGTTATGGTAAAGTAAGGGCGTCATGGGGTATCGTGGGTAACTATCCAGATATCTATGGAGCTAACGTAGCGTATTCACAAAATACATTAGGTGCTCAGGGTGGTTCTTCAGTAATCTATACTACCATCCCTACAAGTTTCGGTAACGATGGAATTAAGCCAGAACAAAAACATGAATATGAATTTGGTCTGGAAACAAAATTCCTTAAGAATCGTGTAACCTTCGAAGCATCTTATTATAATGGTCAGATCGTTGATCAGATTCTTCCTCTTACATTGCCTGCAAGCTCAGGTGCTGGTTCAATCCTTACAAACATCGGTACACTCCGTAATACAGGATTGGAAATGGCATTGAGTGGAATTCCAGTTCAAACAAAGAGCCTGAGATGGGAACTTGGTGTGAACGTTGCAAGCAACACTAATAAAGTAGAGAAACTGGCTCCTGGTCTTACTAACCTTTTGCATGCAGACTTTGATGGTAACGCTGCTCAGTTGTTATCTGAAGTAGGTCGCCCAATGGGAGATTTCTACGCTCACCCAATTGCTGTTGACAGCAAAGGAGAAAAGATCGTAGATCCTAATGGTTTGTATAAAGTGGATCCAAATAAGATGGAAAGATATGGTAATGCAATGCCTAAGATGGTAGGTGGTTTCTTCAACACTATCTCTTATAAAGGATTTACATTGGATGCGATGTTAGATTTCCGTTTTGGTGGTCACGTAATGCCAACTGGTATCTACTGGATGATCAGCCGTGGTCTTTTGGAAGAAAGTACCAAGTTTATGGATAAGGAAAGTGGTGGTTTGAGCTACTATATTGATGGTACTGGTAAGAGAATCCAAACTTCAGGTGCTGCTGGTCCTGGTGGCGAGAAAGTGTATAACGATGGTATGTTATTACCTGGTGTGAAAGCTGATGGAACTAAGAGTGATTATATAGCTTCTTCTGCTGATTACTATTGGACAGTTTACAACTGGGGTGGTCCTCAGTACAGTCCAAACACACGTTATGAACTGTATATCCAGAAGAATTCTTATATCAAGTTCAGAGAACTTTCACTTAGCTATAATATTCCAACCAGTGTGATCAAACACATCGGTGCTAAAAAGGTTCAATTCTCTGTATTCGGAAGAAACCTGTTCTATTTGTATAGAACAATCAAAGACATCGATGCTGAACAAACCACTGCAGGTTCACGTTGGTTCCAGTCACTTACAAACGTAGGTACTAACCCATCAACAAGAACATATGGTGTAATGTTAAGGGCAAGTTTCTAAAGAATTACAAGTACGAACCTAAAAACTATTACAATGAAGAAAATAATTATCATACTTGCAGCACTAACGGTAGGTTTTACCGCGTGCAAAAAGAAGGATTTTTCCGACAGCTATGCTGATCCTTCCAAAATCTCTGTGTCTACTGTTGAAAAACAGTATGCAGGGTTCCTTCAATCAAACTGGTCTTATGTAGTACCAGATTATTGGAACTATTTCGTAGTACTCAGAACTACCATTACTCACTACACTCAGGCTGTTGGTTTCGTTAATGCAACTAACCAATACGTTCCTGGTGAAGCAGGTATAGGAAGCCGTTGGAGCAGCTATTATAATTTCCTTGCTCAGTATCGTGAATTGGAAAAGATATATGCAAACCTTTCTGATGCTGATAAGGCTCTCTATCGTGTATATATGATCAGTGCTGCTGTTTATTTCTATGATCATACTCAGAAAGTGGTTGACCTTCATGGAGATATTCCTTGGTCAAAAGCTGGTATGCTTAGTGCCAATGGTGGTGATTACACAAAATCACTTCCAGCATATGATGGTGCTGAAGCTATCTATACCAAAATGCTCGATGATCTGAAAGGATTCTCTGATGAATTAAGCACGTTGACAGTTTCTGCTGGTGTTCAAACTGGTTTCAATACACAGGATATCATCAATAAGGGTAGCCTTACTATGTGGAAGAAATATTGCAACTCCCTCCGCCTTCGTATTTTGACAAGGGTTTCAGGAGTTTCAGCTTTCTCTGCAAGAGCTGCTTCAGAAATTGCAGCAATTGTTGCGGATCAAGCTAAGTATCCATTAATTGCAACTAATGCTGATAACGCACAGTTGAAGATCTATAACCTGAGTTCTCCTATAACAGCTAATGGATTCCGTACTGGTTTAGAAGACTGGAATGGTAATTTGGCTGGTAAGGTTATGATTGATCACATGAAAGCAAACAGCGACCCACGTTTACGCGTAATATTCGAACCAGGTGCAAATGCTGCTGGAGTTTATCTCGGACTGGATCCATTGTTGAATTCAGGTGCTCAAACCAATTTGGTTAACGCTGGTACGCTGGCTATATATAACCGTTCTACTTTAAGCCGCAACCAATTCTTCCCTGGAGTATTGATCAATGCTGCTGAAGTTAGTTTCTTATTGTCTGAAGCTGCTTTGAAAGCAAACAATCTTCCTGCTGCAAAAGCGGCTTATGAAGATGGTATCCGTAAATCAGTTGAGTTTTATTATTATCTGAGATCTATCAGTAATGATAATACAGTTGCTGCTCCTACACCAGCAACTCCAACTGAAGTGAATACATACATTGCTTCTGCAAATATCAATTGGGATAACGCAGCTACCAATGCAGCTCGTTTGAATCTGATTGCTACACAAAAGTGGATTCACTACAATGTTGTTGAACCAACTGAAACATGGGCTGAATTGAGAAGATTGGATCTTCCAGCTTTGAGTTTTGAAGTTGATAACAATAATGCGCAGAAGACACCTCCTTACAGGTGGTTGTATGCTGCTGGTGAAAAAACCTACAATACCGAGAATTACAACGCAGTGTCTGCAAAAGACAATCTGACAACTAAATTATTCTGGGATTTACAGTAAGTAGTATAATAAGCAAGAATCGAAAGCCATCCACATATGTGGGTGGCTTTTTTTGTTGTTTTTTACAACTACGGATGCCATCCTACCCCCCGGATGTCATCCTGGGTATAGGATGGCATCCACCCCCTAAGATGACATCCGGGGGGTAGGATGACATCCGTAGTTGTTACGCACCAACTTCTTCCTGATGTGAATTCGATTTTGCCCGGTAGGCTTTGGGACTTTCGCCTGTTATTTCCTTGAAAAGCTTATTGAAATTGGAAACCGTCTTGTATCCACAGTTATACGCAATCTCAGAAATACTCCAATCTGTATCCAATAAAAACTTACAAGCCTTGGAGATACGAACTTCATTGAGGTATTCTATGAAATGCTTATTGGTTCGCTTCTTGAACATCCTACAAAAAGATTGCGGGGTAAGATTTGCAATACCAGCTATTGTGGCTAATGGGATATCGTTCTTGTAATTCTCGTGAATATATTTGTATAAATCAGCCATCCTGTCTGTTTCCGCATGTATCAGATGTGGATTGTAGCCATCACTGGTGATGTATGTAGTGTCTTTGGAATTGGCAAGTATATTGAAGATTTCAAATAGCCCTATGATTACTTCTATATCTTTCTTCTTTAAGAGCTTCTCTAGCTTATCGGCTACTATTTTCCGTGTTTTGCCATCAATCCTAAGGCCTCTTTCTCCTCTCTTAAGAAACTCGTTGATTTTGGAGGCTTCCTTCATATTATAAAATACAGGACCCAACACATTGATATTGAAATAGAGAACGATTGCTTTTGCGCGCAAATTGGATTCTCCATGATAAAACACCTCGTCATTGAGCCATACATGCGGCAAATTGCTGCCGATGAAGACCATATCACCTGCTTCGAAAGCTTCTATTTTGTCGCCAATGATCCTTTTCCCAAAGCTTTCCTTCACATACACAAGTTCCACTTCAGGGTGTAAATGAAATGGCGTGTTGAAATGAGTATCGTTTCTTTCAACCAGGGTAATGTAACTGTTGCTGCCTGGTGTAATTTCAGTTTGAAGCAGTTTCATGGTGCTCGTTTTTATCCATTGTAAAGATAATATAGAATAAGAGATGGATAATAAAATACTATCGTTACAAGGCACAAATTTTTACCTTACTTTTTGTAGTTTTTCCTCTGGAGAATCTACCAGCTTCCCTATTGTTTAAGCAAAGGAAAGGTTGAGCCCAAATCACTTGATTTAGTGCTTGAAAATAGCGCGAGAAAGGGTAAATTGTAAACCTTAATAATACTTGTATGAATAGAGTATTAAAAATTCATGAGAAAGATAATGTCATCACGGCATTAATTGATTTGCATAAGGATGATCATGTTGTTTGTGATGGACAGGAATTTACTCTGAAGAATAATATTCCAGCTAAGCATAAAATATTTATCAAAGACCTGAATCAGGGCGATGAAGTAATAATGCATGGTGTTTTAGTAGGTAAGATGCAGGATTTGGTTCATTCCGGAGACCTGATGACAACTGGTAATGTAAAACATGCTGCCGAACCTTATTCATTTAAAAATGTCAAATATCAATGGCAGGCACCCGATATAAGTCGCTTTAAGGATAAGACTTTCAAAGGATATAAGCGGAAAGATGGAAATGTTGGAACAGCCAACTATTGGTTATTTATTCCTACAGTGTTTTGTGAGAACAGAAATATGGACGTCATAAAGGATGCCATGCTTACCGAATTGGGCTATTCCGTAAATGGCAAGTATAAAAAATTCGCACATCATCTGGTTCAAGCTTTTCAGGAAGGAAAAGATATAAGTAATTTCAGCATCTCAGATATTCAATCAAGCGTCACTAATAGGCTTTTCCAAAATATTGATGGCGTTAAATTCCTCAATCATACTGGCGGATGTGGCGGTACTCGTCAGGATGCAGCATCGTTAAGTCAGTTACTTGCAGCTTATGCTGATCACCCAAATGTTGGCGGTGTTACTGTATTAAGTCTCGGTTGTCAGCATCTGCAAGTGCAGCAACTAAAAGCCGATATCTACAAACGTAACCCATCTTTCGATAAACCTTTATTGGTTTTTGAACAACAGCAATTACTTAGTGAAGAGAAATTGGTGTCGATGGCCATGCTCGAAACATTCAAAGGACTCATTGAGATAAATAAATCAGAAAGGGAATCAGTGCCTCTTAGCAAACTTTGCGTTGGCGTAAAATGCGGGGGTAGCGATGGATTTAGTGGTATTTCAGCTAATCCTGCAGTCGGTTATACATCCGATTTATTAGTGGCATTGGGGGCCAAAGTTTTGTTGGCAGAATTTCCTGAATTATGCGGTGCAGAACAAAACCTTATTGACCGATGTACTTCAGAAGCTAATGCAAATAAATTCATTCGCTTAATGAAGGAGTATGATGCACAGGCGCATGCTGTAGGATCAGGATTCTATATGAACCCTTCCCCCGGAAATATCAAGGATGGATTGATTACCGATGCTATAAAATCGGCAGGAGCTGCAAAAAAAGGAGGCACCTCTCCTGTAACAGACGTACTTGATTATACCGAGCCTGCAACTAAACCTGGATTGAGTTTAGTATGTACACCTGGTAACGATGTAGAAGCAACAACCGGGAAAGCAGCAGCAGGTGCTACCCTCATTCTGTTTACTACAGGATTGGGAACGCCAACAGGGAATCCGGTTTGCCCTACTATAAAAATCGCTACAAATTCTTCTCTTGCCACCCGAATGAATGATATCATTGATGTTGATTGTGGACCAATCATTCGTGGTGAGAAAACAATTCAACAGATGGGTGAAGATATTCTTGAGTATTGTATAAAGGCTGCTAGTGGGGAAGTGATTCCTAAAGCCGTTCAATTAAATCAGGATGATTTTATTCCATGGAAACGTGGAGTAAGTCTTTAATGTTCGAATAAATCAGTTTGAAGATAGTATTAAACTAATGTTGCTCAATAGAAATATAAATTCCTATTGTTGCGGTTTTGTATTGTATCTTTTATCTCTAACTAACAGCATATGAAAAAAGCGTCCACTCTTCTTTTTGTTTTATTCTTTTCCCGTTTATTGATTGCCCAAACATATACGCCTACACCGGAAAACCTGGAAGCCCGTGAATGGTTTCAGGATAATAAATTCGGGATGTTTATTCATTGGGGCGCTTCCAGTGTATTGGGACATGGAGAATGGGTGATGAACCAGCGTAATATCAGAGTTCCAGAATATTCACGACTCATTAATATTTTCAATCCGCAAAACTTCGATGCTCAAAAATGGGTGGCTACTGCAAAAGCAGCTGGCATGAAGTATATCACTTTCATTACCCGTCATCACGATGGTTTCAGTAACTGGGACACCAAACAATCTGAATGGAAGATTACAAAGACTCCATATGGCAAAGATGCATTTAAACAATTGGCAGATGAATGCCATAAACAAGGGATAAAAATATTCTGCTATTATTCATTGCTCGATTGGTATCGCTCCGATTATCAATACGAAACTGGTAGGAATGGAAAAGGTACAGGACGTACACAGAAAAGCGATTGGGAAAGCTATATACGATTTATGAAAGCCCAGCTTACAGAATTACTGACAAACTATGGAGAAATCTCAGGTATCTGGTTCGATGGTCATTGGGACCAACTAGATAATGATACGGATAAGAAAAGTGTTTCAAAAGTTAACTGGCATTACGATGAAATCTATTCTTTGATACATAAACTCCAACCGAAGTGTCTTATCAGTAATAATCATCATCTGGCTCCAATTCCTGGTGAAGACTTTCAGGCATTTGAAAAGGATTTACCAGGACATAACACTACTGGTTTCGGTGGTGCTTCCATTTCAGCTTTACCTCTTGAAACCTGCGAAACAATGAATGATAGCTGGGGATTTAATATCACCGATCGCAATTATAAATCCACAAAGCAATTGATTCAATACCTGGTAAAAGCAGCAGGGGCTAATGCTAATTTCCTATTGAATGTAGGACCGATGCCAGATGGCACTATTCAATCTGAATTCACCGATACACTTAAGGCTATTGGACAGTGGATGTCTCAGAATGGAGAAACCATTTATGGAACAAGAGGTGGACAGATTCCTCCAAAAGACTGGGGAGTTTTTACTGCAAAAGGCAAGACGGTATATATGCATATCCTGAAAAAGCCTGAAGAAGGCAATTTCATTTTCATTTCAGAATTGAAAGAAAAAATCAATAAAGCTTTATTGTTTAATGGAAAGAAAGAAGTGAAATTCAAGCAGCAGCCCGAGGGAACTTTCATTTATCTTGATGGTATTGCATTTGATCCAAATGATACCATTTTGCAATTGGAGCTTAAATAGTATTGACGACCCAATAGATTTGTTATGATTAAGAAAAGAATATTTGTACTGATAGCTTTGTTATTAGTATTTCAGATGACAAGTTTCACTGTATCGGCGCAACCCTATCAGGCAACTTGGGAATCTTTGGATAAACGTCCGGTACCCAACTGGTATCCTAATGCGAAGTTTGGCATCTTTATTCATTGGGGCTTGTATTCTGTTCCTTCATGGGCTACTAATTCAAATGCGGATGGGTTTGGGAGTAATTATGCCGAATGGTATTGGCAGCGACTCTTTGCACCGAACCTCAAGATCCATAAGGAGTTTGTAGCTTTTCATGAAAGGGTATATGGCAAGAATTTCAGTTATCAGCAGTTCGCTCCAATGTTCACTGCTGAATTATTCGATCCTGCCCAATGGGCTTCCATATTCAAAGCATCGGGAGCAAAATATGTTGTGTTGACGAGCAAACATCATGATGGATATACCTTATGGCCTTCTGCCCAATCATGGAACTGGAATGTTAATGATATTGGTCCCCATCGGGATGTAGCTGGAGACCTTTCAACTGCAGTGCGAAAGGAAGGACTGCATATGGGTTTTTATTATTCTCTTTTCGAATGGTTCAATCCTCAGTATAAATCGGATGTTGATGGTTATGTTAGGGACAGGATGATTCCTCAGATGAAGGATCTGGTAACTCGCTATAAACCTGATGTTCTCTGGGCCGATGGAGATTGGGATCATTCAGCCGCTACGTGGAAAAGTGAACCGTTTCTAGCCTGGTTATTCAATGAATCGCCTTCGAAAGATAATATAGTAGTGAACGATAGATGGGGAAGTGATACCAAGAGCGCACATGGCACATTTCAAACCTCCGAATACGGAAGTGGAAGTGTTACCGGTAAGCGTCCCTGGGAAGAAACCCGGGGAATCGGGGCTTCCTTCGGTTATAACAGAAATGAAAGCCTGGAACAGTATTCAAGCAGCCAGCAATTGGTTCATGAACTGATTGGAACTGTAGCCCGGGGAGGCAACCTTTTACTGAATATCGGTCCTGCGGCCGACGGCACAATCCCAGTGATAATGCAGCAGCGATTGAGTGATATTGGTAACTGGTTGAAAGTAAATGGAGAAGCTATTTATGAAACAACGAGATGGAAGAATGCACCTGCTGTCACCAAAGAAAGCACCCTCTTTTTTACCCAAAAACAGCAATCCGTTTATGCTATAACTACCAAATGGGAAAAGGAACTAGTGATCATGAATATTTCAAAACCAAGTGCCGTTTCCATGCCCGGGTATAATGGGAAACTGGCATTTTCCTATAAAAATGGGACTCTAACTATAAAGTTGCCGTCTCTTACCCCGGATATAGTACCCTGTCAGTATGCCTGGGTTTGCCGGATAGACTTGTAATGCCCAAAAGGGGCAATTTGATTCAGTAAACAAGTGATGCAAACGTTCTCTTTTCAACGTTCATTTACTATGACTATAAGATAATATTGAGAAAGAGATTGTGCAGGTTCTTTGGTTACTTCACTAGCAATAAGGTGTGATTTTTCTCTTAAGCAGTTTAGTTTATTTGAGTGTAGCTTAAAATATTAAGCAAAGCAGGGTGTATCTTTCCAGATACGGCCCTTCTTTATTTCTGGAGCATACTAAAGAGGATTTTACCCACCTTATCCTGCCAATTTTTTTGCTACCTGTTGCCTTTGCCTGAATCTGAAGGCATATAATATGAGTAGGTCTGGAACCAGATAAAACGAATTATCAGCTCCACATGAACCAGATGAAATCAACTATTTATTTCACAAGATCAATGTATTCATATGAAGTCCTTTAAGATTGCCCTGTCAGCCCTCTTGTTATTATCTATTACTACCCTTGCACAAAAGCCATTATATTCTAAAGTCAATCCTTTTATTGGTACTGGTGGACATGGACATACCTACCCAGGTGCCACCATGCCATTTGGTATGATGCAACTGAGTCCTGATACAAGATTGGAAGGATGGGATGGTTGTGGAGGGTATCATTATTCAGATTCTATCATTTATGGCTTCACTCATACTCATCTTAGTGGAACAGGTATTCCAGATTATTGCGACATCCTGTTAATGCCTTTTACCGGGGATGTAAAATGGAAGAATAGTGAATATGCTTCTCCATTCTCACATAAAAATGAAAAAGCGGAAGCCGGTTATTATGAAGTGTTGCTCGATAAGCATAATATAAAGGCTGCGTTAACGACTTCTTTCCGTTCAGGGATGCATGAATATACATTCCCTTCCACAGGACAAGGGAAGATATTACTCGACTTGCAACATCGCGATGAAGTGTTAGAATCAAACCTGGAAGTTGTAAACTCATATGAGATAAAAGGATTAAGAAGAAGTAAGTCATGGGCGAACAATCAGATACTTTATTTCTATATCAAATTCGATCAGCCTATTATAAGTTCCGGAATAGCTCTCGATAATCAATTAAAAGAAGGATTGAAAAAAGCGGAAGGAAAGAATGTAAAGGCCTATTTCAGTTTTGATTTAAAATCGAATAAGAAAGTAAAGGTGAAAGTAGGTATCTCCGGTGTAAGTGCTGAAAATGCTAAAATGAATTTGGATGCGGAGATAAAGGATTTCGATTTTGTAAAACTTCGCACTAAATCCCAGCAGGAATGGAATAAGGAATTAGGAAAGATTACAATAAAGGGAGGCTCAGATGATCAGCAAACTGCTTTTTATAGCGCTCTTTATCATACCATGGTAAGTCCAAATATCTACACAGATGTAAATGGAGAATATCGTGGTACAGACTTAAAAGTTCATAAAGCAGAAAATTTCACCAATTATAGTGTCTTTTCCCTTTGGGATACGCACCGCGCACAAAATCCATTGCAATCCATCATCAATCGAAAAAGAACGGGTGATTGGATCAATACTTTTCTGGTCCAATACAAATATGGTGGCATGTTGCCTGTTTGGGAATTGAGCGGCAATGAAACATTTTGCATGATTGGCTATCATGCAGTACCTGTAATTGTTGATGCATATCAGAAGGGCATTCGCAATTTTGATGCAGCATTAGCCCTTAAAGCAATGACTAGTTATGCTGAAAGCAATCGTTATGGGTTAGAGCAATATAGACAACAAGGTTTTGTAGGAAACGATTTCGATCATGAAAGCGCTTCCAAAACCGTTGAATATGCCTATGATGATTGGTGTATATCTCAATTCGCTAAATGGCAGGGAAATGATGCTGTGTATCAGCAATATCAGCAGAGAGCCCAAAACTATAAGAACTTATTCGATCCACGTTCAAAGCATATCCGTGGTAAGGTACATGGATCATGGTTCAGTCCATTCCATGCCTCTGAAGTAAATAATTTTTTCACAGAAGGAAACTCCTGGCATTATTCATTCACGGCACAACAAGATATAGACGGATTGATTAAAATATATGGTGGGAGAGAAGGTTTTCTTGAAAAGATGAACGAGCTTTTTAATACAAGTGAAGGATTGAAAGGAAGGGAGCAAGCCGATGTAACTGGTCTTATTGGACAATACGCACATGGTAACGAACCCAGCCATCATCTGGCCTATCTTTTCAATTATGCAGGAGCCGCCTGGCGCACACAGGAAATAGTTCATAAGATATGTACCGAATTCTATCCTAATAATCCTGATGGACTAATTGGAAATGAAGATTGCGGACAAATGAGTGCCTGGATGGTTTTAAGTTCAATGGGCTTTTACCCAGTTACACCTGGAAGTGGAATATATGCAATAGGCACACCTTTATTTGATGAAGTAGCTATCCATCTTGAAAATGGGAAGACGTTTACAGTTAGGGCAAAGGGACGCAGCGATAAGAACATTTATTTGAACACTATTACTCTTAATGGTAAAAAACAGACAGCTACATTTATCCCTCATACAGCAGTAGCAAATGGTGGATTATTGGAATTTGGAATGACTGGGGAGCCAAATAAGAGTCTTGGAGTGAATGAAAGTGATAAACCTCATTCATCAGTAGCAGAGAATGGATTTGTTACAGTACCTTATTTTGATATGGATAATTTCAAATTTGCATCCAACATAACGGTAGATATTAAGTCGATTGATAAGAATGCTGTAATTTATTATCGTATCAATAAGGTTGGATCTGAGGGCGGGAATTTCTCAAAATATACGCAGCCATTTCAATTAAGCGAGACGAATAAAGTAGAAGCTTATGCTGAAATGGGTGGAAAGAAGACCGCTGTAATAGATCAGGTGTTTTATAGATTGCCAAATGATAAGGCTATAGATGTAAAAAGTAAAGTGAGCCCCATGTATTCGGCTGGTGGTAATGATGCCCTTATTGATGGCATAGTTGGAACCAGTGCCTGGAAGAGTGGTGGATGGCAGAGTTATTATGATCAGGATTTTGTTGCCATCGTAGACCTGAAATCTGTAAAACCAATTTCATATGTTGGTATCCATGTATTGCAGGATGTGAGTCCCTGGATTGTATATCCCTCCAAAGTGATATATGAAATAAGTCAGGATGGAATTAATTATCAACCCTTGATAGTGGTAGATAATAAGGTAGGTAAGGAAGTTAAGGGTCCTGAAGTTCAATATCTGGGTGCCGATGTAAAAGCTAACGGAAGATTTATTCGATTAAAAGCCATAACAGGAGGTCCCTTGCCCGCATGGCATGAAAGTGCAGGAAATCCTACACATACTTTCATAGATGAAGTGATTGTAAAGTAACTTAGGGGAGTTCAAAAGTAATTTGCTAACGATTCCAAAAACCTGACTGTTTTGACAAAGTATTACTCTGCCAAACTGATACTGGTCATTACTTTACTTGTAATGAACCTGCTTCCTGTTGCTGCACAGGAAAAGCCCATCTATAAGAAGTGGAACCCCGCAACTGAACAATTTAAGGTGATAGAAGGCCAGGCATGGACTGGTTCCACAGAAGAGCCATATGATCGTTTGCCTTCCAAAGCAAAAGGAGTAGTAAGACAGGATGTGTGGAATCTTTCAAAGAACACGGCCGGTTTACAATTGCGTTTTCGCTCCAATGCTTCTGAAATTATTGTGAAATTCAAAGTTGGAGGAAGTATCCAAATGCAACATATGCCTGCAACCGGAGTAAGTGGAGTGGATCTTTATTCAAAAACTATTGATGGAAGATGGGTATGGGCCGCAGGCCGTTTCAATTTCAAGGATACTGTTACCTATACTTTCAGTGGCTTACAGGAAACGATCAACATGTGGCAAACAGGGAATACACTCTCTATTTCCCTTTATATAATTCGGTGAGTTGGATGGAAATATCGGTTCCTGAAAAAAGTGAATTGGAACCTTTGCACGTAAGGAATGATAAACCCATAGTTATCTACGGAACATCAATTGCACAAGGTGGATGCGCCACCCGCCCCGGTTTGGCATGGACGAATATTCTTGACCGTAAGATTGATCACCCGGTTTTGAATCTTGGATTCTCAGGAAACGGAAGACTGGAACCGGAAGTATTGGATCTTGTCGCGGAGATTGATGCAAAAGTATATGTATTGGATTGTTTACCGAATCTTACTAATTTATCCAAAGACGAATTAAAGAAAAAGATAATCGCTGCTGTTCAGCAATTGAAATCGAAAAGAACAAATGTCCCTATTTTACTAACTGCTCACGATGGCTATACGGGAGGAGAAATTAGTCCGGATAAAAAAGCTTCTTATACAAACGCAAATTTAGCTCTTCAGGAGGCCTATGATACTTTGATTAGCATAAAGACAGAAGGGTTATATCTTTTGTCTTATGAAGCTATACATCAGGATATTGAATCGATGGTGGATGGTGTACATCCTAATGATATTGGCATGATGAATTATGCTATAGCTTATGAAAAGATATTGAGAACCATACTGAATGAACCTGTTGGTTCCATTGTGACACAGATTCCCATAACTCAGAGAAGGGATTTCAATTCATACGATTGGGAAAAAAGACATGAAGAGATAATTGCATTCAATAAGCAACAGCATCCCGATCTGTTTATGATCGGCAATTCCATAACACATTATTGGGCCGGGAACCCAGCTGCTAAAATTGCAAGAGGAGAAGATTCCTGGACAGAATTCATAGCACCATTCAATCCAGTTAATATGGCTTATGGCTGGGATCGGATTGAAAATGTTTTATGGCGGGTATATCATGGGGAGTTAGATGGTATTTCACCGAAGAAGATTTTTATCAATATCGGCACAAACAATCTAACCCTCAATACAGATGAAGAGATAGTTGCAGGATTGAGTTTCCTGTTAGATGCGATAAGGCAACGCCAGCCTAAGGCTACTATTTATTTATCTGGGATCTATCCAAGAAGAAAGATGGAAGAAAGAGTAGTTATCATTAATAGGAAGATTCAGCAGCTGGCAAAAGCTAAGCAGATTAGGTTTATAAATCCAGGTGTGGTTTTTCTGAATGATAAGAAATTGTTAGATGAATCTTTATTTAGTGATGGATTGCATCCTAATAATATTGGCTATAAAAAACTTGGCGCAGTATTGAAGAAAAATTTATCAGAATAGACGATTAACAAGCATCATATAAAAAAGAATATTATGTTCCTGAAGAAAATGACCTTGCTGGCAGTTTTGTTTCCATTGTTGCTGGCCGCCCAGAATGATATCCCAATTATTCCTAAACCCGTCTCAGCTATTCGCAAAGATGGAGTCTTTACTTTACAGCCTTCTACGGTTATCAGGTATGATATGAATTCGAAAGAGCTTGCAGCCGCTGCCATTTTTTTCCAAAAGCATATAAATACAGTTAGTGGTTTTCAACTTGGAGTAAATAAACCTTCACTTTCAATTATCACACTAAAACTTGGTAAATTTGATGAGATTGGTAATGAAGGCTATAACCTTGAAGTAGGAGCAACAAGCATCACCATAAGTGCAAATACAAAAGCTGGCATCGTTTACGGTATGCAATCTATTTTTCAGCTATTGCCTTCTATTCGAACCAATGCTTTACTACAGATTCCTTGTATACAGGTTAAAGATTTTCCAAGATTTGGGTATAGAGGTATGATGCTCGATGTTAGCCGTCATTTTTTTGGTCCTGAATTCGTGAAGGAATATATAGACCTGATGGCTTCTTACAAAATGAACCGCTTTCACTGGCACTTGGTTGATGACCCAGGTTGGAGGATTGAGATAAAGAAGTATCCTGAACTAACAAAAACAGGTGCGTGGAGAGTAGATAAGACAAATAAAAACTGGAGCGACAGGCAACAAGCAATCCCAGGTGAAAAAGCTACTTATGGTGGTTATTATACTCAGGAACAGATAAAGGATATCGTAAAATATGCAGCGGAAAGAAATGTTACTATCATACCCGAAATTGAAATGCCTGGTCATGTGGCCTCAGCCGTTGCTACATTCCCTTATCTGAGTTGTAACCAGATACCGCAATTACCAATGACTGGTGGTAATTATTCCAATATGTCTTCAAATTATTGTCCTGGGAATGATAGTGTCTTCACTTTTATAGAGAATGTACTTTCAGAAGTGATTCAATTATTCCCTTCAACATATATACATGTAGGAGGTGATGAAGTAGATAAATCTTCCTGGAAAAAATGTGTCCGTTGCCAGCATCGTATGAAAGTGGAAGGATTGAAAACAGAGGAAGAACTTCAAAGCTATTTTGTTAAGCGGGTTGAGAAATTCATTATAAGCAAAAAACGCAAGATCATAGGCTGGGATGAAATTCTGGAAGGCGGCATTGCCCCCGAAGCAACTATTATGAGTTGGAGAGGTGAAGCCGGTGGTATTGAAGCTGCAAAGATGGATCATGATGTAGTAATGACACCAGGCTATCCACTTTATTTTGATCATTATCAGGCTGGACCAGAAGGGGAACCACAAGCATTTGGAGGAATGAATACATTGAAGAATGTATATGATTATGAACCTATACCAAAAGAACTAAATGCATCACAAGCAAAATTTGTAATGGGTGCTCAGGCCAATCTTTGGACTGAAATGATTACCACCGCAGAAGGAATTGAATATATGGTGCTTCCCCGTATGCTGGCACTGGCTGAAGTAGTATGGAGTACAAAGGACTCTCGTAACTGGAATGATTTTAATGTGAGATTAAAGAACCAGTTCAGAGGCTTTGAACAAAGAGGCATTCGATATTGCAAAGGCAATTTTAAAGTGAATATTGTTCCTGTTTCTCAAAATGGGCAATTGAATGTGTCGTTGAACACAGAATCCATAAATGGAGAGATACATTATACTACTGATGGCAGTTATCCAAATGCCTTTAGTCCATTATACACTACACCGTTCCCAATAAATAAGAATACTACTGTGAAGGCTGTTACTGTGATCGACAGACAATCGATGAGTAGTCCTGTTGAACAGACGTATGCTATGCATCAGGCGGTAGGTCGTGAAGTAGTATATACAAATGCTTTCAGTAAATATTATCCGGCTAATGGTCCAAACTCACTGACAGATGGAGTTAGAGGTACTACTTCTCATGGAAAGTATTGGCATGGATTCAGTGGGCAAGATCTTATTGCAACTATTGATCTTGGAAAGGAAGCGAGTATCAATAAATTAACAATCGGATGTTTGCAAAATTATAAGAGTTGGATATTCCTTCCTCAACAGGTGAAGTTCGAAATTTCAAATGATGGTAAGAACTTTACTGAAGCTGCTGTTGTACCAAATAATGTCTCATCTTCAGAAGGGGGAGAGATTATCAAGGATTTTATTGCAACGCTGAATGGGCAAAAAGCAAGATATATACGTGTTACAGCAAAAGTGATTGATGGATGTCCAAAAGGTCACCCGGGAGAAGGTCATCCGGGTTGGTTATTTGCAGATGAGATAGTAGTAGAATAAAATATTTAGTTCATTTAAAACCAATATGAGTAGAGTCATTATATATTTTCTGTTGTCCCTCTTCCCAATTTCGTTATCAGCGCAACATGATACTGATGATCTTAATTTGAATAGTAGGTTAGAAAAGATACCTAAGACTGCCTTATTTGAGTTGGATGATTATTATTCGTGGTGCCCAAGTGTAATTAAAGGAGAGGATGGCAAGTTTCATCTGTTTTATTCCAGATGGCCTCACGGGAAAAGAGATACATCTGTGAATGCTATGAATTACATTTTTGATGAGTTTGGCGGGTGGATGATGTACTCAGAGATAGCTCATGCTGTATCAGATAGATTGGAAGGGCCATATAAACATGTAAATACAATTCTGAAAGGGGATGGCGACAAAAACAGATGGGATCGGTTTACAATGCATAATCCTCAGATAAGAAAATTTGGAAAGAAGTTTTACCTCTATTATGTAAGTAATAATTATAACCCAAATTATTATCTGGCAAATATTTCAAAAGAATCGCTGGAGTGGTTAAAATACAATACTACCCAATGCACCGGAGTATTAGTAGCGAATAGTTTGGATGATATGATTAATGGAACGTTTCAGAAAGTGAGTGAACCATTGATATGCCCGGATAACCTAAAGACCTTTGAAGTCACAAATAATCCATCAGTCATTGAAGGTCCTGATCATACCTATTATATGATGTTCAAATCAAGGACACCGACACCAGGGCATATGACTATGTGGATAGCGACTTCAAAGACGCCTATAGGCCCTTTTAGTATTAAGAGCGCTGTGTTTACTGATAAAGAATTTTCTTGTGAAGATCCATGTATATGGTATGATAAGGCTAGAAAGCGATTTTATGCTGTTGCGAAAAATTTCACAAACAGTGGTAAGTTGACCAAACAATTTGGTGCATTGGTATTATTAACTTCAAAAGATGGAATCGGTTGGGGACCTGCTATTCACACTTTAGTTTCAAATAAGCAATTAGCAATGAACAATGGTGAAATTGTTGAATTAGAAAATCTGGAACGTCCCTTTGTGTATACAGATATTCAAGGTAAGGCCTTAGCCATCTTAGCTGCTGCAAGAAGAAAAAAAACTAATGGAACTGATGGAAAGGTTTTGCAGAACAGTTTTGATGTAATAATCCCTTTAAAAAACTAAAGAACTTTTTTTGAGTAAGCTATTTTGAAATTTTTGTAAATGTATTTATATGAAGAGACTACTTCTTATAGCATTAGGTTTTTTAGCGGTTTCAAATTTGTATTCTCAGGAACATATAATGACCGATGGCTATATTGTACCATCAGACCCCAAAGTCCAAAAGCAATTGGCTGAATGGCAGGATCTGAAGTTCGGCTTATTCATGCATTGGGGGACTTATAGTCAATGGGGAGTAGTGGAGAGTTGGAGTATTTGTCCAGAAGACGAGGGCTGGACTCAAAGAAAAGGTCAGTATGGTCCCGATTATTATTCATACAAGAAAGCGTATGAAAATCTTCAAACGTCATTTAATCCGGTAGACTTTAATCCAGAGAAATGGGTAGCGGCAGCAAAAGACGCAGGGATGGGTTATGTAGTGTTCACTACCAAGCACCACGACGGCTTTTGTATGTTTGATACGAAGCAAACGGATTATAAGATAACCAGTACAAACACTCCATTTGCTTCTAATCCACGAAGTAATATCGCCAAGGAAGTATTTGATGCATTTCGTAAAGAGAATTTCAAGATAGGTGCTTATTTCTCTAAGCCCGATTGGCATAATGAAAATTATTGGTGGCCTTATTTCCCACCTAAAGACAGGAACCCGAATTATAATCCTGCAAAATACCCGCAGCGCTGGAACCAGTTCAAGGATTTCACCTACAAACAGATTGAGGAACTCATGAGTGGGTATGGCAAGATGGATATTTTATGGTTAGATGGTGGGCAAGTAAGACCTGTTAAGGATTCAAAAGGCGTGAATGAAACAGAAAGTGGCAAGTATGACCAGGATATAGATATGGCGAAGATTGCAGGGATGGCCCGTTCTCATCAACCAGGACTTATAGTTGTGGATAGAACCGTTTCAGGTGAATTTGAAAATTACAAGACACCTGAGCAACAATTACCTGACAGTCCTTTGCCTTATCCATGGGAAACCTGTATGACAATGGGCAATTCATGGAGTTATGTTCCTGGTGATACTTATAAGTCATCACGTAATCTTATTCATACCTTGGTAAAGATCGTTTCAAGAGGAGGTAATTTGTTGCTGAATATTGGGCCTGGCCCCAAAGGTGACTGGGATCCTATTGCTTATGAAAGATTGAAAGATATTGGAGCGTGGATGAAGATAAATGGAGAAGGTATTTATGGATCAGAAGCAGTAGCGCCATATGCAACGGCAAACCAGTTCTACACAAAATCAAAAACTGCAAAAGTATTTTATAGTTACTGGTTATCCGAAACTGATGATGTATCTCTCCCTTCCGAAATAGCGATTCCATTAGCAGGAATTGAGAAAATAAAAAAGATCTCAATTCTTGGGTATCCAAAGCCATTGAAAGGTGAGTTAAAAAACGGTATTGTTGTGGTGAAGCTATCGGATAAATTGAAAAAGGAATTAGCATTGAAATATGCTGCTGGCTTCAGAATAGAATATTAATTTGGAATAGCTACATGATAAATGCCTGCCTTCTAAGAATGAACTCAACTATAAGAACAATTATAATGTTCTTGCTAGCTCTTTATTTCCCATTCGCAATAGTTGGGCAGGTAAAGCCAGCTAAAGCAAAGAATATACTCATCATATATAGTGATGACCAAAGCTATAACACTATCCACGCCTGGGGGAATAATGAAATTCAAACGCCTAATTTGGATAAGCTTTCTAAAGAAGGATTGAGTTTTATGCAAGCACATGTAATGGGTGGTCATCAGGGGGCGGTATGTATTCCAAGTAGAGTTATGATGTTGACGGGCAGGTATGTGAACCGTTTGCCCGGAGATGGAGGCAATATTCCAGATAGTATTATTGGCATTGGAGAAGAATTGAATAAAAGAGGGTATACCACTTTTCATACAGGTAAATGGCATAGTGATAAGAAATCACATAACCGGTTCTTCAATAGTGGCGATAAGATATTTTTTGGAGGTATGCATTTTCCTGGTGATGGCGGACAAGAACACCCTACTGTTTATCATTACGATCCAACAGCTGCCTATCCTCAATCTGCCTCATGGAAAAGCGATACGTTCAGTACTGAATTGTATGCCGATGCAGCTATCGATTTCCTGAATAGTGAAAAGGCAAAAGCGACCCCATTTTATTGTTATGTTGCATTCACTTCTCCGCACGACCCCAGGACACCTCCAAAGAAATTTCAGGATATGTATTCTCCCGATAAGATTACACTTCCCCCAAATTTTAAAACAGAACATCCGTTTGATAACGGCGATCTTAATGTTAGAGATGAAAACCTGATTTCACATCCGAGAAAAGAAGCCGACGTTAAAAGAGAAATCGCCTTGTATTATGGAATGGTAAGTGAGATGGACGAACAAGTGGGAAGAATATTAGAAGCTCTCGAAAAGAACGGATTAAGAGATAATACAATAATTGTATTCGCTGGCGATAATGGATTGGCTGTTGGACAGCATGGATTGGTTGGAAAGCAAAGTTTATACGAACACAGCATTCGTGTACCAATGATAATTGCTGGCCCTGGTATTCCAAAAAACTCAAAATCGAAGCAGTTTGTCTGTCTAAGCGATATCACACCTACTTTGTATGAATATCTTGGTATCACACCTCCTTCTTCTGTAGAAGCAAAAAGCTTGATGCCGATCATAAGAAATCAGAAAAAGTCAATCAGGCCTTCGATATATAATGTTTATGGGCATTGGAGCCGGAGCATCAAGACAGCAGATGGAATGAAGTTAATTGTGTATAATGTGAAGGGAGTATTGACCACACAATTATTTGATTTGAAGAAAGATCCTTGGGAAAATAATGATCTTTCAAATGATATCAAATATTCAGATACGATAAAGAATTTGAGGACTTTGCTCAAGAAGCAAATGAAAGAATATCATGACGATTTGAATATCGATTTACCTGATTGGGGAAGGAAGCCTAATCAAAAAGCAAATGGCAGTTAAAATCAGCTTAAGTAATGAAGTATCTTTCTTACATATTGTTTCTTGCATGTTTTCTTTTCGTGGGAAAGGAAAGTAATTCGCAAAGTAAGAAGCCTAATATCATTATCTTCTTAGTGGATGATATGGGCTGGCAGGATTGCTCATTACCTTTTTGGGATAAGGTTACCGAACAAAACCGTCGTTTCCATACTCCTAATATGGAGCGATTAGCCAGTCAGGGGATAAAACTGACAAATGCGTATGCCAATGCCGTTTGTACTCCAACAAGAGTGAGTATAATGACCGGTATGAATGAAGCTCGGCATATGGTTACCAACTGGACTAATGTAATAAAAGATGAGCCAACAGATTATCCTGATAGTGTATTGAATCCTGCTGCCTGGAACTACAATGGATTGAGTCCTTTGAAAGGGACCCCTAAAACAATTGTTGCAAACACATTACCACAGCTATTAAAGGAAAATGGATATAGAACAATTCATTGCGGTAAAGCACATTTTGCACCATATGGTACACCCGCTTCAGAACCCCTGAATATTGGATTTGATGTAAACATCGGCGGATCATCTGCCGGACACCCTGGAAGTTATTTAGGAGAGAAAAAATATAGAAGTAGCGAAACAGATACGCTCCGAGATGTTCGCGGACTAGATTTCTATGCTGAAAAGAAAGTTTTCCTAACAGAAGCACTAACGATGGAAGCAATCTTTCAGGTAAAAAGGACGGTTGCTAGAAAGCAGCCTTTCTTCCTTTATATGTCGCACTATGCAGTGCATCTTCCATTTGAAAAAGACAAGCGCTTTTATCAAAAGTATATTGATGCGGGCTTAACCGAGAATGAAGCTAAATACGCTGCTTTGGTAGAAGGGATGGATAAAAGTTTGGGTGATATAATGGACTATCTAAAGAAAGCCAAATTGGATAAGAACACTTATATCCTGTTTCTTTCAGATAATGGAGGATTGAGTTTGGCACCACCAAGAAGCGCCGCTGCGCAAACACAGAACCTTCCATTAAAGCAAGGCAAGGGTTCATTATACGAAGGAGGTATTCGTGTTCCAATGATAGTTGCTGGTCCCGGTATTCAAAAAGCCAGTATTTCATCTCAGTATCTAAGTGTGGATGATATGCTCCCAACTGTTCTTGCAATGGCTGGCATAAAAAAGTACGAGGTGCAACAAGTAGTAGATGGAGAAAACATGCTTCCGTATTATAAGCACAAAAATAAAGTCAACGATAATAAGATATTGATCTGGCATTATCCTAATAACTGGACAAACCTGGATTTACATGGTATTTCTTGGATGAGTGCGATACGTCAGGGTGATTGGAAGCTGATATATTTTCACAAGACTGGGGAATTGGAACTATATAATCTGAAGGAGGATATCAGTGAGAATAATGAGTTATCAAAACAGTTTCCTGAAAAGCGAAAAGCCATGGCGGCTTTGCTTACACAAGAGTTAAAGAACCGAAAGGCTAAAATGCCATCATTAAAAAGTTCGGGGCTTCCAATTCCTTGGCCGGATGAAATTAAATAAAACAAATTTTATGAATAGGTCTTTTGTAATGTTCTTCTTTTTGTGTTGCAGCCTTTTTTCCGAAGCTCAACAAAAAACTGTTGTTCTTGAAAAAACGGATTCAAAAATCCTTGATGGATTTATGGATAAGCGATTTGGTATGTTTATCCATTGGGGACCTATTTCTATGCGTGGCACTGAAATTGGATGGTCAAGAAATCATGAAGTATCGCAACAAGATTATGATAGTCTTTATAAGGAATTCAATCCGGTATTATTTAATGCGGATGCATGGGTGAAAGCAGCCAAAGATGCGGGCATGAAGTATATCACTTTTACTTCCAAACATCATGATGGGTTTTCGATGTGGCCAACAGCTTACTCGAACTACAGTATCATGCATTCGCAGTATAAAAAGGATATAGTAGGTGAGCTTGCAAAAGCATGTAAGAAGTACGATATCAAATTCTGCCTTTATTATACTGTATTGGATTGGTACGATTTGAATTACCCTATTCACAATAATGGAATAAAGGAGCCTGATCCAAAAGCTGATATGACTAGATTCATCCAGTACATGAAGAATCAGCTGAAGGAACTGGTTACGAATTACCATCCCTATATGATCTGGTTTGACGGGAATTGGGAAAGTCCGTGGACACAGGAAATGGGTGCTGATATCTATAATTACCTGAAGAAACTAGATAAAAACGTAATCATCAATAACCGTCTCGGCAAAGGCACTCATAAAATAATGACGCCTGAAACGGTAGGTGATTATGCCACTCCAGAACAGGAAGTAGGTGAGATAAATATGTCGAATCCCTGGGAATCCTGTATCACTATTTGTCATCAGTGGGCATGGAAACCTAATGACAAGATGAAAACACTGAAAGAATGTATTCAGACATTAGTTGGAACAGCAGGTGGTAATGGTAACCTTCTTTTCAATGTTGGTCCAATGCCAGATGGACGAATGGAAGACAGACAAGTGAAACGACTGAAGGAAATGGGAGATTGGCTCAAAGTAAATGGTGAGGCTATCTATGGAACCAAAGGAGGACCGTATAAGCCGGATAGTGTTTTAGCGGCAACAAGAAAGGGCAATAAGATATATCTGCACCTATTTAAAAAGCCGGGTGACCAATTAGTATTACCTGTTCCAGAAGGAATAAAACTGCTTAAAGCGAATTTTATTAATGGAGTTAAAGTATCTTTTACACAGGAAGGAAATTCTATAAAGTTGTCAATTCCCGATTCTTTACCCGATTCAATTTGTACAGTGATAGTTCTTCAAATGAACGCTGATACAATTGGAATACCAATCATAGCCAAACAGTAGAAATGCAAATATGAGAAGTTTATTGACTGTTTTATTTTTTATAATAGCGCTATCTGTTTTTGGACAAAGAGCAGGATCAGTGTCTGTTTCCGAATTCGGAGCAGTACCTGATAGTCATCAAGATGCTACTGCTGCTATTGCAAAAGCCCTTGCTTATTGCAAAAAGAACTCGGTAGCCAAACTTATATTTCCCAAAGGACAATACGATCTGTATCCTGAAAAGGCTATTAAGAAAGAATATTTCATTTCCAATACATCTACTGAAGAGGAATGTCCTTCAAAGATAAAGACCATCGGTATTTTACTGGAAGGGATGAATGATTTTACCATTGAAGGCAATGGATCTATGTTATTGTATCATGGCAAAATGATAAGTTTTGTTATTGATAACTGTCGCGATATAACTATTAAGAACTTAGCGGTTGATTACGCCAGGCCAACTATGTCGGAGTTTACAATTGTTTCTGCAACCAATAAAGCCATAGAGGCGAGAGTGCATCCAGACTCCTGGTTTAAAATTGAAAGCGATAAGCTGGTTTGGTATGGAGAAGATTGGAGAGGCATAAACTTCCATTGTATTAGAATGGATACTTCTAAGCAGATGATGTTTTATGCCAACGATGCTTACAAAGTATTGACAAGAGCAAAAATTACACAAACAGCCCCACAGCGTTTGAAGTTTGAGGGTGAATTTAAAGTTAGCGACTATCCTGTTGGGAATGTTTTCACAGTGCGAGACCCTATCCGTGATCAGGTTGGGGCATTTATAGCATATAGTAAAGACATAAAGTTGAAGAATCTTTCAATGCATTACATGCATGGGCTGGGTATTGTAAATCAATTCACGGAGAATATATCTATTGAAAATGTATTTGTTGAGCCAAAGGCTGGCAGTGGCCGACATATCGCTTCCTTCGCCGATGGATTACACTTTTCAGGATGTAAGGGAAAGATTGAAGTACTGAATTGCCGTTTTGATGGATTACATGATGATCCTATAAATGTTCACGGGACACACCTCAAGATAACGAGTATTAAAGCCCCAAACCAAATAGCAGTAAAGTTTATGCATGGACAGACATATGGCATGAAGGCATTTTTCAAAAATGATTCCATTGCATTTGTAAATCCTGCAACACTTGAGATAGTTGGTTATGGTATTGTGCAATCTGTAACCAGAGTGACTGAGAGGGAAATCAGCCTGACACTTAAGAAGCCAGTGCCTGAAAATGTATCTGTAGGCCAGGTAGTTGAAAATATCACCTGGACACCTGAGTTCTCATTACGATATTGTATTTTCAAGAATACCAACACACGAGGTCTTTTAGTCACAACCCGGCGAAAGGTGGTTATTGAAAACAACCTGTTCAATAGAGTGGGAATGCATGCTATACTTATCAGCAACGATGCATCGAGTTGGTATGAATCCGGTCCTGTGCAGGATATGATAATCCGTAACAATACCTTTAATGAATGCGGTTATAATTCAGCACCAGATTCTTACGCCATAGCTATTGCGCCTGAAAATCATGAAATAAAAGAGGGCTATTATGTTCATAGAAACATAAGGATCGAAAACAATAAGTTTAACCTTATTGGAAGTCAATTGATGACAGCAAAAAGTACTGATGAATTGTACTTTATTCACAACCAGATTAAGACTGGTAAGGAGTCAAAGGAAGGCACTTTACAATTACAGAATTGCCGTGCAGTATTAGCCCTGGGTAATCTGGTAGCAGATAATATTCCATTTGGTATTAAGATAGATAAGATGGAAAGAAAACAACTGACTACGGATTCTAAATTGATACGATGAGCTAAACGATATTACTTGTATGATGAGAAGAATTGTTATAACTCTATGTCTTGCACTACTATTCTCTGTCTACTCGCAATCACAACCTCTTGCTGTGGTTCCGGGCAAATCGGATAATTGGCATGGGTTTGAAAGGGAGCTCTTTACATTTAATGGAAGAGAAGCATGGATAGTAAACCCACATCAATCAAAAACTGGTAATCCATGGATATGGAGAGCTCATTTTCCCAATTGGCATACCGATATGGATTCTATCTTATTGACAAGGGGCTTCCATGTGGTGTATGTCAACACGAATGATATGTTCGGCAGTCCGGCTGCTATGCAGGTCTGGGATCTTTTCTATGAGTACCTCGTATCATCAAAACATTTTTCGAGAAAAGTAGCATTAGAAGGTGTAAGTCGCGGGGGTTTGTATGTTTATAATTGGGCGAAACGTAATCCTTTGAAAGTTGCGTGTATATATGCAGAAGCCCCTGTACTTGATTTCAAAAGCTGGCCTGGTGGCAAAGGAACAGGAAAAGGATCACCAGAAGATTGGAAAGGAGTGCTTAGCAGTTATGGTTTTTCTGATGCGCAGGCAATGGGGTACAAGGACAATCCGATTGACAATCTGGGAGGGCTGGCAGCTTGTAAGGTTCCAATACTTCATGCAATAGGATTAAATGATAAGATTGTACCTCCATCAGAAAATACATTTGTACTGGTAAAAAATTATACGGCATTGGGTGGAATAGCAACCATCTATCCGATGACGAGATTTGAACAGAACCTCGAAGGGCATCATTTCCCCATTGAACATCCTGAACGTATCGCTGATTTTGTGGAAGCGAATTGTGCCATTGAAAAGCAACTGCTCTCACCTTCGAGTTTTCATAGTTTACGAATGGGATTCCAAAACAGTTACCTCAAATTCAAGAATGAGAAGAAAGGAAGAGTGGCATTTATGGGTGGTTCTATCACCGAAGCATCGGGTGGATGGAGAGATAAGGTTTGTCAGTATCTGAAAGAACGATTCCCTGAAACACAGTTTGAATTTATAAATGCCGGCATTGCTTCTACTGGAAGTACCCCCGGTGCTTTTCGATTAGCCGATGAAGTATTGGCTAAAGGAACTGTTGATTTGTTGTTTGAAGAAGCAGCAGTGAATGATCGCACAAACAGTTTCTCCCAAGCTGCACAGATAAGAGGCATGGAGGGAATTATCCGTCATGCATTAATTACCAATCCCAATATGGATATAGTGATGATGCATTTTGTAGATCCCGATAAGATGGCGGATTACAGAAACAATATTGAACCGAATGAGATAGTAATGCATAATAAGGTAGCGGTTCAATATGGCGTCAATACTATTGAATTGGCAAAAGAAGTGACCCAGCGAATTGATGCTGGCGAATTTACCTGGAAGGAAGATTTCAAGGACCTTCATCCTTCACCATTTGGACAAGAAGTTTATTTCCAGGCTATCAAAAGTATTCTGATGGAAGGGTATGAAAAAATTGATCCTTCTGCAACAATAAAAGCTCACGCAGTAACAGTTCCATTAGATAAGTTCAGTTATTCAAATGGCATGTATGTAAGTGTAGATAAGGCAAGCATAGTTAAAGACTGGAAATTGGATACAGAATGGAATCCAAAAGATGGATTGGAAACAAGAAAGCAGTTTGTAAATATGCCAGCATTGATTGCTGTAGCACCAGGAGCTGAATTGAAACTCGAATTCAAAGGAACAGCCATTGGCATTTGTGTCGCATCCGGTCCCGATGCAGGAATTATCGAATATAGTATTGATGGAAAACCATTTCAGAAAGCTGACCTTTATACCCAATGGAGTAGTTTTCTCCATCTGCCGTGGTATGTGATCTTAAATGATGAACTGGCGCGGAAAAATCATAGATTGGTTTTAAGAATAAGTTCAGACAAGAATGAGAAAAGTAAAGGGAATGCCTGCCGTATCCTTCATTTTCTGGTTAACCAATAAAGCCTATAAAAAATGTTTAGAAAGTTAGCCATATTATTTTCTCTTCTCATAAGTTCACTTGTACTATTTGCACAGGTAAGAACTTCAAAAGCACCCAATGTTATATATATCTACGCCGACGATCTCGGGTATGGCGAATTGGGTTGCTATGGACAACAGAAAATCAAAACTCCCAATCTTGATAAGCTGGCAGCAGAAGGAATGCGCTTTACTCAGCATTATACAAGCGCTCCAGTTTGTGCTCCTGCACGGTGCATGTTACTGACTGGAAAACACAGTGGTCATTCATATATAAGAGGTAATTATGAGTTGGGCGGATTTGAAGACAATCTGGAAGGCGGACAGATGCCATTGCCTGAAGGCGTATTCACAATAGGGCAGTTAATGAAAAAAGCTGGTTATGTAACGGGTGCTATTGGAAAGTGGGGATTAGGAATGAGTAATACAACAGGTGATCCCAATAAACAAGGCTTCGATTATTTCTATGGTTACCTCGATCAGAAACAAGCGCATAATTTCTATCCAACACATCTTTGGGAGAATGGTAAGTGGGATACACTTAATAACCCATTCATTTATGTTCATCGTCCGTTACCAAAGGATGAAATGAATCCCGCGGCATTCGATTATTATAAAGGGAAGGAGTATTCTTTGGATAAGATGGTTGAGAAGACATTCAATTTCATTAAAGCAAATAAGAATAAACCCTTCTTTCTTTATTTACCATACACCGGTCCCCACGTTTCCTTGCAAGCACCCGATGATGCTGTTAAGGAGTATATCGGAAAGTTTGACGAAAGTCCATACAGAGGAGAAAGAGGGCTATGCATCAACAATGTATCCTAAATCTACCTATGCTGCGATGATCACTTATATGGATAAACAGATTGGCAGAATTATGCAGTTATTGAAAGAATTGAATCTGGATGAAAACACTATCGTGATGTTCTCAAGCGATAACGGAACCACATTTGATGTGGGTGGAGTAGATGCTGCTTATTTTAATAGTGTTGCTGGACTGAGAGGAAGAAAGCAGGATCTTTATGAAGGAGGAATAAGGGAACCCTTTATTGCCAGATGGCCAAAGCATATTGCAGCTGGCAAAGTATCAGATCATATCTCTGTTCAATTCGACTTCATGGCAACGCTATCTGAATTGACAGGAGTGAAAAATCCAAATACGGATGGCGTTTCTTTTCTTCCTACCTTATTAGGAAATACTGCAAAACAGAAGCAACACGAATATTTGTATTTCGAATTTCCAGAGAAATCAGGACAGATAGCTATAAGAATTGGACAATGGAAGGGGGTGAAAAGCAATATGAAAAAAGATAAAGCTTCTCCATGGGAAGTATTTGACATGGTTAATGACCCAAAAGAAACAACAAATCTGGCATCTCAACATCCGGAATTGATTCAACGCTTTGATGCTATATTAAAAAAAGAACATCAACCTTCACATATTCGGGATTGGGAATTTGTTGACCCGAAAATCGGCAAAGAATAGGTTTGATTTATTTATAAATGATATGATATGAAGCGAGCATTATATTTAATTAGTGTTACTACAATTCTGATTACCCTCGGATTTTTGTTTGCAGGCTTTAAGAAAAAAACAATTACTGATAATATCGCAGCAAGTAGTCCGAATATTATCATCATATTCATGGATGATATGGGATATGGTGACCTGGAATGCTATGGCGGATTTCCTTATCATACTCCAAGTATCAATAAGCTGGCTTCGCAAGGAATGCGGTTCACCAATTTCTATGCAGCGCAGGCAGTTTGCAGTGCTTCAAGAGCCGCATTGCTTACGGGATCTTATCCAAACCGGATGGGTGTTTCCGGAGCTTTCATGCCAGACAGTAAGATAGCTTTGAATCCCGAAGAAGAAACTATTGCAGAAATACTGAAGGCGAAAGGGTATAAAACCGGAATGGTGGGTAAATGGCATTTAGGTCAAAAGCAACCTTTTCTTCCTTTGCAGCAAGGCTTTGATGAATATCTGGGTTTGCCTTATTCAAATGATATGTGGCCAGTTGATTATAATGGTAGTCCTCTTGATACTTCCAACAGAAGAGGCAAGTACCCACCATTGCCATTGATTGATGGTAATAGTACTGTTAGGATTATAAAAACATTAGAAGATCAGGCTGAGTTAACTTCCATTTATACGGAGAGGGCGCAACAGTTTATACAAAAAAACAAATCGAAGCCCTTCTTCTTATATATGGCTCATTCCATGCCGCATGTGCCAATTGCCGCTTCATCCAAATTCAAGGGAAAGAGTGGGGCAGGATTATATGGCGATGTTATGGAAGAGATTGATTGGTCGGTTGGTGAGATCATGAAGACGTTAGAAGCAAACGGACTTGCAAAAAATACATTAGTGATTTTTACAAGTGATAATGGTCCCTGGTTAACATTCGGGAATCATGCAGGTAATACTGGAGGTTTAAGAGAAGGTAAGGGCTCAGCATGGGATGGAGGAGTAAAGGTTCCCTGCATTATTAGATGGCCTTCTATCGTAAACGCTGGTACCGTCTGCAATAACTTATCTTCAACAATTGATCTTTTGCCAACTATCTGTTCCATTACAAAATCAAAGTTGCCAGTAAGAAAGATAGATGGTGTAGACATTAGCGATTTGTTGATCGGAAAGAAGGGAGCAAATCCCAGAGATGAATTTGTATATTATTATGACAGGAATAATTTAAAAGGTATTCGAAAAGGAAACTGGAAATTAGTATTTCCCAATACTTCCCAAACATATAAGGTAGCATCAGCAATCGGTGCTGATGGCTTTCCCGGAAAATATGCAAGTGTGAATGTGCCATTAGCATTATATGATCTAAGAACCGATCCAGGAGAAACACTTGATCTTCAAGATAAATTCCCAGATGTTGTAAAACAATTGATGAGTATTGCAGATAAGTATCGAATGGAATTGGGGGATGATCTTACAAAACAAACAGGTACCGAAGTTAGACAAGCAGGGAAAGTTCAATAATTATACATGCAGCAATTGAAATATAAACTACTGGTTATTTGTTGTCTTTTATTCATGGGAATAAAAGCACAGCAAAAACCTAATATCGTTTTCATCTATACAGATGATCTGGGTTATGGTGATCTTAGTTGCTATGGCGCTACAAAAATTGCAACTCCCCATATCGATAAGCTGTCAAAAGAAGGAGCCTTATTTACAGATGCGCATGCAACATCTGCTACCTGTACACCTTCCCGATTTTCATTACTTACTGGTAAATATGCCTGGAGGAAAAGTGGAACGTCTGTTGCTCCTGGTAATGCTTCATTGATTATCCCTACAGATGCAAAGACCTTACCGGACATGTTGCAACAGGCAGGCTATAACACAGCTGTTGTTGGTAAATGGCATTTAGGTCTCGGTCCACAGCCAACAGGTCCAGATTGGAATGGGGATATTCGACCTGGTCCATTGGAAATAGGATTTTCTTATTCCTTTATCATTCCTGCAACAGGTGATCGGGTTCCTTGCGTATTTGTAGAGAATCATCAGGTAGTTGGCAGGGATGAACATGATTCCATTCAGGTAAGTTATGGAAAGCCGATAGGCAATGATCCTACTGGTCGCGATCATCCTGAATTACTTAAAATGAAAACTTCGCCCGAACATGGTCATGATGCTACTATAGTAAATGGCATCAGTCGCATTGGTTTTATGAGTGGAGGAAAAGCCGCCAGGTGGACAGATGAAGATATAGCTGACATTCTTACTAATAAGGCTGTTGATTATATAAACAGGAACAAGTCGAATCCCTTCTTTCTATATTTTTCTACGCATGATATACATGTTCCTCGTGTGCCACATGCAAGATTTGCAGGAAAGAGCGGACTCGGTGCAAGGGGAGATGTGATTTTGGAATTGGATGCTACTGTTGGAAGGATCCTTCGAACAATTGATAGTCTCGGTCTTACAAAAAATACCCTCATCATATTCAGCAGCGATAATGGACCAGTATTGGATGATGGTTATCAGGATGAAGCCGTTACAAAGCGAAATGGACATACACCAAGTGGAATATACAGGGGCGGGAAGTATAGTAATTTTGAAGCGGGTACCAGGGTGCCATTTATTGTGAAGTGGCCTGGTAAGGTAAAAGCGGGGAGCATTTCTAATGTACCGGTTAGCCAGATTGATCTTTTCGCCAGTCTATCTTCATTGACAAAACAAAAGATAAATGCAGGAGAGGCGCAGGATAGCTTCGATCAGTTATCTGCTTTATTAGGTAAACAGACAAAGGGCCGACCATATATTATTGAACATGCAGGTAGTTTAGCCATCATTAAGGATCATTGGAAGTATATTGAACCAGGAAATGGCAGAGCTTACGATAGGCTTACTGATATTGAATTGGGAAATGCTTCTGTTCCACAATTATATGACTTGAGTAAGGATCCATCAGAGAAAAATAATCTGGCTTCACTTTATCCCGAGAAAGTTAAAGCACTAGCAATTTTATTGGAAGAAATCAAAACCGCTAAATAAGCAGTTATGAAACAAAAGATGTTTTTATCTATCGTGCTATCATTTATTATCGGTAGCAATTCATTTATTGTGATGGGTCAGAAGATTACTGGAAGAATGAATATCATTTATATCATGAGTGATGATCATGCCTATCAGGCAATTAGTGCTTATGGTTTTGGATTGAATAATACACCTCATATAGATAAGCTGGCAAAAGAAGGCATGAAGTTCAACAGGGCTTTTGTAACCAATTCTTTGTGTGGACCAAGCCGCGCAGTAATGCTTACCGGTAAACTGAGTCATATTAATGGATTTAAAGATAATGCCACTACGTTTGATAATACCCAAACTACGGTAGCTCATTTGTTGCATGATGCAGGGTATCAAACAGCCCTTATAGGTAAATGGCATTTGGTTTCGGAGCCAAAGGGATTCGATTATTATAATATCTTACCGGGACAAGGTGATTATAATAATCCCGACTTTATTGAGAATGGAGTTAGGAAGAAGCATTCAGGATATGTTACCAATCTAACCACTGATTTCGCTATAAACTGGTTAGATAAGCGTGATGAAAGCAAACCTTTCTTCCTCGTATATCAGCAGAAAGCGCCACATCGTAACTGGATGCCTGAACCAAAGTATTATCACCTTTTTGATAGTACTACTTTCCCGGTCCCTGCTAATTTCTTTGATGATTATTCTACGCGCACCAGTGCTGCTCACGAACAGGAGATGGAAGTGAACAGGGATATGAATCCTGCTTACGACACTAAACTGTATTTCGATCAGCCTAAAGATGCCAAAGGCCTCGAAGCTTTATGGCAGTCTGTATATAATAGGTATACTCCTGAAGAGAAGAAAGCCTGGGAAGCGGCGTATGGTCCCGGCAATGCAGCCTTCTTAAAGGCGAATTATCAAGGAAAGGATATGGCCATAGCAAAATACCAGAGGTATATGAAAGATTATCTCCGTTGTGTTCAGAGTGTGGATGATAATGTAGGAAGGCTTATGGCTTATTTGAAAGAAAAAGGATTGGATAAGAACACCATTATAATATATACATCCGATCAGGGCTTTTACCTTGGCGAACATGGATGGTTTGATAAGCGATTCATGTACGAAGAATCTTACCGAACGCCTTTGATTGTAAAATGGCCAGGTGTTGTGAAACCAAAAACTGTTACCAACCAGATGGTCATGAATCTGGATTATGCCGAAACTTTATTGGATATGGTTGGCGTGAAAGTACCAGCAGATATGCAGGGAAAAAGTTTTGTACCTGTATTGAAACAGCAGCAGAAAGGCGCTTTTCATGATGCTGTGTATTATCATTATTATGAAACCACCACACATCATGTAGCAAAGCATATCGGGGTTAGAACTGAAGCGTATAAGTTGATTTATTTTTACGAGAAGAAGGAATGGGAGTTATATGATTTAAGAAAAGACAAGTCTGAAATGAATAATGTATATGGTAAAACTGCTTATTTGCAAATCCAGAATCAGTTAAAAAAGCGACTTGTTGAATTACAAAAGCAGTATAAAGACCCCGAACCGGCCTCTTTTCAATGAGATTTCTGCAGGAGTTTTAATCAATAAAGTTCTATTTTTTGAATTAATACCTGAAATTGATAAAAACAGACCAGACTCAATTTCTAAATCATTATATAGGTGATTCTGTTTTTTGAGTACGATATGTTTCGCTCCTCTTTCCTTTTCTATTAGCAAAAAGCTGGGGAAACGGTCCCACTTGACTCCCATAAAATTACAAAACCAGCAACTTCCGCTGGAATGGCTCCTCAAATATGAGCAGTCTAGATCCTAGATCGAGACCTATTGAAATGTCATTAATTGGCTAAATCAAGTTTAGGCCGTTCTGTTAATACTTGACAAATAGGTGACTCTCACATGATTAATGTCAGATTTAATCATGAGGTATGTTTTAAGACAAATCAATGAAAATGGTCACTTTTGGTCTGTGGTTAATGTTTAAACGACGATGTTGCACACATGAATTTTAAAAATGGGTAGTAACAATCAAGAGTTAAAAATTTTAATACACATCAATTATTCTAAACAAAAAAAGTATCAGTTATGAGAGTTGCCTTATTTATCCCTATTCTGGCGCTGTTAGTAGTTACTGTAAGTTTTACTATAAATCAGGTGAAGCCCTGGCCAGTACCCGACAAATCTGCCAAAGCAGCTAATCCCGTTAAATCATCAGCAGAATCAATTGCTACCGGTAAAGCTTTGTGGAACGAGCATTGCGCTTCCTGCCATGGAAAAACTGGTTTAGGCGATGGTAAAAAAGCCGCCCAATTGAAAACACAGCCTTCTGATTTTTCTGTAGCCGCTTTCCAATCACAGTCTGATGGCTCTTTATACTATAAACTGGCTGAAGGACGTGATGATATGCCAAGTTTCAAAAAGAAAATTCCAGATCAGGAAGATCTTTGGAGCCTGGTGGTTTTCATGCGCACCCTTAAGAAATAACCAAGTTTAGCGGGCTAATGCCCGCTAACTTTTTTCGCCTGCATTTATTTGACTTTCATGTACGCTAATGGCTATAGATCCATTGCAGCAGGCGTTTTATTTTTCAGTCCCCGAATTCATTTACCAATTAAACAGTAATCATGAAAGAAATGGCACCATCTACCATGAAGACCAGAAGAAAATTACTGGCTGGCATCGGATTGCTATCGCTTCTTTCCATTTTTAGATTCGGAATGTTTGGAAAGGCTAAAGAGGTTATTTCCTGTGCGCCCCCTCCAGACGAGAAGAAAACAATGAAAGTGCTCACACAAGATGGCCAGTTAGTGGAGGTAGATTTCTAGAATTGCGTCCAGAGCACCAAAGGTTAGTAATAAGGAGTTGCAGGAATGGGTTAAAAAGTCATAATCCTTTATTCTTTAAACAATGAATACACACGATACTTCCAGAAGAGAATTTCTTGCTGCCAGTTTATTGGCCGGGGCTGCACTGGCGGGTTGTAATACAAAGAATCCTTTTGAAAAGGATGCCGCCGAAATGGTAAACCCCTCTGGCGAAATGGTTAAACTACTTTCTGTTGATGGCGAAGTGATTGAAATCGACAAAGCCTTCCTGAAACCAGTACCTCACTTACCAGCAGTTTCGAATGATGCTGCCCGTTTGGGTATCGGCAACAAGAAATTTGTAATGGTCATAGACCTTTCAAGATGTAAAAGCCTCAAAAAATGCCAGTCGGCCTGTAACCATATGCACCATGTGCATCCCGGACAGAACTGGATAAAAGTATATCCCATGCAGGATGCCGAGCATACAGCTCCCTATTGGCAACCTACCACTTGCATGCATTGCGATGAACCCCCATGTGTTAAAGTATGTCCTGTAGACGCAACCTTTAAACGTCAGGATGGAATTGTGTTGATTGATAGCGATCGTTGTATCGGTTGTCGTTTTTGTATGGCAGCTTGTCCATACTCAACCAGGGTATTTAACTGGGAAGAACCTGAAATGGAACCAGAAATTGCTGCACAGCCTTATTCCTGCGAAAGTAGTGTGCCTCAGAAAAAAGGTACAGTAGGAAAATGCGATTTCTGTCCCGATATGGCTCGCAAAGGTGAATTACCACATTGCGTGTCTGCTTGTCCTAACGGAGTTTTCTTATTCGGCGACATGCTTGAAGATTCCGTAACCAATGGCGCTGAAACATTCCGTTTCTCCGATTTGATAAAGGATAAGGCTGGATATCGTCTTATGGAAGACCTGGGTACAAAACCAAGTGTTTATTACCTGCCTCCTGTAAACAGGAATTTCCCATTTGAAAATGCGGAGACAAAAGAAGAAGCTAAAAAAAGTTAATCCTAAATTATAAATCGTGGAAAACTTAGCCAAACAAAAAGTCATTCAAGACCTGAAGCCTCAGCAGTTCGGAAAAAGAGGTATGATTTGGGTCGGCATCTTACTCTTTATATGCGCTGTAGGACTATTCGCTTATATAAGGCAATTATCTAAAGGACTTGTTGTTACTTCCATGCGCGACTATGTATCATGGGGTATCTATATTTCCAATTTCGTTTTCTTCGTAGCCATCAGTCTCGTAGGTTCGCTGATTACAGCGGTACTTCGCTTATCTGATGTTCATTGGAGTACTCCACTAACGAGAATAGCAGAGATTATTGCGGTAGCTGCTATTACATTCGCGTCCATTATCATTGTAGTGGATATGGGTCGTCCGGAAAGGTTTTATAATCTCTTCCTTCATGGAAGATTACAATCACCCATCATCTGGGACGTAATAGTTATCACGACCTATTTCTTCATAAGTATGCTTCTTTTGTATTTTCCATTGCTTCCCGACTTGAACATCCTGATGAAGCTTAAGGAAAAGACATCTAAAGGACTTGATAAACTATATTCTTTCCTTGGTTCATTCTGGAAGAATACACCAGGACAGATCAAGATTAACGAAAGAGCAATCAGCATACTTTCCATTACTATTATACCCGTAGCGTTTTCAATCCACACAGTTACTTCCTGGTTATTCGCTACTACCTATCGTCCGGGTTGGGATAGTACCAACTTCGGAGCCTACTTCATATCAGGAGCTTTTCTGGTAGGAGCTGGTGGTGTTGTAGTTGCTATGTATGTTTTTAGGAAAGCCTATAAGCTGGAGAATTATATTAAGGAAGATCATTTCGATAAGATGGGGAAAGTGCTTGTGATGCTGGCATTATTATACCTCTATTTTAATATCAACGAATTCCTTGTACCAGCTTTCAAGATGAAAAAACCAGAAGAAGAACATCTGGTTGGTTTATTCACTGGTGAATTTGCGCCTATATTCTGGTTTGCGATTTTCACAGCTATGATTATTCCAATATTCATCCTTTTATTTAAGAAGGGAAGAAAGCCTTTGCCTGCTTTTATTGCCGGATGTTTAGTGGTGATAGGTTCCTGGTTTAAAAGATATCTGATAGTTACACCAACATTATTACATCCTTTCTTGCCAATGCAGGATGTTCCTGATAGCTATCGCCATTATTTTCCAAGTTGGGAAGAATGGGCAATAGCTATGGGCTCTTTGGCTGGTGTGTTATTGATCATCACCATCTTCGCCCGTATTTTCCCTATAATACCTATTCAAGAAACAATCACTGAAATTGAAGAACATGAAAATGTATAAATATATCATTAGCACAATAGTGTTGCTGAGCTGTTTACAAGCTGTTTCATTTTCTCAGGATTCAACAAAGCCCGTCTTGAACCTAAGTGTTGGATACTTCAACGACAACGGCCGTGTTCAATACCTTAAAGCAAACGCCAAAACTAAAATGGATGGTAAGTTCAAACAGGTTGCTGACATCAAATTGAACTTCTATATCACTTCCGAAGATCCGGCACATCTTTTAGGTAAAGGATTTACTAATGAAAATGGTGAATCAGTTATTTTTATTCCTCCAACAGCAAGAGATGAATGGAATAGTGCCGCAACACATAGTTTTATTGTTAGTTCAGAAGCATCTAAGGAATTCGATGCTGCCAGTGGAACAGCAGATGTAACAAAAGCAAAAATTCAAATCGATACTGCTGAAGGTCGAAATATCACAGCAACAGTTTTAGCTTTCAAAGACTCTTCCTGGCAACCGATGAAGGATGTAGAGTTGAAGATTGCCATAAAACGTATGGATGGCGACTTGAATGTAAATGAAACACAGACTTATACTACAGATTCAACAGGAGCAGTAACCGCTGAATTCAAACATGATAGTTTGCCCGGAGATGCAAAAGGAAACCTTGTTCTTGTAGCAAGGATTGAAGAGAGTGATTTGTATGGAAGTATTACAGCAGAAAAAACTGTTCCCTGGGGAAAGTATTATAAGCATGAATCTGAGTATTATAAAAGAACCCTTTTTGCAAGAAGGGGTCAGTCGCCTGTATGGTTAGAATTTATGGCCTATACCATCATCATTGGAGTATGGGTTGTGTTGCTCTATCTTATAGGTCAAATCAGAAAATTAAAAAAACTTGGTGCATAATAGATGATTATGAGTTAAATGTGAAAGGATATGGGCCACCATATCCTTTTTTGTTTTTGGGCACATTAGGATGATTGCAGTAATTTACAATCATAACTAAACGCACAATTACTAAGATGGTTATTGTTAAGCTGGTTTCTGAGATGAAAGAGTTAGAAGGTATTCGATTGCTGCAGGAGCAGAATCTGGGTAAGCATTTGAGTGCTGCAGAAGCCAGTAAAGAGGGATTTGTTACTGCTGAGTACACCGTTGAATTTCTCAAAGCCATGCATGATGTGCATCCCTCAATCATTGCAAAAGATAATGATACTGTTGTTGGATATGCATTGGTAGCAACCAATCCCATTAGGGAGCAACATCCTCTTTTAGCCGATCTTTTCAATACGATCGATAAGGTAATTTATAAAGGAACTACTTTAAAGAATACCAGATATGTAGTAGTAGGACAGCTATGTGTAGGCAAAGGATATCGAGGCCAGGGATTAGTGCAACGCATGTATGAATTTTATAAGGAAAGTCTGAAGGATAACTATGATTATCTTATTACAGATGTGGTACAAACCAATCAGCGATCTATCAAAGCTCATTTAAAAACGGGGTTTGTTGTGGTGGATACGTTGGAGTATGGGGGCGTGAAGTGGGATATTGTGTTGTGGGAGTTCTAGGAAGTTCCAGAAGTTCAAGAGGGGTAATAGGTTCCAGAGGGCTGAGTAGTTGGTGAGTTTAGTTTGTTGATTTTTTAACCGCAGAGGCGCGGAGACGCAGAGGAGTTCCTCCCTGCGTCTTCGCGCCTCTGCGGTTACTGTATTTGTATTCAGCCTTAGGCCTTAGCCCTAAGCTTTAGGCACAATTCCTGACTTTAATCATACCGCCCCCCTCTACCACCGGTGACATATGTTACATCTTTTCAATAGGTATTCTGTTTTCTTTGTATTGTAATTCTAAACGAAGATTATATGAAATACCTGATAATTGGAGGAGTGGCCGGTGGAGCCAGTACAGCAGCCCGATTGAGAAGATTAGATGAGCAAGCAGAGATTATTCTGTTTGAAAAAGGCAGTTATATATCTTATGCTAACTGTGGCCTTCCATATTATATAGGAGATGTGATTACAGACCGCAACCAATTGTTTGTATCAAATGCAACAACTTTCAAGGAACGGTTTAATATAGAAGCAAGAGTATTAAGTGAAGTGATGGCTATTCATCCTGATACAAAATCAGTTGAAGTCAGGAATCTGAAGACAGGAGAATTATATGCTGAATCTTATGATAAACTTGTGCTTTCTCCAGGAGCAGAACCTATCAGACCTCCATTAGAAGGTATTAACAGCGAAGGAATTTTCACTTTAAGAAATGTTACCGACACAGATAAAATCAAAGCATATGTAAGCCAGTTTCAAGGTGGGAAGGCTGTAGTTATTGGTGCTGGTTTTATAGGACTTGAAATGGCGGAGAACCTGCATCATTTGGGAATGAAAGTTACAATAGTTGAAATGGGCGATCAGGTATTAGCTCCTACAGATTTTCCTATTGCAGCTCTAGCACAACGACATATCCGTAGCAAAGGAGTTGACCTCAGATTAAAAACAGCTGTTACAGGGTTTGAAAGAAATGAGGATGGATTGAAAGTTTTGTTGAAAGAGGAAGCGCCGTTAGATGCTGATGTGGTAATACTTTCTATCGGAGTAAGACCAGATACAAGATTAGCAGTAGCTGCAGGATTGAAACTGGGTAGTGCAAAAGGGATACTCGTTAATGAATATCTTCAAACATCTGACCCCGATATTTATGCAGTAGGAGATGCTATTGAGTTTATCAATCCTATTACCGGGAATAGCATGTCAACATATCTCGCTGGTCCTGCCAATAAACAAGGAAGAATATGTGCGAATAATATAGTACTTGGAAATAAAAATTCTTACAATGGTGCTATTAATACAGCTATTGTAAAAGTATTTGACCAAACCGTTGCAGTAGCTGGTGTAGCCAGTAAGCATTTGAAAGCTGCGAATATTCCGCATCTTGTTTCCACTACGCATAGTGGCTCGCATGCAGGTTATTATCCAGGTTCAGAACAGCTCTCTATACAAATTGTTTTTTCTCCAGAAGATGGCAAATTGCTAGGCGCACAGATAATTGGAGTGGAAGGAGTTGATAAGCGTATTGATATGCTAAGTTCTGTAATAAAAAGAGGAAGTACAATCTATGAATTAACAGAATTCGAGCACGCATATGCACCACCTTATTCTTCTGCAAAAGACCCTGTGAATATGGCTGGCTTTGTAGCGGAGAATATAATTCAAAAAAGATTACAGGTAGTTCCCTGGAGTACCACTTCACAAATTGGAATGGAGGATATATTGCTTGACGTAAGAACAGAAAAGGAATATTGCAATGGTTCAATAAAAGGTGCCATAAACATTCCGGTTGATACATTAAGGGATCGATTAGAAGATTTACCCAAAGATGCAACCATATATATATATTGTCAAATAGGATTAAGAGGTTATTTGGCTCAAAGAATTCTGCTTCAAAGTGGATTTGCTAATGTATTTAACCTGTCAGGAGGTTATAAGCTATGGGAGGCATGTGATGCAGAGAAAAGATTATTGGAAAATAGCGGTTTGGTTGCACAGTAATGTGGTATCTAAATAAAAAAATACGTTTTCAGATTAATTCATGCCTGTAAGGCATTGATGCCTGAGCCCCCATTCTTGTTACAGAAATGGAAGCGGCTTTGCAGGCTGTCTTGATAGCTTCTTCCCAACTATTTCCTTGTGCCAATTCAACAACGAGAACTCCATTAAATACATCCCCGGCAGCAGTTGTATCAACAGCTGTTACCTTATGGGAAGGTATCTGCATTTCCATTTCTGCATTTTTGAAATAGGCTCCAGCTGCTCCCATTGTAATAATTACATTCTCTACTCCCGCCAGTAAAAGTTTATCAGCAGCTTTTGAGGCGGAGTTAGTATCTGTCACTTTAATTCCGGTTAATATTTCAGCTTCTGTTTCGTTTGGAGTGATAAGGTATAAGCAGGCAAAGAGTTCAGTTGGAAGAATAGTAGCTGGGGCGGGATTGAGTACGATTTTCTTGTTTAGTTCTTTTCCTTTCTTTGCGGCGAATAAAACGGTTGATAAAGGAATCTCTAATTGGAATAGTATAATAGTAGCTTCCTTTATAGCATCATTGGCGGCTTCGATATGTTCCTCATGCAATGTATCGTTGGCTCCAGGGGCAACTACAATTTCATTCTCTCCTTTATCATCGACTATTATAAGTGCTACTCCAGATGCTTTATTATTATCGGCAGTTATATATGTACAATCGATTCCTTCATTTCTTAATTCTGTAATAGCTCTTTGTCCGAATATATCATCACCTGTTTTTGCAATAAAGCTTACCGCTCCTCCTGCTCTTGCAGCAGCAACTGCCTGGTTGGCGCCCTTTCCTCCAGAGAACATAAAGAATTCTCCTCCCATGATTGTTTCACCAGGTTTTGGAAACTTGTTCGATTTAACCACCATATCGGTATTGGAACTACCTATCACTACAATGGATGCCATATATAAATTATTTAATGATTCAGTTTAACGGGCATAGATGATTAGGGCAATTCCTGCTATATAAAGAAACAGCATCCCGTAAAGCAAATTGGAAATTCCTTTGGGTGCATTCTTGAATTCGCGCCAGATAAAAATTCCCCAAATAGCAGCTACTACAGTGGCACCTTGTCCAAGGCCATATGAAATAGCAGTACCTGCTTTTCCGGATGCGATAATACTGAACGACATTCCTATGCACCAGATTACTCCACCCAGAATACCTGTAAGATGATTGCGAAAGCTTCCTTTGAAATAGTCGCTAAAAGAAACCGGACTTCCCACAAAGGGTTTCTTCATTATATAGGTATTGAAAAGGAAATTACTGATGAGGATGCCGATAGCAAAGAATACCATGGCGGTGTATGGACTCAGCTTTCCTGCTTCTGGATTTGTGAAATCGGGGAACATTGATTTCGCTACAAAGCGATAGAAGAACGCCATCAACAAACCAGCAACAACGGATAATACCAAACCTTTCGTTGTGGGGGAGGCGTTAGCAGAAGATGTTTTCTGGTAGGCTCTTGCATTCAGTATGATAGCCAGAGCAATCAAAGCTACTCCTGAGAAGAGCCATAAGGGATTGCCTTCTGGCAGATCGATGTAATTAACAATAACGCCAAGTACCAGTGCAATGCCGATGCCGACGGGGAAGGCGACCGACATACCAGCGATAGCGATGGCGGCTACTAATAATATATTGGCGGCATTGAAGATGACGCCACCGAGAATTGAGGAATAGAGATTGCTGTTATCGGCTTGTTCGAGATCGGCCATAAACCCTCGTCCCTGGGAGCCATTACTACCAAGGGTAAAGGCAAATACAAGTGTGAGTAGTAAGATGCCGATTACATAGTCCCAATAGAACAGTTCAAATCGCCAGCTACCTGCTGCCAGTTTTTGGGTATTCGCCCAGGAGCCCCAGCAAAGCATGGTGATGATGCAGAATAGTACTGCGGTGGAGTAGTTTTCCAGTATGAACATAGCCTTCGTTAGTTTTGGTGGAAGTAGGTGTCTTAAAGCTATAGTAATTATTTGGAATTGGATAAGGCCGGTTGGACTGTAAACCAGCCGAATACCCCGGCTTTTTGGCCTTCTAAGGGGCTAAAAATCATGCTGAAAAGCCAAAAAAAACCTCAAAAATCTTTGTAAAACCCTGAAAAGGCCTATTTTTGCAATCCCTTAAACGGGAAGGTATTCCTCCTTAGCTCAGTTGGTTAGAGCATCTGACTGTTAATCAGAGGGTCTCAGGTTCAAGTCCTGAAGGGGGAGCTTCAAAATCAAGCAGTTGTGAT
>JADKJI010000024.1 GCA_016721085.1 Chitinophagaceae bacterium | reverse complement strand
GACAGGGCGGCATTCTAACCAACTGAACTACCGATCCTTGCGTTTAGCGAGTGCGAATATAAGCGCTTTTTTCATTTATTACAATGAATTCTTTTTTACTTTTTACGAAATTTGATAAAAAAGCAAAAGCCCCAACTTACGTTGAGGCTTTGCGGACCGGACGGGACTCGAACTAAAACCTCCCCACACTGCTGTGGGGATGACAGGGCGGCATTCTAACCAACTGAACTACCGATCCAACACCTCATATTGATATACAAGCGTATATCTATATTTTGGGACGGCAAAGATAGGGGAAATTGATTTTCAAACAACAAAATTTCAGCAAAAAAATATCGGGTCACAAAAACGGCTTCCCTTAATTTTACAGCCTTATTTAAACTGCTTATGCCCCAAGATAAAAACAGACAGTTCCTGGAGTTTGAGAAACCCATAAAGGACCTATTCGAAGACATAGAAAAGCAGAAACAACTGGCCGAAAAGAACCCGAAGATCGACTATAGCTCTTCTATTCGCCAGCTGGAAGCCTCCGTTATCGATAAACGGAAGGAAATTACACAGCACCTAACCCCTTGGCAAAGAGTACAGTTAAGCCGTCACCCCGACAGACCATATACCCTCAAATACATAGATAAAGTATTCACCGATTTTGTGGAAATATTTGGCGACCGTAATGTGAAAGACGATAAAGCCATGGTTGGCGGATTTGCGTCTTTAGACGGGGAGACTGTAATGGTTTTGGGTCATCAGAAAGGTATCAATACCAAAATGCGCCAATACCGCAATTTCGGTATGGCAAACCCTGAAGGTTATAGAAAAGCCCTCCGCCTCATGAGGTTGGCTGAAAAATTCAATAAACCTGTAATTACTTTCATCGATACTCCTGGTGCATATCCAGGCATGGAAGCCGAGGAAAGAGGCCAGGGCGAAGCCATTGCCCGCAATATTTATGAAATGATGCGCCTGAAAGTACCTGTAATCTGCGTGATTATTGGAGAGGGAGCATCTGGCGGTGCCTTAGGCATAGGCGTTGGCGACCGCGTATTCATGCTGGAGAATTCATGGTATACTGTAATCTCCCCCGAAAACTGTAGCTCCATTCTTTGGCGCAGCTGGGATCAAAAAGAAAAAGCAGCTGACCAGTTGAAGCTTACTGGTGACTATATGTATAAATTCGGCCTAATTGATGGCATAATTCCAGAACCATTCGGTGGTGCTCATTGGGATTATAACGAAGCAGCCGCTCTTCTTAAACCTTATCTGATCGATACTATAAAAGAGCTCAAACAGATTGAGCCAGAAGAAAGAGTTCGAAAACGTATCGCTAAGTTCTGCAAGATGGGATTCTGGGAAGAAGTTACAACCTGATAAGATTCTTAAAAGGAACACTTCATATACCATATCCCAACACAGGATTTGGCAGCCAGCTTATTTTTTACAACTCATTTCTATCCACTTAAACTCGAAATATAAAATGTCGCTTCAGAAAATTTTAAAAGGTACAGGAGTAGCGCTGGTAACTCCATTCAAATCAAATGAAGACGTTGACCTTGATGCATTAGGAAATATCATTGAACATGTAATAAAAGGAGGCGTTGAGTATGTGGTAACTCTAGGTACTACTGGTGAAACACCTACTCTCAGCAAAGAAGAAAAAATAGCTATCATTGGATATACATTAGAAAAAGTAGCTAAACGTGTTCCTGTTGTTGTTGGTATCGGAGGAAATGATACCCGTTCCTTTATCAAAGACCTTGAAACATTCCCATTGGATAAGGCTGCAGCAGTATTGAGTGCTAGTCCATACTATAACAAACCTTCACAGGAAGGAATTTATAAGCATTATGAAGTGTTAGCTGCGGCATCTCCTAAGCCAATCCTTCTTTATAATGTTCCAGGCAGAACAGGAAGAAATGTTTCAGCTTCTACAGTAATCAAACTCGCTAATAATGTTCCCAATATTGCTGGAATAAAAGAAGCCAGCGGCGATATGGGACAGTGCATGCAGATATTAAGGGACAAACCCGCCAACTTCCTTGTAGTGAGTGGCGATGATGCCCTGGTGATGCCTCAGATTGCCTGTGGCATGGAAGGTGTAATTACAGTTGCCGGTAATGCATTTCCAAAAAAGTTCTCAGATATGGTAAGACATAGTCTTGCTGGTGATTTTAAGAAAGCCAAAGCCCTCAATGATACTTTAATAGAAGCTTACGACCTGATGTTTGCTGAAAACAATCCAGCAGGTGTTAAAGCATTCATGACAGAGATGGGTTTGCTTGAGAATAATCTGCGATTGCCGATGGTTCCTTTGAGTGAGGGGCTTCACAAAAAAGTAAAAGAATTTCTGGCAAAGCAATAACCAATTCAAAGATTTATAAAAAGGGAGAAAGCAAATTTGCTTTCTCCCTTTTTGATTTCACAAAATAAAAAAAGCCAGGACCTCTCCGATCCTGGCTAGAAATGCCGAAAACGATTTCTTAATAAATTATTTACTATCTCTCCTCAGATTTCACCAATGCCAGCAGCAGTAAAAGTGGCCTCCCAGGCAATACCATTCCTTAAGAAATGTGCTCCAGTTGCCATCACTCCTCAATTTCCATTGGCGGACAGGAACATTTCGAAAATAGGAAACGAAGGAATTCATTACAGCAGCAGGTGGTGTAGCCTTTAATTAGATTCGATACTTTTAGTTGATGATACAACAGCCATAGATTCAGTTGAGAAACTCATGGCAACAACAACAACGCAGCGGAAGTGCAAAATACTTTTTTCATGACTTGTGGATTTTATTGATTTTAAATACGGCATTCGATTATTGGTAACCGCCGAATGCAAAGTTGTAACCGTAATCAAAATCAATTTCTCACAGAACACAAATAATGCTTATGATTTGATACTATAAATCACTTTATTACAACCAACCAAATTTCTCAATAGTTTCCTTCCCTGTTCCTCGCAACAGGAATCATGACATCATTTGTCATCTCAATATAGTTACCATCACCCCTTACATATTTACGAATCTGATCAAGGTTCACTAAATATTGCCTGTGTACTTAAAGAAATTTCTTCTCCAAAATCTCCTGAATATCACTAATGTTTTTGGAAACAGAGATATTGCTGTCCATCAGAAATGAAAAAACGAGTATAATTGCTTTCCGCCATACAATACGCATTACTGATTTCAGTAAACACCACCATTCTGATAGGGAAGAGCGATTTTCTGTGTCCACTGCTTATCAGAATTCTGTAACCTGTTGTTTTACTGATTGAATCTATTGTACCCTGGGACGGCTTTGAGATGCTTTTTCAACCACCCTCTTTAACTCACCATCTATTGGCTTTAATAAATAATCCATTTTGCATTAAACCTGAAACGCCTTTACGGCAAATCGATCATAAGCAGTTACAAATACCAGGGCTGGAAATCAATATTTGATCGCTTTTCCAATAACTGAAACCGGAAATTTCTTACCGGCATTTCCTTGATATCCAGAAAGACTATATCTGGTTGATAAGTTCTTATTTTTCTCTAACCCTTCAACACTTTCTGTACAAGAGGCCACAACATCCCCTGACAATACATTTTAAGCTAAATGCCAGTAACCGAACACAGTCAGGCTCATCATCAATAATAATCGCATTCAACATGCAGTTATATTAGAGTGGAATATCCAATATTGTTTTCGTGCCACTACTATTCCCATCGTATCTTTTAGATCCACTATGTCTACTTCAGTCTTTGTTTCAAGATCTGATTCAGCACCTCTAATCTTTCAAAGAAGTCATTTTTAAGTCCAAATGATTTTTGGACCGTTGCAGACTTCCTCTTGTGCTAAGTAGCTTTCCCTGCCAATGCCTACCATTATTTAACTTCCAACATGAAGAAGAATTCATCAGGTTGAGTAATATTTATAGATATAGTGCCGCCTCCTGGCTTATGCAAGATCAACTCCATGCCAGATAGCGTTTTCAACATAAGGCTGAAGCAGTAGTGGGAGTCAACTCAACATATTGCTGATCATTTAGCCTAGGGTCCACAAAAAGATCGAATTTCCTTTTTTCCTTCAAACGTATCGATTCCAATTCAACATATAACCCAAAGTTTCCCAACCTTTTCAAGGTAACCTTGCCTGTCCTTGGAGTTTTCGGGCACTAACCTAAGTTTAGCTGAGAAAATTTTGTGAGATATGCAGACGCTAAACTTTAGATCATTTTTCCTAAAGTGTAAAGCTTAATGGAGTTTTTAAGCAATTGAAAATAAAGTTAGGATTCATTTCAGCCCCTTAGTTCCCCATCTCTGTCTCTGCTTTTCATCTCGAATTCAGCTTCATTGCTTTACTTTCTGACTTCTATTAATTTATTCTGAATCTTGCAATTCATTTGTTCGCTGCAATAAAGCCTCTTCTAGCGATTCCCTGTAACTCCGTTCTAATCTGTTTTTCTCTTCCACTACTAGCTTGCTACGATAGCTAATGGCAAATGAAAAACAAATGGCCTCGATAGTCAAGCCAGCAATTAGGAAAATATATCGAAATTGATTAACCAGAATGTCCCAGGGTTCATATCCGTAGACGGTTCATAAATGCGTAATAAGGGCAGCACCATAAGTACCATGCCATAAACTGGAAATACCAATAAACAAAAACCACTTAACACGACTCTTGCTCATGGCCGCCAATACCAATAACACAACATTCAACAGCATAATTGGAATGGGTACAAGTAGAATTCCATAATAATCCTTATTAAACGGAAACCATCCAAAACGAACTTCTAATAGCTGAATCGCCATTTGAAAAATACAGATAAACACTAATACTTTTACTATAAGCCAGCCCTTCTTGAAATACTTCTTCAATTGAAGCATATCCCCAATAAAAAAACTATACAAAACAGGTATCAGATATAAAAAAAAGGAATATCGATCACAAAAAAAGGAGAAAACAGTTGCCATCCTAACCGGTATCCATCCAATGTAAGCCTGAGAAAAGGCAGCTATGCAATAACTCAGATACCATAAATAAGCAGAATCCTTGTAGAGAAATAATGATACAATGCGTAACCACCTACGAAAAAAAAGCAGCCCCCATGCAAGCCATCAACAGAAAAAAGATATCTGGCAGCAAGGCCATTTTCCACTTCTTCATAATCCTAAAAAAACAGTATCTAACTTAATGAATGGTGGTATCAAATGGTTCTGACGATCTTCATTACGGAACCAACAAACGCATGTCGATTTGGGTTTTTTGTAAATAGTGAGTTTCCCTCTTGCATAAGATACCGGGCCATTCTGTTTAGGTAAATCGATATAGGGCTCGTAAGCCCCACTGCGGAAAAACAAACTGTCCGCATTATACAATCTGGTAAAACAGTGAACTGAACTCAGCCACAAACGTAGTGTATCAGTATTGCTCGAATTTCGAATCACAAATTTGAACCATTGAACCAACAGCGGCCTGGTGGTGAATATCTGACCTCTCAATTCTTTCGAATAGGCTTTGAATTCTTTCGTTTTAATTTCATCAACTCAACTCTTTATCGATACCTCCATCGTAAAACAAACAGTAATCTTCTATCCCCATTGCTTTCTTCCAATTGGGTTGCCGATCAAGCGTTGAGGGTGTCCTGCGCATATATGCGTGAGCAATAACAGAAAGATATAATATGAAAATCACCTTTTTCATAGTTCCATTCAATCATTCCTAAAATACCCAAAGAAACAATTCAGTCTAAATTATTGAGTGAATAGTAGCTTTTTTGAGGAATTGCAAGTGAAGTGCCGGTTCAGCATTTACTAAAGTTAACCGCTACCTACTAAATATACTTCTTATCAACTAATGCATGTAAAACAGCTATAAACTCTTTCCATATTTACATGCCAACTAAATAAACCTTATAATTCAAAATAATCAGGCATGCTAAAGAAAATTCTTAAATGGACAGGCATTCTTATAGGAACCTTAGCCATATTACTACTCATATTCTATACAATCGCTTATTTTAATATTGAATCGCGCGCCAACAGAAGTCTATTCAGTAAAGAAACAAAGACTCATAATACCATCCGATTCGGCATCTTGAACTGGGAAAACATATTGCCGCATTAAGGCTTGTGTGATGATTGTCATGCGGTCGGAGGGAAAAGTGCTGTTCGATGAAAATATGCCCATATTATCGATAAATAAGCCCAGTATCACATCGGGTAAGGGGGCATTGATTATAGTGACGAGGACTGGGGTAACTACTCTTCGTCATGGAATCAAAGAAGGAAAATCCCTTTCGGTTCTGCCAGTAAAGGAAACAACCGCCAAGTTTAAGCAATAAGGAATTGGCGGCGTTGATGTATTATCATGAAAAAGCAACCGCCTGTAGATAAGACCCCATCCCAAAAAGAAATAAGACCATTAGGCGGATTATTTCGTATTCTTAAATAAATTCCATTACTATCTGCAGAAGAGCTGGACTTACAATGCAACATGTTGATGACATAAAAATCCAGAAGAAACGGCTGCCGGCGGAGCCCACTCTCGCAGCAACATGCATGGGTTGTCATGGATCAAATTTCAAAGGAGGACCTGGACACGGACCTGGTCAACCAGATATTCCTGACCTTACCCTCACTGGCAATATGGGCAAATGGGAATAGCGCCCAGTTCGTAACCGCCTTACAACAGGTAAAACACCCGAAGGAAAAATATTAAATATCCGACTTCATGCCGTGGAAATCATTTGAAAGGCTCATAATGAATTGGAGTTAAAAGTTATATCTTTCTCCTTCATGAACTGAAGTAATAACCTAATCCACCATAGCCTTTCCATTAAATTGGCATCTGCAAAAGAAAGCCTAGATGCTGGATTTTTTCCAGATAAGGTTTAAGATGTTCCATTATAAAAAGCCCGGTATTCTTCTATAGCCTTACTCTCTTTACTGCAATAAGTCTCTACATAAAATGGGGTAACTCGAAAAGAAATACCATCTGCTCGTCCAGTGTTGCTGCAATTTGGAACGCCTTCATGCAATACGGTGAATCTTTTCCTCGTCCTGCGGTAACACAATGAATTTGATAGTTTCATATGTACTTTAAGTGATTTTATTGTCCAGCGCGGACTAAAAAGCAATGAAATAACCTGAGGCATCAGGATTGACCTTTCTGGACTAACAAAATCAATGAACTGTGAGGCAGATACTGTAACAATAAAATCTTGACTGAACTTCGAGGCCGTAGAATAACAGCGCAATGTAGATTACAAATTTATGGGGATTCCTGGCTTTCAAAAAAATATATTTCCTGAAAATCCCTTCCTGCTTTAATAACAGTATATCCAGTTCAATTATTGTGCCTGCTACTAAGATTAACCTTTTTTAATCAGCACTTTCTTATCTGTACAAACAATTTAATATCAAATATTTGAAACTCCGCAAACGCGTTAAAAACCGCCAGCCAGGTACTACCTGGAACTGACAGTTATTAAATTAGGTTATCCCTTTTTATAATTATCCTCTACCTCGTGCTGCTCCACCTCTGAGTGGTTCCAGCACCGCCTCCTCTGCTAGGTGCAGGCACAGTCGTGCAGAAGGGCCGCCTTTGCCGTCGTTGATAATTATTAAGGGCGGTTATTACCCTGATCCCACATTTGACTTTTCTCTTATTCATGGTTCCCGCATTGGCCTGCGGCAGGCCTCCAACCTTATTTCCGTCACCCCGTTGATTCCAATTGCCCTTATTATCTTCTCTGGAACACATTCGCTCTTATCGGCAAAAACGTTGTTGGCACTCATGTGTAGAAGGTCTCGCTGGTCTATTGGTCAGAGTTGTTATTCGAAGGCCTTTATTACTTGGGGCAGAATTTCCCCGGTTTATGTCCTCTTGTGGAAATGCCCTTTTATTATTATAGATGTTATTATGATTGTTATTGATGGTGGTTATTATTATTAGTTTACATGTACTGGATGTGTCTGTTTACCATAATAGCCACCTCGCCACCACTCATAATACGGCGGACGATAATAAGGTGGATTATAGTAAGGAGGACCAATCCATCCTCCGCCGTAACCACCATAGCCGCCAAAATGGAACCCCACATGCATAAAGCCTACGTTCACACCCATACTCATTCTCCATCCTGTCCATGGATTATAAATGAAACCCGAAACCCCAGGTAACAGGTCTTGGATAATAAACGAGCCATACCATGGATTATAATAGAACCCAGTTCCATAAACTACCGTTGGGCCATAAACGTAGCAACCCATATATCCCGGAGTATAGCCAACATACACATATTGAGGGGTGCTTTCATAAACATATACGTACTTGGTATTATAGGCTTCACTGGTAGCTGGTATCTTGTCTACATCCTTGGGCCTGTCATTGGCAACTGACCATGGGCCATTGGGACTATTACCTATAAACCACACTCCATTCTCCAAGGCAAAATAGCTTCCACTGGCATCTTTCATCACCGTTACATTGGAGTTTTCAGCCAATTGCAATGAGGTATTTTCTATTGTCTTGAATTTCGGGTTGCCATCGTAGGTAACAGTCACAGTTGCTGTAGCTCCATCCACTTTTGCTGTTTGAGGAATTTCAGCATCTATCATCTTTGCTTCTTCCGCAGCATCTGTTCCTGCAACACTTGCCAACACTTCATCTTTCTCAGACCCCTTCAGGTATTTTGGCAAAGTCTTCAGGTAATTTATCAGCTTCAATAAATTCCTATGGACCACTAATTGTTGCTCCTGAATACCATCTTCCAGCCAACAATACATATGTCTTCTGCGAATTGATATCCTTGAAAATATGGTTTAAGGAATTTGAAATATATAACAGTTAAGTACCTGAAATGGATTTATAATCTGCAGCACCCTTAGTTTGTAATAATTCAGCAGGCTCCGTGCTCACAATGATTTCTGTTGCCACAGGATTTTCATTCGTTTCACCACTAAAGTTTTCCTTTCCTGCTTTTGATCTGTTCATCAATTGACTCTACTTTCTCTTGAAAGTTTGTAATTGGGCGATCATCCACCGGTAATCAGAAGCGGACTTATACCAGATCTCTCCAGTATACATATCTCACTGGTTGTCTTCTCCTTAAAAATCAGGTAGGGAGAGTTCACTACCCTTTCAGCATCCAGATCCTTATCTTTTGGATCTTGGGTTCACCATCAAGAAGTACAAGTGCCAGAGGCTTGTCTGTATATAAAACTTTTGGTGCCTTATTATTGAATTTCTTGTTTCCACTAGAGGCATTTTCCTTTTTGATGGTGGCTACAAGAGCATCCAATGAAATTCTAACTTCCATTTCACCACTTCTGTTTCCAATAAACGGGAGAGTTTCTCTACTTTGGACTGATCTTCCACTCCAGAGAATTTTGCATTGGTAACTTTTACAGATTCAAGGTCTTGCTATCTGGCTATCCTTATCTGTATTCAATGTGGCTTCAAAAGATGGCACCAAATACAGGCTCATCCTCTTACTGTTTTGCTTTACAGAAACAGCAGTTCTACCAGTCAACTTATTACCGGTCAGATTATCTGGCTGAGGTTGATAAATAAGTTACTTTACCACCGGAAGATAAAGGTATCTCCTTGGCCATACATTTTGTGAAATAGCGATGCCGCTAATAAACATTGGCCAAAAGCAGCAACAGATGATTCTTATGCATAGTTGTCTTGATATTATATTCTTATTTAGTTGCAATTACAAATCTGACCTGCAAGTTTACTTCTTCCATAGAAGATGATATAAAGAAAGGTTTAGAGAAAGTGTCACTATTATAAACTTTGTGGTTATCATGAATCATAATTATTCGCTGAATAATAAATTGGCGAATGTACGAACAGTGTTGAAGAATTTTCGCTTCTATTCGCAAAATATTTAAACCAAAAACAACAATCAATCTACTGACTTGTTTTCCTTGAATATCTTATACCTAACACCAAACTCCACCCAA
>JADKJI010000023.1 GCA_016721085.1 Chitinophagaceae bacterium | reverse complement strand
GAAGGAACCTGATTCATAAATAGTGATTCGGCGAATGGGAGACTTTCCCTGACAAAATAGGGTTTATTTTTTGTTTTGGAGTTCCATATACCTGGCTAGGTATTTACCGACCATGTCAAATTCAAGATTAACCCTGCTGCCTTCTACTATTTCCGACATGTTTGTATTTTCAAATGTATAGGGGATGATGGCTACTGAAAATGCATTTTCAGAAACATTGAAAACGGTAAGGCTTATCCCATTTAAAGAAATGGATCCTTTCTCAATAACAAGTGGAGCGAAATTATCATCAAAGCGAAAACGATATTCCCAACTACCATCTTTTGAAACGACAGAAGTACAAATGCCTACACCGTCAACATGCCCTTGTACAATATGACCATCCAATCGGCCATTCCAGGAAAGGCACCTTTCCAGATTTACAGCCATACCTGTTTTCCAGTCACCCAGGGTGGTTTTAGACAAGGTTTCTGCAATAGCAGTAACCTGATGTATTCCTTCAGAAATGGCCTCTACGGTTAAACAAACGCCATTATGGGCTAAACTTTGATCTATTTTAAGCTCGTGGGAGATGGGCGAGGCTATTTCAAAGCTGCTATTCCCTCCATGGCTTTCCACAGCGGTTATAATGCCTTTAGCCTCAATAATTCCTGTAAACATTCTACAAATTTCGGAAAATTAATTTTTCCTTTTTCATATTTCAGAAATCCTCGTATATTTGCAGCCCTTAAAAGCATCAAAGGAGGTATCAAATTATGCTGATCATCGATTCAAAAGACTGCGAAAACATCGACAAGGCTCTCAAGAAGTACAAAAAGAAGTTCGAGAAAGCCAAAATATTGCTCCAGCTCAGAGAGCGCCAGGCCTTTATTAAGCCTTCTATCAGGCGCAGAGGTGAGGTGTTGAAAGCTGTGTATAAGCAACAGATCGCCAGCGGTAAAATTGAAGGGTAAGTAAGACTGCCTTTCTCCACATACTTAATAGCTGCAAAGTTTCCATAGCTTTGTAGCTATTTTATTTTATGACGGACCAGCAGCTCCTGCTTCTTCAGCCCTTCCTCGATTACCTTAAGTTTGAAAAAAGGTATTCACGTCATACTGTTCGTTCTTATCAGGACGATCTGGTTCAGTTTCTCGATTTTCTCCAAATTACTTTCGGTGGTGTTGAATGGAAAGATATTTCAGCTTCAATTATCAGAAGCTGGATGGCTTCCCAAAAGGAGGGAGGAATGACCAGCCGATCCATACGACGAAAAATCTCCACCTTACGATCCTTTTTCAAATATCAGGTGAGAACCGGCGCTTTGGAAATTAGTCCGGTTACCCAGGTTACTGTACCAAAAATGAGTAAGAGACTGCCAGGCTTTGTTCAGGAGACTGATATGGCCCAATTGCTGGAGTCTATCCGCTTTTCTGAGGATTGGAAAGGGTATAATGCAAAGCTGCTCTTCAACCTGTTTTATGCTACAGGCATGCGATTGTCGGAGTTGATTCAAATGCAACCCGGACAAGTAGATCATTCAAAAGGACAATTGCGGATTTTGGGAAAGGGAAACAAAGAACGCATCATTCCTGTATCACCACAACTGATTGCCTTGGTAAAAGAATATGAACAGGAAAAAAAGAAGCAATTTGAAAAAGCGGATCCTTATTTATTGGTAACAGAGAAAGGGAAGAAGATGTATCCTAAATACGCTTACCTCATAGTAAACCATTATTTGAGCGAAATCAAAACTTTAGAAAAAAAGAGTCCTCACACATACTACGACATTCATTCGCCACTCATCTTACCAATCACGGAGCCAGCCTCAATGCAGTTAAAGAATTGCTCGGTCACTCCAGCCTGGCTTCTACACAGGTTTACACTCACAATACTATCGAAAAGTTAAAGGAAGTTTACAAGAAAGCGCATCCTAAAGAGCAGGACAAACATTAATTTTTTTTCGCATAAAGTGAACAATTTTAGCGTTAATTTATTTGGAAGGAAACAACGATATCGGTAACTTGAAAAGGATAATCTTACAAGCCTATGAATGAAAAATTACTTTCTATAAGTTCTTTATTTATTGTTCACAGAAAAATTGCGATTGTATGAACGTTAACATCCAAACCGTACGGTTTACTGCGGATTCTAAACTCAATGAGTATGTAAATCGGAAATTGCAAAAACTAAACACCTTTCATGACCGCATTATTAAGGTTGAAGTGTACCTGAAATTAGATAATGTAGTCCATGCTATTAAAGACAAGATCGCAGAAATTAAAGTCCAAGTGCCAAGGCACGAATTTTTTGTAAAATCGACTTCTAAATCTTTTGAAGAGTCTTTCGATGATGCGTTAGACTCCATCATTAATCAAATAAAGAGGAAAAAAGAAAAAGAAGCTGCATAATGTATTCAAGACCTCCCCTCGTGGGAGGTTTTCTTTTTTATACAGGTTACCCAAGTACCCATTGGGGTATTCATATTAAACAGCGGGTATGAAATTCCTGTCGGTAATTATAAGTCTCCTGTTTTTATATTCCTGTCAGCCTACTTCAACCTCAATCAAAAAACAAAATGAGTGTTCAATAATATTCCAGCCTTTCAATGGAATGGATTCTTCATTTACTACAGCCATCTTGCCCATTTTACAGGAACCTCTCATCCAATCCCATTTTTCTGCTTCCTGAAGAAGACTTGCCTGAGGCGTCGTATGTAGAAGTGAAAAAAGAGGTATAGCGCCGACAGTATTATTTCTTTTTTTAAGGAAAGGGAGTAGGGAAGGGGGCAGAAATTTGTTGGACTCACTGCTGCGGATATTGAAACATCTTTAGAAGGAAAAAACATTGGGGAATTATGGGACTGGGTTACTGTCCAGGAAATGCTGCAGGTAATTTCAACCAGGCGTCTCAAAAGGGAAATCCAACGCATGCGTATTTTTAGTAGAAGCAATTAATGTTTGTCTTCATGAGGTTGGGCATAATTTTTCATTACCACACTGTAGTAATAAAACCTGTGTTATGGTGGCTGCCAATGGGGACTTCCGGCTGATACCATTGGGCGATTTTGCAGTAATTGTCTCCAAACCTTGCATCAAAAAGGGTGGAAATATGGTCAGCCCCCCACAACTTATTCACAACACACTGAAAACAAGGAAAAAAAAACGGGTTAAAATTTTTGTATTTATCAAATTCCTTTACCTTTGCCTTCCCAAAAAATGGGGGTAGTTCTTTATTGCTATATCCACCACAACATGAGAATGAGGTGGATTTTATAGAATGCCACTTTAGCTCAGCTGGTAGAGCAACTGATTTGTAATCAGTAGGTCGTTGGTTCGATTCCGACAAGTGGCTCGGATTGTGAAAGTTACTTTCGCAATGCCGGATCTAAGATTCGGTAAAAGGGCAGGTTCCAGAGTGGCCAAATGGGGCGGACTGTAAATCCGCTGTCTTTCGACTTCAGAGGTTCGACTCCTCTCCTGCCCACAGGGAAATTTGAAAAGAAATTTGAAAATTTGAAAATGTGGTAATTTGAAAATGCCTCAGATTCATAAGTCTTTAATTGGAATAGTAATGGGAAAAGTAGCTTGATTTGATACAAATTTTCAAATTATCAAATTTTCAAATTATTAAGCGGGAGTAGCCGATCCAAGCTATTTCAGTGTCAAGTTCTTTTAAAATGAAGGTTTGTCAATTTTCAAATTATCCCAATTCAACCAAAAGGGGGGTAGCTCATTTGGTAGAGCGATAGCCTTCCAAGCTATAGGTGGCGAGTTCGAGCCTCGTCTCCCGCTCATAAAAGTTGGTAGTTTGTAGTTACTTTTGTGAAAGGCTACAGCGACCCGACAGTGACTCACTAAGGGAGTTCGCCGTTGTAGCTCAGTGGTAGAGCACTTCCTTGGTAGGGAAGAGGTCGTGAGTTCGATTCTCACTAACGGCTCAAATTCTGGTCCGGATGATAAAGTGGACTATCCGGGTCGGAAATAAAAAGTTGAATTGTGAAAAGCATTAGGATCCTTCGGGCTATTTTTGCTGACCCATAAATAAACAATAATTGTAAATCCACAACTAAAAACAGATAACGATGTCAAAAGAGACCTTTAAGAGGGACAAACCCCACGTTAACGTTGGTACAATCGGTCACATTGACCACGGTAAAACAACTTTGACTGCAGCAATCACTACCATTCTTGCATCGAAAGGTATGGCTCAGGCAAAAAAGTATGATGAAATTGATGCTGCTCCTGAAGAAAAAGAGCGCGGTATCACCATCAACACCGCTCACGTTGAATACCAAACGGCTAACCGTCACTATGCTCACGTGGACTGTCCAGGTCACGCTGACTATGTTAAGAACATGATTACAGGTGCTGCCCAAATGGATGGCGCTATCCTGGTTGTGGCTGCTACAGACGGACCAATGCCCCAAACTAAAGAACACATCCTCCTGGCTCGCCAGGTAGGTGTTCCTCGTATGGTGGTATTTATGAATAAAGTTGACTTGGTTGACGATCCAGAATTATTGGAACTCGTTGAAATGGAAATCCGCGAATTGCTGACTTTCTACGGTTTCGACGGCGACAATACACCAATCATCAAGGGTTCTGCCACTGGTGCTTTGGCTGGTGAAGACAAATGGGTTAAAGCTGTTGAAGAGCTGATGGAAGCTGTTGATAGCTACATTCCATTGCCTCCTCGTCCAGTTGACCAACCATTCCTTATGTCAGTAGAAGACGTATTCTCGATCACTGGTCGTGGTACTGTTGCTACTGGTCGTATCGAAAGAGGTCGTATCAAAGTGGGTGAAGGCGTAGAAATCGTTGGTCTTATCCCAACTCCACTTACATCAACTGTAACTGGTGTTGAAATGTTCCGTAAACTCCTCGATGAGGGTGAAGCTGGTGACAACGCCGGTCTGTTGCTCCGTGGTATTGAGAAAACCCAGATCCGTCGTGGTATGGTTATCTGTAAGCCAGGTTCAATCACTCCTCACACCGAATTCAAAGGTGAAGTTTACGTATTGAGCAAAGAAGAAGGTGGACGTCATACTCCATTCTTCCAAAAATATCGCCCTCAGTTCTATTTCCGTACTACAGACGTAACCGGAGAAGTTGAACTGAATGCAGGAACAGAAATGGTTATGCCTGGTGATAACACTAGCCTGACTGTTCGTCTGATCCAACCAATCGCCATGGAAAAAGGTCTTAAATTCGCGATTCGCGAAGGTGGACGTACCGTAGGTGCTGGTCAGGTGACTGAAATTCTGAAGTAATGACAATGGCAGCTGATTTTTCTTAAATCACTGCCAATTGTTTGAATACAAAGGAATTGTATCTTTGTAATACATACTGCTAAAAGCTGTCTCGGTTATACGGGATAGCTTTTAGCTTTCATACGGGCATGGTGCAACGGTAGCATACGGGTCTCCAAAACCTTTGATCTGGGTTCGAATCCTAGTGCCCGTGCGAGGTAATTTGAGAATTTGGGAATTTGAAAATTTGAAAATGTTTCAAACTTTCAATCTTTCCTCAATTTTCATCCCGACGAGTCGGGACTCAAATTTTCAAATTTTCAAATTTCTAGTTCTATGAGCAAAGTAACAACGTACTTCAAAGAGAGCCCCACGAACTGCTGGAGAAGGTAAGCTGGCCTACATGGAGCCAATTGCAGCAATCTACTGTAATTGTTCTTGTAGCTACTGTGCTGATTACAGCTTTGGTTTGGGTAATGGACTTCATTGCCCTCGGCGGTCTTAAATTCATCTACTCATCATTTGAATAATGGAAAATCAGGTAACACAACAACAGGAAACAAAATGGTATGTGCTACGCGTTGTGAGCGGTAAAGAGCGCAAAGTGAAGGAATACCTCGATAAAGAAGTTTCCCGTGGTGGCTGGAGCGAAGTGGTAAAACAGGTTTTCCTCCCTGTAGAAAAAGTTTACAAAGTGCAGAATGGTAAAAAAGTGATGCGCGAACGTAACTACTACCCAGGATATGTAATGATTGAAGTTACTGAAGGAAAATTGTCTGACGATCTTCGCGAAGCTATCAAAAACACCAATAGCGTTATCCATTTCCTCGGAAAGAAAATCCAATCGCTCTCCGTAAAGCCGAAGTGAACAAGATGCTCGGTAAAATGGATGAAATGGCTGAAGCAGGTGGAGTAAGCATGAGCGAACCGTTTATTGTTGGTGAAACTATCAAGATCATCGAAGGACCATTCAACGATTTCAACGGTATTATCGAAGAGGTGAACGACGAAAAGAAAAAATTGAAAGTTACTGTAAAGATATTCGGCCGTTCTACACCGGTAGAACTGAACTACATGCAGGTAGAGAAACTATCCTGATCCCTAAGTTCCTAAGCCAATTTTATAAATGCGCCGCAATCATAATGATTGTGGCGTTTTTTTTGGAGTCGACTTTAGCTTTCCTTCTCATAGAAAACTTATGGCAATAAAAAAGCCTTCCCATTGGGAAGGCTTCAGCAAATTAGCTCAATATATTAATTATCTGATGCCTCAGGCGTATCGTTTACTGATACCTCTGGTGCTGGCTCAGGGAATAATTCTGGAATTGGAGCAGGTGCCGGTGGAGGAGGAGGTGGGGCAGCTACAACAACAACCGGAGTTGGTTTCTTAGCTACAACCTTCTTCTTAGGGGCTGCTTTTTTAGGAGCTGCTTTCGGAGCGGCTTTCTTTTTCGGAGCTGCTTTTTTCTTTGCGGCTGCCTTCTTTTTTGGAGCTGCTTTTTTTGCCGGAGCTTTCTTCGCTACCTTTTTCTTCACAACTTTTTTCACGGCTTTCTTCTTCGTGGCCTTCTTCTTGGGGCCGCTTTTTTGCTCCTTTTTCTTACCAGCTTTTTTAGCTGCTTTTTTAGGTGCTACCTTCTTTTTAGGGGCAGCTTTCTTTTTAGCTGCTTTTTTCTTTGCTTTGGCCATGATTTGCTGTGTTTTTTAGTTGTTCAATGTCTATTTTACAGGAAGAATTAACTGAATTGAAAAGCTACGCATAAAATTTCAGATAAAAAGAAATTCAAACAAAACTTTCTTGTATCCATCAACGATATTAGTATTTGCTAACCAACAGAAAGAGAGCCGAATTACCCCCCTGAACAGCTTCCCAAAGGAACTTTTATAAAAATGGTTGTTTTTTCAAATATTTTCCTACCTTTGCGCTCCCAATTTAGTTCTTTCATTTACTGCCCTCCAAGTTGGAGATAAAGGCAGAAACCTGTTTCAGTTTGTAAAACAACAGGTTGTTGAGGAATTTGGGAGACCCGGTAATCCGCCCCCGCGGAGAAAAGGTCGCTTGAACCAATAAATCATTAAAAATGGCAAAAGAAATTACCGGCTACGTAAAGCTACAGGTAAAGGGTGGCCAGGCCAACCCCGCACCTCCAGTAGGTCCTGCATTAGGTTCCAAGGGTATCAACATCATGGAATTCTGTAAGCAGTTTAACGCCCGCACTCAGGAAAAAATGGGAAAAGTACTCCCAGTTTTAATCACTGTTTATTCCGACAAGTCTTTCGAGTTTATTATCAAAACTCCTCCCGCTGCCGTTCAGTTACTGGAAGCAGCCAAATTGCAGAGCGGTTCTAAAGAACCAAACCGCAGTAAGGTGGGTAAAGTAACCTGGAGCCAGGTAGAGGCCATCGCTAAAGACAAAATGCCCGATCTGAACTGTTTCACCGTTGAAAGCGCTATGCGCATGGTGGCCGGAACAGCCCGCAGTATGGGTCTTACTGTAGATGGAAATGCTCCTTGGGAGAATTAATTGTTCACCTATTCCGGTAACGGGATAGCAAAAAATTGAATGACAATGGGAATCGCTAAAAAAAGAAAAACAGCTGACGCTAAAATAGACAAGAACAAGTCGTATTCACTCAAGGAAGCTTCTTCTATAGTAAAAGAAGTGAATACCACTAAATTCGACTCCTCAGTGGACCTCCATATCCGTCTGGGTGTAGATCCAAAGAAAGCCGACCAGGCAATCCGCGGTACAGTTACCTTACCTCATGGTACAGGTAAAACAAAGAAAGTATTGGTACTCTGTACTCCCGATAAGGAAGCAGATGCAAGAGCAGCCGGAGCTGACTATGTTGGTCTGGATGAGTTTGTAACTAAGATCGAAGGCGGATGGGTAGACGTAGACGTTATCGTTGCCACTCCATCAGTAATGCCTCGTATCGGTAAATTAGGTAAGATACTCGGTCCCCGTAACCTGATGCCAAACCCAAAAACAGGTACAGTTACTAATGATGTAGCTGCTGCTGTTAATGAAGTTAAAGGCGGTAAGATTGCATTTAAAGTGGACAAAGCTGGTATCATTCACGCTTCTATCGGAAGAGTAAGTTTCGCTCCTGAAAAAATAGTTGAGAACAGTAACGAACTGATCAATGCTATTGTAAAGGCAAAACCATCTTCCGCAAAAGGTACTTACCTGAAAAGCGTATTCATGGCAAGCAGCATGAGTCCTGGTATTGAAATCGATACTAAGACAATAGTTCACTAAACTATCCGTGTTCGTGTCCTCACGAACACCATAACATAATAGTTAATTCAAAACGCCGGGAGTGAGGACACCCCCGCCAGTAAAAAGTAGATGTTATGACTAAAGATCAAAAAAATGAAGTGATTGAGATCCTGAAAGGAAAATTCTCTCAGTTCACTAATTTCTATATCACCGATACTGAATCGCTGACTGTAGCACAAATCGGTAAATTACGCCGCGCTTGTTTCGACAAGAATGTTGAAATGAAAGTGGCTAAGAATACCCTTATCAGAAAGGCTCTTGAATCGTTGGATGCTGAACGTTATGCTGGTGTATATGATGCACTGAATAATGTTACCGCCCTGATGTTCTCAGAGAACCCTAAGGATCCTGCAATGATCCTTACCTCTTTCCGTAAAGAATCTAATGGTGAGCGCCCGGTTATGAAAGCCGCGTTTATCAATGGTGATGTTTACATGGGAGATAAGAACCTGAAAGCACTGACTCAGATCAAAACCAAGAACGAACTCATCGGAGAAGTTATTGGATTGCTCCAGTCTCCTGCTAAACGTGTACTGGCTGCATTATTGCACCACCACGAAAAGCAAGCGGCAGGAACAACTGAAGCCGCTGCGGAAGCCGCTACTGAAGCACCAGCTGAAAGCTAAAGCTCAAGCCCAAGGCTTAAAGCCTAAGGCCCAAGGCCTTCAGCTTTAGGCCTTAAGCCCTAAGCATATAATCCCAGGCCTGAGGGAAACAAAAAAGGCAAAATTTTTTTAAAACCGCCGTCGGATCCCTATAAACGGAAATGAAGACGGTAAAAATTACAACAAATGGCAGACGTTAAACAATTAGCAGAACAACTCGTAGGTCTTACTGTAAAAGAAGTACAGGAATTGGCCGATTTTCTGAAAGCTGAATATGGCATCGAACCAGCTGCAGCAGCAGTAGTGGTATCTGGTGGCGACGGTGGCGGCGCAGCTGCTGTTGAAGAGAAAACAGCCTTCAACGTAATCCTGAAAAATGGTGGTGCATCTAAACTGAACGTAGTTAAGATCGTTAAAGATCAAACTGGTTTGGGTCTGAAAGAAGCGAAAGACCTCGTTGATGGAGCTCCTAAAGCCATTAAAGAAGGTATCAGCAAAGCAGACGCTGAAGCACTGGTAGCTAAGCTGAAAGAAGCTGGCGCTGATGTTGAAATTCAATAATCGGAAACGATTTTATATAAAAAGGCCGACGTTTGTCGGCCTTTTTTATTGATATTCAATTAGTTGTACTTAAAATTGCCCATCAACCTCTTCATCCTGTCAGTGAATCCCTTAGCCTTTGCTTTATGCCTTTGCCTTCAGAAGCCTCCAGCATCCCGCATCCAGCCTTCAGCTTTAGGCCCTTGGCCCTGGGCTTATAGTCAAAACCAACAAAAAACCGGCAGGGAAATTGTTGTTGGTTGCGATTGATTCATTACCTTTGCCCTCCGTTTTCGAAAACATACTTTTCAACAGTTAATTCTTTGATGGCCAATTTAAAAGAACATTGTTGGGAAAAATGAATGAAAACCTTCGGGTTTTCATCATGGATTTTTTGTCTATAGACGTTTTTATTGTAGTTCGAACAACTAAAAAACCGGTTTAAATCAATATGTCTTCAACAAAAATGAACCAGAGGGTCAATTTTGGTAAAATTAAAACTTTAGCCGAAGCCCCTGACCTGCTCGAAGTCCAGATTCAGTCTTTCAAGGACTTCTTTCAACTAGAAACTACTCCGGACAAACGTAACAATGAAGGTCTCTTCAAGGTGTTCAAGGAAAATTTCCCGATCACCGATACACGAAACATTTTCGTGCTGGAGTTCCTTGATTATTTCATTGATCCGCCCCGCTACACCATCGAAGAATGTATGGAAAGGGGATTGACGTATGCTGTTCCATTAAAAGCAAAACTCAGGTTGAGCTGTAATGATGAAGAGCATGTGGATTTCCAAACTATCGTACAAGACGTATTCCTTGGTAATATCCCGTACATGACACCTCGCGGTACCTTCGTTATCAACGGAGCAGAACGCGTGGTGGTATCACAGTTACACCGTTCACCTGGTGTATTCTTTGGTCAGTCTGTACACCCCAACGGTACAAAAATCTACTCTGCGCGCGTAATACCTTTCAAAGGTGCATGGATGGAATTTGCTACCGATATCAATAACGTGATGTATGCTTACATCGACCGTAAGAAGAAATTCCCGGTAACAACCCTGTTACGTTCTATCGGATACGAAACCGATAAGGACATCCTGGAATTATTCGGAATGGCCGACGAAGTGAAGGCTGAGAAAAAAGCCCTGCAGAAATATGTAGGCCGCCGTTTGGCTGCCCGCGTACTCAGAAGCTGGGTGGAAGATTTCGTAGATGAAGATACCGGTGAGGTAGTAAGCATCGAAAGAAATGAAGTGGTTCTCGAGCGTGATTCTATTCTTGATGAAGAAGCTATCGAAATGTGCACCGATATGGGTGTTGAAAGCGTATTCATCCAGAAGGAAGACGTTGGTGGAGATTTCGCCATCATCTACAATACCCTTAACAAGGATACTTCTAATAGCGAACTCGAAGCGGTTCAGCACATCTATCGCCAATTGCGTGGTGCCGACGCTCCGGATAATGAAACCGCCCGCGGTATCATCGACAAGCTCTTCTTCTCCGACAAACGTTATGACCTCGGTGAAGTAGGCCGCTATAAGATCAACCGTAAATTAAATCTCGAAGCTCCTTTAGATCAGAAGACCCTGACTAAAGAAGATATCATCGAGATCATCAAATACCTGGTACGCCTCACAAATGGTAAAGCCGAGATCGATGATATCGATCACCTCAGCAACCGTCGTGTTCGTACTGTAGGAGAACAATTATATGCTCAGTTCGGTGTAGGTCTGGCTCGTATGGCCCGTACTATCCGTGAGCGTATGAACGTGCGTGATAATGAGGTGTTCACTCCGGTGGACCTTATCAATGCGCGTACATTGTCTTCAGTAATCAACTCATTCTTCGGTACCTCACAACTTTCACAGTTCCTCGACCAAACCAATCCGTTGTCGGAGATCACGCACAAACGTCGTATCTCAGCACTCGGACCAGGTGGTTTAAGTCGTGAAAGAGCTGGTTTCGAGGTTCGTGACGTACACTATTCTCACTACGGCCGTCTTTGTACTATTGAAACGCCGGAAGGACCAAACATCGGTTTGATCTCAACCTTATGCGTACACGCAAAGATCAATGAGATGGGTTTCATCGAAACTCCATACCATAAGGCAGAGAATGGAAGAGTGGATATGAAAAAACTCACCTTCCTGAGTGCAGAAGAAGAAGATACCGCTAAGATCGCCCAGGCAAGTGCGCCTCTGAATGAAAAAGGTGAATTCGTAGACGAAAAGATCGAGTCTCGCCAAACAGGTGACTTCCCGATTCTTGACAGAAGCGAAGTGGAATTCATGGACGTAGCTCCTAACCAGATTGTTGGTTTGAGTGCTTCCCTGATTCCGTTCCTTGAGCATGATGACGCCAACCGTGCCCTGATGGGATCGAACATGCAACGTCAGGCTGTTCCATTGATCCGTCCTGAAGTACCAATCGTTGGTACCGGACTGAAGGAAAAGCAGCCCGCGATGCACGTGTTCAGATCTTGTCTGAAGGTGATGGTATTGTAGAATATGTAGACGGTAGTGAAATTCACGTTCGCTACGATCGTACAGAAGCAGACCGTTTGGTTAGCTTCGAAGAGGATCTGCGTATTTACAGACTTACAAAATTCATCAAGACCAACCAGGAAACTTCTATCAACCAAAAGCCTGCTGTAAAGAAAGGCCAGCGTGTATTGTTAGGAGACTTCCTTACAGAAGGATATGCAGTACAAGGCGGCGAATTAGCTCTTGGACGTAACCTGAAAGTGGCCTTCATGCCATGGAAAGGATACAACTTCGAGGATGCCATCGTAATCAACGAGCGCGTTGTTCGCGAAGACTTGTTTACTTCTATCCATATTTCTGAATATGAACTGGAAGTTCGTGATACCAAATTAGGAGAAGAGGAATTGACTCCGGATATTCCAAACGTGAGCGAAGAAGCCACTAAGGATCTGGATGAGAATGGTATCATCCGTTTGGGTGCTGCTATCAAAGAAGGTGATATCCTTATTGGTAAGATCACTCCAAAAGGTGAAAGCGATCCTACTCCAGAAGAGAAACTGCTTCGCGCCATCTTCGGTGATAAAGCCGGTGATGCGAAAGATGCTTCTCTGAAAGCACCAAATGGTGTGGAAGGTGTAGTTATCGGTAAGAAACTGTTCCAACGTGCTAAGAAAGATAAGAACGCCAAGATTCGTGAGAAAGCATCTCTCGAGAAATTGGAGAAAGTACACGAGAAGAATGAACTGGATCTTAAAGAACTCCTGTTAAACAAATTGCAGGTGTTGTTGAAAGACCGTGCGTCTACTGGTGTTAACAACAACTTCGGTGAAGTTCAGATCGGCAAAGGCGCTAAGTTCAATGCAAAGAACCTGGCTGCTATCGATTACCTGAACGTTAACCCACTGGGTTGGACAGGTGATGCGAAGATCGACGATCAGATCAACGTATTACTTCACAACTACAGCATCAAGTTTAACGAAGAACTCGGTCGTTATAAGAGAGAGAAATTCAATATCTCAATCGGTGACGAATTACCAGCTGGTGTATTGAAACTGGCGAAAGTATATCTCGCTGTGAAGAGGAAATTGAAAGTGGGAGATAAAATGGCCGGTCGTCACGGTAACAAAGGTATCGTTGCGAAAATCGTACGTGCTGAAGACATGCCATTCCTTTCAGACGGTACTCCAGTTGATATCGTGTTGAACCCACTCGGGGTGCCTTCACGTATGAACCTGGGTCAGATCTATGAAACCGTTCTTGGGATGGGCTGGTTTGAAATTGGGTGTGAAATTCGCTACTCCGATCTTCGACGGTGCTACTGTACAGGAAATTGCTGATCATATCGACAAGGCAAATCTGCCAAGTTTCGGTCATACTTACTTGCATGATGGTGAAACCGGAGAACGTTTCCACCAGAAGGCAACTGTAGGTGTTATCTATATGATTAAGCTGCACCACATGGTGGATGATAAGATGCACGCACGTTCTATCGGACCATACAGCTTGATTACTCAGCAGCCGCTGGGTGGTAAGGCTCAGTTCGGTGGTCAGCGTTTTGGTGAGATGGAGGTGTGGGCACTGGAAGCATGGAGCTTCTAATATCCTGCAGGAGTTACTGACTCTCAAATCTGATGACATCATCGGTCGTGCTAAGACATACGAAGCGATTGTTAAGGGAGATAATATACCACGTGCTGGTATACCCGAATCCTTCAATGTATTGGTGCATGAATTGAGAGGATTGGGATTGGATCTGAAGTTTGAGTGAGAGAAGTTATAGGTAATAAGTTATAAGTAATAAGTTCCAATTGGTTAGTGTGAGAGTAAATGAAACGGGTTCTGACTTACAACTTAAAACGTACAACTTTGGCTTTTGACTTTTGAATTATTGATTCACGTTTTTAACATTTATTGGAAATAATTATGGCTATTAAAAAAGACAATCGTCCCCGGGCCACTTTTTCTAAGATAACTATCGGTCTGGCTTCTCCAGATTCAATTCTGGAACGTAGCTATGGTGAGGTGTTGAAGCCTGAAACTATCAACTATCGTACGTACAAACCTGAGCGTGATGGTTTGTTCTGCGAGAGGATATTCGGGCCAGTAAAGGATTATGAGTGTGCTTGCGGAAAGTACAAGCGTATCCGTTACAAGGGAATCGTGTGCGACCGTTGCGGTGTTGAAGTAACTGAGAAGAAAGTACGTCGTGAGCGTATGGGTCACATCAAACTGGTGGTACCTGTAGTTCATATATGGTATTTCAAAAGCCTTCCTAACAAAATCGGTTACCTGTTAGGAGTTAGTTCTAAGAAACTCGAAACAATCGTATACTATGAGCGTTTCGTTGTTATACAACCAGGTATCAAGGAAAGCCTGAAAGCAGGTGATCTGTTGACTGAAGAAGAATATCTGGAAATGCTCGACACCTTACCAAAGGACAATCAATATCTGCCTGATGATGATCCGCAGAAATTCATTGCCAAGATGGGTGCTGAAGCTGTTCATGATATGTTACAGCGTATCGACCTGGATGCTTTGTCATTCAGTCTCCGTAATGCTGCTGCAAATGAAACATCACAACAACGTAAGGCAGATGCCTTGAAACGTTTGAGTGTTGTGGAAGCTTTCCGTGAAGCAAACTCAAGGATCACTAACCGTCCGGAATGGATGGTTATGCAATATATTCCTGTTATTCCACCAGAACTTCGTCCGCTCGTTCCATTGGATGGTGGTCGTTTTGCTACATCTGATTTAAATGATTTATACAGACGTGTGATTATCCGTAACAACCGTTTGAAGCGTTTGTTAGAGATCAAAGCTCCGGAGGTAATCCTTCGTAACGAAAAGAGGATGTTGCAGGAAGCCATCGATTCATTGTTTGATAATAGCCGTAAATCAAATGCTGTAAAAGCAGAAGGTGGACGTGCATTGAAATCATTGAGTGATGTATTGAAAGGTAAACAAGGTCGTTTCCGTCAGAACCTCTTGGGTAAACGTGTTGACTATTCTGGTCGTTCCGTTATCGTGGTAGGTCCTGAACTGAAATTACACGAGTGCGGTTTACCAAAAGACATGGCTGCTGAATTGTTCAAACCATTCATCATCCGTAAACTGATTGAAAGAGGTATCGTAAAAACAGTTAAATCTGCCCGTAAACTGGTAGACCGTAAGGAAGCTGTTGTTTGGGATATCCTTGAAAATATATTGAAAGGGCATCCGATCATGCTGAACCGTGCCCCAACACTTCACCGTTTGTCAATCCAGGCTTTCCAGCCTAAGTTGATTGAAGGTAAAGCGATTCAATTACACCCATTGGTTACTACGGCCTTCAACGCCGACTTTGACGGTGACCAGATGGCGGTTCACGTGCCACTCAGCAACGCTGCCGTTCTGGAAGCACAATTGCTGATGTTGTCATCTCACAACATCCTTAACCCACAGAATGGTGCACCAATCACCCTTCCTTCACAGGACATGGTATTGGGACTGTACTATATCACAAAGGGTAAGAAATCTACAGAAACTGAAAAGATCCGTGGAGAAGGAAAAGCTTTCTATAGCCAGGATGAAGTGTTGATTGCACATAATGAAGGAAAGGTAGACCTGCATGCACATATCAAGGTTAAGTCCTTTGTACGTAGCAATAATGGTGACCTAGAATTCAAGCTGATAGAAACCACGGTAGGTCGTGTAATCTTCAACCAGTTCGTTCCTAAGGAAGTTGGTTTTATCAACGCCCTTTTGACGAAGAAGAACCTTCGTGAGATCATCGGAGATATCATCAAGATCACTAACGTTCCCAAGACAGCGAAATTCCTGGACGATATCAAGCAGTTAGGTTTCCGTACTGCCTTCCAGGGTGGATTGTCGTTCAACATCAATGACCTTATTATTCCATCTATCAAAGAACAGGTGTTGGATAATGCAAAAGGTGAAGTTGATGAGGTATGGGAAAACTATAACATGGGTCTTATCACTAACAACGAGCGTTATAACCAAATCGTGGATATCTGGAGCCGTGTGGATACACGTATCACAGAAACATTGATCAGGGAGCTTGCCATTGATAAGCAAGGATTCAACTCAGTTTACATGATGTTGGACTCCGGAGCCCGTGGTTCTAAACAACAGATCAAACAGCTTTGCGGTATCAGAGGTCTGATGGCGAAGCCTCGTAAATCTGGTTCATCAGGAAGTGAGATCATCGAAAACCCGATCCTCTCTAACTTCAAAGGTGGATTGAACGTATTGGATTACTTCATCTCTACGCACGGTGCGCGTAAAGGTTTGGCGGATACCGCCCTTAAGACGGCCGATGCCGGTTACCTTACCCGTCGTCTCGTTGACGTAGCTCAGGATGTAGTTATCACTGAAGAAGATTGCGGAACACTGCGTGGTATTGCTACCAGTGCATTAAAAGATAATGAGGAAGTGGTAGAACCACTGTATGACCGTATCATCGGCCGTACCTCACTGCACAATATCTACAATCCTATCAATGATGAGGTTATTGTAGAAGCAGGCAAGCAGATAACTGAAGACATTGGTAAAGCTATTGAAGAAGCAGCAATAGAGGTTGTAGAAATCCGTTCTGTTCTTACTTGCGAAAGCAAGCGCGGTGTGTGCGTGAAATGTTACGGTAAGAACCTTGCAACTGGAAATGTTGCTCAAAAAGGTGATGCTGTAGGTATCATTGCTGCACAGTCAATCGGTGAACCAGGTACACAGTTGACACTTCGTACCTTCCACGTGGGTGGTGTGGCCGGATCTGCATCAGTAGAATCAGCCCTCTTCGCTAAGTTCGACGGTACCATCCAATTCGACGGTTTACGTAGCGTAACCGGTCAGGGTAACGATGGTGAGAAGAACCAGGTGGTAATAGGTCGTACCGGTGAGGTTCGTATCATGGATGTGAAGAATGACCGTTTATTAATAACTAATAACGTTCCTTACGGTGCTATCCTTCTTGTAAAAGATGGTCAGCAAGTGAAGAAAGGTGATATGATCTGCTCATGGGATCCGTTCAACAACGTAATCGTTGCTGAAATCACAGGACAGATCAAGTTTGAAAGTGTTATTGAGGGTATCACTTACCGTGAGGAAGCAGACGAACAAACAGGTCACCGCGAGAAAGTGGTTATCGAAACAAAAGACAAGACCAAGATACCTACCCTTATTGTGGAAGGTGGAAAGGATGTAAAACAATATAACCTCCCTGTAGGATCACACGTCTCTGTTGAAGAAACAGAAGATGTAAGAGCCGGTCAGGTATTGGTGAAGATTCCGAGAACACTGCGTATGCAGCGAGATATCACCGGAGGTCTTCCACGTGTAACTGAATTGTTTGAAGCACGTAACCCAGGTAACCCAGCCATTGTTTGCGAAATTGATGGTGTAGTTGCTTTCGGAGCTATCAAGCGTGGTAACCGTGAGATTGTTGTTGAAGCTAAGGATGGTGTTGTTAAGAAGTACTTAGTGCCATTGACACGTCAGATCCTGGTACAGGATGGTGACTTCATCAAAGCCGGTGCGCCACTTTCAGATGGTCAGATCGCTCCAGCAGATATCCTCTCTATCAAAGGTCCGTTTGCCGTACAAGAGTACGTTGTGAATGAGATCCAGGAAGTATATCGTTTACAAGGTGTGAAGATCAACGACAAGCATATTGAAGTTATCGTTCGTCAGATGATGAAGAAAGTTGAAATCAAGGATCCAGGTGATACCCGCTTCCTTGAGGAGGATCTGGAAGACCGCTTCGACTTTAACGAAGAGAATGACTGGATTTTTGATAAGAAGGTTATCACTGAAGCTGGAGACAGCGCTAAGTTGAAAGCCGGTCAGATTGCCAGTCTTCGTGAAATTCGTGAAGAGAACTCACTTCTCCGCAGGAGTGATAAGAAGACAGTGGAATACCGTGATGCGAATTCAGCTACTTCACAACCAGTATTGTTAGGTATCACTAAGGCGTCTCTCGGAACTCAAAGCTGGATCTCAGCTGCATCGTTCCAGGAAACAACTAAGGTATTGAGCAGTGCCGCTATCCAGGGTAAAACCGACGATATGCTTGGTCTGAAGGAGAATGTAATCACTGGTCACCCAATCCCAGCTGGTACAGGTCTTCGTGACTTCGAAAACATGATAGTAGGTAGCAAGGAAGAATATGAATTGCTGCAGACTACACGTGAAGCCATGGCCTTCGATGAAGAAGAATAATATTCAGCTATATTTTGAAAGCAGGAAACACAAGTTTCCTGCTTTTTATTTTTAACTATCTCTATGTTCGGTTGTTAAATTTTTTAACAATTTCGTTCAAGAGAACCTCATAACTTGCGCAAAACGGCTCTTGATGAAGAATATTTCTACTATTTTAAGTTCAGTTGCATTGCTTGCTGTAGGGGTGCTTTTCTACCTGCATATTACCCATACTGAAGAACTCAAAAAGACAAATAACGGTTAACAACAACAAGCACGATACCTCCAATTTCAGGATCGCTTATTTTGATATCGATACCCTGCAGGAACATTATAATAGTTTCCAGGATGCAGAAGAAAAGATTAAAGCAAAAGAGAATGCAAGTAAGAACCAGCTTAATTCTTTGAATGCTTCCTATCAAAAAAGGTTAAGGGAGTTGCAGGAAAAAGCCCCGACAATGACTCAGGCCGACGGAGAAGCTGCCCAGCGTGAATTGGCCCAATTGGAAAAACAATTCCAACAAAAAGAACTTGAGCTGGATCAGGAACTAAAGAAGATGCAGATGGATCTTATGACCGATTTGCATAAACAAGTTGAAGATTATCTCAAAACATATAATCAGGGGAAAGGCTATGCTTATATCTTCTCCTATTCTCCAGGTGTGCTGATGTATTATAAAGACAGTCTCTACGATATCACTGGTGATATGATTAAAGGACTGAATACCCTTTATAAGAAAGAAAATAAGTGATGACCAGTCATCAAAAATTATTCTAAAAGCGTAGTGTTCCACTACGCTTTTTTTTGGACTGTTTACTGTATCTTCCCCCTATAAATACTGCTGCTATGGCTGAAAATTCAAGTGCATTTAAACCGACCCTGGGCTTGTTAGACGCAACCATGGTAGTGGCCGGTTCCATGATTGGTTCGGGAATTTTTATTGTGAGTGCCGACATTACCCGTAATGTGGGTAGTGCTGGTTGGCTGGTGATGGTTTGGTTGATTACCGGATTTATGACCTTGACTGCGGCCCTTAGTTATGGAGAATTAAGTGCTATGTTCCCAAAGGCAGGGGGCCAGTATGTGTATCTGAAAGAAGCCTATAATCCATTGGCAGGCTTCCTTTATGGTTGGAGTTTTTTCGCGGTTATCCAAACGGCAACCATCGCAGCTGTTGGCGTGGCATTCTCAAAATTCGCCGGATATTTCTTCCCGATACTTGAAATGAAAGATGCGAATATACTGTTCACCATAGGCATCTTCAAGATATACCCGGCACAGCTTGTCTCTATTGTTTTAATCATCTTCCTCACTTATATCAATACAAAGGGTATAAAGGGTGGCAAATTGATTCAAACCACATTCACTGTAACAAAACTAGCATCCTTATTTGGATTGATTGTTTTCGGTTTCCTTTTAGCAGCCAAGTCTGAAATATGGAATGCGAACTGGAGCACAGGATTTCAGGCAGTACAAGACCTTGGACTTGATAAGAAAGGTGAGGTAGCCACCTCCTGGTTACCAATATCAGGGTCAGCATTGATAGGAGCCATTGCAGCAGCTATGGTGGGTTCCATCTTCAGTAGTGATTCATGGAATAACGTAACCTTCATTGCTGGTGAAATAAAAAATCCTCAGCGTAATATCGGTTTAAGCCTATTCCTTGGAACATTGATTGTAACAATCATTTACGTTTCTGCCAACCTGATGTACATGAGTGTATTGCCATTGCAGGAAATTGCATTCGCAAAACAAGACAGGGTAGCGGTGTCGGCCGCCAATGTGATCTTTGGAAATATCGGCTCTTATGTGATTGCCGTTATGATCATGATTTCAACATTCGGTTGTAATAATGGATTGATTTTAGCTGGTGCCCGTGTTTATTATACCATGGCGCAAGATGGTCTCTTCTTTAAGAAAGCGGGTACATTAAATAAGAATGCAGTTCCTGAATGGGCCTTATGGGCACAATGCGCATTGGCAAGCCTGCTTTGCCTGAGTGGTAAATATGGCGACCTACTCGATATGGTTTCGTTTGTGGTAGTGGTGTTCTATGTGCTCACCATAATTGGAATATTCAGGCTTCGTAAAAGCCGTCCGAATGCAGAACGCCTTTATAAAGCGTTTGGTTATCCAGTGTTACCCATCATTTATATCATTATGGGAGTTGCCTTCTGTGTGGCATTGATTTTCCAGAAACCAACTTACGCAGGATGGGGAGGAGCTATCACATTGGCTGGTATCCCAATTTATTATATAGCTATGGCTCGTAACAAGGCTAAATAATACTGATCATGACAAAGAAAGACATTGATGCACTTTTTGAGCAGTTTCCCAATATCAAAGTTGGTGTTATAGGAGATGTAATGCTGGATACTTATTGGTGGGGGCATGTTGAACGAATATCTCCTGAAGCACCAGTGCCGGTTGTAGCTCTTGATCAAAAGGAACAACGTATAGGAGGTGCTGGAAATGTAGCGCTAAACCTTGCATCTCTGGGAGCGCAAGTGAATATCTTATCTGTTATTGGTGCCGATGATGATGGAGCAGCTCTTACCACCTTGTTTGCCCAACATCATATACAAACAGGGTATCTTCTTAATAGTAACACAAGAATTACAACCAATAAAACGAGAATCATTAGCCGAAATCAGCACATGCTTCGTCTTGATGCTGAAATAACCAGGGATCTTGATAGGAAGGAGGAAGATATTCTTCTCCAAAAGGTAAGGACGTATATAGATACGGATAAGCCTAATGTAATCATCTTCGAAGATTATAATAAAGGTGTCCTTACGCCAAGGGTTATTGAAACTGTTATAGGGTGGTGTCTTGAAAAGGGAATCATTACTACAGTAGATCCAAAGCGTAAGAATTTCTTTGCTTATAAGCAGGTGACGATCTTCAAGCCCAATTTGAAAGAAGTAAAAGAAGGCTTGAATCTTTTGTTAGAAAAAGTAGACAATGAATCTCTCCATAACATTCATGAACTTCTGCGAAAAGAATTGAATCATTCTATTTCTTTCATTACACTTTCCGAGAAAGGAGTATTTTATCAGGAAGGCGATTCCGGACGTATCATTCCTTGCCATATACGCAGTATTGCCGATGTATCAGGAGCAGGAGATACCGTGATTGCTGTAGCCTCTCTGGTGTATGCTATAACCCGCGACAATCATACTATGGCTGCCATAGCTAATATTGCAGGTGGATTAGTTTGTGAGGAAGTAGGTACTGTTGCTATCAATAAAGAACAGTTGTTGAATGAAAGCAAGCTATTGCTGGCGTCTAGCTGATTTCAATGCTTGTCGTTTCTCAATCAGTTTTATTATTCTATCGAAGTTGATGAATACATCGAAATAGATTCGTATAGCTACGAATACAGTGATGAATATTTGCCCATTACCCAGACCGATAAAAAGGCTACCAACAATTACAGTGAATTGTTGAATGAAAATGCGCCCATATGGCTGGAATAGTAGGGTACCGAGGTTGGCTGTTTTATATGCACCATTAAAAACGAAATCTTTCAGCATTATCAAGCCATAGCTGATTACGAATCCAAGTAAAAGCAACTGGCTATTATGGCTAAGGTATTTCCTGAAGTTCCATAAAAAATCCCACACATTCGCTACACCCAGTTTGGATTCAAGTCCTGTGAAGGAAATGAAAATACTCATTTGTATTGCAACAAAAAATCCATAATGTACCATGAAGAAGAGTATGAAGAAAGGGCCACTCACCATTGTAGGTGTATCTCCTTCAGGTGTCCAATCCGCTTTTTTTATTACCAATGAGGTGATACCCATTTTGAGGATATTGTAAAGCCCGATAATCACCGATTCGAGGCAGTACACCATAAATATTTCCAGTGCATTCCATCCAGCCATCCAAACGCCCCATAGAGGAACCAGATTGATCAGCAAGAGAAAGAGTTTGGATACTGTTAGCCTTTTTAGCATTGTTTGGTAAGTATAGGTTACAAAGTAGGTGATTTGTTGGTTTTTGGCAATACCCTGTGGGGGGTATTATTATTTTGATTTCAATACAGTGGCCGGGAAAGCGGTAATTCGGGAAAGTGTTGTTGTTTAAATAATATTAATACATTTTACCGCGGAGACGCAGGGACGCGGAGGAAAAATCTCTGCGACCTCAGCGCCTCTGCGTGAGATGGCTATTTTTTTCACGCAGAGGCGCTGAGAACACAGAGAAATACATCCCCGCGTCCCTGCGTCTCCGCGGTGAAATAACCTGAAAATTCCGGGAATAAAAACTATCAACTACATTTGGGATTCGATAGCGAATTGCTTGCTAATTATAAAAATCTGAACATGGATAAGATCTCAATAGCTGTTATAGGCGCCGGCACCATGGGTAATGGCATAGCTCATACATTTGCCCAAAGCGGATATAAAGTAACTCTGATTGATGTTTCACAAACACAATTAGATAAGGCTATATCCACCATTTCAAAAAATCTGGATCGCCTGGTAGCCAAGCAGACAATTACTGAAGAGCAAAAACAAAACACTCTGAACTCCTTATCTACAGCCACTTCACTCGGAGATGGCGTAGCCAACGCAGGATTAGTAGTTGAAGCAGCTACAGAGAATGTATCCTTGAAGCTTTCAATCTTCAAAGAACTGGATGAAAAAGCCCCTGCTGGATGTATACTGGCAACAAATACTTCTTCTATCCCTATCACAAAAATTGCAGCAGTTACGAAGAGGGCAGATAAAGTTATTGGAATGCATTTTATGAATCCGGTTCCTGTAATGAAGCTGGTTGAAATCATAAATGGTTATTCCACTTCAAAAGAAGTGACCGACTTTATTGTGGCTACCTCCATTCAATTAGGTAAAGTGCCTTGTGTGGTGAATGACTATCCGGGTTTCATAGCCAACCGTATACTGATGCCAATGTTGAATGAAGCTATCTATAGTTTGTACGAAGGGGTTGCAGGAGTAACAGAAATAGATACGGTAATGAAATTAGGTATGGCTCATCCCATGGGGCCATTGCAATTGGCAGATTTCATAGGACTCGACACTTGTTTGGCGATACTTCAAGTATTACATGAAGGATTCGGTAACCCTAAGTATGCTCCATGTCCTTTGTTAGTAAGTATGGTGCAGGCTGGAAAATTAGGTGTTAAAACCGGCGAAGGATTTTACACTTATACGCCAGGATCAAAGGAATTAGTTGTTAGTGCCAGGTTCAGGAAATAAATCAGGAGACCTTTTTTACTTCTACAGATCGGAGGTCGTTCAATCGATACAGCACTTCTTCAAGTCGTTGGCTGGGTATGCCAACCTTGAACTCACAGAAAAGGCTCATTTCTTTTTCCAGCAAGGATACATTGGACGATTTCAGGATCATCATTACATCATTCATCAGTGTATAATCGAAATGAAGTTTGTAAAGGGTCTCAACTTGTTTTTGTATGATGGGGGTAATCTGTAATACCATTGAAGCGGCATTCTTATAAGCATTGATAAGTCCGGGTACGCCAAGTAATGTGCCTCCAAAATATCTTACCACTACCACAAGAGTATTCGTTAATTCCCTGCTGTCGATTTGTCCCAAAATAGGTCTGCCAGCTGTGCCTGAAGGTTCTCCGGCATCACTTACTCTGAAGGTATTGCCATCCAGTCCAATCCTATAGGCAAAACAATGATGGGTGGCTTTCGGGTGCTCTTTCTTCAATCCTTCCATAGCAGCTTTGAATTCCTCAACTGATTGTATGGGAAATGCATAGCCGAGGAATTTACTTCCTCTGTCTTTAAACTCCGCGTTACCACTCTTGTCGATGGTATAATAAAAATCCTTCTCACTCATAATTATCCGTAAGCTATTAATGCGATGGCGGCAATTGCCAATAGAACACCTGTCCAGTTTAATTTTGATAAACGCTCTTTGAAAATCCATCCTGCCACCAGAGTGCTGAATAATACGATGCCCATATTGTTTATGGGTATTATTGCAGAACTGTTGGAAGAATAATCTTTTAGCACCTGCATAAGACACCAGATGGAAAAATAATTCGGAATTCCGATAGCAATTCCCATCAGCAATGCTTTGGAAGAGAATTGTTGCTTTCCAGTAATGAATGCTGAGATCAATATTAGTAAACCGATGGTGCCGGCAGCCGCAAAAGCAGTTATCAGATATTCGTTATTATTATTTTCATTGATGAACCCCTGTTCAACATATTTGATCATTGTATCGAGCAGGCCGCTTCCTAAGAAAAGGATGGCAGGTACCAGCGAAATCCAAAAGGAGATTTTCTTGCTATGTGTTGACTGCTGTTGTTTGGAAGGCCAGCAAGTAAATAAGACACTTGCCAATGCCATAACTACTCCAGCTATTTTTAGTGCCGTTGCTTTTTCATTATAGAGTAGGATAGAAAATATGAACGGTATTACCAATGATAATTTATTGGCAACCGATGCTACAGCTACACCCAGTCTTTGTGTGGTAAATCCAATGATGTTGAAAAGGATGATGAAAGTAGCTCCCATAATACAAGCCCATTTAAACCATGGCTGAGAAATAGTTCCTGTATTTATTGGGAAATGACCATTTACGAAAGAACGAGTAATAACGGTGCATTTATTCCTTTGCCTCCAATGTATTGATCGTTGCTGATAACCCTGGCCTCATCCCAAATTCCTGCATCGAGGAAAGATTGTAATAGAGTAGCCCCGCCTTCAACAAGTACACTTATGATGTTTAATTTATAGAGAAAGGCTGTTAATTGAGGGATTAGGGGATCTTGTTTTTCTATTTTAATATACCGTATACCATCATATTTTCCTTCTTTATGATCATTAATAATAATGGTATTGGGATTCTTGAATAGTTCTAATGTATGCGGAAGTCTCAGATTCCTGTCTATTACTAGTGGTATGGGTTGTTTACCCGACCAGTACCTGTTTGTCAATTGTGGATTGTCATATAAGGCCGTGTTGGTCCCAATAAGTATTGCGGACTCTTCACTTCTCCATTTGTGGACTAATCGGTTGCTATAATCGTTGGAAATTTGCAGTCTGGTTTCTGTTCCGGTTCCTATAATCCCATCAGCCGTTTCAGCCCATTTTAAGACGATATAGGGCCTTTTCTTTGTGTGGAAGGTCAGAAACCTCTTGTTCGTTTCGATGCATTCTTCAGGCATTATATCGGTTCTGATACCAGTACCGGCTGCCAGCAGTTTCTCTATCCCTTTTCCATCCACTTCAGGAAAAGGGTCCCTGCAACCTACCACTACGTTTGGAATCTTTTCTTTTATGATCAGATCGCTGCAGGGGGGTGTTTTGCCAAAATGGGAGCAGGGTTCCAGCGAGACATATAATGTAGATTCAGGTATTAAATCTCTGTCAGTTGCTGCTAGTGATGCCAGGCAGTTAACTTCTGCATGCGGACCGCCGTATTTTTCGTGGTAACCTTCCCCTATGATTCGATCTTTATGAACTAATACGGCACCCACCAGAGGATTGGGAGCTGTATTCCCACTGCCCAATTGAGCTAGTTGGAGGCAACGATACATATAATCTGCAGGATTGGGCATTCAGTTTTTGGGAAGCTGTAGCCGCAAATATATACGATTTGGGCGGTGTTTACCCAGTTGAAGCCTTGTGTCCAATAACTGAATATCCTTCACTGTTGTATCTACTTCCCCCTTCACTTTGTATGTTTGCAGACATGAAGTTATCGGAAGCGCAACAGCAGCTATTATTTCAGCTCTATCATCACTATTCTGATGGTGAAGCTGCTGCTATTGCTGATCTTGTAATGGAATCATTGACAGGTTGGAAAAAGATAGATAGGGTTACAAATAAGACAATGGTCTTTTCGCTTCAGCAGGAAGAAAAATTAGCCACTTATATTGAACAGTTAGGTAAACAGGTACCGGTACAATATGTATTGGGAGAAGCCTGGTTTTGCGGGATGAACCTGTTTGTAGATAATAGTGTGTTGATTCCACGTCAGGAAACTGAGGAACTGGTAGATTGGATAGCGAAAGATGTCAGGTCTGGAGAACTTTCGAAGAAAAATATCAGAGTATTGGACATGGGAACAGGCAGTGGTTGTATAGCGTTGGGGATAAAGAAATTAATTCCCAGTGCACATGTTCATGGATGTGATATCAGTGAGTCGGCTTTAGAGATAGCGAGGCGAAATGCTTCAACTCATCAAATGGATATTGAATGGCATCAATATGACATCCTCAACTATAATCCTGTTTTCGCAAATGCAGAGTTCGATATCATAGTGAGTAATCCTCCGTATATCCCATTAGCCGATGCCGGTACGCTACCAGAAAATGTGGTGAAATACGAACCTCATCTCGCTCTATTTGCTGCCGATGAAGATCCTCTGCAATTCTATAAAGCCATTGCAATATTGGACTGAATCATCTTCAAAAAGGAGGCAGATTGTATTTTGAAGTGCATGAAGATTTGGCGAAGGAAGTGGTGAAGGTGATGAAAGTAATGGGTATTTTAATATAGAAATCAGGAAAGATATGCAGGGGAAGGAGAGGATGCTAGTCGGGAGTCGTAATGTATAGTCCGGAAGTCCGCGGCGCTTGAATTTTGGAGAGTAAGAATTTTTAGTCCGTGGTCTTTGAACTTTTAGTTCTTCGTTAAGTCCGGAAGAAAATACAAATACAGTAGGAGTTAGGTAGAAAGAAGTAGGTTCCTTTTTATAGAAATAACCGCAGAGACGCGGAGACGCAGGGAATGCCTCTGCGTCTCCGCGTCTCTGCGGTTATTGCTATAATAAAGGAATCTGTATTCTCCTACCTTACTTCCCTACTACCTAACTCCCCTACTTGTATTTGTATTCTCTTCCGGACTAAAAATCAGGAATCTCCAAACTTCAAGCGCCGCGGACTTAAATTTCATACTCTCCAAAATTCAAGCGCCGCGGACTTCCGGACTTTTAATAAGGACTTACTTATTGTCAACCAACAACGTCGTTCTCGCCCCCATTTCCCTTGCCACTCTCATAACAGCAACAACATTTTCAAGAGGAGTGGCTTTGTCGGCATTGATGGCGATGGTGGCTTGTAGTGAGTCTTTAGCGATATAGGGTTGCATGAGGAGTTTCATGTCTTCTAAAGCAATCGTTTTGCCATTGATTACGTATTCTCCGGTTGCTTTTATATTTACGATTACTGATTGTTTCGCTTTGGTATCACTTTTTGCTTTGGGAGTGGAAAGTTTTATAACGTTGGGGTTAGCTAAAGTGGAAACGATCAGGAAAAAGAATAACAGAATGAACATGATGTCGTTCAAGGCGCCACCATGTAATTCTGGATGTGATTTTAGTCGTTTACGGAGATTCATGCTGACTATTTATTGTTGTTCTATTATCGGGTTGGTTCCTGCAAAATGTCGATGAATTCTGAACTGGCAGACTCCATTTTATTGATGGTCTTATCCAGTTGCGCATTGAGGAAGTTATAACCGATATATCCTAACAGACCAATTGTAAGACCTACTGCTGAAGTTATCAGCTTAGTATAGATACCGCCGGCAATAGCGTCGGTACTGAATTCGTGGGTGGTGTTGATTCTGTAAAATAATTGAAGCATTCCTATCAGTGTACCAAGGAATCCGAACATAGGAGCGATGCCATACACTAATGAAAGGATGGACAGGTTTCTTTCCATCTTATAGATTTCAAGCTTGCCTACATTTTCCATACTTTTTTCAATGGCATCAATAGGTTTGCCGATACGCTGAAGACCTTTGTCGATCATTCTGGCAACAGGATTTGGGGTGTTCTTGGCAAGCGACCTGGCTGCTGAAACATTTCCAGTGAAGATATTATCACGGATGATGTTCATGAAGTTCGGGTCAACATTGCTGGCCTTGCGGATGGCAATCAATCTTTCAAAAAAGAAGAAGACGGCTAATACAAACAGTAATCCCAAAGGGATCATCAGTGGTCCTCCATTAGCCAACATATCGAATATGTTCATTGTGGGAGGGGCGGCCTGACCTGCATTAAGAACCTGTTTGAGAGAATCTGCTACTGTAGAGGCTGGGGTAGTTACCTGAAGGAAAAACCAATTCATCCTTTAAAATTTAGGTAATGTAAATGTACTCAAATGTGTGCCTAAAACGGTTTTAGCGTCTCGAAATTTCTTAAAACTTTGTTACGATATACATTCATTGCTATTCTGTTAGCATTCTTTAACAGACAAGCAGGTACTAATTGCAAATAAAAAGCCCTGCAGTTTATGGCAGGGCTTCTGTTAGTGGAAGGTAGAACTTATTGCACCTGGAATGCATTTTCCAGGGTATTTGCTGAACGTAACAGCGTAGCTTTTATATTAGTTGAAACGGTTACTGTTTTACCAGTAAACTCATTCTCCAGATTCATGTTAGAGAAGAGGAATGTCTGGCCTTGCAATTCTTCTGGCACAGTAATGTTGAGTACAGACAGATCTGTTGAGAAATTCATTGGCACTTCTTTCAAAATAGTACCTGTAACTGCGTCTCTTATTGTAATGGTTGCTTCCTGAATGTCTTCAGAAACTACTTCGTAAGGAAGGAATAGTGTTATATTGTCTCCAGTGGCGCAAATGGATTGTTCTGTTCCTAATCCCATGAGTCCAGGCTTAGTGATAGCAGGATAGATAGCAGATTCCAACTTAGGTTCTGGTATAGCTACCAATATGTCTTCAGATACATTCTTATTGCAGGCGTAAAATGAAAAGGAGGAGATAGCCAGAATGGCTGCGGTTACGATTTGTTTCATGAGATACGTTTGGATTAAGATTAAAAAGGTTTACAGGCATTTCCTGTTCAACCGGCCTACAAAGTACAAAACAGTGAGGGTACTGTCAAGGGGTGGGTATAAACGGGGGATAATCCCAAATTTGGAATATCAGGCTTTTCCCATCCTTTCAGCGGCCCAATTCAGGGCTAGAGATAGCTGTTCTTTTTCAGAAATAGTGGAATTATCCAGTATGAGGGCATCATCGGCCTGGCGTAAAGGGCTGATTTCCCGGTGAGAATCTATATGATCGCGCATTTCCAGGTTATGCCGTACCTCTTCTATTGTTACATTTGGGTTCTTTTCATAAAGCTCTTTAAACCGTCTTTGAACCCTTATTTCCTTATCCGCGGTCATGAATATTTTCAGGGCAGCATCCGGGAACACCACGGTGCCAATGTCCCTGCCATCCATAACAATCCCTTTCCGGCGTCCCATTTTCTGCTGTTGGGCTACCGCGCAGCTTCTTACGGCACCTATAGCGGCAACATCGCTCACTTTTTCCGCCACAACCAGGTCGCGAATTACATATTCCACATTCTCTTCATTGAGATAAATCTCGCTTTGTCCGGTCTTGTGATTGGGATGAAACTCCAGGTGAATATGATCCAGGGCATCTTTTACTAGTTCCGGTTTTGTCCAGTCTATATGATTACGGAGGAAATACAAGGTAATAGCCCTATACATGGCTCCACTGTCAATATAGACATAGCCCAGTTCCCTTGCCAATTGTTTTGCCAGGGTGCTTTTGCCACAACTGCTCCAGCCATCGATCGTGATAATTATCTTCTTGTCCATTCCAGACACAAAAATGCCGCAATCCATTTTACTTACAAAATGAAATTGCGGCAAATAATGTAGTGGTGACGATAATGTGACTCACTACGGTAAGTCACCCGGTTTTCATATACATTGGATTTTACAATGCGATCATCTGGGGGATTACCATCACGAAGATGGAGCGGCCCGGATGTGGTATTAAACCATGGGACTGGGTATAAAACGAGAATATTTGGAGAAAGTTGCGTTTTGTCAATTGATTAGGGTCAATAAAGAAGGCCCCTGAAAACCGGGGCCTTTGAATATATCAGATGAAATTCTGTTATGCTTTAGATTTCTCTTTAGGAGATTCTTTTAATGTGAACTGGAGTTTTGACTTATCAAGGGGATCCAGATCAGCAATCATAATATCACCTGGTTTGATATGCATATTGAGTATTTCTTCCGCCAATGGGTCTTCCAGGTATTTCTGGATGGCTCTATGCAGTGGACGAGCACCGAATTGCGAATCATATCCTTTGTCTGCTATGAAATTCTTGGCATCTTCTGTAAGCTCCATTGAGAATCCAAGGTTGGTAAGTCTTTTCATTACACCTTTCATGAGGATATCGATGATTTCAAAGATATTGTCTCTTGTAAGGGTATTGAATATGATTACATCATCAATACGGTTAAGGAATTCAGGAGAGAAGGTTTTCTTCAGAGCCTTTTCAATAACCGCTTTGTTGTTTTCATCAGCATTCTGAGTTCTTGATGCTGTGGCAAATCCTACACCATCACCAAAGTCTTTCAATTGGCGAACCCCAATATTCGAGGTCATGATGATTGTAGTATTCTTGAAGTCTACCTTACGGCCTAAACCATCTGTTAACTGTCCATCATCCAAAACTTGCAGCAGGATGTTGTAGATATCCGGATGGGCTTTTTCAATTTCATCCAGCAGTATTACTGAATAAGGCTTACGGCGAACTTTTTCAGTAAGCTGACCACCTTCTTCATATCCTACATATCCTGGAGGGGCACCCACCAAACGGCTCACAGTGAATTTCTCCATGTATTCACTCATGTCGATGCGAATGAGAGCATCTTCTGAATCGAACATATATCTGGCGAGTGAGCGTGCTAATTCTGTTTTACCAACACCTGTAGGTCCAAGGAAGATGAAAGTACCAATTGGTTTCTTTGGATCTTTAAGTCCTACACGGTTACGCTGGATAGCTTTAACAACTTTGGCAATGGCTTCGTTTTGTCCTACCACCATATGCTTCATATCGTCTGCCATCTTGCGCAGCTTATCAGTTTCTGCCTGAACCATTCTTGTTACAGGGATTCCTGTCATCATACTCACTACTTCTGCAATAGCTTGTTCATCGATAGGGAAGCGTTTGTGTTTGCTTTCTTCTTCCCATTTCGCTTTAGCGGCTTCAAGTTCTTCCTGAAGACGTTTTTCAGTATCGCGTAATGAAGCGGCTTCTTCAAACTTCTGGCTTTTCACCACTTTGTTTTTTTCGCCCTTCACATCTTCAATCTTCTTTTCAAGATCAAGTATATCTTTTGGAACATTGATATTCTTCAGGTGAACGCGCGCACCTACTTCATCCATTACGTCAATTGCTTTGTCTGGAAGAAGTCTGTCTGTAATGTAACGGTCGCTCAGTTTTACGCAAGCGTCGATTGCTTCAACAGAGTAAGTGACATTATGGTAGTCTTCGTATTTGCTTTGGATGTTAGTAAGGATCTGAATGGTTTCATCAACACTTGGTGGTTCAACCATTACTTTTTGGAAACGACGGTCGAGGGCACCATCTTTCTCGATATACATACGGTATTCATCCAGGGTAGAAGCGCCTATACATTGCAGTTCGCCTCTTGCGAGAGCTGGTTTGAATATGTTAGAAGCATCGAGTGATCCACTGGCACCACCTGCTCCAACAATAGTATGTATTTCGTCGATGAACAGTATCACATCACGGTTCTTTTCCAACTCGTTCATGATTGCTTTCATTCTTTCTTCAAACTGTCCACGGTATTTTGTTCCTGCTACCAGGGCAGCGAGGTCTAAAGAAATAACACGTTTATCGAAGAGAACTCTTGATACTTTACGTTGAACGATTCGGAGAGCTAATCCTTCTACGATGGCTGTTTTACCAACCCCAGGTTCACCGATAAGTATTGGGTTGTTCTTTTTACGACGAGATAGAATTTGTGAAACTCTTTCGATTTCAGCTTCACGTCCTACTATCGGGTCTAATGAACCGCTTTCAGCCATGCGGGTGATATCGCGTCCGAAATTATCGAGTACAGGTGTTTTGCTTTTGGCATTTGTGCCAGAGCGTGATTTCTGTTGGGAGAATTTCTTTTCCTCGTCGAAATCGTCTTCATTCTCGTCTGTATATTCGCTGCGAACGTCGTTGCTTTTCACAACGCCTAATTCATTGCGGAAGAGGTCGTAATCCACATCAAATTGATTTAATATTTGGGTTGCAACGTTTTCTTTATTCTTTAGGATGGAGAGCATGAGGTGTTCTGTTTCAACGGTTGGACTTTTCAGCGCCTTCGCTTCAAGTACCGTTACCCGGATCACCTTCTCCGCTTGTTTCGTAAGGGGTAAGCTGTTGATGTTGGCAATGTTCTTACCGGTTTTGTCTTTAACGGCTAACTCTACTTCTTTCCTTAATTCGTACAAATCAACATTGAAACTCTTAAGGATCCTCACAGCTGTATTCTCACCCTCGCGGATCAGTCCCAGCAGTAGATGTTCCGTACCGATAAAATCATTTCCCAGCCGCAAAGCTTCTTCCCTGCTGAAGGAGATAATCTCCTTAACCTGGGCTGAAAAATTGTTGTCCATTTTTTTTTGTAATTAATTGTGATTGATACAATAATAACGAATATTTTTGACTTAACAGACCGTATTGTTATTAACGGCTGTTAACAACTAAAAGTGTGTTATGGAGGTCAAAATTGATACCAAAGAGAAATTCCATGTCATAACTATCAAAGAGGCGATTCTTGCTGCTAATATGACAGAAGAGCTGGATAAAAGTTTAAGTCCTTTGTTGCAAAATGACGTTAAAAATGTTGTCCTGAAAATGGAAGACATCCATACTGTGGAGGATGCTGCAGCCGTTTATCTGGCACAGGTTCAACAGCATTTTTATGAGAACAATGCGTCGTTTGTAATTTGCTTGCTGCAACCTGAAGTGGAAGCTATTCTTGAAAAGCTGGAACTTCTTGAAGTTATGAATGTGACTCCTACGGAAAGCGAGGCGTGGGATATTGTTCAGATGGAGGAGATTGAGAGAGAGTTCTTGGATTAAGTCGGGCTTAATAGTCCGGAAGTCTGGAATAATAGTCCGGAAGTCCGCGGTGTTTGAATTTTGGAGAGTAAGAATTTTAAGTCCGCGGTGTTTGATTTTCGGAGATACCTAATTTAAAGTCCGGAAGTAAATACAAGTCGGGAGTCGTTACTCGGGAGTCGTGAGTCGTGAGTTGTTAGTATGTTTATTTGTTAGAATTAGTTTGGTGATGGAAACCAGTAATGACTGTTACCCAACTTTAAACCTTAAACTTTAAACCTTAAACCTAAGACGTATTACTTATAACTTTTTACTCCAGAATGAAAAAATACGCAGTCATAGTAGCCGGTGGTTCCGGATTGAGAATGGGTACTGTAGTTCCTAAGCAATTCCTTGAGTTGGATGGCAAGCCAGTTTTGTGGTATACGTTAACAGCTTTTTAAAGGCGTTTAATGATTTGGAAATTATTCTCGTAGTACCGGAAGCTCATGTTGAAAAAGGACTGGAAATAATCAGGTCTACTTTTGAGCCTGACAGAATTGGTATTACAGTAGGTGGAGAAACCCGATTTCATTCAGTAAAGAAAGGGCTAGACCATATTCAACAACACAGCATCGTTTTTGTTCACGATGGGGTGAGATGTTTGATAACTCCTGAGCTTATCAGGACTTGTTACGATACCGCAATTGAAAAAGGCAATGCTATTCCTGCGGTAACAGCAGTTGATACTATTCGTCTTGAAACCATAAACGGCAACCAGCAAGTAGATCGGAATAAAGTTCGCATCATTCAAACACCCCAGACTTTCTATAGCGATATTATCAAAGCAGCCTTTGAACAAGACTATCTCGAGTCATTCACAGACGAAGCAAGTGTAGTGGAAAAGCTAGGAGTGAAGATTCAATTGGTGGAAGGCGATTCTTCGAATATCAAAATTACAAGGCCGATTGATATACTTATTGCGGAGAAGATATTGGAGGAGAGGGGGCTTTAGGAATTTGAAAATTTGAAAATTTGAGAATTTGAGAATGAACAGCCAAACGAAATTGGAAATGTGAAGATGTGGAAATGAAACAGCCAAATACATTTTAAATTTGAAATTGGAATTTTTACTAATAAAGTCAATACATTAATTTCAAATTTACTAATTTGTATTCGGCTGTTTCATTTTCCACATCTTCACATCTTCACATTTCCAAATTTCAATTTTCAATTTCCATTTCAAATTTCCAAATCTTCAAATTCTCAAATTCTCCTCAGCGCTCTCACCCACCAAGGCAACCTATTCACCCTCAACGACGGATATGTTTCCAGTGTAGCGCCGAAGCTGCTATAAAAGAAGGCGATGTTTCCAAGATCGGAGCCTTCGAAGTCGAGTACTAAATTTTGATTGGAGAATTCTTCTATAAAGCGGTCAATAAGAAAATGTGAGGCACCCATTGTTTTGCCATTGGGATGATTACCTACAAGTATGTAATAGCAGCGGTTGTTGGAGAAAAAATAAACACAGGAAGCCACTAATTCATTCTGAAGGGAATAAACTCCTCTTGAGGTAGCTGCGTTTTTTGATTGAAGTAATGTATAAAGTTTTTTGAATCTTTCGTAATCGTCGGCTTTCAGGTTAGATATCTTACCCATTATTTCACTGGAGAGATGAATCACTTTATCAATGGGCACTTCCTTTACGTACATGCACTCTAACTGTTGAGCTTTTCTTACATTTCTTTTTACATTGTCCTTATAGCCTTTTGTGATTTCTGCATATGGTTTATTGAGTGATAAAACATAATTATTCCTTTGGCTAATATCTTGTGTTCCATTGTTAAATATATTCCCTGCATTCATTTCAATTTCGACTAATTTGAAATGTTGAGGGATGGATGCAATGAAATTCTTGCAGATGTCTTCGTTAAGATGGTTTCCGAAAATACCCAAGCTCGCTGTGAATGGCGGTTGATAAAGATAATGTATGGTCCACTTCCTGTTCCATGTTAAAGGCATCACGGCTTCGTAATCGCCCAAAACAGGGCATCCCAATGGCGCGACATGATGTCTAAATAATAAGAATAGCCGTAAATAAGTCCGTTTGAGGAGTTCTCAATGCAATCATCCCATTTTGCAGTGTCTATATCAGCCCGTTTAAGGTATCGGATATTGCCATGCATAATTAAAATGGAAGTTGGTTTTTGCTCAATCTGCGAATACTGATTCGTTGAATATCGATACTGAAAGATATTTTCCGAAGGAATTTGTTTTCTTCAGGAACGGTTTTCAGATTATTTGAAAAATCTTTGCTGTACACCAATGGTGCATAAATGTTCACGATATTGTTTATGAGTGAAAGTTGTAGTCCCCCAACGAATAAAAATTTCTGAGTATTAGCATCTTTTTTCCAGGCTTCGGCATAAGAGCCAGCGTCTAGAAATAGTTTAAGTGGAATCACTTTTGGTAAAATGGAACTAGGGATACTTGTTGTAAGATTGATAGCGGCTACCCAGTTTTCACTTCTTCCCTGTAATCCCTGGAACAGATCGGTTCGTAGTTTTAGTCCCCCATCCCGCATCATTATCTGTTGGCTATTGAAACCATCGGTTTCATTCCTTCCAGAGAAATAATTGCCGTAAGTGTAATCCTCGCCGCCTCTTACTGCAGTAAGTTTGGGTTGAAAATTGGTTGTTGCAAACTCTTTTGCAGAAGTTCGGGTTCCCAGATAGCCGAATTTGGCAGCAAATACTCTTACAGAGGCACCACCTCCTGAAGCATAGTTCAGAAAGTAATTAGCTGTGAAGTTTATCCTGTAGAAATCTTTTGCTTGTTGCGCTTGTAATTGTATATCGAAGGGATATAAGGCTCTGTAATCTGCGATGGAATAAGTTATTTGGTTGAGATATCTGTTCACTGTGGATCCCAGTGATGGATAATACAGAGAATCTGTTGATTTTAATTTGTAATCAAATCCTGATTCCCCAATCAGATAGGTTTTCCATTCCAGCCATTTCTCACGACTGCTTCGGGCATTCGCTTCTTTAAAATAGAAACGCAAAGCAGGGGTGAACTTATAAAAGCCTGCTGATATTTTTTGGTTATTACTATCGATTCCTGATAGATAGGAATATTTTTCGCCACCTACACTTGCAATTATTTTTTCTATTGGGCCATCTTTTCGCCATGTATATCCCAACCGACCAATGCCATTTATTTTATTGCTTTTAAATCCATATTGTGGTGCTATAAAAAACTGGAAGGGAGAAGGAGGCAAGTTGTAATTATGTATAATAACACCAAGCATAAACCCATCATAGAAATTTTGTCCTGGGGCGGGAAGAATATTTATATAATGATACTTATTTGTTTCTGCCAGATTAGGAAGAATAGTGAACCGAACTTGTTTTTTTACTACTGAATCCTGAGATAAAAGACCTTTTTTATTGATATCTGCATTCATGGCAATTGCTGACATTCCGGTAGATTTTTCCATCGAATAAAAAAAGTCAGCTGGCCGAGGATGTTTGAATTTCCATTGATTATAGTAAGCACGAAAAGCAGCGTCAAATTTTTCCCTTCCTATTTCCTTCTCAAGTTGACCAAGCCAGTTGGCTGTTTTTATGTATGCGGTCAATCCATAATTGGTGATAGAGAAGCTATCGGAGCTGGTTTCAATAGGTTGGTCTTTCTTTGTGACAGCGAAAGTATTTACTAATATATTTTCAAAACTTTCAGGCAAATGGCTTTTGGGGGAATATAATTTGTCTTTATATCTGGCTTCAGCATAGCGATGATCGAAATAGCTGTTCATTCCTTCATCCATCCATGGATGTTTCCTTTCATTGCTTGCCAGAATACCATAGAACCAGTTATGTCCCAGTTCATGTTCTATCACTTCATCGAGTGATCTCTCAGACTGCGATGGTGAAATGGAAGTGATAGTTGGGTATTCCATTCCTCCTTCAAATCCCATATTGGCTTCTACCACGCTTGCACAATTGTATGGATATTCACCGATAAGTCGAGAACGGAATTGTATAGCTTCTTTTATAAAGCTTACTCCTTTGCTCCATGGTTTTGCATCTTTTGGCCAGTAGAAATTATAAGCGTCTACGATTCTTCCAGATGCTAACTGAATAGTATCATGATCTACAACATATGTCTTATCAGCAAACCAGGCAAAATCATGAATATTGTCTTGTTTATAAATAAGTGTTTTAGATGTAGAAGATGAAGGAATTGCTATCAGGTTTTCTATATCGGGCTTCTTGAATGATTTTGTATTTGTTTTGGGTTTTACGATTTCAGGTATTTTGAAATTTCGTCTTTCCAATAACCATTTTTTTTCTTCTTCATTTTGAAGTTCACCAGTAGCTGCTACTACATAATTGGAAGGAAGGGTTATCTGTACTTCAAAACTGCCGAATTCGCTATAAAATTCTCCCTGATCCAGATAGGGCATTTGATGCCATCCATCTCTATCGTATACTGCTGGTTTTGGAAACCATTGGGTAATTTGATAGGATTGGCCTTTATGTCCTCCTCTCGAAAAATTATAAGGTAACTGAACGTGAAATGGGGTATTTATTGTTGTCTGCTCTCCGGGTGCCAAAGGTTTTAAGAGAAAGACTTTTACCATATCGATATACAGCGGATGATCTGCAATTTTAAGTGTATTGTTCTCAGTCCTGAAATCAAGTCGGTTGATATAACCTCTTTTTTCTTTTGGAGAGAAATAGAAATCGGTCCGGCCATTTTGAAGCAATTGTTCACTAAAAGCAGTCTTATCGTTCTTAAAAGCGTTTGGCCAAAGGTGGAACCAGATAAAAGTAAGGGTATCGGGAGATTGGTTTTTGTAGTCGAGTTTTAGAAAGCCATCGAGGCTATGTTCTTTATCGTTTAGGGTTACATCAATCCTGTAATGCAGTTCCTGCTGCCAGTAGGCAGACTGGCTAAATGAAGGGAAGAAGCTACAGAGTCCCAGGAAAAGGGTGATCCAATTTTTCAACAGGTAATTTTTTCAAAAATAACACTAATGCCACTATTTGGATTTGACTTATTTCTGAAGAAGTCTAAATACTTCATCAAGTGAAATATGGCTGGACGATTCCAGGGTATTTTTGAAATCGTCGGGGTAGGGGTGTTTGAATTTCCAGGACTTGAAATAGTTCTTCATTCCTGATTCAAAAGCCTCTTTTCCCATCCTGTTTTCGACCAGCAGAAGCCAATAAGCGGTTTTGTAATAAGTAACGTTAAAGTACTCGTCTTTATTGAGGAAAGATTCAGCCCGGGAGTCGATTGGGGTCTTGTTTTTTATTTTAGTAAAAGCTTCCTCGATGCTGTTTTGGTATTCTTCTGGACTGGTTGACTTGAATTCAGTCATTTTATCCTGGTTGAAGAAGTTGAAAATTTCATATTTTAATGCTTCGTAGCGTGATTGATAAAATGTATTCAATCCTTCATCCATCCATGGGTGTTCTCTTTCATTACTACCGAGTATTCCATAAAACCAGTTGTGACCCACTTCATGCGCTATTACACCATCAAGTTTTTCCATATTAAAACCAGGGTCAGAGATAAGTGTAACCATAGGATATTCCATACCAGCCTGAACCAGATTTGAAGGTCCTTGAACCACTTGTGCTGTAGGATAAGGGTATTCACCAACCCAGGTAGAATAGGCATTTAATGTAGCCTTTACCATTTGGGTGGAAGTATACCATGAGCTTCGGGGCATATGCTTAAAAAATGTAAAGATGTCTGTTTTTGTACCCGAAGGAAGTTGCAGGCTATCGTATTGAATAACAAAGTTTTTGTTAGCAAACCATGCAAAATCATGTACGTTTTCAGCTTTGTATTGGAGCGTCTTTAATTGTTGTTCTTTTTTGCTGTTAGATTTATAAAGCACAGGTTTTTTAGAAGCTATCAAATTGGCCCTGCCTATATTTTTATAAATCTCAAGTTCGTCTTCAGTGGTTAATACTCCAGTTGCTGCAACAACATATTCCTGTGGCAGTGTTATAGAAACATCGAAGCTTCCGAATTCACCATAGAATTCGCCACGTTCCAGGTAGGGGAATGTATGCCAGCCATATTTATCATATACTGCTGGTTTGGGAAACCATTGACAGATCATGAATTGGTCTTCTGCAAATCCCATTCTGGAAAAATAATTTGGGAGAGTGAGATCGAAAGGTGTTGATATAAGAACGCTATCTCCTGGTGCCAGGGGGGAAGGCAATACGAGTTGCAACATTTCAGAAGTTGCAACATTAGGAGGGATAGATACAGGTACATCGTTCACTTTGAAGTCTAAATTCTTAATGTAACCCATCTTGTTTTTGAAATAATCCTTGTCAAAAGAGTTGTCTGCTATTAATTGGTAATAGAATGGGCTACTGAAATTCTGGTAAGCGTTAACCCAAAGGTGGAACCAGATAAAGGATAAGGTATCGGGTGAATGATTGATATAAACTAGTTGCAGATGGGATTTAAGTTGTTGTCTTTTTGTATCTAGTTCAACTGTGATTTTGTATTTCAATTCTTGTTGCCAATAGTTATTTTGTCCTATGCAATTAAGTAAGGGTATACTTAAGAAAAAGAGGCAGGCAACGATTCGGGACATAGTGGTTAAAATATGATGGGAAATTACGGGATTTTCGGGTAATGGTAGTGGGGGAATATTGAAGAAGGTTGTATAAGGTCGGTTGTAAAGGTCTCCAACCTTATAAGGTTGGAGACCTTGCTCACAGAATAAAAATTTTATTGCTTAAAATCAAGTCCTGATGTAGCTCGTGCGCATTCAGAAATGCTTGTTTATTCCCGAAAATTTCATATACCTCATCCCTGTTTATAGCTGAGAATTTCTTTTTAGTGAATTCATGCCAGGATGACCATTCATATTCCGTGAAATCTTCAATCAGTCCATGCTTTACCGGGTTGGTATGAATATAGGTCATTGTATTTCTGAATTGATTATCATTTTCAATTTCTACACGTTTAAAGTTTTTATAGAACAGGTTGCCATTAACTCTAATCTGATTGTGATATGATAGTGAATAAGAAATAAAGAACTGTGAAAATGCTTTGGATGCTAATTCGTGAAAAGGCTTTTTCCCTGCGAGAAATAGTTTTTGTGATATAGTTTGATCTTTATCTGGCAGGCGTAAAATTCTTTCTGCAGCGTACTCTTCAGATTTCATTTTTACTTGAAAATGAAAATGATTCGACAATAGGCTCCATGAATAGGGGTCTAGTAAGTAGGAAAGGTAATGATCAAACTGCTGCATGAAAAACCTTCTGTTTTCATTGGAACGAAAGAGCAATTCATTATTGTTCGTCCTGTTACAGATGTGGTAGATCCTTTCTGGATTTAATGGCGCCTGATATATTTGATTTACTGGCATAATGGCAAAATACCATCACTTACAGCTTTTTTCAAAATGGGTACAACCGGAAAATGGGGATTTGGGAAAGAAGGGGTTGTATAAGGTCTCCAACCTTATAAGGTTGGAGACCTTATACAACCCCTTGTAGTCTTTTTACAACCTTTTTTAAAGCTTTTACAACCTTATCGCCCTTTGCCAGTAAAAATAATCTTAAGGGTATGTATCATGATCTTTAGGTCAAGTGCCAATGAAATATTCTCTATGTATATGAGATCGTATTTCATTCGCTCAATCATCTGTTCTACGTTTTCAGCATATCCGTATTGTACCATTCCCCAGGAAGTGAGTCCGGGTTTTACTTTTAGGAGGTAATTATAGTAGGGAGTTTGGGTGCGTATGATCTGGACATAGTATTCTCTTTCCGGACGTGGTCCTACCAGACTCATTTCTCCTTTCAGGACATTCCAAAGTTGAGGTAGCTCATCGAGACGCCATTTACGCATAGTACGACCCCATTTTGTAATGCGGGGATCATTCTCTGAGGAAAGTCTTGGTCCATCCGGTTCGGCATCAGTTATCATTGACCGGAACTTGTATATACTGAAACTATTGCCCTTGTATCCTAATCTTTTTTGCGAATAAATGATGGGGCCTTTGGAGGAAAGTCTAACCTTTATGGCGGTGAATATTAATAACGGAGATAAGACAATTAATCCTAGTAGCGCCAGCATGATGTCTATGACCTGCTTTATATTCTGTTGCCATTCGGGCATCAGGCCTGTCTTGATATCTGTTAATACCGCACCGAATACATTACTGCTTTTTACGGAGCCCGACAGGATATCTAAATTATCCGGAACTATTTTTATGTCAACATCTAATTCGCTCAAACTATTCACTATTTTTTCTAATTGTGGTTTGTCTTGTTTATCGAGTGCAATTACCACTAATCGAATGCTTTTATGTCGGATTACCTGTTCCAGTTCTTTTATTGAGCCTAATAGTGGCAGATACTGACTTATACCGTTATTGTGATCGCTGGAAGCAATGAATCCTACAAAATGAAAACCGCTAACCTTCAATCCTTCTTTTGATTCCAGGAATGTTTTTGTGGCTACCGAATTACCTCCAACTAATAATGTGGGAAATTGAACTGCACCTGATTCTAATTGGTGTTTTACTCTGTTGAGTAAGATCCATCGTCCTAGCCAGGTAAATAAGAATTGGGCCGCCAGGTAGATGAAGAAAGCTTTATAGTAATAAGTGTAGGAGCGGTGGGGGTCATTGATAACTATAATGAAGAATATCAGTGTACAGCCTATTATGCTGGCAAAAAGTGTAGTGCTGAATTCATTCAACCGTGATTTCGCATAAAGGGAACGGTAAGAACCTATAAGGGTATAGAAAATAAGCCAACAAAGGGGCAGTAAGCTAATACCCCACCAGAATCGGTCGTTCAGATATATCTTTCTTTCAATGGTTATTACTTCTTCCAACAGATACCTGCGCGAAAAATAAAGCACCAGCCAGGCCAATACGGATGTTCCGTAGTCGCCGAGTACATACCAGTTGCTATTGATTCTCCGGGATGTAGGCATAAGGGGTGTTAGGAAGTAAGACTGTTGTTTTTGATTTTTTGAAGTATCTGGTGAGCTACATCCATTGCACGGAAACCATCCACCTCACTAACAATAGTAGGAGTGTTGTTAACTATAGCATCTCTGAATTTCTCCAGTTCCATCTTTATGGCATTCACTTCTGGAATGAGGGGATTTGCAATAGCAATGGTTTTCTTTCCATGTGGTGTATCCAAATCGAAACTGAAGGCATCCACATCTTGTGGAGTTTTCAGTTTAATGATCTCTGTCTTCTTATTGAGAAAATCAATTCCTATATAAGCATCTTTCTGGAAAAGACGCATCTTCCTCATCTTCTTCATTGAGATACGACTCGATGTGAGGTTTGCTACACAGCCATTATTGAATTCAATTCTTACGTTGGCAATATCAGGTGTATCGGTCATTACAGCTACTCCGCTGGCGGATATATTTTTTACATCACTATTTACAATGCTAAGTATGATGTCGATGTCGTGAATCATCAGGTCGAGGATAACACTCACTTCCGTTCCCCTCGGGTTGAATTCGGCCAAACGATGTACTTCAATAAACATCGGTTTCAAATCGGTTTGCTGAACCGCAAGGAAAGCAGGATTGAACCTTTCTACATGTCCAACCTGAAATTTGATATTTGATTCCTTAGCAAGTTTAACTAATTCCCTTTCTTCATCCATGGTATGAGCCAATGGTTTTTCCACGAAGACGTTCTTGCCTTTACGGATGGCCATTTTGCAGAGTTCGAAATGGAATGGGGTAGGAGTTACTATATCTACGGCATCGCAGGCGTTCATGAGCGATTCCGCATCAAGGAATCTGGCTAATTGATATTTTTCGGTTACCTGTTGTGCTATATCATCATTTGGGTCGTAAAAGCCAACCAATTCTGTATCCCTGATATCTTTCCAGTTATTAAGATGAAACTTGCCGAGATGGCCAACACCAAAAATTCCAACCTTTAGCATAGTGAATAATTAATAAACAAAGATAAAACCCCCTTTGCTGGCGGACTATCTTTTTTATTACCATGCACTCCGGTAATGTGAATAAACTACTTGAGAAGGGAAGAATGCTTAAGATAAACTGGTGATGGATGATAGATGAAAAGACAGGTGCCTTCTTTGATGGTATTTATGAGCTCCTGGCTGATGGCAGGTTCTACTGCTGGACAACCCTGACTTCTTCCAATATAACCCTGACTTTGGATATAGTTCTCATTTACATATCCAGCTCCATGAATTACAATGGCTCTTTTGAAGGCATTACTGTTAAATCCGGATTCGAGTCCTTGTAGTTTGAGAGAATAGCCATTACTTCCTCTATAAGTTTCTCCGGTAATATAAAAACCGAGACTACTCTTTTTGGAGCGTGGTTTATTAGAAAATGAATTAGCTGTTTCTTTTCCTGAGTTATGTCCGTGGGCCACCCAAGTGTGGAATAATAATATCGATTGGTCGAGATCTATTACGAATAATCTCTTTTCAGTACTTGGTTTGCTGAAATCGATTATGGAAATAATATTTGACTGAATAACATTCTTGCGAATAAGCTTCTCCATGCCATGCAAAGCCTTTTCAAATACATCCCTGCTCAACCCTATCTGTTCCAATTGCAGGCTATCATAAAGACCTTTCTTACTTTCTGAAAAAGATGGGGTGCTATTAATTGCTGGTACTGCAGCTGCACCACCTGAAATAGCGGCAACAGCTACATTCTTAGTGTAGAATGAAATCGGTTTGAATGGGGCAAAAGCGTATAGGGAAGCAATGAAAGTGATGGCCACTACAATTGCTACTAATCTCTTTAACCTCTGTGTAATCAAATGCTGCATTGGGTACTGTTTTTAAATCAACAGTCGTTTCGGTTTGTTTTCTAACGGGTCGGGATGGGTAATATTGCCTTTGAAAAGACGTATTAACAAAGCAAGGGGTCGGATTGCTAACCTATTGTACATCGAAAGGTTAGGAATGTAACCGGAAATGATCTTCTATTTCACTTTACCGGGAGGGCAAAGATAGGGGAAACTGGGTAAGATTGGACTCTTTTAAGGAGTCAGATAATTGAGCAGGGTTAATTTTTAGTACTGAAAACCAGTCGTTTGTGAAAGTTGTTTGAAATTCATTGACCCTGAGCAAGTTTCTAAAAGAAGAAATAATCCTTATGTATATAAATTTAATATAATATATATAGGGGCTATTTGAAGTATTCAATTGGCAATATGCTTATTTAACTCGTTTTAAAAGATCCTGAAGTGTAACTGTAATGATTCTTCCTGCCACTTCATTGTTTCTGTATGTAATGACCCTGAAAGTTTCAGCGTCTGCCGGAATGGTAAGTTTTTCCCCTTTCTTATAAAGCTTGCTATGGTGATCCGGGTAGGGTATTGTCGAAAGTATAGAAAAGGTTCATTCCTTCTAATTCAGTATCCAGTTCAATCAATAATTCACCCGCTTCATTTTTTGAAGGAAGAATGATGGGGTCGAGAAAACTTGCTGAGAAGTTGATATCCTCTTTTTTAAGTCTTTGTAATCTCGTTTCTGTTCTCTGTATGAATTGAGGCCAATTCTTTAGGCTTGCAGGAGACCAAAAAGTTTCGGCCAGTGCAAAAGCCCTTGGCCAAAGCATATATTCAGCATGACGGAAAGTGGGCACACTTTCTGTCCACAGGTTCCCCTGACCACCAAGTATAAACGAAGGATCCACATCGGCAGGCACAGGTTCAAATGAGTATGAATAATTTAACCGGAGTTTGCTATAAGTGGGAGGTTCAATAGCAGGGTCACCCTGGTACAGATCTAGATAGGCATACTGGCTTGGACTCATCACTACATGGTGATTGGCTTTTGCAGCAGCAATACCGCCTTCCATTCCTCTCCAGCTCATTACCGACGCATTAGGAGCGAGTCCACCTTCCAGTATTTCATCCCAACCCATCAGTTTCTTTCCTTTCAGTTGCAATATCTTCTCCAGTCTTTTTATGAAATAGCTTTGGAGTTCATTCACATCCTTCAATCCATTATCCTTTATTCGTTTCTGGCAATCGGCACATTTAGACCAGAAACCTTTGTAGCATTCATCGCCGCCGATATGGATGTATTCGAATGGAAATAGCTGGCTTACTTCTGTAAATACCTTTATCCAGAAATTCAAAAGTGGATTCTCGTCCAGCACACAATGAATTATCGTCGATGCCATAGAACTTACTACCCGGGTTTACTTTATAGTTCAGTTGAGTAGAAGAAAGATAAGGGTAGGTAGCAATGGCAGCAAGGCTATGACCTGGTACATCAATTTCAGGAAGTATCTGGATGTATTTTCTCCTGCATATTTAACCAGATCTTTTATTTCTTCCTGTGTATAGAATCCGCCATATGTAGCTTTTTCGCCATCTTTTGGCGGTTCACGATCCCACCACAAACCGGTGCGGGGTACACGAAGAGCTCCCTTTGTAGTCAGTTCTGGAAGGCTCTTGATTTCAATTCTCCAACCCTGATCATCGGTTAGATGTATATGCAGAATATTGAATTTATAAGCGGCCATCTGGTCGATCATACGTTTCACTTCACTGATGGTGAAGAAATGCCTGCTTACATCGAGCATTAAACCTCTCCATCCAAATCGGGGTTCATCATTTATTATAAGGGCAGGGATTTGTGGCGCTCCTGATGAAGGGATCATTTGTAATATCGACTGAACACCATAGAACAATCCCTGGGCATTACTTGCCTTTATATTGATTTCCTTTGTTGTTACCTGTAGAGAATAACTCTCTTTATTGGCATTGGCACTCGTATCAAGCAATAAGTTAATGGAATTGAATAGTGGTTTCTTTATGCCTGTACTAACAACTTTTTTCTTTGTCCAATCTGCAATACTTGTTGCAGTATAAGCAGCCATAGAAGCAACCGACTGATTATTGTAATATACTTTGGTCATATTATCGATCAGGAAATTGCCTTGTTTCTTTTCAACCTGTTTTGGATAGGGTATTATATTGACAGATTGTGAAATGCCCAGCAGGGTAGTTATACAAAGAAGAGCTGTTAGTAATAATAATTTTAATTGCATGATATCAGTTTTTACTTTGGGCAATAAAGAAGTTCCCTATAAAGGTACAGAATGTAGTACCCTTACAAGTGAGCATTCAATTTTCAGACAATCGATAGCGCTATTTCTTATTCAGAATTTTTGAAGCATTTCCATTATATAATTTCTTCAGAACCTCATCGGGTAGTCCGAAGCCGTTCATGGGATAATGGAATTGACGAAGTTCATCGTCGTAGAAGTGTTCATCATTTGATTCGAGAATACGTAATGTCATGGCATACATTTTCGGGTTGGTCCCCATATCAGTACCGTAGAGAAGTTTATCCTGGTGCTCCTTATAGAATGCCAACATATATCTTGGTATGGCTGCGGTTTCTCCATATCGTGCGGAGATATCGGCATAGAGGTTTTTATATTTTTTTAATAAGCGGCCAATGATACTTAGGTCATATTCGCAATTGGCGAGGTGGCAAGCAATGAAAGTGGTAGCCGGATTTTCCTTTACTACATTTTCTAAGGTTTGAATCAGTTCCTGATGACTTAATAACCCAGGTTTAGTCTTATCAATTCTCCATGAATAGGCATTCATCAATCCATCATTGGTAGAATCCATGGGTTGATACATCCACATAGGTTCAGCTACATGGATGTTTACAGGCATCCCCAATTGACCACATTTTTGAAAAAGGGGTTTCATTTTGGGGTCATCTACATGCATTCCAAAAGCTGGTACTGGCCCAGAGTAGGTTTCACCCAGGCCTTTATCACCTAATTCTCCAACTCCTCTTGCCCCAGCTTTGTAACATCTTTCCAGTTCTTTTACAGCTTTTTCAGACCATCCGGGTTCCTGATATCCTGTGTAATCAAATCCACACCAAACTTCAAAACGGCTGCTAAATGGTTTATATATATTGCAAATCGTATCAAAATTTTTTCCAGTCTGATAAGAGAGAATGATTGTTTTTGCAATACCGAACTGGTCCATGATTTTTATCCATTTCCTTATACCTTCTTCTGTTAATGCATTCGGATGTGCGTGCATATCTATCACAGGGAATTTTGCTTTACCAATAGTGGTTTTTGGAATATTGTATATTGATTCTGGTCTGTAATTTTTTAACAAGATTGTCTCAGCGTCCTGTGCATTTGCTGTAAGGCAGAATAGGATGAATAGAGATGAGGCTATTAGAATTGAAAAATTCTTTAGAGTCATGGGAATCGTTTTTTGATCTTTAATCTGTTGAGTTTAGGAAAGCACTTTTGTAGTGCCACCTTTTTCTAAAGAAATATCAATTGGTTGATTGGTTTTCCATGAGCCTCTAGTGAAATCGGGTATATCAATGGAGTTTGATCTATTGGCTACCGACCATTCACTTAATGGAGCTATTGCACTCCAGGATGCGGCATCATACACATCAATATCTAAGGGCAAACCATTCCTGAGACAATCAATCGTTCTCCAATCCATGAGGAAATCCATTCCTCCGTGTCCACCCAATTGTTTTGCGAGTTCCCCAACTTTTTTTACAATTGGTGGTTGGTATTTCTCTTCCAATTTCTTGTATTCTTCATTCGTTTGCCACTCTTCGTGACCAAAAGCAATGCGACCCTCTATAGGATACTTAAGAGCTGAACCTTTCGTTCCACTCACTTTGAATATCCGGGAGTATACATTAGGAGAAGTAACATCATGTTGCAACATGATAGTAGCACCTTTTGCTGTTTTTATGGTAGTGGTGTTCATATTGCCCCTGTAATTCTTATTGGCAAATTGCTTGTAGTAATCATCTTTCGAAGCCAGTTCTTTTGCCATCTTACTCATCTGGAAATCTTTTCCAGAAACTGCAACCAGATAATCCATTTTATCGCCACGATTGATATTCATTGTTTGGGCTATAGGACCTAAGCCATGTGTGGGGTAAAGATTGCCATTGCGGAAGTTCTCTTTCAATCGCCACATATCGTAATACTTATCTTTTGAGAAATTGCTATCCATTAATGTATGAATATACCCTCCATCTGCATGAACAATTTCTCCCATCAATCCCTGTCGGGTTAGATTGAGTGTTAGCAGTTCAAAGAAATCATAACAACAGTTTTCCAGAATCATACAATGTTTGCGGGTCTGTTCGGAAGTTTCCACCAATTGCCAGCATTCTTCAACAGTTTTTGCTGCTGGTACTTCAATACATACATGCTTTCCTTGTTTCATGGCATATACTGCAATTGGAGTATGCAGTGCCCATGGTGTGGCAATGTATACCAGGTCGATATCTTTTCTGTCGCATAATTTCTTCCATTCCTCTTTTCCTCTTGAATAGGTAGCAGGATGATGGATAGAGCCATCCAAAGCTTTTACTACGGCACTGACTTTTTCTGGTCTTATGTCACAAAGTGCTGTAACTGCTGTTCCTTCAATATGTGTTATTCTTTCCACAGCATAGGGGCCTCGGTTTCCTAATCCTATAAAGCCAATTCGTACAGTTTCCAATTTTGGGGCGGCAAAGCCACTCATATTGAAATGTGCCGGTTTGTTTTGTTCTTCTACTATTTCCTTAAATGATGCATAGGAAGGCATCATTGAGGCTCCTGCAATTCCTAAGCCGGTCATACCTGAGTATTTCAGGAAATTCCTTCTGTTACTTTTCATATATGGTAGCTTTATTTTTTATTTTGATTTTAACCATTTGTCGAACCAATCAAAAGCGTCTTCCTGCATGGCTTTGTCGAATTTGTGAGGACCAGGATAGTAGGAGCATTTATATTTATCCTTGGCTTTAGCTTTTGTGAAAATTTCAGATAATATTCCATCAGCCTCCTTCATTTCTTCCAGTGTAAAAAGAGCATCATTGATATCGTTCTGTACTAAAGTAGGTAAGGGGGCCCTTAAACCCAATATTTCAGGAAAGTCCAATTCGTTAGGTAGTAAAGGTACATAGGTCATCCATGTGTGACTGGGTGATTTATGTAAAACGAAGTCTTTCCAGGTAGTCATGAATCCAATACATACAGCGCATTTTATCCTTTCATCCTGTCCCGCTAGGAATACAGTTCGCATACCTCCACCAGATAGTCCACCGCAGCCGATATTCTTTGCATCTACATCTTCTCTTGCACAAAGTATATCTATGGCGCTTCTGTCTTCAGCATAGAACACCCCAGGCCATGTGGTGCCGGCACTAAGTAATGATTTTGCCATTATCTGTTCATGAGCGGAAGCCCATTTGTTATAGTTGATTATGTTCTCAGTTGTTTCAGGGTTGTCTTTCTGTCCTTTACTTAGGCTTTCAGGAACATCTTCTAAACGTACTCTTCTGCTTCCAAAGGGAAAGGCATCAGTCACTAATACCACATAGCCTCTTTTGGCAATTTCGTTTGCCCAGGCTCGGCCTTCATATATGGCTTTTTGGTGGTCTACAATAACCTGATTTTGTTCGTCGGCAGTTTTTACTAGTTTCTTTGCCCCGAAGTATTTATTACCACCATGATCGTGAAGAGCCAATATAGCTGGTAGCTTACCTTTTACATTGAGAGGTTTTATAAGAATAGCTTCTGATAATGGGCCATAAGGCAATTGCCAGCTAAGTTCTTCAAAGTGCAGACCATCGAATTCATATTTCTTAGTAACAGATACATCTGGAATCTTATTAATGGTAGGCGAGGCAAGCCTTTCTTTTAATCTGTTTTTTGCTTTCAGTTTCCATTGCTTAATATCTGTGAATTCTTTTTTCCTAAATGAAAGAGAGGGGATTTTCTCTTTCATTAATCCCGCCGCCCATTCACCATAAGAGCCAATTACTGATTGGTTAGCCTGGTTAATTATAAAAGGACTACCTGAAACAATCGAATCGGATGCTTCATCAATCAAAGGTGATGACCATGTTTTTAGCCATGCACCACTGGCAATGCCTAGACCTGTCAATCCGGTTTTTTTAAGAAAATCCCTTCTTTGGTTATCCATTACTACTTATTTTTTATTGATGACCATTATGAAACGGGTATGATTATTTTTTTGGAAGCATGAGTCTGGTAAAGCCATTTGTTGCAGTGTCTTTAATGGCTCCATTCTTATCATGGTAAATGAAATAGGCTTCCAGTTCCTTATGTTTTTTCAGGAATTGGAAGGATTTTGTGATGTCCATGCCCATTAACGCGTTATCGTACCCATCGGCTGTTATAGCATCTTTCGCCCATACTGTTACACTGATCATTTCATTTTGAAAGGGGTAGCCTGTTTTGGGGTCCATGAGATGACTTATCTTCTTGCCGTTGCTTTCATGGAACTTCCTGTAATTTCCCGATGTGGTTACTGCGCCACTTTCTATCTGCAAAATCTTGTTAATGATAGGTTTGTCAGCTGCATTTTCAGATGGTGACTCAATGCCAATCCGGAAGTTTTTATTTGTTGATTGGTTCTTGCCTCTAACCTTTATCTCACCACCAATTTCTACAATATAATTTTCTATACCCATTTTATCAAAGTAGCCGGCCACTATATCAACACTATATCCTTGTGCTATTCCATTAACATCAATCTTTGTACAAGGTTTATCTTTTGAAAGGTAGTTCTTCTTGAGATGTATCTTATTAGATCCGATACATAGCAACGTATTTTGAATATCGGCAGTTGATGGGTCTTTATCTGAGCTTTTAGTCCCAAACCCCCAGAGTTGCATCAAGGGATAGACTGTTATGTCAGAAATACCTTTTGAGGTTTTATAAATTTCAAGGGAACGTTTTATGACATTTTGAAGATGGGTATCAATTTGAATTCCTTTTTCAGAAAGATTGAATTGGCTTATGATGGAATACGGTTTATAAATTGAAAGTGAGCTATCAAGACTTTGAAGAATACTGTCTGTATGTTCTTTAGAGATTTTGTATTCGCTGGCATAGTAAGTGATATGATAGTTAGTGCCTTGAGCGAAGCCTGTAATTCGGAATTCTTTTAATGGATCTATTTTGAAAGAAGTAATAACTGAATGCAGCAGTATTATTAGAAGTATGATATTTTTATTCTTCATTGAAACAAGTGATGGCAGATTTAAAAGGAAAATTCAGGCTTCCAAATTTGTTGTGTGCCGGTATCAGCAGCAGCGTTTCCCATATGAATGGCAATAGATGTTTCCATTGCAGTTTCTACATTGCTGACAGGTTTTCTCTTTTCCCTGATACAGCTGAAGAAATCGGTTAAAGCAAAAAGGGTAGGGTCTACATCTTCTTCTCCTTGTTTCTTGAAATTTAGTTCCACGGCTTTGCCTTGGGTACGGGTAGCAATGGTGGCACCTGTAACACCATCTACAATCCCTTTTTGGGTGTCGGTGTTTTCTGCATATATATAGGCTTTATCCCGAAGTATTTCAACGGTGGCCTTATCGCCCATAATCTTGATATTATATCCATTGAATGCATTTGAGAGAATTGAATTGAAGCTGGCTTGTATGCCACCGGGATATTCATAGATTGCCTGAATACTATCATAGGTATCACGACCATCTTTCCAGTAATTGATATTGCCCATAGCAACAGCTTTCAAAGGGTGACTTGCCGTGAGATAGTTTACCATATCAATTTCATGTGCACAAAGTTCTGATAAAGGGCCGCCACAATATTCCCTGTACATTCTCCAATTGATGATTCGTTCCAATTTCGGATCGCTCACCGGATTTCTCCAATTGGAGTTTCGGTTATACTGGCATTCAAAATGTGTGACTTTTCCAAGCCAGTTTTTTTGGATGATGTCTTTCACTTTATGATATAAGCCATAATACCGGTATTGGTATCCGATCTGGAAGACCAGTGAACTATTTTTTACCTTATTAGTGATATCTATGGTTTGAGGGATATCGTAACTCAATGATTTTTCCAGGTAAACATGTTTTCCGGCTTGCCAGGCGGCTAGTGACATAGGGTAGTGAAGGAAGAGGGGAGTAGCGATGATAACAGCATCTATATTCTTATCGTCTAATAATTGGCGGTAATCAGAGTATGATTTTGCACCTTTTGCTGCATAGCTCATTCCTTCTTTTAAATTGTTAGGAAGGATATCGCAACAAGCTAAAATCTGTGTGCCAGGCATATCTTTTATTATTGAAGCTAATCCACAGCCTCTGGATCCGGTGCCGATTATTCCAACCCTGATGTTCTCTTCAATTTTTTGACTGTATGCGAAGCTGGGTCCAACGCTTAATGCAGCAAGAAAAACCGACCCTGATTTGACAAATCCTCTCCTGGAAATGGAAGTTGGTTTCATCGGATTAAGGTAATGAATAATTAGGATAGCGTAAGGAGCTAAATGGTATATGTACGTCTAGGTTTAGAGGTATAGTCAAAGTCAAACGGTTGATAAAACTGGAATTTGGGGTAATTGGGTAATAAATTATTTGGTAAAAAATCAAAATGACTTATATTACATAAAACTTAACTGTTATGACAACCCCAAACAAAAAACGTTTTTCATGGGCAATGCTCGCCCTGGCTGCGGTGCTTTTTGCAGGTGTTTACAGCTGCAATACAAACCCACCAGCTGAAGAGAAAAAAGAAGAGGCTGCTCCAACAGCTCCAGCTCCAACGGATACATCAGCAAAGGCTGTTGATACCACTGGTAAAGCTGCAACAGATACTTCTGGAAAAGGAACTGAAAAACGCCACCAAGATAGTATCAGGCTTTTAGTAAATCATTTAGTGTCAATGTTGGATTCATCTTCGCCGATGATTTCTTCATTGACATTTTCATTTACAGCAGGTTCTGGCTTGTGATGTTTCAGGTAATTCATTTCTGTTAGCTTGGTTATAACCCAATGCTGAAAGCGATGGTGGAGGGGTGTGATCAAAGCTGCTATCAGAACGAAGATGATGATTTCATAAAAAGGAGAATGGCCTGTTTTCTCAGCTACAAATGGATGCAGTAATAAGGTGATATATTCAAAGAGCATCAATATTGAAACCACTCCAAAGAACTCAATAAGTTTCTTGTGAACTTTATTCCGGCTTATCATTACACTTAATAAGAAGAAGATGGGGATTGATAAACCTATAAGTAAAAGTTGAAGTTTTTGATTTCGCTCCTTGATTTCTATCTGTTTCTGTTCCGCTATTTCTTTCTGCCTGATTTCTTCTTCAGTAGTCATGAACTGGATATGCTTTATCTTATCCCTGCTGTCGATTGAATCTTTCAGCATTATCATAGTTTCCTGATAGGCATAAGAGCTATCTATATTTTTTGTTTTTTTATAAACCCTGGATAAAAGCACTGTAGCGTCAAGTGCATTCAAAAGGAATTGATTATCGTACGCAATATGGAATGACTCCTTCCCGAAGTGGAGTGAAGAATCAAGCTGTTCTTTTTTCTCGAATACTTTGGCAAGTCCCAATAAGCTTTCAGATAATATGCTATAGTTGCTGGTTTCTTTTTGGTAGGGTAGCCCTGCTAAAAAATTGGTATACGATATATCGAGCTTGTTTAGTTTCAGGTAAATATTTCCAAGGTTATTATAGGCCGTACCAATCATTTGCTTTTCATCAGCATTTTTTGCTTTTGCGAGACTATTGGATACATAGTAGAGGGCTGAGTCCAGCTTGTTTTTCTTCTCATATATATCCCCAAGGTCCAGCAAGCTATAAATAGAAAGGTCCTCGTAATTGTTAGCGTTTACAATGGAGTCGCAGATCTTCGCATAGAAGAGGGCATTGTCATAGTCCTTTACATTTATATAAACGATAGCAAGGTTAAGATAAGAACTAGCTATATTCCAGGGGAAATTCCTTTTTTCTTCTATTTTAAGTTGCTGCAAATAATATTCAAGGGCTTTCGGATAATTCCCCATGCTATTAAAAGCTGAAGCCATCTCGTAATAAGCCCTGCTTTCTCCCTTAAGGTATTTCGCTTTGCTAGCCATGAAGTGCGCTTGTTGTGCTACTATCAATGCGGAGTCGGGATTGAAGTTCTGGTAAATGTTGCTGATATAGCAAAGTGTGAGGATTTTGCCCGTATCTGTTTTTTCTAAAAGAAGGGCTTTTTTAAGGCTGTCCAGTTCATTTCCCTGAGAAAATAAAAAAGTAGTGGCTAATACCATTGGAAGAAGAAAAAGCAACTTTTTCATTTCAGGGAATGAGTTATTTGGGTTAATTTAAGAGGGAAATTACCACTAATATTGCTAATATGAAGAGGGTGTTTAAAATTGTTTTTCCTTTTGTTTTATTGGTTTTAGGGGTTGAGGCATGGGGCCAAACCAAACACGCTTTGTTGATTGGAATCAACGATTATTATGAAACAAAGGACAAGAAGAGCCATGAAAGCCTGCGTGGGCCGGTTAACGATGCCAATGCGATAAGGGAATTACTGATTTCCAAGTTTGGTTATAAACCCGCGAACATTGATACCATTTATAATGCAGCTGCTACCCGAGATAACATCATTGAGGGGATGAAGAAGAAAATCAAGGAGTGTAAGCCTGGTGATATAATGGTTTTTTTTTATTCAGGTCATGGGGTATGGATGGAGAATACTGAATTGGAGAATGATCCAGTAAAGAGGGGATTTAGCCAGGCCATGATGACCAGTGACATCTATAGTTTCCGTAATAATCTCAAGTGTTTTGTTCGTGATGTAACCCTTAAGGAATATTTCAATCTTTTTATCGATAAGAAAGTTGTGTTGACGGCTCTACTGTATTGTTGTTTTGCTGGTAACATGTCTATGACTGGCGATAGTACTATTGCAGTTGGATACGAAAAAAGCAAGTCTATCGACTTTAATGAAATGATGGGGCGGCTAACAGAGGAAGTGCCTGATGTCGATCTATTATTAGATAGTATTGCAGGCAAATCTATTGCAACACCAGTTGGCTGTAGGTTTAATGAAAAGGGGGAAGTGCTGGAAACAAAAGATAGTGATGGAGACGGTGTGCCAGATTGTAAAGACTTCCAATTGCATACGCCATTGGCTTGTTATCCAATAGACTCGAATGGTATTGGGAAATGTGATGTACAGTATTTAGTAAAAAAAGCTATGAACAAATTCGATCTTAAAGAGATAGATCAAACACCGGGAGTTAGCATTTCAGATGAAACCCGGAAAGCTTATAATATGGATGATATTTTGAGAATATCACAAAAGGATACCGTGGTAAGACCTGTAAACAGAAAGAACTCCCAATATCTCTTCATTGCGGCTACAAAGGATAATCAAAGAGGATTGGAATTTGCTAATGAAGAAAAAATTGTTCATGGTTTATTTACTGCTGCCATTTTGCGGGCATTCAAGAAAAGTCCGCCAGATATTTCTGTTGAAGAACTGTTCAAATTGATAAAAGATGATATCGATAGTTTTAAAAAGAACCAGACACCAACTATGTATTCCGATCCTGGTAGGTTGAAGGGAAATCTGATTGGTGCCGGCAAGAGAAGACGTTGATATTGTCAGATTATTTTCTTTGAAAACGAACTGACCTCCCAGATCTTCCACATTTTTTATTGGGAAATATTGTAAGGATAGATGGGTGCTTGAACGGTATTGATTCTTGAATGTATCTATCAGTTGCTCAGCAGTTATATATTTCTCCTTGTTTTCCTGTAAAGCAAGCCGGAAGGATTCAATAAACTCGCTTTGATCAGGAACTGCAGTTCGGTTACCACTGGCCAATAATTTCCGGCTCTTATCTTTATAAGCATCCGCCACTGGTGCAGGTGCATCTTTCGCAATATCCCTGAATAGTGAACCCGCAAAGCAGGCATCTGCCACGAAAAGAATATGCTGTGCTTTTGAATATTTGATAGTTCGCAACAGGTCGTCACTGCTTATATAGGAACTAAGTTTTCCTTTCAATGCATCTTGTGGCACCAGGAAGCCTTCTTCAGAATTATCGGGCTGTTTTATCATTTCTCCATGTCCGGCATAAAAGATAAACAGGTTGTCATTTTCTCCTAATGCATTTGCTTTGTTGATGATCGTTTCGAGGATATTGGTCTTGCTGGCATTTACAAGTGTATCGGTATGCTCAGGAGCGAAATTGTAATTTCCTACCAGTAGCCTATAAATCTTTCGCATATCGGTTGCAGGTCCTTGAAGCGACATGATATTCTTGTCGGTATAATCTGTTTCAGCAATCAGTATGGCATGGTAGGTTGGGTTATAATTTATGGCAGGGGCACTGGTGGAAACTTGTAAGTTGCCAGGGGCTGGGGGAGCAGCGCCTCCAGTAATCTGGATTGTCTCTGAAACCACATTAGCTTTCTTGTCTGTAGCAACAATGGTAAAAACATTGTTGCCTTGGGATACAGCCATTACAGTATCGAAATAGCCATTCTCCTCAATTTTTAATTGTTTGTTATTTATCATTACAGAACGGATACCTCCGGCATCGATAGCCTGGCCTCTAATACGTTGTGTAAGTGTAGCTGTTTTATCGGTACCAACAGATATAGAGCGGTTGTTTTGTGAAGGTTCGAGTAACTTAATAACAGGTAAGGTATTGTCGTTTTGTTCTGCAGCTGCTTCTTGTTTTGCAAACTTGTCAAGGGCTGCTATTATTTCAGGCTGCACAGGATTTATTACCAGTGTTTGTTCATATGCCTGCTGTGCTTTTTCGGTTTGCTTAAGTTGTTCCAGTACATATCCTTTTAATGCCAGGATGGAAGCATAAGCCCTTTTTTGGAAATTACTTTCAGTCGCTTTGTTTTTAATTTCGATATAATCGACTTCTGATTGATTTAGATTTCCCAGTGCCTCTTTGAATTTTTTCTCTGGAATCAATACAGTAGCAGCTTCAATATATTTCGGATAAAATGCATAGGATTCGCTTTCGATATAACCTTTTCCATATTCCGTTAAATATTTGGCATAATATTCACCGGCATCTGAAAACCGGCCCAATCGAATAAGTGGTTCCAGAAGGTTTATGATAGCGCTTGAATATTCTTTATTGTTATCTTTTTCAATTACTGTTTTATAGTACTGGATCGACTGTTCATAGTCTCCCATCTGTAAATAGGTGTTACCCTTATTGAAAATAGGTGATAAAAATGTTTGATTCAGGCTTTGTGATTTGTTGTAATCCTGAAGTGCATTTTCATATTCTCTGAGATAATAATAGGCATTTCCCCTGGCATTGTAGTAGATATGGCTATTTGGGGAAAGCTTTATAGCTTCATTGTAATCGATAAGGGCTGAATCATAAATCTTTAAGGCAAGAAGTGCATTTCCTCTGCTATAATAATTCCCAGGTTTGGATGGGTCTATATCAATGGCATCGCAATAATTAAGATAAGCTGTTTCGTAATCCTTTAAAGTGAAATAGATATTACCTCTTAATTGGTAGGCTTGTGAATAGTCTGGATCCTCTTTTATGGCCTTATCTATAGATTTGATAGCGTCGTCATAGTTCTTGTTCTTATAAAATTCTTGTGCGGCTTTATAATACGCCGCTGCTTTTTCGCTTTGTGCATTTACAGAATGACAAGCTATTAAGAGAAATAGGAGAAAAAAGTATCCTTTCATTTTCATAATCATTTGAAATCAAGTTTTTGCCACTAATGGTCAAACCAAGTTTATTGTTTCCTGATGAATACGAATTGGCCGCCCTGATCATTCAGGTAATCTATGGGCAGGAACTGTAATTGCTGATTAGCTTTTATATTGTATTGTTCCTTGAATCCGTCCACTAATTTTTCTGCTGTAATAAATGGGCTCGTATTCTTTTTTAGTGCATCCAGGAAGAAGGGAATGAATTCGCTATTGTCAGGAACCACTTTTACATTACCACTTGATAGTAACCTTCTGCTGATGTCCTTGTATTTTTCAGAAAGAGATTGGTTGCCACTTTTACCTAGTCCTCTGAAAAGAGAACCGGCGAAACAGGCATCTGCCACCACAAGTATATGTTTGGCTTTTGTAAAGCGCATGCTCTTCAGGAATTCCTCTCCATTGATGTATGTAAAGGTTTTAGTGAGTACGGCATCTTCAGGTATGAGAAAGCTTTCTTCTGAATTATCCGGGTTTTTTAATAAGTCACCATGACCTGCGTAAAAGATGAGCAGGTTTTCCCCTTCTTTTATTGTTTCTCCTTTCTTGGTTAAAGCTGTTAGGATATCTATTCTTGAGGCATTTACAAGTGTATCTATATTAGATGGGTCAAATGTATAATCTTTAATCAGTGTGTTATATATAAGCCTCATATCAGATACCGGTTTTCTGAGACTGGGGATATTCTTGTCCTTATATTCATTCTCCGCAATCAGCACAGCATGGTAAACCGGTTTTTCGGATAGTGTATTCTTGTCATTATTGGCAACAGGATCTGCGCTTGCGTTTATGTTTATTTGACTAATAATGGTATTGGCATTATTATCTGTGGCGACAATTACAAATGCGTTAGGGCCAGGTTGGAGGTTTACTGTGGTATCGAAATACCCGTTGCCGGCAAGATTGAGAGGTGTATTATTCAGCATAACAGATTTGAGTCCGTTATCGTCTGTAACAGTACCTCTGAAGTGCTGAAGGGTAGTGGCTACTTTGTCGGTGCCTACTGATATGGAACGACTCAAAGGTTCAAGGATGGTAATTTTTGGTTTGGCAGTGTCTTTCCTTAATTCAATTGCAAGAGACGCCTCTAATTTATTAAGAGATGCAGTTACTTCCAGTTGATTAGGCTGAATTATTAAAGTTTGTTCATAACACTTTATAGCCTCTTTTATTTTTCTTTGTTGCTCGAAAGCATAGCCTTTAAGGGATAATAATAGTGCATAGCTCTGCTTTTGGTAGTCGGGATCCGATTCTTTTATTATTGTAAAACGTGATTCACTTTCTGTAAGTGTTTTGATAGCGGAAGCAAAATCTTTTTTCTTCAGATTTTCGATTGAAGGTTTTAATTCTTCCTTGAAGAAATTCCAGCTTGCATCTTTTGCATTTTTATCATCTGCTTTCAAGGTATTTGTGTATGCAGAAAAGTTTACTTGCTTATTTTCTGAGGAATTGTCGTTGATATATTTCAGTGCTTCTTCAAATTTTCGAACTCGCAACAGGGGCTCTATTATATTTATTATGAGGCAGGGAGTATTGTTAAGCGTATCAAATTTCATAGCCCTTTTATAATAGCCGATGGCAGGCTCATAACTGCCTTCGTTGCAGAGGATAAGCCCTATCCTGTTATAGGCATCAACAAATAGTGCAGGGTCTTCTTTTGAAGTCTCATAGTCTGAAAGTGCTTCGCCGTCTTTTCTGCTTTCATAAACAATTCCTCTTCCATAGTAAGCGCGATAGTCCTTGCCATTTAAAGTAATAGCTTTATTCAGGTCAATAAATGCTTCGTCCATTTTTTTCAAGGCTATATAGGTGAAGCCTCTTTCGCGATAGGCATCGCCATATTTATTATCAGCTTTTATGGCTTTTGAGAAATCTTCCAATGCTTGTGTATAATTTCCAGTGCTATATTGATATAATCCATCACCGTAATGTTCTTCTGCTGTTTGTGCGGAAACATGAAAACAGGTTGATGAAACAATAATAAGGAGTAGTATATATTTCAATTTGATATGTTTATTTTCTGCCTTCTTCATTATGTTTAATTATAGCAATTTAACTCAGGATTAATCTTTTCTTATAAATACAAAGTGTCCACCCTGATCAAGCCCCAGGATTGGGTTGTATTGTAAATTTAAGCGAGTTTTGTCAGTATAGGCCTCCTTGAATGTATTCAATAATTGTTCGGCAGTTATAAACTTCCTTTTGTTGTTCAGAAACGCTGTTTGGAGATAAGCGATAAAGGGACTTTCGTCGGGTACTACTGTTCTGTTTCCGCTAGACATTATCTTTCTGCTCTTATCTTTATATGCCTCTGATACGGATGCGGGAGCTTCATTGGATATGGATCTGAAAAGCGTACCTGCAAAACAGGCGTCTGCAATAAACAGGATGTGCCTGGCTGGGGAAGCTTCAATGGCATCTGTCAATTCATCCCCTTTTATATAGCTCGAAACTAAACCTAATTTTGCATCTGAAGGTAATAGAAATCCCTCCTCTTTATTATTTGCTTTATTTATCATCACCCCATGGCCAGCATAGAAGATGAGCAGGTTGTCATTTTCTTTTAAGGATTTGGATTTTTTTATAATTTCTTCCAGTAAATCTATTCTTCCCGGGCTTTTTAATTGAACAATATTTTCTGGCAGGAAGGAATATTTTTCGACCAGAAGGGAATAAACTTTTGCCATATCTTTTGCCGGACCGGCTAAAGAAGAGATGCTTTCGTCTTTATATTCTGATTCAGCAATAAGAATGGCGTGATAAACTGGTTCTTCAGTTAAAGTATTTCCATCAGACGTATTTGTTGAGTCTACTGCCTTATTAATTTTGGCTCCCCTTGCTTTAATTGAAACAGTTTCAGTAGCAATGTTTGAATTATTATCAGTAATATTAATTATGTAGTTATTATCACCCTCATTAATGGGTAGCAAAGCTTCAAAATAGCCGTTACTTTCCACTTTCACTTCCGTATTATTTATCTGTAAAGTTCGTATGCCACTTGCGTCAGATGCTATTCCTCTGATAGATTGCTTGGCGCCTGCAATTTTATCTTCTCCAATTGAAATGGATCGACTGTTTATGAGTGGCTCCAGTATCTCTAATGTTGGTGCTATCTTATCTTTTTTTGCTAATTCAATTTCTATATTGGCGATTCGCTTTAATCCTTCAACAACTTCCGGTTCTGCTTCGTTTATCAGCAGGGCTTGTTTGTAATTAATCTTGGCTTCATCATAATCTTCTACTTTCTCAAGAATATATCCTTTTAATGAGAGAATGGCGGAGTAGCCTCTTTTTCTTATTTCCGATTCTGAATCAGTATCAACCATGCTAGTGTAGAGAGATTCGGCTTCATCCAGTAAATCCATGGCTTCTAAATAATCACTTTTTGTAATAGCTTGTGTGATAGCAACTAAGTATATTTTATAGAACGCCCAATTCTCAGAATCTATGTAGCCGTTTTTCTTCAAATCCCGAAATTTTTGGAGTCGAGAATTAACCTCTTCAAACCTATATAGTCTGGCAAGGGGCTCCAGGCTATTAAGAAGGGGAGCAGTATTTTGAAATCTTGAATCTATCCTTATTGCATTGTCATAATCATGGAGAGCCGCAGCGTAATTTCCTAAAAACATATTACAAACACCTCTGTTATTATAACTTCCGTCTGAGTTTGGGGCTAATCTAATATTTTCAGAATAATCCTTTATAGCATTTTCATACTGGTGCGTGGCCTTATAAGCGTTGCCCCGTTCAAAATAATTGGATTCCAGATTTGGATTTAATTTTATGGCTTCATTGTAATAGGTTATAGAAGTAGGGTAATCTTTTTTCCTAAGTGTTAGTTGGCCTAAGACCCGGTATAGTGATGCATTCTGTTTTTGATATTGTAAGGCTAATGCATATTCCTTAATTGCCTGGTCGATATTTTGCAATCCACTATAAATATTCCCCTTCATTATATAAGCGTCTGCATATTGGGGATTGATCTGCGTGGTTGTATTGAAGTCCTTTAAGGCTTCCTGGGTTTTCCCCAGGTTTTTGTAGCATTCCCCTCGATAATAATAGGCTTCATAGGCATTTTGTTCGGTTCTTATAACTGTTGTAAAAAAACTTATGGCGGCATCGTACTGCTTCTGTTGCATAATTTGCTTGCCAAAGTTTATCTTATCCTTTAGGAACTGACTATAGGTTTCCTGGAAAAGGAAAACTAAGGAAAGGCAAACGAACCATTTTTTAGCTGACAATGAGTTGCCCATACTTTTTAATTTAGGTTGAATTATGTTAGTAGCCGTTCCTGGTTTATTTTCTTTTAAATACAAATTGACCCCCAAGGTCCAGCCCAGCAATGGGATAATACTGGAGATTGAGATGGGTACTGTTTACATATTGGTCTTTAAAAGTATTTAGCAATTGCTCTGCCGTTATGTATTTCTTTCTATTATTCAATAGAGCTGTTTGGAGATGGGCAATAAAGGGACTTGTATCTGGCACTATAGTACGATTGCCGCTAGCCATCAGTTTTCGACTGGGTTCTTTAAATGCTTCTTCTACTGAAGCTGGAATTTCATTTTCTGCAGAGCGGAACAAAGATCCGGCAAAACAAGCATCAGCCATTATTAATATATGCCGGGCTTTTGAGTATTTAAATGCATTTACCAATTCTTCCCCTCTTAAATAAGTAAATTCTTTTCCTTTAGTAGCATCTGAAGGAATCAGAAAGCCTTCTTCTTTTCCGTCTGGCTGCTTAATCATGATTCCATGACCAGCATAAAAAATCAGAACATTATCTTTTGCTGAGAGCGAGTTCGTTTTTGTTACGATTGTTTCCAGTATATCGTTTTTGCCTTTGTTTATTAGTTTACTGATATTTTGAGGCAGGAAGGAGTAGTTTTTTATCAGTATCTGGTAGATTTTTTCCATATCGCTTGAAGGGCCAGATAAATCATCTAATTTATTGTCGGCATATTCATTCTCTGCAATAAGAATGGCATGATAAACAATGTCCTCCTGAATTTGTGGATATTCCTTGTTTATATCGCTATTAGGTATTTTAACTCCTCTGGTTTTTAATTGAATGAGTTCTGAATAGGAGTTGGCGTTATTGTCTGTAACAACAATATTGAACAGATTATCCCCTTCCGTAATTGGAACAGTAACTTCAAAATAGCCGTTGGCTTCATGCGCAACTGCTTTATTGTTTATTTGAATATTTCTGATGCCGCTTTCGTCTGTTGCTATACCTCTTATTTGCTTTTTGTTACTCGTTTGATTGCCATCGTCGATTATAACCGATCGGTTATTTGCACTGGGCTCGAGGATTTTTAATGATGGGGCCGTTTTGTCGCTGAGAACATCCACTGAAGTTTTATTTGTTAGAAGCTCCAAAGCTTCTTCAATATCTGGTTGTAAGTTATTTATAAGCAATGATTGCTCATATGCCTGACTGGCTTCATTTGGTTTATTCAATTTAGATAGAACATACCCTTTTAAGGAAAATATGTTTGAGAGGGCTTTTTTTGATAAAGGATTAAAAGAGAAATCGGTTACTTCCTCATTGGAAGTATGTAGTTTTTCTGCTTCTACTATTTTTTTAAATGCTGATTGATACTCTTTTTTGGGGATAGATTGGGTTATGGCTTCAATATATGGTTCAGGATATGCACGCCTTGTTATTTCCAGTGGATCTTTAGTATAGTTTGTTTGGTAAGTTGAATAGTATTTTGCTGCCTCTTCGAATCGTTTCAATCTTGCCAGTGGCGTAAGGATATTAATTATTGCAATACTTTTCTCTTTGTTTTTGTCAATATCTATGGCTTTTTCATAGTCCGATATTGAGTTAGCGTATTTTCCTAAAAACAAGTAAACAGAAGCGCGGTAATTATATGCATCATAAGATTGAGGATGTATTGAAATCAAAGTATTCAAATCTTCAATAGCATTATCGTATTTTTCCTGATTCAAATACAAATTACAACGTCCTAGATAGTATTGGGTAGATGCTGGATCCAATTGAATGGCCCTGTTGAAATCCGTTAAGGATTCTTCCAGGTTTTTATGATATAGATTAAAATATCCTCTTATATAATATCCATCAGCCGCTTGCGGATCCAATTTTATTGCATTATTGATATGAATTAAACCACTATCCTGTTTATTTAAATGATAATAGGTTGATGCAATCCATCTTTGAGTACTTGCCATTGAAGGATCTTTTTTTTCAGCTAGTAGCATGTTTTGTATAGCTGATTCATATTTTCCTAAATGTGAATAGCACTGTCCAATGAAAAGATAACTATATGCAATATTGTAGTTGTTGCTGATTGCTTTATTGAAATTATCTATTGCGGCATAATATTGTTTTTTCTGTCCTTGTGCAACACCCTTGTTAAAATATTCTTCCCCTGTTTGAGCAAGTGTTGGAGTATTGCTAACAAGAAATAAAAAAGAGAATAGAAAAGATATTCTAATACGTTTCATTTTATTTTGAATGAATTTCTTGATTTATTGATGGTTCAACTCAGCAAACAGGCAAACAATTTCATTTTCTTTTGCCAGTGAACTAAAACTAATTTTGTCATTTCCCGTCTGTAGATTCTTAAGTGGAATCAGTGAATTCTTGTATAGGTTTTGGATAGTGGCATAAGGCGTAGTTGGTGAGGAGTTGATTTTCTTTTCTAATTCATTATAATCGAGCGGCGACTTACTGTATAGGATGCAGATTTTTTCTACTGATGCATCTGCATTCAGCTCGAATCGCCTGCTTTTGTTGGTAATAGGATCATTAAGTGGAAAGATGACGGTGGCATTGGTGGAATTTATTGCAGGACTGATATTGTCGTCGTAAGGGAATAGCTTACTTACTGTTTTTTTGTCATCTATATCCAGGATGTATACAAAGGCAGGCGCATTGGTCATGAATTGGATCTTAAAAAAAGTGCTTCCGCCTTTGTAATTATTGCTGAATTTATAATGAGTAAAAGTGGCACTATTTGGATCAGTTACTGTATTGCCGTTTGCATCAACATAATAGCGTGAAACAGGCATATCGCCAATGATGTTACCAAAATCATTTGTTTGGATGAAATTCAGGCTGCCTGTTATTTTTGGATCACCAAGATCCCTGGTCACTTTAGGGTCATACGATTCCTTGTCCATCAATTCAAGTGCATAACTGCCATATTTTTTCATATCCTCATAGCTGATCCATCCATATCCGTTATCTCCCCATTCTTTTCCCCAGCTATTCATGATTTCAAATGAGCCTCCAGCTTTATTATTGTCGTAACCTATGATGCACATAGCATGGTTTCCAACGATAGAGTCGTTTTCTGGTTGTTTCCACATGCCATCTTTTCCTACATCAAAAAAGCTTTTGAAACATTTTATAGAAAAGATGATGGGTTTCTTTTCTGAAAGGCTTTTCCTCATGGCAATCACTTCATTTTTAGTGATGCGACCGAATGTATTGGTGAGAGCAGCATAGGCTTTTATGGAATAATCTTTTGCATTCTTATCTGAATTAGATTCTATAGCTGGAGTGCATTCCGGAATATTTACATTTGCTAAGACATCCCCTTTTTCTGTCAATATTTTCATGGCAGCTTCTACTTTTGCTCCCCCTGTACAATCAGCATCTCCCGGTTGTTTTATGTGGTAATATATATAGTGAGGAGAGAAAATGAGTTTGTTGATTTCTGTCTTATCCTTTACCGAGTGTTGTATGCAATAGCTGATGGTTCGCGCGGCATATGATGAGCTCCAGGCTACACAGGTACCGTTCTGCCCCTGATCGCCCGGCGAAGGTGTATATTCCCTTAGACTAAAAACTGGAGGCAAATCACTTAGGTCACGGGTGGCTCTTTCAGCAACTTTATTAATCTTGTTAAAAGCGGATTCATCGGTAAGGTCGCCGGTGAAATAGCGTCTTCCTCCCTGGGCACTTAGGTTTAAGCTGAGGCATACAGTCAGAGTAAAGAAAATAAGCCCTCGCAAAATGGAGGATGATATGTGCATTTATTCCAGTTTAAAGTTAAATAGCGTTTACGGCTTTTTATGGATGGATTTGGAGCTGCCTCAGACAAATTGCTGGCAATAGGGGCGGCAAAAGGATATGATGCTGAAGTTGGCGTTTCTTCGAATATAAGGTAAGTATTTATTTGAAATATTGCCTTTAGAACTTATATGTACTGATTTATGTCAATAATAAGGAAGGCCCCCTTCTAATTTAAACGTACATTACTATATTGTTCCATTATTTATTTTCATAATATAAGGTTTTTGTAAAATTCCGTTATCAGGGAATTGCAGCATTTCTTTGTGTTTATTTGTTGAAAATGAACATGACTATTAAACACTGCGGAATCATGATGCATTGAATTATTTAATTTGCATCCTGTAAGGGCTGAAAAAAAATTGGAAGAAAGTCAGTTGGTTTACATGGTTTATCGCCATTAGTAGGTTATAGTATTCAGATTTTATTGTTCAATTAAATATACTGTTATGAGAAAGGTTTTATTTTCGTTTTTTGTTGCCGCAACCATCATATCATGCGGACCCTCTACTAAAATAGTTAAATCCTGGTCTGAGCCAGGAGCAAGTGTATCGAAAGAGAACCCCAATAAAGTTTTGGCTATTGCGCTTGTGAAGGATGAAACATCCAGGAGGGTTATTGAAGATCAGTTGGTAGCCCAATTAGCTGGACAGGGAGTTGCTTCTTATTCACTCCTTACACCTGATATTTTGAAAAGCGGCAATGATGAAGCTATGAACGTGAAGGTTACTCAGGGAAAATTTACTCATGTACTCGTTATGAGATTAGCCGATGTTCAGAAAGAAACAACATATACTCCTGGAACAACTACAGGATTTTATGGTGGTTATAGAAGATACTATGGCTATGGTGCCGGATTCTATACAACCCCGGGTTATTATTCTACCGATAAGAATTATTTTGTCGAAACAATGGTTTACTCTGTAACACCAGATAAATTATTATGGTCTGCAACTACTAAAACTGTTAATCCTTCAAAGCTTGAAAAGGCCGTAAATGATATAGGACAGGTTATAATTGAAAAGATGAAAAAGGACGGGTTCCTTAAGTAAAGTCTTGTGACAAATACATTACTTGTGATTTTTGCTAATAACTAAACGATAGGAATTCGTTGAAAAATTTTAAAAAAGAATCCTCTCCTTAATTACTAAATAATTTAAGTAATTAAGGAGAGGATTCTTTTTTAGTTTTTAGTATTGTCGTTGCTTCGGCTGTCTGGAGTATGAATAGTCACTTCCTGCTGCGGCATTGGTATAATAATGTTTTCAGATTTAAATACTGTGTCGATTTGAGTAATTACATCGCTTTTTGCAAAAGGCATTTCTTTGCCATGATATACCCAGAAGAAAATATCAAAATCAATTGAACTGGCGTTGAATTCTTTCGCTAAAACCTGAGGGGCGGGGTTTTTCAGGATACGACTATCCTTCTTGAGTATATCGTATACTAAAATCTTGACTTTTTCAAGATCTGTTCCATAAGCGACTCCTACGGTAATGCTTAATCTTTTGATGTTTTTCCCCATTGTCCAGTTTACAAGATGCTGGCTTAATAAATCTCCATTTGGAATGATAAGGCAAGCGCCATCTGCCATAGTTACCACACTGCTGCGGAAGCCAATTGATTTCATGGTACCTGGTTTATCATTCACTTCAATAGTATCGCCAACATTCACTGGCTTCTCAAAGGCAATGATTAATCCACTTACAAGATTATTTACTAATCCTTGCAAGCCCAGGCCAATACCCACTCCCAGGGCACCTAATATTATAGTTATCTTATCCAGCGGTATTCCAGAGGCAGCAAAGGCGAGGAAGATGCCCACACTTATTATCAAGATCCGGATCAATAAAAGCCAGGAACCCAAACTGACCTTGTTAGAGCCATGCTCGTCCTGCTCAGTAGCAGAAGGTTCTGAAGCGAAGAATGATATAAGTCTTGAAAGGAGCATAGAGCAGATCAGTATCAGCAGGAAAATAAATAATCCATTTATAGAGAATGTATAATCACCTAAAGTTCTTTCTGAAGTCAGGAAATCGTTGAATGGGGTTACAATTTGTTTAAATGCATAAGAGTGACGACTGATGAGTATTAACCAGCCAGCCACCAGAAAATAATAGAAAATAACCGGAACCTTATCGCCCAACTTTTCAAAGTTGATAAAGAATAATTTTTTATCAGCATGCTTATAAGTGCTTGATGTAATTCCTAGTATTTCATTGATCATTCGAACAGTCCAAAGGAAAAGAATAGCAATTATTACTCCTGAATATCCACTGATCAATAGTGTTTTTGATAAATTATATCTGCCGAGATAGTTGGCAACAATTGAAGCCGATTCTGCAAGAACTACAAAAGCAATGAAATAGATTAAACTTTTTTCTTTTAATTCCTTTCTTTGTTTACTGAGTAATAAGAAGATGCCATAAGCGGCACCAACGGCAGCCAATGATAACACCCATGTTCTTTCTGTTTCCGAGGCTTGCAATATCATATTGTCAAAGCTGGCGGCCAAAAACAGTGCTATCATACATATCCAGAACAACATCCAGAATCTTGTGATGTAATTGCGGAATATGAATGATAAACAAACGGCAGATGCAGACCAAAGCACAAAGCTGAATATGAATGGGGGGTCAATAAATACAAACTGATACAAGCTAGTGACAATTACAATAGCAGAAAGAAAGGGGTGACGAAGGGCTAATTGTCCCTTGAAATCTCCTGCCAACGCTGCTTCAGTGTGAAGTCGATTTTTTAATGAACGAATAAAGAGTGTAACAAATACTATAAGTATGAACAATATCAGTATCCTCCCTTCGTAATCATTTATATAAAATCGTAGGGCGAGTTTTTCTTTTGCATAGGAGAAGGCAATAATCTGCGACATTGACCTTTCAGAATCTTTTGATTCATCTAAGTTGGCGAGCTCACGTTGGAAGGTTAACAAGGTGAGTTCTCTTCGATATTTTTCTATGTCTTCTAAAGCGGTATGGATGGTGAAAAGCATCATGTCCACCTGATTTTGTAAATCTTGTACTGAAGCAAGCGATTGAGTAAGTGCTGAATCTGTTGGTCCAATTTCTTTGGCAACAACTATTACTTTTTAATGTATTTAAGTGTACTAATTGAATTGTTAGGGAACATATAGAGGGCACGATCGGCATTTAAAGAATCGATCTTGTCCCTTAGTTCAATGAGATTTTTTGAATAGGTACTGATCTGCTTCTGCCGTAACGTTGTACGGTCTAGTAATTCCGTATAAATAGCCGCAGTTACTGCGAGATTACGTTGCGATTGAGTATTGCTTTTGTTTTTGAATACTCCATCTCCTGCTATTTCTAGATATTCAGAAGTGCTTTTTATTTCTTTTGAAATAAGGAAGCTGTCTATTCTGTTTTTTAGAAGGATCTTTGCTTTTTGGGTATAGTTTTTTATTTCCTCAATCAGATGCTGCTGTTTGATTGCCAGTTGGCCGGATTTATATTTTTCAATACTCCGTACTGTTTCATCAGCACCTCTTTTCTGAAGCGATTTTACAAAAGCAGTAATGGAAGAATCTGAAATTGTGTTGGAGCTGTCTTTTTGTTGAGCTTTAATCAATAAGACAGGACTCAATAGTAAAAGAGTACATACGATTTTCTTCCAATTAATCACTGGTGCAGTAGTTTAGTTAATAGCGATGCAAAAGATAGCTATATTATTTTGTATACAAAGGTGTACGTTTCAATAAGTATTCCAGGGTTGCTATATAGGCATCCTGTGTTGTATTGAAAAGTGATTTTCTTTCCTGGCTATATACACTGGCACCCTTATCGTTATAAATATTAAGGTTTAGAGTGGTTGAATAGTTCTGGCTGCTGGTAGAATAGGATGATCCGCTATAAGTTGTTTTCCTGTCAGATGATTTGGTATTATTCTGTGTTTTAGCAGCTCCATTATTGGATTGGTAATTGGATTGGTTTACCAGATTTACAGATACTATTCCTTCAATTACATACTCAACGCCCAGCATCTTACAGATTTCATCCATCGTATAACCTTTGATATTATCCTTGGTTACACCTGCTTTTATCAATAAGGCATTGGTGGTTCTTGGATCTAATAATGTATATATGCCTGAATGCTTTGAGAGATAAGAATATGTTTCGGCCTGCACTTTTTCACTCAAAACATCGGTGGCACTTTGGCCATCTTTAATAAAAGCGAAAGGAAGAACTGCCACTTTGTTTCTGCTATCAGCAGATACAGGTTTTTGACCGGCAGGAGCTGCTTCTGTTTTTGTTTCTGTTGGTGCTGTTGTTGAACTGAATGTTTCTACACGACCACTGCTATGTGTTATTTTAGCAATCTCAGATTTCTTTAAAGTATACACTGTTGTTTCACCAGTATAAGAGAATTTTACTTCTGAATCGGTGATTTCGAGAACTTTGCCTTTCATCTCTTCACCGTTTGTTTTCGTAATGATGTCGGGCTTTACTTCCTGAGCAAAAACTGTAAGGGATAAAAAAAGCAGCAATATGCCGCCGAAGATCTTTTTCATAACAAAGGTTTTAATGTAAAATATTTCGTTTTGGGAAGGTAAAAAAAAAGCTTTTATTTTAAATCAGGTGTGGATTGTTTATTGCTTCTAAAGTTTTATTAGGTCCATGGCTTTTTGGACATTTTGTTGTAAGAATTTTGGGGCTTTTAACCGATATCCTACAAAAACCTGGTAGGCTACCCTGGCATCTGATGTTACAGCACTGGTGTTCTGCTGGTTGTATGATTCTGTAGAAAACTTAGAATAAACACCAGCAAAAAACCGCTCCCCGTTATAGCCAAGACCAGCCTGTCCATCGAGCCTGAATATGGTATTTGTTTGTTTGGTATGAACATATCCTGCTGGGAGTCTGGTAGTAAGATTTAGAAAATTAACTCCGAATGATGGAGTAAGGCCAAGAGCAAAATAGAAATTCTGCTTCAGAACAAAAGTGTGATAATAGCCGGCTCCAATTAGAAATTCAAGCGTCTTTGCTTTTTGTGATGTATTGGTTCCTGTTAATGCTGTCCTGTCGTCGATTATATAATAGCGGTATTGGAAATGGGGGATGAAGCTTCCTGCACTTTTCAATTGCCTCTCGCTCTGTGATGAAACAGCATTTACAGAATAATCTGGATTGAAATTATAGGCCGTGATACCTTCGAAGTTTTTGTATAGTAAATCGGGGAATTGGATATAAGGGTCTCCTGGTTTCCAGGTAGAGATATAGTCTGATGTGTTTTCCAGATAGTACCCACGGGTTTTAGTGTATGAGAAATGTTGTAACCAGTGTTTGAAATTAAATCCGAAATCGAAGCCTCCTCCTTTTGTTTTGCCCCTGAGCATGAGGTCGTCATTTCCTGTTAAGAATTTCGGTACATATCTTACAGAAAATGAAATGAACTTATAGTTTACACTTAGACGGGTTACGCTGCTGATATTCGGGTTCAGTTCAATTTTATTCGTTGCTGTTTTAACTGCAATTCCTTCTATGTCTGAATTCTGGGTAAGTTTTAATGTAATATACTGACCCATGTATTCGATTTTTGACTCTTTTTTTGGGACACTCACTGAATCGTTCTCCTGCGCCGAAACGGTGAAGAGAAAAAGTGAAGAGAGTAGACTACACAGAAAGTTTTTTCCCATAAAATTTATAGAGTATAGTTCTGATTTAATTAAAATTAATAAATTCGGTTGTACTTGTAGAAAATTATGACAAGAAGCTTTTGGGTCGCCGAAAGTTATGTTTAATCTTCAATTAAAAAGTGCCATTAAATCTTATACATTAACCTTATTGGTTTCTTATGAAATTCATTTTATCCTTAACTCTGGCTTTTACTTTTTTTCTTTGTCAAGACCTTCAAGCTCAAAAAGACCCTAATGAAGGGTCGTTTAAGTTCTTCAGTCTTAAATTACATACGGGAGACCATCTTTATACAGGGCAGACTCTGGGAGATAAATTATCAAATGGTTATGGTTCCATAGAATTACGTACCGGCTGGCAAACCAAAGGAAAGCATGATTGGGAAAAGCGCTATAATTATCCCTCTTATGGAATTGGATGGTATAGCGGCTATGTAGGTGATACAGAGATTTTCGGAAATCCTCACGCTTTATTCGGATTTATTACATTTCCTGTTACAAGAGGTAAGAGAAATATTTTGCAAATAGAACCGGCTTTAGGACTTACCTATAATTTGAAGCCTTATAATCCCAAAGACAATAGCATCAATGATGCTATCGGGGCCAGGTTCGCCGTGTATTTTGCTTTGCACACAGGAGGAAAATACAGACTCAACAGGGAGGTGGATTTGTTGTATGGATTTGATATGACACATTTCAGTAACGGTCGTACTGTAACACCTAATATGGGATTGAATATGGCTGGGGTGAGCGCTGGTTTCCGATATAATTTCAATGCTATGCAACGGAAGGTTGACAATTCATTACATCCAACAACTATTCTGGAAGCAAGACCTACTATTGGTAAATACGAAAAAGCGGCTAGAATAAGAGAAGATAATATTTCTATTTATCAGGCTATTGGTAAAGTTCAGAACCCAATAGATGCGGGTACAAACAAACATTATATTACCTCTTCAACAGTTTTAGAGTACCAGCACAAATTCAATACGTTTCATGGAGCCACTGTAGGCTTTGATGCTTTTATTGACCCTAGTGCAAAAGACACCGCGCAAAATCCGCTTAATAAGAAGGACAGAGCCAGCTTTTTCCCTGGAGCGCATATCGGGTATGATTTCATGTTCTGGAAACTGACAGTGAAATTCCAGATAGGATTTAATCTTAGTGGAATCGGTAAAGAGTTAAAGGGAAACACTTATATAAGACCGGCAGTACGATATGAATTCAATAACCGGTTCTTTGGTCAATTAGGATTGAAGACATTTAAAGGAGCCACAGCTGATTGGGTAGAGTTTGGTGTTGGATATAAGATATTCAGGAAAACAAGTCAGTAGATTGATTGTTGTTTTTTGGTTTAAATATTTTGCGAATAGGCAAGAAAATTCTTCAACACTGTTCATGCATTCGCCAATTTATTATTCAGCGAATAATTATGATTCATGATAACCACAAAGTTTATATTTGTGACACTTTCTCCTGACCTTTCTTTATATCATCTTCTATGGGAAATGTAAACTTGCAGGTCAGATTTGTAATTGCAACTAAATAAGAATATAATATCAAGACAACTATGCGTAAGAATCATCTGTTGCTGCTTTTGACAATGTTTATTAGCGGCATCGCTATTTCACAAAATGTATGGCCAAGGGAGATACCTTTATCTTCTGGTGGTAAAGTGACTATTTATCAACCTCAGCCAGATAATTTGACCGGTAATAAGTTGACTGGTAGAGCAGCGGTTTCTGTAAAGCAAAACAGTAAGGATGAGCCTGTATTTGGTGCCATCTTTTTTGAAGCCATAATGAATACAGATAAGGATAGCCGAATGGCAGACCTTGAATCTGTAAAAGTTACCAATGCAAAATTCTCTGGAGTGGAAGATCAGTCCAAAGTAGAGAAACTCTCCCGTTTATTGGAAACAGAAGTGGTGAAATGGAAGTTAGAGATTTCATTGGATGCTCTTGTAGCCACCATCAAAAAGGAAAATGCCTCTAGTGGAAACGAGAAGTTCAATAATAAGGCACCAAAAGTTTTATATACAGACAAGCCTACAACACTTGTACTTCTTGATGGTGAACCCAAGATCCAAAAAGATAAGGATCTGGATGCTGAAAGGGTAGTGAACTCTCCCTACCTGATTTTTAAGGAAGACAACCAGTGGAATATGTATACTGGAGGAATCTGGTATAAGTCCGCTGCTGTTACCAGTGGTTGGTCTCCTAATAGTAAGCTCTCAAAGAAAGTGAAGTCAATTGATGAACAGATCAAAAAGCAGGAAAAGGAAAACGCCAGTGGTGAAACGAATGAAAAACCTGTGGCAACAGAAATCATTGTGAGCACGGAGCCTGCTGAATTATTACAAACTAAGGGTGCTGCAGATTATAAATCCATTTCAGGTACTTCGCTGTTATATGTTTCAAATTCCTTAAACCATATTTTCAAGGATATCAATTCGCAGAAGACATATGTATTGTTGGCTGGAAGATGGTATTCAGGAGCAACAATTAGTGGTCCGTGGGAATTTATTGAAGCTGATAAATTACCTGAAGACTTTGCCAAGATACCTGAAGGCTCTGATAAGGATGAAGTGTTGGCAAGTGTTGCAGGAACAGATGCTGCGGAAGAAGCAAAGATAGATGCTGAAATTCCTCAAACAGCAAAAGTGGATAGGGCTACCGCAACTGTAACTGTAACTTATGATGGCAACCCAAAATTCAAGACTATAGAAAACACCTCATTGCAATTGGCTGAAAACTCCAGCGTAACGGTGATGAAAGATGCCAGTGGAAGCTATTTTGCTTTAGAGAATGGAGTGTGGTTTATAGGTAATAGTCCGAACGGTCCATGGTCAGTAGCTAATGACAGACCCAAAGATGTAGACAAGATACCTGCTACCAGTGAAGCCTATAATACCAAGTACGTATATGTTTATGAAAGCACCCCTCAATATGTGTATGTTGGCTATACTCCTGGATATATGGGTTGTTACGTTTATGGCCCAACGGTAGTTTATGGAACTGGTTTCTATTATAATCCATGGTATGGCTCTGTCTATTATCCAAGACCTGTTACCTGGGGTTTTGGGTTTCATTATAATCCATGGACAGGATGGAGTATGAGCGTGGGTGTAAATATGGGATTCATGCACTTAGGATTCCATTTCGGAGGCTATGGTGGTTATGGAGGTGGATGGTTTGGTCCTCCTTACTATCGTCCACCTTATTACCGTCCACCGTATTATGGTGGTGGCGGTGGCTATTATGGTAACAGACGTCCAGTGCACGTTGGTAACAATAATATCACCATTAAACAACAATCACACTAATATCTATAACAAAAGGAAAGGTGTTTCAACGAGGGATGTAAATCGAGGTGGGGCAGTAAGTAACAATAGGAACCCCAATAGCAGACCAGCGGCAAGGCCTTCTACTGGTGCTAACAACATATTTGCTGATAAGAGTGGAAATGTTTTCCAGAAAGATAATAAGGGTAACTGGAATCAAAGGGGTGATGGAAATAAGAGTTGGAAGCCTGCACCGAGTGGAAACACAGGTACTATGAACAGGGAAAGTAAGATGAGGGATCGGAGTAATAACAGAACCAATAATTATCAACGTCAGCAAAGGCAGCCAGCGGCACGACCTATGCCCGCGCCAAGCAGAGGCGGTGGAGGTGCAGGAGCACGCGGAGCTGTAAAGGGCAGGAGGGGATAATTATAAAAGAAAATCTATTTTAATGACTGTCAGTTCAGGTTGTGCCTGGCTGGCAGTTTTTTTATGCATCTAAGGGAAGGGGTACAAAAATGTGGTTTTGTTAAACTATTGCTTTTTAGAAAGAAATGGCAGATTGGGAGAGTAAACTTTGCTGTGGGCACAATAATTGAACTGCTTATACTGTTATTATTTTAGAGTGGGATTTTCAGGAAATATATTTTTTTGAAAGCCAGGAATCCCCATAAATTTGTAATCTACATTGCGCTGTTATTCTACGGCCTCGAAGTTCAGTCACGATTTTATTGTTACAGTATCTGCCTCACAGTTCGTTGATTTTGTTAGTCAGGGTCAATCCTGATGCCTCAGGTTATTTCATTGCTTTTTTAATTAACGCTATTAAAATCAGCAAGTATGAAACTATCAGAATTCATTGTGTTACCGCAGGACGAGAAGAGATTCACCGTATTGCACGAAGGCGTGCCGATTGCACAGCGCTTATTGGACGAGCAGATGGTATTTCTTTTTCAGTTACCTCATTTTTATGTAGAGACTTATTGCAGTAAAGAGAGTAAGGCTATAGAAGAATACCGGGCTTTTTATAAGCCGGAACATCTTAAGCCTTATCTGGAAAAAATCAGCATCTAGGCTTTCTTTTACCCAGATGCCAATTTAATAATGGAAAGGCTATGGTGGATTAGAGTTATTACTTCAATTCATGAAGGAAAAGATAAATGGCTTTTAACTCAAGTTCATTATGAGCCTTTCCAAATGATTTCCACGGCATGAAGTCGGATAATATTTTTCCTTCGGGTGTTTTACCTGTTTGTAAAGCGGTTACGAACTGGGCGCTATTCCATTTGCCCATATTGCCAGAGAGGGTAAGGTCGGGAATATCAGGTTGACCAGGTCCGTGTCCAGGTCCTCCTTTGAAATTTGATCCATGACAACCCATGCATATTGCTGCGAGGTAGGCTCCATAAGCAGCCGTTTCTTCTGGTTTTATGTCATCAACATATTTTGCATTATGATCCAGCTCCTCTGCAGATAGTAATGGGAATTTATTTAAGAATGAAATAATCCTGCCTAATGGTCTTATTTCTTTTTTAGGATGGGTCTTATCTACAGGCGGTTGCTTTTTCATATAACATATCAACGCCGCCAATTCCTTATTGCTTAAACTGGCGGTTGTTTCCTTTACTGGCATGAACCAAAGGGATTTTCCTTCTTTATTTATTCCATGACGAAGAGTAGTTACCCAGTCCTCGTCACTATAATCAATGCCCCCCTTCCCCGATGTGATATTTGGGCTATTTATCGATAATATGGGCATATTTTCATCGAACAGCACTTTTCCTCCGCCTGCATGACAATCATCACAAGCCTTAATTGCAGCAATATGTTTTCCCAGTTCATAAGAAGCCGAATCGGATGGTATTATGAGTTTTTGTTTCTTTACTGAATAGACTTTGTTGGCGCGCGACTCAATATTAAAATAAGCGATTGTATAGAATATGAGCAGTAATATGGCTAAGGTTCCTATAAGAATGCCTGTCCATTTAAGAATTTTCTTTAGCATGCCTGATTATTTTGAATTATAAGGTTTATTTAGTTGGCATGTAAATATGGAAAGAGTTTATAGCTGTTTATATATGCATTAGTTGATAAGAAGTAATATTTAGTAGGAAGCGGTTAACTTTTAGTAAATGGCTGAACTGGCACTTACTTGCAATTCCCTCAAAAAGCTACTATTCACTCAATAATTTAGACTGAATTGTTTCTTATGGGTATTTTAGGGTAATTGAATGGAACTATGAAGCAGGTGATTTTCATATTATATCTTTCTGTTATTTGCTTCACGCATATATATGCGCAGGACACCTTAACGCTTGATGGGCAACCCAATTGGAAGAAAGCAATGGGGATAGAAGATTACTGTTTGTTTTACGATGAGGTATCTGATAAAGAGTTGAGTTTTGATGAAATTAAAACGAAAGAATTCAAAGCCTATTCGAAAGAATTGAGAGGTCAGATATTCACCAACAGGCCATTGGTAGTTCAATGGTTCAAATTTGTGCTTCGAAATTCGAGCAATACTGATACACTACGTTTGTGGCTGAGTTCAGTTCACTGTTTTACCAGATTGTATAATGCGGACAGTTTGCTTTTCCGCAGTGGGGCTTACGAGCCCTATATTGATTTACCTGGTGAAAGCCCGGTATCTTATGCAAGAGGGAAACTCACTATTTTACAAAAACCCAATTCGACATGCGTTTATTGGTTCCGTACTGAAGATCGTCAGAACCATCTGATACCACCATTCATAAAGTTAGATACTGTTTTCACAGGATTAACAGAAGAGGTAGAAAACGGATTTGCTGCCAGATATCTTTTTCTGTTGATGGCTGCCATGGTGGGCTGCTTTTTTTTCGTAGGTGCTTACGCATTGTATCATTATTTTCTCTACAAGGATTCTGCTTATTTATGGTATCTGAGTTATTGCATAGCTGCTTTTTTCTCAGGCTTACATTGGATGGATATCAGGTTAGGGATGGCTATGTTTTCTCCTTTTTTTCATGATCTGATATTTTCCATTTTTATATACCTGATTCCAGTTTTGTATAGTTTTTTATTGGGGATATTCTTCAATTGAAGCAGCATTTCAAAAAGGCTGGCTTTTAGTAAAAGTATTAGTGTTTATCTGTTTGTTTCAAATGGCGATTCAGCTATTAGAAGTTCGTTTTGGATGGTTTCCGTTTAATAAGGATTATTATGGAATTCTACTTGTACCCATTCCAATTATGCTGTTGAATATTGTGTTATTGGTATTGGCGGCCATGAGCAAGAGCCGTGTAAAATGGTTTTTGTTTATTGGTATTTCCAGTTTGCTGGTACTATGGTGCTTGCCCTTATTACGCATTTATGAACCGTCTACGGATATGAACCCTGAGTTATTCCTGGTAATCAATTTCGCTATATTTTTCCTATTACTGGGCTTGACTATCGAGGCCATTTGTTTTTCATTTGCCATTAGCTATCGTAGCAAGCTAGTAGTGGAAGAGAAAAACAGATTAGAACGGAGTTACAGGGAATCGCTAGAAGAGGCTTTATTACAGCGAACAAATGAATTGCAGATTCAGAATAAATTAATAGAAGTTCAGAAAGTAAAGCAATTAGAAGCTGAATTCGAGATGAAAATCGCAGAGACAGAGATGGTGGCACTAAGGGCTCAAATGAATCCTCACTTTATTTTCAATTGCTTAAACTCCATTAAGCTGTACACTTTAGAAAATGATTCTAGTACAGCGTCGGCATATCTCACAAAATTTTCTCAGCTTATTAGGTTAGTGCTTGAAAACTCAAGGACAGGCAAGGTTACCTTGAAAAAGGAATTGGAAACTTTGGAGTTATATGTTGAATTGGAATCGATGCGGTTTAAGGAAAAAGTGAAATTCGATCTTTTTGTGGACCCTGAAATAGATCAGCAATATGTTGAGTTGCCTCCTTTATTGCTTCAGCCTTATGTTGAAAACGCTATCTGGCATGGGTTGATGCATAAACCTGGTGGAGGTACGATATCTATTCACATTACTCAACCTAATGAGTTTCTTCTTCATGTTGAAATTTCAGATAATGGTATCGGCAGGGAAAAAGCTATGGAGCACAAGAGCAAGTCTGCAACTGTCCAAAAATCATTTGGACTTAAAATGACTTCTGAAAGATTAGAGGTGTTGAATCAAATCTATAAAACAAAGACTGAAGTAGACATAGTGGATCTAAAAGATAGCGATGGGAATAGTAGCGGCACAAAAATTATACTGGATATTCCACTCTAATATAACTGTATGTTGAAAGCGATTATTATAGATGATGAGCCTGACTGTGTTAGGTTATTAGCATTACAGCTTAAAATGTATTGTAAGGAAGTGGATGTTGTGGCCTCTTGTACAGAGAGTGTTGAAGGGTTAGAGAAAATAAGAACTTATCAACCAGATATTGTGTTTCTGGATATCGAAATGCCGGTAATGAATGGGTTTCAGTTGTTGGAAAAGCTATCGAATATTGATTTCAGCCTGGTATTTGTAACTGCTTATGATGAATTTGCCGTAAAGGCGTTTCGGTTTAATGCAATGGATTATTTATTAAAGCCAATAGATGGTAAGGAGTTAAAGAGGGTGGTTGAAAAAGCATCTCAAAGCCGTCCGAGGGTACAACAGATTCAATCAGTAAAACAACAGTTGCAGAATTCTGATAAGCAGTGGCCAGAGAAAATCGCTCTTCCCTATCAGAATGGGGTGGTGTTTACTGAAATCAGTAAGGTGCTGTATTGTATGGCGGAAAGCAATTATACCCGTTTTTTCATTTCTGATGGACAGCAATATCTTGTTTCAAAAACATTAGGTGATATTCAGGAGATTTTGGAAGAAAGAAATTTCCTTCGGGTACACAGGCAATATTTAGTGAACCTTGATCAGATTCGTAAATATGTAAGGGGTGATGGCAACTATATAGAGATGACAAATGATGTTATGATTCCTGTTGCGAGGAACAGGAAGGAAAAGCTGATTGAGAAATTTGGTTGGTTGTAATAAAGTGATTTATAGTATCAAATCAAGGGCATTATTTGTGTTCTGTGAGAAATTGATTTTTGATTACGGTTACAACTTTACATTCGGCGGTTACCAATAATCGAATGCCGTATTTAAAATCAATAAAATCACAAGTCATGAAAAAAGTATTTTTGCTTACCGCTGCGTTAATTGTTGTTGCCATGAGTTTCTCAACTGAATCTATGGCTGTTGTATCATCAACTAAAAGTATCGAATCTATTAAGGCTACACCACCTGCTGCTGTAATGAATTCCTTCGTTTCTATTTTCGGAAATGTTCCTGTCCGCCAATGGAAATTGAGGAGTGATGGCAACTGGAGAGCACATTTCTTAAGGAATGGTATTGCCTGGGAGGCCACTTTTACTGCTGCTGGCGTATTGGTGAAATCTGAGAGAGATAGTAAATAATTTATTAAGAAATCGTTTTCGGCATTTCTAGCCAGGATCGGAGAGGTCCTGGCTTTTTTTTATTCTAAAAAACTGAGAAGTCTCATATTTCTCTGAGACTTCTTTCGGACCGAACGGGACTCGAACCCGTCCCCACACTGCTGTGGGGATGACAAGGCGGCATTCTAACCCAACTGATCAAGAATTTTTTTTACAATGTTTTTGGGATGATCCAGTAGTTGGCTGAGCCTATCCAAGGAAGCCTTCTTTAGATTTCTTTCCCTTATTAAGGCCTCTCGTTTTGTAGTAATTCTTCTACATAAATAAGACTCCATTGAACTTTAGTAGAAGTATATTCCGATTCCTTGTTGTTGTGCTGTTGCAGTCTAATTAATGGTTGTGTAGTGTAACCTTTGTAAAAGGAACCATCAAAATCGCTTTTTAATATGTAGACATAATGGGCCATAAAAAAAAAATCTCAGATTTCTCTGGACTTTTGCGGACCGGACGGCCCGCCAGTATCTTTTATCTCTTGACAACTAATTCCTTACAAAAGCCTAAAATGCAGAATGCCCGAATTCATCTCTCCAGCGACCCCAAAAGCACTCTAAATCCAATATAAAGGTACGAAAAGCGATCGGATGTTCAATTGCTGAATGACCATTTTTATCAACAAATTTTTTTTTTATTGAACTAAGAAATTCCGAATTTTTCCAATCGAATATGGATACTCAGGTATTTTTTTAGATTGCCTCTATGCTAAATACAGATTCAGGACTACAGTTTAATGATGAGCAGGCAATATTTCCTATCATCATTTTCATCCCTGAATTAAAGAAGTTCAAATGTTGGGTACTGGGTTTCGTTACGCCGTTGGGTGGCTTTGTGGCCGCCAGGCACGTCCTTTTTGACAACAATGGTAATGGCTACCCCAACTATTACGCCATTCAAAAGCTTTCTTCTGATGAACCTGTGACTCGGGTTGTCCGGCAATTAAAATATCATCCGAGCGCCGATATTGCCATTGGAATGCTTGGAGAAGGCTATGACGGGATGGCAATACCCAAAGAATATGAACTGGCCCCTCCGCTAACGCTGTCTTTTAAGAAAAAGCTTGTCGCAAATGAAGAAGTTCTGACTTTCGGCTACCCCAATACACTCCTTGAGAATAATGAGCCTAAACATACCTTTTCTTTCCGGGGTAATTGGTCTACCGGCAAACTGGTTGACCTGGTTGATGAAAGCCCGCTGGTAAAAAAAAGTGTTTCCAGACAACCATGTTCTTTGATCATGGAACAAGTGGTGGGCCAGTATGTAAAGAAGGGAAGGAAATTGGGGTTAATTCAAGTTGCATGAACATAATGGCTGGCGAAGAACCTATTTCGTTTGTTACACCAATTCATTATTTACTCGACATGAAATCTGAATCGGATGCCAGCGAGATTGTAGAGGGATCTCATTGGAGGTTATATCGCCGGCATCTTTGACGATATATGATAGAAAAATCGGTCTAATTAGTGGAAAGACTAATTAATTTTTTCGATTTTTTTAGGCTTAGAATTACTTGTGCGAATAGTCGATTGTCTTAGAAAATTTTCGCCAATGTGGTTTTTCCATGTGCTGGATAAATCCATTCAACAGCCAATGGTTCCACTCTCCTTCAAACTCCAAAAGAATATGAACTTCTGTTTTTCAGGAATAGATCAAGCAAAATCTTTTCGGAGGTATAGGAACCTATGATTATTATTGTATTTGTCTCGAATTGAAAGGAAATGGATGCGCGTTTACCATTACTTTCAAAAAGATCCAGTTGTACCAGGTCTTGAATCTAGGTTGAGCGCTTCAGCCAATTCTTTGGCAATAGTTGTCCCGATATTGGAATCGATTACAGGCATGAATATTTCAACAGGCTTTGTCACTTTTTTCCCATTCGTCAACATATTTGTATCTGGTTCGTATTTCGTAATTCCGCTTTTTCAGTTCAGTTTTGATTATTGTATCGAGGTTTTCAGGAGACTGGAATAAACAATTCTTATATGAACAGGACCCAAAAGTTCTCCTTTTCGTTTGTGTATTCTTTTGAAAACCACGATTGCGAAACTCATCACGAAATGAATACTTTTCTTCCAGTTCCTTCCAGACTTCATCTTGTTTCTTTTGTGATAGTGGCCAGTTATTGGGATAAATCACTTCCTTTGAATACCGGCACTTCACTTTTTCTTGGTAAATACCAACTCGATCTCTCGTTTTGCAAGCTTTGGAAAATACTCTGAATTAGGATATTCTCCATTAAAAGATCGTTTCATGATACTGGGGCTGCACCTCGCCAGTTACGTTCTTGGTCAAAACAGCTTTCTTAGCTGCAGCGAGCATATCCTTTTTGACAAAGATTGAGGTAAGCCAAAAAATACTTGGCGCTGCGCCACTTCATCTGTTTGTGATTTATGACAATCCATCAAAACATATTTCTCTTTCTCATCCGTCAGGTCATTGACAATTAATATTTCCTTGACATCGGGTACGTTGTTACTTTGAAGCCAAGCCCGGATTGGAATGTTTCGGTTACCAATGATATCTTTCTCGAAATACTGACGTTGGGGTAAGGGATTCGGAAATGTCGGGTCAAACTCATGACCAAACATCCGGATTGGCTGGTCAGATTCATAGTAATGCTCAAGGATACCAATGTCATCCATGTACCCGGCTAGCTCATAATAAGCTATCCAAACATATTTCTCGCCATACTTCTCTACCTTCTTATCATCTCTACCGTAGCCGTTCCAACGAGCAATCCGCTGATCAATATCTGCAAAATCTTTGAACTGGTACCCAGGCCGTATGCCCGCCATAGCAATCGACCTTTTGCAAGTTTTGCTTTTCGTTGGGCTTATAAACATCAGATTTAGTCAGGCGTGGAAGATGATCTTTTCAAAGAAAAGTCAACGAGCGAATTTCCTTCTTTGTATTCTTTCTTGTTTTTATCACTGACCGATTCCCATCTTCTCATTCCCCCATTCTTATATGGCCCCCGAATGAGCCGGATATCGATATCTTTTTCTAATTCAGGGTAGGTCCGGTATCCTGTTTCGACCAATTGGGCCGCGTAATCCCGAAGGAGGATATGGGTAGTAGCAAGAGAGGCTCGTGGTTTAAAAAATAACTGGTATGTCAGTTGAACAATCCGAATCACGATTTCACTACTACTTTTTTTCCTTGCAGGCTGCTGAAACGAGACCAAAAGCAATGCTCATCATTTTTCCCGTACATATATGTCATCAGCTTTCAGGAACCTTGAGAAAAGGTCAAAGAATTTCTGCGGATGCTTTCGTCCATATACAAATAATGCTTTGCTGACTTCCTTTCTGTAAAAAATCATGTTTGTGCTCAGTGCCCAGGCCGGGAACTCAGCAACAATATCATTAACAGCTTCCTGTTCAGGTATGGAGAAAAATAACCCGGGGCATTTCTTAATTCAAATTCCTCTACAATGCCCATTAAGTAGGTTTCATCACGGTTGCGCAGAAATTCACCCCAGCAAAGATCCTTTTGTGTAAGGGAAAGTGAAAAAAGCTTTTTTGAAAAGAACAAGAAATTCAACGGATGGGATGGAACAAAGAATATTTCACTGGCTCTCTCCATCATCATAACACGATGCTCTGCGATCCATCTGTCAAAGACTAAACCGACTCTTCGAACATCTTTTGCGCGAATAAATTTGCCCGATATTTTGAAAAATGTGAAAAATGAGTCGTTGGCGAGTTGATGAAATTTCTTTTCTCGGGGAACAAAGTCAATAAGTTGTTTTCCTGTTTTTATGGCGACAAGAGCAATAAAACACTCCAGAATATCTTCGGCAAGCGGATGTCTTGTTTTATAGTTCTGCGAGACAAGCCGGTCAATGAATTTTTTGAGGTGATAAATACTTTCAAATTTGATTTATGCACCTCTATCAGATAATTTGCGATAACAAAACCGCCGATCATGTCAAAAGTAAACCCTACATTCTCACCCTCTATGCCCCAGTCTCTCACCAGCAAGAGCCCTTCATCAATAAGGGCTTTGGCCTTTAGATATCGCATAATTGGGCTCTCCTCCGCTCTTAAACACCTTTCGATAAATGTCTATATCAAGTGATCTTGAATTTTTCTCCCACAATTTATTGCCAATTGCTCCAGTAAACCGGCTGGCAACGGATGTACTTTCTTTCCCGGAGAACCACCGTAAGAAATTAACCTGTCATATACTGATTTATCGCATTTGGAAACAAACTGGCCGAATATATCAAATATGGAATCGTTCCCCAATTGGAGATAAACAACTTCACCTGGCTTTGATTTGGCTTGAGAGAATATGTTAAGGAAAAGAGGATTAGAAAATGTGATAGCGACGCATATGTAAGATCGCAAATGATCCTGTACTTATTAAAATACTTACGGATCATTTCCTTTTTATCCTCATCATGAATCCTGTAATAATTATAAATATTGGACTTATTATCTTGTGGCCATATTTCTTTTTGATAACTGCGCCGGCAGGTGGTAAGCAACACGACGTGCGAATATCTACTGGCCTGCTGCTCCAGCCCGCGTATATCTTTTTTTCCACCGCGAATTGAGCAATCCCTTATCATTTACGGACTCGTTCAACCCATCTATAATGAGAGGGACTCGTACATTATAAAGAATTCCAAGCGAGTTTAATGTATCGAGGAATTCACTGAATGAATACTTTGATTTGATGTCTAGCAATTCCAGAAACTGGGTTTCAATATTGCTGTATTCAGTGAACTTAATACCAGGAATGAAAATAACAGGCTTTTTGCGTCCAGGTAATCTCTGGCAATGCTGGTATATATGCGTTTTCCCTATTCCTGCATTGCCAAGTAAGTGCTGATGATGATTGTCGGACATACCAATATCGCTAATGAAATAGGATATTTCCTCCATCATCTTTTCCATGTGGTAAATCGGATCGTGTACTTTATTCCTTATAGTAGGCAAACGACCTTTGTCGTTGTCATCTTTTGGAACATAGTCTTTTTTGAATTCTGGTCCATGTTCCCGGTAAAAGTTGAATAGTCTTTCCTTGCATTCCTCAATAGGCTTTTTGAATGTTTCTGCTTGATATTGCCGCACTTCGTTAATAGTATTGGGCGTTATCAGCTTTTGGATTTGTTTTACCTGTGAAACCGTATGTTGAAGAAGCAATCTCGCCTCTTCACAGGTTGCTAAATACTGTTCTTGGAAAGGCCATTCCATGTCAGTAAGACGCAGACCCTTTATAGTTTCGACGGCCTTGCCAAATTCCTCAAACTGTTGTTCAACATGCCTGACCTACCGTTACATCTCTTAACGAAATCGTCGCTAACAAGCAGGGGGCCAAGGTAGTCGTAATATAGCTGATGATCCTTGGTATGGAGTTCGTGTAAGTATTTTCCTTCAACTAGATTTTCCACCTTATCAAAGCACCCTGAAACCAGTCGGAAGTAAGCTGAAGGGCACCAAAGAACGCATTTTATTCCAATGCATTCCGGTTGATCAAGCTTTCCCTGAATCTTCCCTTCACCCAATGTTCAAGTGTTACTTTTCTATTTCTGGGGATATGTGATTTCAGTTGAGTATCGAACCACTTTTGTTCTTCCTTCGTGAACTGTGAATTGGTGCACAAGATCCACCGTTCAAGCGCCGGGTGATTCTGGAGAGCACGCTTAGCGATTCAATTATTTTTCGCTTTCTTCCGGAAAGATTCAACCGCACGGAACCATCATAAAATTTTGCCTGCCACCCCCATTCCTTGGCGTTTTTCCTGCGCTGGTAAAACTCAACACCATCGCCTCCTCCGGTGTCATCCACTTCTGTAAAATAGCCTTCCGTTCCATGCAAGCGCATAGCCAGCTGAAAGCAGAGTTGTTCAAACCCTTTATTCTGTGACCCTTTGAATGGGCGTATTGATTTCCAGACGATTACGGTTGACACTTTTGAAAATTCTTGGTACAAATCTACTACTGTCCGGGAAAAGTATTCTTTTAAAATAAAAAAGGAGGTCGATGGAACTCCCCAAATTGGTAGTTTTGAGTTACTACGCAAAAAAATAAACAATAAACAAAAGTACTTTTTTTACCGGACAGCCGAACCAATAGCCTGTCCTCAAGGTAAGGATGAAAATAAATCCAAGTGAAGTCACGGCAACATAACAAAACGTGCGTGTAGTTACCGATTGCTGCAGATGTAAACAAAGAAAACTGCCAAAAAAATAAAATTAATCCGGTAATTAAATATGCGATGATGGGTTTAAACGTGAGCTTCTCATTTCTTTTCCCTTTGCACCTAGAAGAGAAATAATCAAAAATCCAAGGGCTATTAGTTTTGATTTTTGCAGGCTAGAAAAAAAGATCTGTTGCTTGTATATTCTTTAATAGCCTGTCCGATATTTCGTTGGTAAGTTCCACTCATCAAAGGACCTATAACAGTAGTAATAAAATGCAGCAATAGCACCGCTATTGCGATCAGCCTTGTCTGTTCAATGATCTTTCTTAGTCCTTGTTCGTTTTCCCGGCTTGCATGACATTAAGTATTTACTATTTATTATTTCGTCTCTTTTTTTCTTCTCCGAAGCTCACTTAAGGAATATGGCTGTGATGCTCCCTGGTACCGGTCAGTATTTCCAGTGTTTTATCAGGAGTTTGCTGGATATTTTGATCAAGCGGTTCCTCTACCTTTTGGATTTTTCAATGATTGTGTTTTTGATCAGGCAGATCATGCTTTTTTCGTCACCTGCTTATCTGTCGCAAGATTTTCCGACCTCAATTTTTCCTGGATTCCTTTTGCGCTATAGTCTTTCCCAATATCGCTTCCGTTTAATACGGTTTTGTTATTATGGTCGATATAGGTCAACCCGTAAATTTGCCCTGCTTCATTTTGGCGGATCACCAGGCTGATCTTTTCTTTTTGCAGCGCTTGCCGGAAGGCTTCAAGGTCTTTGGGTGCTTTAGCATAATCCAGTCAATAATAGTAGTCTTTAATGCCTTCTATATTCAGGTTTCAATTTTTCATTTTCTGCGAACCTTTTTCCAGTTTGTCAAGTGTAGGTTTACTGTAAATGGAACTTGCTTTCACGGGTACGCCAACCTTGTTTCCCTTCATCCAGTACACGGAAATACCAGTCCTCTTTTTTATAAATAATCCTTCCTCCTTACCCCGATCGGCCACTACATTGTAGAGTTTCAGGACGGTATTAAGTTCAGCCATCGAACTGTACCTCCAATCGACCGGCACATGATCCAATACATTGGTAATACTTTTCTTTGTTTCTAACTTTCCGTAATGCACCCGCTGGGCACTGACTACCTTTATTTCATGACCAGTTTTTTTCTTTTGATCTTCAGCCTTTACCAGATTATACATTTGTTCAATTTCCCTTCTTGCTTTGGTGGATTGATTGCGTCCGATATTGTGAAGTGAGATCCTTTTACCATCTTTTTTAATATTGGTCGCAACAATATGAATATGTGGGTGGCCTGCATCGTAATGGATATAGACGAGGTAAGGCTGATTCCCAAACCCAATTTTATCCATATAAACCTTTGCGGTCTAATTAGTTTTTCTTTTGACAATCTTTCGGAAGGATCAAAACGCGATACATGCAGCGTATTGGTAGTTGCTCTTGTGTTCATGGAATTCTGCTGCTCAAAACGGTGAAGTTTGTCATAAAATTCATCTTCTCAGTGTCATTCAGGAAGTCATGGGCATAAATGCACTCTGCATTGCCTTTCTGGACTTTTTGCTCATTATAATTGGCGCCCGCTGTATGGTCCTGGTACGGTTACGACTGTGACCATTGCTGATAGATTTGGGTGAGCTTCTCTTTTATTTCACCAGTCTTTTGGAGAAACATTTCCCTTTGCCGGATCGTTACGCAATAACCAGCTTTGATCTCGTGTATATCGTCGAGAGTATGGCTTTCTTACAGCCTGATTAAAATTGTTGCCAATTGCATTGAGTTCGTTTTTAGCTTGGATCTATTTCTGCCAGGAAATTATCTGCGGATTCAGCTCGATAAAGAACCGTTACAGGCTCCTGTAATCCACCCTGCGGGCATAACTGCTCAGAGAGTTTGCAGTCGTTTTTTCAAAATGTTTTTGGATCTTTTGTCCTCATCTTCATTCAGCCGAATGGTCAGGCCAAATAGATCGGACTTTTTCTTTTCCCATCACACAAATCATTTTCACTATTCATTTGCTCGTCTTCCCCCACCCGAAACGACTCCGGAGTGAAGGGCAAGATGCCCCAAACGTGCTACGTTTGTACATCTTGCCGGTTGCAGATTTAGCAATCTGGGAAGAATCATAAAGATAGTTTCTCTGCGATCCTCAAAAAACAGTTGTTCAAATCTGAATGGGCGAATACAGCAATTGCGAAATAGTTTTGTGAAGATTAAATCATTTTATTCAAACTGAAAAGTGAGATGTATGAGTAGTGCAGTAAAAAAAGGAAAATCAAAATTTTTAAACCGTAGTTCGTAGCCCAGGATGACGGATAAATGCAAAATTGTCCTTCTTGTCAGCAGTCCAAAATATTATCCTGTTGGGACGTTTGATCATGCGGGATTGCTGGGTGGTAAAGGCAACCTTGAAGATGAAATAATTTCCTAGGCTTTTACCGAAGGAGTCTGTGTAAGACTTTAAAGTCATCAAAGATGAGATGCTCAAAAAGGCTGATCTTACTGAGTTTTTACGAACGGCTGAAGACCCTCTGAATTAAGCTGGCGTGCAATAATGCGGGCCTTCTTTTGCTGTCATGTCTCAGTCCCGGCTGAGCAATCAATGTAGGATCAAATTTTGGCCATATTACCAGTTCCTTTGATTGACTGAATAGTTGAAAAAGGATAACAGGAAGTCCGGGCAATTGATAGGAAGATTCCTTTTCTCAAAATATGGAAGATAAGCTGTCACCATTGGATGATTTTGCAGGTAACTTTCGAGATTGTCACAAAATTCATCTTCAGTCGAATAATAATTGACCGATCCTTCTTCTGCATTTTGTCGTTGTCAAAAGACCTGGCGACCATCCTGCCGGACTTAAAATAAGCAAGGAATAAATTACTGTCAGAAACAGGAATGTCCCTTACTTGGTGCTGATGAAAAGGGAAAATTCAGGATAATAACTTTAACGATTTTTCTTTCCATGCATACTGATGTCGGAAGAAAATCTAAGTGATGCTTTTGCAGAAATTGGGCCTTCCTGTCCAGTTGTGCGGCAGCTTTTGAAGAACATCAAGCATAGATTCCGTAATAATCCCTGTTCTGCATAGGATATTTTACACATTTAACTTCACCGACAATAATGCTGTTTTTGTTTCTATCAGCAGGTCAATTTGCTCTTCGCTATCATCTGATGCAATAAACTTTGATTTAAATAATACACTGAATTTGTTGCACTCTTCACTGGATATTCAATAACTCAGTCTTTAAATATTTTTCAAACGCAGATCCTGTGGTCTAATGATTCGCCAGCCTGTTCAAGCCAATAGTCGATAAGGCAGAAATAATTGGGGTGAGTGATGGCATAGTACGGGAAGAAATAGTAATCATCACGGTTGATTAGCTGGGTGCAAAAAAGATCAGGGTTAGTAGAATTATTGATTGTAATAATCTTAATAAATGTTTCTATTTGTTTCTCGGAGCATCGTGTTACTGAGAGCAGGTAACTTTTCAAAACACTATGCTTTATTTTAGGCAGGAAGTACCGCTTATAGGCTTGAATATCGTACCCGGCATATTTGAAATGACCTTTAAAATATAGCCTGGAAATAAGTCCTGAAAGTTCGCTATATAATCTTAGTAATTGGTTGATGGTAAGCCCACTCAATTCAACCAATGGTTTTGAATAATAAAAGGGATAATAATCGATTATGGATACCAGGTAATCAAGGTATATGCCGTAGTCTTCCTCTGTTCTTTTTTTCAAACGGTATTTGATGAATCCATTTTCGACTATGGCCTCCTTTAGAGTTCGGGGTGAAGAATCTGACAGAACAATCTGTTTTGCCAGATCGGTATAATAGGAATTGTGCTTGAAATAATTCATCCTGTTGAGCCGCTGATTCTCGATAATTGTAATAGCTATCTGATGAATGAGATAAAGGCTAGTCGTGCAGGCATCAAAGTATATTTTATCAGGCTCTATTTCAATATCACCGTCCATAAAGGCAACAATCATAATGCGCCTGTAGATTATAATATTTGTTAGTCACTTTCATTATTGCCGTAAGAAAGTCAAATAGGTCCTGCCCCTTAATAGGAAGACTCTTGGGCTCATAATCAGGAGCATGACGCAAGTAGCGATAGATAAGATTGCCAATCTCCGTAATTGCCTCAGAAAGGGCAGTAAAATTCTGCGGATTCTGGGGCATATCTTCTCTTGTAGTCGAAGCATGTTGCAAATCCAGTGCGGTTGGCTGCTGAAGTGAATTGAAAAACTATTTTTCCTCCTGATTGAGTAGCTCCTGTTCATTGATGAAAGCGATAAAAGTCTCCAACAGTTCGGCGCTAGAAAGATTTATTTTTGGTGTACTGTTTTTAGTTCGTCAAATAGTGGTTCATGAATTGTGGTATTAAAATGGGCTCCGGCACGGATAAGATTCAGGGTGCTGTTTTTTGCATTACCGGCAACAGCTTTTTTGTATAATTTATCGTTAAGTGATTTATTAAACTTAATTGAAAATGGGTTATACCCGGTTTCGTATCTGACGGATTTAAGAAATTTATTGTCGCTGTTAAGTTCAGGTAGTTTCATACTGCTTTTTTACTGTATATCCGCCTGCTAAATGCCCGTTGTAAAAATTAAATAACCATACTGAACTATACTCGGCGTCGTCTACTTTTCTGAATCCGTATCGGAAGATCCCGTAACCAATGGAGTAATTGTCAAGTTGAATATCGAGAACGGGGAATTCATTAAAGAAATGGACTTTGATTTCTGCATTTGAGCCAATGATCTTGCCATGATGGTGATAAAATAATCCCCGTATTATTTTATCAATCGTTTTATCGTGGGCGTCGCTATCCCAGGGCACGATTACAGCCATGTCAACAATAATACCTCCCGGAGTTTTTAAAAGGGCTGGTTTGTTGCTTACGATAATTTGTTTTCGCAGCTTAATATTTTTTTTTGGTTGAGAAAATAATAACTTCTTTAAAAAGCTGTTCTCCTTTATCAGAATGTCTTGCGACATGAAAGCCCAGATAGACCCTGAAATTTTCATCCGAAGCGGAGGTTGAATTATAGCAGTCAAAACAGCAGGAACATTTATTAAATCAACAGGCCTTGGTTTAATAAAAATTCCCTTTGGAGGAACATGCTCCCTCGTTGTCGCATTGTTTATACCACAAATAGCGCAAAGTTTTATCTTTTGTGACATGGGTTATTAAATAGAGTTCATTAATTGAGCTTTTTTCATCATTAACTCACATATTTCGCCTGATCCAGGATTACTTTCATTATCAAGTATTTTCATTATTTCTTCTTTTGTAACAGTAAGGCCAGTATCTGGCTCAGGAATGGCCGTATTCAAATCATCTTGGATAGCCTTTCTGTATTCGCCCTCGGCTTCTTTCAACCACAGATATTCAGGGTCAATTGCAGTATTTAAACGCTGTCGGTGTTCTACCAGTTTCCACACATTGAACATCATGCGGAAAAAAGCCTCGTCTTCTTTTTTGGGATCCAGAGTCCTTAGTTTTATTCCATCCAGTGTTGCCAGCATCTTCTTGTCAGGAGTTTGCGGTAGTGGGTTACCAAAATCGTTTTGTTCTACCTGACCTGTTTCAAAGTATTGTTTGAACTTTTTGAAATAGCTATCGCTGACCCGGAAGGCTCCTGATGCATATTGTTCATCATCTATGAGAACGAACGTAAAAAAATGTATGTCGGTCTGTGCCAGTTGCATGAGTCCTTTGGAAAACTCCCAAAAGTAATTAAACCGCTGAACTGGGAAATAAAATTCCGGAACAGAGGATAGCCAGTTTGTGATCTCAGTCTGTTCCGTGTAGCAAACATTTTTTGTCGAACTATTTCTTGCTGTTTGAAGGAATTTCGAAGCTTGGATTCAAGATCAATAAAAGTGGTTCCCATTATTACTTCCCGGACAATTGAATTTACTCTTGAATTGTCTTTTTCCAGTTTTGCTTCCAGTAGCCGGATACATTTTTTAAACAGATCAACGCAGTGTTTTCTTAACTCACTATGCTGTTTCTGCCATTCATACGAGGAACTCGCGCTATACTGGTCTATGATCGTTTTACTCCAGATTTGATTCAGGTGAACTTCAAAATCATCTCCTACAACGGCTGGTTTCATTCTTTTGTCGAATTATCGACCACCACTTTATATACTTCTTGACTTGGAAAGGGTAAAACGATTGCTTTGGTACAATAATGTTCGTAAAAAGGAAAAAGGAATGAACAATGTTAATACGGTACACGCTGTACTCATTTGCCTTGTCTGCATTCTCATCCATCAGGTAATGGATAAGAAAATCTTCTCCGGCCTCTTCAATTGTCAATGTATTTGTTTTCTTCTTAATGCAACCGATAATTAGGTTCTTGTTTTTTTCAGCAAATTCCTTATAAGCAACGGGTCTGCAAATGCTGAAAAAAATGAAAAGTTCGGAAGATTCACTTATGCTTTTGATGCAAGAAAATCCAGTAGTCTCGATTCATCTATTTCAATGATGTCCGGGAATGATACCCTGCCTGCTTGAACCACTTGTATAAGAATGCCACCCCTTCAGGATTGGAAATGATGCCACGCTGGTCCAAACAGGTCTTTAGATATCCCACAAATTTGTATAGCGCTGAGTCTTTTAAGGAATATACTGTCAAATCTTTTTACGGGTTAAAAGGTAATGAATATTTGCATTTTTTTCCGTGCCTACGCTTTCTGCAAGATTTTTTAATGTGTCGAGCGATTGAAAAGGGGATATCAAATACGAAAAGCTCCGATCCGCCAGTATTAAATATTTCGTCAAAAACAGATTTGTTAGTTTTCCAATAGCGATATGGTTCCAGGTGCATTAACCCGTCGATTGCGTAAACCATTTCCGCAATCGATTTTTGTGCGATTGCCTTCGCCGCCGCTTTATAAAAGTCGTTGTCTGCATCTAAATCAAATAACACAGGTGCGGTAATAAAAAAGTCATAAATATAATCCTCGTCCACCACTGCCAGTAATGCTATCAGGCTTTCACTGACAGGGATATGAGAATGTAATATGCTAACCAGGTGTTCTGAGCGCACAGGATGTAACCCTTCTACATATTTATCATTGAATTGGAGATAGTATTCCTTTTCCAATTCCCGGTATAGCTCCTGTTCGGTCTGTTTGAAACCCAATTGTTTGATCTATAAAAGCGGTCAACTTTTGCGTCTGTAGTTTTATATTCAGCACATCCGCAAGGGTAACAAGGCGGAGTATTTCAATTTAGCAGCATTGCCAGCCTCTTTCTGGATCGTTCGCACCTGATTAGCCAGCCGTTCATGGAGCATCTGTCCACGGGTAAGCAGAAATATATACTCGATCAACAATCCTTTTTCATTCACTTTTTTCCCCAGGCAGGCTCCATGTCTGGATGGTGGTGGATGAAGCCTGTTACTTTTCGAAGCTCGTGATATATAAGTTTAGCTTCCTGAATACTGAGTCTTATGTCAATACTGTTCAGGCTGAGAGCAACAGGTTCTTCTCCATATCTCACCCAATCTTCCTGTCTGGCAGTAATCAAAATTTTTTCAGGTTTATCCCGGAAGTGATTTTGCAAGTTCATTCCAAGAAGATAAACCAAGATTGATTCCATCAATTATTATCATTGTGGGACCTGACCTAACTTAATTCTGCTTTCTATAAAATCGCTGACAGCAACAGCTTCATTATAACTTGAGCAATAATTCAGTTGATATACACTAAATTTCTTTCCAAGCAGATGATACCCCACCTGCCATGCTAGAGTCGACTTGCCTTGTCCGCTTGAACTTTTTATGACAGTGATATCGAATTTATCCATGCTATCCAATATAGATCTTTCCCAATGCTGACGATGGACGGGTAAATGCCGGGCAATATCTAAAGAGCCTGGCCGCTTTCCCGTCAAAATATGTGGTGTCCGGTTGAGTATCCGGAACCACGTAGGAAACATCGCTTATCCAATTATTTTGAATGGCGGGGTTGGTTGGAAATTTAGGAAAAGAGTCTTTAACCGATTGTACCAATTGCACAAGATCTGCATAGGTTAAACACGGCGATTCTTCAAGCATCAAAATCCAGTAAAAGAAAGCCTGTATAAAAAGTTTTCTGTACTGGAATTGATATTAAACCTTTCAATTAGTTCATGTGTAATGAGCAAGGTTAACTGCTGCTCGTTAAAATGAACTGAAGCTAACCTTGCCAAGAAACAGCCTGAGTTCTTCTTTTGAAATACTGAAGTCAGTTTTCGTAAATTTATCGTACCAAAATTCAATGTATTGTCATCGATCGAAGCCGTACCGATCAGTTCCAGTTGTCCTTTGTAAGTGTAGTATTATGAACAATGCAAAATGACAATTCCTGGAATTGTTGATAAGCTTCCCAGAAATTTTGCAAGACCTTCATGTTTCCAAACCATACTGGCATCAATGGCTTTCCCGGAAGTCTTTACCTGAAAAGTTCTGCACTGTCCTGCGGAAAAATATCAACATCTTCCACCCCTCCTTCCAAGCGTACCTCTAACTGGTATGAGTCATCCTTTAATCTTGTAAGAATCGTATGAATGGCAAATAGCAGTTGAAAATAAATTCCTTTTAGGTTGACTGCGCCTCCAATTCTTTTTTGGCAAGTAATTCCAGCGGATACTGAACTGCCGGCAATTCTTTTGATCCTACCTTGCTTCTTTGATCCTGCATGGATTTATGGTTCTTTTTTCGACATAAAGGATCCTCAATTTACTTAATATGGCTATAAAGCACGGCAAATAGTTATTAACCAACCCTTTACTTAGATCGTCCAATTGATCAGGGTATCCCTATTTTTCCGTAGCTTAATGTCACTGAACCCGCTGGAAGGATAGCGATAAATTTTTTTTTATTATGGCAACTTGCTGTTTATGTAACAAAGCAGATGCGACAAAAGAACTCTCATATTCTTCCGCATTTTCTGATTAAGACAGCAATTAATAAAGGAGGATGCAATCAGCGGGATTATGAACTGACATTTTCCTTTTCTGAAAATGAGTTTGTAGATACTTTTTTTGGCAGGAGCATTACCCTAGATACAATTGAAGAATACAAAGGAAGAGAACTGACGGAAGAAGAAATTAAAAAAGAAAATCCCTTTGCAATGGATTTTCTTTTCTGTCCCTCCTGTGAAGCCAAAATCGGTGTAATAGAGGATTATTTTGCTCAGGAGGTATATCAAAAACTCCAGAAAAGTAATTTTGAGAATGTTGCTACCCATAAAAAAGGAAACAGGATTGTAACTATCAAAGCGGATCTCTCACTTGTATTATTGTTCGTGTATTCGATTTTCTTCCGCTGTTCCATTTCACGCTATCAGGTTTAATTTAAAGGGTTGGAACGAAAATTCAGGAAAGTGCTGGCAAAGTATCTTGATAACAGCATTGAAAAAAATTCAGCAACGGATTGAAAAAGATGAAGAATCAGGCATGCCTCATTTCCCACTCGTTACCACTTTTTTTTTGAATCCCCGGTAGCCGATGACCCAACCAAAATTTTGTCACCATTCTTCATTCTGACAGACCTTTTTTGTCTATCTAAATGATATTACATTTCAATTGTTCACAAAAAAGAGAAACACATCACAAAGAGCAAAGCGTTTGTTTTGGAATTACCGACATGGTGTTCCACAAAGAGGCGGTAAGCGTTAAAGACGACCCGGTAAAAGTCACGGTGTTTGATGAAACGCAATTAAAGAAAATACTGACCACAGTT
>JADKJI010000022.1 GCA_016721085.1 Chitinophagaceae bacterium | reverse complement strand
ACTGTATAATTCCACTGGTTGATATTCGGATTACTATTTATAACATATAATTTTTCAGGAGAGGCAGTTTTGGGTGCCGCAAACTTGAATTCATCAGTAGCACAGAACCTAATAAACTAGATGTGAGGTCTTCTTATTTATCTTAGTCTGAACTTTAAATTGAAAGTCCCAATAATTCGGACGTATAGGCAAATCGATTGCCTGAAAGAGGAATTGCAGATAACTACGTCTTACAGAAGCCAGATAGGTTGTTTTGGAAGAAAGTGGCCCATCAAGTGTTAATGCCAGATCAGTGGCGCTTAAGAGCACATTACCTTGAGTATGGGTTGTATTTGCATTTTTCTGACGGAATTGAAGTACACTGCTCAAGGCATTATAATATCTCGCATCAAAAGCACTACTGCTGAGTTTAACATCTTCAATTAGGTTAACGTTTAGTATACCCTGTGGACCGCCACCACTACCCTGCGTACCGAAGTGATTTATTACGGGGATTTCAATTCCATCCCGGTCATATACATTTTCATGGTGCACCACCACGAATAACAAATATCGTTGAAAACCGCGCACCACCTACCGCCAACTCCGGGTAATGATTGAAGCACTTTACTGATATCGAAATTACCACCTGGGTTTCTTTTGATTTCTTCTACTGTAAGTCGCTGTACGCTTAGTGGAGTTTCTAAATATATTTTGTATTATTCTTTCTGGCACTTACAACAACAGAATCCAAACCTTAATGGCAGGCTCCATTTCAATTGTAAAAGTGTTTTCATTACCTGTTGTAACTACGATATTGGAAAGAAGAACATTCTGGTAGTTGATTCCGGTAATAACCAAACTATAGGTTGCCCAGGTTTATATCCTTAAATGGAAGTAGCCAGCAGCAGCATCGGTAACCATCCCTCGTTCAGACGGGAGCAATTTCACTGAAATGCCTGATAATGGTTTTTGAGAGTTCTTGTCAACCACTGTACCCGAAAGGAATGGTTAACCAGGCGAATATAGTACTTGGTGCTACTGAAAACTGCAGTACAATCAAAATAAGAACCGCAAACGTAAAGGACATACGTAGATGTTTAGCCTGATAACAATGGGGTAAGCATTTTGTTCTCTAAAACAAAGCTTTCGCAAATGTATGACAGCATTTTTGAGGAAAATAGATCGAAGTCAATCACATAGGTCTCAGATACATACAAAATAAGCCATAGTAAGTTATATTTGAAAAAACACCTCCTTTCATGAAAGCGGCTTACTACGAAAAATTCAAGTCCCCTATCAGTATCGAAAACCTGCCTGATCCTGTTCCCGGACCCGACGATGTAGTGATTAAAGTTGCAGCTACAGGTTTATGCAGAAGTGATTGGCATGGTTGGCAAGGACATGATGGGGACATCCATTTACCGCATGTGCCAGGACATGAGTTTGCCGGTACTATCGAAGCAATTGGGTCAAATATCAAAAAAATTCAAAATCGGAGACAGGGTTACTGTTCCATTTTGTGGAGTGATGGCCATTTATACATGCATGAAGGACAGGAACAGATCTGTGATAATTATTTTCAACCTGGTTTTACGGCATGGGGCTCATTTGCAGAATATGTAAGGATTGCATATGCCGACCACAACTTGGTGAAATTGCCAGATTCAATGGAATTCACCACTGCTGCAGTACTTGGTTGTCGTTTTATTACTGCTTTCAGAGGTGTAACGGCACAAGGAAAAATAAAAAAAGGAGAATGGATGGCAGTGCATGGATGTGGTGGCGTAGGCTTATCAGCTATAATGATTGGAATAGCTGTTGGTGCCAATGTTATTGCAATCGATATAGATGAAGAAAAGCTGGCACTTTCAAAATCATTTGGAGCTGTTGCTACCATCAATTCAAAAAAAATCAGCAATGTTCCTGCTGCTGTAAGGCAGATAGCAAAAACTGGCGTGACTGTATCCATAGATGCATTAGGCAGCAGGGAAACATGTTCCAACTCAATATTGAGTCTTGAAAAACAAGGAAGGCATATTCAACTGGGTCTCTTGGCGGGAAGTGAGGCCAACCCACCAATACCAATGTCAGCAGTAATAGCAAACGAGTTGGAAATTATTGGAAGCCATGGAATGGCCGCTCATCAATATCCGGCAATTTTTTGAGTTAATAGAAAATGGTACTCTTCATCCTGAACAACTAATACAGAAAAGGGTTTCATTGGAAGAAGGCATAAATGAGCTTATGACCCTGGATACATTCAAGAATACCGGCGTAACTATGATATGCTTGTAATTCGGTCCGTTAATGTTTGAGAACAGATGCTATATTGATTTACCTTGAATAAAACCTTTTCATATGACATATTCAGATATTCAAAACCTATTAGGTGACAAGGCAGAATACTTATTGAATCATCAGACCACAACCATCAAAAAGGAGCAGCTTCATTTACCTGGTCCTGATTTCATTGACAGAATATGGCAACAAAGTGATAGGAATACTCAAGTACTCCGAAATTTGCAAGCTCTTTATGGTCATGGGCGATTAGCAAATACAGGATATCTATCGATTCTTCCAGTTGATCAGGGGATTGAACATAGTGCTGGAGCCTCCTTTGCAAAGAACCCAATGTATTTTGATCCTGAGAATATCATCCAATTGGCCATTGAAGGTGGATGTAATGCTGTAGCAACTACTTATGGAAGCTTGGGCTTCTTATCAAGGAAATATGCCCACAAGATCCCTCTCATTGTAAAGATCAACCATAATGAATTCCTTACCTATCCTAATAAGTTCGACCAGATCATGTTCGCTTCCATAAAAGCAAGCTGGAACCTTGGAGCCGCTGCGGTTGGTGCAACCATTTATTTTGGAAGTGAAGAATCGACAAGACAAATACAGGAGGTAAGCAAGGCATTTGAAATGGCTCATGAAATGGGAATGGCAACAATACTTTGGTGCTATCTAAGAAACCCAGCTTTTAAAAAGGACAATATCGATTATCATGTATCTGCTGATTTAACAGGACAAGCCAACCACCTTGGTGTTACTATAGAGGCCGACATCATTAAACAGAAACTACCTGAAAATAACGGGGGCTTTAAAGCATTGAACACGAAAGAGTCGCCTTATGGAAAAAATGATGAAAGAATTTATACAGAATTAAGTTCCAACCATCCAATTGACTTATGCCGCTATCAAGTAGCCAACTGTTATATGGGAAGAGCTGGCCTAATCAATTTGGTGGGGCTTCAAGTGGAGAAGGAGATCTTGCAGAAGCTGTAAGAACAGCTGTTATAAACAAAAAAGCTGGAGGAATGGGATTAATAAGTGGCAGAAAAGCTTTTCAAAGACCAATGGCCGAAGGAATTTCACTATTAAATGCAATACAAGATGTATATTTGCTTCCAGAAGTAACGATTGCCTGAGTCATACAACTCATTTTCAGTTCCTATATAAAAATCATCGCCCTGTCCGCTTCGGCCGCCAGGGTTTTTTTATTAAATACATCAACCAATAATATTTCATCATGTCATTACTAACCGATATCAAAGCAAAACACTTGGTGCCAGGTATAATTGGGCACTATGCACATGGAGACAAAGCCAGTATGGGACTTGTACTGATAGACAAAGACAGTGTATTACCCGAACACAGCCATATTCATGAACAGATAACTTATATTCTGGAAGGACAACTTGATATGATGATTGGAGGGCAACCCTATTCATTAACAGCTGGAATGTTCCATGTAATACCTTCTAACACCCTCCACTCTGCAATAGCAGCAACTGATTGCAAAGTGTTCGATGTATTTAGTCCTGTCAGGGAAGATTACAAATAAAAGATCCGGAGACATCTGTTTCCGGATCTTTTATGAGAAAAACAGTTATTGTTCTGTTTTCTTATTCATCAGAATTGTTCTTCAATTTGCTTAGAACAGAATAAGCACTTTTTATTACGAGGTTCTTTCCTTCTATTCCTTGTGACTCAATTGCAATAAATCCATTTTCCTTTACGCCAGTTGTTACTTCAAGTAATTGGAATTTAGTGGCAGTAATTGATTCCACAACATATTGCTTATTACCAGAGCGAACCACTGCGTCTTCTGGAACAGTGATGGCATCTGTTTTGCCAACCATGATACGTGCATTAAGGAACATTCCAGGTAACAATTGCTTAGGGGAAGATAGAAAATGACAATGAAGAGTACCACTTCTGCTTTCGTCAATATTCCTTGTAACCAATATAACTTCACAATCATATTCCTTGGTAGCATCATCTGCAAAAGACACTTTTACTTTCTGTCCTATTTTCACCTGTGAAATATCCTTTTCAAAAACAGTCAATGCCGCATGTATGTCATCCGGATTAATCAATTCAAACAATACATCGGATGGGTTTACAAATTTTCCGATGTTGACATTCACTTTTGTAACATATCCATGAATTGGAGAATAAACAGGTACACTCCTTGAAACAGTAGCTTCCGATAGCTTATCAGGGTTAATGCCAATGAGTTTTAATTTTTCACTCAATCCCTTTACCATAACCCTTTGGCTGGTGAATTCGGATTGTATTTGTTGAAATACCTTATCAGAATTCACTTTGCTTTCATTCAATTCTTTTGGCGGTCATATTCCAACTGCAGATACTGCAATCTGGAAACTGCCACCAGATAATCTTGTTGTAATTGAATTAAAGCCGGGTCTTCCATCACTGCAATCACCTGACCTTTGTTAACAGGCATTCCTGGCATCAACTGGGTAGATTTAAGGAAACCTCCCATGGGAAACTCACTGAAACCATATTCTGAGGAGGTACATCCACCACTCCATTCACTATTAACTCACTTTGTAACACCTGTCTGGTTGGCTTACCAATTACAATACCAGCCGTCTTCAATTGCGCTTCTGTAAAAGATACTTCAGTTGATTCTGTCACCTGAGCATCTTCCTTCTCCTGTGGCGTACTTGAAGAACAGGAGTATAAAAAGGCTATTACCATTATATATAAATACTTCGCTTTCATGTAACTTATTTTCCGGTTAAGAATTCTATTTCAATAACATGCTGGTTATATAACTTAACAGCATCCAGATACCCTGTCCGTAATTGAATGGCATTATTGACTAACATGGCCCATTCGAGATAACTGATCTCCCCTTTTTGTAAGCCGATACCAGCATTCTTGAATAGTAAAGCTGACTGGTTAAGTCCATACTGTTCATAATAAGCAATATGTTCCAGTTGTTTCTTTAATTGCTCTTGGGCTTGTATAAGCTGTGAGGAAAGATATTGTCCAGTGGCATCAGCCTGTTGTTTTGCCATCGACTCCTGCAGCACTCCTGCCTTTACTCTTGTACGTGCAGCCTTAACGAAAATGGGCAAACCAACACTTAAATTGAAAATACTAAAGCGATTACTTCCGCTATAATACTTCTGAGTAATGCCATCAGGAGATTGCCATCCAATAATTGACAGGTTACTGTATCCAGCTGTAAGCTCTGGTGAGAGCCTGGATTTTTCCATGGCGGTTTGTGCCATAGCCAATTGAACCTGTTGTTGCTGGTATTGCAATAGAGGATGAGAAACCAGCATAGAAGTATCTGGCAGTACTGGTAAAACCTTTTTCAGATTCATATAATCAGGCAATACCCATTCTTTGCTATTCAGCAGCCATTGCATCTTTTGCTGGGCAATCAATAAATCTGACTGCACCTGCTTTTGTTGCCATTGCAGTTGCTGCCATTGCGTTTCAGCATTTGTCTTTTCCAGCAAATTGCTTTCGCCGGTCTTCAACTTAAGAGTAGCTGCTTCCATGGAACGTTTGAAAACAGAATCCAACTGTTGAAGCAATTTCTGTCTTTCAAGCAAATCAGTCATTTCATAGAAAAGAAGTTTCACTTCCTTCTGCAATTCCTGCTCTTTCCATCGAACACCTAATTCACCTGCAGTATATTTCGCAGTATAATAGGCTTTCTGGCGTTGGTAAACAACAGGAGGCTGAAAGATTGATTTATAAAAAACCGGTTATCATTTTTTGCGCTATTGATATTCCCATATTCAGCACCAATTTGTGTTCGCTGTGCTTCAAACACATTTCCTTCCAATTGCTTCCAGTATTGCGATTCTGTTCTTGAAACACCCAATTGTTTATTTTGAGAAACCGCTTGCTGTAAGAGTTGCTCCAGAGGTGCTTTTTTACTTTCATTGTGTTGCGCAAAAGAAAAAGCAGGAACAAATGCAATAGCTAGAATTAAAGTGGCAGCAGGAGGAATACCCTTATTTTTTTTCTTTTTCTTTTTCTCCTTCTCAAACCACATATACAATACAGGCAATAATAAAAGGGTGAGTAAGGTAGCTGTAACCAGACCACCGATTACTACAGTAGCCAATGGGCGTTGCACTTCTGCACCTGCACCGTTACTAAGAGCCATTGGTAAAAATCCGAGGGACGCCACTGCTGCGGTCATCAATACAGGACGCAGCCTTACTTTAGTTCCTTCCATAACTATGTGTTTCAGGTCATGTAATCCTTGTTCTTTCAATCGGTTGAATTCAGCAATAAGAACTATGCCGTTTAATACCGCAACACCAAACAAAGCAATAAAACCAACTCCTGCCGAAATACTAAAAGGCATTTGTCTGGACCAAAGTGCCAAAATGCCTCCAATAGCCGATAATGGAATCGCGGAAAAAATCAATACCCCGTATTTAAGTTTTCCAAATGCAAAATATAGCATAATAAAAATGAGCAATAAGGCAACAGGTACAGCTATTGTCAATCGTGCTTTTGCTTCCACCAGATTCTTGAACTGTCCGCCATAGGTTACATAGTAGCCAGGACTGAATTTCAATTGCTTTGCCACTTTATCATTCAATTCATCAACAATAGACTGAACGTCGCGTCCCCGAACATTGAACCCAACAACAATTCTTCTTTTTGCATCCTCTCGTTGAATTTGATTCGGACCATCTTTTATCTGAACAGATGCTACCTGATATAATGGCACTTGCAATCCATCTGGCGTTGGAATCAATAATTGTTGAACATCCGTTATATCTTTTCTTTCTGAATCGTTCAATCTTACTACAAGATCAAACCGGCGTTCATTTTCATAGATCAATCCGGCACTGGTTCCAGCAAAGGCTGTTTGTACTAATTGGTTAACATCAGCAACTGATAATTTGTAACGGGCCATTGCATTTCGATCGTAATTGATTACAATCTGAGGTAATCCGGTAACCGTTTCAACATACATATCTGTGGCTCCATTAACAGTACCAGCTATGTTTGATAACTGATGGGCGTAAGCAGAAAGCGAATCAAGATCTTCCCCAAAAATCTTACACACAACATCCTGACGGGCTCCTGTCATCAGTTCATTAAAGCGCATCTGAACAGGATATTGGAAACCCGCACTTACACCCGGCACTTCTTCCAATGCCTTACTCATCTTGTTAGCGAGTTCATCAAATGATTTTGCTGAAGTCCAGTCTTTTTTGTCTTTTAATATAACCATCATATCCGCTGCATCCACAGGCATTGGATCGGTTGGAATTTCTCCCGATCCTATTTTTGTTACAACTTTCAACACCTCAGGGAATCTTTTCAATAAGATTTGCGCGGTCTTTTGAGTCGATTCAATTGTTGTTGTCAACGAACTACCTGTAAGCACTCTTGTATCTACTGCAAAGTCTCCTTCTTCAAGCTTTGGCAAAAACTCGCCACCTAATGTTGACATAACGAAAACCGCTACTAAAAACATGGCAAGTGTAGCCCCGATCAATATTTTAGGAAACTTCAATGCCAGATTCAATACCGGCTGATACATATTCTCCAGGAAACGCATCATCTTATCTGCCCATGTCTCGGAATGCTTGAGGTTCTTATTTAACAATAGTGAAGTCACCATCGGTACATAAGTTAGAGATAAAAGGAAAGCCCCAATTAATGCAAAGGAAACCGTCTGTGCCATTGGTTTGAACATCTTTCCTTCAATTCCTACCAGACTTAATATTGGCAAATAAACAATGAGGATAATGATTTGTCCGAATACGGCAGAATTCATCATTCTTCCTGCCGAATGCTCCACCTCAGTGTTCATCTGTTCCTGGGTAATACTGTTAACGGTAGCGAAATGCCTGCTATGATATAAGCGATGCATCACCGCTTCTACAATTATCACAGCTCCATCCACAATTAATCCAAAGTCGAGTGCCCCCAAACTCATAAGATTACCTGATACATGAAAAAGGTTCATCATTATGATGGCGAATAGCATCGCTAATGGAATAACTGATGCTACAATCAAACCCGCCCTGATGTTTCCTAGAAAAAGTACAAGTATGAAAACAACTATCAAGGCTCCTTCCAACAGATTCTGCTTCACTGTACCAATTGCATGGCCTACCATCTTTGTCCTGTCAAGAAAAGGTTCTATCACTACCCCTTCCGGCAATGTTTTTTCAATCTGGGCAATTTTCTCTTTTACTAACGAAATTACCTGAGATGAATTGGCTCCTTTCAACATCATCACAACCGCACCCGCCACTTCCCCTTCATCATTAAAACACATGGCGCCATACCTAACAGCATGACCTATTCGAACATCTGCAAGATCTTTTACATACACGGGAATGCCCGATTTAGTATGGGTGACGAATATCTTGCCTATATCTTCTATGGTCTTTGCAAGTCCTTCACTTCTTATATATAAGATATTGGGGCCTTTTCAATATAGGTACCCCCTGTATTCTGATTATTCTGTTGTAAAGCACTGAAAAGTTCTTTCACAGTAACACCCATGCTTTTCAGCTTATTAGGAATCACGGCGACCTCATATTGTTTGAGGAAGCCACCAAAACTGCTTACATCTGCCACACCAGGAGTACCTAATAATTGGCGACGCACAATCCAATCCTGAATGGTTCTTAATTCAGTAGGACTGAATTTTCCTTCATACCCTTTCTTTGGTCGAACGGCATATTGGAAAATCTCGCCAAGACCTGTTGTAACTGGTGCCAGTTCAGGTCGACCAGCATCAACGGGTATCTGGTCTTTTACCTGTGCCAATTTTTCGTTTACCTGCTGACGGGCCCAATAGACATCAGTTGCATCATCAAAAACAATGGTTACAAGCGACAATCCAAAACGGGAAAAAGAACGCATTTCTGTAATCCCTGGAATACTGGCAACGGATTGTTCAATGGGAAAGGTTATGAGTCGTTCTACTTCAGGAGCAGCCTGAGAAGGAGAAACAGTTATTATTTGCACCTGGTTATTGGTAATATCGGGTACAGCATCTATTGGTAAACGGGTGAATTCATATATCCCGAGTCCAACCAATGCCAGTACCATTAAACCAATAACCAGCTTATTCCTTACGGAAAAGCGAATTATCGAATTTAGCATTATTGAAATTTATGCCTGTTAAATAATAGATGAAAATACGACTAACTGAAGGCAATTCTTGGAGGCTGGAAAATATCCTGAATACAGATTACTGGAATCTTATTTTCTTTCAAAATACTATACTCTTTTTCATTAACTGGATAATGAGGTACCACAACGTAAAGAGGGAAATTGAATTCACAAGCTGTGATGTTGTTAACGAGGGTTTCGTTGGTGCGGAATGGCAATTCCTGATCCCTTTTATAATCCTCGTCAATGGCAAAACTACCTTTATAGTGCAATTTCAAAAAGGCGAAAATGGTTATGGAAGGATCTTCCTGACGGTGTTCTGCAAAGTGCTGGAAAAGTACAGGCAATTTCATTAATTGATGAAATTCCGAAAATGTGAAAACACATAGAGACAAAAAGAATATGGAAACCGCTTTCCGCATTATAGCGAAGGTAAAAAAAATAATCCATGTGGCATAACCAATCCCTAGTGGTTTAAATTGAACCTTAAACCGGTAAACAGCCTTCTTCCCTGATTGGGAGCATACACATAATTGGGGTCGAAACTAAGGGCAAAGGGATTATCCTGAGTTGCTAATATCTGTCCATTAGCATCATATGTAACATTCTTATCGAAAGGATCATTACTTCTGGCTATTAGGAATGGGATCCGGGCAGCTGGTGTCCAGTTAAACAAATTCTTTATCCTGATATATAATTCCCATTTACGGCCCCAATTTTTGGTTACCTGAAATGAATGAACCGTCCAAACAGGAGAAACGGGGTCGCGGGTCTAAAGAAGATACCAATGGTAGTTTCATTGATCCATAGATATTACCAGTATAATCCAGCGTTATTCCTGCAGCAGAAAACGATAAGAAAGCGACCAGTTACTGCTCCAGGATTCAGTTAGCAAGGGTCTGCTGATGGAGCGTATTGAATTTATCTTATTAGCCACCTTTACATCTTGTAAAGTAAATCCCCAATGCCCCCTGAACCCATTTGTAGCGGCCCATGAAGTTGTTATACTGGCACCTCTTGAAAATGCATACCCGTCGAGATTATCGTAAATGATCTGGTTGGGATTGGTGGAGTAATCGGGTACAATCCTGTTTGTGAAATAAGTGTACCACAAAGAGCCATCCAAAGTAAGCCAGAATGACGGTTTAGTAATGGTGGTTACTGCATTCAAATTGATATTATAGCTTCTTTCAGGTGCTAATGTTCCTTTAATCACCACATCTCTTGCACCGGTAAGTGCCGCATGATCTTCAGTGAATATATTAACTGTCCTGAAACCTGTACCTGCATTTAAACGGATTATACTCTTATCAGGGAAACTGTATTTCCAGGCCAATCTGGGCGTAATTATAAATTTATGAATCGGGTGATAATCGCTGCGGATTCCAGCCAGTAGCGTTTGAGTAGGGCTTAACTGAAACTCATCCTGAAAGAACAGTCCCGGTATGGTTATTTTGTCTGGCCTTGTTTTATGCGTGTTGATATCTGTTGTAGCAGTAGTATTATCATCATACCAGTTATATCTCAAAACAGCGCCTGCGAGGATATCCTGTTTCTCTTTTTTTGTATCCCAGGTCAATTGTGCAAATGCCACCTGTTGCCTTGCCATAAAAGGCAATTTGCCGTAATAAGATTTCTGCTCATGATTGTTATATGATCCGTTCAGAAACCATTTGCCTTTTATTGGCAATTGGTAGCTACCAATCAGTTCCACCCTGTTTGTAGTGATGGTTTCTCCATAAATACTATCTGAACCACTGAAAGATTTATTCCAATTGGTTTCACCTCCCCACCTGTCTTCATATAGATATCTCCAAGCAAAACTGGCTGCCCGCTGACTATTACGTTGAAATGTATACTTATTGAAAACAGAAGCTCTCTTCTGCAATGTGACATCAGTAAAACCATCTTTGTTATTATCAACAGGATTACTATAATTAAAGTAACTAATGCCAGCCAATGAAACCACTTTATTTCCTAATTGGAATTTGAAAGCCAAATCAGCATTATACTCTTTCCAACTGGTAGAAGATATGTCGGCTGAAATAACAGGAGCTTTCAATGGGTTTTTGGTAATGATGTTTATCAGTCCCCCTATTGCCTCTGGACCATATAATGAAGCAGCAGGTCCCTTCACCACTTCAATCCTTTCCACCAGCGACATGGGGATACCCGATAATCCATATACAGAGGATAAGCTACTAACAATTGGCATTCCATCAATCAATATTAAAGTATAAGGTCCTTCCATTCCATTGATATGGATATCACCTGTATTACAAACATTACAATTCAATTGAGGTCTTACACCATTTACTTGCTGCAATGATTCAAAAATTGCCGGAGAGGGATTGCGTTTGAAAAACTGGGGAGTATAAACTTCAACAGCAACAGGACTGGAAGATTTTAAAACCGTCTTCAAGGTTCCGGTTACAACCACTTCATTTAATGAAGCTGCTGTCGAATTCAGGTATATTGTATTGTCTCCGGAACTATTCTTTTAAGTTCTGATGTATATCCTACCCTGCTCAGGCGAAATGATCCGGCCTTTTGTGCATTGAATGAAAACCGACCTCTCTCATCGGTAACAACATACAAACTACTATCTATCGACATAATTGTAACTCCTGCCACCGCTTCACCAGTAGCAAGGTCCAATACTTTACCATTACATGGCTTATCCTGAGCCCAACTGGCAAGTACCGGCAACAACAGAAATAAGAAAAAGGCTAATCTCATATACACTTCTAAATATATTTTTAGACGAGTCTAAATTTATATTTAGGTGAATATAGTACGATTTTCGTTATCCTGAAGAAAAAAATTGTAAGTAGTAAGTTATAAGTTTAAGGGTTTAAGGGTTTATGAGTTTAAGGTTCTTACATTCGATCAGTCTCTTCGAATTTTAGAACCTTAAACTCTTAAACCTTAAACCCTTAAAAGCATAAACTCTTAAACCTTAAACCTTAAACTTAAACCTTATAACTTACAACTCCCTACTTCAAAGCAACCCTCACCCCCCATAAAACATCCTCCCATACACCGGTCCCCAAACAAGAGAGGCATCGAAATAAGGGCCGAAAGGATCGTTGGCAGCTATAATCACATCTTTCTGATAGAAGTCGGTCAGGTTTTCTGCACCAAGATAAACTTCAAACTTTTTCTTAGCTCCAATACTTCTCGATACCTGTGCATTCATCATTACAAAAGATGGTGAATGGGTTGGTCGCTGATAAGACAAGGGGTTTATTGAAGTTGATGGTATCCTCTTTGTTCCAGTGAGAGTTACAGTATAATCAAATTTCCAGGCACCTGTTTCATAAGCCAAATTTGCAAAAGCCCTGTCCCTTGCCACTAATGGCTTATCTAATAGCTGTGACCCATAAGTGGTCTTCACTTCATAATTACGGTAGGCTAATCGTAACTCCAGTTTCCTGGCTAATTCGTAATTTATCTCTGCCTGGAAACTACTTGAGTATGATTTACCATCGAGATTGTAGAACCTTACCGCTCTCGCATTTTCAAGATCAACCACAACCTGGTTATCAAAATAAGTATAATAATAATCAAGACTAATATTACCATTCCGTTCAAAGAGGGAGAACTTCTGGTCGATACTGATACCCATATTCCAGGCAACTTCAGGATCCAATCCATAAGCCTTCCCTGTACCCGTTTGCATAATCTGTACCTGACGGGAACTTGCAAATACACTCATATTCTCTGCTAAAATATTTGCTGTTCTTTGTCCCCTTCCAGCGGCTAACCGAAGTGTCGTTCCTTTCATCGGTTCATACCTTACATGTAATCTTGGGGTGGCGAACCATCCATAGAGATTATTATGATCGGCCCTGATTCCTGCTACTACACTGAATTTATCCAGGTAACTATAAGTGTATTCAAAGAATGCTCCTGGAACCACTTCCTTTCTTTTAAAATTCAATAACTGGAATTGCTCATCATATTTATCAGTTACAAAACTGATTCCGGTACGAAACTTATTGGCGGTAGTACCAATGATGGATTGATAGATAAGGTTTGAATAGAAATTGTTTTGCTTTGCATTATACTTCAAAGCACCAAAATAGGATTGCTGGTCATGTTTAAACGCAGAAAACTGCCATCCTATACTTTTGTATTTTTTCTCTGGAAACACATAACCTATCTTTAAAAAACCTTCGTATCTCTCCGTTTCTATTCCTAATCCATAATGATGTGTAGAATACTTATCTGTATCTGGATTAAAATCTACTACTCCTCCCACTTTATTATCTTTCAAAAACTTGAAACCGAATTGCACCATAAACCCTTTCGAGTCATCATACTTCCAGCGACTGAGGATAGTAGCCAGATTTCCCGTTGGTACATCCCGGAACATATCCATATTACCATCAACCTTATTATTCAGGAAATTATCATGTAGTAATAATGTTGTAGACCATTTTTCATTCAGCTTTGTAGTTAAATCAAGATTGAGATCCACCTTGCCCATATCATTTACATATACATTGGCAAAAAGCGGTTGTGCCTTTTCAGGTTTTTTCATCTCCACATTTATCTGTCCAGCTATACTCTCAAAACCATTAGCCACAGAACCGATCCCTTTTGTAAGTTGAATGGATTCCACCCAGGGACCAGGGATATAGTTCAGTCCTAATGGCGTAGCCAGGCCTCTTGGACCAGGCAGGTTCTCAATAGTCAGCTGCGTATAGCTTCCACTCAGTCCGAGCATTTGAATTTGTTTTGCCCCTGTAACTGCGTCGCTATAGGCTACATCTACCGACGGATTTGTTTCAAAGCTTTCGCTGAGGTTACAGCATGCAGCTTTGAACAATTCACGCTCTGTCATTATCTGAGTCCTTACAACTCCTGAAGAAAGATAACTGGCCCTTTGCCTTCCTTTTACTTCCACCACCTGCAATTGTTTTCCTGCTGCCAACACAATCTTCATTTCCTGACTGGTTGTGACCAAAATGGTATCTGGCTCATAACCTGTATAACTGATAATGAGTTTACGCTTGTTTTCGATTATAGGTAACCGGAATATACCATTTGAATCAGACAATGTAAAACCGGGCATATCCAACCAATGGATGCTGGCGCCAGGCAAGGGATGAAAATTACCCTTCCTATCAACCTCCAAAATTATTCCCCTGACTTCTATCTTTTCATTTTAAGATCCGGGATTAGAGGTGGAATCAATTTCTTGTGTTTGCTTATCAGCTTCACTTGCTTCGTGTTCTTTCTTGTCCCTGTATCGGCAACAATCAGGCAATGACTGGTAAGTGATATTTTTTGCTTTCCTCAGTTTGGTATCATGACCCACATCGGCAATCCATTTATGCAGTTTGTCGAGAGAAATTACAGCAGGGTCGTATACCACTTCTACTTCTCCGGTATGGAATATCCCAGGTGGCTTGCCTAACCCCTTTATGCTTTAAGGCATTCTGGATTCGATCCTGGCACATCTCGCATAATCCATTCACCCAGAAACGCACGGTAGTATCGCTGGTCTGTTTTGTATCCTGCGAATACGCAGGAATAAAGGGGGAGATCATCAGCAGCAGGCTGATGATCCCCTTTATAAAATTCATAATTGGTAAAATTTAGGTGAAGGAAATTAAGAAGCGCAACATCCTTTTTCTTTGCAAGAAGCCTTGTCTTTACAAACTCCGGCTTTCTTATCGCATTTTCCTTCTTTGCAAGAGGCAGCTTTACCATCCTTGCTACAGCAGTCCATATCCTTATGGCCAGTCATTGTTGCTTTACCTTCTTTCTTACAACATTCTTTATCCTTACAATCTTCCATTGACTCTTTACCACCTGCTACCGAAGTTTTTGTACTTGCAACTTCCTTTGTAGTTCCTTCAGCTTTGCGATCGTAATGGCAACAACCTGGCAGATTTTCGTAAGCGTTGTTATCGCCTGTGAAGTCTTGAGTGTCGTATCCAGACTTAGCTACAGCTTGCTGGATCTTTACATTACTGGTTGCTTTTCCAGAATATGTTACAGCGAGTATTTTTGTTTCAGTATCCCAAACAGCTGTTTGAGCACCGGCTTTTTTTGCAGATGATTCGATAACTTTCTTACACATGCCACAATTACCCCAAACCTTGATCTCTTCTTTCTTAGCGGTTTGAGCAAATAGGAAATATGGAGCAATAAATAATACTAAGAGGTTGATTAATGATAAACGCGTTTTCATATAAAATGATTGATGAAGTTTGATAATTGTATTAATGAAATGAAAGCTTTACTAAAAGCTTGCATTGAATAATACAGAATATCAAATCCTGAAAACGCCAGTATGCAGATAGATGAAATTGGACCTCTCGTCTGGAGGTGCATGATAATGTTCCTGAATTCTTGTAACCTCGGCATAAGAAACAGGAAGTAATGAAGTAGTGGCAGGAGCAATGGCAGGAATAGCATTTGATTCCCAACTAATTTTTGCCAATTGGTGTTCATCCTGAACCTTGAAAAGCTTGTATTCTGTTTCGCAACAACCTTTCTTATCGGCCATGCCGCATTTTTCACAATGGCTACTGTTTCGGGCACCAATTTCAATGGAGGATAGATCACCCATACAATAGTGCCAATTCACCACCACACCACTTGTTATAGTGAGGTAAAGAAATGCTAATATGGTAACCATTGATTTTTTCACAGTACAAAAGTAGTAAGCTATTTGCTATAAAACAACGCTTTAACCAATATCATGCAAGGTTTAACAGATCAATGAGATGGATCAGTTTACAAAACTCCAGAATACACCTACCCTTATTTGCATGCCAGGTGAAGGGTAATTCATATAGTTGAGGTTATTATTTGTAAACTTGAAGGTGCTGACATTTAGCGCGTTAAGATTTTCAAGCCTCACATAAGTTGAGAACCCCTGATACGGAAATTGGCGTAGGCCGTTACTTCAGGTACTTTCATATGAACCACCTGATTATCCTGATAAAAAAATTGTCCTTGTAAAGGAGAATAATGGTTCACTTTATATGGTGTGAAATAGCGCAACTCCACCCCTGTTGTAAGGAAAAGGTTTTTAAACCCGAGATTCCCATCGTACGCAAATTGACTGCGGGTGCTGATCAAAGGAAGGTTAACTTCTGCACTTCCTGTACGTTGTTGTAATACAACCCAAGTTCTCCAATGCCAGCCCTTTTTTCCTAATTTAAAATCCTTGTCGGCCATTACCTGAAAAACTGTAAATAATGATGAGGCCTGGGCCACTTTATAAAATCCGGTGAGATAAGTATAGTTGCTTAACAATTGGTAGTGAGCAGATACATGGAGTTTTTTGGCTGACTTATCAAGCGCGGCATAAAAATGAATAGTATTCTCTTTATTTAGCGATTTAGATTGATCAAGATAGAAACTACTGGTTGGATCGAAAATGAAAGATGGAGACCTGTTCACATTTTCAAAGCCTAATTCCACATACCCGAACTTCGGGCTAACCAGTCTTTTCAGCATGCCATGAACATCATAATCACCAGAATTATACCCATTGAGATAAAACTTTCCATAAGCTTCTATATCCCATTTCTTATTACGTGTCTTATTCCTATACTCACCATGCAACCAAAGATTGGTATAGCTTTTCTTTACAGTGCCAGTATCAAATTCACCTTTCAGCATTTGAAAAGAAATACCTGCTTTGAAGAATTGCTGAGAATTCTTGGCATCAGGGAATGTATATAGAGAAAAATCATTTAATAGTTCCTTCCAATAATCTTGTTGGTAATATTTACCCTCAGTTGTTGGGATGGTTATCTTGTAATTATTAGCATAATACAAGCTATCAGCCCTGGTATCACGAAAACGATAGTTATAGGTATTGTAACTGATGGTATGTTCCATTCGTAACCTGGGATAGAATAAGGGGATAACTGTTGTATCATTAACAACAATAGAATCTTTCTGACCCAGATCGAATTGTTGCCTCATGAGGTAAGTGGCATTTGTATTGAAAGTGCCAGTTACAATGTTGGTGGTAAAGAAATTTCGGCTTTGTAAATTATTCCCTCCTATTTGGGTTGGAATGATATATCGATTGTCGCGGTAAACACTACTGTCAAGATAATTAAGATCATTTTTTATTCCTCCATTCTCACCCGACATCAGTTTATTGCCAAGTATAACGAAGAAATTCTGGTAGCGTTTGTTTTTAGACTGGAACCAGGAAGTGAACCTGTAATTATTATGGTTGGTGTTCTGGTTTTGAAAAGCTCCGGGGGCATTAACGAGACGGTATTGGAGTGACATATTCCAATTCGGTTTCACATTCTGGGTATGTAGCAGGTTGATATATTGCTCCTGTAAACTTCCCAGCATATACCCGATTTCAGAGTAAGGTCTTGTGGTGTTATAAAAGCGCGTAGCCGCCAACGTGAAATTATAAGGGTCATAACTATGGAAACCATGATCCCATCCTGAAGTATACATTGGGCTGAATATCCTGTTCTCAGCTGCATTTCCAAAATTGCCAAGTGTTACAAAATTCCAAGACAATGGATACCTGCCAGTAAAATCGAGGACTGAAGAATCGAGTTGGGAAAACCGGCTGGTATCGAGGAACCTGAATTTTAAGGTAATTGAATCTTCCAGACCTGTTCTATGCTGTAAACTATCTCCCCCTTTTCCCTGGCCACCAGCTCCACCGCCTCCGCCACGCCCAAATCTACCTGTGGCATTTTGGATCTGACGCATGCCGGGGTTCTGTCCTACAGCCTTTTCACAAAGCACAGTAAGAAGCAAAGCGGAAAAAAAAACTATATAAAGTGATTTCAAAACCAATATTATCTACTTAAGAAGGGCGCTAAATTATAATTATTTGTGTAAGTAGCCGGTTAGTACTTCGTTAAAAGAGCATTTTACAAAGAAGCAATCAATCCTTTGAAAATAGCAGCCATCTTTGGTTCAGCTAATTTGGCCGCTTTTAATACTTCCTCATGAGTAGTAATAGCATGTTCCCCAACTCCCATATCTGTTATCACACTTAGGGCAAAAACTGGCAATCCCATGTGAACTGCAACTATGTTTTCCTGAACAGTACTCATTCCCACCACATCAGCACCCACCAATTGGATCATCCGATACTCTGCCTTTGTTTCGAAAGTTGGACCAGTAACCACGAAATAGACTCCTTCATGAACCGGTATCTTATTAGCCAAAGCAATTTCTCTTGCCTTTTCAATCAGCTTTTTTGAATATGGTTCCGACATATCAGGGAAACGGGGTCCGAGAGACTCGTAATTTTTCCCGATAAGCGGATTCATGGTTCCAAAGCTGATATGATCTTTTATGATCATCAGGTCTCCAACCTTAAAATCAATATTCACCGAACCCGAAGCATTACTCAACAAAAGGCATTTGATACCAAGGAATTTCATTACCCTGATCGGAAATGTCACTTCTTCTACCGAATACCCTTCATAAAAATGAAACCGTCCGGCCATTACCACAACTTTCTTACCCTCCAACTCTCCAAAAATCAGCTTTCCTTTATGTCCCTCTACTGTTGAAACAGGAAAATGGGGTATTTCTTTATAATCTATCTCCTTTTCAATTTCGATCTCATTTGCAAAATCTCCTAACCCACTGCCCAACACAACGCCTGCATCTGGCGTATAAGGATATATGGAACGGATAAATGAGGTAGTTTCCTGTAACTGTTGGATGATATCTGACATATTATTTTTTTAGCAATGCAAGAAATAATGGCCGGATTTTAGCCTGCAAATATAAGGATTCGTTTTCCGAAGCATTTATTACGAATAATGAGCGTTATTATTTAATTTTGAAAGCCTTGCTGCTGCGAACTCAATTTATGAAGACACCTCTGCCGCTTATTGCCACACTCCTTATCTGTGTTTCCTTTTCAGCAAAAGGACAACTATGCAATGGTAGTTTGGGTGATCCTGTTGTTCACATTACTTTTGGAACAGGCACACCAGGGGCTCTTCCAGCATCGGTAACAACTTATAAATATACCGGGAGCAGTTGTCCGAATGATGGAGAATATAGCCTGAAAGACATCACATTTAATTGTTTTAGTGGCTCCTGGCATACTGTAACGGGTGACCATACTCCTAATGATGCTTTAGGAAACTATATGCTGGTGAATGCTTCTTTTGTTCCCGGCGACTTTTATTTAGACACCATCAGGGGACTTTGTCCCAATACCAATTACGAATTCGCTGCCTGGGTTAAAAATGTATTGAAACCCAGTTCCTGCAACTTTGCCGGGATAAAGCCCAACCTTACATTTCGAATTGAAACGCTTACAGGAACTGTTTTAACAGTATATAATTCTGGCGATATACCGTCGGAAGATCCAGCGCCCTGGAAACAATATGGTACTTTTTTCCAAACACCAATTGGCACATCCGACGTAGTGATTCGTCTAACAAATAATGCGCCCGGTGGATGTGGAAATGACCTTGCACTGGATGATATCACTTTTCGTCCTTGCGGACCAAGCATTAATGCAACTGTTGGCACAACAGGATCGAGCGATATAGGAGGCTGTGCCAACGATAATAAAGTATATCTTTTGCAAACAAGTTATTCTCCCGGCATATATGCTAACCCTTCCTTCCAGTGGCAATCAAGTACTGACAATGGTATAACCTGGACAAATATTCCCGGAGCAAACAGCACCAGCTATACCAGACCTGCTTCAGGCATCGGTGTTTATTCCTACCGGATGTTGATCGCTGATGGGCCAAATATAAATTCCATCTCTTGCCGGCTTGCATCTAATACCATTACTGTAACTATTACCCAGCCAGATGCACAAGTGACAAATTATGTTTTTGGTTGTTATGGTTCCACTATTGCATTTTATGCCGCTGGGGGCTCCACATATAGCTGGACAGGGCCAAATGGATTCACTTCAAATATTCAGGGACCAACCATACCCAAGGTGCAATTCACTAATTCTGGTTGGTACAAAGTAGTGGTTACAGACTATAGAGGATGTACTGATTCAGACTCTACTAACCTAGTTGTATATCCTGCAGCCACAGCACAGGTGGGGCCCGATATAACCATTTGCGAAGGCACCAGCACTACCCTTTCTGCAAGTGGCGGCACCAGATATTATTGGACCCCCTCTAATACTTTGTCGATAGATAGTATCCCCAATCCAGTTGCTACTCCAAAGGATAATACCGTGTATAATCTTGTAATGTTCAACCAATATGGTTGTTTTGACACAGCCAGCGTAAGGGTGAATATTTGGAAGCGTGCCATTGCAAATGCCGGACCCGATAAAAAAACCAGATTGGGCTTCCCAGTAAATATTACTGGCTCGGTAAAGGGTTCCGATATTGACTATTTCTGGACGCCCCCAACTTTCATTTCTAACCCCAACCAGTTGGTGACTCCGGTAAATCCGCCAGAAAGCACTACTTATACTCTTCATGCAGTGTCTCGTCATGGATGCGGCGACAGCCTCGACAATGTATTTGTAAAAATTTATGATAAGGTATTGGTTCCCAATGTTTTTTCGCCAAATGGCGACGGTATAAACGATACCTGGATAATAGAACCGCTTGAGTTTTTCACTGAAGCCATAACTACAGTATTCAACCGCTATGGTACTCCTATCTACACCAGTAAAGGCTATTCAAAACCCTGGGATGGTACCAGCAAAGGCCATCCAGTACCGGTTGGCACCTATTATTATGTGATCGACCTTAAGACGGGTAAAGAGCCAATTGTAACCGGATCGGTGACTATAATACGATAATGCTCAGGAAATCGTTATAGTATGGTACTGCTAACCGTATTATGAAAAACCCTTTATTCGTCCTGGCCATATCAGCTCTTGCCACCTTCACAATGGGATGGGTGGCACATCGTGTATTTTCAAAATCATTCAGTGCTGAAACAAAAGCAGAATCGACTGTTTTAGCCAACACTACTACCCCACCAGTTAAGCAAGATAGCTTACCCTCGCAACGCGATAGTATCTCAAAAAACATAAAAACTGTTGTAATTGACAGCACTTCAATAAAAGACAGTATTAACGCTACAAAGCGAGATACTACAATAAAGATGACAATTACGGTCACCAATGTTGAACCAGAAGATTCTGTAGCAAGGAAGAAATTTGTTGCCAAAGCCTCTTTCAATGATTATCCTGTTTCCAAAAAATACAAGGGGCCGATACCCCGAACACTGGATTTCTCAACCTGTGGTTCTGGTAAACTCTACCAGAAAGCTACAAAGGAAGAGGTGAAAGAAGGACCTGATTTTGCCGGTCAATTTGCATTCACCCAGGTTAGTTGTGGTACCGGATGCTACTCAAGTACTGTGGTAGATCTTAAAACAGGAAAAGTATTCGCGGGCCCCAAATCCTCCAACGGCTATTCTTTCAAAGTAAGCAGCAGTCTCCTCATTGTAAACCCTCCTGATAGCAAAGGTTACTATACAGATTGCGAATTATGCGCCCCTGAGCTTTATGTGTGGACGGGGAAAAAATTCAAGAAAATCTCTTGAGAGTAGGGAAGTTAGGGAGTAAGGAAGTAGGGAAGGAAGGCAGCAGAAAAGTCAAAAGATTAACCAGGAAAAAACTCATACTATATCCACTGCATTTAACTGGATTCCCTGTCAATAGTAAAACACAAGAGTCCGGAGCCTGAATTAGGCTTTAGGCTTTAGGCTTTAAGCCTTCAGCCTTAGGCATCCCGCATCTAGCATCAAGCATCCGGCATCCAGCCTTAAGCTCTAGGCTCAACGTTTGGTCATTTCCCCATTCTAAAGTAGCTTCGCAGCTTCTTGCTAAACAACAGTAAAAACTTAAATCATATCTATTTATGGCGTACGATGTAGTGGTACTTGGCAGTGGACCTGGTGGCTATGTAGCCGCAATCAGGGCTTCGCAATTGGGTTTTAAAACAGCTATCATTGAAAAAGAGAGTCTTGGTGGTGTTTGCCTTAACTGGGGTTGTATTCCTACCAAGGCATTACTGAAAAGTGCCCAGGTATATGAATATATAAAGCATGCAAAAGATTTTGGTATTGAAGCTACTGGCCAGCATCAATTCGATGCAGTGGTAAAACGTAGCCGTGGTGTTGCCGATAAGATGAGTAAAGGAGTTCAGTTCCTTATGAAGAAGAATAAGATTGATGTGGTGATGGGATTTGGGAAAATAAAAGGCAAGCCTATTTCTATAACAGCATGGGAACAAAAGTGACCATCGTTGAATTTATGCCAAGAATTGTTCCTGTTGAAGATGAAGACATTTCAAAGGAACTCGAAAAGAACTACAAGAAGAATGGTATCGATATCATGACCAATGCAGAAGTTACTTCAGTGGATACTTCTGGTGCCGGAGTGAAAGCAAAAGTAAAAACAGCTTCTGGTGAAGTGGTTTTGGAAGCTGATGTTCTTTTAAGTGCTGTTGGAATTGCTGCAAATATCGAAGGTATTGGTCTTGAAGAGACCGGTATTAAAACAGATAAAGGACGTATTGTAACTGATAAATATTATCAGACAAATGTACCAGGCATCTATGCTATAGGAGATTGTTCTCCAGGTCAGGCATTAGCTCACGTAGCTAGTAAAGAAGGTATCATCTGCATTGAACAGATTGGTTACAATGAAAAGAAATACAATCACTCTCCTGAACCACTTGATTACGGAAACGTACCAGGTTGCACCTATTGCACTCCTGAAATTGCTTCTGTTGGTTTCACTGAAAAGCAGGCAAAAGATGCTGGCTATGAAATAAAGGTTGGTAAATTCCCTCTCAGTGCATCTGGTAAAGCTTCTGCAGCTGGACATACAGAAGGATTTGTAAAAGTAATATTTGATGCTAAATACGGTGAATGGCTGGGCACTCATATGATCGGTTATAATGTTACCGAATTGATTGCAGAAACTGTTGTTGCAAGAAAACTGGAAACAACCTATCACGAAGTGTTGAATAGCATCCACCCTCACCCCACTATCAGCGAAAGCATAAAAGATGCTATTGAAGTGGCGTACGGAGAGGCGATACATCTGTGATAAAGTTTAAAGTTTAAAGTTTAAAAGTTTAAGGTTTTAGGTTTACAGATTGAGTTTGTTCAAAGTTCAAGGGTTCAACAGGTTCAGGACAGACAAAGGCAGGTCTAACTTTAGTTTTTTGCTTCGAAGAACAAGGGCCCCTGTCAATCCATTGGCGGAGGAACCTAAGTCTAATATGTAAATTAATTGCAATTAGAACTTTAAAAGAGAAGGCCGATAGTTAATTAACTATCGGCCTTCTCTTTTTAGTTATTCTAACTAATAATTAGTATTAGACCTCAACTTGGGTCCTCCACTGCAAGAAGTTACGTGGGGCTCTTTGTTCTTCGAAGTAAAAAAACTTATATGTTAGACCTGCCTACCATTAATCTGCCCTTTGGAACCTGTTGAACTCCTTGAACCTATTGAACAAACTCAATAAGCTACACCTAAAAACTTTTGACTTAATCTTTCAGTCATCAGGGATTAATAACCGAACCTGTCTTAAGCAATTTGTATGGTTTTGTTTGTTGTCCTATGCGAACAAAATAGATGCCTTCTTTAAGTTGTTGCAGGTTTACTCTTGTCTGTAATTGGCTAAGTTTAACTGTTAGTACTTGTTGACCTAGTTGGTTGTGGATTGTTAGGTTTTGGCCAATCAGATTTTCCTGACTACTAATATCAATTGTGATATTCGATTGTGCAGGATTCGGGTAAAGCTTAATTAGTGGTGAAACCTCTGGATTAACTACTGGTGTTGCAGGTTCTGGTAATGGAATAGCAGATGCTGCATTTGAATGAGACAATGCGGCATGCGGACCTTCAGAGGCAAAGGAAGCCCTCATTTTTTGCATTTGTCCTATTGTGAACATGTTCATGCACTCATCGTTCGTTAGGTCCATGTAATTATTGTACATAGCACCACCAGCTTCATTATTACAAGAAGGCAGAACACCAGAGGGGCAACCTCTTGTAGCTGCTTTTTGCATTGGAGTATCATCTATACCATCATTACCGCAGGTAATATCACCCCAGATATGACGAAGTCCCATCCAATGTCCCAACTCATGAATTACAGTGCGCCCTTTTGTATATGTACCTGAAAGCTTTCCGGTATTTCCAAAAGCTGAATACAAAACAACGATGCCATCCTTTTCTTTTGGTCCTCCAAAAACACTTGAATAACCAATAACTCCCGACACCAGGTTTCCCACCCAGATATTGAGGTATTTGTCACTATCCCAGGCTTCATCTCCACCAGTAGAACTGAATTTAATCTTATCATCCATTCCGTACATGTAGCGGTCTGTCTTCTTTCTCACAATACCATTGGTTGCATAGCCCTTGGGAGTTACAGTAGCTAATGCGAATTCTATATAAGTATCTGCTGCTAAAGATCTGAATGCTGAGGGAATTTTATTAGTATCGGCATGCTGAAGTCTGAACTCTTTATTCATCACTTCAATCTGTGATCTTATCTGTGCTTCTGAAATATTTTGGTCTGAAGTATTATAAACAACATGAATTACAACGGGAATTTTTATTACTGGTAATTGGCCGTTGCTGCCCCCAGTGGCACCAGATATAATTTCGTTATGTAGGTGATTTGAAGTAATAGCATCTGCCCGCTGGTATTTAACAAGCAGGGAAGGATCCTGTTGCAACTGTTGTTGCAGGTAATCGTGTGTAGCACAGTTTTTCTGTGCCATAAGAGGCAATGATCCCAATTAATAGGGATAGAACGGATAAAAATAATCTCATTGTAACTGCTTTCTTTTGTGGCGGTTACATAGGGGGACATGATGGAATTCATCTGGATAGGAGAATACATTCGCGTGGATACGTCAAGGTAAGGTACACTGCGTAAGCAGGTATTAAACAGGATGGGGTACGATTGATATTGGATACCAATAGAGGAACGGGTCAACGAAAGTCGTAAATTAAAAGGAGGGTCAACGGAGGAGTCTTATTGAGGGAGCCGCCAGTAGAAGGATCAGGTAATAGAGCGGTATTCAGACTATAAGCTGGTGTAAAGCAATAAAAAAAATCCGGTAAATCAAAGCTAGTTCACAAAATATTATATAGGCAGTAGTATGCCTGTTACAGTTCAAGTAGTATTTTTGCTTTTACCCCAACGGCATCCATAATGAAGTATCTAATAATCAGCATTTTAGCCATTTTCACCCTATCTGCTTGCAACAGTACTGAAAAACCTAATCAAGACGCCCCTCCAACAGCAAATCCAGAACCTATACCCCCGATTATTGGGTTTTCAATCGTAAAAACACATCCAAAAGATAGTACTTACTTCACCGAAGGCCTTGAATTTCATGACGGAAAGCTTCTTGAGAGTTCTGGCGGTAACAACGAAGAAAGCCCCTATCCTTCTGCCTTTGGTTTCGTTAACTTTAAAACTGGGAAAAATGACACTAAAATAGTATTAGATAAGTCTCAATACTTTGGAGAAGGAATAACAGTATTCAACAATACCATTTACCAACTCACTTGGAAAGGCAAAAAGGGGTTTATTTACGATTATCCTTCTTTTAAAAAGAAAGGTGAGTTTATTATACCTTCTCCCGAAGGATGGGGACTAACTCATGATACTTCAAATCTTATAATGAGTGATGGAAGCAATAGTATCTATTTTCTAAACCCTTCTACTCTTCAGGTAACTAACATTATAGGCATTTTGGACAATTCCGGACCTGTTGGTAATATTAACGAATTGGAATATGTTGATGGATTTTTATATGCAAATCGCTGGTTAACACCATATATTTTAAAATTGACATAAAGACGGGCAAAGTAGTAGGTCGTATCGACTTTAGTCAAATTGAATCAGAAATTACTCGCAAATACGAGTTTGCCAGAGAGTTTAATGGCATCGCATTTAATAAATCAACCGGAACATTTTTCGTAACAGGCAAAAAATGGCCTGTTTTCTACGAAATCAAACTCCAGTAAGTTTATAAGGTTATGCAATAGATGAGGGAACTGCAACGCTCCTTATCTGATAATGCTATCATATTTGAGAGGGCACCAACCCAGGCACCTTTAATGATACTACTGTTTCCGGTAAGATATTTCTCACTTAACATACTTACATAAAAACTGTCGAACCACATAGGTTTGCAAGCTTTCAGTTTCAATCCGTTTCGTTCCAGCAATTTCTTCATTGATTGCGGGGAGAAATGATAGAGGTGTCTTGGTACATCGTAAGCAGCCCAATAATCCTTATATCGTTCTGCATCATACGAAATATAGTTAGGCACCGCAATAAACAGACAACCACCCGGTTTCAATAATTTCTTCAATTGCGCCATATAGCCGGCCAGGTCATGAACATGTTCAAGTACATGCCACATAGTAATAGCATCATAATGTTGTACTGGTAAACCAAAAAGCTCATCAATCGGAAGAAGTTGTATTCTATGTGCTTCCGAAGCCACTTTACGTGCTTGTGCATCAGGTTCAAGGCCTGTAACCCTCCATCCACTTTGTGCCATATAGGAAGCGAACGCTCCTGTACCCGCACCAATATCTAACAGGTTACCAGTAGCTTGTCCTGTTATTTTACCAATCAGCTTTCGTTTATTAGCAAGAGTGATTTTTCTGACTTTATGATACAAACGGTTTACCAGACCTTTTTGGGTATTGCTATGGGAAATGTAGGCTTCAGATTGATAATAGGGACCAATGGAATCGGCATCAGGTACATGTTGGGTAAACCTGAACTGGCATTCTGCGCAACCCCAAACAGAGAACTGTTTTCCGGATACTGAATGATCCTTTACCTGAATAGCTTCTTTGATTTGAGCGCTACCGCAAACCGGACATCGGGAGTAAGTAATGATTGATTCCATATTTCGCCAGCAAAGAAAAGAAAGAAATTCGGGAATTGGAAAGCTGTTATTACTAAAAGCCTATAGTTTGCTGGTTGCCGATGGCTCCGGTATTGAGACCGTTCTGGTAGAATTTAAAAAACAGAATCAGTAAAAGTATCGTGGTTAGTACAATGGTAATGATCCACCAGGCCTTGCTCTCCTTTCCTTCATCTTCCATTAAACTGTCAGCAGCTTCTTCATTCGTCAATTCCCTGTCACCCACCAACACAGTATGTTTTGCATTTTGCCTTATCACCCTTTCAGCAGCCACAGGCTCGAGGGAAAGGTCTATCGGTGCTGCAGGAACAAATACAATATCGCCTGAAAGATCCTTTTTTAAGGTACCCACCTTTTCCAATTCCACCGGATTGTCGGTGCGAATTTTATTACGCAGGTCGTAACTCCATTCATTATACCACCTTATTGCTTCATAATCGGCCATTTCATTCTGAGCCGCCAGGAATGTAAAAAACTCCTTATCCGGGGCATCAAAATACTTATCGAATTTGAAAGAATAGGAAGGAGGCAAAAGTTGCTTATTCACAAAATCAGTTTGAGCAGGCTTCCTTTCCACCAAAATAGTACCGAGTCCAGGTATTGGTAACTGGCGGGACTGCAACAGATAGCTATATAAAGATTCTTTTAGGAGCATGGTTGAGTGCGAAAGAACGGTTTTTCCAATGAACGCAAAAATATTTTTTTTGCTGGATACTTTTTGCCTAAAGCTTAAGGCCTAGGGCCTAAGGCATGTTTAGGTAGCTGCCATAAGTACTCGTGAACTACAAATGTTCATATAAATAAAATGAACTCCGTTTTGCTTACTTAATAAGCTTTAAGCCTTAGGCTTTAAGCTTTAGGCAAAAAGAAAATGTATTCTTCAAATAATCAAGATTTATGAAAAGTGGGTTCTACTTCTGATTGAACGAATACGTCACTCCCCCCAAAATATTAAACCCAAATGACTCATATTGGTTCCAGCGCTGGTACTTGTTATTCATAATGTTGTTGAGCTGTAACCAGAGATTGAAGTTTTTAGTAATCCTGAATTCGGCTCCCATATTGAGATCGAAGGCTCCATCGTTCTTGAAATGATCACCGGTTTTGGTGCGGTATTGTGGACCGTCCCAAACCCAAAGATCGGTGCGAAGCCAAAGATCTTTCAGTAATTGCCAGCGTAAGCCAGCATTCAACTCCAATGGTATCAATCCCCAGGCTCTTACTTCCTTCTGTAATTTGGTAAATTGGTTAAAGTTCAATGAACCGTATGCGCTGAACTGCTCTCCCACCGTATATGCTACTTCACCATGTAACTGAAGGGCTTCCATTTTTGGCTCATAGCGGATCTTGAAGGTTTTACCATCATCAATATCATTCACAAAAAGCGGCATATTCCTGTATTGCTGGAATCCCACTTTTGCTGAGTAAGAGAAATGATTGTCGATTGATCCCTTAAACCCTACATACCTTTCCTGTATCCTTGTATTCAAAAGAGAATCGGGTTGCGCTAACCATGGATTGATTCCTGCAAAGCGTTTATAGCTTCCTTTATTATAATAGCCTATCCATCCTAACTGGAAAGTGAATCGCTGATCATCGGTGGTGATATCGGCCATGATGTTCGGTAACATCGTGAATATCTTATTATCCCATGATGGACGTAATCCACCCTGTATGAAAATATTCGGAGTCTTCAATAGCACTGAAGGTGATACATAAAACAGGTTATTCTGTGTGCTCCTTTTCTGAGAATTGTCTTTCAGGTAGTAGCTGGTGATATCTGCAGTAGCAGCCAATCTGAAAGAAAATAAACTTCCAAATGTTTTTTCCAAAGGCAGATCCAATACAGAATTGGTTTCACTTCCTTTCAATGAATGATTATCTGTAAACCCACTGATCTTCAATGAAGGATGATAGGTTAAGCCATATTCAGTTGGAACCGTATTCCTGAAATGCACTGCCGCATCAATAGTTTGGAATCTTTGTCTCAGTTCATCTTTTGTGAATACTAATGTAGAAGGACTATACCCATAGAGATAATAATCATCACTACTGAATCCAATTCGGCCATTCCATTCAAGATGTTTAGGGCTTAGGTAAGTAGCAGCTGCTCCTACCCCGGTAAAGCTGTTCTTTTGATACTTAAGGCTGCCCTTTGAAGTATAATGACTTGCGAATATGTTGAAATATGTTGATTTGCCATCCCCAAAACTGAATCCAGCTTTAATATATGGCTGATGTACATTTCCTATTCCCACTTTAATATAGTTACTGTACTGCCAGGCAGTAACTGAATCGATGGTAAGCGCAACAGGCTTTAATTCAGCAGGACTATACCCAAAGAATAATTGTTGTCCTGGTATATTATAGCTAAGCTTTGTTGCAGAAGTATCAGCTGTTGGAGGGGCGGCATTGAAATTGATTTTGGAAGCCTCTCTCAATACCGGCTTGAAGGTTGAAGTGATATCAATGCTTTTCTTTTTTGTTGTATCCTGAGCGCTGGCAGAAAACTGCATCAGGCTGGTAACGATTAACAAATGAGTTATATATTTTAATTGCTTCATTGTTGTCTTCTTTGTGCTTTTCAAAAATGGTACTTGCAATTCAGAGTTTTTAAATTCAAGTATGTCAATTGTCCACTTTAGATTTAGTTTTCTCTTCTTCTACTACTTGCGCTAATTTCTTTTCCGCTTCTTGTCGCAGTGTTTCCATTTTGGCATTATCAATCACACTTTGGTAAGTAGCCTTAGCGTTGAAATAATCCTTCTGTTTAAAATATACATCTCCCAGGAGTAAATAAGCTTTTGTAACCCATTCCTCATAAGAGCCTGCCTTATTAATCACTTCAAAGGCTGCTTTCTCTGCATCTGAATAACGGTTCTGAATAAAGAAACAGTTAGCGATTTCATAACGGGCTTCTGCACCATAAGCGGCTTTACTGAGAGAAGCAACATTTCGATAGCTGGTGATTGCTTCACTATATTGCGCATTTCTTTGGTAAGAACGGGCAAGCGCAAGATTTGCCAAAACTTTATCATCGGTACCAATCCCTTTCTGTGCAAGTAACTCTTTTGCATTATCGGTTGTTTTATCCCATGCCTGCAACTGGAACTGACTACGCAATAAACCTCTCATCGCCTCCAGTTTGTTTTCCTGAGTGGTGGCGAATTCTTTCAGTTTACTATAATATTTTTCAGCTTTCTCATAGTTTTTAACGTCAAAGAAATTAAGACGGGCTGCGTTGAGCAAAGATTTTTCTCCGAATTTATTGGGTACCCTTTCTGAAAGGGCTTCATATCCTGTAACTGCCTTAGCCCAATCTTTCTGATTTAAGTAAATCTCGCTTTTATAGTAAAGCGCTTCCAGTGAATGTTTCCCTTGTGGGAACTTACCCAAATAATCTTCGAATTTCTTAGCAGCGGCAGGAAAATTGCCATTATTAAATTGCACTTCCGCTTCCTGATAGGCTAGTTGTTCTTCCTGGGTTGTGGATATTTCCTTACCCATACTTCGTGCAAAATTCACATACTCACTAGTACGACCTTCTTCCACATAAATCGATTTTGCATTCTCCAGAGCCTCTTCCGCTTCAGGCGAATTCGGAAACTGCTGCAATAGCACCGCATACTGCTTTAAGGCTTCTGTATTATTATCCAGATTGTAATAAGCGATTCCTAAACGCAAATAGGCTTTTGGTTTCAGTGAAGAATTGGGATCAGAAATTACGTTCTTAAGGTAGGCTATCGCTTCACGATACTGTTCATTGGAAAGATAGCTTCCTGCAATTTCCATATTTGCATCAGGAATAAGACTTGATGTTGGGTACTTTCTGCTAATGGATGAAAGCAGGTTGATCTTTTCCTTACCACTATTGATGCCTGCAATCATAGCGTTTTGGAAAGTAGCATAGTCAGATGCAGGCCAGGAATAGTCAAGAACCTTATCATACATTGACTTGGCCTTCTTATAATCACGGCTCATATAATAACAGTCGGCTGTTCTTATATATGCATCCTGCTCCAAAGAAGAAGAATTAATTTTTACTGTCGTATAAAGTTGTTCAAAGAAACCCTGTGCCTGTTTGTAATTCTCCTTTCTGAGAAAACAATATCCGAGATTATATTTTGCATTAGAAGGATTCACTTCCCCATTTACAGCACCAGTTTTCAGGTAGTCGAAATAATATCGGATGGCATCATCAGTTTTTGCCAGGCGGTAAGCTATCTCTCCTTTCCAGAATTGTATATATGGGAGTATGGATTCATTGGAAGGAAGTGCTTCGGCTCTTGTAAGTAATTCCCCAGCCGTAACCAGCATTCCATCATTGATCATCTCTGTAGCGCGACCATAAAGAATTCTTGGATATAACTTCCTTGCCAATGGAGAAGGACTTTTCAATCCTTCGAGTAAGGCAAGGGCATCCTTATAGTTATTGGTGTTTGCTAGTACATTCACCATCAGCTCTCGTGCTTCTTCTGTATATGTTGAAGAGGGATAAGTCTGAAGGAATTTCTGCAGCTCCGTCAATGCTACATCCTGATATCCCAGTTCATAAGAAAGTTTTGCATAGTTGTACATCGAAACTTCTCTTTGAGAACTATTGCTGTTGTTGGTAGAACAAAACAGGAAGGCATTTCGAGCATTCACTTTTTGTCCGGTCTTCAAATAGGCATCTCCCAAAAGATACATTGAATGTTGCGCCAATGAATCTTCTTTTCCGCCCAGCTGCTTAAATCCGTCGATTGCTTTTGTCCACGAACCAGCTTTATAATGACAATAGGCTACTTCATAAATATCTTCCCTGGTAAGTTTACTGGCTTTGGCAGCATAATTTTCGAGGAAAGGAAGCGCTTTAGCGTATTGCTCCTGCATGAAATATCCATGACCTACCAATTGCTGCATTTCCTTTTCGTAGAATAGTCCTCCCCTCTTAAGCTTTGATTCAGCATAGTCAAATGCCTTCTGCTTATCTCCCTTCATGTAATAGATCACTGAAATATAGTAAGGGGCTACCTTACCGTACTCAGGATGATCTTCTACAATTCTTAAAGATTCAAGGGCGTCATTGTATTTCTTATCGTAAAAAGAGATGAAACCATAGTAATAGTTGGCCGCTGCATAGTTTGGATTATCCTTCGACTGGCGGATAGCATCCAACAATGGTTTGGCTTTATCAAAACGCTGTACAGTAAAATAAGCATACCCTTCGTGGAATTTGAGGTCGGCTATTTCCTGATTACTCAAATTGTCGATTGATGTCTGTTCATATTGGTCAATGGCCCTGGTAAAATCATTCTGCCTGAAATAATACTCGGCCAGGTGAAAGCTCATCATTTCAACACGTGCCCTGTTATCTTCCAGGTTTATGAATTCAACCGCTTTGTCGGCCGCCCCTTTCTCATTCTGCTTTAATCCACATACAATAGTGTAGAATTTAACTTCCTGATATTCGATAGCACTATTGCTACGGTCCGTTTCGCGTTGTTGTAGTTCCAGTTCTTTCAGAAGAGGATAGGCAAGACTATACTGTTCCCTTTGGAAATATTCCTTTGCCTGTTTGTATACAGACTGGGGGTCGCTGAGATACCTGGTTTGTTGTGCCAGAAGGGAGTACTTTGAAAGAACGAGGAGGGCGAAGATGAGAGCAACTTTTTTCATTCCTGTTTCCTTAGTGGTGGGTTAACGAGTTAAAGTTTCCAATTATTTCATTGTTATCCAAACATCGTTCCAAACAGTTGTGGATAAGTGGGTCAATTAACATTTCTTTTCAATAAGAAATGCAAAAATCAATTTTGTACTTTTGAAAAAAAATCCTGCTTAGATGAAAAAAATTACTCTCTACCCATTATACAGACACGTCGTTTAACATAGCCATATTGCTGGTTCGATTGAGTTTTGGCACCCTCATGTTCCTCAATCACGGCATCCCGCTTTTGATGAATTTTTCTGAAAGATCAAGAAATTTTTATGATCCTTTTCACATTGGTAGCCGCTGGTCATTGCTCCTGGTGCTGTTCGCAGAAGTGTTTTGCTCCCTCCTGGTTGTATTGGGGTTATTCACAAGACTGGCCTTGATACCTCTTATTACGGCTATGGCCATTGTGGTATTCATGCTCAATAAAGGAAAAGCTTTTTCTGAAAGTGAAATGGCATTAGTATATCTGACAGTTTTTTTTGGTTTGTTATTAGTGGGACCAGGAAGATATAGTGTAGATGCGGCAATGGGTAAATAATGGCCTAATTTGCTATCTGAATTTATTACCAATTCAACTCAACAAAGATGTTTACCGCTACCACCCAAATCAGGGTTCGATATGCTGAAACCGACCAGATGAATGTGGTGTATCACGGCAATTATGCCCAATATTTCGAAGTTGGAAGAGCAGAAGCTATCAGGGAAATGGGATTCACCTATAAAGGAATGGAAGCCATGGGTATCATAATGCCGATTGTTGAATGGCATGCCAAATTCATTCGTCCCGCCCATTACGATGATCTGCTTACTGTAAAAACTATGTTGAAAGAGCTTCCTACCGACCATCGAATAGAATTTCACCAGGAAGTTTATAATGAAAAAGAAAAATTATTGACCACAGGAAAAGTAGTACTGTATTTCATGACTGCCGATACCATGGAGAAGACGGTTATGCCGGAAGTGCTGGCGGCGAAGTTGAGGGAGTACTTTTAAAAAAGTCAAAAGTTATAAGTTCTGAGTTACAAGTTTAAAGTTTAAAGGTTGTTTAAGGTTCAAAGGTTCTTACATTAAGATCTTTCAATCTTCGAAGTTGAAAACCTTAAACTCTTAAACCCTTAAACTCTGAACTCCCGAACTTTAGACTCCCGACTTCAGACTAAAGACTCCCGACTCCCCTACACCCTATGGTGATCACTCCTCCAATGCTTAATAGCCTTCTTAATGGCTACACTGCGCATTTTTTCTTCCGTAGCCATTTTGGCTAATTCTACAAACTCTTCATCAGAAGCAAATCGTAATGCAATAATTTGACTGGTACGAAGATGACGGTCAAGTAATTTGCCCGTTAATGCAAAATGACGGAGATTCTCTTCTGCCCGAATGGCCCGATCCTGTGCTCTTAAAGCAAACCAACGTGCATACCAGAAAATGATTAAAAGTATGAAACCAGCCAATACCAATAAGGAGGCTGAATATCGGTTCTCCTTTGCTGAATTAACAAGATTAATAATACTTCCTACAATGAATGCAAGCAGGGCTGTACCCGTTATGAAATGCCAGAGAGGTATATAACGGGTGTGATTTGAAAAATTCTGTTTAGACATATGCAATCGTTTTGATACACATGAAGGTATTAAATTATATATTAAAACGAGTAATCATGACCGGAATAAAAATTGATAATTGGCAAGAAGAGTGGAAAGTAGTAAGTTTTAAGTAATAAGTTTTAAGAGGTAGTCCTATTGTAATAAGCAAGGCTATACAAATAAAAAATGTGCTTGAAATACATTTTACCGCAGCTTGTCCCGATTATTTCGGGAGAGAACAAGAGGTAGCAGAGTTCGCGCAGAGTCATTCATAACCTTTTACTATATACTTACATTTACTATACGCAACCTCTTGTATTTCTCTTGTTCTCTCCCGAAATAATCGGGACAAGTTGCAGTAAAATGTGTTCTGTATTTGCCTTTTAGCATCCTGCATCTAGCTTTTAGCATCAGTCTCAGCAGCTCATTTTAAAATATCCAAAAGTCTGTACATTTTTTTTACTACTGCGGAGGAGGAGCCATTATAATTATTGACAATGATGGCAAAAGTATATTCGGCACCATTAGTGGCGTTACTATATCCAGTAAATGCCCTGGCCCCACCAATAGAACCACTTTTCATCTTTAGTCCGTTATACTCTGGCAACGCCGCATAAAATGACCCAAACCAAGTTTTGTTTCTTGCCAACTGCAAAGCTTTTACCAATGATTCGGGAGTAACTCTGTTTTGTGGAGAAAGTCCACTGCCGTCAATTATATTGATAGAATACCCATCAATACCATTCTTTGAATAAAACTGTTTTATCAATTCAATTCCTTTCTCGTTAGTGCCAATCCCGGTCTTCTCATAAGCAATTGTTCGAACCAAAGCTTCTCCATACAAATTGATACTCTTATGAAGGAAATGATAACTGATTGTATCTAATGATGGCGAATTAACCGTAAACAAATAGCCCGATTTATCAGCAGCAGTTTTACTACTGGATGAAAGCGTTTCTTCTACTCTAAACTTACCCTTTACTTCAATGCCCGTCGAGGAAAATTCGGCTGCCAGATTCTTAAGTAAGTACTGTGCGCCATTCGGTACCGCCCCGGATATCACAAACTTTTTCTCACCGGCTGGAATGGTTCCCGATACATACCCCCTTGTACCATCTGGTGGCAGATGGATAAATGCATTATCGCCTGAACCTTTCTGCCCTGCCTTTAAAAGATTCTTTAATGGCATATCAGTAATCTCCGACCTATTCAATATTTCAACACTATCGCCAGGGTTGTCGCCTGCTTTAAGCAATAAGTCGAAACTATTTTCTTTCCAGTTTACAGCCCAGAGGCCTGCCGCATAGTAATTGCCTATGTCTTCCCAAACCCAACCATCGGGAATAGATTCCTTACTGAATCTTGAATTATCTGCAATTACATCGCCATTAATTCTTCTTACACCAAGTTGCCTGAGTTTACCAGAAATCATTTTCAGGAAGGCATCATCATTCATTTGTGAAAACCTTTTTGAACCAAGGGTCGGATCACCATATCCAATGATGAACAGGTTACCATTTAATTCATTCCCTTTTATCAAGCCTGAATATCTCAGTTCGGTTTTGAACTTGTATTCCTTTCCCAATAATTCATAAGCAGCAATATTGGTGAGCACTTTTTGAGTACTGGCAACTGCCAGTCCGATTCCGGCATTTTTATCAAAAAGTAATTTTCCGGTTTTTGCATCTGCAACACAAAAACCTATAATAGCGTGCTTTAGGCTGCTATCTTTTTCCAATTCCGAAATAGCCTTAGTCAGTTTTTCGCCAACAGATTGTGAAAACGAAGGGAGAAAAATGAGTAAAAAGCTGATAAACAAAAAATATCGTCTCATAGCAATTGCTGTAACTTTGTACCAATATTACTTCATTTTTTATTGCATTTTATGAACCGGGGAACAGTATTAGCCACCATCATCACCATTGGAGATGAATTACTGATCGGTCAAACCATCGATACGAACAGTGCATGGATGGCACAGGAGCTTAACAAAATTGGCATTTGGGTACATAGAAGGATTGCTATCGGAGATGTTTGGAAAGATATCTGGCAATCGCTTGATGAGGAAAGCAAGCTGTCTGATATCATACTTATTACTGGCGGTTTAGGTCCAACAGCCGACGATATCACCAAGCCTTTACTTTGCCAATATTTTGATGGCAAGATGGTAGTTAATGAAGAAGCGGAAGCGAATGTCAGGAATATCTTCGAGAACATATTAAAACGTCCTTTAATTGAACGTAACCTGAAACAGGCTGAAGTACCCGATGTTTGTACTGTAATTCCTAATAAGAGAGGAACAGCCCCAGGAATGTGGTTTGAAAAAAACGGCAAATACTTTGTGTCGATGCCAGGAGTGCCACATGAAATGAAGGGAATGATGCATTATAGTGTTTTGCCAATGCTTCAAAAGAAGTTCACGATGGCTCCTATCATCCATCGTACCCTTCTTACAGCTGGAATTGGTGAATCTTTCCTCGCAGAACGGATTCAGGAATTTGAAAAGAATCTCCCCAGCAATATTAAGCTTGCCTATCTGCCAAATTATGGAATGGTAAAACTTAGGCTTACAACTGCCGCTTATGATAGCCGGACGCATATTGAATTAGAAGCACTATTCGATATTCTTAAGCAACAGGTTGCAGATGTAATGGTAGTTGATGAAGATATTTCCTTACAGGAAGCAGTTGGAAGACTTTTGACAACCAGACATCAAACTTTGGGAACGGCTGAAAGTTGTACAGGGGGCTATATAGCTCATTTACTTACTTCGATTTCCGGATCAAGCCTTTATTACAAAGGGGGCGTAGTAAGCTATGCGAACAAAGTAAAAGAAGAAATACTATCCGTAGAAAAAGAGACCCTTGACGACAAAGGAGCTGTAAGCGAAGAAACAGCTATTGAAATGATGAAAGGGGCTTTGCAGGCACTGAATACAGATTATGCAATTGCAACAACAGGTGTAATGGGACCAACCGGAGGTACTCTATCAAAACCTGTAGGTAATGTTTGGGTGGCTGTGGGTAATTCTGAAAAAGTCAGGACCCACGAGTTCCATTTCAGGTTCGACCGGCAGCGAAATATTGAGCTGACAGCCAATAATGCCCTCAATATGCTCCGTAAATTCATAGTGGAAAACAGCTGATAAAACTATAAACCCCAATCATTACCTTTGACCCGGTTTTGCTTGCTTGCTGTAAGGGATCTGAATGGCCCTGGGTCGGTTTCTGCTATTTGGAAATTGACGGCGGATGTTGACGTACGAATGAAAATTACAGACCAGCCTTCAAAATCATATCTATCAACTTAAATCTCCTACTGAATATGGCTGTTGTAGACCTGATTATGCCGAAAATGGGCGAAAGCATTATGGAAGCCACGATTTTGAAATGGCTCAAACAACCCGGTGATTCCATAAAAATGGATGAAACTGTACTGGAAATTGCCACAGACAAAGTGGATAGCGAAGTACCCTCAACGGCAGAAGGAATCCTTGAATCCCTATTATACAATGTGAACGATGTGGTGCCTGTTGGGGCTGTAATTGCCCGCATTAAAACAGGGGCTATGGAATCAGCAAAAGCACCAGCAGCCGCCCCTGCTCCGGTTTATCAACCAGCACAATCAGCACCTGTTCAAACAGTGGCAACTCCTAGTTACGAGGTGGCAGTACCCGCATCACAAAATTTCGCAGTATCTGGAAACAGGTTCTATTCTCCACTTGTTTTGAATATCGCATCAAGCGAAGGTGTAAGCATGACTGAACTGGAAAGGATTCCAGGCACAGGTAACGAAGGAAGGGTTACAAAAAGAGATATTCTCGCTTACCTGCAAAACAGACATTCAGGAAATGGACAACAAGCAACTTATACAAGAACACAGGAAACAGCAGCTCCATCAGTAAAACAACAACCCATTTCCAGCCCTGCATCAACCAGTGAATCCGTTAGCAACTATCCTGGCAACGTCGAGATCATTGAGATGGACCGTATGAGGAAGTTGATTGCAAAACACATGGTGGATAGCAAACATACCAGTCCTCATGTAACCAGTTTCACCGAAGCAGATGTAACCAATCTGGTTCTCTGGCGCGAACGCATAAAGAAAGACTTCGAGAAAAGGGAAAATGAAAAAATCACTTTTACACCACTTTTCATTGAGGCGATAGTAAAGTGTATAAAAAAATACCCTTGGTTGAGTAGTAGTATTGATGGCGATAAACTGATTGTAAAGAAAGATATCAATATTGGAATGGCAACTGCATTGCCTTCCGGAAACCTCATAGTACCTGTTATCAAGAATGCTGACCAATTGAATTTGGTAGGACTCACTAAGCAAGTGAATCAATTAGCTAATGCTGCCCGAAACAATAAACTCAAACCCGATGATACAAGTGGTGGTACATTCACCCTTACCAATGTAGGTACATTTGGCAGTTTGATGGGCACCCCAATAATCAATCAACCACAGGTAGCCATCATGGCTGTTGGAGCTATAAAGAAAAGACCAGTAGTGATAGAAACCGAACAGGGCGATTCTATCGCTATCCGTCACATGATGTACTTAAGCATGAGTTACGATCATCGAATCATCGACGGCGCTCTGGGCGCTACCTTCCTGAATGCAGTGGCAAAGGAGTTGGAGAATTTTGATGGGGGTCGTGAAGTGTGAAGAAAGCTAAAAGCTTAAGGCCTAAGGCTTAAAGCTTAACTCATACTCCACCCGAAAGACTTATCTCCGTTTTGAAACGGAATCAAGCCTTGGGCTTTAGGCCTTAAGCGTTATGCAAGAAGCTCAAGGCCTTAGGCCTTAGGCTTTAAGCATGAATTAGAAATTTAACCGCAAGAATCGCACTCTCCCATTTCGAACTTTAAGTTTAAAAAGATTGCTATACGCTGAATCTGGCAAATCACCTGGTACATATTTATTCCTGCCAATACCATTTACAATGTCATCTACCGTATTGCTATGACCGACAATCAATACGTTTTTTCGTAAGGCTTTCATGGTAGCTATGAAGGCGCTATCGGGTGATGGCCCGTATGGCAGGATATCAATATTGAAATATTCAGCAGTTGGCTTTGCAGTGTTTTGGGTGCGTTGTGTTTTTGTTGAATAAATTGCTTTGATACTCTTATCCTTCATTAATTCTTTCAACGCTTCCGCTCTTGCTTTCCCTTTATCTGATAAGGGAACATCATTAGACATATTGCCAGAAGGAGTTTCCTTTTCGGCATGACGAACAATATAATAGGTATGCGAACAAGCAGAGAGAAAAGAAACTGCAATTAGAAGAAACAGAAGCTTTATCATGGCATTCAATTTTAACGAATATACAATTAAACAATCTTATGGAATTACCATCTGATTTCATTAAATTGTATAACACTCATTAAATCAATCCAAATATGAAATCCTTATCAGAAACATGGTTTGCTGATGGCTTTATCGATTTTGAATTGAAGAAATATACACTACTAGCCTATTTGCAAAACATCACCCACCAATTCAACGAGAACAAGCTCTATCCTCAATTAGCTGATCTCATCTTTCATTACAATAATCTGGTAGCATTCCGCGAAAACAAAAAATATCTGCAGGAACAATTCCCGAAGAAATTCAGCGGCATTCAAATGGAAAAACTACAGCTGTTATATGAACAGATGATAGAAGATGATGAACTGATGCAGGAACTGGAAGCCATTATACAATATGCTTCTGGACAAATGAAATCCACCATCACCAGTGGTACAGAGATCTATGAATTCGTAGAAGACAAACTGAATATATTCCCAATCGGCTTACTACCCATTGAAACGAATGAAGGTTATTTCTTTCTTAGTGAAGGAAGCTACAGGGAAACAAGAGTATATCAATACCGATTGAGTTTTTTTGAAAAGCACCAGGAGAAATACCGTTCTATCAAAACAGAATTCATCAGCCAATACGAACGAAACATCGTGAACACCTACGAATACATTAAGATAGATCTTATTCGCAACCGTAAAACACTCCCAAATCCGGCAGTATATTCCATTGAAACCCCTCTCAAATTTCCGGTTGATGAGACGTTGTTGCCGATTGCGAAGAGGAGTTTAGTAAGATACCTTGCGTAATGTTCAAGACATTCAATATGTTCCAGAGGTTCCATTTGTTCCAGAGGGCTTACTAATGGCAGGCAGTTTCTGTTTTTAAGTTTTTTCACCGCAGAGACGCGGAGACGCAGAGAGAAACATTCCTCTGCGTCTCCGCGTTTATGATATATCACATTAAGAAGGGCCTACTATTAGTAAGCCCTCTGGAACCTATTGAACTTCTTAAACCTATTGAATCTTTTTACAGTCCCCACTCAATCCCCTTCACCACCGCCGGCACTCCCTCCGTCATCCATTTTGGAGCAGCAGCTCCTTTAAGATGAACATCAAAGAACTGACCGAGACGAACGGAAAGGTCTTTACGGTTTCTTCTCTCTACGAGGTTATGGTCTTCATCGTTATATTCCAGCAACCATACTTTCTTTCCTAAGCGACGGAGGGCTGTGAAATACTCGATGCCCTGATACCAGGGTACTGCCCCATCTTTATCATTATGCATAATGAGTATCGGTGTAGTTACCTTATCTGCATTGAACAAAGGTGAATTCTTGATATAGAGATCCCTGCGATTCCAAAGAGTAGCTCCAATTCTTGTTTGGCTACGTTCGTACTGGAACTGGCGGTTCAAACCACTACCCCATCGTATTCCCCCATATGCACTTGTCATATTCGCCACCGGAGCACCCGCTCCTGCTGCTGCAAACATCTTGGTGCGGGTAACGAGATAGGCTACCTGATATCCACCCCAGCTTTGTCCCTGGATGGCCATCTTTGTACTATCTACCCACGACTGCTTAGCAAAATATTTCGCTGCAGACACTACGGAATTATATGCACTTTCGCCAGGCTCTCCATTCTTGTAGTATATATTCGGATCAAATACGAGATACCCGTTACTGGTGAAATAAGCGATATTCACTGTTGAGGCACTTGGTGCCGGACCACGGTAATTGTATAATCCATCAGCATCCCTTTCATAGAAATAAAATATCATTGGATACTTTTTGGTTGGGTCAAAATTTTCAGGCTTGAATAACAAACCTTCTGATTCCTTACCATCAAACATCTTCCATTTCACCAACTCAACTTTCAACCAATTATAAGGTTCCTGTTGTTTTGAAATAGAAGTGAGCCCTTCAAACTGCTTTAGGTTATTGCTCCAGAATAATTCAGAAGCATTGATATCAGATTTCTGTACAATATATCTCTCTGCATCTTTTGCCTTGGCAACTGTGAATGAATTTGGATACATGCCAATCAATTCAGGTGCCTTTCCAGTTCCATATTGCAAAGAATGGAAACCAGCATATTTTGTTACTTGATTGAAGGAACGAAGCAATAACTGCTGTCCATCCTTAATGAAACGCTCATCAGGATCAGTTCTCTGATATCGAATCTCAGTTTTTTCCTTTCGGCCGATGCCTTGGGTCAAATTAACCGGCGCACTCTTACCGGTGGGATCCAATTGCCAGATATCATATCGGTCATATACCAGCATATACTTATCACCTTCTGTCCAACCAGCTGTACCATGTGGCGGTGGATCATCCGGATGATCATCTTCTTCATCCCACATAGGGAATTTAATAGATTTACTCACATTGACAGTTGTTCCAGTTTCAATGGAATAAACAAAGTACTGTCGGGTCTGCCAATCGTACCATGAAACATATTTAGCGGAAGGCGACAAACTATAAAAAGCCCTGATGGGGTCATTAACTTTCTTACGGCTGCCATCGGTAGTTGAGATAATCCATGCAGATTGTTTACTAAATCCTTCCCATTGGGCCGATATCCTGTTTCCTTTGCTGGAACTAGCTAAAACAAAATCAGCATTTCCTTCATCACCCATTTGAACAGACTCTGCATCATCACTTCCTAGCTGGAGTATTGAACCTGTTGCAGGATTTGCTACAGTAAGATAGCTTCTACGTAATTCCTGACTAGCCTGTAATAGCTGTTGTGGTTGCAGGTAATCATCGTTATAATGCCAAACATCCAAACGCGCTGTTTCAAAATCAACCAGGGTAGTATCTTTCGGCTTGCGAATGGTAGCTAATCCAAAAAACAATTTCTTACCATCTTTACTGAAGCTATTGTTATAATCAGGACTGATAGTTAACCCTTTATTAACGCCTGCTGTATTTCTATCTGCCAGCAGTTTGGCAGAATCAAAACCAACTTTGTAATAGTATAGCTTATAAAATTTAGTAAGTGCCTTGCTAACGCTATCCCTTTCAGCAACAAATGTCAATTGTGTTGCTGCTTTGTCCATACCATAATTCTTTGCATCGTTGAATTTGCGTAAAACCGTATCTGTTTTGCCAGATGAAGTATTTGTCCAAAGTATGGTGGCTGCACTAAGCGTATCATTATTCTTCCGGCTTGTTTCAATCAGAAGTACTTCTCCTTTCTCACTGAAATAATATTCATTTACGAGTTTCCATCTTTTTTCAACACCTGTAATCAAATTGCGGAGTACCAGTTCTGTTCCTTCTTCCACTGGATCTTCAGTTGATTTCGGGGCAGCAGGCTTTATTTCTTTTTTTGCAGGCTGTAATACAGAAATGCCTTTTGTTTTTGCTTCAAGGGCCTTGTTACGGATACTATCAGCTATTCTCACGAGGCTATCAGCCATTCGAACAAGGTTATTAAGTTGAGTTGCAGAATCAGGAGCAACTCTAGCTTTTGGAGCTTCTGGCAATGCCTTATCTAAATGATAAGCGAGCCATTGACCATCACCTTCTTTTGGTGTCTTGAAAGTTTTAACACGTGCAATTTTCAGAACGCTATCTTTTCCCAACTCAATAATACCCAAGCTGTCTTTTGGCATATCTTCGGGCTTCTTTTTCTTTATTCTTGCATCGCGGGTATCCTTGAAATAAGGACGAATCTTGAACACAACAAAGCGACTGTCGTCAGTTATAGTGGCCTGATACCCTCGTGGGATTTCTTTCATATAACCGTTTTCAAGTCCTTTTACGTATAAGGTGCCGTCTCCTTCCTGAGGAACAATAGAATAGACAACATACTTGCCATTATTGCTGATAGTTCTTTCGCCGGCCGATTTCCATCCATCGTAAACGGAATGGTCGAGCGGTTTTTTCTGAGCGAAGAGTGAAATAGAAAAACACAGGGCCATCGCCAGCAGGGATAGTTTTCTCATGCGTGTAGTTTTTGGTGCTTTAAAGATACAGCCAAAGCACTTCAAATAAATCCTTCCTGCAAATGTTTTGATGGACGGTTCAATACCGTTTACGCTGACGGTATATTCGCCAGCTTTGAAGCAGCACGGCTAGTATTATAAGTGATAACCCCAGGTAAAAACTTATTCCCAGATACTTGTTTTCGTTGTACATGATAAAAGCCAGAATAATCCCATAAACCGGTTCCAGATTATAGGTAAGGTTCACAGTGAAAGCGGAGATTTTTTTCAGTGCATTGGCCGACAATTGAAAGGCCCAAACGGAGCATAACCAGGAAAGCACTAATAACCATAAGAAGTCTGACAAGGTTGGTATCCAGTAGGCCGGAGGAAACCCCTGAAAATAGAATGGTAAGAGTAAGGTTAAGGATATTAATCCGCCAGAGAGCTCCCACGTCATAAGAGTGGGTGCATTCATTCTCTGCATCAATTGGCGGTTAAATACAGGGAAAATAGCACCCAGCATGGCAGAAATGATACCGAATATGATTCCTTTCTTAAACTGGGGATCGAAGTGAAAAATGATGAATATGCCAACCATCACGAGAACCCCCAACATCAATTCAATCCGTACTATCTTTTCCGGAATACAATGGGCTCGAATAACGCCGTAAAGAAACCTATTGCAGAAAAGCAAACAAGAGCCACCGAAATATTCGAATACTTTATGGCGCCGTAAAATGTAACCCAATGGAATGCGGCTATACATCCAACACCGGTCACTTTCAATACGTCTTTAAATGGTAAGGCCTTAAGCGATTTAGTGATGGAAAACAGCACCCACATGGTTATAGCGCTAAACAGCAAGCGGTACCAAACCAATAAGCCTTCCTGCAGCTCAATCAGTCTGCCGAGCACGCCAGTAAATCCTGCGAGAAATACAGCGATATGTAATTGTAGGAACGCCTTACGCATAAGGCCGCAAAGATGCAGAAAAGAATGGGATTATCAGGGTTTCGCTATTACTTCATCGCGTGAAACCGAGGGAAAAACCACACCGGTGTTCTTAACTTTATTGCGATAGTTTTTAAAGAGACTATACCAGCGAAGTCGCAATACACCAAGAATACCTTCTTTTACAATGCCCTTATGCATTTTTGAACTCCCGAATTTCCTGTCTTCAAAAATGATAGGTACTTCTTTTATCACAAACCCCAGTTTCCAGGAGGCGAATTTCATTTCTATCTGGAAGGCATATCCGAGGAAAACAATTTGGTCAAGGTTTATAGTTTCCAGTACTTCTCTGCGATAGCAGACAAATCCTGCTGTGGTATCATGAACAGGTATCCAGGTGATGATTCGGGTATAGAGTGATCCGCCTTTTGAAAGGAAACGTCTTCCCCATGGCCAGTTTACAGTGCCGCCGCCTTTTACATAGCGCGACCCGATGGCTACATCGGCTCCATCCGCTTTACAAGCGAGGTATAATCTTTCGAGGTCAGTAGGACTATGTGAGAAATCGGCATCCATTTCAAAAATATAGCGATAGCCTTTTGAAAGGGACCACTTAAAACCATGAATATAGGCAGTACCTAATCCAAGTTTGCCTTTGCGTTCTTCGAGGAATAATAACCCGAGATAAGATTGCTGGAGCTCTTTTACGATGTCGGCTGTTCCATCGGGTGATCCGTCATCTATTACAAGAATATGAAAATTCTTTCCCAGAGAAAAAATGGCCTTAATGATAGCGCCTATATTCTCTTTCTCATTATAAGTTGGTATTATGACGATTTTTTCCACTTCTGCCCTGCAATGTTATGTGTCGAAAATACAATTTTTTATCGATGGCTCACCAGCAAAAAACACTGGCTAATTTTTTATCCCTTCTTTAACAATGTCCTGTTCAATATTTCAGTGAGCTTCTGTTTTGTATGCTGAGGAAAATCACCTTTCATCATCCAGTCATAATATTGAGGCTCAGCTTTAAGAACATCCACAACAGCGCGACCCTTATGTTTTCCGAAATTGAAAACTTCAATGCCATTTTCGAAAATAAAGCGACGGGCAAAATCGACCACTTCTTCATCACCGGTGAATTTGGTGATAGTATCGATAGTGGTGCCTAGTTGGGGATATTTTTCTAATTGTGCCTGAAGTACTTCCCAAGTAGCGGTAGCATCCACTTCTGCACTATGAGCATCTTCTAATGATTTGTTGCAATAGAATTTATAGGCAGCTCCTAAAGTGCGCTGTTCCATCATATGGAAAATGCGTTGAACATCGAGCAGCTTACGACCACGAACATCAAAATCAAGTCCTGACCTTAGGAATTCCTCAGCCAGTAAAGGAATATCAAATCGGTTGGAATTATAGCCAGCCAGATCGCAGTTCTCAATAAACTGCTTTATTTCATTTGCAATTACTTTGAAAGTAGGAGCATCTTTCACCATATCATCTGTAATGCCATGAACATCTGAAGATGCTTTTGGAATCGGCATTTCCGGATTCACCAATTTCCTTTTCACCGTCTGTTTACCATCGGTGGTTATTTTAACAATGGCTATTTCTACGATACGGTCACTTGCCAGATTGATCCCCGTAGTTTCGAGGTCAATGAATGCCAGGGGTTTGTTAAGTTGGAGCATTACTATTGATATTGGTTAACAACAAATAAAAGTCGGCTGCCGCAGGAATTACAGTTGGCTTTCCGGTAACACCTGCAATGTATTGCAAATGTAAGTATTATAGTGGGCTTAGAGACGGGTAAAATATCCCCCTGTTTGGTACATTATGCACGGCGAATGGAAGCTGGGTAATTTACAACCCCTGGCTGCTTGCAAAATCGGGAATTAATGCTTTAATTTGTGACATCTCTTCCAATCCCTCCGAAAATTCTCCTTTTATTTTACTGATCCGCCTCCTTTGAATTTCCTGGTGATCGTTTAACCCTTTTGCAGATCCATCAGGCATATTTCAAAACTTCAAATACCACAAAAGATGAAAAGAACAATCGTATTGGCTTGTCTGGCATTAGTAATGCTGGCTGCAATGGCTTCCTGCACCACTATGAAAGGTAGTGGCAGCGGCTGCAAGGCTACAAAGGGTTTTATTGGTTACGGCGGAAGGTAATCCAAACTACTAGTTAAAGTTAAAAGTCAAAAGTCAAAAATTTAAGGTTTAAGAGTTTAAAGTTTAAGGGTTTAAGGTTTTTACATTCGATCATTCTCTTCGAATTTGAAAACCTTAAACCCTTAAACTTTAAACCTTAAACATTTAAGCTCTTAAACCCTTAAACTTTTTTACTTTTGACTTTTAACTTACTACTTACAACTCTCAAACAAAATGCCCCTAACCTGGATCCCTCTTACCACCAACGAAGAACTTACAACTATAAAGGAAAAATCGAAAAAGGCTCCCCAGCTTATATTTAAACACAGTACCCGGTGCAATATCAGTTCCACTGCCAAGGGTAGGTTGGAAAGGGATTCTCAACCTGTAGCACTTGACTTTTATTATTTGGACCTGATAAAATACCGGGCACTAAGTAATGAGATAGCCGAAACCTTCAAAGTTCATCATGAATCGCCCCAAGTGCTTCTTATCCGTAATGGAGAATGCGTATATGAAGAGAGTCATCTGGGCATATCCATGGACGATATCCGTGAACAGGCGGCTTTATAATATTACATCCACTTCGAAATAAAATTCAGGAACTCTTCTTTCAAATCGGCATATATCTTTTTGAAAGTATCCATGTTTTCACGAATCTTTCCCATGGTCTTCAAATTTTCCTTTCTCAGCTTGAATTGGATTGAGATTCTTGATTGCATTTATAATCAGTTGCTCATGCTGCCTGATGTCATGACCTAATTCATCAAGCACTTCTTTCTGACGTATAAACTGGTTTTGGAAATGCTCCTTTTTTGGGGTATGCTGCAAGACTTTATCGAGTGATTCTTTCCCCGTACGCTGGTAACTCATTATACCAGCATAAGTTTTTACAAGAATCGTTTTTGTATCGGGTGATAAGGCAGCAGACACCACCCAATTATAAGTTAATGTTCCCACAGCGGTTGCCTTATTTAAATCTGTAAGCTTGTATGGATAGCTGATCTTATAAATTCGGGAAGGCATCTCCTTTTTTGTGATGATGAAAATGTCTTTGGTCAACGGGTCTACCAGAAAAGCTTCTGCATCATGGGAACCATCTGGATAGAAGAAGCGGATGGTTTCAACAGTATTTACTGTATCAACAGTCATTGATGGTTCAGGGAATTTGTAGATAGTACCGCTTGTATTGATTCTGAAATTATCACCTATATCGCCCAAATAAATATCACCTCCGGCAAGTACCATATCTTCCCAATCGATATTGCGGGTACCGGCTATCTGTATCGTTTTCTTCACATTGCCATCATGTCCTAATAAAATAAGTTGCGCTGGATTACCACTATCCTCCTGTACCCACAAATAGCCTTTATTACGTTTACTATCTGCAATGCCTGAGGCTTCATTAATGAGTGGTTGTACCGCTTTTTTTGTGGGGATACTATCTAGTGAAATGTCTCCCTCCAGTGGTGAAGACTTACTACAAAACACCAGACTGGAGAGTAAGAATAGTGTATTCAGCATACACGATATTTTGAGGAATCTTTTCAAAATCTAGAATTAAAAATAAAATGGCCGCAGTTAATTTCCTGCGGCCATGGTGGAGGTGACCGGACTCGAACCGGTGTCCAAACACATTCTCCAAAAGCTTTCTACATGTTTATCCCGGCATTAATTGTCGGCGTTATACAGGAGACGGGCGAACCAATATAACGCTTAGCTGGATAGTCTTAAGCTACCGTCACAGCCTTCAGTAGCAGCAACCTGTTTTGTTTTTTTAAGTCGGCGGCGGAGCGTGGTAACAGATCAACCTGCTCGGGCGGCCCTAATGACGGTCTAATTAATAATTAGGCAGCCATGGCATACTGAGTATTGCCATTTGATGTTTGAGTATTCAGATTTACGTGCTAATTACCCAACGCACGACATGCTTGCACCTTCAAAGATCTATGCTGTCAAAACCAATACACCCCCGGGGAAAGTTAAAAGTTAAAAGTTTAAAGTTTAAGGGTTTAACGTTTAAGAGTTTAAGGTTCTCAAACTCATAGTGAATAATCGAATGTAAGAACCTTAAACTTTAAACCTTTAAACCTTAAACTTTAAACCTATAAAAACAAGATCATCATTTAAAGAGAAACCTCCAGAAGTCCAACCCCAAAGCGTATGCCATAAGTCCCAAAAGCAGTATCATACCTACCATTTGGGCATATTCCATGAATTTATCGCTGGGTTTGCGACCGCTGACCATTTCATATAAAGTGAATAGTACGTGACCGCCATCCAGGCCTGGTATAGGCAGGATATTCATAAAGGCCAGTACGATGCTTAATAATGCTGTCATGCTCCAGAAACGCTCCCAATCCCATCCTGCATCGAACATATTACCGATGCTGATAAAGCTGCCAAGCGATTCACTGGCTTTCACTTCCTTTGACGTAAAGAGTAATTTGAAATTCTGGATATTCATTACCAGCGTACTCCATCCTTTCTTCACTCCAGCAGGAATTGATTCAAGAAAACTGTATTTCCTCACAGTAAAATCAAGGAAAACGCCAGGCTTCTTAGAATAGAAACCGATACTGCCTTCCTTATTCAATTTCACTTTCACCAGAACCGAATCAGTACCATTTCGCATAACGAGCATGGATACTTCCTTATCCTTGAAATCCCTTTTCTTATCCATCAATTCAGGATAAGAACCTATTGGCTGATCGTTAAATCCAATAATGGAATCTCCTTTCTGCAACTTATCAAGAGTGAACATCGCATCTTTAGAAACAGAGTCCACAACCGCTGGATACTTTGGATAAGCCAAAGGATCTCCTTTACGTTGTATCAACTGGCGTGTAGTTCCTTCAGGGATTGGAATATCAATCACTTTACCCTGACGATCTACCTGAATTGTCTTTGCTTCACTCAATATCACTTCACCGGAAATCTTAAAGAAATTCTCTACTTCCTTTCCATTTACAGAAAGAATCTTATCGCCATCCATCAGTCCTACACTCTTACCAACACTATCAACATAGATACCATATTTAAGATTCTTTGTTGGAAGGAATTCTTCACCCCATTTGAAAAGGATCATAGCAAAAAGGAAGAACCCCAAAAACAGGTTTACAGTTACCCCACCCAACATGATGATTAAACGTTGCCAGGCTGGTTTTGAACGGAATTCCCATTCCTGTGGAGGTTGCTTCATCTGTTCCTTATCCATGCTCTCGTCGATCATTCCGGATATCTTCACGTAGCCACCTAAAGGAAGCCATCCGATTCCATATTCAGTATCCCCAATCTTCTTTTTGATAAGTGAGAACCAGGGATCAAAAAATAAATAGAATTTCTCAACGCGGCATTTAAACCACTTGGCGGGCAGAAAGTGCCCCATTTCATGAAGTACTACGAGGATGGATAAACAAAGGATCAACTGTCCTGCCTTAATCCCAACCACTGCCCAATCTATTGCTGCTGCTATCATTGTATGTAATTACTGGTAAATATGTTACAAATTGAGGGAAATAGCCGTATTACTGAATACCGTTCCAATAAAACTGCCAAATATTAACGAAAGAAAGGGGTTTTTAGTTTAATTCTCCCATCTTCCATACTGTTCTAGAGTTTGATGAGGGAAGCCGCAAAATTACGGGCCTCTGCATCGCTTTCAAAATATTCCTCCAATGTCGGTTTTTCAATGAAGGGGATATTCTGCATGGTTTTTTCTATCAGGTCGGTCATATCAAGAAATCCGATACGATTACGAAGGAAGGCAAAAACCGCTATTTCATTAGCTGCATTCAATATGCAGGGCATATTCCCTCCTTTAAACAAGGCATCCGTTGCCAGTAAAAGGTTTCGGAATGTTTTTGTATCCGGTTCCTCAAAATTCAATTGACCCGGTTTCCTGAAATCATAACGGGGGAACTTATTCTTTATCCGTTGAGGAAAAGCCATGGCATACTGTATGGGCAATTTCATATCGGGTAAACCCATCTGTGCCTTTATACTGCCATCTTCAAACTGCACCATACTATGAATGATACTTTGTGGATGCACTACTACCTGTACCTGTTCTGCTTTCAAATTGAAGAGCCACTTGGCTTCAATCATTTCCAATCCCTTATTCATAAGGGTTGCAGAATCAATAGTTATTTTCGCTCCCATGCTCCAGTTAGGATGCTGCAAAGCATGATCGCGTTTTACATTCACAAGGAAATTCGGTTTTTTCCCAAGGAAAGGGCCTCCTGAAGCAGTAAGAATCACTTTCTCAATCGGGTTCCTGGTTTCTCCTACTAAACATTGGAATATGGCTGAATGTTCCGAATCTACGGGAATAATAGGTGCCCTGTTCTCGACAGCTTTGCGCATCACAATATCACCAGCCACCACTAAGGTTTCCTTATTTGCAAGGCCTATCGCTTTTCCACTTTCCACCGCTTTCAAAGTCGGTTTCAATCCTGCAAAACCAACAATGCCAGCCAACATCATATCGTAACAATCAAGGGCTGCTACATCTTCCAATGCTTGTTCACCGGCGAAAACCTTTACATGCGTATGCTGTAAAGCGGCTTTCACCTTTGTATATTTCTTTTCATCACCAATAACTACAATATTGGGAGAGAATTCGATGGCTTGCTTGATAAGTAATTCATCATTACTCTGAGCTGTAAGCACTTCTGCAGTAAAAAGACCTGGATTAGCCCTTATTACATCCAGTGCCTGTGTTCCGATAGAACCAGTGGAGCCAAATAAAGCAATACGTTTTTGAGGAAGTTGATTCGACATGAATAGGTTACAATAGAATTTTAAAAATAATGAAAAACCGCTTGCCGCCTCTGCCTATTCTGTAAAATTTTCAAGAGCGCTGGCAATAACCCTGTCATTACTCAATCGGGGCACTTTATTCTGCCCACCTAACTTACCGATCGATTTCATATAATCTATGAAGCCATTCTTCCTAACAGGTCTTATATGTAGTGGAAGAAGGATATTACCCCGTATCAGGTCATCATAATAAATATTCTTATCTCGGAGATGCTGATCCACTTTTTGGGAGAAGGCGTCAATATCTGCCGGACTATTTTCAAACTCCACAAACCATTCGTGATAGGACTTACCCTTACCTTGTTGTATCATTGGAGCCACAGTAAACTCAGTGATCTTTATATTGGAAGCTTCAGCAGCTTTCATAAGGCTATGTTCCACTTCCTCTCCAATTACATGTTCACCGAAAGCTGAGATGAAGTGTTTTATTCTGCCAGTTACCACTAGCCGGTAAGGATCGGTAGAAACGAATTTCACAGTGTCGCCAATATTGTATCCCCATAATCCAGCATTGTTATTGATGATGAGAGCATAGTTCTCTCCTATTTTCACATCATGCAATCGAAGACGGGTTGGATTTTCATTGAAGATTTCAGCCGCGGGAATAAATTCAAAGAAGATGCCGCTATTGGTATTTAGTAAGAGTCCTTCCTTGTCTTGTGTATCCTGAAAAGCTAAAAATCCTTCGGAAGCAGGGAATGTTTCAATGGAATCTATCTTCTTCCCAATAGTATCGAATAGTCTTGCCTTATAGGGTTCAAAGTTTACGCCACCATGAATAATAAGGGAGAGATTGGGGAATAAATCAGCTGCTTTCTTCCCTCCTTTTTCAATAAGGCGGTCAAAATACATTTGCATCCATGGTGGAATGCCGCTAATGAGGGTCATATCCTGATGCAATGTCTCTTCAACTATCTTATCGAGTTTAGTTTCCCATTCCTCAATACAATTGGTTTCGTAAGAAGGTAATTGGTTTTTACGGAGATAGCCGGGCACATGATGATTCACAATACCACTCAATCTTCCTGTTGGAATGCCACCAACCCTATCCAATTCAGGAGAACCGGAAAGAAAAATCATCTTACCATCAGTGAATCGGGTATTACCGGTTTCGGCTATATAACAAAGTATAGCGTTGCGGGCCGTGTTGATATGGTTTGAAATGGATTCTTTTGAGATTGGAATATATTTCACGCCACTTGTAGTGCCGGAAGTCTTAGCGAGATAGATTGGGCGCCCTTTCCACAACACGTTATGCTTGCCCTCCTTGATCTTTTCGATATAGGGTTTGAACTGTTCGTAATCCCGGACAGGAACCGCTTTCTTGAATTCCTCGTGGGTATTTACCTGGTCCATCTTATGGTCCTTCCCGAAGTCGGTAATCCGCCCAGTTTTCAGCAAACTGGCAAAGATTTTCTCCTGGTCGGCCAGGGCGTACTGGATGTCTTTCCGGATGCCTTTATATATGTAGCCGGCGAAGGGCCGGGCCAGAAATGAGTTTATTTTCATAACCGAGGAACAGTCTTTAGAAGGGCAAACCTACGGTAAATCGGGCAACCTCCAAACGGGAATTAAAGCGTAGATTTGCAACAAATCGGTGATTTTGAGGCAGTAGTAAGTAAATGCCAAAATATTCCCAAAAAGGGCTTTTCAACCAATGGGGAAAAAGGGTAAAAAATATTTATCCTAAAACCTTCAGAATCTGTTCAAAACTCCTACCTTTGCCGTCCTAATTTTTGGAAAATCATGTTTGCAGTAATTAAAGTAGCCGGCCAGCAATTCAGGGTTCAAAAGGACCAAACTTTGTATGTTCCCCATGTAGAAGGGAACTCCGGCGATAAGTTAGCATTTGCGGAAGTTTTGTTGGTAGATACTGACGGTACGCTCTCTGTAGGTACTCAGGTGAAAGCCACGGTGACCGCCGAAATCATTGGCCAGGTACAAGGCGATAAGGTGATCGCGTACAAACAAAAAAGGAGAAAGGGTTTCCGTAAGAAACACGGTCACCGCACTCGTTATACAAAAATCAAAGTAACTGATATCGCTTAATTGCGTTTTCAAAAAAATCTTAAATCTATTCATCATGGCACATAAGAAAGGTGAAGGTAGTGTAAAGAACGGCCGCGACTCACAGAGCAAACGTCTCGGAGTTAAGATATATGGTGGTCAACCTGCCATCTCTGGAAACATCATCGTGCGTCAGCGCGGTACAGTTTATCATCCTGGTAAGAATGTTGGAGTTGGAAGAGACTACACATTATTTGCCCTCAGCGATGGTGTTGTTGAGTTCAAAAAGAGCAGAAACGACAAGACAATCGTGAACATAGTTGCTGTGCAATAATATTTTTTTCACAAAATGTGAAGAAATTTTTTGGCGGTTTGAATTAAGTTTTTATTTTTACTATCGTTAAATTCTTTTTACTAACCGTTAAATTCACAAAAAATGGCAACTAAGAAAAAAGCAGCAAAGAAAGCAGCTCCAAAAAAGAAAGCAGCTCCTAAGAAGAAAGCCGCTAAGAAAGCTGCAAAGAAGAAGTAATTCTTTTTTAGAGCAGAAAATATCAAAGTCCTCCGCATTGCGGGGGACTTTTTATTTTAACTTGCCCCTACCAACAGCAAAAAACACTTATGGCCCTCGACAACTATGCTATTGCCGACCAGTTCTCCCTCCTATCCAAACTGATGGATATTCATGGAGAAAACTCTTTTAAGTCGCGCGCTTACGGAGCCGCCGCCTTCAATATTGAAAAATTACCGGAGCAACTCCATACCCTTTCAGCCGACCAAATTTCATCGTTGAAAGGTATTGGCGACTCGAATGCAAAGAAAATTCAAGAGATTCTTAGCACCGGACAATTACAGGCATTGGTAGATATTATCGCCATCACTCCTCCTGGTGTCATCGAAATGCTACAGATAAAAGGCATCGGACCAAAAAAAATCGCCACCATCTGGAAAGAGATGGAAATAGAATCAATAGGTGAATTACTCTATGCCTGCAATGAAAACAGACTTTCCCTCTTTAAAGGCTTTGGAGAAAAAACACAACAGAACATAAAGGAAAGCATTGAGTATTATTTACAGCATCAGGGACATTTCCTTTACCAGGAAGTGAGTGTGCTGTATCCGAGTATCAGTAATTATCTTATAAAGTGCTTTGGAGCAGATAAGGTATTTGTAACCGGTGCTTACCGACGTCAAGATCTTACTCTAGAAGAATTGGAGTTTGTAGTTGCTGCCAACAATGCAACTATTAAACCTGCTTTCCAAACGGCACAGCCACCCGAAATGCTGGAAGATAAAGACGATGTACTCGTTTATAAGTTAAAGAATGGATTAAAACTTCGTCTCTATTCAGGAAACAGTCTTCCTGCCAAACGACTTTTTGAAACAACAGGAAGTAATGCTTTTATTGAAGCATTCAACAAGCAATTCCCAGATATATGGACTAAGAACAATATTTCATCTGAAGCAGAACTATTCAAGATAGCCGGAATCCCTTTTATTGAACCATGCTTGCGAGGTAATGCAAGCTATTTGCAAAAAGCAGAAAGACCTGTACTGATCACCAAAGAAGATATCAAAGGTATAATCCATTCGCATAGCAACTGGAGTGATGGATTGAATACTATTGAGGAAATGGCAAAGGCCTGTATTGAAAAAGGATATGAATACCTTGTATTAAGCGATCATAGTAAGGCGGCAGCTTATGCAGGTGGCTTATCGGAAGAAAAAATAATAGAGCAACATAAATGCATCGATGAATTGAATGCCAAACTGAAACCTTTCAGAATATTCAAAAGCATCGAGTGCGATATATTGGGAGATGGAAGTATGGATTACAGCAATGAGGTATTAGCTTCTTTCGACCTTGTAATTGCATCTGTTCACAGCAATCTGAAGATGTCGGAAGAAAAAGCGATGCAACGTTTGCTGAAAGCCATTGAAAATCCATTTACAACCATTCTGGGACACATGACGGGCCGATTGCTTCTAAGTCGCAGTGGTTATCCAGTAAATCACAAGGCCATAATAGACGCCTGTGCGGCTCACAAGGTGGTTATTGAATTGAATGCGCATCCTCGCAGACTCGATATCGATTGGGAATGGATTCCGTATGCTATCGAAAAAAATGTACTCATCTCCATCGATCCCGATGCACATGCTATTGAAGGATATGATGATTGTGAGTTTGGAGTGTTGGCGGCGCAGAAGGGTGGACTTAGTGCTAAACAAAACCTCAGTAGTTTCAGTAGGCTTGAATTCGAGCAGTTTATTGAGGGTTCAAGAAGTTCCAAAAGTTCCCCCGTTAAAGGTGTAACAGTACAATTAATTTGTTATCCCTCTTTTAGGTATGTTTTTTTTACCGCAGAGACGCAGAGACGCAGGGGAAATCCCTCTGCGTCTCCGCGTCTCTGCGGTTATTGTATTGGCTGTTATTTTCAAATTTTCAAATTCCCAAATTTTCAAATTAATTCGTAGCTCTCAACAACGGCAACTTCACAAAAAACGTCGTCCCTTCCCCCTCTTCGGTTTCAAACCATATTTGTCCATGGGCGTTTTCGACAATACTCTTACTCATAGCGAGACCGAGACCGGTGCCGGAAGTTTTAGTGGTGAAATTCGGAGTGAATATTTTGCTACGGGTTTGTTCGGGTATGCCTTCTCCATTATCCTTGATGCTGATAGTGATGAATTCATGATCAAGTGATTCATTAACATCAATCTTTCTTCTGGGTTGATGAGCAGAAGCTTCGATGGCGTTTTGCAATAGGTTAGTGAATAAACGGTTCAGCTGTGTCTTATCAGCAAAAACCATTACACGTTGGTTAACGGGTTGCCAGTAGAAATCGAGATTATCGGTTGCTTCATATAAGGATGACAAGGAATAAAACACTTCATGCATATCAAACACTTCATTCCTTGGATTACCGATATTGGCGAATTGGGAGAAATCGGAAGCGATCTTTGAAAGATGATCTATCTGCTCCACCAAGGTACGGGCAACATTGGATGTCATCTCCTTTACATTCGGTGAATTATTATCAATCGCTTTCTGTAAGTATTGAATACTTAACTTCATCGGCGTCAATGGATTCTTGATTTCATGCGCCACCTGCCTTGCCATCTGTCTCCAGGCCCCTTCCCTCTCGCTTTTTGCCAAAGCCGCAGCACTTTGCTCCAACTGCTTCACCATCTTGTTATATTCTGTTACCAACTCCCCTATCTCATCATTCCGGTTCCATTCTATTTCCTGATTTATTTGTCCGAGGTTCATAGCCCGCATCTTTGCACCGATAACCGTAAAGGAAGAAGTAATTCGGTTACTGATGAAGAGAGCAATAGCACCCGCAACAAGGAATATGAAAGCATTCAGGTTAATCAGCGTTACAAGGAAATATGAAATCTCCTGTGTAAGTTCTACCTGTGTACTGTAGGATGGCACATTGAGATAAGCGAATACTTGTCCGGCTTCATTACGCACAGGATTGTAAATACTCAGATAATCCACCTTACCCATCCTTTCTTCTTTCACAGTTTGTACTGCATTTTTCACATGCAGACTGAACCATGCATCAGGATTTATCTTCTCACTTAAAACTCCTTTGTTATAAATCAATGGACGGGAAGTTACTTTGAGATCACCATTAGGATCATAAAGGTTGATATCGGTTCCGTGTATTTCGGAAGTTTCCTGCAATAATTTTTCCAGTTCATCATTCACACCGCTTTCAAAGAAGGGAATACCGTCATTAAATACCACATGTTTCTCCAACCGGCTTTGTACCTGGTTTACCATGATCTGCATGGTACGACTCAATCTTTCCTGGTTATTCCGGTTATACCGGTTGATGAAGAAGAAGATAGTAGCAACCCCTATCACCACAAATGACAGAAGACTTACCAGTATGATGGTGCTATGAATTTGCGAGCGTATGGTAAACTGCCAACTCTTCTTCAATGCCGACCAGCGTAAGCGACTTCTCACTAGCACGGAGGTAATCCAGTAAAACACAAGCAATAAAAGAAAAGTGCTGAAGAGGTAGGCAAACAATGTGATAGCTTCAATAAACGAATTGTTCTTCTTGGCAACGATAACCACTTTCTTGCTAGTCTTTCGATACCATAACTCGTCATACCCACCATTACTTCTGTGATCAAATTCGTTTTGAGGCAATACAGCATTCTTTAAATCAGTTGGGAAGCCATATTCATTGAAGTATTCAATCAATTTTCCATCGGAATATATGGCATAGGAATACATCATAGAGTATTCCGGAAGCAAGGACTCTCTTGTTTGCTTGAATAATTCCGGCACCAGCGCATCCTTCTTGTATTTGCGCATATCGGCCAAAATAAAGAAGTAACCTACTGTAGCACTATCGCTGTTCTTAACCTCTTTTTTCCATATATATGAGTACTTATCGAAAGAAAGTTCGAAATAATGCAGGTCATTGATACCCGTTTTCTTTCCCTGAACATTATATATAAGGTTCAAAGAATCGTATGAAACAGGTTCTTCATTATACAATGGAGCCGGGTTTGTTGATGCATCGAAAACGTAGATGCGTGTATCGAACTTATTGAGGTAAGCGCTGAAGTTTTTATTGATAATACTATCTTTCAGCATTAGGTTGGTTGGCTTATCGCGAAACCTATTAAAGTTAGGTGCCAGGAAATCATTATCAAGGTAGGTAAATGCTATACTTAAAAGTCGTTCATTGGAAGGATCTGCCTGGAAGGATAATTTCTCAGCGAACTGTCTTCTTTGCTCTTCTTCTATTTTACGGTTTTCTGTAACTATAACAGCTGCCATAGAAAACGAAAACACGAAAAGCCAGAATAGCACTTCGGATACATTGAGTTGCAGGTGTAATCCTGAGAAATACTCCTTGCTCATAAGCCAGATGAAGATCACCAACCAGATCAAAACAAAGAGATTAAGCTCCACTACCGCTGTGTTCTGAGTGAATGTAAGAATAGCAAGTCCCAATGTGGCTGTAATAATATAAACCATGTATGTGTAACCGGAAGCATATTCCATCACCATCTTTAGAACCACCTGGGCCAATAGGAAATAAGATAAAGCCAGGGTAGCCAATATGAGGAAACCGATAGCGCTATATCTTGAAAGGCTAAAGAAATTGGTGACATTGAAAGAAATCTGTCCGTCAGCTACCAAGCTTTGAAGAATGCGTGCAAAAAGGAAAGTGATAAAAACCAAAACGGATAATAACAGGATACCGGCAACAGTATTCGATCCCTGGCTTTTATATTTAGGTATCGACGCTTCAGAAAAACGACGGTTAATATAAAATGTAATCCAACAAAAGAGCAAGGCGTTGATAAGAAGATCACCTAATGACCCCAATAAAAAGCTGGTGCTATAGATAGCTGGATCGAACAATTCAAACTGACGTAAATCCAATATTTCCGGGAAGAAATATATCAAAAGCCGGATTCCGACTAATACTACTATAAGGAATGCCAATCCAAATCCCAATCCTTTTGAGAGGTAAATGCTATGAGCAACCTGATGAATGAACCAGAAAAGAAGAAATACACCTACAAGAATGCTAATCACCATCCACCAGCTTGAAGGGAGTCTTGAAGCTGCAACCGGTTGCAGATAGAACAATGTATTACCATAAGAACTGGAAACCTTGAATTCGGTAGCAATGGCACTTATAGAAACACTTTTAAGGGCACTGGGAAAAGAAGCGAATTCGGTTTGAAGGTTTTCGATTTCAACAAAGTATTTCCAAAGAACTGGAATGAGGGCTTCGATGGCATATCGTTGATTCCGGATACTGATGATCTTGCTAGTATGAACGTATACTCCGTTTTTTAATGTCACCATCCGACTTACATCCGTTTCCTGCATCAGGTTAACAGGGGGAATAGCTATTTGGGTATTCCAGAATAATAGTTTTTGTTCGTTGGTATTATCGAGAGAGTAAATGAAGAAACCATAACCCTTTTTTTCCTCCAGTAGTTTATTCAATAATTTCTGGTCGTAGGTTTGGCGGATAAGGGATTGAAGCACGATTGAATCCTTGCATAATTCCTGGAAATCCTTTTCTTTTTGTTGGATATCGCTTTGAATGCGTGTGGTATAATAGTGAGCCGACGTATCGCTTACTACATATTTGTTCAGCAGGAATACGGTGGTGAATATTATGACCGCCGCCAGTAGCAGGTAACTGTTTCGTTTAGCCAGAATGGTCAGCAATTGCTTCAAGTGCCCTTGTTTTGTTTTTTGATCTGGTTCCAGAGCTCGTCCATTTCGGTAAGACTCATGGAAACCAGCGAGGTTCCTTTTTCACTGGCCGCCTCTTCCATTCGGGTGAAACGGTATTTGAACTTCTTATTGGTCCTTTCCAGTGCGTTTTCGGCATCTACCTGCAAAAACCGTGCATAATTGATGAGGGAGAAGAATACATCGCCCAATTCATCTTCCATTTTAGAAGTATCCTGTGTAGAAACGGCTTCTTTTAGCTCCAGCAGTTCTTCTTCCACCTTATCCCAAACCTGTTCCCTGTTATCCCATTCAAATCCCACCTGTTTTGCTTTTTCCTGTAAACGGGTGGCTTTTACCATAGCAGGAAGAGAAGTTGGAACACCACCTAAAACAGAGGTCTTGCCTTCTTTTAGCTTTAATTTTTCCCAGTTACGCTTTACCTCTTCATCATCGGCCACTTTCACATCGCCATAAATATGAGGGTGTCGGGAAATCAGCTTCTCACAGATGCCATTGATCATTTCATCGAGAGTGAATTGGCCTTGCTCTGCGCCTATTTTGGAATAGAAAAGAATATGGAGTAATACATCACCGAGCTCTTCTTTTATGCCTTTCCAATCGTGATCGGTAATGGCATCGGCCAGTTCATAAGTCTCTTCGATGGTGAGTGAACGAAGGGTATCGATGGTTTGCTTTCGATCCCAGGGACATTGCTCACGCAGTTCATCCATTATTTTTACCAGGCGTAGAAAGGCTGTTGAATTGGCTCTTGGCTCATACTTATATTAAAGCTGGTAAATAGTGATCCCTAAGAAAACTGAGAAAATAATCATCAAACTGATAAATGCCAGCAGGTTAAGAATGGAGAATTTAAGAAAGGTCTTGAATCTTCCCTGCTCATAAAATTTACGCATGGATTTATAAGCATAATAAGTACCTGCAAGCAATAAGATACCTTTTATGATCTTAATCCAGCCAAACCCCCATTTATCATACATAGCATCCACACCAAAATATAACAGTAGGAAAAGAAACGTAAATATATAGAGGTAAATAAGGAATATGATATGTTCAACATAATATCTCTTCTTTCTTACATACAGCAATTTCAGGAAAAGTGCATACAAGGGCAATGACACAAACAACATATACGGAAACAGATGAATGAATTTCTTTGATACATCTGTCCATAAAGCACTATTATCATCCCCATACTTTGATGATATATGAATGTTCTTATACTCTAGTTGTCTTTCAAACCAATTATCTTTTTGGTCTGCTGGCAAAGTAAGCTGAATGGAATCATATTCCTGTTTTGACTTATACTTTGATTCTGTTGTGCCAGTCTTAAAATTAATTCCAGCTACTGTTGTGTTATAATTTGTTTTGGTTGTGTCTTTATCATCTTCCAATGCCACTTTATTCAGGAATGCAAAACCACTATCGATGGCTAAAGAATCTTGCTTATTGCTGGCCGTTTCATATGCTTTTGCTTTAAACTTATCCAATTTCTCCTTATTCATTTCTATGAAAGAGGCGTTTTTGTCAAAATTATATTCCGGCGTATACTTATTATAGAAAATCAGGAAAAACACAGCAGAAGTGAATACATACATCCGGATTGGATTCAAATAACCGGCTCTACGGCCTTTCATAAATTCTGCTGGAAGGAACCCGGGTTTTACAACCAGGTATTTCAGGGATGAAAAGAATTTACCATCAAAATGGGTGATATCGTTGAAAAAGTGGGTGATCAGCCCCCAAAAAGTCTCTCTGGGTTCGGTATTTTCTTGTCCACAATTAGGGCAATACCGACCTGTCAGTTCGGTATTACAGTTCAGGCAAATCTTCTCTTTGCGTTCTTTTGAGTGCGACAAGGGGTAAATTTTGCTTAAAAATAAGGAATGCCCCCCTTTTATGGAAAATTTTAGGGCTCAGGTTGCATTAAAGAGGCCCATAACACGTTATCATTGCGGTTTGAAAATCCATTTAATGAAATACATAGTACTCTTCACCCTGCTTTCAGGAATTGCAACGGGTGTTTCCGGCCAATTCTATTTTAAGGATATCCTGTCTACCCAGGCTGCCAACTTACGATTTGCCAATTTCAAAAAGCAAAAAGTAAAGGATATCCAATTCAAGAGTTTTGATGCCGATGGCAATCCCATTGAAGGGTTCATTTCTGACCAGCAGTTCAGCAAGGACTACTCCAAAGTAAGTACAAGCACTACAACTAGTCTCACCGGTTCTACTTTAAGCACATCATACTATAATGCTCAATCCAGACTTGTCCGTACTGTAGATACCAGTGATGGTTCGCATACGGTAGTGAATTATGAATATGCTGCAGATGGGCAGGTTGCTGTAATCAAAAACATCACAACATCCGCAGGTAATTTCAGCATCAGTGAAGAACACAAGTGGTTTTACACAGCCAATGGCAAGCCCGCCCGTATGTTGAAGATTAAGAATAATAAAGACACAACAATTGTTGAATTCGTTTTAGATGCCAATGGCAATGTGGAAGAAGAGAAAAGCAGCTTCAAAGGTTCTGCTCTTCCTTCTGTTTATTATTATTACAATGAAGAAAAGCAATTGACAGATATCGTCCGTTATAACAGGGCAGCCAAAAGACTATTACCCGACTATATATTCGAATACGACGAGAACAACCGCCTCGGTTCCCAGTTAGTTGTTCCTGAAGGCACCAGCAATTACCAGAAATGGTATTACAGTTATGATGAAGACGGGTTAAAGATCCAGGATGCGTGTTATTCGAAGGAGAAGACGTTGATTGGGAGGGTGGAGTATCATTACTCTTACTTCCAGTAATAATTTGAAAATTTGGGAATTTGAAGATTTGAAAATAAACAGCCAATACAATTAACCGCAGAGGCGCAGAGACGCGGAGGAATACCCTGCGTCTCCGCGCCTCTGCGGTTAAAAAACTTTAAAGACCAAGCAGCCAGCAATTAGTCAGCCCTCTGGAACCTATTGAACTTTTTGAACCTCTGGAACTTTTCGCTTCTTCTCCAACTTTCTAAAGTACCCTCTAAACAGAAAACTATGCTTCAACGCTTCCATATTCGCATTAAACCCATCCGTTCCATTCTGGATATTGATGAGGCTTTGATTGATGGTGGCGGCCATTACTGAGTCTTTTAATACTGAATGAATAGGACCCTTGCCGGAGTTTATGTCAGTTTTTAATCCTGCTACTACAGAAGCAATCTGATCGGATAATTGCATGGCCTCATCCCCTACTGAATTTATTTTGCCGATGGCTTCGTTAAGATGAACTGCAAAGCTGGTATCGGTTAAGATGGCACCCAAAGAGCCTTTGCCGCTTTTTACATCACTTACTACTGTAGAAAGGTCATTCACCATCGTATTGGCTTTTGCAGTTGCCAATCGAATGTTTTCGGCTGATTTTTTAATATCTGCAGGTAATGAATTATCGTTTAGCAAAGACCATAAAGCCGTGCTGTTATTGATACGGGCCACGGTAGTTTTCAAATTATCGACAACGATAGCTATATCGGTGTTTGTTTTGTAGAGCACCCGTAACATATCATCTGTATCAATAGGTTTTCTTGAAGCAAGTACATCACCTTCAGAAGCCAGATCTGCAGGAAATTTAGATGCAAGAATATTGACTACCTTATTACCCACAAGTCCATCGGTACCAATGGCAACAACTGCATTCTTACGAATCACATCCTTCATCTTTTCATCAAGAATCATCTCTACTTCAATAACCGTATCAGAAAGTATGTTAAGTTTCTTAACCGTTCCTACTTCAATACCTGCAAAACGTACATTGTTACCAGCTTTCAGTCCTTGTACATTTTCAAATCTTGTTTTCAGAATATAATTAGAACCAAAAAGATTGCTATTGCTTCCTATCATATATAACAGAAAGACAAGAAAGAAGAGTCCTGCTATTACAAACAAGCCCAGTTTTACGGTGTTCATAGGTTTCTTTTCCATATATCACAGGCTTTATGGGTCATTCGAAAAAATGTTTGATTACAGAATCCTCACTCGCTTTCATATCAGCATATGTTCCGTTTGCATAACAACTGCCTTCATACAAAAGGATTATCCGGTTACTGGCCATACGCACACAATTCATATCGTGAGAAATTATCAATGAGGCTGTATTGTATTTTTTCTGGATATCCATCATCAACTGGATGATTTCCTTTGCGGTTATGGTATCTAATCCTGTTGTCGGTTCATCATACAATATGATCTCGGGTTTCAGGATCAGGGTACGGGCTAATGCAATCCGTTTCCGCATACCTCCTGATAACTCAACCGGCATCATATCTATCGTATGGGCCAGTCCCACTTCTTCCAGTACTTCCATAACCATATCATTCACTTCTTTCTGAGATACTTTTATCCAGTGTCTTCTCAATGGGAATTCAAGGTTTTCCCGAACCGTCATGGAATCATAAAGGGCATTGCTTTGGAAAAGAAATCCAACCCTGGCCCTCACCTGATCCAATTCCGTATCATCCAGTTCAATGATTTCGCTATCGAATACTTTTATACTTCCGGCATCCTGATCCAATAATCCGATGATGCATTTTATCAATACAGATTTACCAGAACCAGATTTTCCCAATACCACCAAATTCTCACCAGCAAATAATGTCAAATCGAAATTGGTAAGCACATGATTATTCCCAAAAGATTTACACAAGCCCACAATCTCAATCACCGGCTTCACAGAAACTATCTTACTATTTACAACCTCCCCACTCATAACTTAACACTTACCACTTATTACTTATTACTTATTACTTATTACTTACTACTTACAACTTAATTGAATCCCAACAAGTCTGTTATCTGTACCGCCAACAAGTCCAATATGAATATCATAACTGAGGACACTACTACAGCTGAATTTGCACTTCTTCCCACTCCTTCTGTTCCTTTACTGCTATTATAGCCTTTATAGCATCCGATGATACCTACTGCAAAACCGAAAAAGAATGTTTTTATAACTGCAGGAAGTACATCGGAGAAAGAAAGGTTATCGAATACTTGTGTCCAGAAAAGATAGAAACTGGTACCGCCTCTAATATTCACACCCAAAAAAGAACCATATAATGAAATCGCATCACTCAATATGGCGAGGATAGGTAACATAAAGGTGGCTGCCAATACTCTTGTCACCACCAGGTATTTCAGTGGATTGGTACCACTCACTTCCATGGCATCAATCTGTTCGGTCACTTTCATGGAGCCCAGTTCGGCGCCGATACTGGAACCGATCTTTCCGGCGAATATCAATGCTGTTATCACCGGACCAATCTCTCTGATAACAGCAATACCGATAATGGCGGGTAATTGAGACTCCACTCCATAATCCACCATCGAAGGACGTAATTGCATGGTCAATACCAATCCCATGATGAATCCGGTTAGTCCAACCAATGGTAATGACCGATAGCCGATATTAAAGCATTGTCTTATAAATTCTGAGATTTCGTATCGTGGTCGGAATACCTGAGAAAAGAATTTTCCTGTGAAACGGGCGATATCACCTGCTTCAAACAGGAAACTACGGATGGCGGATGGAGTTGCCATGACTTCAATTCAGGAAATAGCAATCGGTTTCCCTTTTGCAGTAAATGATACGGGATCATTTAATCCTCGTTTCAATAGAAGCATTGAAATGGGATTTTCCTTGGTTGAAAGTACGAATTCTCTGAGAGTTTAATTATGATGTTAGTCAATCTGAATACGCTTAAGGCTTAAAGCTTAAGGCCTAAGGCTTATTGTGGAGTGAAAACGGAGTTTAGGCTTCGAAATAATACAAATACATTTATTGTAGAACTGTATTCTCTTTCTTCTCTTTCGACCTCTTAGCATTGAATTCAATGCGCCTTTTTAGTGAAAAAACAGCCGAACACATAGGCACAAAGGAACATAGGGTTTAAAATTTGATTTGAAAGCCCGATGTATGCTATGTACCTATGTTCTACGTCTCTTTATTGAAAAATACATACCACATAGAGACATAGAACATAGTCGGACATAGGGCTCAAAATAGAATAGGAAATCCCAACTTGAGCTATGTGTCTATGTTCCTATGTGTTTTGTATTTTTTTTCCTTTGAGAGAAAACAGCCGAACACATAGGCACATAGGAGCATAGGGATTAAAATTAGATTTGAAAGCCCGACCTGAGCTATGTGCCTATGTTCCTATGTGTTTTGTATTTTTTTTTATCATATAGAGACATAGAATCAAGTAAAGGGTTTCTTTACTGCAGTAACACAGTTTATTGAGTAAAATTCACTCTGTATTTGCATCAAACATTAACTTTACTTACCAAACCCAAGCAACGAGCTTCAAACCTGATTTAAATGAAACAAAAACTACTGTCTTTTTTCTTTTTAACAGTAATTTATTCTACAGCCTTCTCACAAACAGCACAATTCGATCCCATAGAATATGTGAATCCACTTATGGGTACCCAATCCACTTTCCGGTTGTCGAATGGGAATACCTATCCCGCTATTGGAAGACCATGGGGTATGAATTACTGGTCACCACAAACAGGAAGTATGGGAGATGGATGGATGTACACTTATACAGCTGATAAGATTGTCGGATTTAAGCAAACCCATCAACCATCCCCATGGATGAATGATTATGGTCAGTTCTCGATAATGCCTGTAACAGGAAAGAAACTCTTCCGTGAAAAAGATAGAGCCAGTTGGTTTAGTCATAAGGCCGAAGTATCAAAACCTTATTACTACAATGTATATCTGGCCGATTTTGATATCACGGCAGAACTGACAGCTACAGAAAGAGCCGCTTCTTTCCAGTTCACCTATCCGGAGAATGATAATTCGTATGTAGTGATTGATGCATTTGATAAAAGTTCTTTTATAAAGATTCTTCCCAATGAAAAAAGGGTAATCGGATATTCTACCAGAAACAGCGGTGGGGTTCCTGCTAACTTCAAAAATTATTTTGTAGTGCAGTTTGATAAAGCCTTTGCTTCTTCAGAAGTATGGCATGATAGTGTGCTGGTAAAAGATGTATTGGAATTAAATGTCAATCATAGCGGAGCCATAATAGGATTTAAAACAGCAAAAGGAGAAAAAGTAAATGTTAGAGTTGCTTCATCATTCATCAGTATTGACCAGGCTATCTATAATCTCGAAAGTGAAACCAATGGGAATGATTTCAACCAATTGGTAGCCGCTTCCAAAAAAAATTGGAATACGATACTAGGAAGAGTGAAAGCAGAAGGTGGATCCGAATCACAGTTACGCACTTTCTATTCCTGTTTATATCGTACTGTTTGTTTCCCTCAGAAACATTATGAAATTGACAGAAGCGGGAAGATGGTGCATTACAGTCCTTACAATGGACAAGTGCTGCCAGGCTATATGTATGCCGGTACTGGTTTCTGGGATACGTTCCGTGCCTTGTATCCTCTCTTGAACTTCCTCTACCCTTCTATCAACAAGGAAATGCAGGAAGGATTGATCAACGATTATAAGGAAGGTGGCTTCTTACCAGAATGGTCGAGTCCGGGTTTTAGAAGTGTGATGGTGGGTAATAACTCAGCCTCCGTAGTAGCGGATGCATTTATAAAGGGAGGAAAAGGGTATGATATTGAAACTCTATATCAAGCCTTATTGCATGGCGCCAATAACGAAGGACCAATTGATGCAGTTGGAAGAAGAGGTGTGAAATTCTATAATGAATTGGGATATGTTCCTTATGATGTAGCCATAAACGAAAATGTAGCAAGGACATTGGAATATGCTTATGATGATTTCGCCATCTGGCAGCTCGGGAAAAAATTAAATCGTCCGAAGGAAGAGTTAGCCTTATTGGAAAAACGGATGATGAATTACAAAAACGTATTCGATAAAGAAACAGGATTGATGCGTGGCAAAAACAAAGACGGACAGTTCCAGTCTCCTTTCAATTCTTTCAAATGGGGTGATGCCTTTACCGAAGGCAATAGCTGGCATTATAGCTGGAGTGTATTTCATGATATGAACGGATTGGTAAACCTGATGGGAGGAGAAAAGAAGTTCATCCAAACATTGGATACCATCTTCTCCATGCCGCCATTATTTGATGACACCTATTACGGTTATCCCATCCACGAAATCCGTGAAATGCAGATCATGAATATGGGACAGTATGCGCATGGTAACCAACCCATCCAGCACATGACCTATCTCTACAACTATGCCGGTCAGCCCTGGAAAACCCAATACTGGGTGCGTGAAGTAATGAATCGAATGTACAAAGATGCTCCAGATGGTTATTGTGGTGATGAAGACAATGGACAAACCTCCGCCTGGTATATATTCTCTGCTATGGGTTTCTATCCTGTTTGTCCAGCTACCGATGAATATGTTTTAGGTGCACCTCTCTTCAAGAAAATGACTATCAGCTTTGAAAATGGTAAGCAGTTAGTGATACAGGCTCCGGCGAATAATGATAAGAGCAGGTATGTACAATCGCTAAACTGGAATGCGAAGGTTTATGAGAATAATTATGTGAATCATTTTGAGTTGTTGAAGGGAGGGAGCTTGAGTTTTAGAATGCAAGAGAGTCCAAATAAGAATAAAGGAATTAAGAAGGTGAATTATCCTTATTCATATTCATCGAAGTAAAAGATACGAATTAAAAAGTCAAAATTAAAAAGTCAAAAATCAAAATTCGGAGGGCCTGAATACTTTCAGACTGTCACCCAATTTTGACTTTTGACTTTTTAATTTTGACGTTCCAATTTTTACTTAGCTATCCTAACCGGACCAATCAATCCCGACGGTATCAATGGGGAATCTTTCGTAAAATAATTCCACGTAGTAAAACAATACCTCCCCTTTGAAGGCCGCGGTTGATTCTTCAAAAACCAATCAGGAAATTCTTTCAGCTGCTTACCGCTGTAATAGAAGTATTGTCCGGGTAACCATTCGCAATCATCCGGCTCCTGTTCGTCGCCGATCAGTCGGTTAGCCCATACATTGGTAACCTGGATTTCTAATTTGTTATTGGAAACATGTAATAGTTGAGAGGGGATGGTTACTCTCCATGGAGCAGTCCATAATACACCCAGATCTTTTCCATTCAGGATAATACGTGCCAGGTGATTCACTTTTCCTAGATCGAGATAGAGTGGTTGTTTTGAATTTATTATTGCTGCCGAGGCATTGAAGCTGGTTCGGTAGATGGCAGTACCACTGAAGTATTTGATACCTGGAATGCTATTGGTTGTCCAATCTTGTAACTTATCAAATGTAACCGGGTTGGCAGGGCCGCCCCATTGCTTATCGAATTGTACCTGCCATGGATTATCTAATGTTATAACTGGTGAAACTTCAGGGAAATTATTTTTGCCTTTCACGATTGGGGCTGTAAGCTTTTTCCGGAATACTATGAAGAAGCTTTGTGCATCATCAAACTTCATCGGTATGGTGGTGATACCATCTGCCTGATAAAATGCTGCCACATCTTTCATTGTACCTGTAACGGCATCCCATATTTCTGGTTGCTTGCCAGTTACTTTGAAACTGCAACTAGCAGTTCCGATTCGATGGGTGGTATTGGCTACAAAATAGATATCTGTTCCTGCATCATTGCGATGGATGGATTGCACTTTGATACTATCGGTAGCATGATGAACTGTAAAATCATTTTCGGCTGTTGCAAAATGGCCCCATTGTAATAGGGCCTGACATCTTTGCCAGTATTGCACCAATGCCTTTGATTCTTTCCACCAGGTTTGGGTACGATCGAAGTGAGTGCCCCATTGTCCCATGGTATTGCCAGGTTTATAGCGTTCATCAAAAGGCTGGTGCGCGAAGCGATGGATAACGATTCGATTCACCCCTGCACAAAAAGCAGCATCCCCTATCGGTTTCAACCAGGCTGGCGTTTCGCTCCACTTACTATCAGCAGGCTGTCCAGTGAATGCTTCGGCTTCAATAAGGTTATGATCTGATTTTCGTAAGGCCGCTACTGTTGGGTCTAATTCATAAGGAGAGTATTCGCCATTACCCGTCCAGAATTCTGTCATCACATTATGTACCAACGGCATCACATCGTCTTGTCTCCAGGGACCGCCATAAGGTTCACTAAGGAAAGTAAGTTTGGCGTCTTTCAACCTTTTTGAAATGGTGGTATAATAAACATCGCGATATAGATCCATGATAGTGGCAGTGAAATCGTTATTCACTTTCACGGAATCTGATTTACTTTCTACAATCCTACCAGCGAAGATGGGTAGATACGGAATGATATCATAGCCTCTTCTTTTCAGGAACTCTTCCCGCATCTTGGGTGTCCAGGTAGGATTACCAGCCTCATAACTATCAAAATGAACGTGGGTAAATCCAGTTCCGATCAGATCACCCAAGTGCTTTTGGATTTCACCGATGATATGATCCATGTGAAAGTTGACAGCTTCTTCACTCATCTTATCACATTCCAATCCTACAGCCTGCGGTTGTGCTGGTTGAATCAACGCTCCCATAGTAGTATGACCGAAACGATAGATCAGCCAATCGCCTGCTGGTGCATCCCAATCCAATGTGCCATCGGGTTTAAGTTTAGAAGTTAAATCTATAACACTGCTTTTGGGAGCGACTCCTTCTGCTGGCAATGCCAGTACTGCGATATCCTTGTAATAGTTTTTACGTCCGGGAATCTCAGGCTTTTCTGTCAATCCATTCTCCAAATTAAAAACAGGGAAGGGCATATTAGAACGGGGATCAACTGTCGGTCTTTTTAATTGAAGGCTGATATGCTTGTTCCCATTAATCTTATCACTCACACTCCAGCAGATCTCCTGCATAGATTTTTCAGGAGTGATCCAGTTACCTCCACTTGATTCATATCCTGGACCATTGAACATTCCGAAATCCATTCCCAGGCGTTTTGATTCTTCCGCTGCAAACCGAACCAATTTCCACCAGGGTTCTGTCCATGAAATGATTTCAGGGGTCTTTGTCTTACCGATAATGGCACTCCAAGGGTTCACCACATCCGCCAGACTGAACATAGTAGTTCGGTTAAACCCTTGTGCTTTCAATGCTTCAAGGTCTTTTGTAATATTCGCCTTATCGATATTGGTACCCATCCACATCCATAGAACGCCAGGTTTAGCAGATTCGGGGGGATGGGTGAAGACGGTGGCGGGGTCGGTATAGGACTTCTTATTTATTACTGAATGCTGAGCTACTAATGAATTGTTTAGGATTAGAAGAAATGCTAGAAAAGTATAAAGCCGCATATATCCGGTTTTGAAGAGTTTGAAAGTCTATTCGAATATAAGTAATGGGGAGGAGTAAAAGTAAAAATTTAAAAGTGATAAGGTAAAAGTTTATAGGTTTAAGAGTTTAAAGTTTAAGGTTTTCAAGCTCAGAGAGAAGGATAGAATGCAAGAACCCTGTATTTTAAATCTTTGAAACTTTTGAATTTTGATTTTTCTTAAAGAAGGTACAACTGTTTCAAGTTTTTTAAATTGTGCCCATTAGACAATTTTGGGGCCACATTCTAACTTTAATTGTATTTCACAACTAGTAATTGAGCATTCAAACCACAGGAGGTTGTATAAGGTCTCCAACCTTATAAGGTTGGAGACCTTATACAACCTCCTCTTTAGTAATTTTCAATAATTCAAAATTAAAAAGTCAAAAAATGGTGCTACTCTCCAATCACCAATTTTGACTTTTGACTTTAATTTTTAATTTCTACATTAAAAATAGCCGGCACAATACCACCCCTTTCCATTCCAGCATTAACTGCCAGAGATACTTCTAATACTTTCTCTTCAACCGATACTTTTCCAATACTTGCCTCCCCTGCAACTTCAGCTTTTACACCCACATCTTGAATGATCCATTTACCGGTTGTTGCATCAGGACCGATTTTTACAAAACCTTTCCCAGAGACTCCAATTTCTGTATTTACAAATCCATCTTTACCTAAATGCCAGTTAGCTCCAAGGCCAGCACCTACTGTGAAGTTCTCAAAAGCTCCATCGTTACGATACTTAAATTCAGCATCGGCGACAATACCTTCTCCTCCATCTATACCCCAAGAATTACATGTAAAGAAGAATTTTACTGAACCCATGGATATCTTTCCTTTAAAATTGGAACAATATTCATCTTCCCATTCCTTTAGCTTTCCATTTTTTTTGACTGGTGGTTCAAAAACAGAACAATCAGATTTACTTATAATTTGGTATTCACCTAAAATGTTTGCTATGTCTTGCAGATAATCCCTTTCAATAGAAGGAAAAGGGATTACAGTTTCTGATGTCCATAAAGGCGCATAATTGGCATAGTCGCTGTAAAATTTCCTTGAAATATACTCCTTACGTTGTGCAAATTCATTTACCAAAGGTGCTAATTCAGCCAGATATTTTTCATTGGCAGCGTTTATTGCATTGCATTTCTCTAATTCCAGAGCTTGAATCTTATCTTCATCGCCCGCTTCTCCTCCTTCCAATTTATTTAGCTGATCATTATATCTTTTACTGATAGCTCTAATTTTCGGATTATGGACCGATGCCAGTTTCTTAAGATTGTAATGAAAAACATCAGATGTAGTAATACTTTCATTTTGATAAATCTGCATAGCATCCATTATTATATGCTGCGCTTTTATTGTAATCGGAAGTATGCCACGAATTAAATTTGTTCTCAATATTGCTTCCTGCATATCATTCTTCTGCTTTGGCATTTTAGATACAATTTCAGCAATTGTCATATTTAAGGACTCCTTCTCAGCATTGAGTTCGATAACAAAATCAGCCATTTTATCAAGTTCAGAAGGCATGGCAGGTAATCTTGTTCTTTTTAGTAAAGGAAATTCTTTGACAGGTAAGCGACTCATGATTTCCCCTGGTTTTACTTTACTATTCAACTGACGTAACATAGAAATCACTTCGTGATCATAACTAGCCGTTAAAGACCGGGTGCCATGTTCTGCTGCTTTCTTACTATCGCCTTTCTTAAAATACATCATACAAAGTATCTTATTGGCAGTTGGATGAAGGCTATCGATCTGAACACAATGTTGCAAATATTTCATGGCACTATTCATATCTCCAAGCCTATAATATGCATTACCGAGGTTGGCAAGAATAGGCTGATTCGTCAGGATGCTGCTTATTCCAATATTCGAGAATCGGTGATTTTTCAGACATCCCCCATCATCAAAAAAGCTGAAAAATTGTTGGCAGTTAATGCATCATTGGGATTACCAGCAACAGTTTTACTATATAAATAAAGAAGTGCTTCAGGTGAGTTTTGCAACCAAGCGGCAAGTGCGCTTTTACTAATATCCTTGGATTGAGAAGACTTTTGGACAGTAATGTAATCGTCTGCTTTCTTTTTAATTTCAGGCTTTACAGCTTTAGATATTTTTGTATTTAATTCATAAATATAATTTTTATATCCCTCAGACGTCAGTACCTGAGAAGGCAGTTCTTTAAGCTTAGGGGAAGAGGGATATCAAAATAAATTTAGAAGTGGGTGAAGTAGCAGCAGGATTTACCGCTACTACTGAAGGCTTCATATCCGCAGGTACTGTTAGTGGCTTTAATTTGGTAAGTTTTGATAAATATGAAACGCTATATGATGAAGTATGAACTGGTACAGGTTGTTCAGAAGGATGAAGATCCTGTGACAGAATATTTTCCAGTGGCTTTAATGCACCAGGTATATTAACAAGCTTCGACACTTTTTGCATGTGCGGGTAAGTGCCTTTTGGCAAATGCACCATTATCAACTGAGGGACTTCTGCACCAAGTGATTTGTTATAGTAGTTTGGGTTTAGTGTTGCTACATAAGTCCTGGTTTCTACGTCCCTGCTATTAGGAAAGTTATCCAAACCGTCCAAATATTGCTTCATCCCTTTACTTGAATATGAACTATACCCATAAAAATTAGGAAATGACCTCTTAAGCCAATCCTCAGGTTTCTTCAGGTATTCCAGCAAAACGTCCTTTGCTCCAGTAGTTTCTGTCATTAATCGGGCAACTCTTTTATCATACTTCTGTTTTTCAGTCTCCCATGTTTCAATGAATCTTTTCCTATAAGGAGCCATTTGCTCTGGGGTAGAATTTTTAGCATTATCAATCCTTTTTAATTCCTCATCAAACCTTGCTTTATTGGCTGCTTCATTTGCAGGAGTATACTCCATTTTTGCTTCAGCTAATTCCTTATTTTTATAATCTTCCACATCAGTAAGCAACTGCTGCAGATAATCTTTGCGGGGTATAGGAAGAAAAACCGGTTTATCGCTATTTCGTATGATAATAAATTCATGTTTAGATTTATATATGGTATCATATACGTTTGACATTCCTATCTGTTCATAGTAGTCAACTCGTCCTTCTGTGCGGCTTTTTTCAAACATTGTAAAAGCTGCTTTTCCGTTTACAGTAAAAACGCCAACGTTTTAGATACACTGATATCGACTTTTGGTCCTTCCCCCGAACGAGAATATTCATCCTGAAACCGAACAGACTCCGCTGGCCTATTGGCAGCTCTTGTTGTACAATCTTGAGCTTTTACAAGCTGAGCTGTTAAAATAAGGAAAGCAATTACTATATGTTTCATATGAATAATTAGGGGTATTTATGCCAGAATCGATACTCGCAAAAATTAAAGCCTTTGGGGAAAGATTAAATAGAATAAAAAGCACTCTTTTTATTCACTAATAAAGATGAAGTAATCTGGATCAATATGACATCCCTTAAAAATGGGATATTTAAGTTTCAAAGTCAAAAGCAAAAAGTCAAAGGTCAAAAACAGTGCTGAGCTCCGAACACCAATTTTGACCTTTGACTTTTGACTAAAAGAAACTTGAAGTAGTTGAACCTTTTTCAGCGCCCTTTGACAACTATTAAGCCATTTTCTACAATTCTATGTATTTAACAACCAGTATTTCAGCCTTC
>JADKJI010000021.1 GCA_016721085.1 Chitinophagaceae bacterium | reverse complement strand
GGACAAGAATAGTAAAGCAGACGCACCCCTTTCCGAAATACAATATTGCACCATTACAAGATTTACCTAATACTTCTTGCTATCTTTTTAAAATCTCCATCAGTAAGCCCGTTCATAGACATGGTTTCATATTCCCAAAATACGAGGGTTCCTTTTTGAGCCTCATAAATCGTATAAAATTTCTGGGAACTGAAATAGATATAAATAAAGACAAAGGTGTTTTTCTTTGCGTTAAGTATCTTCTTATCTATGGCGTCAGTAGTAAGAAGTTTATACTTATAGTTGTAATCAGACATAAGTGTCTTTTCCTCCCGGAGTTTCCCGGATTTCATTCCATTTCCATATAAAACATAATCTGGTATAAACAGCGTGTCGGTTTCAAGGTTTGGTAAAAGCGCTTTATCTTTCCCCTGATCAAAATACCAATGTCTTTTCCTATCCGTTAAACATGAATTTATTACACCTAGATAGCATTTCATAAACCCTGGCGACAGATTATAATAAGTGGCCTCATCCGAAACCATTAATTCCGTCTTTTCACTCTTTTTATCCATAAAATACATTATCCGACTAACAGTGCCTGGATCAAGATACAGAGCCACCTGTGCAATTACTTTTTGATCGATCTTTCCATTCCTCTTTTCACGAGGATACCAAAACTTCAGATAAAAACGGGATGTGCTAGATGCATTACCTCTGTCGTATACTTCTCCCGTAGTAGTGATGAATGAATACCCAGGCTTTCCCTGATATTTATCATATTCGCTAATAGTAGTAAACTCTATCTTATTGAAGGTCCATACCTGTGAGGCAGCCAATTGGTAATCAGCTATCTTAGACTTGTCCTTGTTTTGCAAGAAACAAATGGTAGTTGTTGCTTTAAAAGCTTCCAGATCATCATATCAACACTTCCTCCCTTATTCATTGGATTAGGCGTATCTGCATCCCCAACATTGATTTGCGCGTTTGAAAATATACCAATGCTCAATAAGGCCAATAAACATACAATCTTACTTCTCATTTGTACCTAGCATTTGTGTTAATAAATATAATCAGGTTTAAATACTCCACAAAATCTCATGTGTTATATTACTATATAGACTATTCGACATTCATCAATTCATAGGTCTTGCCATAATTAAATGGAACGGAGTAGAACAGATACTCGCTTATGGCTGAACCAATTTTGCAGAAATGGTAACAGGGTTAGAAGGACTCGTCGGGTTGCCGAACTTAAGCGCACAATAAGTAATTTCAAGTTTATTATTAACTTTCTTTACAAACACGGTCTGGTCAGGGTCCGACACAAAATCGACGGTAAAGGCCTTTATGTACAGACCCACCTTGTCGGCACCTGTAGCGAAATAGCCACTGGTTTTATAAACCCCTGGCAATGGGGGCACATTTCCCAGGAATGAAAAGTACATTATATCACCCGGAACCGTTTCCCTGCCTGTGATGTCGTAGAAACCGCTGCTGGCAGAGAAGTTACGGATCAAAAATTAAAATCGCCTACACCAGCCACTGATGAGGTACTAGTGTTGGCAGGGACATTACAGGTAGGATCAGGGACTTTTATTACATCCACCATCACAGTTCCTTCATATTCTATACAACCCTGATCAGTAACCATTTGTAGCTTATACTCCCCTTTATCGGCCATGGTCATATTCTCCCGACCTTGTAAATAGGCATCACTTGAATAAATAGCGTAGTCCATTTTCCACCCGTTTGGTCCGCTCCATTTATATAAATGAGTTATACTTTGATAATTGGCCTCAATCTCAATGGCCAACCCTCAATCACGGGGCTATTTGTAGTAATAAGAATCGTTGAAGGCGTTGGGCAGTCTGAAGTTGAAGGCTTGGAACAGGAAATTAAAAACAATAAAAAACAAAAAGCCAGAAATAGGACAGGTTTAGTTACGAGCTGTTTCATATTCAAATGTAAAATAACCATCTCAAATAGACGATTAATTTTTTGAAAATACTTGCTACTACGAGAGCTTGCTTTCTTAAACCACTAAGACACAAAGAACACGAAGAAACACTAAGGAATTCCTTACTGTAATATACCAATTTTAAGCTTGTATATACGGAGTCTCTTTGTGTTCCTTCGTGCCCTTCGTGTCTTAGTGGTTCAAAATAAAGAATGAATTTTACTTAAAAAATGCGTCTCCGCGTCTCTGCAGTAAAATGTATTTGTATTCTTTGTGTCTTAGCACGGCGGGCCTAAGGGCGCTTTTTAAGAACTTTGTCAGTAAGTGCTTTTTATAATCTTCGCATTCGCTGGTAACTCAAAAATAGTCTTATCGAGCTTCATTTCTTTTACTTCAACTGCAATACTTTCTAATGTAAATTGATTATTATTCACTACTAATTTTAAAGGCAATGAATTTGATTTAGAAAGATAGTCATACCAATTTCCATACTTATGATTTTCAAATAATTTAGGGTCAACCGCAAACTTTGTGTTGAAATAATATTTCTGTACTCCAGATTTACATGATAAAATAATTTCATCACATTTAAAGCCTAATATTTCGATCACATTTCGATTAATCTCCACTTTGAAAACTTCGTCAATGTTAAAAGCTCCATCTATCCAAAACAAAGTTTCCGAGGTAGACATTTTATTATAGAGCTTATTGTCCTTATTTACATAAAGCTGCCATTGCAGATAAGTTCCATCAGTAGTTGATTTATAGTCGCCATCCTTAATAAAATACTCCTGTTTAGCACCCATCATTTTGGTTAATTGCTTGTCGTTTAGAGGCGGCGTTTTACTTTTATACTTGTTCTGATAAACTATTTTACCTTCAAAAGACTGTCCATAAGAAGAAATCGCGAAAAAGATGATAATCAGAAACGGTATTGACTTTGTCATATTAGTAGTTGATAAATTAGTATAGTTTACCTGAAATTAGAATTTATAAAATAAGTCTTGGCTTCAATCTGGAAGGTTGTACTACCCTACTGAAACCAAAGTTACTAAAAATGTATATTATTTATATTTTGGGATAAATTTGTCCGTTAGTACTGCAGCAGGTAAGTGGTTTTCTTTTCATTAGAATAAGTTATAGCCCCAAAATGGCAAGCGGACGCTTGATCCATTTGAGATGCAACCTTGCGCTTTTTGGGGGAACCATTCGCGAGGCAACCTTGCACCATTTAGGGGATTGTGGGGGAGTGCATTTATTTTGTGAATTCCGACGATATTATTTTCCCAGTCTCATAATCTACAGTGACCGTGATACCTTTCCAACTTGAACAAGTAAATGTATCGGTATTTTCAGTTGTCTCAAGTATTAAATGGCCACTTGGTGCTTGTAGCCGTTCAATCTTTTTATCCCATATTATTTGATTTGGAAAGCTGTCATTCTCAAAAGGAGCTTCGATTGTCCATTTTAGCTTAAACTTGTCGTCTAAACAATAGATATTTGCCTTATTATCGATGTTTTTTGGAAAGTCGTCATCGGCTTCCTTAACGATGTTGCAATTTTCTTTAACTCTTTTGAATTGTGTAAATTCTGTCCATAAGGGTTTGTGTCGAAAAAGAACATTTCCTTCATTGTCGAACAAGCCTAGAGTTTCGTTGTCTATCAAATCAAGTGAGTTGTCCATAGCATTGCCACCAACTAATAAATTTATGATATTATCGGCACCTACTCAAAAATAATCCATCTTGATAATCAATAAACTAATAATATACATTCCGTATTGTTGTTAGCGAATCCGATTTTCGTATATACCATTAATCTTAGAAGAGAAACATTTTTCAGCGGATGTTGCAGAAGCCATGATCCAAGCGGACGCTAAAACTATTAGGGATGCAACCTTGCCCGATAGAGAAATTTTTTCGAGATCGGAAGTATAAATTAATAGCCATAAATTGTCCAATTTAATTTTATAACACTTTCTGCTTCATATCTCTTTACTTTTTCTCGTATAGATTTTCTATGCCCAGAGCCCAGGAAAAACAATGCTTGAATGTATTCTTTCTTCCCGCTGTAATTATAAATCTTTTAATTATTTCATTTTCTCGAATATCTTGTTCTTTATAAAACAATTTAAAAATTCGAGATAATTGATTTCTATTAATTTGAAATTTTATTAATTTTTTTTCTAAGATTATTTTTTCTTCAGTTAAATCTTCATTCCTTTTGCTATTTAGGAAAGTGTACCCCTCATCATAAATCAACTCTAATAGCTTCTTTTCTATTTTTGAATAAATATGATACTTACTTATGGCTTCGAACATGTAGTTGATTTCATCTCTAGATAATTCGTCAATTATATCCATATCCATTGGAATATGGCGTGTGTATCATGTAATTCTACGTATCTTCTAACTGCTTGTATTTCTGGAGGTTCTTCAGGGAAATTAATTCCGCTGTAAACTAAATCAAAATGTTTTTGAGTCAATTCCTCAAATATTATGTCAGGTCCAATTGATTCAATGATTTTATACAACTCCTCGGAATTACATTTCCCACTTCTGAATGATGTGTGCAAACCAAAGTTATGTTGTACATAAGTTTGAAGTGTTAAATGATACATTTCAAAAGGCTTGCCGCCAAATATTTATGCCTACTAATCAGAATAGTCTTAAGAAAGAGCTATTGCGATGATCCATTACTGAGCTTCATTATCATCTTGTCATATGTTATACTTATAAAAGTGTCCATTCCCGCAATCTCGTTTCATAACTGTAATATTCATACTGCATCTGCAGAAGCATAAAATTACTTGGACCGAGCAGGCGCTCAACCCATTAAAAAAAAACATTGTGCGATTTTGGATTGGAAGAAAATTAGAAATTAATATATTTATAAGATAAACTTCGACTTTTTAGATTAATGTTTATAAATTACTATATATTATGAACTTCTTTTAAAATCATGTTTAATTTTGTTTGATTTCATATAAATAAGTAGTTAACTATTTGAGATACGATTTATTAATGAATTATTTATAGAATATTTTCCATTAAACTTTATTTATGTTAAGAATACTCCATATTTCAGATCTACATTTAGAAAGTGAAACGCCTTCATCTCAGAAAACAAAAATAATTAATGCTTTAGCAACAGATATACAAAGTATGTAACGCCAGAGACATTGTTGTTTTTACTGGTGATTTAGTCGACAAAGGCGCAATCGCCTTTTCTAACAGAGATGCAGCCTTTGCTACATTTGAGAAAATATTTATTGAAAAAATCTTAGAAACAAACCAAAGTTTAGCTGGTAGAATTTTCTTGGCACCTCGGAAATCATGACATTTTCAGAGATAAAATTGATCAGTATTCAGAAGCTGGCTTAAAAGCAGAATTAGATTCTGTTGCTAATTTAGATAAGTTTGTAGAAACGAACAGAATTACGTCTAAACATCTTGATAGAATAAATGATTATAAAAAATGGGAAAATATCTTTTACAAAAGTACAATAATAGAGAAACTACCAATTTTGATTTCAGCTTAAAACTAAAATTGGGCAAATATAATGTGGGAATTGCATGCTTAAATTCAAGTTGGTTATGCAAAGACAATAATGATAAAGAAAATATATTACTAGGCAAAAACAAATTGAATATTCGTTACAAGAAATTGAAGAATGTAATGTTAAGCTAGCGCTTATGCATCATCCAGTTGAATTTTTAAAAGATTTTGATAGAGAATCTGTCAAAATTGAATTTTTCCGAAACTTTGATGCATTGTTTACTGGTCATGTTCACGAATTAGCATCGTCTTATACTTCAGATTTAAATGGAAGCCTATTTATCTCGATAGCTAATTCATCGATTGGCGATTTTCCAACAGAAAGAAAGTTTATTAATGGATATACAATATTAGACATCATCCCTGGAAAATCTATTAAAACTGAATACCGAAAATATATTGAAATACACAATAGATTTGTTCCAAATACAGATATTGGAACAGAAGATGGGAAAAAGAATTCCCAATTTTAAGTGACTCCAAGTTAGGAAGCATTTAAAGCAAATCAGACAATTGTAGATGGAATAGAAAGCAGATATTGCGAAAAACTAAATGAAGATCTAATTATTCCAGAAAACAACACAGGCGCCAGATGCTCTATTGATAATTTATTTGTTGAGCCTTTAATTCTCAATTCCCCAGGGGGAAAATTGCGAGAGGAAAATACAATAAAATATAGTATAGAATCAATTCTAACTGCTCCAGATAATTATATTATTTATGGGATAAAGAATCTGGTAAGACAATACTACTCGATAAAATGTTCATTGAATCGGTTCGCAAGTTCAACCAATTTGATAGGATCCCTATATATTTAAAATTTAGTGACTTAAAGAAAAGAGATATCTTAAAGCTTATTGAGAGTTTGCAAGCGTCTCAGCTGCTGACATCAACTCGTTCCTTTTAGAAAACAACACTGTACTATTTGTGGACGATATCGTGTTTAATGAAAAAAATATAGAATTCATATCAGTTCTAAAGGACCTCATAAAGAGTTTTCCAAAAGTTAAATTTGTAGCAACTTCAGAAATGCCGTTTGAAAATATTTTACCAACAGAATATCTAACACACAATGATATTTTTAAGGCGAGCATAGTATTTATACAAAATTTTTCTTCCAAAGAAATTAAACAATTAATACAAAAGTGGTACAGTGGGAAAGAAATCGATTTGCAAGATAATATGCAAAGACTCATAAAGAGTTTCAGGGGACTTCGGCCAATGCAAAACACCGCTATCTGTGACCCTTTTTCTGTGGATTTTTGAAAGACAGGAAAAAAAGCCGATTAATAATTCTGTTCTTGTTGAAATTTTTATCGAAAACCTTTTAGAAAAACAAATATTGAGAATGTTTATAGCGAAACTTTCGATTTCACTAACAAAAAAAGGCTTCTTTCTTTTATTTCCAAGTTGATGCATGATAAAGGTGATCCTGATATGAGTTATGGCTTAGATTATGTCGAATTGTTGGCATTTTTGTAAAGAATATTTAAGCACTCGATTTCATGGGCAGCCACAAAAAATTTTAGATGATTTCATACGAAGAGGTATATTAACATTCTATAACGATAATCTAGTAAGATTTAAGTCCGCTTTCTTCTTTCATTACTTTTAGCTCTTCATTTTGACTATAGTCCGCAGTTCAAAGAATATGTATTTACTAATTCGAACTTCTTAAACTATACTGAAGAGATAACATATTATACAGGACTCAAAAGAGACGATCTTAGTATTCTTCATTTTCACAAGCTAAACTTACAGACGTATTCAATGAGTTAAATACTGATATTATAAAAAATGATAAGAAAATAGATAAAGTATTGGAATCAAAGAAATATGACTCAGTAGCATTTAGAATTGAAGGTTCAATTCATGAAAATAAACTTACTGAGCAACAAGTTGATCAAATATATGATGATAAATTATCCAAAATACCAGTTGCAAAGGATATTGAGAAAAAATCAACTGAAAATTTAGATGCCAACCTCCAGATTGACAAGGTTTTAAAATTAGCTTGTAATATTTTAAAAAACAGTGAAGATGTTGATGATTATGAAGAAAAAAGAAATCGTATAAAAACATTTTGATAAGCTCAATCTCATTTATGGTTAATTACAGAGACAGCTTAATATTACAATTCTTAAAATTTCAAAAACTGAACATTTGCCAAAAAATATTGACTTCACATTTTTTTTAAATGTCCTGCCTCTTATTCATCAGGTTATGATATTTGATTGGATTGGTACACCTAAATTACGTCCTGTAAAAATCCCCCAATCCCCTCATATCTAATTACCTTTCCTGTCCCTAAAATTTAATTTTATATGGCGAATGATGTTTTAGCAATTGATGTGGTTAAGCATATGCAGGAAAATGATGCTTTTAGTAAATGGATGGGTGTAGAGATCCTTGAAATAAGGGAAGGCTATAGCCGCATAAAAATGAATGTGCGTCAAGAGATGGTGAATGGTTTCGGGATCGTGCATGGTGGTATTCCGTTTTCACTGGCCGATAGCGCTTTCGCCTTTGCCTGTAATAACCGTAATAACCTGAGTGTAGCACTCGATTGCTCTATCACTTTTACAAAAGCGATAAACCTCGGCGATACCCTTACCGCCGAAGCTATCGAAATACATAATGGCCGTAGCACAGGCGTGTATACGATCGCTATCACTAACCAGGAAAATCAGCAAGTGGCCCTGTTCAAAGGCACCTGCTTCCGCACTTCCAAAAAACTGATCGATTCAGGATCGCTCTAAAAAAGCTTTCTATGTTCTATATGTATAAAGGCTTCCGGCCTGTTGTTCATCCCAGCAGTTTCGTGCATCCGCAGGCAGCGGTTACCGGTAATGTGATCATCGGGAAACACTGTTATATTGGTCCGGGAGCAGCACTGCGCGGCGACTGGGGACAGATTATCCTGGAAGACGGATGTAATGTGCAGGAGAACTGTACCATTCATATGTTTCCGGGCGTAACTGTATTATTAAAAGCCGGAGCGCATATTTGACATGGGGCTATTATTCATGGCGCTACTATCGGCACCAATTGTCTGGTAGGCATGAATGCCGTGATCATGGACAATGTAGACCTCGGCGATGAATGCATCGTGGGGGCATTGACGTTTATAAAGCAGGATGAGAAAATTCCATCTCGCTCATTAGTGGCGGGTAACCCCGGGAAGATAATAAAGCAAGTGAGTGATGAGATGATTGAGTGGAAGACGAGGGGCACGGGGTTGTATCAGGAGTTGCCGGGAGAGATGAAAGAGGGGTGGGAGGTTTGTGAGGCGCTGAGCGAAGTGGAAGTGAATCGGCCTGTGCAGGAAAAGTTCTATGATAATTGGGGTTCGTGATTTTTTTCACGCAAAGGCGCTAAGGGAGGTTTCTTAAGTTTGGCTCTCTGAGTGTGCTTTAAGGCGCAACGAATACAAATACAATAACCGGGACAGGAGGTTTTTCATTTAAAGTTTCAGGGTTACTTTTAATCCTTCTCTCAGTCACCCTGCGAAGGCGGGTCTTAGACGAATTGTTGTGCAAACTATTTTGGAAATGCCCCCCTGCCTTCGCAGGGGTGACGGTGAGAGTTTAACTAATTATATACCGTTTGAATTTTTAAAACCAAATACCCATTTAACTGTATTTGTATTTGTCGCGTAGCGACCCCTTTGCGCCTTAAATTACAATCAGAGGCTATGAATTAGAACAATATTCCTTTGCGCCTTTGCGTGAAAAAAAAACTACTCCCCTTCAGGGTTAAGATTCGCCCACAGCACATCCTTCAACTGCACCAACCCCTGCTGCGTGAAAGAAGAAAAGAATACCACTGGCAGGTCTTTAGGCAATTCTTTTACAATCGCCTCCTTCAACTCATCATCCAGCATATCACTCTTACTAACGCCGATGATAAACTGCTTATGGAGAAGTTCTTCGGTGTATTCTTCGAGTTCTTTTACGAGGATGTCGAACTCTTTTTTATGATCGTTGCTATCGGCGGGTATGACGAATAATAATACGGGGTTGCGTTCGATATGGCGGAGGAATCGATGTCCTAAGCCCTTGCCTTCTGCAGCACCTTCAATGATTCCTGGAAGGTCGGCTACGCAAAAGCTTTTATTATCGCGATACTCCACCATACCTAATTGAGGAGTTAAGGTGGTGAATGCGTAGGAGGCTATTTTTGGTTTGGCTGCGGTTATTACTGACAGTAAGGTTGATTTACCGGCGTTTGGAAATCCTACTAATCCTACATCGGCGAGTACTTTTAGTTCCAAAACCTTCCATGATTCCTGTCCGGGTTCGCCGGGCTGGGCATGTTCGGGGGCCTGGTTGGTGGGAGTGGCAAACTTGGCGTTTCCTTGTCCGCCGCGACCGCCTTTTATCCAGATGATCTCTTGTCCGTGTTCGAGAATTTCGGCTTCCTGCTCCATCGTAGTATCATCTTTCGCCACGGTGCCGAGGGGCACGTCGATATAGATATCCTTTCCGGAGCGACCGGTACAGTTGTTTCCGCTACCGCCTTCGCCGTTTTCGGCCAGCAGGTTTTTCATGTAGCGGAGGTGAAGAAGGGTCCAGGTATTCTTGTTGCCACGTAATATTATATGGCCACCGCGACCGCCATCTCCCCCATCGGGCCCTGCATGGTCGTTGAACTTGGTGCGCATAAAGTGCTTACTACCAGCGCCTCCGTGGCCACTGCGGCAAAATACCCTGATATAATCTATGAAATTCTTATTCTCCATCAGCCGGCAAAGATAATTCATATCGGCGGGGTAAAGGCAATTTGGTTGAAGGGTCTCCAAAACCCCATTTTCCCCCACCCGAACTTCCTGTACTAAATATATTTTCAGAATTATTTGAAAATACAGAATAATTAAATAATTTTGTTCAAGCAATCGGTTCATCAGTAAATGCAACGATCATGAACACGCTCACCTACCTTCTTTACCTGCTCATCACCTACTGGATAACAGTACATGTAGGACTTCGCTTCTACAAAAACGGCCGGATCTATATCCTGGATATGCTGAAAGGCGATGAGGCCCTCACCGATTTCATCAACAAATTATTACTGATCGGCTACTTCCTGCTGAACCTGGGTTATGCAGGACTGATGCTTCAGTTATGGGAAACGGTGACCACCTATATACAGATGCTGGAGAGCATCATCAGCATGACCGGTCGCATACTTATAACCCTTGCCCTGATCCACTACATCAATATGGCCACCATACTCTGGATCAGCCGACGCCAAAATTCATTACATCATCATAAAACTAAATAACATGAAAACGTACAATTTCACTGCGTATCTCATTTATCTGCCTGTAGTAATAGTATTGACCTGGTATGTAGCGCACACCTTATTCAAAAACAGTAAAGTGTTTATGCTGGAGATATTTCACGGAAAAGAAGTAATCGCCACTTCTACGAACAAGCTCTTCGAAACGGGATTTTATCTGCTGAACTTAGGCTTTGCCTTCCTTATCATGGAAATTGCGAGTGATATAACGGATAACCGTAGTCTATTGGAATTACTGACGGCGAAGATTGGTGGGTTCTGTATTTATCTGGGGTTGATGTTGTTTTTTAATTTGTATTTGTTCTTCCGTGGTAAAAAGGTTTCGAAAGAGAGGGCGAGGATGGCGTTGATTGAGGAGAGATTGAGTAGGTAGGGTTTTCACGCAAAGGCGCTAAGGATTGATTCTTTTTGTAAGTCTCTGAATATAATTTAAGGCGCAACGAATACAAATACATTTTACCGCAGAGACGCGGAGACGCAGGGGGGCTTTCCTCTGCGTCTCCGCGTCTCTGCGGTTATTGTATTTTGTATTTGTATTCGTTGCGCCTTAAAGCACACTCAGAGAGCCAAACATTAGAAAAAAAACTTTGCGCCTTTGCGTGAAAAAAATCACTTTATACGACTGACCCTTAAGCAATCCACCATCGCCTGATTCACCACCCCATTCATATTCTCATTAACCTCCTCAAAACTCAAACTGATACTATGCTTACCCTTCGCCAAAAACACCTTCAAACTATTTGTATACCCCCAATTACTCCACTCCTCCTTCCCCCTTTGAGGAAACACGATCGCGGATTTGTTTTTGCCATCTACCTGTAAAGTTCTGATAGCACATTTATTCTCTGTGTTGGTGGGACCATTACCATTCGCATATCGGAAATCAACCGCATACCAACCATTCACTGGAATGTCGATATTGAAAGATAGATTTCGATTTATGCTGGTGCTTATCTCTACAAATCCATCACCTGTATATCCTTTGTAAGGAAGATCGGCTTTTGGAGCGCTACCTTCTGCCTGTAATATTTTTACATCTTTATCATCCACTACTACAATCGGTTCGGAAGCGAAAGAACCCCTTCCCTCTTTATCTACACTGATCACCTGGTATTCAGCATAGGGACCTTTGGGAATATCGGTTGATAAAACAGAAGTGGTTTTTATAGTTACACCGTTCTTGATGATCTTATAAGCAACTGCTTTCTCAACAGCCTGCCAACTGATAAAGCCTTTGTTATATGATACTACCGGAGCTGGTAGCGTAAACGCTACTGCCCGCTTATTGATAGTCCTGCCTTCAGGAATTGTATTGCTCAAAACAATTCTGATTGTATGTTTGCCTGATATGGTTGCTGGTAATTGAAATGAAGTCTGCTTCTTACCATCCACTTCAAAAGATGCGATGCGATTGCCATAGCCTTCCATCTGGATATCCAATTCAGCTTTGCGATAATGGAAATTGGTTAAGGAACGATTTCCCGCCAATGCCTTTGGAACAAAAGGTTCAAAACTCAGATTGGATTCATTGAAGCGAATACCGAAGAGTCCTTTATGGATGAGACTGATATTTCCTGATAAACTCCAGAGCATGATACTTGAGTTGATCTGGGTGCCGTTGAAATCGCCCGTAGTAGCCACAAAGTTTTCTTTATTGGTAAGGAATAAAGCCGCAGGACGATAAATAGCTCCGATACTTTCCATCACCGACTTCTCATTACCGGCAGCGGCGGAGGCCCATAACCAGAATGTCTGTACGAAAGGCCAGATACCATTGTTATGATAAGGAGGAATAGATGGAATCTGAGGTGCAATACATGGAATACCGAAATCCGTAACAGGTACACTGGCCACAATCTGTTTTGCTCTTGCATTATCTGCAATACCGAAGATGATACAGAGGGCTTCGCCCAATGCTTCGGAACGCGGAGAAATCATCTTACTGTTTCTTCCATAGAGATACTGCGCATAATATCCTTTATCAGGCATCCAGAGAAAACGGTTGATACCGTTCTTGATTCTGTCCGCCATCAGAAGATGCTTATTGGAAAAGGCTGGTTCTTTCAATAGTGCCGCCATATTCGATAAAACGATATTGGCTTGATAGTGTACAGCGTTTGTACCGAGACATTCGCTTTCAAAAATATCTGCTGGCTGCATCCATTTAGGATAGGTTTGGTCGCGCCAATCGAGGAAAGATGATTCTCCTTTTACCAATCCCGTTTCAATATCATAGGCAGTAGCGAGATCATCTTCAATGGAATTCTTTATGATCACAAAACTTTCCTTCAGCCATTCTTCATCACCTGTGGCTTTATAGATTTCCCAGGCGGCAACGGCCCAGATCATTCTGTCGGTACTTGCGGGCCAGGCACCACCGGTTCCTGTATCCTGAATCACTCTTTTCCTGGCATTCACTTTGCGCATCAAACTCTTCTTAGCTACTTCGGGTTGCATATGTGCCATGGAGAGAATGATACTATAACTTATATCTCTTGTCCAAACCCCGCTCCATTCCCTTCCTGTTCTGAATGTGCTATCCTTTTCAATGGCTTTCAGCATTTCTTCCAACGAAAGATTATAAAGCGCATCACTTAACAAGAATCCTGATTTGTATTGCGGGTAAGGACTGATATCCTTTGATAATTCCCAGGTAGCGTCTGTATGTTTCTCGTCCGATTGTTTATTGAACACAAGTGTTATCTCATAAATACCATCTCCATCGGGATCTTGTAATTGTAGTTCTTTATGATTAGCGAGATTATCGAAATCCCATATCAGTGGTGCACTGCCACCGGCTATGAAAACGCCTTTATAATCTTCCTTATATATCTTATCGCCGTTGAATGTTGTGTAAAAACCTTTCTCGGTAAACTGCTGCATCACCGCCCGCATATCCAATTTGATGGTCACCGATGTATTCGGTTGTAGGTAAGTGGCAGCTTCATTTATCAGGTTGAATTGTTGTCCGAAAATAATGGCAGGGGTGGTTACGGTGCCATTGGCTTCGGGAATAGAATAGTGATGGTCTTTACCAGATAGCATTTCATTATCACGTCCATTGATAGCGAATTTGAAACTGATGGTAGCCGACTGAAACAAATTCGCCGGACTTTTATAATTACTCACCAATTGTTTTGCCGAGAGGGCTTTGGCTTCATTGGCTTCCTGGACAACTTTGTCGGGGAAGATGGTATAGGCTTTTGATTGGTAGATGGGGGTTTGGGCGGTGGTGATCATGGTGAGGAGGGTGGCGAGGGTAGATGCGGTTAACTTTTTCATGGTGGGAGTGTATGGGCAAAATTAGGCGTATTCCGTTTGCAATCGAGTAGAATAGTTTTCACGCAAAGGCGCAAAGGTTTGTTTCTTATGTTTGGCTCTCTGAGTGTGCTTTAAGGCGCAACGAATACAAATACAATTAACCGGGAAGGCGGGAAAGATTTATGGCTTAAAGTTTCGGAGTGTTTACTATTCATCAAACTCTCACCGTCACCCCTGCGAAAGCAGGGGTCTCCTACTGGTATTTACAATTCTCATTGGTTTAAACTGAACCTTTTTATTCGGATAATTACGCGGAAGGAGACCCCTCCGCCGCGGCGGAGGGGTGACGGTAAAAGAAAAACTAATGGCTAAGTTTATAAAATTTAAAGCTGTCTTCCCGCCTTCCCGGTTAATTGTATTTGTATTCGTCGCGAAGCGACCCTTTGCGCCCTTAAATTAAATTCAGAGGCTGTGAATTAGAACAGTATTACGTTGCGTCTTTGCGAGAAAAAAAACCTTACCGCCTTCCCGGTTATAACTGCTCCTTTGCGTGAAAAAATTCCCTCAGGAGACCTGATAAGAATCAACCCTTGGTTTTCCCTTTTCCCTTAGGTTTGCAAGACTAAAATTACATTCATGAAAAAGTTATTTGTAAGCTTATTCCTGGCACTCAGTTTCCTGAGAAGCAGTGCTGATGAAGGTATGTGGCTCCCCTTGCTTTTAGGAGAGCAGGTTTATAACGACATGGTGAAACGCGGCCTCAAGCTCAGCAAAGAGCAACTCTACAGTATGAACAAAGCCTCCATCAAAGACGCCATCATCATATTCGGCGGCTTCTGCACCGGAGAAATTGTGAGCAACGAAGGATTGATATTCACCAACCACCACTGCGGATATGATGCCATCGCTTCTGCCAGTACGGTGTTGAATAACTATCTGAAAGATGGATTCTATGCCAAAAGCAAATCGGAAGAGATACCATCTGCCGGATTATATGCTGAGTTTTTATTGAAGATTGAAGATGTTACTGCAGAAGTGGAAGCACAAGCAGGAACATTAACAGGTACTGACAGAATCAATAAAGTGAATGAAGCGATTGCCGCTATCAATAAGAAATATTCAGACGAAAGCAAACATATTATTGCGAGAGTAAGCAGTTTGTTCAAAGGCAACCAATTCCTGGTATTCGTTTATCAACGTTATAGTGATATCCGTTTAGCCGGAGCACCTTCTGAAAGCGTTGGTAAGTTTGGTGGTGATACCGACAACTGGGAATGGCCTCGTCATACTGGTGACTTCTCTATTTTCAGGGTGTATATGAGTAAAGATGGCCAGCCTGCGAATTATTCTCCTGAGAACGTGCCATTGAAACCAAAATATTTCCTGCCTGTATCTATCAAGGGATTCAAGGATGGTGATTATGCCATGATCTATGGTTATCCTGGTAGCACCAACCGTTATGAAACATCTTATGGTGTAAAACAAAAAGTGGATACTGATAATCCAACCTTAGTGAAGCTGCGCGACATGCGTTTGAAATTCATGTTCGAGGAAATGAAAAAAGATCCTGCTGTTAAATTACAATTAGCCAGCAGTTATGCCAGCATCGCCAACTATTGGAAATTCTATGATGGTGAAAGCAAGCAATTGGTTCGCTATAAGATCTTCGATCAGAAAAAAGCAACTGAAAACAGTTTCCAACAATGGGCGAATGGAAAACCTGAGTTTGAAAGCCTGTTCAAGGATTGGGAAAAAGCCTATGCACAATGGCAGCCTTATTCCAAACATCGTGTATATATCAATGAAGGAATTATGGGTTCTCCCCTTCTGGCTTATGCAGCCAGTTTGCAATCGTTGGAGAATGCCATGGTGAAAAGCGGTAATTCATCCGATATCAATAAGGCATTGGCGGGTGCCAGTGAAGCAAGAGCTGGATTCCTGAAAAACTTCAATAAGATATCTGACCAGAATATTATTGGACAGGTATTGCAGATGTATTATAATGATGTTGACAAAAACCAGCATCCTATCGGCTTCTTTGAGAATATAAAAGCAACAACAGGTGATCTGAGAGAAGATGGCACCTTTAAGAAATTTGCCGCAGCCCTCGTATCTGGCACCATGATATTGGATGAGGCGAAATGGAAAGCATTCACAGAACATCCAGATGCAGTAACCTTACAGAAAGATCCTGCTTTTGCAACAGCTTCTGCCTTCTTAAAGAACTGGACGGGTAAATATGTTACACAATTCCAGCAATTCTCTTCGAAGAATGCAGAATTGGGTCGTTTGTATCTGAAAGGCATTATGCAGAAAGATCCGGTGAAAGCCAAGAAGATGTATCCGGATGCAACTTTCACTATGCGCGTAAGCTTTGGTAATGTAAAAAGCTATCAGCCACGCGATGCGGTGAAATATGATTATGTTACTACCATGAGTGGTATCCTGGAAAAATATGTTCCTGGTGATTATGAGTTCGACTTACCACAAAATGTACTCGAAGTAGCCCGCAAAAAAGACTTCGGACAATATATGGATCCTATCAAGAAAGATCTGGTTGTTGGATTTATTACCACTAACGATATAACAGGTGGTAACTCAGGTTCACCTGTCCTTGATGCTAATGGCAACCTGATAGGACTTTGTTTCGATGGCAACTACGAAGCCATTGGACATAAGATTGCCTTTGACAAAGACCTTAACCGTACTATCTGTCTGGATGTACGCTACTTATTGTGGTGTATTGACAAAGTAGGTGGAGCGTCTAACCTTATAAAAGAGCTGAAGCTGGTTAAATAACGTAGATAGCTGCTCTAAATAAAAATGTCGTCTAGTGGTAGACGACATTTTTATTTATGGATATTTTCTGTATATTGAAGCACAAATATAATATATGGAAGAAGGTAATAGCCTTTTACAAGATATCGAGAGTGAAATGAGTTTGCCCACGGCTTCGGTTGGACAAAGATTTCTAAATTTCATAATTGACAGCATCGCCTATTATATATTAACATATGTCGTAGGGTTTTTTATTGGAGTTATTATTCTTGCTGCCAATGGAGGCAACAGAATTTCAATTCCACAAGATGATGATTCGGGATTTAGCGCTACAAATCTTCAAATCATTTTAGTACTGTTTAATATCATTTTATTGATCTTATATTATGCGTTGTTTGAGAAACTAGCGAAAGCGAAAACTATTGGAAAGCTTGTAACAGGAACGAAAGTGATAAATCAAGATGGCAGCGATATAACATGGAAGCAAGCATTTCTCAGATCTATAATCCGCTATGTACCGTTTGAACCTCTTAGTTGCTTTGGTGGATATCCATGGCACGACACTTGGAGTAATACCACAGTAGTCAAGACCAGTTAAATAATTCTGTTTGCAATAAATTTTTAATTCCAAAACTAAAAAGTGTGCCATGTCAGAAACAGTTGATTTATTACAAGATGTTGAACAGGAAATATATCTTGAACCAGCAAGTGTTGGCCAAAGATTCGTGAATTTTCTTATTGATCTCGTTCTGTTTTTTATATTGATCTTTGGATTTGGATTTGTTGGAGGATTTATATGGGGAGAATCCTTTATTTATGCATTGGAAACCATGAATCCTATAGTCGACCGTATCTTAACGAGTCTTTTATTTGCATTGTATATATCCGTAATAGAAGGTCTTACTAAGGGCCGAACGCTTGGTAAGCTTATTACTAAAACCAAAGCTGTTACTACATACAATGAACCTACTACCTGGGCTAATAGTTTTGGAAGGGGCTTTTCGAGAATTGTTCCTTTTGAGGCGTTGAGTGCTTTTGGTGGTAATCCGTGGCATGATAAATGGACGGATACGAAGGTGGTGAAAATCAGCTGAAGGCTTAGGGCTTAAGGCCTAAAGCTGAATACAAAATACATTTTACCGCAGAGACGCGGAGACGCAGGGGCTCCCTGCGCTCCGCGTCTCTGCGGTTAATAAAAATGTATTTATATTAATTTGACCTCTAAACAAGCCCAAGACACACAAAGCAAAACTTTTGCCTATAACTTAAAAAATCACTCCCCATCCTTCCACCTCCACAAATGCATACACGCATACGTCCTATACGGACTCCATTTTTTGACACCTTCAGCATATCCTCTTTGAATTTCTTCTTATCCTCTCTGCTTAGTTTATAGATACCAATCATGGCGTTTTGAATGCCGAGGTCATCGATGGCAAAAACATCTTCTCTTCCCAAAGCGAACATAAGAAGCATTTCAACCGTCCAGCGGCCAACGCCTTTTATTGGAGTGAGATAGGCTATTACTTCTTCATTATCCATCTTAGCCAGTTTCTTAGCATCCATTCCATGTTCCAATTCAAACTTGGCAACATTATGAACATATTGACATTTTGCATTGGAGAGTCCGATGCTTCGTAAAGTGGTGAGAGGTGTATCTACTATTTGTTGAGCGGTAGGTTCTTTTCCTCCGAATAAATCAAGAAAGCGCTGATAAATAACAGCAGCAACTTTTATAGATAATTGCTGACTCATGATAGAGCCGCAGAGATAGAGAGCGATATTCTTCCTGTGCCTGATGGATAAATCTTCCTGCGCTTCCACTACTTTCTTTAATCGCTTATCCTTGCTGAGATGTAATTTATATTCTGCCGCCATGGTTTTACTTATAGTCAGTAAAAATAGGCGTAATTGGGAGAATGAAAAAAGAGAATAGAAATTGAAAGACTATGCTTCTGCCCAGGATCTGAAATCGGCAACGCGCTCGCGACTCACTACCATTTCCTCTTTGGCATTCACACCCTTCACCGTTAATTTCAGTCGGCTATTGAAATAAGGTTTCACCTGTTCAATTGCAGATACCTTGATGATGAATTTTCTATTCAGCCGGAAGAAATCTTTTGGATCAAGAATGGATTCCAACTTATCAAGCGTATAATCGATAAGATATCGGTTGCCGGAATTATCAACCAGGTACACCACTTTATTATCTGCCTGGAAATAGGCCACATCATGGATATCGACAAAGAACAGTCTTTGTCCCACCCTTGCCAGGAACCTTGATTTATAATTTGAAGCATCCGTCGAAATTTTCGGAAGCACTTTCGAATAATCAACTGCTTTGAATGTATCAGTGATAGCGCGGAATTTAGCAATCGCTTTTTGTAAGGATTCGAGAGAAATGGGTTTGAGAATATAATCGATGCTGAAAAGCCGGAAGGCTTCAATGGCGTACTGATCAAATGCGGTGATGAATATTACAGGACCTTTATACGAGATGCGATTGAATATCTCAAAGCTATGTCCATCTGAGAGCTGTATATCGAGTAATAGCAAATCGGGTTGAGGGGATTGCTCCAGATATTCTACTGATTCCTCTATACTTTCCAGCATAGCCACTACTTTAATGGAAGGATCAGCTTGTTTGAGTAATAACTGCAATCGTTGTGCAGCCAGTATCTCATCTTCAATGATAACTACCCTCATAAGATTCAGTTTAATTGCAAAAGCGGCAGCACCACTTCGAAATGTTCAGTGCCCGAATTCACATTAACAGATTTTCCGCTCACGAGTTCATATCTTTTTGAAATATTTTGAAGTCCGATTAAAGTGGAGTTTTCAGATGTCTGACGCGGCTGGTAATTATTCTTGACAACTATTGTCTGATTCCCATTAACATACATTTCAATATGTAAAGGCTTCACTCTCGAAACAATATTATGCTTGATGGCGTTTTCCACCAGCATCTGAAGAGCCACCGGAATGATATAATAATTTTTATACATATCCGGAACATTGATAGATACCTGGAGACCTTCAGGAAATCTTTTCTGCAACAGAAAAATATAGGGCTGTATGAATTCCAGTTCTGATTGAATAGTCACCAATTCCTTATCGCTATTATTCAGGATATAGCGGTACACTTTAGAGAATTCTTCAATGTATTTATTTGCTTCGGGATTATCTTTCACCACCATTCCCGACAAAACATTCAAACTATTAAAAAGGAAATGGGGGTTTATCTGGCTTTTTATCAATTGCAATTGAGAAATGGCGCTGGATCTTTTTAGCTCTTCTGCTTCACGCAATTTTTTCCGGTATTCTTCAAAGAAGAGGAAGATGGCATTCAGCAGATGAAAGAAAAGATTGATAAGTCCTGCATAAATCACATTCAATTTCAAGGGTTCCAAATTCCTTTCCATTGGATATTTAAGAACCAATGAGCCGATACTAAGTACAACGGCAGTAGCAACAAGTATTGAAATGAGATTACCTGCAATAAAAAACACTAATAAGAACCGAAGGGGACCCTTTCCATTATACAACCTTTTCTTAAAAATGGGCTCGGCCAAACGGTTCCCTTCCCATATAAAGAAGGTGATAAGAAAGATGGTCAGGAGTGCTAAATACCATTCTATTTCAATGTGAAAGTATAGGTATACTTCGCAAATCACGGTATTCAGGAAGCTGAAGAGTGATAAGCCAAGAATGAAAAGATAGCGGTATTTGTGGGGGAACATGTTCATTTAACAAAAGAATCAACCCCTGGTTTAATCAGGGGTTGATCGATTTTTAGGTTTTTCAAAATCAAGGTATTAATACCCTGTCAATCACATGGATAACACCATTCTTCGCCATGATGTTAGCGGCGGTGATATTGGAAGCGTTCCCGGAATTCCCGTTCCCGGTAACCTTGGCTCCACCAGTGAGGGACACAGTCAAAGTACCTCCCTGTAAGGTTGCTGGCTTAGCGCCGTCAGTAAGATCAGAGGAAAACACCCTTGCTGCAATAACATGGTATTTCAATACAGCAATTAATGTTGCTTTTGGTATCTGGTCAATAGATGATACTCCGAGGGCTGTCAATAAATTGGTAAAGGCTTGGTTGGTTGGTGCGAAAACAGTCAACCCCTTTGTATTTGACAATGCTGTCAATAGGTCTTCACTACCCACACCTGTGCTTGCGAGAGTAACCGCTTTTGCCAATGAGTCAAATTTAGCAGCAATAGCTGTTTGAACAATATTGCCAGTTGGTGGAATCAAAACAGTTCCGATAACATGAGCCACCCCATTGGTAGCGTTTACATCGGCTATATCAACTTTCACACCGTTGATAAATACGTTTGATCCTATCTTTCTCACATATAGGGAATCACCAGCAGCATTGCTGCTTAACAAACCAGTTAAGGTAGTAGGTATTCCACTTGCTGTTGCCTTTGTATTACTCAACACATGATATAATAAGGTATTCTTCAAATCAGCAGGTGCTGCAGTCAATGCAGAAAAAGCAGCATTGGTTGGAGCGAATACAGTGAAAGGTCCGGTGCTTTGTAATGTAGCTGTTAAGCCGGCTGATTGTACAGAGCTCACAAGACTAGTAAGTCCGTTATCAGTAGCCACTTTTACAATATCATTTGGCACAACTGGTTCATCGTCTTTCTTGCAAGATGCCAGTACAACTACGGCACTCATCGCCAGTGCCAACCCCTTCAGGGTACCGTTCATTTTGTTTTTCATAATAATAAGTTTGTTTAATCCTATAACATTCAGACAAAACCACTAGTAGTCTATAGCCGACGAACCGTGCAGTAGAGCCTGATGAACTGTCGTTATTTGGGAGTGAATTGTGTTTAACGTTTTTGCAACAAATGCCATTTTATGGTAATAAGACCTGATCTATAACATGAACCACTCCATTGGTAGCCAGTATATCAGTGATAATGATATTGGAAGCCGTAGCATTTGTTTTACCCTTCACTTTTGGTGATCCGGTAAGTGTGATACGCAAGGTTCCTCCATTAACCGTGGGCACATCGCTATTATTTACCAGGTCTGAAGAGAATACCCTTGCTCCAATTACATGATAAGTGAGTATGGGAGTCAACGCATCGGCTGGAGTTGCATTGATGGCATCGATAGTAGCGAAGCCGGCGTTTTTGAATGCCTGATTAGTTGGAGCGAATACGGTAAATGGACCAGCGCTGCTGAGGACCGCTGCTACATTTGTAGTACCCTGACTAGCTCTTAAAACAGCTGCTACCAGATAGGATAAATTCGGATTTCCCTGAGCAGTTTGTACAATGGTACCCACTGAGGCTTGCAACACCCTGTTAACTACATGAATTACACCATTGGTACAATCCAGATCTTTCTGGATTACAGAAACACCATTTACAAATACTTTTCCTGCATTGGTACGGGTTACAAAAACGGGCTTTACAGCTACTGTATTTACTTCTGTATTGGCAGCTAACGGTATCGCATTTGATTTTACTTCTGAACCTAATGCATGATATAACAAGATGGCTTTTAATGTAGCTTCAGGAACATCGGCGATATCTTTTGGCGTCTTGAACCCTGCTGCTTTGAAAGCATCATCAGTTGGAGCAAATAAAGTCAGCTGGGCTTTCTTGTCATTTAATGTCTGTATAAGTCCTGCCTTGGCCATCGCCACCGTTAAAAAAGTAAACCGGCCATCAGAAGCGATTGTTTGGTAAATCGTCTTTGGGCCCTCACCTCCTGGTAAAGGAGGCATTTTTTCGCAGGCTGCAAATAGAAGCAAGAAGATGGGAAACAGTATCCATTTCCCTTTTTGTTGGATTTGTTTTTTCATAACAGTTTATTTCCTGTTATGACATACAAACAAGGCGCTTTGATTTCAAAAACCGATGAACTGTTGATAATTCCGATGTATTGTAAAAAGAAAAGAGCGAATGGTTATATGAAAACCATTCGCTCTTACAATATTTCAAACTAATATTACAGGAAAGTAAAACTCATCCCTCCATCCTTCTCATCCTTCAATGCAATGCCTAATTCCTGTAACTGGTTTCTTATCTTATCAGAAGTAGCGTAATCTTTTCTTGATTTCGCTTCCTTTCTGATATCGATAAGCAATTCCATTACTCCGGTAAGTTTATTATCATTCGATTCAGCTTCCGCCTTGAATCCGAAGATGCTTTCGAGATAGGTTTTAAATCGCTCCTGCAAATGCCTGATTGTTTTGCCACCTAATGAAACCGCAGGTATATGCTTATCCTTTATGGAATTGATAACCGGTACCAGCTCAAACATATTCGCTAGTACTTTAGCCGTGCTAAGATCATCGTCCATAAATTCATCAAAGACAGATTCCAGCTTTGTCACCTTTGCAATCAATTCAGCATCGGTTCCTGTTTCAGGTACAGAAGTGGTATCCAGTTTCAGAAGATTTTCATAGGCTTCCCATAATCTTCTAAATCCTCTGTCCGCCGCCATTAATGCTTCATTACTGAAATCGAGGGTGCTGCGGTAATGGGTCTGCAAAATGAAAAAGCGTATAGTCATTGGCGAGAAGGCCTGCTGCAATAATGGATGCTGGCCACTGAATAGTTCAGTCAGCTTTATCACATTATTATAGCTCTTCCCCATTTTACGACCATTGATGGTGATCATATTGTTATGGACCCAGTAACGAACCGGCATCACCCCATGATGGCAGATGCAACTTTGTGCTATCTCACTTTCGTGGTGAGGGAATAATAAGTCCATTCCACCTCCATGTATATCGAATTGTTCACCCAGATACTTACTGGCCATTGCAGAACATTCAATATGCCATCCGGGAAAACCGACACCCCAGGGACTGCTCCAGCGCATGATATGTTCAGGGGCTGCTGCTTTCCATAAAGCGAAGTCCTGCTTGTTTCTTTTTTCATCCTGTCCTTCCAATTCGCGGGTAGTCTCCAAAAGATCTTCAACAATCCGTCCACTCAGTTTACCATAAGGATACTTCTGCGAATATTTCATCACATCAAAGTATACCGAGCCATTCACTTCATACGCATACCCTTCTTCAATCAATTGCTTTATCATATCGATCTGCTCTACGATATGTCCTGTAGCTGTTGGCTCGATAGTAGGTGGCAGGTTATTGAACTGTGCCATAGCCCAATGATAGAGGTTGGTATATTTCTGTACCAGCTCCATGGGTTCCAGTTTTTCGAGCAAGGCTTTTTTGGAGATCTTATCTTCTGCATCACGTCCCTCTTCTTCAAAATGTCCGGCGTCTGTTATATTCCGAACATATCTCACTTTATAACCAAGATGCTGGAGATAACGGAACAATACATCGAAGGTGATATAAGGACGGGCATGTCCCAGATGACTTTCACCACTTACGGTAGGTCCGCACACATACATGCCCACATGTCCGGGTGTGATGGGTTCAAAAATTTCTTTCTGACGGGTAAGAGAGTTATAGACTTTTAAGGAACTCATGTTTATTATTTTGTATCCTCTTCACAAACAAGAACCGTTTAGGTGCTTTTTATGAAGGGCTATTGATTCTGACTATACTGATTTATGAAAAAGCAAAAATAGATTTATCCCTCCAGAATGGGACAACAACAGGAACAGCAGGTATGTGAGAAGACGAACATGTAGCAAATATATATAATTCATCCCAATCAGGGAAACTGTAGGTCGGCCATAATGGGGAAGTGGTCGGAATAAGGCAGAACGGTCTTGGTATACTGCAACACCTTAAACCGGGCATTGGGCATAATATAGTCGATGCGAAGGGTCGGCGATATCTTGTTATAGGTTCGGCCAAACCTGGATCCTTTTTCGAGAAAAGCATCCTGTCTGGGACCCTTTATGGTGAAATAAGTGTAGGAATTGGGCACATCATTAAAATCTCCGCAAATAATTTCGGGATAGGGGCTTTTATCCAACTCCTCTCTAACCATCTGGGCTTGTCCTCCGCGGTATTTATACCCGTTCTTAAGCTTTCTCAAAATCGATTTAGATGCTGCTACCATACTATCGTCAACATTCCGGATAACCTCGATATTCTTATAATCATCATCCTTCAGCAATATGGATTGAAGATGTGTTGTAAAAACACGGATGGTATCTTTTCCTAAATCAAGGTCAGCAGCAATCAAACTTTCAAATGCTTTGTCTTTGCGTTCTCCATTATACTGTAACCGGAATGTTTTTATAATGGGATATTTTGAGAAGATGGCTGTCCCTGCCAGATAGGTTCCTTTTTTTAAGATGTAATCGCCCACCCAATAATTATAAGGATAGCCCATGGCTGAAAATTCCTTTTCATTACTGTATTCATCATCTTTTATATTCGATTCAAGGTATTCCTGAAAACAAAGTACATCTGCATTCTGCGAAGCGATGTATTCGAGCATTTCCTTTCTTCTCGACTTCTGGTTCTTATCTGATTTACGTTGGTTATCGAACCAGGAAACATTCCAGCTTAATATCCTCAGCGAATTAGGAGCTTTCTCTTTATTAAAACTGGCAGAAAAATGAACTCCTATAAGGGCTCTGATATTTGAATAGCCGAGCAGCAAGGCTACGAACGGGAGTATTGCCCAGCGCGATTTGAAAATTAACCAGAAAACCAAACAACAGATAACAGCTAGTAAAATAAAGGGGAATCCTAATCCTAACACTGCGACCCACCACCATTCTTGTGGATTGAGCCAAATATTACAGCATGCCAACAGGAATACTACCACCAGCAAAATGCTAATGCCAATAAATATTCTTTTGGTGAAACTTCGAACGAATGTTGGCATGTTATAGCAATAATCGTCAGTTCAATGAAGTAAATCAGTTGCTATCATCTTCGGCGGCCCGCTTCAGTATCTGCTTTTCTTCATCAGTAAGCTTATTATACCCTTGCTCCCCGATCTTATCGAGAATAGCATCTATTCGTTTTTGTGTGAGGTTTGGCACTTTCTTATATGGAGTGGTTCCATTGGTATTGTAATGGAAAGTCTTGCGGGGAGATTCTTCATTTACATTCGGCCTGAATAAATTATTTACCCAGTCGAAGAAACGATTCATTCCATCTGTCCAGTCATTACCTTTTCGTTTTTGCCACATATAAGCTATTCCAAACAAAGCCCCACCAATATGCGAAATATGGCCACCTGCATTACTGAAATTGGCGATGCCCGCCAGATCTATGAGCACATAAATAACAGTAATGACCCAGAGAGGTATTCCGCCCAATATCATTGGGAAGAATCGATAGTTGGGTGCCAGCATTGTGGCCGCCCAGGCGATGGCCATCACTCCGGCTGAAGCTCCTTCCAGTGTTCCACTGGCAACAATGCTTTTTAGTCCGGGGAAAATATTTACACAAGCAAAGAAGAAAAGGCCACCTACTAATCCACCATAAATGAAAAGGGGAATGATGGGTCTGCTTCCAATCAAATCTTGCAGAATAAAACCGAACATCCATAACCAGAGCAGGTTCCCGATCATATGGAACACGCCATCGTGCATGAACATATAAGTGAAAATTGTCCATGGACGGGTCAGAAATCCCGACCAGTTAGCTGGAAGGATGAACCAGTTGAAGATTCCATTATAGTAAGAGGCATTTGCTTCAGAGGTATTTTCATTTGTCAGCGAATAAGACAAATGAAGGAAGGTGAAGATGCAGAATACAATGGCCAGGATAGCCAGTAACAGCACCAGGGAATTGCCGGATTGTCCTAGCCAGGTCTTTTTCACAGATCGATCTTGCATGCTGTTTCAGAATATTTGCGTGAATTTACGAAACCCCTTTCAGAACAGGTCAAAACCGAAGGGTTGTATCCATAAAAATTAACAGTAAAAGGCAACAAAAAGTTGTGCGGGCCTAGAAAAACCGACCCTTCCTTCGATACCCGAAATAGACAATAAGGAAGCCTACAAGTGCTCCTCCCAAATGCGCCACATGTCCAACCTGGTCCATAGGGTTATTCTGTATAGCCATAGATAGTTCCAAACCTGCATAGATCAAGGCGAACCATTTCATTTTTATGGGGATGAATAAATTGAAATAGATGATATCGTTCGGGAAAAGGAAGGCTGCAGCGGCAATTAATCCAAATATGGCACCACTGGCTCCTACAGCTGTACCGCTTGTTACATACCCTTTATATTGAAGAAGGGCTTCTGCCGCATAAGGTGCCACCGCATTATCGGAAGGGTTTGCCATCCATGCCTGATAAATTTTCTCAAAAGGTGGATTGTCGAATAACTGAAGATTATACTTGTTATATACTTCTGAATATAAACTAAAGTTATGTCCATCAATGGCCCGGTTCAGATCTGCGAGTATTGGATATGTCTCTACATAAGAAGCGAGACCGCTTATTAATCCAGCTGCTACTCCGCAGATAAGATAGAATTTCAAAAATCGAGGCGCTCCCCATACCAATTCCAGTTTTGTACCGAAAAATATAGACCGAGCATATTACCAAAAAGATGTCCCCAGGAACCATGCATGAATACAGCCGTCAGGAATTGATGCGGCCTGAATTTATCAGAAAGTACATGGTGTTGGGCGAACCAATCATTCATTGGAACGGAAGCATTCTTTGACAGAATCAGTTGCGCCAGGAAAAACAGCACATTACCGATGATAAGATTCTTAACAACGGGAGTCAATGGCATAAAGGGTGAAGAACGATACACGCTAATAAATTTATGGAAAACAAATATCGGAAGCTTTCCGCTAACCGCTGCTTATGCTTTTCTTAAAACCAATTTGGCAACATTTTCAATATGTAATGTATGGGGGAACATATCGACAGGTTGCAGAGCCACTACATCATATTTCTCCCCCAATAAGTTCAGATCCCTTGCCTGTGTAGCAGGATTACAACTTACATACACAACAGTTGGAGCCTCCATAGCCAGTATCTTCAGCACCAGCTTTTCATGCATTCCCGCTCTGGGAGGGTCGGTAATGATCACATCCGGTTTGCCATGAGTTTCAAAGAAAGCATCATCACAAACATCAATAACATCACCTGCAAAAAAAGAAGTATGTTTTAATCCGTTTATCTCCGCATTCTCTTTTGCATCTTCAATAGCTTCACTAACTGTTTCCACCCCTATAATTTTCTTTGCGCCTCCGCTTACGAAAATACCGATACTACCTGTTCCACAATACAAGTCGTACACAATTTCATTTCCAGTCAGTCCGGCCATATCTCTTGTAATCCGGTACAGGTTCTCTGCCTGAGCCGTATTTGTCTGGAAAAATGATTTCGGACCAATCTTGAACTTGAAATTCTCAAGCGTCTCTGTCGCATACGGTTTTCCGTGATATAATATTGGCGTCAGATCATAGAGACTATCGTTGAATTTCACATTGACTGTATAATAGAGGCTGGTGATTTCAGGAAACTTTTCTACCAGATGATCGAGCAAGAGACTTCTCTTCTCCTCATCGGTAGCAAACACCACATTCACCATCAGTTCACCACTACGACAAAGACGCAATTGTACATTCCGCATGAAACCGGTATGCATCCTTATATCATAGAATCCCCAATCTTGCGATAAGGCGAAATCTTTTATTGCCAGTCTTATAGCATTAGTAGGTTCCGCCTGTAAATGACAGGCATTGATATTAACTACTTTGTCGAAGAAGCCTCTTGCATGAAAGCCCGCAACATTAGCAAAAGCGGAATTCTCGGGGTCTTTTATCTCTTCCGGCGTCAGGAATCTTTTATTCCCGAAAGTGTATTCCATCTTGTTCCTGTAATACCGTTGTTCAGCGGCTCCAATAATAGGTGCTACCACAGGCATTGGAACTTTTCCGATACGTTTCAATGTCTCTTCCACCTGATGTTGTTTGTAGAAGAGTTGTTTTTCATAAGGAAGCATCTGCCACTGGCAGCCACCACAAACACCGAAATGTTCGCAGAAAGGCTTTACCCTATCGGCAGAATATTCATGAAAATGTACCGCCTTCCCTTCTGCCCAGTCCTTCTTGCTTTTGGATAATCGCACATCCACCACATCGCCGGGAACGGCATCTTCAATAAAAATCACTTTTCCATCAACGCGCGCGAGACATCGTCCCTCACCTGCATGATCTTCCACCTTTATGTTGGTGAGTAGTATGTTTTTTGCTTTTCGTTTCACGTTGTAAAGATAGCGAGTCGGAAAGTTTGAATTTTGGAGAGTTTGTGTTAATAGTCCGGGAAGTCAGCGGCTCTTGATACTTGGATAGTTTGAATTTTAAGTCCAGGGGTAAGAGGTGTTTGATTGGGAGAGTTTGCAGAGTCCAATTGCTTTGAATTTTCAATAGATAAAGAAGTTTTATTGCCCCCCACTTCTTTGCCTCGGAAAAATGGAACTCCTTCTCGCTAAATCTCAACCAAAGTCACCTCTGCCTACTTCACCACTCCAACTTCCACTTCGGACTTTCCTTGTATTTTCTTCTCTAAAATTCAAACGCCCCGGTCTTATCTTTACCCTCATGTCCCGCATTCCCCAAAAATACAAAGGCATCATCTTCATGCTCCTCGCTGCCTTTAGCTTTTCGCTCATGGGTGGGTTTGCGAAAGTGTTGAAGAGTTCGTTTAATGCACCACAGTTGGTGTTTTACAGGAATCTGATCGGGTTATTGGTGCTATCAGTGTCGTTTATTCGAATTCCAGTGGTGCAGACAGGTGGAAGATTGCGACTGTTGATATTGAGAGGGGTAATGGGAACGCTGGCGCTGTATACACTTCTCTATAATATCCTGCATATTCCGCTGGGAGCGGCTATGACCTATAATACTATCAATACTTTTTATATCGCCATCTTATCGGGATGGTTATTGAAAGAAAAGTTGGGACCTATAATATGGATTTGCATCATCGCTGGATTTGGAGGCATCCTTCTAATCTATAAACCTTCAGTAGATTTTAGCTGGAAATACCATATGATCGGATTACTGCATGGTATATTTTCGGCGATTGCATATATGTCGATCGGATCATTGAACAAACATTATGATACAAGGGTAATCGTTCTTTCCTTTTTGTTGAGTGGATTGATACTTCCCATAATAATGATCAGCACCGGTTATCTTTTTCATTTACCAAAAGATGATTTCTTCTTCCCAGAAATCAGCGCTCCTCATGGCATCGACTATCTATACTTATTAGCACTCGGCATAACCGCCCTCGCCGGACAATACTTTGTAACAAAAGCCTATTCCAACGACAAAGCCGGCATTGTTGCCGCCATCGGTTACAGCAATATCATCTTCTCTGTAATAATCGGGATTGTGTTGGGAGATGCGTTTCCGGATTTGTTGATGTGGGTGGGGATAGGGGTGGTGATTGTGAGTGGAGTGGTGATCTCTGTTTTTCGGAAGTCTTGATTTGGGAGTCGGGAGTCGGAAGTCAGGAGTCGGGAGTCTGGTTCAATAAGTTCCAGAAGTTCAAGATGTTCCACAGGACCTACAAGTTGGTGAGTTTCCCTATTATTCAGTTGAAGGGGTTAAAAGAAGAGATATGCATAGAGTTCCGAACTCTTCGAGAGTTCGGAACTCTATGCATATCTCTTCTTTTATTCGTAACCCACAGTTACCAACAAGTGCACAACCTACAACCTTTTGAACTCGACTCCCGACTCCCGACTATCGACTCCCGACTACTCACTACTCTCCTTTCTCATTATACTTCCTCTCCGCCTCTTTCGCTTTTTCAAAATCAAGCACCACACCATTTATGCAATAGCGGAGGCCTGTTGGCGGTGGACCGTCTTCAAAAACGTGACCGAGATGGGCTTTGCAACGGCCGCACTGGGTTTCGGTGCGCTGCATACCAACGGAGTTATCGGGGGTGTAGATAATACTTCCTTTGCTGATGGGTTCGTAGAAACTGGGCCATCCGCAGCCACTGTCGAATTTTGTATTGCTTTTGAAAAGCGGGTTGCCGCAGGCAGCACAATAGTATGTACCTACTTCCTCAAATTTTTCAAACTTACTCGTCCAGGGTCTTTCGGTTCCCTTTTGACGGGCTATATAATATACATCGGCTGGCAATACCTTTTTCCATTGCTCATCGGTAAGATTCACTCTTGATGTATCTTTTCTGGAATAAACGGGATTATTATCTTTTTTGCTGTCCATAGCTACTTTTGATGGTTTGGAAGAATTTTGTGAATAACTGCACTGCTGAAGGCCGGCGGCCAGCAGCACGAACATACTTAAAAGGAGTGGGCGTATCATGATTTTCATATTAGTTCAACAAATCTACGAAAGAAGGGTTCAGTTAGATTGTCGGGGGCACGACAGACGAACGAGTGTTAACATTTATTTGTATCTATAAATACCTGATAATTGTTAGGGGAATTATAAACATCATCCTTTATATTTGTTCGCATACCAAGGCAAGAAAGGACATGTTTAATTTAATTTTATTTGGACCTCCCGGAAGTGGAAAAGGAACGCAGTCTGAAAGATTGATAGCCCGTTATGGGTTAAAACACCTCAGTACCGGGGACATTCTCAGATCTGAAATCGCAAACCAAACGCCATTAGGATTAGCTGCCAAAAGCATCATGGACAAAGGGCAGCTGGTTCCGGATGAAGTGGTTATTGAAATGATCAATTCCGCCCTCGAAAACAATCCCCAGGCAAAAGGTTTCCTGTTCGATGGTTTCCCTCGCACAACAGCTCAGGCTGAAGCATTGGATAAACTGCTGAATCAGAAAGGGACACAGATTGCTGTGGTACTGGCTCTTCAGGTAGGAAAAGAAGAATTGGTGTCGAGATTGCTGAACCGTGGTAAAACATCTGGAAGAAGCGATGATACCAATGAATCTGTAATCCGCTCCCGCATTGAAGAATATGAAAAGAAGACAGCTGTAGTAGCAGAATACTATAGCAAGTTCAACAAAGTGGTAAACATCAAAGGTGAAGGAACTATCGATGAGATATTTGACTCCCTCACTGCCGAAATCGATTCGCGTAAAGGATAATTACATTCAATATAATTCTTATACAAGGTTGCGGAATCCGCAACCTTTTTTATTTCTTATTGAAAAGCGAATCAGTTCTTTCCAAGCTGCTTAATATGGCTTCTTTTACTTTCAGAACAGTTGCTTTCTGTTGTTCCAGATAGGTAAGACGAAGAGAAGGTTGATCTTTTAATGAATCCATCTTAAATCCTTCCATCCACATATTCATACTGTTCTCCGCATAGCTAAGTTGCTCTTTTAATTCTGCCAAAGTATTGAGATAGTTTTTATCTCTTTTTGCAGAAGGGAGTTTGCCAATACTATCAATAGCATCAGCAACTTTTTTCTGGTATTTACTTAGTTTCAGCATTCTTGCCATACCCACATCATGTCCATCCATCACTTCCTGCAAAAGAGAATCTTCTTTTGTAACCAATACTTTGGTGAATCCATCAGTACGTGCTGGTTTTGGACTTTCTGTACAAGCAATAAATACGAATAAGGAAACGATTATTATTAAATATTTCATTTTTATTCAATTAAAGTGACAAAGATACATGAACCATAAAACGATCTTTTGCTTTTACTGTATTACCTGAAAGATTCTGGGAAAGAGGCGATTGATAATTCCCTCCCAATGAAATATCCTTGTAATTGAGTTCGATACCGGTGCTCAGCATATTGGAATAACCACCGGAAGCATCTACCATCGAATTCGCATCCTTCCAATCGATCGCAGCTTCTTCATACAAAAAACCAATATTGGGAGCGATGGTTATCCTTTTCCGGATATTGAATTTGTAATAAGCAAGAATATTCCCAGTGAATTTATTCCCATATAAATAGTCGTACTTATTACGCGTGTTTAGCTTATAACTAATGTTGCTGTTTATTCCCAGATCCATAATCCGGATATCGTACATGGCATTAAAAGTAAAATCAATACTGCCTGTTCCCAGTTGAAATGTATTCTGCTGTAATTGGTCGATATTCTTTTCGGCAGGATTATACTTTCCAGTAGGCAGCTTCACTCCTCCTCCAATCCATAATGAATGCACCAGCAATTTGTTGCTTTTTATGGTGGATGATGAATTGAAAAGTTTGAAATAACCAACAAGCGCCACATCACCCAATCCTGATTTTTGGGAACTAATGCCCTGATTCACTCTGGCAATAGTATTAACAGGAACAAAACCCAACACCCTGAAACGACTACCGAAATTCATTGCTCCCCAAAGCTCCATGGTACGATAAGTTTCATTGGTAGTAAGGTAACTGGTACTACCACTCGGACTGATATGAGTAAGTAGTCCCTTCTGCTGATATCTCAATCCGATAAATCGTTTCTTGAATTCAGGAAGAATGCCGATATAATAACTACCCACACCACAACCACAAATATCACATGCAAATACAGGCACTACATATAGCAATAAGAATAAAACAATCAATACCTTTTTCACTTTTGACTTTTTACTTTTGACTTTTAACTTTTTACTTTACTTAGCAACTACCACCAATGACAGCTTCACCTTCTCCCACTGCAATTGAATCTCCCCTTTACCTGCTTCTAATTCCTTAACTGTATATGTCAGTCGTTGAACCGGCGTTTCATTTGTTTGTGGTTTAACAGAAACCCTCACTATATCATCTTCCATCTTATAATCATCTGCCAGGTGTTGTTTGAAATTCTTATTTAGTATCAGCACCCATTCGGTGGAATCGGGTATAGCAAAAAATGCATACTTACCAGGAGCAATCAATTTATCACCAATAGTCACTTCTTTACTGAACTCCACGCTCGTGGCAGAATGAGCTCCTGCTACCCACACTTGTTTTAATGGAACTAATCCACCCCATATAATTCTACCTTTTACTCCGGGGGAGCCATATTCAATATGTACATGTGAGCTGCCAATATTTCCCATCGCCACTCGGTGCGGACTTCCTTTCAGAGTATCCTCTGCAATTATTCCCGCATTTACACTATCGGCATAAGTAAGTCCAGCTGCTGACATTGTATGATTGGAATGCCCAGAACTATCATCCGACTTTTTCTCTTCTTCTTTGCAGGAAATAAAAACCAGGACAAAGAAGAATATGACGAAACTATTTTTCTTCATAAAAAATTGATTACTGTTATAAATTATTGTGCAAGATATGTTTCCGGATCTGATTGAAATCCTTTCTTACAATCGGGCGAACAAAATCCATACACTTTCCCATTATAATGCGCCGTATCCGCAACATCGGCTGTAACAGACATACCACAGGCTAGATCTTTGCTTGTAGCTAGTACAGTTTTTACAAATACCGTATCTTTTTGCATAGCTCCAGAATTATCAGCCCCATCTTTCTTTACCTGCTGTTGACAACTAACAATAGCCATCAACAAAATCATCACTAACATTACATCCCTTTTCATTTTTTTAACTTTTAACTTTTAACTTTTAACTTTTTAACTTTTGACTTTTCTTAAGACTCACAAAAAACAACACAAACCCCGACATAATCGCCACCAACCCCAACAAAGAAAATACTCTAAGCGGCCAGTTGTTTATATTATCACGACCATTGTAATCCATCGTATGTAACATCCATAAGAAATCAAAAATTCTCCACTGATCGTTTCTGAATGTCTGGACTACTCCTGTTTCAGCGGCAACATAAACTGTAGTGTTGACGTTTCCCGAGAATGTAATTGCATAAGCTGGCAAAGGCTTTTCACGGTATTCATGATGCGGACCTGTTTCGGTTAGATATTCTACTTTTACTATTGTAGCTGTATCTTTTAATCGACCTTTAGCACATTCAATGGCTTCCTTCTCGCTTAAAGCCGATCGCAATTGTCCCGTATGAGCATCTGCCAAAACAGAATTCATTTCTCCAGCAGCTCTATAACCTAACTCATAATAAGTAGTTCCCAAAACTGTAACTAATTGAACACTTTCTATTGATTCCGCCTTCAGCTTGCTCTTAACTTCCTGCTGTATCTGTGAAAGGTTGGCAACAGCACTATCAAGTGATAAGGACGGAATTTGTTGCTTCAGGTTATCGCCTCTTATAGTATCAATATTCGTCCAACTGAAATACAGACCACCAGCAGTCCAGAGAAAGAATTGAATCCCGAGTATAAGTCCAAGGTACCGATGGGTTTTTCTAACCCACCGGTGAATATCTCTTCTTGTCATGGCTGCCATTTACTTTTTACCATATTTGGTGATCAGGGGTTTCAATCCCAGGTCATACATCTCTCTCATCATATCCACTACAATTGCGGGTGTTTTATTTACTGAACCTCCCGTAACTGGTGGCGCCGGATCGTATTCCAGATTCAGCATCACGCCTTGAGTATATTTATCACCCATCAATTCATGAATGATAGCCAAACTCATATCCAATCCTGCTGTAACGCCGGCAGAGGTCCAGTACTTACCATCCCTCACCCATCGTTCTTGTTTGAAATGTGCGCCATATCGGGTCATCATTTCATCGGCCCTGTACCAATTGGTGGTAGCGTTCTTACCATTCAGTAATCCTGTGGCACCTAATATCCATGCACCGGTGCATACACTGGCGGTGTAAATGGTAGTTGAATCGATTGACCTAATCCAATTCAGTACTGTCTGATCCTGAGTTTGCATAAATGTTTCTGCTGCGCCTCCAGGTATCAACAACATATCAAGCCTTTTTACTTTATCGATAGTAGTGTCTACCTGAACTTTCAATCCACTTTGATTTCTTATAAACCCTTTTTCTTTTGCAATGAAGAATACTTTCACTCCCATAAGTTGTGAAAGCACTTCATAAGGACCCATGGCATCGATGGTTTGATACCCGTTATATAAATAGATACCGATGGTTTTCACCGGTGCCTTTGGTTTTGTATAGAGGATATCCATCATTTCCTTCTTTCGTTGTTTTGCTGAATCAGCGGCCTTATCCTGGGCAAAGGATATGGTTTGAAAAAGAAGGGAAGAAAATACAAGCAATAGCAGTTGTTTGAGCTTCATATTAAATGTTTTATTCGCGACATTTTTCTGTTAGTTTATGGAATACATCATGGGCTTCCGTCATCAATGCTTTTAATTTTTCATCTGAAGCCTTACTAGAAACGGCTGCTTTAACCGCTTCACATTGCTTTACCAATTCGGTCAATGTTTGTGTGGTTTCCACTTTCTTATATCCTTTGGGAATTGGCGAAGCCTGCCAGCTTTTGGCCTTTGCAATTAATACATCAACACTGTCTTTTGTAGGTTGAAGATTGCCGCTTTCAGCCGGATGAAATGTCTTACTCATCACTGCATGAAAATCGTGCATCTCTTTCCAATCGCTTTTTTGGGACCATGCAAAATTGGCGATGCTTAATACTGTTAAAATCAGGAGTACTTGTTTCATAAAATTGTTTTTATTGTTCAGCTAATTGTGGGTTTCGAATAAAGGAATCATCGGTAAGGGTATTCAGGAAAGCTTTCAGGTTAGCTCTGTCAGCAACTGTCAGCTTTATTCCAACTACACCATTCTTATTTAAAGAAGTATCAAGAGTACTATTAACCTGTACCCCATGATCATAATGATCGAGTACAGCATCAATATTGAGGAATCTACCATCATGCATGTAAGGGGCAGTTTTCATAATATTCCGTAAAGAAGGAGTCTTGAACAGATAGAAATCTTTCGGATCAAGAGTAATACGATAGCGGCCACTATCATTAACCATTGAAGGAACCAGTCCGTTATTATGGAATTTATTATCCGTAAACAGATCGCTTGAATGACAGGAGGCGCATTTCGCTTTAAACACATCAAATCCCAATTGTTCTTCCGCTGAAAACACAGCACCTTCCTTCCTTACTACTTTATCATACTTTGATTCAGCACTTACACATTGTAACATGAATTGAGAAAGAGCCATCAGCATCTTTGATGATGTGATGTCTCCTTCTCCAAAAGCTTTATAAAACAAGCCGGGGTACTGGGCATCGCTCTTCAGTTTTTCAATAACATTCGGAATATGTTCATCCATCTCCACCGGATTTTCAATGGGAGCAATAGGCTGTAGATCCAGGTTGAACACTCCTCCATCCCAGAAGAAAAACTGACTCCATGCCAGATTCATGATGGGAGGTGAATTCCGAACACCGAGTCGGTCTTCAATTCCATGACTCACATCATGTCCATGATGAGTGAAAGCACTTCCCTGGATATGGCAACTACCACAGCTGATGGTTCCATCACGCGATAGTTTTGTATCATAAAACAACTTCCTTCCCAACTCAAACCCTTCTACTGTTATAGGATTTGAAGAAAGATTATAGATAGGCGCTGGAAAATTAGAAGGCAATACCAAGGGCATCGGCTTTCTTTCCTGTCTGGAAGTTTTTGTACAGGCAACACCCAATGATACAAGAGCGACAATAACCGCTATTGTAATTCCCAGTCTTGCTCTTATGCTTTTTTTCTTATTAATCATTGTGAATATGATCTATTGAAAACATGGATACATAATTATTAGCAATGTTCACAGAGAATGGACTCACCATTACAGTAGTGTTTGTAGCGATACTGATATTCATAGGGCCATTCATCACTTTTGAAGCATCAGCCATGATATGGATATGTGGTGCTTCTGCTTTACCCTTTCTTACTTCAGCCATTGATGTACCAGGCGCTGTAAGACTTATCTGTTTGATGTTATTGAACATAGGTGTAGAGAAACCACCAAAGCCACCGATATGGTAACGGAACTTCTTATCGCCACTAGTAGCAACATCTGAAGGACCTTCCATCTTCAAAAAGATATAACCTGAGTTCCATGACCAATACATTCCAGCACCAGCAGCAGCTGGATCAAGTGCTCCAGTTCTTTCTGCAACAGGTGCCGTGCTTTTTAAACTATCAACCCCTAAAACAAATGAGATACCAGTATAATTACCTGCAGGTATATCTCTCAGTGTAATCAATTGTGAAGGGTTCTCTTCCTTTATTAAAAAATAACTACTATCACGTGGTACAGTATAAGTAGTGCCATCAGCATTCTGTAATTTAATATTGCTGATGTAGTAGTTTAAGAGACTTACTTTAAATGTTTCACCGGAGGCATTGGTATAAGAACCTGTATTTAACTGAAGATTTACTCCCCCAATTACATTATCAAATTCAACTTCTAACTCCCCTTTATCACCTGGTTGGAATTCGAGCGGGGTGGTTTTTTTACAAGAAGCAAAACAAAATAATGAGGCGGCAAAAAGAACGAAAATATTCCTGAACATCTTTTAAGATTTGTGAATTAATAATAGCAATAACAAGGGCTGATATAAAGTATAGCCCAATTGATGCCAGACCAACAAAACGTGGTAAAGCATAATTTAATAGAAGGTATAAGGTCAATTAATTGACGCTATTCTTCAATATCAAAATATCAAAATGTAAATCCACTTCCGGATGGGAAGTGAAATGGGATAGGCTATTTAAGCAATATTGCCTGGAGGATGAAAGATAGTATTGCTATACTCTACAGGAGCGCCTGCCTGATGTATAGAATAAAATGTGTCAATAATTGAATATGGATTGGATAGGTAAGCTGAAAAGAAAGATTTAGATGATATATCTACGCCTCCTTTGTTCTCCATTTTCCTGTCGGGGTTCTGCTGATCCTTATTATCTTCCTGCTGCAGTCGCTTCATCATCTGGCACTTACCATTACATTGAAGTTTTGGCTTGGCTTTATTTATACAATCCTTGGCATAAGCAGATGTATTTGTATAATAATCAGCCACAACAAAAACCCTTGAAAAAGTAGATGCAGCAAATGCTAACAGCAATAAAAACGATATGGTTCTTTTAAATAGCATGTATTCAGGAAAGGCAAATATAACGGTGCAAAAATAATGCTGTAATGATTATAATCATAAATCATTTTAAAATAGATTCAATTTTCCTGCTATTTTACCTTCAAATAAACTGGAAACGATTGAATCACAAAGCTGTTATCAGCAAATAATTTTCTGATACCTTTATGTGAAATTGCTTGCTGCTATATGAAAAAACTTGAAAACTACATAACCGGAAAATGGATTACCGGTGATGGCGATGGACAACTACTATCAGATGCCGTTACCGGGCAACCGATAGCCACAGCCTCTACCAAAGGATTGGATTTCGCCGCTATTACCAACTACGCCCGCACAAAAGGCAACCCCGCGCTTCGGAATATGACATTTCATGAGAGAGGAAGAATGCTGCGGGCTCTCGCTATTCATCTCCGTCAGCACCTCAATACTTTTTATGAAATCAGTTACCAGACCGGCGCCACAAAAGCCGATAGCTGGATAGACATAGAAGGCGGTATTGGAAACCTCTTTGCCAATGCATCATTAAGAAGGAAATTCCCCGATGAAGCATTCTGTATCGACGGACCCACACATAATTTCAGTAAGAACAATACTTTCTTCGGAACACATATACTCGTACCAAAAGAAGGTGTTGCCATTCATATCAATGCCTTCAACTTTCCGGTTTGGGGTATGCTGGAAAAAATTGCAGTAAACCTATTGGCAGGAATGCCCGCCATTGTAAAACCAGCCACTGTCACTTCTTATCTAACAGAAGCTGTTGTAAAAGAAATAGTGGCTTCCGGCATTTTACCCGATGGAGCTTTACAGTTACTCTGCGGTTCAGCTGGTGATTTACTTGATAAAGTGGAATCACAAGATGTTGTAACATTCACCGGCTCTGCTTCAACTGGACTATTATTGAAATCTCACCCGAGAATTCTTAGTGAAAGTGTTCCCTTCACTATGGAAGCAGATTCACTGAACTGCATCATATTAGGAGAAGATGTAAATCCCGGTTCTGCTGAGTGGGATATTTTTGTGAAGGAAGTAAGAAAAGAGATGACGGTAAAAGCCGGACAAAAATGTACCGCCATCCGTCGCATATTCGTTCCAGAAAATAAAATAGAAGAAGCGGGAAAAGCAATAGGTGCTGCTTTATCAAAAACTGTAATCGGCAATCCAAGAAATGAAAAAGTAAGGATGGGTGCACTAGCCGGTGCTACACAACAAAATGAAGTAGTAGCACAAGTACAAAAACTATTAGCCTCCTCTCAACTAATATATGGTTCATTAGATAGTGTTGAAGTGGTGGATGGAATTTCAGGCAAGGGTTCTTTCCTTTCTCCATTATTACTACTCAACACAAGTCCTTTCGCCAATTCATCGGTTCATGAAGTGGAAGCCTTTGGTCCAGTAAGCACCTTGATGCCTTATAAGAATATGGATGAGGCGATTGCCTTGAGTAAGAAAGGAAAAGGTTCCTTATGTTCTTCTATAGTAACTGGCAACGATACAATCGCCAAGAAATATGTATTGGGAGCGGCCACTCATCATGGAAGAATATTAGTACTCAACCAGGATTGTGCTGCAGAAAGTACCGGTCATGGGTCACCGCTACCATTGCTTGTTCATGGCGGACCTGGAAGAGCGGGTGGTGGAGAAGAGATGGGAGGATTATTGGGTGTGAAACATTATATGCAGCGCACTGCCCTTCAGGGTTCAGCAACAACCATCAGTGCCATTACCAATGTATACCAACAGTATGCAAAAGGGAAAGATCCTGTTGTACATCCTTTCAAAAAATATTTTAATGAATTACAGATCGGTGATCAGTTAATTACTGAAAGCAGAACCATTACTGCAGAAGACATCAACCAATTCGCTGATATAAGTGGTGATCATTTTTATGCGCATATTGCCAGCACCGATTTTACAAACACATTGTTTGAACGCCAGGTAGCCCACGGCTATCTTATTATGAGCATAGCAGCGGGATTATTTGTAGATAGCTATGAAAAAAATCCGGTGCTTCTCAATTATGGTATCGATGAACTGCGCTTCACAAAACCAGTCTATCCCGGCGCTTCCATTCATATCCGCTTCACCTGCAAAGAAAAAATTCCACAAGAAAAGAAAGAACCAACAGATATACCAAGAGGTATTGTGAAGTGGTTGGTGGAGATGATTGATGAGACGGGGGAGATAACGGGTGTGGCGGTGATACTTACCATGGTGGCAATGAAGGGTTAGCAAGGTATCTCAGATAAGTCCAACCTTTTAAATACTGCAGAGGAGACGCCCGCAGGACGGCAAAGCTGTTCCTCTTCCCGTCTGCCGGTCATCCGTGATATCTGTGTAAATTGTATTTTGCGAAGCCCCTTGCCCCTAACTAAAATTAAGCCACTAGTTTACAACTTTGCGCAACTCGAAACTCTGCAAGCACACCTCAGGCCAACATACACCCCTTGAACTATTACCACACTTCAGGCCTTTGCCCTCGAAACGATTCAAACTCTCTATATGGAACCATATGTAAAATCCGAGCATCACAAAGGGGTAACTACCATCGAATTCTTCCACCCGCAAAGCAATTCCCTTCCAAAAGCATTATTGGATAAACTGGCACAAACTATTCATAGCGCAGGTAATGACGATGATTGCAAAGTGATCTTATTGCGTTCTGCTGGTGAAAAAGCCTTCTGCGCCGGGGCTTCATTTGATGAACTGGCTGCTATAAATACTGAAGAAGAGGGATTGGAGTTTTTCAGTGGCTTCGCTCATGTAATAAATAATATGCGCAAATGCCCGCAATTCATCATTGCCCGAATACAAGGCAAATGTGTTGGCGGAGGTGTAGGTATTGCCGCCGCTGCCGACTATGCTATAGCTACCGAAGCAGCAGATATAAAACTCTCTGAACTCGCTGTGGGTATCGGACCTTTTGTAGTGGGACCAGCCGTTGAAAGAAAATGGGAACCGCCGCTTTTTCTACTTTAGCCATCGATGCTCATCTATGGCGCAACGCTGAATGGGCTCGCAAAAAAGGACTCTTTGCCGAAGTACATCTCAATTCAGAAGGCATGGAAGAATCCATTGCCCGGCTAACAGAAACCCTGATACATTCTAACCCCGAAGCAATGGCCGAAATGAAAAAGGTTTTCTGGAAAGGAACTGAAGACTGGGATACACTTCTGATGGAACGCGCTGCCATCAGTGGCAGATTGGTAGTAAGTGCCTTCACAAGAAATGCCATTGCTCATTTTAAGAAGAAGAAAAAATAAAGCAAGTCCTATTTTTGCCCGATGCGGCGCTTCCATAAACAGAACTTCAAAAAACTTTGCAATCAACTTGGACAAACTGACCAGGAATTGCAAGGCATCATCACGACTTACGGCTATCCTCCTATCTGGACCCGCCCGAATCATTTTGCATCACTAATACATATCATCCTCGAACAACAGGTATCACTTGCTTCGGCAAAAGCGGCTTTTATAAAGCTCGAGGAATATGTGGGAGATATCAATGCTACTGCCATACTGAAACTAAGTGATGAGGAACTTCGCAACTGTTATTTCAGTCGCCAGAAAACAATCTACGCACGTGAATTAGCAAAAGCCATCAAGAACGGCTCGCTCTCGCTGGAAGAACTCGAAACAAAAGATGATGATGTGGTGCGAGAGGAATTGAAAAAAGTAAAAGGCATCGGTGATTGGACCGTTGATATCTATCTACTTTTTGTTCTACAACGCTGTGATGTATTTCCCACAGGGGATTTAGCTATGATAAAATCATTGAAGCAAATAAAAAACTTACCTGCAAGTACCGATAAAGAAAAATTACTTGAAATAGCTGAAGGGTGGAAACCGTATCGCTCATTAGCCACCTATTTACTATGGCATCATTATCTGGAATCAAGAAAAAAGTAGAATTAAAAACCGGCAAATTGTAAGAGCAGGAACACAAGAATACCAGATATATATCCAACCAATGCCAACCATCCGATTTTCTTAAGGTACCAGAAGAATTCAATCTTCTCTATTCCCATAGCTGCAATACCGGCTGCAGAACCTATAATCAAGATGCTACCACCAACACCAGTACAATAAGCAAGGAAATGCCAAAAGAAATGATCTGTTGCATATTGATCCATCGAATACATTCCCATGGAAGCAGCAACCAATGGCACATTATCGACTATAGCAGATAACAATCCAATCAATGAAACTATCAACGTTGAACTATTGAACGTCTTATCTAACTGAGTAGCCATCGAACCCAGAACACCAGAAGCTTCCAATGCAGCTACGCTTAATAAAATACCAAGAAAGAATAGGATGCTTGGTGTATCTGCTTTTCTGATAGCATATAATACAGAATGAAAATTCTTATCCTGCTCATCTTTTCCGCTATGGATAATTTCAGTGATTACCCATATCAGTCCCAATCCCAATAGCATGCCCATATAAGGCGGAAGATGTGTCAGGGTTTTAAATACAGGCACTAATAACAAAATACTTAGTCCGCTATAGAATACTATATTCCTTTCCCTGATAGGTGTATCTGGTTTACTAGCAACACCTCACCTTCTGTTTGAAACTCCAACTGTCCTTTCATTTTACGTCCTGCTATCAGCAAGGGCACCAATATGGCTGTTACTGCCGGAATGAATACATGGATGATGACTTGCCAACTGCTTATCTGTCCACCTATCCATAACATAGTGGTTGTAACATCTCCTATTGGTGACCAGGCTCCACCAGCATTAGCGGCAATAACTACCATTCCGCAAAACCATAATCTTGTCTCTTTATCTTTCAGCAATTTCCGGATCAGGGTCACCATTACAATAGCAGTGGTGAGATTATCTAAAAGAGCAGAAAGGAAAAAAGTGAGTATACAAACTATCCAAAGAAGTTTTCTTTTATCTGTTGTTTGAATTCTTCCTGTTATCACTTCAAATCCATCATGAGCATCTATCAATTCAACAATGGTCATGGCACCGAGAAGGAAGAATAGAATACCAGCAATAGTTGCCAGATGTTCTTCAAGTGCAGTATTGGCAATTTCTGTTTGGGGAGAATTTACAAAGAGAATAGTCCAGCAAAGCACACCTGAAATCAATGCTATTGCTGCCTTATTGAGACGAATCACGCTTTCAAAAGCGATAGCGATATAGCCAAGAACAAATACTATCAATATGGCGATGGACATACGGCAATTTAACAAAAAAAGAGCCTCCTTTAATGGAAGCTCTTGCTATTAAGTTGTAGTTTCTTGAAATCAGATATTCAATCCGCCGCAAACACTGATGGTTTGTCCAGTTATATATGAACCCATATCAGAAGCAAGGAACAAAGTGACGTTTGCAATATCTTCCGCAGAAGCAAATCTTCCTAATGGAATAGCAGCTTTATACTTCTCTGCACCTTCTCCATCTTTCAGATAACCTGTCATATCTGTTTCAACAAATCCGGGAGCAATAGCATTGCAACGGATATTACGGCTTCCTAATTCTTTAGCTACACTCTTTGTGAAACCGATAATACCCGCTTTGCTGGCTGCATAACTACTTTGTCCTGCATTACCTGTTTCACCAATAATGGAACTCATGTTGATAATAGCACCGCTACGTGCTTTCATCATCGGGCGCATCACCTGCTTGGTCATATAGAATACGCTGTTGAGGTTTACGCGGATTACTTCATCCCATTGGTCAGGACTAAGACGTAACAAGAGATTATCTTTTGAGATACCGGCATTATTAACGCAGATATCGATGGTTCCGAATTCTTTCAATACTTCAGCTACAAATGATTCGCATTGGGCAACATCACCCGCATTGCTTTTCCAGGCCTTGCCTTTTACCCCAAGGGCGTTGATTTTCGCTTCAAGAGCCGCGGCCTTTTCTGCACTGCTATCACTAACATAGGTAAACGCCACATTGGCGCCATTTTCTGCAAATTTTAATGCAATCGCCTCCCCTATTCCACGGGCTGCTCCTGTAACAATGGCAACTTTGCCTTCTAAAAGTTTCATACTAAAGCTATTTGGATAAATAAAAAGTTACTGCAAATAAAACGTTTTTATAAATAATCATGAGAATTAAATAAAGGCTACCCGACACTAAAAACCCCTTCGGCAATGCCCACCACCATTTATCATTATAAAATCGCTTAAAAGCAAAAAAACCGAATAGCGCCAATACACTATAGGAAAATAGTGATACGCCATCATCACTAAAAATGAAATACCACTCCTTTGGAACAAACCTGTACACAAGTGTAATCAATAATGGGACAATGAAGAAGCTGAATAAAATGAAAAAAGAATTCAGTTCAGTCGCTAATACCAATTGATCGAAATAGAATTTTTTCTTCCTTATTGAAAGTAAAAACAATACAAATGCTGCCAATGGAATCAGGATCAATAATAGAATCTTTGATGTTTTCTCTGATGTCTTATTAAACTTGGTTTCCAGTTTCTGAAATTTCGGAAAACTTCTCATTACCGTATCGGCATAGCGTAACCCGAACTGAAATGCATCCTCATCAGAATTGAAATTCTTAGACACGATCACTTTATTTATTTCCGTCGAAACACTATCAAGATTAATCCCTGTTTTCTTAGCTGTCCATTGCCTTGCATATTCCTTCTCATTCAAATAATATTTGAAGGGCATATTCAATCCGGAAAACATGGGGAATAAGAGATATAATATCACCAGCAGCATAAAAAAGGAAAGCGGCTTGAAATACCTTTTCCTGATTCCATTGCAATAATCTAGTGATAGTTTACCCGGCTTTGTAAAGATGGCACCGAGGGTATTGAAAAAAGTTCCTTCAAAATGTGTAAAAAAGTGAACTGCGTCTTCGAAAAAATGAAGTACTGACTTATCGTGGTCTGTGTATACCTTCTCCCCGCATTGATTGCAGTATTTGCCAGAAAATTCATTTCCACAATTCTTACAAACCTGTTGGGATTCGGCCATTCATTATGGGTTTAAGCTTAGAATTTCTTCCACCATTTTACGATCATTACTTAAGCGTGGTACTTTATGCTGGCCTCCCAGTTTACCTTTTTGTTTAAGCCATGCGGTGAAAACTCCTTTTGGAAGGGATTTCACTAAAGGTAATCGCAAAGCCATATCCTTATGTCTCTTGGCTTCATAATCGCTATTAGCAACCTTAAGTGCGGCATCGAGCTCTTTAGTGAAAGTCTCGATACATTCAGGTGCTTTTTCAAATTCTATCAGCCATTCGTGTGCGCCATTCGATGCATCACTGAAATAAACTGGTGCTGCTGTATAATCATTCACAACCGCACCTGTTTTTTCGCAAGCCACTGAAATTGCTTTATCGGCATTATCCACTATCAATTCTTCACCGAAAGCATTTATAAAATGTTTCAATCTTCCCGATACAATAATCCTGAAGGGATGTAATGAAGTGAATTGAATGGTATCTCCTACCAGGTAACGCCATAGTCCACCATTAGTGCTTATCACCAATGCATAGTTCTTTCCTATTTCAACATCGTTCAATCCAATTGTCTGCGGATTCTTCTTCCCATATTCATCAACCGGCATGAATTCCATGAAAACACCATGGTCGCAAAACAACAACATACCTTCATCTCCCGGTTCATCCTGCGCAGCAAAGAATCCTTCACTGGCATTATACATATCGAGATAATGAATCTTTTTGCCAATTAGTTTCTCAAACTGTTCCCTGTAAGGTGAAAAAGATACACCTCCATGGATATATAATTCAAGGGTTGGCCATACTTCTGAAATGGTTGACTTACCTGTTATCTCAAGAATTCGTTTGAATAATAATAGCGTCCAGGTAGGTACGCCCGAAATTGAGGTCACTACTTCCTTGATGGTATTTGTTGCCATCACTTCCAGCTTACTTTCCCATTCTTCCATCAATGCCACGCTGAGGTCTGGGGTCCGTATCCAATGCGCCCAGAAAGGGGGAGTTCTGAAGTAATACAGCACTCAGGTCACCATACTGGGCTTCCTGGTTCACTGGGTTTATTGTATGGCTGCCGCCAATCACCAGCCCTTTTCCTGTTAGAAGGTCAGAATCTGGGTTATACTGATAATAGAGCGTCAAAACATCTTTTGCAGCTTTATAATGACAATCTTCCAGGCTTTCTTCAGTTACGGGAATAAACTTACTCTTATCACTGGTGGTACCGCTGCTTTTGGCAAACCAATACACCGGTGTATTCCAGAGAATATTCTGCTCCCCGTCCATGATCCTTTGTATATAGGGCTTCAGGTCGTCATATTCATGAATCGGGACCGCCTGTTTGAAGGCTCTTACATTGAATAACTGGGAGAAATTATACTTCCTTCCAAATTCGGTGTACTGGGCCGATGTTACCAGATCCTGCAATACCTCCCGCTGCGCATCTACGGGGTGTGCTTTCCAACCTTCAATGCGCCAAAGGCGTTGACGGGCTAATGATGATATGGCAGGTGATAATAGTTTCATGTGTCAGCACCAAAATAAAGAATTTGGAGCAATGACTGAACTAAAAGATTTCAATGTAGAAACAATACGTTAGTTACTCTTCGGCAAAAGCCTTTTCTATCCTGCTTCTAAGTGAAGCTTTTAGCTCCTCCGGAATAAAAGAATGCCTGATAGCTTCCAGGTTACACTTTAGAAAATGCTCCTTATTCCAGTTGAATGTCTTTTCCATCAACCCATACTCTTTTGTAAGGGTGGTATCCGAAATGGTACGGGCATCGGTACTGATACTCATCGACACCCCATAATTATAGATATAGTCGGCTTTATGGTCTTGTATGGTAGCAACTACATTGGTTTGAACATTACTTGTTGGACAAACTTCCAGATGAATATCATCTCTTTTACAAAGGTCCAATAGCTTATCATCTTCAGCACTTCTAACTCCATGTCCAATCCGTGTAGGGTGGAAATCATCCAATGTTTCCCAAACACTATCGGCTCCTCTTGCCTCACCGGCATGGGCGGTGCAGCAGATTGAATGCTTATGGGCATAATCGTAGGCGTCAATATGGTTATCTAATGGGAAGCCGGCTTCATCACCTGCAATATCGAATCCGGCTACATAAGTGCCTTTAAACTCATTTACCAGTTCAACGGTCTGCATGCTTTGGGCTTCACTATAATGCCTTAAAGTGCAAAGCAGCAATCTAGCTTCTACTCCGGTAGCTTTTATACCTTCTCCAGTGGCTTCGTTTATTATTTCCACTACTTCTTTTGCCGATAAACCACCAGCAATATGAAGCAAAGGAGCGAATCGTATTTCAGCATAGATAACATTATCTGCCTTTAACTGATCAAACAAATCGAGTGTTACCAATCGCAATTGCTCCTTTGTCTGCATCAATTCAAAACCTTTTACAGCCCTTGTAAGGTAATCGGCTAAATCGGTGCATTTAGGTGGAGCAATAAAAGAATCGGCATAGGTTTCGAAACTTATATTGGGTCTGATCTTTTTTACAACATCATAACTTAAGCTGCAATCGAGATGCAGATGCAGTTCAACTTTTGGCAATGCCTGATAATTCATACGAAATCAATTAAAATATATTAAGATTCAGGAAAGCAACCAGGGAAGCATTTCCTTTATTGTATTCACTTGTCTGAAATTTTCATGAACAATAGGATCCTCAATATGTTCATGCGCCCAGGTGGTATGATAAGGCACATGTACAGCATGTCCACCTAATGCCAATACCGGCAACACATCCGATTTCAGCGAATTACCGATCATTACAAATTCGGAAGGCGCTATATCAAGATGTTTGATGAGTTTGGCATAATCCGCTTCCTTCTTATCACTCATTATTTCGATATGATGAAAATAATGCTCCAGTCCCGACTTCTTAAGTTTTCTTTCCTGATCTAAGAGGTCGCCCTTAGTAGCGACTACTAAGCGAAAACGGCCTTTTAAGGTTTGCAGCACTTCTTCAACACCTTCAAGAAGTTCAATCGGCTTTTCGAGAAGTTCCTTACCAAAGGAAAGTGTCTTTTCTATTACCGATAGCGGCACTGTATTATCTGAAACTCTTAAGGCAGTCTCCACCATCGATAACATGAATCCCTTCACACCATATCCATAAAGTGAAAGGTTCTGCATTTCTATCTTGAAAAGTTCTTTTGCTACACTGTGATGTGGAAGATAATCTTCCAATAAAGCGCAGAAATTCTTTTCTGTTTCCTGGAAATAGGGTTCATTTACCCAAAGTGTATCATCAGCATCAAAGGCGATTACTTTACTCGACATAAGAAATGTTAAGTGGCTAAAATAGTAAAATCAGATGGAGATTCCCGTCAAGGGGCTTCAAAGTATTCATCGGCATTCGGAAGATCCTGCATGGCCGCACCTTCTGTTGAGCCTGAATTATCATCCCTGTCGCGCATGGCTTCTTCATGGAGATAATCTTTGCGTTTCAGCTCAAAATTCCTTCCGAGATAGAGTCTTCTTACCCTTTCATCATCGGCCAATTCTTCAGCAGTACCATGTTTAAAGATCTTACCTTCTATCAGTAAATAGGCCCTGTCGCAAATAGAAAGGGTTTCATTCACGTTATGGTCGGTTATGAGTATTCCGATGTTCTTATATTTCAAACGGGCTACCACTGCCTGGATATCTTCCACCGCTATCGGGTCAACACCGGCAAAGGGTTCATCAAGCAGAATAAACTTTGGGTCAACAGCCAGCGCCCGGGCAATTTCTGTACGTCTTCTCTCACCACCACTAAGACTATCCCCCTGGTTCTTTCTTACATGGTGAAGCCTGAATTCATCCAATAAGGCCTCCAGTTTATCTTTTTGCTCTTTTTTACTCAGTTTAGTCATTTCCAGGATGGCCATGATATTGTCTTCCACGCTCATTTTGCGGAAAACACTGGCTTCCTGAGGCAGATAACCGATGCCTAACTGGGCCCTTTTGTACATGGGCATCTCTGTTATCTCTTGCTGATCAAGGAATACCTTGCCTTCATCCGGCTTAATTAGCCCCACCACCATGTAGAAAGTGGTGGTTTTACCGGCACCATTGGGACCCAGAAGACCCACAATTTCACCCTGTTTCACCTGAACGGAAACCTGATTAACGACCGTTCGGCGGCCATATCTTTTCACTAATTCCTGTGTATGTATTTCGCTGATCAAGACCTATGTTTATTTTGACAAAAATACCGGAACAAATCCAATCCGGAGATTATTAAGGAACCAAATTAACAGCTATTTGTAATAAAGGGAAGGGTTAGTTAAGTTTGCAAACTAATTGACTGAAGGCATGAAAGTAATCGATCACATAAATAGCGCAAAAAGCACCCTGGTTTCCTTTGAAATTTTACCTCCTTTAAAGGGTAAGACCATCAATTCCATATACGACCACCTTGATCCATTGATGGAATTCAAGCCTTCATTCATCAATGTTACCTACCATAGAAGTGAATTTGTATTTAAGAAAAAGGCTGATGGCACTTTTGAAAAGGTAGAAGTTCGTAAACGTCCCGGAACTGTAGGTATTTGCGCAGCTATCATGAACCATTATCATGTTGATGCTGTTCCACATCTTATTTGTGGTGGTTTCAATAAAAGGGAAACGGAAGACGCCCTTATTGACCTGAATTTTATCGGCTGCGATAACGTACTTGTTTTAAGAGGTGATGCCGCTAAGAATGAAACTAATTTTGAACCGGAACCAGGTGGAAACAAATATGCTATCGACTTACTGAAACAAACAGTAAACCTGAATAACGGTATTTATCTGGAAGAAGATATCAGAGAAGGATTTCGTACCAACTTCTGTATTGGAGTGGCCGGCTACCCAGAAAAACATTTCGAAGCCCCTAACCTCGAAAACGACCTCAGTCACCTGAAAGCAAAAGTAGACGCTGGAGCTGAATATATCACCACCCAGATGTTCTTCAACAACCAGAAATATTTTGAATTTGTTGATGCCTGCCGTGCTGCTGGCATTACTGTTCCTATCATACCAGGATTGAAACCGCTCACTTCAAAGAAACAGATGACGGTAATCCCCCGCACTTTCCATGTTGACCTGCCATCAGAGTTCAGCAATGAAATCATCAAATGCAAAACAGATCTTGAAGTTGAAAAAGTTGGTACCGATTGGCTGATTCATCAATCGAAAGAATTGAAAAAAGCCGGTGTACCTGTTCTTCACTACTACACACTGGGTAAGCCGAGAGTGATTTATAATGCGGTGAAAGAAATCTTTTAGGCGGGAGGCTTAGGCTGGATGCTTGATGCCTAAGGCTTAAGGCCTAAAGCCTAGGGCTTATACTTGCCACTCAACGATATTTATTCGAAGACAAGAGTTTTGGACAGAGTCTGAACAAAGCTTTAGGCTTTAGGCCTTAAGCCTTAGGCATAAAAAAGCTTAAAGCTTCCTAAATACAGCTTCATTTATTAAAACAGGATACTTCTTCTTGAGTTCACTAACCCACTTCTCTTCCAAATAAGTTTGATAGTCGTTGATTACAAAACCTCTTGCATCCTGGAAACTACGAGGTTCGCGGTTATTGTAGACCTTTAGTATATAACAGAAAGTGGCACTATTATCTGTTTCGTTTTTAACATTGGCGGTCATGAGTCCGGGAGTGAAGGCTGTTCTTTCAATTACTGGTAACTGCCCGAGTTCAAATCGTCCTGAATCTCCCTGAAGGGTGCCATCACTGATGTCCAGAATCTTTTTCCAGTTAGAAATGTCAGCAGCAAACCTTGCTTTTGCAGCGGTAGCAATTGAGTCTGTGGTAGCCGTTACAATCAATGCATCAGCACTGGCTTCCCACCAATAATTGTTTTTATGCGCCTTGTAATATTGTTGAAGTCCAGTTGTATCAAGAGAAGCTACATCCCAAATTTTCCGCTGCATCACTTCAAAAAGCAAATTACCTTCCTTGAATTCGCGTAATTGATACGCAAAATCTTTATTGTATTCTTCAAGATGATCACGATAATACTCCAATGCTGTTGCTTCCGTGTATTTCTCCAGAAGCTGGATGGTGGTATTGCCATTTCTCAAAGTCTCAATTCCCTTTATAGCATCTACATAATTCAACCAATCACCCATGGTAATATTCTTGTTCCTGAAGCCAAACAAAGGCTGGCTATTATCTCCAATCGCTTGTTTTGCCAATTTGGGTTTTCCTTCTAAGGCATTTTGTGTTATAGCTTCAAAGGCAGCCTGGTTATATGGAAACTTCTTATACCCTGTTTGTTGTTGAATTTTTTTCAGCAATGCTGCACGAGAAACCACAACACGGTCATTTGCGGATATTACTTGACGATAGTTATCCCTTTCAGCAATATTAGTTTTATTGACAGTAACTGGAATAAGCCTGAGTCGTTTTATGATGTGATAGCCATAAGATGTGGCTACTGGTGCTCCAATTTCTTCATCTTGCTTTAATGAGAATGCCATCGATTCAAATGCTGGTTCATAACGACCCACACCGAATTCCTGCATCTCCCCACCGTTCTGGTAACTGATATTATCGTTACTGAATTGCAGTGCCATATTCTTGAAATCAGCTCCACCCTTTAGTGCTTTATAGATTGAGTCAGCCCTTTCTTTTATGGCTTCTTTCTGTTGCGTACTGGCATCAGGAGGAAAATTCAATAATATCTGCGCCACCCTAATTCTTCCCAGTGCTTTTCTCTCTGCAGTTTTTTTAAAGAGGTGAAACCCTATGCTGCTTTTGAAAGGTTTTGATACTGCTCCAGTTGGAATAGAATACACAACATTTTCAATATCATAAGGCAACACAAAAGTGGTGATATATCCTAATTGTCCCTTGTTGTTCTTTGCTTCAGGATCTTCAGAATATTCGGCAGCCAGTCTTCCAAAATCCTCCCCCTTCTGTATTCTTGAAAATAAATCTTCCGCCCTCAACCTTGCTTTTTCCACTTCCTGGGCTGAAGCTGTTTTTGGGACCGCAATAAACAGATGAGATACCTGGATATCTTTTGTACTTCTATCCATGGCTTCATCAATCAATGCATTAATGCTTGCCTCATCATTCATGTAGCCCTCAGCAATCTGACCCCTGAAATTCTTTAACTCTGCCACCTGTCCCGGAAGTGTATCGAGATGCAAATCGAGTGCAGCCTGCACTTTCAATTTGAAACGTATATACAGATTGAGGTAGTCGCGATATGATTGTTCTGTAGGTTTTGTATCGGTATTATTCTTTGAATATGCTTTTAAAAACTCTTCCTGTTTTACTCCATGTGTTCCATAGGTAAAAAGGTTTTGAGCCGCTGCTTGTAAACTAACACCAGTTGCAATTATCAGCAACCATGCTTTAATAAAGCTTTTCATGGCATTAATGGGATGTTGATTTTTTTATCTTGAGAGTGATCACTTCATTGAGTTGCTCCAGACTTAATTTCTTTGCTACAATTCTCTTGTCTTTATCCAGCAAATATAAAAGTGGCGTTTGGTATACATCATACAGCTGCTTGTAAGATGGTTTTCCAGCGGCACTTTCTTCCGCTTCTTTTGATGGAAGTTGGTATACATGATTCCATCCTTCCAATTTATGCTCTCTGATGAATTGCGTCCAGGTGTCCTTTCCACCATCTGTCATCACCCCATATATCTTAACTCCTTCGGCCTTCCATTTAGCGCGGTAAATAGAATCAAGTCTTGGAACCGTTTCCTTACAATGACTACAGGTAGGATCCCAGAAACAGACCACTACCAGGTCAGATTTTATCCCATACAATGGATCTGGCTTACCCGTTGTATCCACCATATCGAGATTGGCGGCAGGCTGACCAATCAAGTTAGCCATAAGACTATAGGCTCTCTTGGTCATGAACTCTTTGTACTGTTCGGTAAAGAAATCTGTTTTACCAGCGTTTACATATTTCTCAAACAGGTGTACAAACACAGCATCTTGTCCCATGAACTCCGGATTCACATATTTCTGAACAAAGTGTACCATCAGGAACTTATACATTTCCTTGCTGGTACGGGAATATAAGAGCATATAATCCACTTCCTTGATAATTGAATCGGGATTGGGTGCTACCAGGTCGCGATAATACCTTTCCAGTTTGGGTTCAAAAAAAGGCGTCCGCACCAATCTTTCATCATCAAAACTTACACCTTCCCAGTAATGGGATTTATAATACTGATATGCATAATTTGAATCATATTTCCCTCCGGGATGTTTTGAAGTGGGTGGAACTTCCGGATCCTTCATAGCCTTGAAAAGAGCTGACAGATAAGAAGAAGGGTATTTTTTGTTTATACTGTCACGATAATGCTGTAACTGATTACCTAGGGTTTTCATCCAGCTATTAATGGCTGCCGAGTCCTGCCCGTTTTTTGCAATTGAAAGATCTTTATTGGCTTTATTAGCAGCCATACCTGTATAGTTTGCAAACTTGGTATACTGCTGGAACATGGCATTATCTGCAGAGCCGGTAAAAACGATTCCGGAAGGAAGTTTCAGGGTGTCTGCCGACATTGAAAATCGCTGTTGTTTATCGATAAGTAATTCGAATAAAATTTCTTTACGGGGAGAAACAAGGAAGTAGATACCACCGGGCAAAGCTTGCTTTCCGGTAAAAACGCCATGGGAATTAATATCCAGTTTTACAGAATCTGCCAGGGCCTTCTTTGCACCATAATGATAGCCAAGATACACCCAGGTATTCTTGTATGGCTTTAAGGTTACAGAGATAGCATATCCGGGTTGAGCGAATAGTTGATGACCCCCAAAGGCCAATAAGGTAATGAGTAGAAATTGTTTCATGGTAAGTAACAGCGAATAAATATCTAATTTATCGAAATAACAACGTGAAAGCTGTTAATTCCTTGCGAAGATACCCCAATAATATCAGGGAAATAGCTTGGAAATCACCCCCTAAAACGGTTTTTCCCGGTCATGATTTCAAAAAAAGCCGTCCAGCCGGGAAATTGAATGCTTTTCCATCTTTCAATAACAAAAATACATGCTTCCAGAAACCCACAAATGTTAGGAACTAAAGGTTAAACAAAACAGGTTGTGGCACTGAAATTGCACTTTTTTGCAGCCTGCCGACTCGTTCCCCTACCCTTCGAAAACAACTCATCCGCTTCCCTGTATTTACTCTTTTTCCAATCACAATCAGGATCGCGTATCTATTGTATTACTTTATTAAAATAAGGCTATGATTCTTTTTACTAAAACAAGACTTCTGTTCTTTATTCTCTTTGTTGTACTGTTAACCGACGCCAGCACCCTTCTTCAAGCCCAAACCAATCAGTGTTCGATATGTTGGGTGCCCATTACACGTAACCGCTTTGTACCTGGCGTTAATGTATCCAATTCCATAAAAGGATATGCTGAAATATTGCCAGCGGGGTATAATGCAAACCCAACAAAAAAAATCCATTAATCCTTTTCATTCATGGAGTAGGTTCGGTAGGGGATGGACAATCGGTAGACGCCCTTTGCTATGCTGTTTGCGGTTCTTTCCTATGAAATTGAACAAGGCAGGGTTTCTGAAACCGTATATTCAAATGGACAACCCTATTCGTTTATAGTACTTACCCCTCAAATCACTTCATTTGGAACAGTGAATTCTGGAGATATTCAATCCCTGATTAATTATGCCATTGCCAATTACAGAGTTGATATAAACAGAATATACCTTACAGGCCTTAGCTCCGGCTCTGACCTGATTATGAATTATATGAGTTCATCAGCTACAAATGCTAACCGTATTGCAGCAATTGTTCCTTTAGCAACCTGTAACTCCTCCAATACATCGGGCGCCAGCAATATTGGGAGCCAAAAAATTCGCTACTGGGGACTTCATTGTGCAGCAGATAATACTTGTGGTGCCGGCAACACCGTAAACTGGGCAGGTGCCATCAATAACTACTCACCTCCCGGTGACCCAATGGCAAAATATACGCTCACAATTACGTACAACCAAGGTTTCCCCCACGATATCTGGTATGACACCTACGATTCTTCGTACAAGGAAAACAACATGAACATCACCCAATGGATGATTCAATATTCAAGAAATTTCGCTCAGGGTACCTTGCCTGTAAACCTTGATACTTACGATGTATCAACAGCCAATAAACAGGTTGTAGTGAAATGGACAACTACACAGGAATCAAACTCAGCCTATTTCATCATTGAAAGGGCGGGAGCTGATTTACAGTTTAAGCCGATTGGTCAAGTTACCGCAGCTGGTAATTCAACCACCACAAAATCCTATTCTTTCCAGGATCCACAACCATTAAAAGGCACCAGTTATTACAGGTTATCATTAGTAAACCTCGATAAGCAACAAGAGATTTATGATATCAGGAAAATAGTGAACCGTAGTTTTGGAAATAGCTTTGTGCTATCGCCGATACCTTCGAACAATAATATTCAACTGAACTTCGATCTTGATGTTGCTCAACGCTTGCAGTTCGTTATCCGCGATATCAATGGTCGCACCCTTCGTAACTGGTCGGCTAATTTCAGCTCAGGGTATGCTTCTTTCGGAATCAATATCAATACCCTTACAAAAGGTGTTTATACCCTTGAAATAAGTGGCAACAATACTACTGAAGTAAAAAAATTCATCAGGAACTAGTTCCCTGTTTACTATAAAAGATAAAGGGTTGCCTGTAGTTCAGGCGACCCTTTATCTTTTATAGCACCCATTCATGAAATATATTACTGGCTATCCCTCAAAGCGAGTAAATTTAGAGCACAAAATTAGCACTAATGAGAAAAGTCTTTCTGTTAGCAGCACTCTTCGCTGCATCCGGTTTACAATCACAAACAGTAAACCTCAATACACATTTTAAAAATTGGAAACCCAGAAACATTGGACCAAGCGGCATGAGCGGCCGTATTGTTGCCATTGATGGTGTAGTCAGCAACCCTAACACTGTTTACATCGGAGCGGCATCAGGTGGTGTTTGGAAAACAGTGAATGGCGGTCTGGAATGGAATCCCGTTTTTGATGAACAGCCTCTTTTAAACATCGGCTCTATTGCCATCCAGCAAAGCAACCCCTCTGTTGTTTGGGTGGGAACCGGAGAAGGAAATCCAAGAAACTCCTTAAACATAGGTGAAGGTATTTACAAGACATTGGATGGTGGAACGACCTGGAAGAAAATGGGCCTTGAAAAAACAAGGAACATACACAGGGTAGTAATTGACCCTACGAATCCAAATGTGGTTTATGCTGCAGCCATTGGTAACCCTTATGGAGAACATCCCGACCGTGGCGTATTCAAAACAACAGATGGTGGCGAAACCTGGACAAAAGTGTTGTATGTAAATGATACCACAGGTTGTGCTGATCTGGTTATGGATCCTTCTAATCCAAATAAACTCATCGCTTCTATGTGGCAGCATCGTCGTCAGCCATGGACTTTCAAAAGCGGTGGCGCCGGAAGTGGAATGTACATAACTGTTGATGGAGGAAAGACATGGAAGAAGCTGAGCAAGGATGATGGTATTGCTGAAGGACCACTTGGAAGAATAGGTATTGCTTTTTCACGAAGCATGCCTACAAGAGTGTACGCTAAAATAGAAGCTACAAAAAACGGATTCTATAAGAGTGATGATGGTGGTTTCAAGTGGACATTGGTAAACAGCGATCCTGCTCAAATTACAGACAGACCCTTCTACTATCAGGAAATATATGTAGATCCAAAAAATGAAAACAGGATCTATGATATACATTCCACAGTAACATTTAGTGAAGATGGTGGCCGTTCTTTCCAAACACTCATACCTTATAGCGGTATCCATCCCGATCACCATGCCTGGTGGATCAATCCAAATGACCCGAATTATATTCTCGATGGTAATGATGGTGGATTAGGTATTTCGCGCGACCGCGGAGCTAACTGGACATTTGATGAAAAACTACCTGTGGGTCAATTCTATCATATCAATGTAGACAACCAAATCCCTTATAATGTAATGGGCGGTATGCAGGATAATGGAAGCTGGAGAGGCCCTGCTTATACGTGGACAAACGGTGGCATCAGAAACTATTATTGGGATAATGTTGGTGGTGGTGATGGCTTTGATGTAATGCCCGATCCGGATGATAACAATTGGGTTTATTCAATGAGCCAGGGTGGCTCTGTTGGAAAACAAAATGTGACTACTGGCGAAAGATGGTATATAAAACCTCCAACTATCGATATCAATGTAAAACTTCGCTTTAACTGGAACTCTGCCATTGCACAAGATCCCTTCGATACCAAAACCGTGTATTATGGAAGCCAGTTTCTTCATAAGAGTACAAACAAAGGAGCAGGCCTGGACAACCATCTCTCCCGACCTTACCATGAACAATCCTGAACAACAAAGACAGGATGAAACAGGTGGACTTACTCTTGATATTACAGGTGCTGAAACATTCAACACCATCATCACTATTGCCCCTTCAGCAAAACAAAGCGGTGTTATATGGGTAGGAACCGATGATGGAAATGTTCAACTCACAACAGACGGAGGAAAAACATGGACCAATTTCAGAGGAAAAATACCAGGAATGCCAATTGGTGCCTGGGTGCCACAAATACAAGCCTCCCGTCATTCGGCTGGTGAAGCATTTGTAGTGGCAAATGATTATCGCCGTGGCGACTTCAAAACTTATGTATTCAGAACAACTGATTTCGGAAAAACCTGGACCCGTTTGCTCGACGAAACTAAAGTTAGAGGATATGCGCTTTGTATACTTCAGGACCCAACTGAACCCAACCTGATTTTTGCAGGAACAGAACATGGACTTTGGGTAAGTCTTGATAATGGCGCAACCTTCCAGCAATGGAAAAACGGATATCCTTCCGTTTCAACATACGATCTCGCTATCCAGGAAAGGGAAGCTGATTTGGCTATTGCCACATTTGGACGTTCATTATGGATATTGGATGATATAAGACCATTACGCAAACTTGCTTCCACTAAAGGTGTACCTGCAAAAAACCTTACCGTATTTGCTGCACCCGATGCCTATCAAGCCAATTATTTGCCAGCTAAAGGATATGAATGGAGCGTTGCCGGTCTTTGGGATGCTGAAAACCGCAGAAGAGGGGCTGCTATTTCTTTCTTCATCAACAAACTTCCAGAAGCACCAAGAAGAGATAGTGCTCGTACTGCTGCTGTAGCACCAACTGAAGCCGTTGCACCTCCTGCAGGTGGTGGCGGTGGTCGTCAGGGAGGCGGAGGACAAGGTGGTGGCGGTGGCCGTGGTGGATTTGGAGGTGGTCGTGGTGGCATGGGCGGTGGCTCAAGAGATAGCGTTTGGGTAAGAATCTATAATGAGCAAAACGAATTGATAAGAACCACTCGCTGGAGGATAGACTCAGGTTTCAACAGAGCATGGTGGGGTATGGAAGAAAAAGGCTTCCGCCAACCAGGTTCACCAAAACCAAGACCAGGTAGTCCAGAGCCAGGCGGACAATCCGTATTCCCCGGCACCTACAAAATGGTTATCACAATGGGAAGAGAATCAGATTCAACCTTCATCACTGTAAAAGATGATCCAAGATCTGGTAATAAGAATGATGTTAAAAAGGCTCAGAGAGCAATGGCTACCCGTTTAAGGAAAAGCACAGACAAGCTTACTGAGTCAATGGACCGTTTAACTGAAGCCTCTGACTTGCTTAGTAAGATGTCGGCCCAATTGCAAAATGTAGAAGGTAAAGAGGCAGACTCATTAAGAAAGACTACAAGAGCTTTACAAGATTCAGTAAAACTGATTCGTGAGTTCATAAGTGGTAAAACTTCCGATCGTCAGGGCATTAGTCGTTCACAGGACCCAACAGTGATGACCCGCGTACAGGAAGCTAACCAATATATTGGCGCCAAACCAGTAGTTCCTGGTGAACAAGAAGAAAGATTGCTGGCCATTGCAGAAAAACAAATCGACATTGCTGTACAAAGAACCAACAGCTTGTTCGAAGGAAAATGGAAGGAGTATAGAAAACAAGTGGAATCGACTAAGATAAACCTGTTTAAGGATTACAGTCCGATTCAGTAGGGCAAGGCAAGAGAAGTAATACGTTATAAGTAATAAGTAGTAAGTTATAAAGTCCTGCTGATACAAGGTTTGACTTGTGTCAGCAGGACTTTCCTTTGGAACCTATTGAACAATTGGAACCTATTGAACTCTCAAAAGCTTAAACTTTTAGGTTATTTTTGACTCATGAAACTCAGCCATCTATCCGAAACTCTCATAGGCTCAGAAATTGTAAAACTGGGAGGTGAGATCCGCGAAAAAATTCGTCAGGGTGAAAAGATCTATAATTTCACTGTTGGGGATTTTGATCCTTCGATATTTCCCATTCCATCTGCATTGGAGGAAGAAATAATTACTGCTTACAGACAGCATTTCACTAATTATCCTGCAGCTGAAGGCAATCTGGATCTTCGTGAATCTTTGAGCAAATTCATTAAAGAGTGGGAAGGATTAGAATATGGCACCGATGAAATATTAGTAGCTTCTGGTGGCCGGCCACTTATATATGCCACATTCAGGGCAATCTGCGATAAAGGCGATAAGATTATTTATGCTGTTCCTTCCTGGAATAACAATCACTATACACATTTTGTAGAAGGCGAACATTTGATGATTGAAGCAAAGGCCGAAGATAATTTCATGCCTACTGCTGCATCTATAAAGCCATTTATAAAAGAAGCGACACTTATCTCTCTTTGCTCTCCTCAGAATCCAACGGGTACAACGTTTTCAAAAGAAGCATTGGAAGCTATCTGCGATCTTGTTTTGGAAGAAAATAATCGCAGAAGTGACGATCAGAAAAAGCTGTACATAATGTACGACCAGATGTACTGGCATCTTACTTATGGCAAAATAGAACACTATAACCCTGTATCATTACGACCCGCATTAAAGCCCTATGTTATATTCATTGATGCTATCAGCAAAGTGTTTGCGGCAACAGGGGTTCGTGTGGGATGGAGTATGGGTCCGGCTACCATCATCAATAAGATGAAAGCCATATTAGGACATATAGGCACCTGGGCACCAATGGCAGAACAAAAGGCCTTAACACGTTTTCTACCACAACGTACAGAAATTGAAAACTATCTGGTGCATTTCAAAGCAGCAGTAGCAGAAAGGCTACAGCTTATTTTTGAAGGCATTCAAGCGTTGAAGAAAGAAGGATTACCTGTTGATGCCATTGCTCCTGAAGCGGCTATCTATCTTACTATAAAAATTGATGCTGCTGGTAAAAAAACTAAAAATGGCAAAACGCTCGACAACCAGTCATCAGTAACCGCATATATACTTGATGAAGCCCATATAGCTATTGTGCCTTTCTATGCATTTGGAAGTAAAAAAGACAATCCATGGTACAGGCTTAGTGTAGGAACTTGTAAGATAGAAGAGATCCCCGATATGTTGCAATCACTTAAAAAAGCTTTAGAGCAAATTGAAGGGGCATAAAATAAAAAAGGAGGACAATGTCCTCCTTTTCATTATAAGTTTATGTGATTAGTTCTTATTGATAATAAACATAAATGGTTTCAGTTCCTCAGTATTAAGGATTTTCTGAACCTTAGATTTTTTACTGACTTTCTTGTAACTATTCATATCAAATACTTCATGAGCGGCGCAAAGATTCTCCGATGTTTCAAATGAAACCAACAAACGGTTTATCTTTTCCAACTCATGTTGAATGGAATCGTCACTAAGAAATTCATCCTTCACCAGGACAAGCATATCGCGATTAGGCACTTTCATCTCAATCAGATTTTAATAACCAACAAATCCCTTGTTCAAGCCACATCCGCATTTCTTGGAAGAACCTCCCATACTGCGGCTGCTACCTGCACAAGATGCAAAAAAAATACTGAGTAACAACAAAATGATCAGGTGCTGAGAACGGACCCTTTTCATAAGAATTGATTTTTACCAATTTAAAACTATTTTACGTCATAATTATTATTATACGTTGCCGGAATTATGCCAAAATACTGGTAAAATAGCCTCTGGGCTAATTGTTTACGCTCCCCTTGACTGGGGTATGGGACATACTACACGTAGTATTCCTATCATTACTACCCTGCTGAAACTTAACTATAAGGTAATAATAGCTTGTAAATCAAGTCAAAAGAAAATTCTAAAGGCTGCCTTTCCTGATCTTGTCTTCAAAGAGTTACGGGGTTATTCAATAACCTATGGAAGGAGTGGTTGGTTCACCACCCTAAAAATTATTTTACAGATTCCAAAAATATTGACAAATATCAAGTATGAAAAACGATGGATTGACCGAATAGTGGCGGAAACCAACCCCGATTTTATCATTTCCGATAACAGATATGGATTTTACAATAGCCAGGTGAAGAGCATTCTCATAACACATCAGCTATTAATTAAAACAGGATTGGGTAAATGGATTGATAAACAAGTACAGAAACAACTCTATAAAATACTTCAACGCTTTAGCAATTGCTGGGTACCCGACTTCGAAGATGGAGCCGTCAATCTTGCCGGATTACTCTCTCATCCTGAAAAAACTTGTCCTATTCCAGTAACCTATCTCGGAGGTTTATCAAGATTACATACTTGTATAACCGAAAAAAAGAACGATTCTATTCTATGTCTTTTATCGGGACCAGAACCGCAGAGAACCTTACTTGAGAAGAAAATTCTACAGGAAGCACCGCATATACAAAGGAATATCATATTGGTAAGAGGAATAACAGATCCAACATCTTCAATCAGTAGTTCTTCCAATGTCACCATCTTCAATTATCTGGATGCTAAAGAACTCAATACTCATTTGTGTGAAGCGGGATTTGTTATTTGCAGAGCAGGTTATACATCTGTAATGGATTTTGCAAGTGTCGGATCTAAATCCTTATTAATTCCAACACCTGGACAGGCTGAGCAGGAATATCTGGCAGAAAGATTAGAGTCGATTCAATTTGCCCCCTTTCTTCAACAAAAGGATTTCAGCATTAAAGCAGCATTGGAGAAAATAGCCCAATTCAATTATCAGAAATTCGAAGGTAATATGGAGCAATATAAAAAAACAATCCCCGCCGCCCTCGAGGCATTAAAAGGATAAGTTCTAAATACTACTTTTGCCGAAACTATTCTGTTTGAAAAAGGGAAAAGCGCATGCAGCTGTTATTGCCGCCAATTTCATCTTCGGTATTAATTTCAGCACTGTACAGTATATCACAAAAAAATTCATCGGTCCCTTTGGATTGAATGTGATTCGCGTTGGAGTAAGTACCCTTTTACTCTGGCTCTTATGGAGCCTTTCTTCTACAAAAGCTGCCATACAGAAAAAACATATCGGTCGTTTTGTGCTTTGTGCCATTACAGGGATTGTAATAAATCAGGCCTTATTCATCAAGGGACTATCAATGACTATGAGCATTCATGCTTCCCTGTTGATATTGGTTACCCCTATTTTCATTACAGGATTAGCGGCCTGGCTGGGAACCGAGCCTCTTACTTATATTATAAAGTAGCAGGATTAATAGCTGGGGTGAGTGGTGCGGTAATGTTGGCATTGCATAAAGAAGGTGGTGTAAGCGGGTCAGATATGTTCTGGGGCGATGTTTTCATCATCATCAACGCCATCTCGTATGCCATATACTTTATTCTAGTAAAACCATTGATGCTAGCCTATGAACCCATTCATGTAGTAAGATGGATATTCACATTCGGACTGATCTTCACAATTCCAATTGGGTGGTCACAATTTTCAGTTATAGACTGGGGAAGCTTTACATGGAAAGAATATGCCGCAGTAGGCTTTATTGTAATTGGCGCCACTTTCTTTGCATACCTCTTTAACCTTTATGGAGTGCATCATTTAGGGGCTGGCGTCACTGGAACTTATATTTATACCCAACCATTTTTTGCTGCTGCTATAGCACTCATATTTTTGAATGAATCATTCACCATATATAAAATAATCGCCGCTGCACTGATAGTGAGCGGCGTTTATTTGGTTAGCAGGAAAACCTGATATCGATCCTTATTGCTTAACTATTTTCTGGATATCTGAGAAGTCTTCTCCATTTGTACGAAGCAAGTATATACCACTTGCAAGCGATTCAGTTGGCAAACTGATTCCTGAACTTCCTTCTTTATAATAACCCGCTTTCATTTGCAATACCTTTCCACTCATATCTGTAATGGTTACAGAAACCTGTTGAGGCCTTGAAAGGGTTATATAAGCTGTAACTTCTGAACTTACCGGATTTGGTAACACTTTTACTTTAAGTAGTACCTTTTCATTCAGCACCTTCCTTGTTTCATGAATATGCTTGTTATTATCAGCATCTACCTGAACAAGTCTATAATAATTTATGCCTTGCACGGGACGATCATCAACTACAGAATATGATTTATCTGTAATGGCATTACCTGCAGCTCGTACACTTGTTAATTCAGTAAACTGCTGATTGGCGCCGGCTCTTTCAATAATGAATGAGGCAGCATCTACCTCTCTGCTGGTTGTCCAATTGAGGTATACTTTATTATTAACCAATCTGGCACTATAGTCTGTCAGCTTCACCGGAAGGTTTATATTCCGCTGATAGGTGATGAAGAATTCCGACAAATTCTTTCCATTTATCTTATACGATTGATTATAGAGAAGACTCCATGTATCGTGCCCCCATGGCATACAATAATCATTGATATTGGCTGGTGGCCATACTGGAGGAAGAACAGCAGGAATCTTTATCAGGGATTTAAACGTTGTGAAAGTACCTGCTGAAGGATTTGCAGCTAGAATTCCATTATACCATGTTTGAGGAATGTCTGGGAAACAACTATATGAATCGTCTTCACATTGAATAAAAGTGAAAGGGAGTGATGCATTCCCAATATTAGTTGGTGCTGAATTGGTATTGGGTGTTCTTCCTACTACAGAACAAACTGAAGCAGTAGATGCGCCTGCAATTCTCTGTGCCCTGGCTAAACTGTTGCCTGCATATTCCACTACCATATTTGCACCGGTACTCATACCAGTTAGATAAATGCGGTTTATATTAACACGATAGTTGGCTATAACATAGTCAATCACCGAATCCACTGCATTGGCAGAAGGATAATTGTTGTTGCCATAATCGTATTGTACATACTGAGGAGAAATAACAATAAACTTATAGTCAATACCACCTGAATTAACCACTTCCTGGAAAGTACCACTTTCAATACGACCAGGTAGTGAATTCGTCTGGTCACTTAATATGGTACACAAATCTGAACTGGTGCCCTGACCTGCAGCGCCTAATCCATGGAAATAGATTATTACTGGGTACAAAGTATTTACGTCTGCAGGATTATAACCCGCAGGAGTAAATTCAAGTAGTCCTTTAAACCTTGGCGAAGCCGCATTCCCAATAGAAATGCCACTTACTTTATTTTGCCGCATAGACGGATATCCCGGACAAGCAGTCTGTCCAACTACAGAAATAGTAGACAAAAGAAATAGAAACAGCGATAACGACTTTAAAGAAAAGTAGATTGACAGTTTGGTAGAAATTTTTGGCATAGCATGAGGTTTAGTACTGTGAGAGGATTCGAACAAACTGTTTTCGGGAGGTAACTCGGAAAATAAAGGGATATTAAAGTTAAGGGAAAATAATATGCAAATAGCCACAATTCTAATACCCTGTTTTACCTCGATTTCGGATAATCGAAGAAGAGAAATCTGGGACTGGCATTTTCAAACTCTTTCCAGGATTCACCATTAAAACTCACAGCATAAACCGAGCCTGTAGGCATATTATCTACACGCACAGAAGATAGTGTATTAGCTAATTCTGTTATACCTGGATTGTGGCAAAAAATGGCCAGAGAGTCTACCGTGTCGGGCACTTTACTGATGGTGTCAAGTATGGTCTCCGGAGATGCCAGATATAAATTCTTCTCCCATACTATAGCTTCTGTGTCGTAGCCCAATTCGCGGGCAAATAGAATGGCGGTCTTTTCAGCTCTTAAAGCCGGACTGGAGATAATACTGTCAAAGTGGATTTCTCTTAATTTTAGACGTTTGCCCATATCGGCAGCGTCTCTTTTGCCCCTGTCGTTTAAGGGTCTTTCAAAATCAGTAGTACCAGGTTCAGCCCAACTACTCTTTGCATGTCTTACCAAAAACAGAGTCTTCATAAATAAAAAAAGGGGAAAATAATTTCCCCTTCAAGTTAAGAAGTTGCAATCAAAGGAATTAGAAATATTCAGTTCTTTTAATCAGGTTTTTCAATTGGCAATAACGGACTTGCTATTTACAGCAAATTTTCGGCCAGAAATGAAATCAATACCCTCTCACGTTTTTCCCTTCCATATAATTGAGGAATGCTTTGTTCACAACCTTGTTGCCTCCTGTTGTTGGATAATTACCAGTGAAATACCAATCGCCGGTATTTGTAGGACAAGCCAGATGTAAAGATTCGATAGTCTGGAATATCACTTGTACCGGGAATGGCAATCCCTGAGGGGTAATCAATTCAGCAATCTTATTCGATAATTGTTCTGTAGTGAAAGGCTTGTATACTTGTTGAACAACATTTTCTGTATGCAGGTTACCTGTTCTTTGCATCTCTTTCACTTTCTCATAAAGCACTGTAAGATGATCTTCTTTACCGCTATCTTTCCAAAGCGCTATTGCAGCTCTGAAAGCTATAAAGTCTCCCAGTTTACTCATATCAATACCATAACAATCGGGGTATCTAATTTGAGGAGCTGAAGAAACAACAATAATTTTTTTAGGGGATAATCTGGCTAGCATCCTTACAATGCTTTCCTTAAGCGTAGTACCTCTTACAATTGAGTCGTCGATAACTACAAGGGTATCCTGATTTTTTGCAACGGTGCCATAGGTGATATCATAAACGTGCTGCACCATTTCATTCCGGTTAGCATCTTCGGTAATAAAGGTCCTGAGCTTTACGTCTTTGATGGCAACTTTTTCTACGCGAATTCTTCTGTTGATCATTTCAGACAGTTTCTCTTCATCAAAGTCCTTGCCCCAGGCCATGATCCGCTGTATCTTGATCTTATTCAGATAATCTTCCATCCCTTTTAATAAGCCATAGAAAGCTACTTCGGCTGTATTCGGAATGAAAGAGAAGATTGTATTCTTTAAGTCGTGATTGATGGCGTTTAACACCTGTTCACTTAAGTTATATCCCAATCCGGAACGTTCACTATAGATTTTTTCATCGCTACCACGGCTGAAATAAATTCTTTCAAAACTACAAGCCTTTCGTTCTTTAGCAGGAATAACCTGTTCAACCTGTACAGAGCCATCAGCCTTTACAATCAATCCTTTTCCTGGCATCAGTTCCTGTACTTCATTCTCCGCAACATTAAATACAGTACGGATAGCGGCTCTTTCTGATGCTGCCACCACAACATCTTCGTCCATGTAGTAATAGGCAGGCCTGATTCCGTGTGCATCCCTGAAAACAAATGAATCCCCATTACCCAGCAGTCCACCTACAGTGAACCCACCATCGAAAAGAGCAACGGATTTTTGTAGAAGCTTCAGCACATCAAGGTTTCCAGGAAATTCCTCATCAGCTTTTACAAGGAAATGATGAATCACTTCCATCATAGCGGCCAGGTCACTTTGCTTTTGGAATTCACCCGGTTCCATATTCACCAATGCAAATAGTTCATCGGTATTTACCAGATTGAAGTTCCCTGCCAGCGCCAGATTACGGGCTGGAATAGTGTTACGCTTTATAAATGGATGACAGAATTCTGCATTATTCTTTCCCTGGGTGCCATAGCGAAGATGACCCAGTAACAATTCACCTAAAAAGGAAATATGCCCTTTCATCAATCCGGGATGACGGGTAATATCGCTTTGGAACCTTTCGAGTTCTTTTACTTCATTATTGATCTTGGTGAAAATATCAACGATTGGCTGTGGGGCGCTGCTTCTTATGCGCTGTAAAAAAGGGTAGCCAGGTTCAACATTTAACTTAACCGCAGCCACGCCTGCTCCATCCTGCCCCCGGTTATGTTGCTTTTCCATAAGGAGGTAGAGCTTATTTATGCCCCAAAGAACCGTACCATACTGTTGCTGATAATAAGAGAATGGCTTACGTAACCTAATGAATGCCAGCCCGCATTCATGTTTTATAGCATCACTCATGTAAAGATTTACGGTTGTACAGGAAAGCGCAAATGTAAGCCGAATTATCAAATTGCCGAAAGGCTGTAGAGGATGTGGGTAAATGGGCAAAAAAAAGGCCCCTCAGTCTTCATAGGATTGGGGGGTCAGTTTTTCATTAAGATAAAAGATCAATACCGGGACTGGTTGCGGTTTTTCATGGAACCAATTTTACCGGGATTTCATAAGATAGGGATAGATTGCAAACCGTCGGTAAGATTTCATTTAATTGACTCACCTACAAGCATATCTATACATATTCCTATGTTCTACATAGTAAACCGCTTACCCTCTACGGGTAATCTTTTAACTACTTAACTTCTGTGTAAACATCAGATATAAGTAGCCGTATTATTGATGAAGTTCACCAATGAGGCTGAGTTCTTGAGTTTCAGTTTCTTAAGGATATTATGCCTGTGTACTTCCACTGTTTTCAGTGAAATATTCAATTGGGTAGCAATTTCCTTAGAAGAGAATCCTTCCTTAATCAGGTTGATGATCTGTATTTCCCTTTCAGTAAGTGCATTAACATTTGGAGTATCCTTGTTTTCTTCAAGAACCAGCTCAGATATATTGTTCTTGATTTCGTCGCAGATATACTTGTTGCCATTCTGCACTTCCATGATGGCTTTAATCATCTCTTCCTTTGATGAATTCTTTGTTACATATCCACGGGCACCAATCTGAAGCATCTTTTTAGCGTATGCCGGTTGAGAGTGCATGGAAACACCGATAATTTTTGAAGCAGGAGAAACCTTACGGATTTTTTCAGTGGCTTCGAATCCTGAAATGGGTGTCATGTTGATGTCCATCAAAATGATGTTTGGGCGTTTCACTCTAGCTACTTCAACAGCTTCCTCTGAATCGCCGCATTCAGCAACCACCTCAAAACGGGGATCGTTATTTAGTATGAAACTCCAGGTTTCACGGATCAGTTTGTGATCGTCAGCAATTAGAATACTTACCTTTTGCATAAAAGTGTGTTTATAGGTTTGAAGAAATAGGTACATGTATATTTAAAGTGCATCCTTTTCCGGGTGCAGTTATAATATCAACTTTTCCATTAAAGAGCTCGGCCCTGCTTGTAATATTAAACAATCCCAATCCCTTGTTCTGTTTCACCATCTCCTGATCAAAGCCTTTACCATCGTCTGATATGGAAATATTCACCGATTCATTATCCGCCGAAAGTTCTATCACCATATTTTTTGCACCCGAATGCTTAATCACATTATTCACTTGCTCCTGCGCAATCCGGAACAACATCAGTTTTAAAGGCTCATGTAAAAAATCATCTATCAAGTCGTGATGATAGAATTCTACATGAAGCTTTCTGGTAAATTTTATGCTATCAACCAGGTCCTGAATAGATTCTACCAGACCCAAATCACCAATACTTGAAGGCACCAATGATCTTGAAATAGCTCTTATTTCATTTATAGCATCGGAGATGCTTTTGGTACTCATATCTATCAGGTTATCCCTTTCCTTATCATCACTCTTGGCCACTTCCAGATAGAGCTTCGCAGTAGAAAGAATCTGGTTTACATTATCATGAAGTTCCTTTCCGATAATAGAACGTTCTTTCTCCTGTGCATCCACAACAGCCTGTGCTACCAGCTTCTGCTTATTCAATTGTTGCTTCAGAAGTTTTTTCTCCATTTCCCTTTTCTCTGTAACATCCTGCATAGAACCCACCATCCGGCTCACTTTGCCCATTTGATTATAAATGAGAAAGCCCCTATCGCTCACCAATACGTATTTACCATCTGCCTTTTTGAAACGGTATTCATCTTGCCAAACATGTTGACTATTACTATCAATAAACCTGGCCAAACCATCTATTACACGATTCTTATCCTGCGGGTGTATATAAGACTCCCATACACCATTAAAATCTGGGAAGTAACCAGCCTTATAACCAAATAAAGTATGGAAACCTTCACCCCAATAAATTGTGTTGCCAATCAGGTCAGCATCCCAGATAGCATCATTCGTGGCCATGGTTGCCAGCAGGTAGCGCTCATTACTGATCTTGATCTTTTCTTCCGATTGCTTATTCTCAATGATAATCCTGAGGATATTAACCATCCTTTCAATTACAGGGAATTCTTCTGCAGATGGTTCTTTTATTTCTGAATAGTATATAGCGAAAGTGGCCAAAGGCTGACTCTGCGAACTGAATATTGGAAAGGACCAGCAGGAGCGAAGACCATTATTTTCCGCCAATACTTTAAAATCGTTCCACAACTCACTCTCTTGTATATCTGAAACAATAACATTCTGCTTAAGATACATTGCTGTTCCACATGATCCCTTATTAGGACCTATGGCAATGCCATTAATGGCATCCGAATAAGGCTTAGGTAAACTTGGTGCTGAAAGTGTTTCTAATGTATTATCATCAGCCTGCTTTATTAATACTGAACAGAACATCCCTTCAAATGCTCTTTCCAGGCCACTTAGAAGAAAATCAGCGGTATCCTTCAAAGAAGTCTGATGGCGGGCATTCATTTCAAGTGTTTCCTTTTCTAAGGCTAAAAGCATCTCCTGCCTTTTCCGTTTTGTTATATCCCTGAAATAAATAAACAAACCTTGTGCTGAAGGGAATGCGCTTACTTCAAACCATATCTTAAACCTTGTACTATAGAAGTCGAGGAAAACAGTCTTCTTATCATGAATCGCTTCTTTAATTTTCTCAACATACTCCTGAGCCAATCCAGGAAAAATATCAGTTGTTCTCTTTCCTATTACATCCACCGACCTTATACCGGTAGTTTTTTCAAAAACCCTGTTCCATAGCAACACTTTCATTTCATTGTCAATGGCAATGAATCCATCAGTAATACTATTAAGGATATTATTTATCCTTTCTGAATATTCACGTAACTGACGCTCATTATGCTGCAATTCCAGTTCAGCGGTCTTTGTATGGGTAATATCTACAAAAGAGGTTACTACAGCATCTGGAGTAACACGCTGATCAGTATAATAAACAGGTTCAGTATTTACCGATATCCATGTGAGTGTTCCATCTGGTTTATAAATTCCCATTACTATGCCTTGCAAAGACTTACCTGTTTGTTGTGTAATCTTGAAAGGGTATTGATCTGGAGGAAATGAAGTGGCATCTTCATGTATGGCAACAATCTTATAATCGAAATTCAGTTTGCCCATTCTGTACTCTTCACTTATACCTAGTATTGATTCCGCGCTTTTATTACTTGCAATCACTACTCCTTCACGGTCGTAAACTATAATACCCTCACCCATTGCATTTACAACAGAACGGTATCTCTCTTCACTTATACGAAGTGCTTCTTCCGATTTTCTGCGATCGGTAATATCCCTGTTATTCCCAACATATCCGATACTGATTACCTTCTCATCTGTCAGGAAAGTAACTGCGCTATGAATGTAAATTCTTTTGCCGTCGTTTCGGTCAAAATACAATTCACCACTCCAATGTCCATATTTATTGAGATGCTCAAGACTTAACTTATAAGTATCATTCAGGTACTCCATCTTAACATAGTCACTCATTGGTTTCCCAACGATTGTGGCAGCAGGAATACCATAAACATTTTCAGCTCCCTTATTCCAGGTGATCACATTATTATCAAAGTCAAGAGCAATAATTGCTTCTGAAACTTCCTGCATCACCCTTGCCTGGAACCTTATCTTTTCTTCTATGAGTTTCCGATCGTGGATGTCTACAAAAGAGCCTATATAGCCCAAGAAACTACCATCTGGCAAAAATCTTGGAATAGCCTCATCAATCACCCAGCGATATTCACCAGATTTTTTTCTTGCCCTGTATTCAATCAATATGCGCTCTCTTTTCGCAAAAGATTGAGAATATTCCTTTATTGCAACTTTATGATCTTCTGGATGTATCAATTCTGCCCAGGCTTCATCTGTAGTATCACTAGCTTCTAATCCTGTGAATTCGGTAAAGCTTCTATTAACATAAAACACTTTATCATCTTCATCAGATACCCATATCATTACTGGTGTGTTTTCCGCCAATTGCCGGAACCGGGCTTCACTCTCCTGAACAATCTGCTGTGCTAACTTTCTCTCCAACGCATTCCCAAGTGTAATGGCAAATGTTTCAAACATATCTTTCTCTACAGATATCCAGTTATGCCGGTCATTTTTCACTTTCCAGAACAGGTAGCCCCAACAAGATTGCTGTACAATTATGGGCACAAGCAGCATTGCCGTAAATGAATGCTTCTCCAGATAAGTGCGGAACTCACATTCTGGGAATTGGGAAGTCCTTATTTCTTTTGTAGTAACAAGTGGTAAACTATTTATGATCGAATTTAGAATGGAGGCCGGTATGCTTAAACTTTTTCCTCTCCCACCAATTGTTTCTCAGCATTTCCTTTCCAATCAAAAGTCAGCTCAAATACATCCTGCTTTCCAGATTCCTTCCTGTTTTCAAAAATGCAAATACTATCGGCTTTAAAAGCTTCACCTAACCTGCCAATAGCTTTTGAAACTACTTTCTGATAATCATCCTGCTTCAGGAACTGATTAGTTACATCTGTTATCATTGAAAGAAGTTGATCCTTATAGATCAGTTCTTCCTGTACTTTGATAAGGGGAGATATTTCATTAGCAATAGCAATCAACGACTCAACTTTTCCGGATTCACCGATTTCTGGAGTTAGTGTTAAAAGCAAATTATATTCCTTCCCGGGACGACTAAGCGAAGGAATCTTGAAAGTAAAATTTTCCGCTACTCCAGTTGTAAATACCCTTTCTCCAACTACTTGCAATTTTTCCCATTTCTTCTTGTCTAATCCAATTTCCAGTGCAGATTTTCCGATAAAAATATCGGGGGGTTGGTTGAAGGTTTCTTTTACGGCCCGGTTTACATAACTGAATTTAAAATCCGGAGTTATCCGATATATCATTACCGGAACATTCTCCGAAAGTGTTCTATAATGTTTCTCCTGGAGAGATACTTCATTTTCTGCAAGCTTCAGGGCTGTAATATTACTTTGCGTACCCCATACTCTTACCAGGTAGTCATTCTCCACAACCCCTACAAGATTATTCATGGTATAAACAGATTGCCCGTTTATATCCACCTGATGAGATTCTATATTCTCGGCACGATACCCTGCACGAATAAATTCCTTTAAGAAGTCTATATTCTGAGGAAGAGATCTTGGAAGTAAAAGATCAAGCTTCATACCACACACTTCACTGGCCTGCTTGTAGCCGAATGTCTTTGCAAAAACATCATTGCATTCTACTACTGTAGCGTAATTATAAATATCATCAATAAGTGCATCTTCAGTATACTCACTTAATTTTCCGGGTATCCCCTCAATTCGCCAAATACCTTCTGAACTTTGCTGAATGAATGCCTTATAACGCTCCTCACTTTCCTTCAAGGCTTCTTCAACATTCCTTTGACGGGTGATATCGCGTTGTGTACCCCAAATACGGAGCAGGTAATTATCTTCTACAATTCCTATAAGATTATTTAGAAAGTATTTTTTATTGCCGTCTTTATCCAACTCCATCGATTCTGCATCCTCCATCTTAAAACCACCTGCTACGAATGCTGATAAATAGGCAATGTTGTTGGCGTCGTCCAATGGCATCAAGTCGGGTAAACGAACACCGAGCATTTCAGACGGATCTTCATAGCCATACATCTTAGCAAAAGTCTTATTGCATTCAGATACATAACCATTAACAGCAACATATTCCAATATAGCTTCGAATGATTGCTCTATAGAAACCTTTCCTGGAATTTCAATACACCAGATTCCTTCTGACGAAGTTTCCAGAAAGGTTATATACTTACTTTCCGTATTAGCTTTTTGATCAGATAGTTTTTTTGAATTTCTGCTCAGTGTTTTTGCAGTAACAGAAGCCTCCCATTTATACTTAGTACTCTCTGCTTTCCTTTTTACATTACCCGTAATGGAACAAGTGAGGGAAACAGTTTTCCTTCCAGACTTTATGATAATTTCAATGGGAGAATCAACAGCATCAAGTCCGCCAATTAGTATATCCTTGAATTTTTTTTCTTGACGTTGGACTTACAATATCAATAACTGAAATACCCTTTATCTCAGAAATTACCTTGCCTGTAACATAAAGAAAGTCTTCAGAAGCTTCGAGGATGATACCTTGTGAATCTGTGCAGAGGTTTATCGGGGTAGTTGAAAAACCTCCATGAGGACCGGATTTTAGTTGCTGCTTTTGCATACGGTTTTCTTAAGCAAAACCAAATAGTACTTAGGTTTAGGTCCCATTTTTAGGGATATCTTAAACGTAAATACTTATCTAAGCTAAAGAAAACGCTATAATCGCTTACTGACTTACAGCAAAATTTTGTAAAATTAGGTGTTTGTACTTACTGAGAAACCTTTGCGGCATATTGCCACCAATTCTTCAAATTGGAGCAGGTTTTGAACTCATCATCTAGCATGATGTAGTAGTTCGGTAATTTTGTAGCGAACCATTTTTCCAAAACCTGTTGCTTTTTAAGTTCCAGTGCCCTCTGAGCTATCCTGTTATAATCGTCTTTGAAGTTCTCACGATGTGGTTCGGTACGTGTTTTAAGATATACTAAACGCGTAGCCTTTTTACCGGTTTCATCAGTATAAGTTACAGGCTTTGAATACTCACCTACTTTCATCTTGTCGAGCATCAAAACCAGGTCCTTATCTAATTGGTCTATAGTGAGATAGCTACTACCATTGGTCGGACTTTGCTTCAGTCCACCATAGTTCTTAGAAATCTCGCTTTCACTATACTTGCTGGTAGCTTCTCCAAATGTAACGGTACCAGAAATGAGTTTGGCCCTTACAGTATCTAACTTAGCTGTTGCAATTGCAATTTCTGTTTCTGTAATTTTTGGGATACGAAGAATATGACGCACCACAGCATCATCACCATTTCTCTGTATCATTTGGATGATGTGATAGCCGAATTTAGACTTGAATACTGGCGACACCTGACCTTCTTTCAATCTGAAAGCATGATTTACAAAAGTAGGATCGAAGTTCTTTTCAGTACGGTTGATAGTATATTGACCACCACTATTCTTGCTGCCCGGATCTTCTGTATATATCGAAGCCAGCGTTTCAAACTTAGACTGTCCCGATTCAATTTGCTTTTTAAAATCTGTCAGCTCATCGATTGATAATTTATCAAAATCACGACTTGCTTTTGGGTAAACTACAATTTCACCAACTTCTACTTCAGATTCATAAAAAGGCAAACTGTCTTTTGGAATTTTATCCCAATAAACTTTTGCTTCCTGTGGAGTGATCTTGATATTCTCTACCACTTTATCTTTCATTCTTTCAGCCAGTTTCATTTCTTTTACTGACTGACGGAAATCTTCCTTGATTTGGTAAACGGTACGACCGGCAATTTCTTCCAGCTGTTCCTTACTACCATACATCTGGATATAGCTACGAATCTTATTTTCCAATATGGCATCAATTTCCTCATCACCAACAATGATTGAGTCTTTCTCTGCTTGTAACATCAGCGCCTTGATGATCAGTATCTGATCCATAATGGCACAGGGAGCATCTTCCGGAACAGGTTCATTACGGCGTTGCTTATCCAGAATTTCGTTGTACACGTCCGAACGCAGGATGATCTTGTCACCAACAATTGCTACAATCTTATCTGCTACCACTTTATGCTGCGCCATCAATGAAGGAGCGAAGAGCCACAAGGCAGTAAGTAAAGTCAGGAATCTTTTCATACCATTATATTACAATCCTCAAAAATACTCGTCCCGGCCAGAAGCCGGTTTACAAAGAGGGTTATTTAACAAAAGTTTCGGCGCTATTACCCTTAAAAACAAATCCCAAAGGCGCCACCTCCGGGATTGTTATGGAAACCGGTTCCGGTTTCTTTATAATGTTCTCTTAACTTCTTCTTCTTCAAAGGCCTCCACTATATCACCAACCTGGATATCGTTGAAGTTCTTGATGGTCAATCCGCACTCCATGCTTGAAGCAACGTCTTTCACATCATCTTTGAAACGTTTCAGAGAAGCCAGTTCAGCACTTTGGCCTTCACCCTTCGGATATTCTACGATACCGTCACGAATGATACGGATCTTAGAGTTACGGGCAATCTTACCATCCAGTACAAAACATCCGGCCACTGTTGCCTTATCAAAGCGGAATACGTTACGTACTTCCACATTAGCAACAATTTTCTCCTTGATAGTTGGCTCCAACATACCTTCCATCGCGCTCTTGATTTCTTCAATAGCGTTATAGATGATGGAGTAAAGTTTTATTTCCACTCCTTCGCCTTCAGCCAAACGGGCAGCTTGAGCAGAAGGACGAACGTTAAAGCCTACGATGATAGCATCAGATGCTGTTGCCAGCAATACATCGCTTTCTGTAATGGCACCCACGGCTTTCAATACCACACTCACCACGATTTCCTGAGTAGACAGTTTCTGTAAGGAGTCGCTTAACGCTTCTACCGATCCATCCACGTCACCCTTGATGATCAGGTTCAGTTGTTTGAAGTTTCCAAGAGCCAAACGACGACCGATTTCATCGAGTGTAATATGTTTCTTAGTTCGAATACCTTGTTCACGTAATATCTGTGCTCTCTTATTCGCTACTTCTTTTGCTTCACTTTCGTCGGCATATACCTTGAATTTCTCACCAGCCTGTGGGGCTCCGTTCAATCCAAGTATCAATACCGGTGTGGAAGGAGGTGCTTCTTCGGAACGCTTGTTACGTTCGTTGAACATCGCTTTCACCCTACCGAAGTTCTGACCAGATACAACGATATCTCCTAAACGAAGCGTACCGTTCTGAACAAGTACAGTGGCAACATATCCACGACCCTTATCAAGGGTTGCTTCGATGATAGTACCTGTAGCTTCTTTATCAGGATTTGATTTCAGGTCGAGCAATTCTGCTTCGAGCAATATTTTTTCAAGAAGAGCATCTACATTCAATCCTTTCTTCGCACTCAATTCCTGACTTTGGAATTTACCACCCCATTCTTCCACCAACAGGTTCATCTGAGATAACTGTTCGTAGATTTTTTGTGGGTTGGCACCATCCTTATCAATTTTATTGATAGCGAATATCATTGGTACATTTGCCGCTTGTGCGTGGCTGATAGCTTCTTTTGTTTGAGGCATCACCGCATCATCTGCCGCAATTACGATAACTGCAATGTCGGTTACCTTGGCACCACGGGCACGCATCGCCGTAAAGGCTTCGTGACCAGGAGTATCCAGGAAGGCTATTTTCTTACCGTTTGCCAGAGTAACTTCATAAGCACCGATGTGCTGGGTGATACCACCCGCTTCACCAGCTACTACATTAGCACTACGTATATAGTCGAGCAATGATGTTTTACCGTGGTCAACGTGACCCATGATGGTAACAATAGGAGCTCTTGGCACCAGATCCTCTTCCAGATCTTCTTCTTCCTCTTCCTCCATTTCCATTTGCTTCTCCATATCGATGAATTCCACATCGAAACCGAATTCGCTTGCTACCAGTTCTATTACTTCAGCATCCAAACGCTGGTTGATGGAAACCATCAATCCAAGGCTCATACACTTACTTATAACTTCAGCAAAACTTACATCCATCAGGTTAGCCAATTCACTAACACTGATAAACTCAGTAAGCTGCAGCTTGTTGTCTTGCGAATCTTCAGATCCTGCCTGATCGGCAACACCCTGACGTTTTTCACGACGATATTTCGCTTTCAGACTCTTACCACGGCCACCAGTACCCGCAAGCTTAGCCTGCGTTTCACGAATCTTATTCTGGATTTCTTTTTCGTCAATTTCTTTTACTTCACGTGGACCACGAGCGGGACCTCTTTGCGGACCACCTGGACGGTTACCACCACGGAAACCACCGCCTTGCTGGCCGCCACCACCGCCACCCTGACGAGGAGGATCACCATCCTTGCGTTTAAACAACTCAGGAGTAGTGCTTGGTTTGAAATCCTTTTTCTCGATAGGGATACGCTTACGTTTCCTTTTCTCATCACCTGGTTTAGGACGTGTATCGCTTTCAACAGGCAATTCTATTTTACCGAGAATTTTAGGCCCTTCCAATTTTTCAGCCCTGATATTTTCAATAACAGCCGGACCTTCTTCTTCCTGAACTGCTTCAACTTCGGGTTTCGTTTCAACAACTGGTGGAACTATTACTTCTTCTGTCTCCTGCTTTTTCTTCTTAGCCTTTGGCTTTTCTTTTTCTTCTGGTACAGGGGCTTGTTCTACAGGAGCTGGTTCTGCTTTTTTCTTAACTATCTTCTTAGGACGGGTTGAAGAATCGATAGCAGAAAGATCTATTTTATCTAAAACCTTTAATCCTTCAATTTCGGGAGCCTCTACTTTCACTACTTCGGGAACTACAACTTCCTCTACCTTCTTTTCTACTACAACTTCAGGTTTTTGTTCAACAACAACCGGAGCTACAACTACTTCTTCTTTAGGCTTTTCTTCCTCTGCTTCCTTCTTGGTTTCCTTTTTGAAAACCACTGCATCTTCTTCTTTCTTCTTCTTCGCTTCCACACTTCCCTTGGGCAAATCGATCTGGTCGCTTTTCAGCTTTGCTACTTTATCGCTTTGGAATTCCTGTTGCAAACAACGATACATTTCCTCCGTCAATTTCGACGTAGGCTTAAGGTCGTCTTTGCCAAAACCTTTTGCTTCCAGGAAATCAATCAAGGTATCCTGGCCAACATTGAATTCTTTGGCCGCTGCTAACAGTCGCGGTAATTTTAAATCTGACATTCAGTGGTTTTAATGTTACATCTGGAAACCGGCATCCGGTTATCCAATAAGTTCTATTTATTCTTTTTCGAATTCTTCTTTCAATACTCTTCTTACTTCCACAATGGTTTCCTTCTCCAGGTCTGTTCTTCTTTCCAGTTCTTCAGCTGTCAGTTCCAACACACTACGGGCGGTATCGCAACCGATGCGCTTGAACTCATCTATGATCCATGTTTCAATTTCATCGCTGAATTCTTCCAGATCGATATCGAACTCTTGTGGTTCACCTTCTGTATCACGGAATACATCAATACTATAACCAGTCAGTTCCTGAGCCAATTTGATATTCACCCCTTTCTTACCGATTGCCAGAGAAACCTGATCGGGTTTGAGGTAAACATTAGCATGTTTGGTGTCATTATCCAGTTCCATATTGGTAATACGGGCAGGAGTTAATGAACGCTGTATCAGTAACTGAATATTATTTGTCCAGTTGATTACGTCGATATTCTCATTCTTTAATTCGCGAACGATACCGTGGATACGGCTACCTTTCATACCTACGCAAGCACCTACCGGATCGATACGATCGTCGAATGATTCAACAGCCACTTTTGCTCTTTCCCCTGGTTCACGAACGATCTTTTTGATAACGATAAGACCATCGAAAATTTCAGGCACTTCTATTTCCAGCAATTTTGCAAGGAAAGAAGGAGAGGTACGGGAGAGGATGATAACTGGTGAGTTATTTTTCAGTTCCACTTTCTTCACAACTGCACGGGTATTCTCGCCTTTCTTGAAATAATCTTGTGGTATCTGCTCAGATTTTGGAAGAATCAGTTCATTGCCTTCTTCATCCAGCATCAGGATTTCTTTTTTCCAAACCTGGTAAACTTCAGCGCTGATGATATCACCAACACGTTCGCCATATTTCTTAACCAGAACATTCTTTTTCAGGTCGCTGATACGGCTGGCCAGGGTTTGTTTGGCAGCCAGGATAGCGCGACGTCCGAAATCGTAGATATTCACTTCTTCATATAATTCCTCACCAACTTCAAAGTCGGGTTCAATTTTCACTGCATCGCTATAGGCTACTTCAGCCAGCGGATCTATCACAGCACCATCTTCAACGATCATACGTCTGCGGATGATTTCCAGGTCGCCTTTTTCAGCGTTCACGATCACGTCGAAATTTTCGTCGCTACCGAATTTTTTACGGAGCAATGTCTTGAATACGTCTTCCACAACTTTCATCATCGTGGGACGGTCGATATTTTCGGCTTCCTTAAACTCCTGGAAAGCTTCTCTCAGATTGATACTTGCCATAATCTACAATTTAAGAACCCGGTAACCCGGAATTTAAAATACTACCTGAAGTTTGGTTGATTTTATGTTATTGAATAGAAAGTTGTGTGTGATAACTTCTTTCTTTTTATTTTTTCCTCTGGTTTCTTCCACCGTAATGCCTTCTTCGCTCACTTCCGTCATTTTGCCTTCAATTTTCACTCCATCAAGAAGAAGTACTTCAACTGGCCTGCCTATATTTTTTTGATATTGGCGGTGCCATTTAAGGGGTTCATCCAGTCCCGGAGAAGAGACTTCCAATGAAAAATCGTCTTCCGGAAAAAGAGAGGCTTCCAGTAAAAGTTTGTAAAGAGCTCGGTTATAGGAAATGCACTTTTCAATCGTAATACCTTGATCTCCATCGAGATATAACTTCACGTTATTGGTAGGCTTAATACGCAGGTCTACAATGAAATACTGCGGCTCATCTGCCAGTAAGCCTTTTACCATTTCTTCTATCGTGCTGATTGTACTGTCGCTGTTCATGTCAGGTAAATAAAGAAGGGAACGGACCCCGTTCCCTTCTTCTTCATTAATTCCATTGCAAATGTAAGGTAAATACCCAATTACTTCCAAAAACCAAAAAAAATCATCCCCGTGGCTGATAGCCGTTTTAGAGTACCAATAATAAAGGGAGTACCTTTAGAAAAACCAATTTATGAGTCAACCAGATAATTTGGGTGGTTTTATCAAGGAAAACAAGAACCTGTTGAAAGAGTATTGGGAGACAAGGTTGGAGATTTACCGTCTTCAGGGTATAAAGGCTTTTTCAAAAACAGCGGGCTATTTCATCTGGATCATTATTTCCCTGTTCCTGGCCTGGCTATTGATCATTTTCATTGGCCTTGTACTAGGGTTCTGGTTATCAGACTTAACTGGTAGCTATGTGAAAGGATTCGGCATTACAGCCCTTATCATTCTCCTGAAAATAGTGTTGCTGGCAGTATTCCGTAAACCACTTTTCATAAACCCAATCATCAGAGGCTTATTGAAGAAAACACAGGAAGATACTTCCTCTGCACCTCCAACTGATTCCAACCTATAAACCATTGTATATGTCAGGCAATTCCAACATAAAAAATCTCGACAATCTTGAAAAAGAGATTTACCGGCTAAAGCTGAAATCCAGGCAATTGGAAGACAGGTTCGATAACAACCTTGAACATTTGCAGAATAACTACGGCAGCATGATCCGGAATTCCATTTTCCAGTCAAAGAAAGAGTCACAACCCGTAACAAGCAGCATAATGGACTCTGTTGTAAATAATGAGAAGCTACAAAATGCCCTGAACCGCATCGTAAATCATTTAGCCGAAAAAGCAGCCGACGGCATTGATGCAGTTATAGATAAGCTTTTCAAGAAAAAAGACTAGTCAATTACCAACCGTTCATCCTCTTTTAAAAGCCTTTAACAGGGGGAAGAATAAGAAATTATTATTTTTACAGCATGATACTAAAATACCTTTTGTGGGTGTTGCTGTTCTATTTCGCCTACAGATTCATATTCAACTTTATTATACCCGTTGTTAAAGCTACACGCCAGGTAAAAAGCCAGATGCGCGAGTTCCAATCTAAAATGCAGGAACAACAGCAGGCGTCTCATACACCTTCATCATCTTTTGTAAAAACATCGCCTTCTTCAGCGCCAGGAGCGAAAGAGGATTATATAGATTTTGAGGAGATTAAGTAGTCCGAAAGTCCGCACCTCATCCCCGGCCCTTCTCCGCCGCGGCGGAGAAGGGTGTCACTCCGGTTGATATTTTATAGGAAAACGATAGTTTGTTTGAGACCCAATTTTTTGTATTAGATTTTTGTGTGTTTAAAGCAAGTGTCTTGAATTTATAATTCAAACTCCTAAAAAAACTCCTGTTACAAGTCTAAACTTGCGTCGAAGAGACACCCTTCTCCCCGCGGAGAAGGGCCGGGGATGAGGTGTGTACTTTCGGTCTATCCAAAATGCAATAACGCCAACTCTTCGCCCGGCTTGAGATGGAACGCTTGTAATCCCACAGAGAGGGCTGCTTCTACATTAATGAGCGCATCATCAATAAACAACGTATGAGCTGCCTCCAACCCATTTTCGTCTATTACTAATTGATAGGCCCCCGCATCGGGTTTTCTTATTTGAGCTTCGTGAGAATAATAGGCTTTCTCAAAGAGTTCATCAATTTCAAATCCATGCGCCTCTCTGAACGATTTCCTGAATTCTATTAAATGAAGTGCATTGGTATTACTGAAAAGGAAAATCCGGAATTGTTGTCGTTGCTTTTTAAGCCATTCCACCCGCTTCGAAGGAAAATCAAGTAGCATCGCATTCCATGCATGAACGATTTGCTGATCAGGAACTGATACTTTCAACTCTTTCTTGATTTCATCTACAAACTCCTGATCACTGATGGCGCCAATTTCATATTGTTTGAAGAAAGAAGCTGCATGTCCTATGCGGAAGAGTTCATCAATCTGAGTGAGCCCAAGATCAAAGAATTCCTGGCGGGTTTTTGCCAAATCAAGATTCAGAAGCACTCCTCCGAGATCGAAGATGATATTTTTTATTTGGGACATTGGGTTAAGTTACTTTATGTTGAATGTGTCTGAAAAAACAATTTCAGTTTTATTTCAGTCCTTCTACTCTTACTGCCAGCTCTGCCAGCTTAGGCAGCGGACTACTTGATTTATAATAATAGAAATAACTCACAGCAGAATAATCATCGATCCTATAAAAATTCACCCAGCCCCTTGGAAATTTATCATCGTTGATTGAGGGACTTGGATTCATTTCATATATCCTTGAAAATCCTGCAGGGCCATCAACTGAAATTGGATCAAGTGGTATTCCTTTATTAAAAATGCTTTTCACTTCATCAAATTCGCCACCACCTATTTCCTGTAAAGCGACTTTGATATCGGTATTGAAATAGATAGCATCAGGCAAATGCCAGCGATAGAAATTATATTGACTAAGGGAATCGCTGGCAACAGGGCAGCCCTGGTAGGTATTTGAAAAAGCAGATAAGCCCCATCCTGTGCCTATATAATCTTCAGTACCTGTTCCATTTATTGTTGGCAGTTTCGAATCTCCATCTAAATACATCTTCACTTCCCCTTCGCCCCACCATGTCTTACCATATTTTTTATCAGCATTCACACCCACACTCATCCCCAAAAAACGTCCCTTACCTTTCAATGTGGGTAATACTACAAAATCCTGTTTCAATGGATTGTTAGGTTGACGGGTCCAATATGCATGAAAATACATTGCATCTGCCGGCAAGGTTTTCAGGAATACATAATCGATATCGAAATAGAGCATCGACTGTATGGTACTGCCTTCATTCGTCAATACCACTTTAGCGCCTTTACGGAATGGCATTGAGATATAACAATTGTAGGATCTTCCTTCGGGACTGGAGAAAAGAGCGGATTGAAAAGCAGTAGTCTTTCCAAGATTAGCTACAAAAAAATCACCGAAGGGAACATCCACTGCTGCTTTTGAATCTCCATCCCAAAATATCTGGAGATGCATACTTCGTAAGGTTTTGGGATCTCTGTCTCTCACTGTAAACCACATTCTTTGGATCATACCCGTACCTTGCACATCCAGCAACACTTTGCTTTCACCAGCTTGTAATCTTTCAAAAGCATTTCCTTTGGCCGTCTTATTTGTTTGTCCACCTGCACCTTTCTTACCATTCAGGTTTTCAAAACTACTCACCCTCGATTGAGCACCTTCGGGAAAACGGTATACATCCTGAGCACTTAGAGATGCTGTAATTAGCAGCAAAGGCAATAGAAGTTTCATACAACAAGCTTTGACCCTAAAATACGAAAGAGTGGGGAGATAAAGACATACTGATATTCAGGTTATGCCTTCTCTATAATGAAAAAGGTTCGGAGAAAGTGATAAGTACCATCACCCTCTCCGAACCTCTTTATATTTTCTACTATCAGAAATTATTTACCTAAAACAAAACTGGCTTCTTTCACATCAACTGAATTTCCTCCGATAAAAATTTTATAATCGCCAGGTTCATTAACAAATTTCAAGGCGTTGTTATAAAATTTAAGGTCGTTAGAAGAGATGGTGAAAGTTACAGTTTGTGATTCACCGGCCTTAAGTGCCACTTTCTTGAATCCTTTCAACTCCTTCATCGGGCGGGAGATACTTCCCACTACATCACGGATATACAACTGTACTGTTTCAACACCATCGCGAGCACCTGTATTGGTAACTTTCACAGAAGCAGTAATGGATTGTCCCATTTTCAATGATGTGCCACTTAATGTAACATCGCTGTATGAGTAACTGGTATAACTCAAGCCGAAACCGAAAGGATATAAAGGTTCATTTGGTATATCGAGATAGTTTGATTTGAATTTTGCAAACTCTTCATGATTATAAGGACGACCAGTATTCAGCATGCTGTGATAAACAGGGATCTGCCCAACACTGTATGGGAAGGAAGTTGTTAATTTTCCTGATGGGCTATACTTTCCAAACAACACATCACCAACAGCATTACCTCCTTCTGTTCCACCAAACCAAACATCAAGTATTGCGGCCATATTATCTGATTCCCATTTCAAGGTCATAGGACGACCATTATACAATACCATCACAATAGGCTTACCTGTTTTTACCAAAGCTTTCAGGAGCTCTTTCTGACTTTCCTGCAAATCAATATTCGCCATACTGGATGCTTCACCGGTCATATCAGCAGCTTCTCCCACTACAGCAACCACCACATCGCTTTGTGCGGCTGCATCTACTGCTTCCTTAATCATATCTTCAGGACTACGACCATCCATGGGTGCTTCCATTCCAAAAACATTTGTGTGTTTGGCCAGGTTAGCATCATTGGTAAGGTTAGCACCTTTTGCAAAAAGGATTTTTGTATCAGGACCCGCTGCAGATTTAATACCTTCCAATACGGTAACTGCTTTATCGAAATCACCACTAACACTCCAGGTTCCGAGCATATTCCGGCGGCTATCAGCCAAAGGACCAACAACTGCAATAGTGCCTGATTTTTTAAGAGGAAGTGTTTGGTTATTATTTTTCAGCAACACAAAACTTTTGGCTGCCACTTCACGGGCTGCTTTTCTGTTTGCATCGCTCATGATTACCGATTTAGCCCTTTCTTCGTTGCAATAACGATATGGATCTTCGAATAATCCTAAACGATATTTCGCTTCAAGAATACGACGACAAGCAGTTTCAATTTGTTGCAGGGTTACTTTTCCTTGTTGTAATGATTTCTTAAGCGTAGTAAGGAAACCTTCTCCCACCATGTCCATATCCATGCCTGCATTCAGAGACAGTGCAGATACGGCTTGCAAATCACCAAGACCATGGTTCATCATTTCATTGATAGAAGTATAGTCAGAAACTACCAATCCTTTGAAACCCCATTGGTTTCTTAAGAGTTCAGTCAGCAACCATTTGTTTCCAGAAGCCGGGATTCCATCAATTACATTGAACGAACTCATTATACTTCCAACGCCTGCTTCAATAGCTGCTTTGTATGGGGGAAGATATTCGTTGTACATTCTCACTTTGCTCATATCAACCGTGTTGTAATCACGGCCACCTTCAGCAGCACCATACAAAGCATAGTGTTTTACACAAGCAATAAGGGTATTGTCTTTTGATATATCTGTGCCCTGATAACCTCTTACCATTGCCTTTGCAATCTGGCTACCCAGATAAGGATCTTCACCAGAACCTTCTGCAATTCTACCCCATCGTGGGTCGCGGGCTATATCTACCATTGGGGAGAAAGCCCAGTTGAGTCCATCAGCTGTAGCTTCTTCTGCAGCAATACGGGCTGATTTTTCAATCAGTTCCAAATCCCAGGAACAGGATAGTCCCAAAGGAATCGGCATCACAGTCTTATGACCATGAATTACATCCAACCCAAAGAACAAGGGGATATTCAGTCTTGAATTCTTCACTGCCAGTTCTTGAGCCTGTCTTATTTTTTCCGGACCGGTAATACCGAATAGTCCACCCACCTGACCATTCTCTATTTTGGATTCCACGTCTTTACTCACTACAGAACCTGTAACAGCCCCTCCGGGAGTAACCAGATTCAATTGTCCGATTTTTTCATCGAGAGTCATTTTTTTCATCAGGGTGCTGATGAAAGTATTCATTTTGGTATCGCTGGCTGTTTGGGCAGCTACTGATAGAGATCCAAGAACAAAGAAAAACAGGAAGAACTTTTTCATGTCAGTTAATTGTTAAGTGTCGTTATAAATTAGTCTTTCAGTAAATAGGGTTGGATAATACGTTGCCAAATGGCATAGCCTTTGGCGTTCATGTGCAAATTATCATTCTTAAAGATATCATTCATAGGATTTCCGTCAGGTGCCAGCATATTTTTATATACATCAATAAAAGCGGTGTTTTTTTTGATTTTTTAAAAATTTGGCTATAGCTGTATTGGCCAGGACGTATTTGGGCATCAGGTGCTGTCTGCTGGGACTAGGTTTCATAGCAACATAAGCCAGCGGGATTTTCTTATAATCCTTCCTGATCATAAAGTATAATTGCTTGAATCGGGTCACTACCGTTTCAACAGTAACTGTATCGGAAGCGGCGAAATCGTTCTCTCCACAATAGATCAGAATCTGACGTGGACGATAGGGTAAAATGGCATCTTTATAAAAATAGATAAGATCGGGAAGGGTAGAACCGCCGATACCTCTGTTGATAATGGTATATCCCGGGAAATAATCCTTTACATCGGTCCACAATCGAAACGAAGAACTACCTGTAAAAAGGATGGCCTTTGAAGGTGGCATCTTCTCAGCATCCAATTTCTTAAAGGCATCAATCTCATCCTGGAAAGCATGTTGCTGACAAAATGATTTAACACTAAGAAAAAATGCCAATAAGAGAAGAGTGGAGTATTTGTACATCATAATAAACTGTGCTAATTAACTGTGCTTCTTAACTATGATTCTTTTGATTTAAATGATTTGCGTTGATTTATAACTGGGATTTAAGACTGAGATTTATAGGATTAGCTGGGATTAAATACAGGGTTAATTGAGATTGACGCTTCCTACTATCCTACTTCCATTCTTCCCTACTACCCTACTCCCCTACTTCCATTCTCCCCTACTTGTATTTGTATTTTCTCCCGGACTTTAAATTTGGTATCTCCGAAAATCAGAGGCCGCGGACTTAAATATTTTGCTTTACAAAGTTAAGACGCTACGGACTTCCGGACTCGCCTCCCGACTTCAGACTCCCGACTAACGACTCCCCACTCTCCCCCACACCCATGCATCAACACTCCACTTCCCTCCACCGATAAAAAAGTATTGTAATGCTAGTAAGCCGAATAAGAATGGATGCTGGTCTTCGTACCAGAATTTACCTCCACCAACTTTAAAGCAAATGAAAAACATTATCAGAGCCATTGTAATTGCTGCAAAACGGGTAACAAATCCAACTGCAAGTAAAATACCCGTTATGAACTCGGCCGACTTTGCCAGATACATCATGAAAACCGGAGAAGGCATATTCTTTATTACATCCCAATCCTGATAAGTTGCCATTGTTTTAGCATCAAACACTTCAAGGCCATGATAAGCCATCATTAAACCTGTGATAATGCGAATAAAGGTGATGCCTGCTTGTTGCCAATTTTTAACTTGCTCCATGTAATTATGATTCGTTTGATTAATGACTGGGATTAATAACTGGGATTAATATGATTATTGTGATTAGCTGGGATTTTTTGACTGGGATTTATTTGATTTTTTTGATTAGCTGAGATTAAATACAAGGATTAATTGGGATTGACGCTTCCTACAACCTTACTTCCATTCTTCCATTCTTCCCTACTTGTATTCTCTTCCGGACTTCCGGACTTTCGGACTTCCGACTCCCGGCTGTTCCATTTTCAAATCTTCAAATTCTCAAATTTTCAAATTCCTCACACCATCGGCCACTTAAACTTCGACTCCAACATTATCTTCTTGCCAGTAGCAGATGATTTCCGGGCTGCTTCTATAATTTCAAGAACATGAAGCGCATGCTCTACATTTATTTTTGGTTCTATGCCTTTAATGATGCTTTCGCCCGTAACTCTTGCCCCTTCTTGCCACTCATATCCTTCACTCTCTGTAGCATGAAGTTTTGGTGGCTCGGTCCAGGAAGTATCTAACATAACACCACTGGTTTCCCAATCATAACCGATCAATCGCATGTTTCCATAATCACCATAAATCTGGATTGAATGCAATGATTGCCCTTTGGCTTCATGTCCGTGTGGATCGAAGTAGTTGAACCCGCACATCACATGACTGATTACATTATTATTATGTTGCAGTAAGATATGCGCATTATCTTCCGCTTCCACTTTTATTTTTCCCTTATCATCAACAGTACGTTCCGGATTTACAATACTGGTCATAGCCATTACTGAACGGGCAGGACCTAACAAACCAGTTAGTGTTGCCATATTATAAACGCCAAGGTCGGGCATACTACCTCCCCCTTTTTCATAGAAGAAGGCCGACCATGTAGGTCCTGTATGTCCATATTGTCCGTGGGCACTGGCTATGCGGCCGAGTTTCCCTTCCTGGATAGTCTTACTCATAAAAGCAAACTGCGGACTATTTACTACTGCTGGTGCACCCCACAAACGAAGTTTCTTACTATTTGCCAGTGCCAAAAGCGCCTTTCCTTCTGCATATGTATTCGCCATCGGCTTTTCACTCCATACATGTTTACCTGCCATCAGGGCTTTCTTATTCAATTCACCATGAACCTGCATATCGGTTGTAGTAACCATCATATCAAATGGAACTCCTGCCAGCATCTTATCGATATGCGAATAAGTATTCGGTACATTGAATTGTTTCGCCTGTGCCACAGCTCTTTCATACTTAATATCACACAAACTCACTACCTCAATTAAAGAAGAAGATTTCAGCTGAGGTAAATACCGATTACTTACACTACCGCAACCTATCAAGGCAACGCGTAGTTTTTTATCAGGCATATTTATAGCCCAACTTTCCATAGAAGATACCATAAGGGCAGCACTGGCGAGTGCTGATTTTTGAAGGAAGTCTTTGCGTGATATACTCATACTGTGTTACTTTACTGTGATTAATGACTGGGATTTTTGACTGGGATTAAATATTAGCGGGATTAACTGGGATTGATTAAATCACTACTACTTTACTACTCTCCTTCTTTACTACACTCCTTCTTTACTTCCGTTCTTCCCTTCTACCATTCTTCCCTACTCCCCTACTTGTATTCTCTTCCGGTCTTTCGGACTTCCGGACTTCCCGACTCCTCACTCCCTCCAGACTCCCGACTCCCTGACTCACTTCACCCACGGACTCACAAACCCCAACTTCTTCAACCCTCTCTGTACATCAGGAATTTTCATAAATAATTTCCATAGTAATCCGGTGCGGTAGTTTTCTAACATAACAATAATTGGGCCCTGGTCGATGGCGAGATGTGATTTTGCATACCAGTTATGATGGATGCTGAATCCGTCGACAAAACCATAGGGACTCCAGATCTTATCGCCTAAATCGTAATAGAAATAACGCAAGGCCTCCATGCTTTCTTTTGGAGTATAGGGCATTGATGAAATGGCAGCTGTTGGCTGTATAACTCCGAAATCATTTTCGGGACTGTGAGCTACATATCCTTTATAACTATCGCCGGCAGTCAATCCCCAACAATTGGAACTATACCCCTTGAACTTTTTCGGATTCTCAATACAATATGCCCTGTTGATCAATGTATGATTTTTACCTTGTATAAAATAATCATTACCTAAAGAATCAACAAGTCCATTCGGATCAATTCCCTGAAATGTATATTGCTCGAAAAACAAGGGACCGCCTTTATCCTTATCATAATTTCCGAGAGGCAGTTTATATCCATAATATTCTTTCCCATTTGTAAAGCCCAGGCTTCCCGCCCAGGTACCATCATAAACTGATTTTGCAATGGAATGATAGGGTGAAGATGCCGCCATTATATAGGTAATAAGACATTCATTATATCCCCATACCGGAAAATTCATATCAAATCCATTATTCGGGCTCCAATGCCAGAACAGTTTGTTTTGATTATTCGTATGCCAGTTCCAGTTAGCCGCTCCCCATATCTGATCAATTCGGTTTCTAAGATATTTTTCACGCGGTGTATTGGCAGTAAAGTATTCCCGCGCACACAATAATCCCATAAGAAGATAGGAGGTTTCAACAATATCTGCGCCATCATCTAATCTATCAAAGCGAATGGTCTTACCGGTGCGGGCATTCATGAAATGCGGATAGATACCATGATAACAATCAGCATTCAGCAAAAAATCAGCAATCTTGGTAAGTCGCCTAACATCAGTATCCCTTCCAATCCAGTTTCTTTCAACCGCTACAATTGTTGACATAATCCCGAAACCTGTACCTCCAATAGCTCCCGCTTCAGGACCAAAATCGGTCTTGCTGAAATTAGGTTCTCCCCAGGCTTCATTTATATAATCCCAGTAATATTCCGCCTTTACGGTATTGCTTCTCTCTAAAGCCAATCCGCTAACAGGGTGAGCACCATTCCAAAAAAAACGGAATGTTTGTCTTTGAACCACTTCCATCAATCCATCATCCGACAACCCTTTAATGATACCTACTGGTTGAATAACAGCTTTCTCTTTCGAAGCAATGGAATTAGTTTGACCCATTACCGATACAAAAGAAAGACTGCAGAGAAAGCAAAATGATAATCTGTACAATTTTATGGAGAACATATTTTTCCTTTCTATTTTTTTATTGAAGGACTTTGAAAGCCAAGCTTGGTCAAGCCTTTTTGAATTTCCGGACAGCTCATGAAAAGTTTCCACATAAGCCCGCTGCGATAATTTTCAATCATAACCACAATCGGCCCCTGATCAATAGCCAAATGACTTTTTGCAGTCCATTTTTGGGTTTCATTGAATGCATCAACAAATCCATATTCACTCCAGATAGATGTTCCAAGATCGAAATAAAAATGTTTCAATGCCTGCATACTATATTCAGGTGTATATGGAAAAGCGCTAAGTGCCGCTGTTGGAGTAATGGTGCCATTATCGTTAGAAGGGGAATGGGCATCGTATCCATAATAAGTATCGCTAGCAGTCAATCCCCAGCAATCGGCACCATAACCAACAAATTTCTTCGGATTGCGAAGAGAATGCTCCCGGTTGATGAGAGTATGATTACGATTCTGTTCCCAATAGTCGGCATATTGGTCTTTCAATCCTCTGGGATCGATGCCCATGAATGAATACTGTGAGAAGAACAAAGGACCACCATAATCAAATCCTAGTGGCAATTTGATACCATAAAATTCCTTTCCGTTTTTAAAGAAATTGCTTTCCGCCCAACCACGATGATATACAGCAGGGCTCACCGGATAGCGTTCCCCACTTGCTGCAAGCACATACATGATAAGGCATTCATTAAAACCCCGAACTGGAAAATTCATAGCCCATCCGTTATTGGGACTCCAATGCCAGTACAATACTTCTTGTCCGCCATTGGTAAACCAATTCCATTCCACTTCACCCCACATCCAACCGATTCTATTTCGTAGTTCTGTTTCTATATTATTTGTACCATTGAAATATTGTCTTGCACATAATAGTCCTTGTAACAAATATGATGTTTCAACCAAATCTGCTCCGTCATCTTTCCTGCTGAATGGAATTGTTTTTCCGGTAGCACCGTTTAACCAATGTGGGAAAACGCCATGATAGGAATCAGATTTCAATAAGAAGTTGACCATCTTCAGCAAAAACTTCGCCGCAGTATCACGGCCAATCCATTTCCTTTCTGTAGCTACAATCACACTCATAATCCCAAAGCCTGTTCCACCTGTTGTGACTACATCGGCTCCATAACCATAAGCTTCATTACTTCTTTCTCTCGACATATTACTTACAGGATGAGCAAAATTCCAGAAGTAACGGAAGGATTGTTTTTGAACCACATCCAATAAAGCAGAATCGGAAATACCTTTCAAAACACCAACAGGTGCCATGATATCCGATACACTAGTGGCAGGTTTTGTTTGAACTTTCTGCGCCTGAATAGAAATTCCTACAAAAAGAAAAAAGAATACGCTCCAAAAACGTTTCATAACTGAATAAAATTTATCTGATTAAAACTGTAGTTCCATTTATTGCCACCTTTCTACCAGATGCGTCGATATAACTCAAAATCCATGCATAGCTTCCGGTTTGTTGTGGTTTTCCATTAACAGTGCCATCCCATTTATTTGTCCATTCACGCGTTTCAAAAACCATCTGACCATACCTATTAAATACCCTGAATACAAGGTTAGTGGCTTTGAATGCATTCAATGGATACAGAAAATCATTCTTTCCATCTCCATTCGGTGTGAAAGCACTTGGTACGGCTATATTGCAATTCCCCTGGACTTTTATTACATGAAAAGTACTATCGGCACAACCTGCTGTATCTGTTACCACCAATTTCACATTATAAGTTTGCTGATTTGCAGGTATTGAATAATATTGAACCGGTGGAGTTACTGTGGTATCTGTATTGCCATTCCCAAAAACCCAATCACGATGTACAATAGTTCCCAGGCTTATATCTTTGAATGAAGCTGAATCATAAAAGCGGCACAGATAGCCCGTTGCATCCATCATTGCTTTCACTACTTTCTTATTCAAGACTCTTACTACTAATTGAGCCGTATCGCTACATCCATCTTTATCAGTAACTTTTACAGTGTACGCTGTTGTAATTTCAGGAGAAGCAACAGGATTATAGATGGTAGCATTTGATAAGGCATAGGCTGGCGTCCATTGATATGTTTTTCCAATACTAGCATTTAATTGCACGGAACGGCCAACACAAATACCAGTGTCGCCTGGATAAGCATGCACATCGGTACCTATCATTATAACACGTGTGCTATCTATACGATGACATCCGCCCAAAGATTTTATATCTACATAATACATACCGCTATCTGCCAGGGTAGAATTGAATATATGTGGGAAGGGAGAATCATCATAAAAGCCATTGGGCCCGGTCATAAAATACGAAGCACCCCCTGTTATATTAAAAATCAAATCCTGTCCCGAACAGAGAGGTGAATTACTATTAAATATATACCCAACAGGTAATCCATCTACCTCAACTTTAACTGAGTTTGAAATTACCCTGCAATTTGGATTAGCTATAGTTGCTGCATCTCCTCCACTCAATCTAAACATGAATGTATCGGCAACAGAAAAAACGCGTGAGTATGTAGCGGAAGTGGCACCAGGAATATCCGTCCACGTTAATCCGCTATCTGTACTTTGCTGCCATTGTAATGAAGGATTAGGATAATAGTTATCCATCGTTCCTCCTATTGAAACCGTTTTATTATCCTGAAAACAAACACTCTTTACTTTTGTAGTCGGAGGTTCGTTATTAAAAAAGCTGTGCACCACGGGGCCAACAGCAGCTATCTTAATATCATCAATTGCAAAATCTTCAGCGCAGGAATAAGTTGAACGTATCAAAGTGATTCGTGCCACTAATCGATTGATGCCGTTTGGCATTGTAAAACCAAAGCCATAGTTGTTAAACTTATAGCCGAAGCTAGGATTTGCATACCCCACATTAGGTCGGGTGGTATCCTTTCCAATTAGATTGCCCGCATCATCTTCCAACCTGTATTCGAAAACAGGGAAGTCGGGTCCAAATTGACAATTGGAAGGCCGGTCGATATTAATGATAGCAACGGAAAAACTATAAACAGTACCTGGACACATATTATTGGGTATCGTATCCCTATACACCACCTTGTTGGCTAGAATGGTTCCGCTGTTTACAATCATCATCATACCATAATCCATTCCCGCAGTATTGTCTTTCGATAAGGGAATCCATTCATCCGCAAAACAGCCATTGATATTAATTCTTCTCGCTATAGTGTAAGAACCTTCCGGAGGACAAAGCGATGAACTAAATGTATACTCAGTGTTTGATACAGGTAATGGAGTACCTATTAAAGAAGGATCAGGGCTTCCCTTCCCAAAATTCTGAATATAGGCGGGCGCGCCAAAGCCAGCCTGAGCATTAGCGTTATGTAGAACGAAGGTCAAAAGTGATAATATGATTATTTTTTTCAATGCCACAGTTATACACACACAACGTTTAAACAATTCCTATAGATAGGGAGCTGCAAAACCAAGTGATAACATTCCAGTCTTTACTTCCGGACAGCTAGTAAACAGATTCCATAATAAGCCGGACCTGTAATTCTCAATCATAATGATGATAGGTCCCTGATCAATTGCCAGGAATGAATCTGCAAACCAGGGATTATCCAGACTGAATGCATCTACAAATCCATACTGTTTCCAGAGCTTATCGCCCATTGTATAATAAAAGAATTTCAAAGCCTGCATTGATTCGGCAGGAACAAAAGGCATAGCCGATAATGCAGCTGTTGGCGCAATTACCCCAATATCGTTTGTTGGAGAGCTGGCTGTATACCCATTTGGAATATCACTTGCCGTTAATCCCCAGCATGAACTAGAATAACCAAAATACTTTTTAGGATTGGCCCGTGTATATTCATAATTGATCTTGCTGTGATTGGTTGCTTGCTGTTGGTAGTTTGCATATACATCGGTAAGTCCGTTCGGATTTATTCCGAGAAAAGAATACTGGCTCATAAACAAAGGGCCTCCATAGGCAGGACCCAAAGGCAGATTATAGCCATAATACACATTGTTATTCTTCATAGCTCCATTCTGAGCCCAGCCATTATCATATACTACTTTCGGAATATTAAAACTGGTTGATGAGGCTGCCAGTACGTAAGTGATCAAACATTCATTCCAACCTTTTATTGGCATATTCATATCCCAATTGTAATTAGGACTCCAGTGCCAGTACAAGACATTTTCAGCCCCTTTCCTGAACCAGCTCCATTCCACTTTATTAATAATTGCATTTATATCTGCCCGTAAAGCGGTTTCGGCTGGATCGGCACCATTAAAATACTGACGTGCAGTAAGTAATCCCATAACCAGATAAGAAGTTTCTACCAGGTCAGCTCCATCATCTTTTGTACTGAATGGGATTGCAGCACCCGTAGTACCATTTAACCAATGGGGGAATGCACCATGAAATGTTTTGGCTGTATTCTTAAGGAATCCTGTTATCGTTTGAAGACGAGTTAATGCCTGTGCTCTTGTGATGAAGTTGCGATGTACCCCAGTTACTATGGCCATTACTCCAAACCCAGATCCTCCTGATGTTACTGTTTCTCCTGATGAGTTTCTTTCTCTGGCTAATCCAGATACTGGATGGCCGAAATCCCAGAAATAGGTGAATGTCTGTTTCTCCACTACTGTCAGTAATGAATCGTCACTGATTACAGGGAACTTATTTGTTGAATCAATAGATGTAAGGAAACGAAGAGTGCTTGGTGTAAGAAAAGAACCGCCATCTTTTCCCTTCAACTGATCAGAAACAGCTATTGTATATTTTGTAATAGGTTTTAAAGTAGCTGAAGGCTGAAGCAATAATACACTATCGGCCTTTTCATATGTTACACTATATCCAACAGCTGTTCCGGTATTATCAATGAAACTAAGTGCTGAAGCAACAGTACTGCGATTAATAGCAGAAGAAAACTGAAATTTTACTATTGGGTTGTTCCCTGCATCATAGTAAAGGCTCTGATTCAAATTCCCATTCAACCACCAACTCGATACCGAAAAATTTACAGGTGTAGGTGGGGGTGGTGGAACAGGTGTAGATGACTTCTTACTACAGCTATCTGCTACCATTACAAATAACAGCAGTGGCAGTAGGAACCATTTTATAGGATTCAGTTTCTTCATGTAAAAAAATAACGTATTCCGTTAAAATACCAACGTAGCTATTGAATGGGGCTTTGCTGTAACAGCCGCTGCCTTACCTTTTATCCAGATATAATATGGAGTGGAAGCATTACCCTGATTCATCACTATCACTACCATCTTTCCATCGGGGTTAAGGAAAGCAGTGGTAAGTAATTGACTTCTGCTTGCTGCTGCTGTAACCCTGCGAGCTCCCGGCTTAATGAATTTTGAGAAATGTCCGATATAGTAATAAGCGTTTGTGTAAATCAACTGTCCTGTTTTTACATCACCATGCACCGGAGCAAAACAGAAATTTTTCGCATGATTAGGTCCACCCAACTCATCTAACAATATATTCCAGTCTGTAAATCCTACCATACCGTTATTGAAATCTGTGATCATACTTTTACCATATTCTTCTCCAAGGCTCCATGCATAGAATCGCTTAGGGTCGAAACTTTCAGCACAGCCTTCAGTAAAAAATATCTTTTTATCTGGATAGGCTTCATTTACTCTCTTCACATTCTCAAACATCTGAGTACCGCCACTCCAGTCTTCATACCAATGGAAACCGATACCCCATGCATATTTTGCAGCTTCCGGATCATCGAAATAAGTTTGAGCACGCTGGAACATCAGGTCGCGGTTATGATCCCATACAATGATCTTTTTCTCTTTCAATCCTTCTTTTTCCATTGTTGGCCCCAAATGTTTTTTCAGGAAGTCTCTTTCTTCTTCAGCAGAATACACGCAACTTTCCCAGCGCTGGGTTGCCATTGGCTCGTTTTGAACACTGATACCCCAAACAGGTATACCTGCTTTTTCGTAAGCCTTGATGAATTTTGTATAATACATAGCCCAGCTATCGTAGAAAGCAGGATCCAATTTTCCACCATGAAGCATATCATGGTTTGTTTTCATCCATGATGGAGGGCTCCAAGGACTTGCAAAAAGATTGAGGCTACCACCTGCAGCAGCCATAGCTTCTTTTATAAATGGCATCTTGAATTTCTCATCGTGCTTTAAATTGAAAGAAGTAAGTGCCATATCACCACTATCAACATACGTATAATTATCGCTGCTGAAATCGCAACTGTTGATATTTGTTCTGGCAACTGTATAGCCAATGCCTGAATTCTTATCGAAATAAGCCTTCAAAAACTCCTGCTGCTTATCTTTTGGTAATTTATAGAAGGTCTCTGCTGAAGCATCTGTTAGAGCGGCGCCAATACCGAAATACTCCTGGAATTGCTTGGTTGGATCAACAAACACGCATATCTGTGTTTCAACCGGCTGACCCATTTCCTGAAAACTAAGTGTATCAGTTGCAGTCAATCGAAGATTACTGCTATCGGCTGTCGTGAAAACGGTTATCACTTTGCCTTCAGTAGAAAAACTTGTTGCTGGAGTTGATGAAGCTGCAGGGGTGGTGGTGGTACTACCTGTGCAGGCACTGAGGGAAACTATGGCCGACAGATAAAAAAACTTGCGCATAATCGTTAGTTTAATATAAAAAAGCAGGAATTGAAATTATCAATTCCATTTATTACCAAATATATGTAGCTGCAGAACCCCCTGGCAAACTTACCGGGGCCCATTTGCCATTAAACCTGATATTGAAATTCACATTACCAGCCCCATCGTTAAGAACAAGCAATACTTTTTTCTTATCTGGAGTTAAAAAAGCGGCGGAAGACAAATCACCAGTCTGTGTACTATTTATACGAACAGATCCTGTCGGAACAAATTTAGAAGCCTGCCCAACTATATAATAGGAAACATTCCTGTTGAATGTGGAGCCACTGATAGTAAGCGCCCCTTTACATTCTGTACATCCTCCCGGTGTATGTGGCCCATAGGAAGGGTCGTTTGCCAGATTCCATTCCAAAGCATTCTTACTCCAGTTTCTCATTGAGCCAATAATCACATTTTTGATATGCCAGCGGAAATCTCCATTAAAGGTTCCAGTAGCTCCTGTCCATTGTTCAGTAAAATATAAGTTCTTATCAGGATGCGCACTATGCACAGTCGACAGCGCACTTATATTACCGCCATACAGATGGAATGCAGAACCATCAACAAATGATTTTGCAGTTGCATCATTCAAGATATTGATGGGGTAAGTTGGATTATCGCAATTATGATCCCAAACAATGATCTTTGTCGTAAGTCCTGCCGCTTTGAATGCCGGACCCAGGTTATTCTTTACAAAATCCCTCTGCTGATCACTCGACATCACCATGCTGGGATTATTACCACCATGTTGTGGTTCATTTTGAATAGTGATGGCATCGAGAGTAATACCTTCAGCTTTCATTTGCTGTATATACTTTACAAAGTATTTGGCATATACATCATAATATTGGGGCTGAAGACTTCCTCCGATGGTACTTCCATTATCTTTCATCCATACTGGTGCGCTCCATGGAGATCCCATCAGTTTAATAGATGGATTAATGGCAATTATCTCCTTCAACAATGGAATAAGACCTGTTCCAGCTGCTTGTTCCTTATCTAGACTAAATGCTGCAAGTGTTGGGTCTGTTTGTCCTGCTGGCATATCATCATAACTATACGCCGATGCACTCAAGTCTGAGGCACCAATACTGATTCTAAGATAACTCACACCGATACTGGTGGCGGCATTTCCAAACAGTTCCTGCAAAAGCGAAGCCTTTGCAGCACCCATTCCGTTTATTAATTGAGCGCTTCCACCTGTAAGTGTGTATCCGAATCCATCGATAGTCTGAAATACAGAAGTAGAATCAACATCTACAAATGGAAGGGAATTACTTACAGATCCGAAATTGATTGTTCCACCCTGTTTTTCCAATGTAACAGTCTGGTCACCTTTTGTAAGCCAGTAGTCTACCGGTATATTAGAAACGGGAGGTAAAGGAGGTGTTACATCCCCACCAGCGGCTCCTTTTTTTGCACATCCGCCTTGTAATACAATCATTGCACTAAAAACAACTACTGAAACAAAAATATATCTCATAAAATATTATTCTGTAGGTTTTAAAAATATCAGGCCTCCATTGTTTTTTCCAAGAACTAAAAGCTTCTTACCAGTACCCGTACTAACCCATTTCATATCGCGGTATTCAGCAGCCTGATGCAACTGTATACTTCCATCTGTAAAGGTATTGCTGTTTTTGGTGTAACTAAACAAAGTAGGATACAATCCATCATATCTTCCTTCGTATGGCGTTACCCCATAAAAATTACCGGCCGCCAAAAAACTGTTCCCTGCAGCCCCAGGTACTTCGGTAAAAGAGAATATAGGAGAAACCTGAAGCCCATCTGGCAAGTCGGTTCTTGTTAAATTCCCTTTCCCATCATTAATAAAACAGGAGGAACCTAACACCTCAGCTTTCAATTCTTTATAATCTTTGAACAAGTCGTAGAACATATAATCCACCGTTTTCCCAGCTACATCTCCATATTTTAAATACGCCTTTTTCAGCACAGGCAAGGGCCTTTCCAACTCGTCTTTCGCCAGAAAAGTATATTCCTTTCCATCAATGGTATAGGCCATTATTTGTTCAACTGAGCCGTTCTTATCAAAATCCTTAACATATAGTTTTGCGGGACCATTCTTTCCTGCAAACAACTTTGTATTATGGCCCCAATTGCCTGCTAATATATCTGCAAACCCATCTCCATTAATATCTGTTGCCAATGCTGATTGCCATAGTCCGTTTGATTGCGGTACATCCTGGGTGGTAAATACTCCCTTATTATTGATAAACAACTTTACCGGCATCCATTCACCCGTAACCAATAAGTCGGGCCAGCCATCCTTATTGAAATCCGTAAAGCTGGCTGTTGTTACCATGCCAAGCGTATCAAGCGCAATTGTTGATGATGGAGCTGTTGAAAACTGCCCCTTTCCATCATTCAATAAAAGAAAAGAGGATTGAGGCATACCATATTTCGAAGCATCCAGAAAACCGCCAACAAACAAATCATTGTCTCCGTCCTTATCTATATCAGCTGCTGTTACGCAGGATTTATTTATGAGCATTTGTTTTGGCAATGAAGAAGTTGATGATACAAACTGTCCTTTACCATTATTAAAAAACAATTGATCAGCCAATGAAGAATCGCCATTATTCTGTTCATTACCGCCATGCACTACATATAGGTCTTTGAACCCATCATTATTAGCATCGAAAAACAAAGCATCCACTTCGTCTGAATGTACAGGCGAACTGAAAAGTTGATTATTGGTTGATTCGAAAACGCCACTTTTTGTTTGCTTTAGCATAACACCTGAATGTCCTTCAGAACCGCAAACATAAATATCATCCAGTCCATCATTGTCTATATCTGCAACAGCCATTCTAGGGCCTCTGGTAGATTCTGCATGTGGAATAAGGTATTGCCTGTTGAAGTCTACAAAATCATTTTCCTGATGCTTCCAGGCAATCATTGTACTGGCAGTAACATCTTCAAACATTGCTTTCTTTGAAGGGAAGAAAGATGCGTAATCAAAAACAGCACTTGCATTTTTCTGCTCTATCTGCAATGACTGGTTTGTTTTCACATTCTTTAATATCTGGTATCGCTGATCAGGCCATACAATCAAAATACTGTCGGCAGTATTTTTTTTATCAAGCCCAAAATGCAATCTCGGTTCTGAGGATGATTGAAACCCTCTTGTAAGCATCAATTGCTGATACTGGAATTTTCCTTCATTAAAAAGATACGCCTTTGCTCCAATTCCTTGCGTATTGGCTGCCTCTCCTTTGAATTGGAGGGTAAGATAATTGGAGCCAATAGAATTATTTTTAAGAATTACAGCTTCAGACTGTAAGCAGTTCATTACTACATCCAAATCTCCGTCGTTATCCAAATCAGCATATGAAGCTCCATTAAAGAAACCCTTTAAATCTCCTGTACCCCAATCAGTACTTTTATCTGTAAACTTCAAATCACCTTGCCCTTTGAAGAAATAGGGGTGATTAGACCCGTCTGGCATAGCATTGATTGCTTCATCATCGAATTTATCAGTTTGATCAAGTCCTTTATTACGTTGCATATCCGAAACAAACCGCACATAGTCTAGATCGACAGGTCTTTTAACTATTCCGCTTGAAATAAATAAGTCCTTATTCCCATCATTATCAAAGTCGGCAAATAAAGGGGACCAACTCCAATCAGTGGCGGATACGCCACTTAGCAAACTAGTTTCGCTGAAGCTTTCTCCATTACCATTATTTCTTTGCAGTGAATTTTTTGAGTATTGGTATTGATATCCATTTAATTCCAGTTTTACTTTATAGATATCGGGGTTTTCATCACTACCATATGTTTTCAATATCTTTTCTTCCGACGGTAACATATCTACAGTAACCACATCCAGCTGTCCGTCATTATTATAATCGGCTACATCATTACCCATACTGAAACGGCTATAGTGATTAAAATGTTTAGCACCGCTTTCTGTAAATGTTCCGTTATGGTTATTGATGTAGTAATAATCATTTTCGTGAAAATCGTTTCCTATATAGATATCTTCCCAACCGTCATTATTGATATCGGCTACAGAAATTCCCAATCCATAACCAAGGTTACTTTGATAAATACCCGATGCCACTGAAACATCTGTAAACTTTGCTGCTGGCTGGTTCATATCATTCCTATAAAGCCTGTCACCTGATATGGAATCAATTTTATGCCTGTTGGAAGTATCTACAATATTTGCATGAGGCTGTTTTGATTCGTTCAGGATATAACAATCAAGATCTCCATCATGGTCATAGTCAAAAAAAGCTGTTTGGCAAGTCATGCCAGAAAAATCAAGGCCGTATTTTGCTGCGCTTTCAGTAAAGTGCCCTTTGCCATCATTTAGGAATAGTTCATTATGTCCGTTCAGATTGTAGGTTTTGCTGATGGCGGCAACATAAATGTCCAGAAATCCATCCCCATTTACATCTGCCATAGTAACACCGCTGCACCAGTCGGAAGTTCCAGCAACACCAGCGCTGGCAGTTATGTCTTCAAATTTCAGGTTTCCTTTGTTGAGGAATAATTTATTCCCTCCTTTATTATTTGCTGTGAAATAGATATCTGGTAATCCGTCGTTATTGATATCACCAGTAGCAACGCCACCGCCATTGTAGTAATATAGATAGTAGAGAATATTAAAGCCTTTATGACGCTCCGGTATATTGGTAAACTGGATATTAGTTTCCGAGGAAGTAAGGGGAGTGAATAATGTATTTCTGGAACGGCAAGAAATAATACTAAGGAGAGTAAAGACTACTATCGCTTGCAATGGCTTGAATCGCATGTGTGAAATTCTTAAGGTGTAAAGAAAGGTACTCCCCTAAAGATGCAACAAGAAAGTATGAACTGGCGAAAAGATGAGAAGGGTTGCAGAAATAAATCGCAACCCTTCTATATGAACTGTGGACCCTCAAAGAGATATTAGAGCTTACTGTTATATAAGGCAGTAATCTCTGAAGCGGTCAATGCTTTTGCGTATAAACGGAACTGATCCATTGCACCTGAATAAGTATTGATCCATGAATCGGTAGGACCGTCTAATCCAACGTGCTTATTCCATCCACCTACTATGAAGTTACCTCCGTTAGCCAGGTTAAGGGCACCACGAGGATTTGCTCCATTTTTAACATCGGTGAGGCTTGAAGCCAATCCTGTTAAAGCTGCACCATCAACATAATAAGTAAGTTTAGAAGTTGTTTGATCATAAGCTATAGCCACGTGGTGCCAGTTGCCATTCAGGATATTTCCTGTCATACGGTTAGCTCCCGTGAACTCAAACCACTGATCCATCAGGTACAACTTCGTTGTTGCCAGACTGGTAGTACTTTGTCCCTTGTCTTCAATTAAAAGGAAAAGTGAGCTGTTAGCCCAATAATCCTTGTCCGCCATTCCAAAAAGGAATTCAGGTCCATCTGCATGTGGAGTCTGTTTCATCCACCAGGCTATAGTGAAACTGGTTGCTCTTTTAAAATCGTTTGCGGAACCATATTTAATTGCCTTACCTCTTTCCCCTTGAACCGCTTTACCAGATACTCCACCAGTGATAAACTTAAGTGGATTGCTCAAGGCAAAGTTAGCACGAATGCTATCAACATCAGAACCATCGAAGGCAGTATAGAACTTCAAAGGACCTCCGGGAGGGTTTGCATCCTTTACATAGTTTCCCAAGGCAGGGCGCTCCATTTTTTGACAACCCACCAAAGCAGCTACTCCGAAGAGTGCTGCAGTGGCAGTGATTTTAATCTTATTGGTTAAGCTCATTGTTTAATTTTTTGTTTGGTGAATCAGCCTTTACAGCTAATATTTCAATTACCTGTTTCCCTTATTGCCATTCTGGGTTTTGAATCAACAAACCACCAGAGAAATCAATAGCTGGCTGAGGAATTGGATAAAAACGATGCTTGTTTTGGTATCCTTGTGCTCCTAATACACTCAAGGCATCATTCCATCTTACCAGGTCATAGAACCTTTCGCCTTCCATTGCCAATTCATATCTTCTTTCGTTCTTGATAGCAGTCCTGAATTGTGCCTGATCAACAAAAGCAACTGGAGCTAATCCAGCGCGAGTGCGAACCTGGTTCATATAGGTAGCTGCTTTCGCAGAATTGCCACTTTCATTTGCCGCTTCTGCAGCCATGAGCAATACGTCGGCATAACGGAGAACTCTTTGGTTAATCCATCCACCCTGACGAGTACCGGCTGTTACACCAGCTGCTGGATCTGGATATACTTTCTTATTCCAGAATTTACGTGGAATACCAGGAAAGTCAGGTAACACTTTACCATATACACCATCGGCTTGTCCAGAATATAAGATGGTAGCATTCTTACGAACGTCACCAGCAGGGAATGCATCTACTAAGCTTTGAGTAGGTGCGTTCCAACCCCATCCTAAATCCCACTCACCTGAACCACGTACACCTTGTGCAATTGCATACCAGGAGTAGTAGTTATCGGCGCCATTAGGACCAACGTAAGCCTGGATTTCGAAAATTGACTCGCTGTTATTTTCACCTGCATCAGTAAAGATTTTAGTGAAGTCAGGTGTCAATGAATAAAGGTTAGAAGAAATCACCTGCTCGTTTAATGTTAAAGCTGTAGCCCAGTTCTTACGATATAACTGAGTTTTTGCATGAAGAGCTTTTGCAGCTCCACTTGTTAAACGACCGATATTTTTTGCTGCCCATGTTGCTGGTAAATTAGCTTCAGCTTCCTGAAGATCAGCATCAATCAATGCATAAAGTTCAGGTATGGTTGCTTTTGCTTTTTTACCATCAGAAGGATTATAAATACGGAAATCGATTTTTGGTACTTCGCCAAAGGCACGTACCATATCGAAATAAGCAAATGCACGGAAGAATTTTGCTTCTGCAACGTTGATTTTTGAAGGAGCATCATTCAACTGAAGTGAGTCAGCAAATTGAATGGCAGTATTTGCCAATCCAATCAACACATAGTGCTGATCCCAATAAGTATTGCTGGACCAATGGTCTTTTACATACGTAAACTCATCATAGATAACGCCCCAGTCGGCACCATCTGAAGGAGAGCTTCCTTTTTCAGAATCATCTGAACGGAAGTTATTCATCGCCAGCCAGGGAATACCACCGAAACCTTGTCCGGCAACATCACCATTACGGATCGCTCCATACAAGCCATATATCTGACCTTCCAGACCACCTTGGTTAAGGTCATCTAATGTAGCAGTCAAAGGTTTACGTTCGAGAAATTTCGAACAACCAGCAACCACAGCCAGTAAAGGCAGGAGGAGAAGCATACTCCAAAGAATTCTTTTTCTGTTATTCATATGCGCAATTTTTGTGTGTTAAAAGGTTACGTTAATACCGCCGGTAAGCACCATTGGAACAGGTCCGTTACCATTGTCAATTCCGAAAGAAGTTGCTGTACCACCAAACTCAGGAGTATAACCAGAGTTTTGTTTGAACGTCTTCAGGTTTTGAGCATTGGCAAATATTCTAAGTCCTTTGATATGTGTTCTTCTCAATAACGCTTGATCGAAATTGTAGCCGATCTGAAGGTTACGAATCCTGAAATAGCTTCCGTCTTCAATACCATAAGTAGAAGGAAGACGATTGATTACGTGGTTGTCACCAAGAATCGGATCCCAGTTTGAAGTTCCTTCACCATGCCAGCGATTCAATTTGAATTCAGCATAGTTGAATTTGGTGAATGGCAATTCAGAACTTCCCCAGAAACGATACACTTCATTACCATAAACACCACCTACATCAATACCCAACTCAAATCCTTTGTAAGTAAGGTTGATTGAACCACCATAACTGAAATCAGGAGTAGGGTTACCGATGATTGTCCTATCTCTTGTATCGATAGTGTCATTCTTGTCAATATCCCTGTATTTCAAATCACCAGGACCATACTCATAACCGCTCACTTTTGGTGAACCGAGTTTGTCGGCATAGCTCTGATAAATTCCATCAACTATATAACCATAAAAATAACCGATTGGGAAACCAGCTTCTGTTTGGTTTGGCCTTTCTTCACTTGCATACAACTTATCACCTCCAAGAGAAATAACCTTATTCTTGAATGTGGTAAAGTTTGCATTAACTGTAAGCGTGAGGTCTGGAGTCAGTTTCTGAACCCATCCTGCCGCTAATTCAATACCGTTATTCTTCACACTACCTACGTTATCCAAACGACGCTGACCTGTACCGAAGTTTACAATGGTCATTACATCTTTTGTAAGCTTGGAATAGTAAGCAGCTTCAACATGTAAACGGTTGTTGAAAGCATACAATTCAAATCCAACTTCCTTACTGTCCACCACTTCCCATGTCAGGTTACGGTTTGGTTCGTAAGCCAATGAATAAGCAGGAACGATATTAGAACCGAATACAGCTGTATTACCTGTAAGCAAAGCAGGGTAGAAAGGATAATCATAACCATATGTGTTCTGTACCCCAAGCAATCCCCATGATGCTTTGATCTTAAGGAAATCAATGAACTTCTGACTAGCCATGAAATCTTCACGTGTAACTTCCCAACCAGCACCAATAGAATAGTAATTCTTATAGCGGTTAGCTGGAGAAATCTGAGAAGAACCATCGCGACGGAATGAACCGTTCAGCAGATATTTGTTCTTGTAGTTATATAGTACGCGGAAAAGACCTGATGCAGTTGCTTTTTCCCACTGATTAGAACTGGATCTTTGTGAAGATGGATCACCAAATCCATTACTGATATACCAGAATCTTTTATCATTAGGGATTGAATCACCTGTTGACTTCTGACTCACATTACCATAAATTCCTCTGAAATTATTATAGTAAGTAGTGAAACCTGCAATTGCTGTCAATCCATGATCACCAAAAGTTTTCTTGAAGGTCAGGATATAATCTTGCTGGAACTTATTCCATTTTTGATTTGACTGATCAACTGCAGTTAACCTGTTATTGGCATCCTTATATACAGTACCGTTTGGACCAACTGTTGGGTTGTATGTATAGATGATAGGACTGTACCTGTTGTTATCGAGGTTCGACATATCACCATAGAAAGTAGTACGAAGATTGAAGAAACGTAGGAAGTTGATATCTGCATATACACTACCTACCATTCTGTTTTCAATCCTGATTTCCTTATCCCATTTGTTTTCCAGATTCATCAATGGATTACCGATCTGAGCAGACTGGATAGCTAATTCTGTATAAACTCCATTGGCTTCATTGAAAGGCTCAGTTATTGGCAATACCCTGCGAGCATCATACAATAAACCGTTTGCCTGACTGAATGGAAGTTTCTGACGAATACCATTGAAATTGAAACCTAATTTGATGGCCTTACTAACTTTCAACTCATCGTTGATGGCAATAAGTATCTTTTCCAGTTTTTCATGCTTAACCACACCTTCGTCTGTAGTGTAACCAACGCCCATATAGAACTTATTACGCTCTGTACTTCCGGCTACGCTAATATTGTTTGAATTGAAAAGACCAGTACGTGTCATGGCACTTACCCAATCAGTATTTCCTGTCCATTTAGTATAATCAAACAATTGGTTTGTTGGTACACCGATGTTTGCCTGCTCTTCATCAAATAGTGTTTTGAATCCTGCAGCATCTACCATCTTAATCTTATCAACCAGTTTCTTTGAACCGAAAGATGAATTGAAGTTCACAACAATCTGTCCGGCCTTGGCTTTCTTGGTTGTAATGGCAATTACACCAGATGCACCACGGATACCAAAGATGGCCAATGAAGAAGGATCTTTCAGCACTTCTATTGATTCGATATCGTTAGGGTTCAGGTAGTCGATATTGTCGTTGAATATTCCATCAACAACATACAATGGCTTAACGCCACCGATACTAACAGTACCACGAATACGAATATCTGGTTCAGCACCCGGGGTGCCTGAGTTTACTACAGAAAGTCCTGCTACTTTACCTTGCAAAGAAGCAACAGGGTTTGTATTAGGACGATCGGCAACTTCTTTTCCAAGGATCTTGGTAATAGAACCTGTCAAATCCCTTTTGCTGGCAGTACCATAACCGATAACCACAACTTCATCCAGCTTTTTCTGAGACTGAACCAATTTGATGGCGAATACGGTTTGCTTGTTTACAGCCAGTTCCTGTGATTCATAACCAACAGCACTGATAACCAGTGTAGCATTATCAGGAACCACCAATGAGAAGTTACCGTTATTATCGGTTACTGTACCTCTTGAGGTGCCTTTGATAGTTACAGAAACCCCGTTAAGAGCCTCTCCTGCATCACTGGTAATACGGCCGGTAATTTTGTTATCCTGAGGAACTTCCGCATTTTCTGAACGGATGGCAATCAGGTTGTTTTCCAATCTTATAAAAGAAAGAGTGGTTCCGGAAAACAAAGAGGCTAGCACCTCTGTAATTTCAGCCTGGCTGAAATTGATGTTAACCTTCGTTTGGAGGTCTTTTAACCGGCTGTTATAAAGAAACCGGAAATTTCCCTGTTTTTCGATGGTTGTCAATACTTTACTAATCTCTACATCCTGAACAGCAAGCGTTACTGTTTGTCCGTTTACATTGGCCAGGGACTGAAAGACACAGCAAACAGTCAGTAGCAACGTTAATTTCATAATCAAGAGCGGCTTTTTCAGGGCTTGCCGGGCCCTAGCAATCGATACACTTTTTTTCATATTTTTATCATTAAGGGTTTGAATACAGAAACCTCTGTCGAAGGATGGTCTCTATTGAATAACCTACCAAACGGGGAATGCGCCAACATTTCCCGTTTTTTAATGATATGTTATGAACTGTTGAGGGTGTTAGTCATAAACAATCGTTTTGTATTTAAGAGTTCTAATAGACTATAACTTTCTTGCCCTTAATCTCATACTTGAACCGGAATGAGTATTTCAAGGCTTCCATGGCAATAGGTAAGGTTTCGTTGATAAATGATCCTTGTAAACGCAGATCTTCAAGACTTGAATTTCTGAATTCGAAGGACACATCATACCAGCGTTCCATTTTCTTAGCAACTTCTACAAAGGGCTCATCAATAAATGACAGTTTGTTAAATGCCCAGGCTGTTTCAACAGAAATGGAATCACCTTCCTTATAAGTCAGTTTTCTTATGGCAATGATTGGCTCTACCACTGGTTTGGGTCGTGGCAGCGTAGCGTGGATAGGGCTGGCTTCTTCATTCAGCACCACTAATTTCTCATTGGGTTTGAGGATATACTTTTCATTAGGGCGTTTACGCACTATTACTTCAACACTACCTCTTACTAAACTTGTTTCTGTAGTCTTATCTCCAGGATAGCTTCTAACATTGAATTCTGTTCCCAGTACTTTAACATCAATTGAAGTGGTATGAATAATGAAAGGCATCTGTGGATTTTTCACCACATCAAAAAAACCTTCACCAATAAGTTGAACTTCCCTCACACTCTTTCCATAATCGTTGGTATAGTTCAATTTGCTGCCTGCATTCAGCCAAACTTGTGTTCCATCTGGTAATTGGATCCTGGTTTTAGAACCATATTTTGTAGATACTTCGCTATTCGGTTCTTTTTTTGTGGTCATTGCCATCTTTTCAGCAACAGATTGGGAAGGACCCCAAACCCACCAACCCAATAAGGCAATAACAAGGGTAGCGGCAGCAGCCCAGAAATAAAAACGACGGGGCGATTTACGGCTGCCTTCTATCAATACTGTTTCAAAACTTGGGGGAAGCTCCTTATGACTTACAATATGACCTTCCTCTTTCATTCTGACAGAATGCCTTAGCCATGCCGATGCAACTTCTTCATTTTCAGAAGTTTTAGCCTTGTTTGGCTGCCAAAGATCAGTAAATGTATTAAGAGGAAAATGAAGATGTGGATCTGACTTCAACGCCTGTTCCAGCTCAAGAAGCTCTCGTTCAGAGGCTTCTCCGGCAATTTTACGGGCAAGTAATTCCCAAAAGCGATCGTTTTGCATAAACAAACAGGCAGTCTAGAACCTTAAGGACCCGATTCCCCTAAAAATCTACTAAGTCCTTTTTAACTTTTTTTTAAATAAGTGTAACTAATTATTGCGGATGACCCTTTCCAGGTCGAGCTGAATAGCTTTGCTGATCTTTTTAAGCGCTATAGCTAATTGACTATCAATGGTTTTTACAGAAACATTGAGAATTTCTGCTACTTCCTTATAACGAAGCTGGTCTTCCTTTATAAGTTTGAAAATTATTTTGCAGCGGGGGGGCAGGTCATTGATAGCTTCTTCTATCTTTTTCATCATTTCCGCCGTCAGGATAAGTTCTTCTGGTGTCCAATGGAAACTTTCCAGCTCTATATCCAGTTCATCCAGGCTTATAGCTACCTGTCTTTTTTGTTTTAGGAGATATTTGAGGGCGGTATTCTTAATACTTACATATAAATACACTTTCAGGTTCCCGATAGCTTCCAATTCAGCCCTTTTTTCCCAAATTTTCAGGAAAACATCTGAAACGATCTCTTCGGCCAGTTCCTGAGACTTAATAAAGGAGAACGCGAATTGTTGAAGTGGTTTATAGTAGACCAGAAATAATTCCTTATAGGCTGATTCGTCGTCATAAACGGCCAGCCTGCGTTGAAGTTCCCTTATTTCTGAAGGAGATAACATAATAATAGCAATCGAAGATAAGACCCAAATTACCCAATCTTAGCTGCCCACAAATTAATGTATTTTGTAATTAAGAATTTATTGGTGTCGCTTGCTGTTTTTTTCTACTTTTGCAGGCCTCGGAGGCCGGCAGCCAAAAGCTAACGGTCTCTCCGAAGGACCCTTAGCTCAGACGGTTAGAGCATCTGACTCATAATCAGAGGGTCGTTGGTTCGATCCCAACAGGGTCCACTTTTAATAACCGGGAAGACAGGAAGATTTGGTTTTGGAATGACGGTTGAAGTTTTTTTTCGAAGGCACAAGGGAAACGGGTCACATAGCCGAAACCAAAATGGCATCAGTACTATGTGAATCTTTGACCTTTGTGCCTGATTTGTTTCTGGAAAAGCATAATTGCGAATGGAAATTGACAAGTAATAGAGGGTTGCTTCTTTCCATCCCGGTTATACCCCAAAAACCAAACTTAACCTTTCATTAACCCGGTTAGAAGATACTTTTGACACTCATTACGAAATTATGAAGAACGTAGTTTTCTTAGTACTGGCGCTCGCAATGTTTACGGCAAATGCCCAGGATAGCAGCTTTAATGCACCGAAACCCAAAAAGGACTGGAGTAAGATAAATATCGCCAACAGGCCCAAAGACCATTTCCTGATTCAGTTAGGATATAATCATTGGACGCAGGTTCCTGATTCCATCAATACGAAAGGCATTCCGCGTACATTTAATTTCTACTTCCTTCTCGATTTCCCTTTTAAAACGGATCCACGAATCAGTGTAGCACTTGGTGCCGGTATTGCCAGTGATAATGTGTATTTCAGCAAAACATATATTGATATTAGCGGTAAGGATAAAGATGAACTGACCTTCCAGGATAAATCAGATACCAGCCATTTCAAGAAATACAAGCTCACCACTGCTTATCTTGAAGCTCCATTAGAACTACGTTTTACAAAAAACCCGGAAACTCCAAATAAGAGTTTTAAAGCTGCCCTTGGTGTAAAAGTTGGAACCTTGTTAAGCGCAGGAACAAAAGGTAAAACATTCCAGAACTCAACAGGTACAACATTAAACGCTTACACAAGTAAAGAAAAAGCCAAGCGTTACTTTAATTCCAGCCGAATAAGTGCCATGGGCCGAATCGGATACGGAATTTTCAGTATTTACGCCAGTTACCAGTTAAATGCCTTTGTAAAAGACGGATTTGGACCAGATATCCGCCCTTTACAGGTTGGTATTACTATCAGCGGACTGTAATTACAGGATAAGATATTGAAGAGCGAATACCGAAAGGTGTTCGCTTTTTCATTTTAAAACCGCTACCAATTTCAATTAAATTATTTTTGCAGTATAAATAAGGTGTTTTGATAGATAAAAAGAATAAGATACAAAAAGAGGAAAGGGCTGTACTTGTTGGATTAATCCATAAAGAACAGACTGAAGAACAGGTAAAAGAATACCTGGAGGAATTGGCATTTCTTGCCGAAACCGCTGGCGCTACTGCTGTTAAGCGATTCACCCAACGACTACCACATCCCGATAGCCGCACATTTGTAGGCAAAGGAAAACTGGAAGAGATCAAGAAATATATTGAGGGTCGCAATATACATGTGGTGATATTTGATGATGAACTAAGTGGTGCACAGATACAGAATATCGAGAAAGCCATTGATGCAAAAACAATCGACAGAAGTGATCTCATCCTCGATATTTTCGCAAACAGGGCAAAAACAGCTCAGGCAAGAACACAGGTAGAGCTGGCGCAATACCAATATCTATTACCAAGATTGAAAGGTATGTGGGGTCACCTGGAAAGGTTAGGAGGTGGTATTGGTACAAGAGGACCTGGTGAAACAGAAATTGAAACCGACCGTCGTATAGTAAAAGATAAAATCTCTTTATTACGCAAACGTCTATCCGTAATTGACAAACAGGCTTCGATACAGCGTAAGGACCGGGGAGAATTCATAAGGGTAGCACTCGTTGGATATACCAACGTAGGCAAATCAACCCTCATGACTTTATTAAGCAAGAGTGAGGTTTTTGCCGAGAATAAATTATTCGCAACACTTGACACTACTACAAGAAAAGTAGTTTTTGAAAACACTCCTTTCCTGTTAAGTGATACGGTTGGGTTTATCCGAAAACTGCCACATCATCTTGTTGAGAGTTTTAAAAGTACGTTGGATGAAGTAAGGGAAGCAGATATATTGCTTCATGTGGTAGATACTTCACACGCCCAATACGAAGAGCAGATAGGTGTAGTAAATACCACCTTACAGGAAATAAAAGCATTCGATAAACCGATAATAACCATCTTCAATAAGATGGACCTTTATGAGAAAAGTACTTTTGATCCCTGGTTGGAAGAAGAAGTAAAAGTTGATATTATAAAAGAGCTAAAAGAAAGATGGGAAAATGAATTGCAGGGCAATTGTGTATTCGTTTCAGCTACCGAAAAAAGAAACATTGAAGAATTACGCAGTACTATCTTAAATAAGGTTCGCGAGATTTACAAAGTGAGATACCCATATAAAAGCGAGTTCCTATACTGATGAGTGAAAAAGGGTATACATGGCATAAGATTGCTACAGCAGAAGCCGAACTTGAATTCGGAGAAAACAGGATAGCTTTGGTTGACTTCAATGGCAAAAAACTATGTATCGGCCAATTCGAAGATGGCTTATTCGCGTTCGCAAATAAATGTCCGCATGCCGGAGGGCTGCTTTCAAGTGGCTATATAGACGTACTGGGAAATGTAGTTTGTCCTCTTCACCGTTACAAATTCAGTATCAAAAATGGTCGTAACACCAGTGGCGAGGGATATTACCTTAAGCATTGGCCGGTAGAGATACGAGAAGATGGCGTTTACCTTGCGCAGGATAAAGGTGGCCTATTCAGTTGGATGTAATTTCCTTTCTACAGCTTCAACAAATTACCCTTTCCACATAAAAAAATAGGAAGGCCGAGCGTTTTCCTGATGACAATCATTTCCAATCAGGAGCCTGCTCGTGGTTTTAATGTGTGGAATGATGGAAATTAGAAGGAAGAAAACAGAAGCTATATGTGGTGGCAATATTTACTGGTATTTTTAGGAGCGATTGCGGTGGATATCACCCCTCTCCCCTTGCCACCTGCCTTCACGGTAATGATACTTTTCCAAATCATGTTTGGTTTACCAGTTTGGCCTGTAATATTCATAGGGGTTATTGGTTCCATCATAGGCAGATATATACTTACACTTTATATACCACAAGTCTCAAACAGGTTATTCATCCAATCCAAAAATGATGATATCCGGTTTTTAGGAAACCAGTTAAAGGATAATGGTTGGAAAAGCCAGTTCTTCATTTTGTTATATACATTGATGCCACTTCCTTCCACACCTCTATTTGTAGCAGGCGGAATTGCCCGCATGAAGCCTATCTATCTGATACCTGCTTTCTTTACAGGAAAATTCATAAGCGACAGTGCAGCTGTTTTATTAGGTAAATATGCCACAGAGAATACAGAAAGCTTGCTTAGGGGCATACTCACCTTTAAATCATTTGCTGGATTACTGGTGGGGCTTTTATTACTTTTTGCATTGCTATTTATAGACTGGCGGTCATTAATCATTGAAAAGAAGTTCAGGTTGAAATTTCATATATGGAAGTAGCTATTGCTGTTAATTGCTTTTGCTCAAAAACCATAAATTCGTGCAAACAGATTAATCCATTCAAACAGGAACAAATTGAAAAAGCGACAAGATTATATTTCATGGGATGAATATTTTATGGGTGTAGCCTTATTATCGGCAAAACGAAGTAAGGACCCAAGTACGCAGGTGGGAGCCTGCATTGTGAATGATAAGAACAAGATTGTAGGGGCTGGGTATAATGGATTACCGATAGGTTGCAGTGATGATGAGTTTCCCTGGAGCAAACAGGGAGATTTTCTTGATACGAAATATCCGTTTGTTTGTCATGCTGAATTAAATGCCATCCTTAATAATATCGGGATGGATTTAAAGGGGTGTAAGATATATACCGCACTTTTTCCATGTAATGAGTGCACAAAAGCGATCATACAATCTGGCATAACGGAGGTGGTGTTTCTTTCAGATAAATATCAGTCAACCGATTCGGCCAAGGCTTCGCGGTTAATGTTGGATATGGCTGGGGTGAGGTACAGGAAGGTGGAGGCGGGGATTGATAATTTGGTGTTGTCGTTTAATGAGAGGGATGTGTGAGGGGTAATCGAGATGTCATCTCCCGAGATGACATCTCGGGAGATGTCAACCTCGGAGAAGAGGAAAAAACTAAAAAAAATGAGAAAATCCTCATTTTAGTCTCATTTTTTCCTATAGTTTTTACAACCACTTATTCCATCCTGAACTTAAAATTAAGGTAATGAGATCCCTGCTCCTTATGTTCCCTTATAAAATTCTCAAGGCCACCAAACCACTCTAATACAGTCTCTTTTTTTACTAAACCAGGACAATCGCAAATAAATTCATAATAAGAACTATATGGATAGTCCTCTATTTTGTTGGAGATATCATGGTGAACATGATTCCAATGAATATAAAAAATCATCTGTTTAGCATACTCCATTCCCTCCACTTCAATTCTTCTAAATGGCCGGCTGAACAAACCTCCATGCCTTTCATACTTTTCATTCATGTAAAGAGTGTGAGAAATAAATAAAAATCTAAACTGTTCCCGCAAAAATGCATGTGGTGATTTAAACTTTTTAATATACACCTCTTCCGGAAGTTCTTTGAAATGAAAGAAGAAATGAAAGTGATTTGGCAGCAAACTAAAGGAGTGCATTTCTACATATGGCAATATGTATTTAACCGTTTTCTCGAGGAATCTGTTGTAATCATCATCATCCTTAAAAAGTAATAAGCCTTTGTGTGTTCTGTTAAATACATGATACTTTTTCCCACACTCGAATGTTGCCAAATACCTTGGATTGATAGGCATAGCTTTAAATTTTAATGAACAAAATTCAAAACTATTATGAAGTTGCGATAGTGAAAGTAGGTTTAGTGGTAGGGTACTACTTTATTTTTAATAACTTAGTTTGTATATGGAATGGTGAAAAAGCATATTTGGTAAGAAAACCAACTAGTGTTTAAGACTTGGGAGATGTCCACTCTTGAGGATGACATCTCGGGAGAAGTCATCTCGATTTCCGCAAACCCATCTCCCTGAATGGCACTGGCTGAAAACCTATAATCTGCTTATAAACTATCGAACTTTCTTTCAAAGTAAAATCACCTCCCTTCATGTTTACAAATCCAGGATCATCTTTACTAACATAATTATTCGTTGAACTCATTGTAGCATATTCACCCCCTTTTAAACTTACAGGTTCCGCCGGACCACCAATTATCACATTACCACTCAGCTCATTTCCCTTCGACCTCATACCCTGCCATTCTTTTCCTGTAATAATCGGATCAAGATAAGATAGCAGTTCCGGGTATCTTGTTGAATATGGCGGTTTATCAAAATGAACATTCTCCGTTAATCTCTTTCTCAATAGACCCTTTTCTCCAAACATATTTACTGTTTGCCCGGCAGCCCAGGTATAGTAATGAGCAGAAATTTCTGCAGTAACAGATATGGGATCTACTACTATATTATTCTTCATCACCAAATGCCAACCAGAATTTGAAAATAGTACCCCATGATTCGTACTCATCTTATAAAATACATTACCAAAAACAGTTACTCCCGTTGAAGAATCATCACAATAAATACCCATGTTCATCCTGTTTGGATTTCCACAGTGGTGAAAATAATTATACCTCACTATATTCCCCCTGTCGCTTGGATCTCGTCCTATATACCAAGGAGATGTGTCATCCGAATTTAAAGTTACATGGTGAATCTCATTGTACTCAAACACATGATCGTTGCCATGTACATATATCCCCTGCCAGTCAGAATTATATATCTCACAATGAATAACACTATTTCCGCAGCCATCTATATTTATACCTGCCCAGGTAAACTTATTCCTTCGGTTATAATCATGAATTTTGCAGTTATCCACTACATTATTACCCTTTATTAATTTAAGTTTACTTCCGCCACTTAAGTAGATACCTCCGCTTCCTGTATTATAAACTTCACATCCAATAATACCGTTATCATGTCCCGCATTTCTATCCCATGCCGTGTACTTGTAAATGTGATTTTGTAAACTTCCAATATTCTCAGATACAGCCTTACCATCGTAATCATCAATCGACAAACTATCTGAAAAAGATTCCGCCCCCTGCCCCATGAATATTCCAGATGTTCCCATATTCCTTACAACACAATCGCTGATATAACAATTGCTACTGTTTTCCATATAAATTCCTATACCCCTACCCGATTCAACTTGTAACCCCTTTATAGTGCAATTGCTCGTATTCTTTAGAGTTATAATGGGTTTCTCAAGAAGAGATACTGAAAACACCGCTTTACTATAGTCTGATGGTGGCCAGAAATAAAGAATTCCATCGGAACGATCCAAATACCATTCACCGGGACTATCTAATTCTTCTAATATATTCAAAGCAATGTATTGCTGAAAATCCCTTCCTGAAGCAACTCCATATAAATGCGGGGATGTAAGTGTTATCAAATTATCTATAGAATCAATACTTGAAATCTCAATACAATCATCTGCAAATCCATAATTGAAAGTGCCTTGAAGCCAAATATCCTTTTGGCCAACCCATCGATTAATTCGTGATTCGGTATAATGAAACTTAGCCCCTTTCCCACTCTTATCTCCAATTCTTGGGACAGATCCTTTGTCGACAACTTTTCCAATCTTTATAAATCCACTATTAGGATACTTTGCAACAGGCATTGGCTCATTATTGTAAAATAATTCCAATGGCGAAGGAATTACTGGCAATGCATGCCCATATTGCTTATAACTACCAAAATCGCTGATCCCATACTTCTTTAAATCAATCGATACAACATTGACTCTCGCAGTTGGTGATAGCCGGGCAACTATTTCTTTGGGGAGTGCTTTTCGAAACAGCTTTCCCGGTAAAGTTTTCCCACCGGTTATAGAAACCTTTTCACCCTTTACTGCCTGCCAAACAATTGGGTTTGCTAGCGTTCCTGAATCCAATTCAGTTAGAGAAAATGTATTTTTGAGATCATATGTTCCACCATGAATCCAAACATTTATGACTCCGGATTTTAAATCATGTTTTGCTTTAAACTCATTTACTTTTCTTTTAGCAGCTTCAAAAGTGGCCAGTGGGTGTGTGCTTGTTCCAGAATTATTATCACTACCATATATTGATACATGAAAGTTCTGAGAGTATGCAACGAAAGAAATAAATTGTATAAAGATGGGCAATAGAAAATAAGATCCTTTAATTCGTATCATATAATGATGTTGCTCTTAGAGCATTTATTTGCAAGAATAACTTATCCAAAATACACTAACTGTTATCTAAATTATGGATAATACGTATAGAAAATAAGAATAGCAGGGATATATTAATTTTGAAGCCGCAAGTAATACAATACGATAAACAATTAGGAATTATTCTTAATACTGGAAGCTGGAAATTCAATAACAATCAGGGTGCCCTTTCCTGGTTGTGAAAAAATATCGAAATTAGCACCAAGCCCAATTGCTCGACTCTTCATTGATTGTAAACCTATCCCCTTTTCAGGACGTAAGATATCATCAATGTTGAACCCAATTCCATTATCATCGATGGTATACACAATCTGGCCATTTTCTTTAGTTAGGCTTATTTGAACTTTCGTAGCTTGAGAGTGCTTTATGATATTATTTATTGCTTCCTGAGTAATACGATAAAGGTTAAGGGCAATAGTATCATCCTTTATCATGATATCATGATGGTAGAATTTGAACTCTATCTTCTTGTCGATATTAGAGATCATATTTTCCAAAGCCACAATAAAACCGAAATCATTTACATGTTTAGGAAGTAGTGAACGAGCGATGGTTCTGCTTTCCTGTATGGCATAATCCATTATTTCAAGGCCAGTCAAATACCTATCCTGCAACTTAGGGCTGATGACACTGATTTCCTTCTTTACAATTTCAAGATTCATTTTACAAGCAACAAGTGTTTGCTGAAGCCCATCATGAATTTCATGTGATATCCTTGTTCTTTCAGCGTCGGTAGCCTTGAATATACCTGAGAGCTTTTCTTCTTCCTGATTTATTTTCTCCGTTAAATCGAATAACACCCCATCAATCTTCTTATTCTCGATTGATCCTTCAAATGAATCAAATTCTCCGATTTCATAAACCCATCTGAATTTACCGTCCTTAGTAAGCAAGCGATAAATAAAATTGTACTTCTCTTTATTCCCAAATGCTTTTTCCATGGAGTTCCTCAACTTCCTGTTATCGTCTGGATGAATAAGCTGGTTGAAAGTCACCAATTTCCCCCTGTTTATTTCATTGGGTTTATACCCTGTTATTTCAGAAATATAATCGCTGATGAACAGCATATGACAATCCTCATCCTTAATGCAGCTAAACACCACTCCAGGTATATTCTGTATAATCAGATTTAACTGCCTGTTCTTATCAATCAGTTGTATTTCGAATTTCTTCTTTTCAGTGATATCAGTAAACGTAGTGAATACCCGATATGGTTTCGATTCATAATTCTTAAACTCAGGCTCTGCATTTACCAACAACCAGGTATAATCTTGCTTAGACTGAATAAAAACTCCCATTAAGCAATCTTTTACAGGTTGGGCTGTTTTCAATGCAACCATAGCAGGATGTTCAATTCCAGGAAAATCAGATCCATCTTCTTTTATACAATGCCATTCAGGATCAACAGAATTCCGGCCAATCATTTGGTTCATTGTTAAACCAAGTAACCGCTGAGCTGCAGGATTAGCTTTCATTATCACTCCTCCTGCATCTTGGTACACCACCCCTTGGGCCATATTCTCAAACAACATCCTATAATCTTGTTCACTGGCAGCCAATGCTTCTTCAGATTGTTTTCGAGTTGTTATATCCGTATCACTGCCCCTATAGCCTTTTAAGGAACCATCAGGATTAAATACCGGAATACCATTGGTTGAAACCCAAATTAATTTTCCGGATTTTGATACTATCTGATTAACTAAATCATTAAAATCTTTTTTGTCTTCAAATACAGCAAAGGCGGCTTTTTTGAACTCCGCTCTTCCTTCTTCCGGATGTAAATCGTAAAAATGATACTTGCCAACCACTTCTTCCACTTTATATCCCAGCACATCAAAAATAACATCACTAACATAAGTATATAAACCATCCTTGTTTACTTCCCATGTTATTGTTCTACTATGTGTTGCTAATTGATTAAACCGATCTTCCTGTTCAAGCAGTTTCTTCTGTGCTTTTTTATAATCTGTAACATGAACGAACGTGATTATATTATATTGGTCGGCAAAAACAAATGTGATTTCAAAATATCGATACCGCCCGTCTTTACAATACACCATAACTTCCTGAGGAGGCATGGCTTTTTTTTGTCATCATCGATTCCACAACAGCTTTGTTCCAGGCCTCCATCAATTGATTTCTGTATTCAATATCTGGATAGGCTATTGACCACCACTGGTCAATACTGTTGAAATCGAGGGTGCTATATCCTGTTAATTCAGTTAGAGTTTTATTAATCAATAAAATCTGCCCTTTGTCATCGGTCGCGACAACACCCACGGGAGAATTTTCGAAAAGCAACCTGTATTTGGTTTCACTTACTTCTGCTTTTGCTTTTTCTTCCAGTATCCTGTTTTCACTTGCAATTGCTTCGGTCAAATCACTGAAAACACCACATAAAGACATTACACCATCCAACTCTAACCGAACTGCATAAATATCAGCAATAAAAACAGAGCCGTCCTTCCGTAATACAGGCAGATGAGATGCTTTGGAATGTTCCATGGATACCATCCGCATAAACTCCCTAAAAACAATTGGAAGATCTTCTTTTGGATGTATATCTTCTACCCCCATTGTTTCCAATTCCTCTTTGCTATATCCAAGCATGCTGCAAATGGTGCGGTTGGCGAATACGAATTTTTTGATTGCTCATCGGCAACAATTACTCCATCAGGAAGTTCATCCAACATTGTCCTTACCCTTACTTCAGATTTTCTCAGAATCGCTTCCGCTTTATCAGCTGCTGTTAGTTCATGAATAAAGACCGAAATACCATAATTTGAAGGATAGATTCGATACGAATACCAACTATTTTTTTTATTGGAAAAAGCATCAATGATTTCAACCTTTTGCTGTTGAATGGCATTTAAGAAAGCCTTTGATACTGGGCTATCCCGTGACTCCTCTATCACTTCAAAATAGTTTCTGCCTACCAAACGCTCAAGCGTGCTTTCAAAAAAAATAGCTCCTGCTTCATTAACACCAACAAAATTCATGGAAGTATCGAAGGCCACACAGGCATCACTTATCCTATTGAGGGAATGCTCTAAAACGTAGACTCTCTTTTCTAAATCCTCGTATGATGGATTTTTTTTCACCATTTGATTTGGAGCTCAGATGTATTGCAGGATTGAAGTAATAAAAAGAAGAAAGTGCGGATTGTATAACACGAACCTGCTTTCAAATCTATCTGAACCCCTCCTAACGCATTATGACAATTCTCCATATTAAGATTGATACTACTCATGCCTTAACACACAAGCTAATTGAAAATGTCTTTTTGCGAAAATAATTCGTGCGCTATTTTCAAGTAAGAGAAGCAATAAAGGAGAATTAACTATTTTATTTTCAATTATTTATACATGATTATTTATACTCTTCATAGAAAAATTGCTAAGTGTAAATACTCATATACTTAAAGTAGTCTATTGAACTCAAACAGCAAATTGAGGAGTGAATTTGATGCATGATAAACAGTGAAATGTAACAGCCGGAAGAATTAAAGATATCGCAGTTATTTCTTCTTTTTCTTCGGAAATGAATAATCTATATTGAATCCTATGATATTGAAGTATCTATTATAACTCGATTTAGCAAAATCGGGTCGGTAGATATAATATAAGTCCAGTTTTGTATGAGGCAGTATCCTCACTTTAACACCAGCAGTATTCCTCCAATTGTCAACAAAATAATTGCCACTGAATTTCATAACAGGTTCAGTAGAAACATAAACTTCCCATATTTTATTGATCTCATATTTTACTCCTAATCGGGCTCGCCAAAAAGCATCTGTATCATTTGTCTTATTTGGATCAACAAAATCCTGTAATTGGTTTTGGACTAATAAACGTAACCCTAATTCGAGTTTATCGAGCTTCTTACTAGCCTCTGCTCCAAATGAAAACCTATGATAAACGCCTTTCTTTACCAAAGCCAACCTATACTCCCCACCAAGTTCGATTAATTTTCCAATCTTCTTTCGCCCTGTAATGCTAATATATGAACCGTTATAGAGGGAAAGGTTATTTATCCATCTTGTTTGATAATCTATATCTAAAGACCATTTCTTCGGCAAATTGAATTTCACTCCAACACCGTACCATCCTTGAACATCTACAGGGTCAGATGAGCTTGTTTGTGCTATTGCCATACTAGAAAGCAAACATAGAAATATGGAAAGAAAAATAAATCGCATGTTCTTATTTTTCGGTATAAATAATAGTAATCTTACCTGCATCTTTCAGAAAATCAATTTCATCAACCGTAAACCTCTTTATATTCAAACCAGTTCTATTAACAAGATCTTGTTGCAGTTCGATTTTTTTGTTTTCATGAAGCAATGAAATATTATCATAATATATTGATTTTGTAAACTCCTTCTTCATCAGCCAGTTTCCTTCCAATATAAAAGTGAGTAACAATATTATTAAGCAGATGAGAACTATTTGGATAATGGTTCCCTGACTCACTGCAGTTAATAAACCTATGGCGATACTTAAAAACAAGTAAGTCATATCTTTTGCAGATATTCCCTCGGTACGATAACGAAGCATGGAAAACACAGCAAATAAGCCAAAAGCGGCACCAGTACTCATCTCGACTTTGTTCAAAAGATAAGTCACAAAGAAGATGATACTATTGAAAGCGAAAAAAGTAAGAAACAGATCAGTTCTCTTATAATGTGTAAAATAAATAAGCCGAACCAATGCCGTTACAGCAATCAGATTTATGCCATAATGGATAATCAAAGTCATAAACAAAGGGTTATTGATGAAGAAGTCCTGAGAATCCATAGTTATTCAAGTTTACAAGTCGCGTATATATTCTTTTAAATCTATTATGCTTTATTCCATTATCAAGCGAAATCATACCCAGGCAATACTTACTCAAAGAGCCTTTCCGAATACCATGATTCTTCATGAAGTGAAAAAGCTGTCCTTCGTGTAAGTTTGGCACTTTTATTTCAACCATCACAATATTTGGGTAAGAAACTATTCGATCCCCTCTTAAATAAGTAAGATCAAGGTCAAGCGTAACCTTCTCCACCCTTGTTTTATGGAAGAGAGTAATTCGCTTATATCTTGTCACTAATGTATTGGAAAGTATGTTTTTCGAAAACCCCGAATGCTTCTCAATAAATTCACTCAAATCTATAGCACCATCAACTACAATACGGTGTTTTACTGTTGTGCCCTTATTGGTACGACATTTAATTTCAAGATACTTTTCACCGCTATTCAAATATGTCCTTTCCCGCAACTTTTTCCTGGTTGCCCTACCACTCTGGTGTTGGTGATAGAAATTAAAATCGGGCGTATCAAAATATGTAGTTTGATAGTCAAAAATTCTCGAATCATCAATAGTAAGTATGTCATAAAAATCACTACAATACTCTAATAATTCACCAATCATAGACCTGGGAATTACATATTTACGGTCAAGACGTTTTTGGAACAAACCGCTTGCTTCAAGCTTGTTCAGAGATATCGTATTGAAAGTAGTTAGACTTTTATCCAGCATGAATATCAATTAAGGAACATACATCAAGATAAGACTTCGCCGGTTACTTATATGAGTTTTCAAATTTTGTTTTTCATTGGTAAATGATGCACTACTGGTAAGATATGTATATCCAGTTTGTTCACCATTTGCTCCAATGGCATAAGGACTGATCAGGTTATAATATTTATCAATCAGGAAATCCATTTCTGATTGGATGAATACTGTATTCCTGAAGGTCTTTAGATGCTCCTTATATTTCTGAAAATATACAGGGTCATCAGCAACAAACCGAATCAGTGGCCATGAGCTGGTTACTTCATTCATGGATAGCGATAACCCAACTCATTCCACCCGGACCACCACCACTTACAGTACCGGTAATACCCGGGCTCTTGCTAAGCGCCTCGTTATTATCCCAGGGAATCCAAAGTAAATTTTTAGTACTATGGTTATAAAGATAATAGTTGTGTGCCATAGCACCATATGTATCCCAATTTACAATGGCATTATTGATAGCAAGCCATTTTGTAAAATGGTCGATATTAAAATTACTTTCGAGATTAGTCCTCCATTGAGCAGCATTACTTGTTCGAAGAGAGCTGTTAAGATTTGAAATGAATTGTTGAACATCTGAATAATCGGCTGTTGTTTCATTATTCTTCTTTTCAAATTGGGAAGCTACAAAACCACTGAGTGTACTCTCTGGCTTATACGTATTACCACTTTCTTCACTCAATTGATTCTTGATCATATTGTCATCTGGCACCTCTACACTGCAATAGACTCCCCAATATTTTAATCCCGCCCCGATATCTACATACACTCTATAAAATGCAGTTTGAGGTGCAGGAATTCCACCCATCCTGAAAATATCAGCTGTTAATTTTTCACGTATTAGGGATTGGTCTTTATACCCTGGTGAAAAAGTCAATTCTTCAAATCCATAAAAATGTTGGTTAGTAACTCCGGTATACGTGTCTTCAAATTCATCAAAATTCAGTCGAAAAGGAAGTTTATAATTTCCACTGGCCCATGCTGAACGTAAAGTGGAATTCCCTTTCAACCTAAATCCAACATTCTTCCATGTCTTATTATTAAACTTCAAGGTTACATCTACATAGCTGGGTTCGGTAGTAGTAGAACCAGGAACTGGAGGAGGACCACCAACATTGGAGCCGAAATCAGCGCCATAGATACTGGTCATATTACTCCGAATCGATGCCCATTTTGTTGCACCTATAGTGATCTCAATTGTATTAACAGCATCCTGAGGGAAAACAGTAGTATAGTCTGGTGTTACATTACCGTGCGTGGCATCTGTCCAATCCGGGTTATAAACTAACGGGTCAACTACATCCTGTGTAACAGAAGGATCTTTCCTGCAGGAAGTAAATAAAAGAAGAATGGATAGAGTAGAAAAAAAGAATTTCCTCATTTTTAGAAGTATTGATAAGAAAAATTCGAGATGACATCTGAAGAAATTGAGATCACTTCTCAATACAGATGTCATCTCGGCAAATCGATTTTATTGTCTTGGAGGTGGTGGTGGCCCTTCTTTACCCCCTTCACCTGGAGGTGGGGGCTGCATTCTTTTGGCAGCGGCTTTATATTTTTCATATTGCTCGGCCGACAAAACTTTACGTACTGTTTCATCCCTTTCTTTCTCCAACTTATCAAAGGCCGCTTTCACTTTTGGATCAACGGGTGGAGGTGGGGGTGGTGGATTATCTTTCCTTAATTGATCGGCAGCTACAAAGAATTTTTTGAAAGCTGCTTCAACGGATTGTAATTGGGAAGTAGTTAATTGAATTTCCTTTTGCATCACCTGTTTTGTTCTTTCCATCTTTTCATCTAAAGTGGGCGGTTTGTGTCCCTTAGGAGGCTCCTGAGCGCTGGCTGATAAAGCCATTATCATTATACTGAATACTGCTATCTGTTTTTTCATGATTTTATATTTTAAAACTGCCAATAATGAGAAGATTATAAAAACACCAATTGCTCCGGAACAATAGTGCTTTTCTTTCACTTCAATAATTAGAGACAGCTGCTTACTATTTCCTTCGGTCAAAAAAATCTAAAATTGTTAAAAAATAGCTACTAACATATATAACCGAATTATTCAGCCCCTGGTCCGCCAGGACCTCCGGGAGGTGGGCCGGGTGGTCTGTTACCTTCAGGACCCATTGGTGGTCTTGGATTACCCATCATGGAAGTAACCTGATGCAGTATATCATCAAATTTCTTTTGTTGCTCTGGAGTACATAAGGTTCTTACTTTCTCAAAATGATGAAGAGTTAGAAGTTCTAATTCTTCAGAGTAGCCACTTATTTCCTTTGCTTGCTTTTGTTTAGCACTATCTGAAGTATTGGGTTCTTTTATCATTTCGAACAATACATCCTTTGCCTCCCTGATTTTGGTACGCAATACTTCCGCAGCTTCCCTGTGATCCACAATTAGTTTTTGGTATTCTTGTTGCTGATTTGAATTCAACTTCAATTCCTTTATCAGGAAATCTTTTGCTCCTCCCCCAGGTGGACGTGCAGAAGGTCTTCCCATCCATAAAAAACTAAGGGTGGCTGCATTAGCTATCAGCAAAATGATAACCAACCAGAGTAATATCTTATTTGTTGTTACCTTATTCATTATAATTGCTATTGAATGGACGTATTGATTGTTTGATCGTAAGAAGCTGCAAAACTTTGTATTGTACTAGTTTCATTTTGCAGGTCCGTTGAGTTATGTTGCCTGATAAGTGTGAAGCAATTCACAGCTAACAAAATAAAAAGCGTTGCAATTAACCAGGCCGGTTTTACAGGAAAATTCCACTCAGAACCACCTTCTTCTTTTTCTAACCTGGCTTTAAGTCGGGTATAGAAGAAATCATCGGTGCCCACTTCCACCATCTCATTTAAAATGGGAAGATGATCATCTAATGGTATTGTAGATTTTCTTTTCATATCAATCGATTTATGAATTATAATAATGATCCAGTTCTTTCTTTAGGTTTTCCCTTGCCCTGCTAATTAAAGACTCTACAGCCTTTACCCCTAACTGCATAATATCACATACTTCCTCATATTTAATTCCTTGAACCTTCAAGAGGGTAAAAGCTATCTTTTGGCGCTCAGGTAAAGTATCAATTGCCTTGAATAAGATACTTGCCTTCTCCTTATTCTCAGTTGAGATACCAGGGTTCATATAAGCAGTATCCACGCTTTTCTTCTCTTCCGGCATCCACCAGGGTATAATGGAATGCAATCTTTGACGGGTCTTCTTTTTTCTGCATTTTTCCAACGCTTTCCTGATAGCGATTCTATAAATCCATGTCGATAATGCTGCCTCTCCCTTGAAATCGTGGATAGAATGGTATACCTGAATGAATGTGTCCTGCGTAGCATCTTCAGCCTCAAATGTGTCTTGCAGAATGTTAAGCACGCTATAATGTATGCGGTTGCGGTAATTATCTACCAACCACTTGAAAGCCGCTTCATCGCCCTGCTTCAATTGCTTTATCAGTGCCTGTTCATTCAATCTGTAATTAGTATAGATGCTTGCCAGTAAATATTCCTTCGCTTCACGACAATTTTTCTTTTTTAAGGTCTTATTTGGTAATAAATGGAAGGTTTTAGATGAAAAATACGATTAATCATCAACCCTTCCCCTGAAAATAAATAGGAATAAAAATTAAACTAAGAGAAGGATTTCCTTTCCAAGCACATCTTATATGTCTGTATATCTATTATGGGGCAACCCTGCCACTCATTAAAAGCTAAAACCATACTCATGCAAATGATCTATTCTGTTGTATTTTGGGCCATACTATTTAGTAGCTGTTCTAAAAATACTGATACTACCTCATCTGGAAGCAACAACACTACTGTTCCTGATGTTTACAAAAAAGTCTATGGCGCATCCAGCATCACTTCTGATGGAACCTATATTACTATAAAATCAAAAGGTGTTCCTGACCATAAAAGCATCTATTATCCTACTTCCAGTAGCTTATATGAAGACTTTTCTGGTACTACATTTAAAGGGAATACCTTTTCAAAAAATCCAAATTCCATCAGTGAAAAGAATTACAGTTTCAAAATTCCGTTGAATCCCAAGGAGGCTACCAGCCACCAGGCCACACCTCTTGGACCAATAGGTGTTTCCCTGAATGGGGTTCCATTCTTTAATCAATATGCTGGTCCGAACCAACCCTTGACTAATGAAGTGGTATCGTTTGATAAATACTGGGGACATCCTGCACCAGGTGGAATGTATCACTATCATGTAGAGCCATTATATCTTACTACAGTTACAGCAACAAAGTCATCGTTGCTTGGTTTCTTGTTAGATGGGTTTCCTGTATATGGTCCTGAAGAAAACGGGGTGGCTGTAGCAGAGTCGAACCTCGATGCCTACCATGGACATAGTCATGCTACTACAGATTATCCCAATGGAATTTATCATTACCACGTTACGAACAATGACCCCTATATTAACGGCAGTGGCTATTTTGGAACACCTGGCACTGTAAGTAATTAATAGCACTATGACGAGATATAGTTTACTGATATTTCTTATTACACTAGTTATTTCAAGTTGCAAGAATATCACTTTCAGGAATGTTCTTGATAAGAAATCAATAGAGAAGGCTACTATGCAAGAATCAGGTGTTCCTGATATTACATATAGAGAAGATGATCCTTCTTTCACAAATAAACAGGATACATTATTCTATAATGATAGAAAGTATAATGGCCATGTAATAAGACTATTCACTACTGGCGATACGGCTGTTATTATGAGTTACAGGAATGGGTTGCAAGAAGGGATTTCAAAAAAATGGTATTCTCCGAATATTATACAGGAAACGAGATATTACAGTTCAGGCAAGAAAGTTGGAACCCATACTGGTTATTGGGAAAATGGAAATCCAAAATTTGAATATCATTTCGAAGAAGGAGAGCATGAGGGTGTATTGAAAGAATGGTACCAGAATGGACAATCTTATCGAATATTCCATTATAGAAAAGGTTATGAAGAGGGAAGTCAGAAAATGTGGTGGGAAAATGGCGTTATAAGGGCTAATTATGTTGTAAAAAATGGAAGACGTTTTGGATTAATCGGATTAAAGCTTTGCATGAATCCAGGCAAATGATAACTATATCAATACTCTAAATAAAATTAATGGTAAGATCTGTTTTATATATAATTGGAATAATAATTACTTCCTCTTTATTTTCCTGCAATCAAAATTCTTCTGATAATAAAGCGGAAGATGTACCTATTGCCACAAACGAAAGTCTTCCGTTTTTCAATAAACCAGACTGGACTCCCGAATGGATATCACTCGCAGATAGTGCGTATAAAAGTATACATACAATTCCAAAATTCTCATTTACCAATCAGGATGGAAATACAATCACACAGGATTATGTAAATGGTAAAATTTATGTCGCTAATTTCTTCTTTAGCAGATGCAGGGGAATATGTCCGAAGATGGCAACTAATATGCAATTGTTACAGGAATCATATAAGAATGACCCAGATATCATTTTACTTTCTCATTCAGTAACTCCCGAGGCGGATAGTATTATTGTATTGAAAAAGTATGCACTTGACAATAAAGTAGATGCAAAAAATGGAACCTGCTAACAGGAGATAAGTCCGAAATATATTCACTTGCAAAACGCGAGTATTTTGCAGGTGATTCGATAGGTTATTACCAAACAGGTAACGAGTTTCTTCATACAGAGAACTTCATATTGGTTGATAAGCACAGGAGAATCAGGGGTGTTTATAATGGCACACTTGCATTAGAAATCGAAAGAATCAGGACTGATATCAATACCTTAAAATTGGAAGAATAAGCATAATAGTTCAGTAAGAGTCGGCGTTAAAATAGGTGTTAGTGCTTATATAATAGTTTTGCTGAGGGAATAGTACGAAATTTACTTTTTAAACAGGTTTAACCTCATTAAAAATCTTCCTTAACCCCACTATTATGAAAAAACATTTCTCTTATCATTAATGATACTCTTCTTTGCTTCTTCTTTTGCACAAGAATCTTCAAACTATAACAGTTCAACAGTAATAAAATGGGCGCCAGCCAGTTTGGCTCTTGGTAAAATAGGATTAGGAAGCGAATACAATTTTAAGCATAAGAAGTCGGTCACATTCAATTTCGGGTTCCCAAGTGAAACGAATATCACAAGGAACATCGATAACGAAGACCGTACGCTTAAGATAAAAACACTTTCTGTAATGGCTGGTTACCGAATGTATTTGGGCAAAAGGCATATGACAGGGTTTTATTTTGAGCCTTACGTGAAATATGTCGACAATAAAGCTACGACTACTACGAATTTTACAATTGAAACTGTAAGCAAGCCCTTTAATTTATCCACTACATATAGTGGAATTGGCATTGGAGCACAATTAGGATTACAATTCATGATAGCCAAACGAATCGTATTTGATTGGTATTTTCTGGGACCGGAAGCTAATACTTCCAAGTTCAACCTGGATGCACAGGAACAGGGAAGTGGTTCTGCCTGGGATCCATCAGCCGCAGCAGATGCACAAAATGAGATAGAGAACTTCATCAATGATATTCCACTTATAAAAGACAAGGCAACCGTTACGGTAAATGCTTCTGCAAGGAATGTGAAAGCGGCGTATAGTGGGTTTTTGCCTGGATTCAGGACAGGGCTTTCAGTTGGATTTAGGTTTTGATAAGGGAGGTTGACTTCTCCCGGGTTGACTTCCTCCAGGTTGACATCTCCCGAGATGTCAACCTGAGTTTAAAAAACTAAAAAAGCCTGAGGATTTTCCCATTATCTACCGTTTTTCCCTCCTCAGATGTCATCTCCCGAGATGACATCTCGGGAGATGACATCTCAAATCCATTTCCTAATTTCACGCCCATGGCGCATTTACTTGACAACCCCGTTTGGGAAGCACTCAGCTCCGTCGACAACCACTACAACTCTGGCAATGACAACTTGAAATATTACCCGGAAAACATGTCTCCTTTTGTTGGACTTCAAAACTGGGACGAATCAGACCTCCATACTCTCATCGCAGCATTACCTTCAAACAGGTCGTTCTCTATCATGAAAGTAAATCAACCCAGACTGCCATCAGAGTTTCAAATCATATTCTCACTACCCTTATTCCAGTTGGTATGTCTGGATTTTAAACCTTATACAAATCCATCCCATACTATTCAAAAACTTGAATCAAGAGATATTCCTCAAATGCTTGAATTGACAGCCAAGACCAAACCAGGGCCCTTTTATGAAAAGACCATCGATTTCGGCAACTATCTTGGCATCTACTCAGGTGATACTTTAATTTCTATGGCTGGCGAACGCCTGCATCTTACCGGCTATACAGAAGTAAGTGCCATATGTACCCATCCCGATCATCTTGGGAAAAATTATGCTTCTGGTCTTACATCAATGGTTTGCCAAACAATTATTGAAAATGGAGAGACTCCATTCCTTCATGTAAGACAAGATAATATTCGTGCCATCGAAATGTATAAACGTCTAGGCTTCCAAATTAGAGCTGAAGTTTACTTTGCAGTAATAAAAAAATCGGCAGATCAATTATAGATATTTCCTCTTTAGCCATTTCCGTACTGGTTCATCATACAGTTTCAATAAGGCATAAGCAAGTAGTATGAAGAAGAAAAACAATCCGATGGCCACCGGAACTATCTGAGCTGGACTTGGCTTCTTTGTAGCAATCCACATTGTATAGATATAGATAAAGGGATAATGCGTGATATAAATCGGATAAGATATATCTCCTGCAAATTTGCAAATCTTTGCCCATGCTCCACTTACAGCTCCACCCGCTCCTATTGCAACAATCAACGGGAATGCTATGATGATACTGGCTGCCTCATAAAAACCATTAAACTTGAATGTTGGGAGAAAAAATAATATTGCCAGAATAAGAGAGGAAATAGGAAATGCAAAACGCATCTTAATTAGCTTACCGGTTCTGAATAACAATAAGCCTGCAAAAAACGGGAACATCATTCGTACAAATGCTATCCAGAAAGTTTCATAACTCCAGCCTGTGCCCACATCTCCTCTCCAGTTAGCAGTAATTGTTAAGGCTATAGCACTTAAGATTACTAGAATTGTCAAAGCAATCTTATTGAACTTCCTTACGAATAATGCATAGAATATATTGGCGATATACTCTTGTAACAATGACCAGCAGGGACCATTTAACTGATGAGTTTCACCCCAACCCCTGATATCGCGTGATGGCATCAATAAAAATCCAAGTAATACTGCTATTACAAGATCAAAAAATGTAGAGTCTGGTCGGCCCATCTTGAATGGATCTAACCAGAAACTAATGCCACCAATTAATACACCTGCAATTACAAAAGGATGAAGACGAACCAACCGGATCTTGAAAAATTGCCAAACACTCATTGTATTCCAACGATCATCATACGCATAGCCAACTACAAATCCCGATAATAAAAAGAAAAAATCCACTGCCAGATACCCATGATGCATTGGATGATTCGCCATCACAGGGAAATAAGCTTCAAAGAGATGGAATATGACTACTAATATCGCAGCAACTCCTCTAAGTCCATCAAGTATAGGGTAGTGAGCTTTGGTTGGGGACAATGATGTAAACATCAGCATGGGTCGTTAAGAAAGGAAGTTACTGAAATTGCATTGTTCATTAATAAAAATCATAATGTACAAATGATATTATGATTCTCTAAATTTGAATATCAATTAAAACGAAACTATACTTCCAAAAATAGCAGACCAAATGAACTTGCAACCTTATTTAAATAACGATACAATTGAGTTAGTGCCATTAAAAGAGGAGGATTTTGATGTATTATATGCCGTAGCCTCAGACCCTTTGATTTGGGAACAACATCCAAATCCGGATCGCTATAAAGAAGAAGTGTTCCGAAATTATTTCAAAGGTGCTATGGAATCGGGAGGAGCATTCCTTACAAAGGATCTTAAAACTGGAGAAGTAATTGGTTGCACAAGATTCTATGATCATCTGCCTGAACAGAAGGAAATCAAGATCGGCTATACATTTATATCAAGAGCCTATTGGGGCAAGAAGATCAATCCACAAGTAAAAAAGCTACTACTAGATTATGCTTTTCAGTATCTCGATCGTGTTATCTTTCATGTAGGGGCTTTAAATATCCGTTCGCAGAAAGCGATGGAAAGAATAGGAGGAGTCAAGATTGGGGAAGAAGAAGTGACGTATTATGGGGAGAAGCCGATGGTGAATTTTGTTTATGAGATAAGAAAGGAGTGATACGTTATAAATATTGAACCTGAATTTTAAAAGTGTTTAACCGCTGAGACGCAGAGTTTAGATTGAAGGAAAAAGCAATAGATCTTCCTCTTAAAATATTTGTAACTGGAATAAGTACAACCGCTTCTTCACTCTAATATTCCACAGCAATTCCTACTTCTTTTTTAGTACTAATATCAATTAGATATTTTCTGCCTGGATTCCCGCCAAGGTCGGTATAGAACATTCCTGTTAAGGTGTCCTTTAGATTTTTGCTGAATAAATTCAGGTGAAGCATAAAATCGTTGCCGTTCAATTTGATAGAAGATATTGGAATATTGAGAGTAATTATTTTACCAGGCTCAATAGTCTTGATGAGGAATTTATGATCATTTACTAACCCAACAGCACTATCAAAATTAACTTGCGAAGAATTACTTATCTCCAGGGTTACATCATTTCTGGACCTACATCCGCTTAGAAAAACAAGGAGAAGGGTGATCTTTAGATAATTCATAGCCTTTACCATTTACTCCTACTAATATCGGTTATAGATTAGAGATAATCTTTATAATTATTTGGATGGCATTTTACGAGGATTGGCGAGATAAGAGGCGATAGCTTCTTCCATATCAATTTCCATAAGGTTGGCAAGAGTCATCAACCACATTAATACATCGGCAAATTCCTCTTTGGCATTTTCCTTATCAGCTCTTGCTATGGCTGAAGACAGTTCACCTACTTCTTCATGAAACCATAAAGCTGTATGGTGTATTCCTCTGGCATTATCCGTTTCGAAATAACGATCGTGCACTAATTTCTGTAATGCTGCTAGTTCCATTTTGAAGAGTTATTTATTTGGGAGTGGCTCTTGTTCCACTGTACAATTCATACTCGAACAAACGACAATCTATGGTGCTTGTGTAAAATTCAATTCTTCTTTTCGCTTTAAGACCTATCTTTTTAGCCAACTCCAGATTACCGGTAAATACATACCCTGTATAACCACCACATTGCTTTTTCATGTAGTCACCGATACGACTATAGGTTTCTTCTAATTCCCTGACATCACCTAGCCTTTCCCCGTATTCAGGATTTACATAAAAAACCCCAGGAACATTGGGTGGAATTTTGGTATCAGCAAAATCACAAACACTAAAATCAATAAGGTTAGCTACACCTGCTGCCACTGCATTCTTTCTTGAATTTTCAATAGCCCTTGCACTAAGGTCTGTGGCAATAATATGAAGTTCGGGCACCTCTTTAATTTGCTCTTCCAGCAAGGCATCTTCGCGGAAATAAACTGATTCATCATATCCCTGGAGATGCATGAAGGAGTAATTAGTACGGAACAGTCCGGGCCTTCTATTGGTGGCTATCATGGCAGCTTCAATAGCAATAGTACCGGAACCACACATCGGGTTAACGAATGGAGATTTCCGATCCCAATTGGTAGCATAGATTGTTGCAGATGCTAATGCTTCTAGCATAGGTGCCTGACCAGGTATTTTCCTATATCCATGTCTTCCTAATGATTCGCCAGAAGTATCGATGAAAATCTCAGCGTTTTCGTTTTTCCAGAAAAGATTAATAACCGCCCCGGTAAGTTCAGAACCCGTCGATGGTCTGGCGCCTCTTTTATCCCGTAACCTGTCAACTATAGCATCCTTTACCCGTAAATTGGCAAACATGCTATTGTTAATAGTTGGGTTATTTACATTACTGGTGATTGAAAAATAGCCTCTCTCTGGAATTATATCTTCCCAAGGAAATGCCAGCAAATGTTTATAGATATCATCTGCATTTATCGCTTCAAATTGCTTCAGCTTATATAATACCTGACTGGCGCAACGCAGATTAAGGTTTAGTTTAATACAATCGTTGATACTGCCCGCCAATCGAACTCCCGTTATAAATGTTTCTTCTGTCTGGAAGCCTAATTCTTTAATTTCTAATTCAAGGAAAGGGGCCAGCCGCTTTGGACAAGTAACAACAATCTCGCCTCTGGTGGTAAATAAATTCATATTGGCTGTAAAGGTAGAATTTCTGATTCAGTCGGTCTCAAATTCTATTATTAAAGGTTTATTTTGGTTCGAAAGATTTAACTAATATAATCGACAATTAAAAAGTCTGAAATAATCTTAGGTTATTACGGAATTCAAATAAGTAAAGATTTATTCCACTACTGGATCTTGTTTTAGTTCTCTTGAGCTGGGTTACAGTTATTAAATGGCAGATTTAAACGTAACCATAATAACATTTGCTTACTTTTTAAAGTATGTGGTCAAAGAGACGTTTTAGTCAAATAAGTCTTCGACGAACTATTAATAGTTTAGTAAGAAGCTACAGTTGCTTTAATCACGGAGAGATTAGTATTGCAAATAAATCTACAAGCCATTTACCACCATCTTCTCAAATGGTCATTAGTTATTGATAACACTACTTGCAATCTCTTATTTCAATGTCTTAATGTAGTCAATACTTTTCTTCAAAGCAATTTCTGGAGAAGCCACCATATCCTGTTCAACAAAGAAATGATCAACTCCATTCTGCTTTGCAGCAGTAAGTATCCTGGGAAGGTCTAATACTCCCTCTCCACAAGAGGTCATGTATGGGAATAGGGCGATCCATTGAGTAGCATTACCTCCATCTCCAGAGAATCTTTTTTGTTCCTTCATATCCTTTACGTGCATCATCTTATAACGACCCTTATGTTTCTTGAATAATTCAACAGGATCGGCACCTCCAGCAACAGTCCAATACACATCCATTTCAAAATAAACCAATCCCGGATCTGTTTGATTGAAAATGATGTCCAATGGCATAGAACCATCGTCTAATTTATACAAACCATATCCATGATTATGATACGCATACTTAATTCCCTCTTTCTTTGCTGCATCACCAATGGCATTAAATTTCTCCGCTACTCTTTTATAATCATCCAATGTTTTTCTTTCTGCATCAGGAACCGATGGAAGCACCACATATTTAGCACCAATCTTATGGGCGGCTTCTGCTAATTCACCCATTTTTGTCTGCAATGTATCCATATCCGTATGCATTGATGGGATACTGATACCATTCGATCTCGCTGCATTCAAAAACTGCTCAGCTGTTTTATTGAAGAAGCCGCTTCCTTTAAATCCTAGTTGAGGGGTGACAGCTGCCCAACCTGACTTTGCCTTTTCAGTACTAAACTCATATGGACCGAAACTCTCCACTTCTTTATATCCCATTTTACCTAACATGGCAAAGGCACCTTCAAAGTTCTCATCCAACATCTTTGGTATAGAAAACAATCCCAGACCTACCCTATTAACTAATGGTGCTCTGGCGAATAGTTCGCTTGTATTTGCTAAGGCAGCTACAGATAATAACGCAGTGTTTTGGAGGAATTGACGACGTTTCATGGCAATGATATTAGGCAATTAAGGTATTGAATTTTATACAATATTTATTAGACTATATACAAATCAACCGATTACGAATAAAACACACAGCTTTTTGCTGGATGTTCCTTGTGTTTTGATGGCTTAACGGATATTCTGTTAAACATATATGTTATATCTATCAGGAACCGAAAAGTGAAATATAATGGCCAAATAAGTGTCAGCCTATTTTAAAATCAATATTTACTTTCTACCTTTGTAAAGTGTCTGTAATCCATCATTTCACATCTTCACTAAAGACTTTTTTGATTGTTCTTTTGTTAGGACTTTCTGCTGCTATTCCTGTAATTGCGCAGCAAACAAATAATTGTGGTGTTATTGCTAAGATGATTCCTGAGGGCGACTCTGTCTTTCATACCAGTCCATCACTTGTACTTTTTCAAAGTGCTAGTATCAATGCAACAGATTACAAATTTATAATTGATGGAAATTCCTTCCCTATTAACAACCCTGTTAACTGGGGAATTGGTGTTGGTCTTACGACTGTAAAATTGATTGCTTATAATGGTAGTTGTTCAGACACGGCCATTTCATATTATTTTTTTCCAGGTCAATTCCCATCAGACACTGGCAATACAAAAGTGCGTATGGATTTCCTAACAGGGATCATGAAATGAATGGCATAATCACTTTAAAAGATGGAAGCAATCTTATTTTTGGCGACAAGATTTACTCAGATTTCCATCACGAATCGCAAACAGGAATAGTTATAAAAACAAAACCTTCGGGTTGTGTGGAATGGGGAAGAAAAATGCCGGTAGATTGGAACTGGGCAAGCTCTGTAACTGCTGCAAAAGAACTTCAGGATGGCACTATTTATCTATTAACTACTCTTTCAGGAAGTCCACTTAATTTGACCAAGATTAATCCAGCCGGAAATATCATTTGGAATCACAGTTTAAGCAATGGCGCAGGAAACTACCAACGATTTCTGGCTCTGGAACCAACTCCAGACGGAGGTGTTGTTACAATTTCTTCTCCCTATGCATTTACATCATTCAATGTCACTCGCTTTGATATAAATGGACTAATTGTTTGGCAAAGACATTATGATTTAAATGTTCTTTGGCCAAGTGGTTTTAAGAATATCCTCGTTAAAGATGGATATGTCTACTATTCAGGCGGAGTAGGTTATGATAACCTGAATAGCTTTGGAACCTTTATTAGTAAAATCAATCTTACTACAGGACAAACTGTATGGACTAAGAAATACTTAAGTAATTCGCAGCCTTTCATTATTGGAGAAATGATTAATGTGGATACCACAATTGTCATGAATATTATCTCTGGTTCTGGAAACAACTTACGACCTACAGTTGGTGGTGTGATGCAAATTGACACCTCAGGAAATGTGATTACGGCTTCTATAATATCAGAAATTTATACCCCAAATCCAATAGAAGGACCATTTGGAGCCGGTGTGTCACATATCACGCTTTCTGGAAAAAACTATTATATAATTACCGCTGGGGCATATCCGCTTTCTTTACAAGGAGAGGGTAGATCTTCAAAGCAAATCAGGTTAGATTCCACATTTCAGGTAAAGTGGGTAAATTCAATTGGTGGGGTTGGACAGGCAAGATATTATTTCAATGCACCAGGACCAAAGGACGGTTCTATTGTAGGGGGACTTGAGTTTAGTCCTACCATAGCCACCTATTCATATGGAACAATGCTTTCAGTTGTCCCTGTCGATTCATCTGGTGGTAACCCAAATGCTAATTGCTATTTTGGCACTCAAAATTGGGAAGTATTTTCCCCTGTAATTACATCCTCGCCTGTTCAATGGTCTTTAGATGAAGCAGCTACTAATATCATTGAATCAACAACGATACCCTGGGAAAATTATTTCCCCGAAATGCGCTATAAATGCCCAGACTATATAGACTCCTGCAGCTATATAAAAGTAACAGGACCCGCTAGTGTTTGTAATATCTCACGACTTATACTTATAAGAGTCATAAGAATAATACATGTGGACAACCGACTAATTGGTCTGTCCTATCAGGAATGCAAATAATTGCCCAAACCGATTCATCAGTAACTGTTCGCTTCAAGAGTTTTGGCAGATATGCAATTTATGGAAGGAATATCCTGAGTTGTGTTCCTACTGAAGATTCTGTTGTTATCATTGCAGCTTCTTCTACACCTCCTGTGAATCTTGGCCTGGATTTACAAATCTGTCCCGGAAATATAAAAACACTTCATGCAGGAAAAGTGTATACACATTATGAATGGCAAGATGGATCAACCGATTCATTACTGACCATTAATCAACCCGGTCAATACTGGGTTAAGGTTACTGATTCCTGCGACAATATACTCAGCGATACCATCAATGTCATTTTAGCTCCGCCGGTACCTTTAAATATCGGAATCGACAGAATTATCTGTGAAAATGATACGGTACACTTAACAGCAAACCCCGGCTTCATGAACTACCAATGGAGCCCTTCATACCAAACAAGTGCAACCACGGGTCAATCCATTATTGTAAAACCTCTGGTAGATACTTCATATACTATTATTGGTGAAATGACTCCCGGATGTTTTGGTTATGATACTATAAGAATAACGGTTCATAAAACTCCTGCAATAAACCTTGGTAACGATAAAAGCTTTTGTGCGAACGATAGCCTTATAATAGATGCAGGTTTCGGATTTTCAAATTACAAATGGAATACTGGTGCAAACAGTCAACAACTAACGGTCAAAAGCGCTGGTAGCTACTCGGTAATAGCAACAACAAATTTCGGATGTAAATCCTACGATACACTTGCCGTACCAACTATTTTTGCACTTCCTCAACCTACTCTTGACAAGAACCCGGTTCTATGTGAGGGGTGTCGAGATTATTGAATCCTGGTGCCGGTTACACTCAATATAATTGGAATACAGGATCAACTAATTCGTCAATTTCAATTAATGGAATTGGCAGTTATTCTGTTATTGTTACAGATGTGAATGGATGCCAAAACGCTGATTCTACAAAAATCACAACCATACAACCAACGCCTGCTTTATTCTTACCTAGCGATATCTTAATATGTCCTTACGAGAAAGTTACCCTGTCGGCCTCAAAAAATTTCAGTAGCTATCTATGGAATGATGGAAGTAAAACACCTTCTATAACAGTCAATAAAATCGGAATTTATTGGCTACAGGGAACAGATCAGTTTGGTTGCATCGGCAAAGACAGTATTTATATTGATGCGAAAAGCAATTGTTTGGTAGGTGTATTTGTACCAAATGCTTTTACTCCAAATAGCGATGGAAAGAATGATGTATTTCGACCAGTTATTTATGGCAATATACTGCAATACGATTTCAAGATCTTTAATCGATATGGGGCTATCATATTCCAATCATCCAATAACAGCAAAGGTTGGGATGGAAGTGTTAATGGTGCAATAATTGGTTCAAACACTTTTGCATGGACATTGGTTTATCAGTTAGAAGGTCAACCTGTTCAGCAACAAAAAGGGGTTGTTATGTTAATACGATAAAAAAAGGTGGCCCGTTTCCAGACCACCTATCACTACTAATAAATACTATTATAAAATCAAACCAGATCGAAGCGGTCAAGGTTCATCACCTTCGTCCATACTGCAACAAAGTCGTTTACAAATTTCTCCTGTGAATCTGAACAAGCATATACTTCAGCCAGTGCTCTCAACTCAGAATTAGATCCAAAAATGAGATCGGCCCTGGTTGCTGTCCATTTTACTTTTCCTGTCTTACGATCACGACCTTCAAAAACATCCTGTGCATCTGAAGTGGCAAACCACATTGTTCCGAAATCGAGGAGGTTTACAAGGAAATCATTTGTAAGAGCACCAGGACGGCTAGTGAATACGCCAAGATTCGATTGATCGAAATTCGTATTCAAAACACGCATACCGGCAAGAAGAACTGTCAACTCAGGAGCACTCAGCGTTAATAGTTGTGCCTTATCAATCAGCATCTCTTCGGCAGATACAGGGTATTTCGACTTCACATAATTCCTGAAACCATCAGCCTTCGGTTCAAGAACAGCAAATGATTCAACATCTGTTTGTTCTTGCGAAGCATCACCACGTCCTGCGGTGAATGGCACTTTAATATCTTGGCCAGCATTTTTCGCTGCTTGTTCAACACCTGCATTACCAGCTAATACAATCAAATCGGCCAATGAAACCTTCTTGCCACCAGCAGCGCTATTATTGAATTCCTGTTGTATGCCTTCAAGAATTCCCAACACTTTAGCAAGCTGGGCAGGATTATTTACTTTCCAGTCTTTCTGTGGAGCCAGTCGAACACGTGCCCCATTAGCACCTCCACGTTTATCTGAACCACGGAATGTTGAGGCCGAAGCCCATGCTGTTGATACCAATTCAGAAACAGTAAGGCCAGAAGCCAATACTTTCGCTTTCAATGAAGCAATATCTGCATCATCAACCAGTTTATGAGTAACAGCTGGGATAGGATCTTGCCAAATCAAAGCTTCTTTTGGAACTTCAGGTCCTAGATAACGGACGATAGGCCCCATATCACGATGTGTCAATTTATACCAGGCACGTGCAAACGCATCTGCAAATTGATCAGGATTTTCAAAAAAGTGTCTTGAAATTTTTTCATAAACAGGATCCATTCTCAATGCCAAGTCAGTAGTAAGCATAAATGGAGCATGATGTTTTGAAGGATCATGCGCATCAGGTACTGTACCTGCGCCTGCATTGTTTTTAGGTCTCCATTGTTGGGCACCTGCCGGGCTCTTGGTCAATTCCCACTCGAAGCCAAAGAGGTTCTCAAAAAAGTTATTGCTCCATTTTGTTGGGGTGGTCGTCCATGCACCTTCCAAACCACTAGTAATGGTATCACCACCACTACCAGTTCCATATGTATTTTTCCAACCCAGACTTTGTTCTTCGATACCTGCAGCCGCTGGTTCTTTGCTTACATATTTCCCGGGATCAGCCGCTCCATGTGTTTTTCCAAAGCTGTGTCCGCCAGCTATTAACGCTACTGTTTCTTCATCATTCATCGCCATGCGGCCAAAAGTCTCACGAATATCTATTGCAGCAGCCATTGGATCAGGCTTACCATTAGGTCCTTCCGGATTTACATAAATAAGTCCCATTTGCACTGCCGCTAATGGATTCTCCAATTCACGGTCACCAGTATATCTGTTATCGCCCAGCCATTCCTTTTCAGAACCCCAGTATACATCTTCTTCTGGTTCCCAAACATCTTCACGACCACCACCGAAACCAAAGGTTTTGAAACCCATGGATTCAAGGGCGCAGTTACCAGCCAATATCATCAAATCGGCCCAGGAAAGCTTCTTGCCATATTTCTGTTTGATAGGCCAAAGCAATAAGCGGGCTTTATCCAGATTCGCATTATCAGGCCAGCTATTGAGGGGAGCAAAGCGTTGTGTACCTGCTCCGCCGCCACCACGACCATCATGAATACGATAGGTACCGGCACTATGCCAGGCCATCCTTATAAAGAAAGGACCGTAATGGCCATAATCGGCAGGCCACCAGTCTTGCGATGTAGTCATCAATTCAAAGATGTCTTTTTCACTGCAGCCAGATCAAGGCTCTTGAACTCTTTCGCATAGTCGAAAGCTTCACCCATCGGGTTTGAAAGATTAGAATTCTGACGAAGGATGTTCAACTTTAACTGATTCGGCCACCAGTCGCGATTCCTTGTTCCACTTCCTGCAGGTTGTTTGAAAGCCCCACCATGAAAAGGGCATTTTGCGGCACCGTTATCTTGTGCAGCTGCTGTTTGGTTTTGTTCCATATCCAAAATGTGATTGATTAAAAATTTAGCTTAGGGACGGTGAAGGTATCAAGGAAATGACGAAATATTTTATCTATTTAAATTATTAACACATAGATAAAACCTATGAGGGGGATAATAACCGGGAAGGCAGGAAAGATGTTTTTTGTTGTGGGTTACGAGTTTATCCTTACATCATCTAAACTCGTCCCTGATAAACTGTTAACACATGAGTAAGAGAAATAATAGATTATCTCTATTTCCAGGAAATTAGCTATTATTCCGCTTTTGTTCGCCAAAGGCGGACAAAAGATCTGCGAAAAAATAAAATGCAATTCATTAAGATAAAAAATGGATATTTCTCAATATTGTCAACAACAACCACATCCGCGTAATCCCCGAAATCCGCGGGAAAATAACCCGCTCTGTAGCTATATCTTAAAGTTTATAGAACCAGTAAAATAACAGTAAGTATCACCCCGGCAATCGTAAAATATAGACCCTTTTTGAAAATAGCGGTCTTAGGCATGAACATCCAAAAAGAAGATATGACGAAGAAAAGCAAAGACACTCCAAAGAATATATTCAAATAAAACAAAGGTTGCTTTGTAGATGCCTTATGAAGTTTAGTAAGCTTATCAATAGCTGTAGGCAATTGCTTGGTAGTGTAATTGGCCATTCCAGTAGCTTTATTATAAGTGCCTTGCTTGAAACTAATGATATCCCCTTCCTCCTTATCCGCTTTCAAATCACGCAATTTCAACTCCTTTCCTACTTCCTCAATTAGCATATTTGGTTTCAATTGCTTTTCATTTTGCTTCACTTGCTTCAGGAAATCAGTCTCCTGAAAATCAACACAACACCGCTTAACGCATACACAGCCATAATACCTGCTAAAAAAATCCTAAATACCTGTGATAGATCCTCATTTTTGATTGATAGTAGAAGCCATGCTATTGTAAATATTAGTGATAAAGTGCCCTATATAAGTTTTGCAATTTACTTAAGCAACATCAAATGCCCAAGGTGTTTTAAAAGTTAATCACATTATATGAAAGATGAAAAGTTCAGCTTTTAAACAAGGCTTTGCCCAAAATGGATAATATTCCCGCTATTATCCAAAATACTGAATTGCCTCATACCCCATGGCTTATCTTCCAATTTTCCATTCGGGTGAATAATATTCAATGCAGACAATTCCTTATATAGCACGTCTATTTCATTTACATAAACATAGCATCCGGTATTTTTCGGAATACTCTCGTCATTGCACTTCCACAAGTGAATGCTAATACTATCCCGATGGCACATCAGGTATTCTTCCCAATTATCATTGCACTCAAATCCCAATTTCTTGTAAAAAGAAACAGTTTCTTTAAGTTCGAGAAAAGCCAGGATAGGTGTTGCAGTCAATAATGGCATAACTATATTTTACTCGTTGATTTACTTGCTAGACTTAGCTGATCATTCGAATATACAATTCTTCCACCTCTTTTCTGGCCCAAGGTGTTTTTCGAAGAAATTTCAAACTTGACTGTACGCTAGGGTTACTATTGAAACAATTGATTCGAACATGCTGTCCTAATACCTCCCATCCAAAATGGGCCATGAGTTCTTTACTATAAACTCAAGCGTTTTCCCATGCAATGGATCATTTGAAGTTTGTTGCATAAGCGAAATTAAGTAATTTGCTGCTGTGAAGAGACACCGCTATTTTATCCTAAACAAGCCGATTAATATGGTGTCTCAGTTTGTGAGTACACATGATGTTCGGTTATTGGGATCTATTGATTTTGAATTTCCTGAAGGCACCCATGCTATCGGTAGACTAGATAAGGAGTCGGAAGGATTATTACTGTTGACAACCGATAAAAAAATCACACCTCTTATTTCAGGGCAAACAACCGCATAGTCGAACTTATTTAGTACAGGTAAGAAACAAGGTCAGCACAGAAACAGTAGAAAAACTTTCTAAAGGAATTACTATAAGCGCGCCATTAGGAGCAGAATTCACTACCACTCCATGCCATGTAAAACTGGTGGAAAAACCTGATTATATTCAGGAAGCTGAAACACCCCTTCATAAAAATGTAATTCATTCTTGGTTAGAAATCACTTTAACAGAAGGTAAGTTCCATCAAGTCAGAAAAATGGTCGCTGCAGTTAATCATAAATGCCTGCGATTAATCAGAACTACTATTGAAGACATCAATCTGGTTGGAATAAAGCCAGGTGAAATAAAAGAAGTGAGTCCAGAGTATTTCTATGAGAAGCTTAAATTATAAGTAAAGGGCCTACATTACAATTAGATTACTCCCTATGGATTCGGTAACTTGTTTGTACTCCGGTTTCACATCATATCAATTGGATACAATATGAAAAAGATTTATCTACTTCTATTAGTTTCTTTATTCCTGTCATTAGAGTTTACCACAAACGCACAAGATATTATACGAAAACCCCGAATCATCATTACAGCAGATCCTGAGCTTGATGATCTTAATTCCCTCATCCGTTTCCTTCTATATAGTCCTGAGTTTAAAATTGAAGGTCTAATATACGCCAGTAGCCAATTCCACTGGAAAGGTGATGGCAAGGGTACCAAATTCATGGTGCCTGGGAGAGAATATACCCGATATGGATTAAACTTATGCCCTTGCGAAAGTTATCGTTGGAGTAAAGATGAACGATTTATACATGATGCCGTAGAGGCGTATGAGAAAGTATACAAAAATTTGGTGACCCATAATACTGGCTATCCAAGTCCTGAATACCTGAAATCAAAAATTCGCTTTGGAAATATTGAATTCGAAGGGGATATCTCAAAAGACAGTGAAGGTTCTGATTTAATCAAAGCGGTTTTGATGGATAATGTTCCCGGGCCACTATATGTAACAGCATGGGGTGGACAAAGCACCATTGCCCGTGCGCTAAAATCAATTGAACTGGAATATAAGGCAAAAGGAATGGACAGCCATTAAAAGGAAGATCATCAACAAGTTAGTGATACTTCCTAGCGGTGATCAGGATAATACATATGAATCTTATATAAACCCAAATTGGCCTGAAGTAGATTATCGTCAATTCAGAGGGGACCTAACTATGGTTATGGCGCGCAGCTGGTGGCTAGCCCCGAAAGCAAACCATTTCGTACTTAGAATGGACGAAAGAGAATATATCTTCCAAAGGTCCGTTGGGAAGTCTTTATCGCGTTTGGGGCGATGGCAAGCAGTCGGTAAAAGGCGACCGGTTTGACTATTTCGGTTTCGATGGTTATACTAATGAACAACTGAAACAGATGGGGTATATAGTATGGATGCCAATTCAAACAAAAGGATCATGGTTGGGCGAAGGAGACAACTTTCACTTTTATGAACATCCTTAACAATGGGCTTGGTGCCAGTAATAAAGAATATCCTGGTGGTTGGAGTGGTCGTACGTTGAAACCAGAAGCTGCTCCTACCTATAATCCATTCAGCAATGATACCAGCAAAGTGAAAGATCTGGTAATATCTGACAGTACGCTAAGAAGAAATACTGAAAAGAAAGCAGATGAAGCAGTTTACCCCAACTTCTTCCCTGCAGTACAAAATGATTTCGCGGCACGCATGCAATGGTCTATTACTGATAAATTCAAAGAAGCTAACCACGCCCCAGTAATCACGATTCATATAGCTAAACAAATTGCTACTAAGCCAGGCAAGACAATAAAATTAGATGCAAGTGTAATAGATCCTGACGGAGATAGTTATACAGTAAGATGGTGGCAGTTTTCTAGCAGCATCAGCGAACCAAAAATGGTGATACAGCAGGATAATTCATTAAAAACAACTGTAACCATACCTGATACTGCAAGTAAAAATCAGAAATTATACCTCGTATTGGAAGTGACAGATAATGGTGCTCACCATTTAACAAGTTATAAGACCATTCAATTGGTACTATGATTTAATATGATAGTTGGATAATTAGTTTTGATTTTTTATAAATTAAAATTTAAAATAAGTTAAACCAATATGTCAGAAGTAACCATTTTATCAGGCAAGGAAAATATGGATGTGAAAGCAATCCATCAATTCTAAGTGAAGAGTCGTATTGGGCGAAAGGAATTTCTTTCGAGTTTGTAGATCAGTCATTAGCCAATTCTTTCTGTGCAGGAGCTTTCATCGATGGAAAGCAGGTAGGTTTTGGTCGTGTTATCACCGACTACTACACTTTTGGATGGTTTGCTGATTTTTATGTGTTACCAGAATATCGGGGTCAAAAGATATCTAAAATGCTGGTAAGCTTTATCCAGGACCAACCCTGGGCAAAACGTTTAAGGAGAAAAATGTTGAATACCAGTACGGCGCATGGATTGT
>JADKJI010000020.1 GCA_016721085.1 Chitinophagaceae bacterium | reverse complement strand
GACGCCCCAATCAAATGAGCCCTATTGAACATGCTTTTCAAACCAACTCCTTTAATAACGCCTGAGAAGATCTTCTCTTCAACATTAAAACCAATTCCATTTTCTTCAATGGTCAGGTACAAAAGGTTGTTTACATTAAAATGCAAAGATACTTTTTATAGTGCTTGCTTTTGAATGTTTGAATATTATTCAATATTTCGGAAATATCCTGAAGAGAAAGATACGTTTTTATTCGAATTGAAATTCATCACCTTCTACAGTACAAACGACATCAATGATACCTGTTCGTCGTATACTGTCCATTTCATTTGGATAGCTGCAGCCAGCCCAATATCGGAAAATGCGATCTGTATGCAAACTTTTTGTTGTGCCCGAAAGGTCGATGATTGCCTTATTCAGTATCTGTCTGGAACCTGAATAGGATCCCATGCCGGGTGAATTTTCAAAGGCAATATCGAGAGTGATATATTTTTACTTACTGAAAGTAATTGTCCAATATTGTCGTGCAATTCCTGCAATGGGCCGAAAAGTATTCTCTGGATTTCTATCTGGCCGCGCAGGAACTTCCTGGTCGTAAATTATCTTCAGTGTCAGCATTTCCTGTTCCTGAAAGTGCTACGGCGCTGATACAGGAGATAAAGGATAGTCACAATAAACCCAACAAGCACCAGCCCTAAAATAACTCCAACAACTACTACAAAATAAATTTCCGGATTTGTATCCTGCAAAGAAAGCGATGAAGAATAAGGTATAAAGAAAAGTTTAGCAAACTTACTATTGATGTAAAATTTGAATGATCAGCGTCGGGTAATTATTATAACAATTCGCTGACCGTATATAGGGAATGTACAACAATAAAAGAATAGTAAGGCGGAGCATATCCAAAAAGGCATACTCTTTAGATAGATTGACCGACTTTGGAAATCTTAGTACTTCATAAAAATAATACACACAGAAAGTAACTATCAACAAGCACCCTACTGAATAGGTTATTGAATGAAACCGGTCTTCCGGTATTATGAACATGATATTTAAACATGCAATTACCGGGTACCCATCATACTCCAGAATAAAATCTTCTTAACCAATTTACTTTGAATGATCATTGACAACAGGTGCAGGTAGAAGAAAAATCAAAGTGGTAAAGAAATTATACATCCTGGTGGTATGATCATTTTTGTCCCACTGATACAATCCGATCGTTTCAATTATAATAGTAATAAAAAGAAATGCAGGGAAATACCCAAATAAGGAAATTCCCTCATTACCTGAAAGTTTATGAGGCTTGTGACCAGGCAAGCGATGATGGCATAATAATATAAAGGGATATCGGTCATTTCAATGAAAAGATACCCTATAATGTATAAACAAAAAACCTCCCGAAGGAGGTTTACAATCTGAAGTCTGTATTACTACCCAATTTAAAGTATTGCCATTCCATCTCCATTCAGATCCACCAAGGTTACACCTATACCGCCCCAATCTTCATCAAATTCTTTTGGCTTGCAAAGTGGAGGACATAATCTTGCTGCATTGTAGGCCAATATTGAATTTTTATCCTCAGTGTTAACATAAATATCCTTGTCTACAATCCCTTTGCCTGTATCCTTACCCTGAGTTGCTACCATAACGATGGTTTGACGTCCTGCATATAAAGGTACTTCCGCATAGTCTGCATCATAAGCACCGAAATACATATCTACACCATCAGCACCATGTTCTTTTATGATAGCCAGAAAACGCTCTAATTCTTCCACTATACCAGGCACTTAATGAGTCTTCTTTGCCGATATGTTTAGAATTTTGAACCCAGCGCTCTTGCTTATAATTGCGGATTACATTGTCGGTATGTTTGGAATCTACGAATTTTCCAACTGTTCTGCTTTTAGTGGTTGTTACTTGCATGTCTAATAATTTAGAGTTATTTAATAAATAAGGATTACCACATAAAAGTAAAGTGGCGAATCCCTTATTGACATGCAAAAAATGTATTTCAATTGATTATAAATTAATATTATTTATAATTCACAGAGAAACAGAATGCAATAAATTTTTCCTCAAAAATACCGTGAAAATATCCCAGAAATACCGTGAAAATATCCGTTTTTGACCTGTGAAAATATCCCGTTTTAGACGGGGAAAATATACACTTAAATACCGTGAAAAATAAAATTGTAAAAAATAGGTGCTACTAAAAAAATACTGAGATTCGATTTGAGCAGTTAGAAATCCTTGTTTTAAAATCCAATATCCTTCTTTTATTTTTTTGTTCCTTTTACTCTACGCTTTCTTTTATACCTCTCAAAGTGATGCTGTAACCCATTATCAATGTTTCCACAACATTAATCCAGCATTATTTACATATGCAAGGCCATATTGTTCTACCCATTTGGAAAGAAGTCCCTTCTTAAGAATCATATTACCATTGATAGCAGGAATAATAATTCAGGATAGTTGTAGCTTATTCAATTACAATTTGTTGCTACCTCTTTTATATTGAGTTTATTACTCATACTTCTTTGATTGCCTTACTTCCATTAACTAAAAGATTCTATTTCAGGCATTTCGAAAGGTATCTGTCTTTTCGTCTCATTACCTGTACCGGAATACTTATTGCATCATTACAGCAACCTCCATTACAAAAAATGGATAGGTCAATTTAATAATATGGGGCGGTGATATGTGTAGATGTTTCATCAGCACCTGTTGAAAAGGAGAAGTCCTATAAAGTAACTGGCATTGTAGTTAGGATGCTGCTTGATTCTTCAGAAATTGAAACAAGTGATAAGGTTATTTTATACATAGAAAAAGATACAGTACCGCCAGTAATCAATGTTGGAGACCATATCTATTTCGAAAAGCCTTGCAGGAAATAAAAAGGTACGGGCAACCCTGGAAGTTTCGATTTTAAAAGATATAGTGAATTGCAACAATGTTTTTTCCAGGTATATCTTCCCCATAAAACTTATTCCATTTATCCAGGTGCCCAACAAAATGGAAACATTTTTTACAAGAATCCAGAAATTGGTTGGTTGGCATCATTAAGAAATATATTCCTTCAAAAAAAGAAGCAGGACTGGCAGAAGCATTATTGATAGCATATAAAGATGATCTGGATAAAACGTTGGTACAATCTTATGCAAATACAGGTGTAGTGCATATATGCTATTTCAGGGTTACATCTTGGTTTGGTATATTGGTTATTAGCAACACTACTGAATCCGATAGCCAACTATACTAAGATGAAATGGATAAAGCCATTAGGAGTAATAGCTGGTCTGTGGCTATTCAGCCTATTAGCTGGTGCATCTCCCTCTGTACTTCGATCGGCAGTCATGTTCAGCTTTTTGGTTGTTGGAGAATTATTTGGAAAGAGAACCAATGCCATTAACAACCTTGCCGCTTCTGCATTTCTGCTATTATGCTTCAATCCTTCTGGCTATGGGATGCAGGTTTTCAATTATCATATGCAGCTGTACTTAGTCTATTGATATTCATGAATCCTGTATACCAGTTATTTACCATAAAAAACAAATGGCTCGACCTTTTATGGAAAATGAATGCCGTAACCCTATCGGCTCAGATATTGACAATTCCATTTGTATCTATTATTTTCATCAGTTCCCAATGCGTTCTTACTTCACAAACCTGATTGCTGTGCCCTATCAAGTCTTATACTTTTTTTAGAACTGGCATTATGTGCAGTAGCAGGCCTGGATAAGATTGCCAGTGTTTTAGGGCAAGTGCTGGAATGGTTGTTGTATAGCATGAATTACTTTGTTGAAAAGGTTAGCCGCTTACCTTTTCGGTTTGGGAGCATTTATATTTATCATTGCTACAAACATTATTGCTTTATGTTTTAATTTTTGTTTGTCTGTATGGCTGTTCACAAAAGTAAAATCGGCCCTTGTAATAGGCATTATAACCTTATGGTTTTCATTTTCAACAAGAATGATTCATCTTTTGAATCGAGCCGGCAAAAAAATTAGTTGTTTATAATATAGCAAAAGCAAGCTGCTGATATCTTCTTGGTAACAAACATATTTTCATTGGAGACAGCTCTGTAAACACCAAATTCAACATCAACTCTTTCACCTCTTTATATCAACAGACTTCGGCTGAATGCACTTGACACTGATAGCTTTGAAATGAAGTTTGGCTTCGTTTATAAAATAGGTTCTACTACCCTTCTTTTTACAATGCCGGTTATAAGATAACTCCAGGGCTAGAAAAAAATCAGGGTAAGCTTGCTTTGCATTTCAAATAACCCCTGAATCCAGCCCAGAGGAAGTATTAAGTTCCATTGAAACGGGACAAATTGTATTGGACGCCAGTAATAATGCTAAAACGGTTTCGAAATGGCGAAAAGAAGCGGCCATTATGGGGATAGCCTGCCATTCTGCAGGGTGGATAATGGCGCCTTTGTAATAAACCTACCATAACTTACCTTTGCGCCTTCATTTTTGAACCCCATCCGGATAAACACCGGTTCATACAATACTATATGGATAAGAAAACTCAATCGGCGCTTATTTCAGTTTTTTATAAAGATGGCCTCGAACCCCTGGTGCGGTTGTTACATGAACTGGGAGTTACATTATATTCAACCGGAGGAACTCAGCAATTCATTGAAAAACTGGGAGTTCCGGTTGTTCCAGTAGAAAAACCTTACTACCTATCCATCTATATTAGGAGGTCGAGTAAAAACCCTTCACCCTTCTGTTTTTGGAGGTATTTTAGGAAGAAGGGACAATGCCACTGATTTGGAAGAAATGAAACAATACAATATCCCTGAACTGGATCTGGTAATTGTAGATCTATACCCTTTTGAAGAAACAGTAGCTACTACTTCGGAAGAAAAAGCCATCATTGAAAAAATCGATATCGGAGGTCCATCAATGATAAGAGGTGCTGCAAAAAATTTCAGGGATGTAGTAGTATTGGCTGCCAAAAGCGAATATGTAGGTCTCGAACAATTACTGCGTGAACAAAAGGGTGTTACTACCATAGAACAACGTAAGCAATATGCAGCTAAAGCTTTTGAAACAGTGGCTCATTATGATGTTGCAATTGCTCATTATTTTAATCCGGTGGTGCTGCTTATTTCTTCGAATCCATACCTGGTCCTAAAACAATGAGATATGGCGAAAATCCTCACCAATCTGGCAAATTCTTTGGTCCTCTTGAGAACCTTTTCACTCAATTAAACGGGAAAGAGATCTCTTATAATAATCTTGTTGATATTGATGCGGCGGTACAATTGATCGGGGAGTTCACAGATACAACTTTTGCTATTATCAAGCATACTAATGTATGTGGTATAGCATCCCGAAATACAATAGAAGCCAGTTGGGCGGCAGCTCTTGCAGGTGATCCTGAAAGTGCCTTTGGAGGAGTATTGGAACTAATGCCACTGTAACAAAAGCTACCGCTGAGGCTATCAATGAAATTTTCTTCGAAGTATTACTGGCGCCTGCTTATGAGGAAGCAGCTTTGGAAATTCTGAAAACAAAGAAGAATCGCATCTTATTACAAAGCAAGGGCAAACTGCCAGTAACACAGCAATACAAATCCCTTCTCAATGGTGTTTTAATTCAGGATACAGATAAAGGCAATTTTGACAAATGGGAAGAAGTAGGTGGCCGTAGTTCTTCAGAAACAGAGAAAAAAGACCTGGTATTTGCCAATCTTGTTTGTAAGCATCTGAAATCAAATGCTATAGCGTTGGTAAAAGACTGCCAGTTGATTGAAAGGGATGTGGACAAACAAGTCGTATAGATGCCTTGCGTCATGCAGTTGAAAAAGCTCATCAATTCCAATTCGATCTTAAAGGGGCGGTTATGGCCAGCGATGCTTTCTTTCCTTTCAATGATTGTGTACAATTAGGTCATGAAGCGGGAATCACTGCTTTTATTCAACCTGGCGGATCGGTAAGGGATAAGGACTCCATTGCCTATTGTGTAGAGAAGCAATTGGCTATGGTAATGACTGGGTTAAGACATTTCAGACACTAAAATCCGCCGAAATACGCAAAGGATAATATGATGTTATTTTTACATTTCAGTATTGTAACTGAGGTTCTCATACATTACATTTGCGTTACTCAATGAGCCGACGAAGCCCCATTTCCAACTGCTATAGCAAAACTGCTAAGAACATCATTACGCCTGTATTGATGAGTTTGTTGTTATTACTCACTACTATAAATTACTTCATCTATACAACTGATAACAATTCTTTCAGCTATTACGATAGTAGAACCGACTCTCCTTTAGATAATAATGATACGTCAGATACTACTTCTCCTAATGGGCCTGATGAGAAAGCTCCAAATTCTGCATCTTCCTTTTCTGAAGAATATGTACATGAATCGGAAGATCTTTCGTCATTCCTATTCACTATTCTTAATCGTGAACATCCTACTTATAGCGATACACTACCTTTAGTGCATTTCAAAATCTTCTCACCGCCCCCAGAGTGCTAATAAATTTTTACATAGCACACATTCTTTAATCACACAGACTTACACCTTTACGGGTGTAAAAATTTATTATCCTGGTTTATTCAACCGGGACCATTTTATTTATGAAAAAGACAAAGCAATACTTATCGTCAATAGGTAATGATATCCCTGCATCCATAGTTGTATTTCTGGTAGCCCTTCCCTTTGCCTTGGAGTGGCATTGGCCTCAAAAGCTCCTCTTTTCAGTGGTTTGATAGCAGGTGTAGTAGGTGGAATAATAGTTGGACTCGCCAGTAAATCACATCTAAGCGTTTCTGGTCCTGCAGCAGGCCTCACCTCATTAGTAGCTGCAGCGGTAATAACACTTCCGTCATTTGAGGCGTTCCTGGTAGCAGTAGTTATTTGTGGCGTATTACAAATGGCATTGGGATTTGCAAAAGCCGGTATCATTGGAGATTATGTACCTAATAGTGTAATTAAGGGTATGTTAGCGGCTATCGGCCTTATCCTCATTTTAAATCAGACTCCACATTTATTGGGAGACGACTCACAGTTTGAGATGGATGAATCTGTTCAGCAACAAGGCAAAAGTTCCATCTTTATCAATTTTATAAAAGCCTTTGGAAATATCTCTATCGTACCATTTGCTATTGGTGCGGCATGTTTGATATTGAATTTTGCCTGGGAGAAATTCACAAGCAACAAGAAAGGATGGATAAAATTAGTACCTGCACCTTTATTGATTGTGTTTCTGGGAATCGGTGTTCATGCGTTCTTGCTTAAATTCAATCCTGCATCCGCCTTACAGGAAAGCCATTTGGTAAATATTCCGGTAGCATCTTCTGCAAATGAATTCTTCTCCTTTTTCACTTTGCCCGACTGGAAATATCTGACAAACACAGCGGTATTAACAACTGCTGTTATCATGGCACTGGTTGCCAGCCTAGAGAGTCTTTTAAGTGTTGAAGCGGTAGATGATTTGGACCCTTATCAGCGTGTTACACCCACTAATAGAGAGTTGAAAGCTCAGGGCTTAGGTAATATAGTATCAGGGCTTATTGGTGGACTTCCTGTAACCAGTGTAATTGTTCGATCATCAGCGAATGTGAATGCTGGTGCTAAAACCAAGATGTCGACCATATTTCATGGCGCTTTATTATTGTTAAGCGTAGCCTTCATACCTTCCCTACTGAATTTGATTCCAAAGTCGGCATTGGCGGCTATACTTATTTTTCACAGGATATAAGTTAGCAAAGCCTTCCTTATTCCAGTATTTTTATAAGAAGGGCATGTATCAGTTCCTGCCTTTTGTAATAACTATAGTGGCGATATTGGTATCAGACCTATTGAAAGGAGTAATAATAGGAATCATTATTGGTTTACTTTTCATACTTAGAAGTAACTTTAAAACTGCAGTGTTTATAGTACACGATAAAAATAGTTTCCTGTTCCGTCTCCGCAAGGATGTATCTTTCATGAACAAAGCCATCATCAAATCAAAGCTTGAAAAAGTTCATGAAGACTCTTACGTTTTGATTGACACATCACGTGCTGATTACATTGATGCAGATGTAGTTGAAACAATTGAAGATTATATGTTGCATGCACATTTAAAAAATATCCGGATTGAATTAAAGACCCGGGCTCACTCTGACCAGGGATTTTCAAAAAAATTCCTAGACCCTGAGTACAAACAACCAACTGCAATCCGCAACTTTGAAAAAGAAATCGTAGCTTCTTAAATCATATTAAAACATTAATCATGTTTACATACGAAAGATTATTATTAGAAAACAAGGCGTGGGCCGCTGAGAAGCTGGAAGATGATAAGGATTTTTTCAACCGGCTTGCTCATATACAAAACCCCGAGTTTCTGTGGATTGGCTGCAGTGATAGCCGTGTACCTGCAAATGAAATAACAGGAACTCAACCAGGAGAGATATTTGTGCACAGGAACGTAGCAAACCTTGTTATCAATACGGATGTAAACTTACTTAGTGTTCTGGATTTTGCGGTGAATCACCTCAAAGTAAAGCACGTAATAGTTTGCGGCCACTATGGCTGTGGTGGTATAAAAGCCTCAATAACAAAAAACGATTTCAAGCCTGTATTGAATATGTGGCTAAGGAATATCAAAGACGTTTATCGCATTCATCGAGATGAATTAGATGCTATTGAAGATGATTCTCAAAAGGCTGACCGATTAACCGAGCTGAACGTAAAAGAACAGGTATTCAATCTGGCCAAAACCTCTATCATTCAAAGAGCCTGGAAAGAAGAAAACCGTCCTCATTTGCATGGATGGGTATATGGGTTAAAAGATGGTATAATAAACCCTGTTTTTGAAATGGAAGCAGGTACTCATATAGACCCGTTATATGAATACGACAATCTATAATTTTCAAAAAAGGCTATCAGGTATTAGAAACTGATAGCCTTTTCTCATTACAAGATAAGCTTCATACCAAAAGACTGATTAACCAACTTATTAAATTCGTAGGTTTGCACCATGTCTATAGCAGTTACTTCCCTCAGCAAGATCTATGGCACCCAAAAAGCCGTGAATGATATCTCCTTCCAGGTTAATAAAGGAGAGATTGTTGGTTTTCTCGGACCCAATGGTGCCGGCAAATCAACCACAATGAAAATCATTACCGGATATCTTACACCAGACGGTGGTACTGTTCGGGTATGCGATACTGATGTAAGCCTCGACCCACTTACCACTAAGAAAAAGATCGGATATCTGCCAGAATCGAATTCGCTCTACTATGATATGTATGTACGGGAATATCTGGACTTTATTGCAGATGTTCACGGAATGAAAGACCGCAAAGCAGCAGTACAAAAAGCTATTGAACAAGTTGGATTGACCCTGAATCAAATAAGAAAATTGGGCAACTTTCAAAAGGATATAAACAGCGGGTTGGGTTAGCGGCCGCATTGATACATGACCCTGAAGTTTTGATACTTGATGAACCTACTACCGGATTAGACCCAAACCAGATTATTGAGATAAGGGAAGTGATACGTCAGTTAGGAAAGAATAAGACCGTGCTCTTCTCCTCCCATATATTACAGGAAGTGGAAGCCATTTGCAACAGAGTCATCATCATCAATAAAGGAAACCTGGTTGCCGATAGCACCCTTGATAATCTCTTACATAACAAGGCCACCAATCAATTGATACTGGAATTGAAAGAAACCGTTTCTCCAGCATTATTTGAAGGGATGGATGCGGTAGCAAGAATCAATGAAACCACCTGGAAATTTGTGACTGCTGATGCCGACGGACTCAGAAGGAAAATACTGGAATTAAGTCTTCACCATAACCTTAATATAGTATCACTCCAAAGTCAGAGTGGCAGTAGTCTGGAAGCCATATTCAGGGAACTCACCCAAACTGCACCAGCCAATCAGGCAAAAAACTAGAAAAAATCCTATCAGGATTTCCAATTGAATGAGGCAGTTCCTTACTAACAAACTTTAGTTAAGGCATTGCTGTTATATTCTGGCTATCAAACTACACAGCACTGCTGTGTGCAACAAAAGTTTCGATACCTTTGCTTCCTCAAAAGCACACAAAAACCTTCTATACAAAACAACCTTTTATGAGTTACATCGCAGACATTCATGCCAGGCAGATTCTTGATAGCCGTGGCAATCCTACCGTTGAAGTAGACGTTACAACAGACAATGGATTTATAGGCAGGGCGGCTGTACCCTCCGGAGCTTCTACCGGAAAACACGAAGCTGTTGAATTACGCGACGGAGACAAGAGTCGTTTCTTAGGCCGTGGTGTTCAGCAAGCCGTTGACAATGTAAACAATATCATTGCAGATCAACTTATAGGTATTGAAGTAGTAAAGCAGACTTTGATAGACCAATTGCTCATCAAAATCGATGGTACTGAAAACAAAAGCAAACTGGGTGCAAACGCAACCTTAGCCGTATCTATGGCTGCTGCAAAAGCTGCTGCACAAGAAACCGGACTTCCTTTATTCCGTTATCTCGGTGGCGTAAACGGAACCGTATTACCAATTCCATTGATGAATATCCTTAATGGTGGTGTACATGCCGATAATAAGATCGACTTCCAGGAATTCATGATTGTACCTATTGGTGCAGATACATTTGCTGAAGGACTTCGTTGGGGAGTTGAGACATTTCATCATCTTAAATCTGTACTGAAGAAAAAAGGATATAGCACTAACGTGGGTGATGAAGGGTGGATTCGCTCCTGAAATCAAGAGCAATGAAGAAGCATTAGAAATAGTATTGCAGGCCATCGAAGCAGCCGGTTACAAACCAGGCACTCAGATATCTATTGCAATGGATGCAGCGAGCAGTGAAATGTTCGATGAAAAAACAAACACTTACAAATTCTACAAGAGCAATCCAGACAAAGTAATCAGCAGCGATGAGATGGTTGATTATTGGGCATCATGGGTAGCGAAATATCCTATCATCTCTATCGAAGATGGTATGGGTGAAGATGACTGGAATGGCTGGAAAAAACTTACAACAGCAATCGGCAGTAAATGTCAGTTGGTAGGTGATGACCTGTTTGTTACCAATGTAAAACGTTTACAGGAAGGTATCACTAAGGGTATCGCCAATAGCATCCTTAAAAGTTAATCAGATCGGAACCGTTTCTGAAACAATCGATGCAGTTCAGTTAGCTCAAACCAATGGATATACTTCCATCATGAGTAATCGTAGTGGTGAAGCAGAAGATACAACTATAGCCGACTTGGCTGTTGCATTAAACTGCGGACAAATCAAAACAGGTAGTGCTAGTCGTACCGACCGCATGGCTAAATACAACCAGTTACTCCGTATTGAAGAAATGCTGGGCGACAACGCGATTTATCCAAAAGGAAGAATTAAATTTGGGAAGTAAGTTTTTTGCCTAAGGCTTAAGGACCTAAAGCTAAAAGCTGGCGTTTGAGTGGGGAGAAGATTAAAGGAAGGTGAGACCATTTATTATATGTGATTGGTTTCCTTCAATCTTTCTCTCCCTACTTAAAAACTTATAACTTAAGACTTACAACTACTTAGACTTATAACGTAAAAACGTAACACTCCTCATGAGTTTCCTCCGCCACATACCTTCCTGGCTCAAGAACAAATACCTCCTTACCGGTGTGGGTTTTTGGTGTGGATTGTCTTTTTTTGACGATAGGGACCTGATAAATAATCTCCATCACCGTCAGGAGCAGAAAGAGCTTGAAATGAGCCGGGACCAGTATCTGGGTCAAATAAAAGCTACAAAAGAGGAGCTGGAGCAGTTGAAAAAGAACCCTGCCTTACTTGAAAAATACGCCAGGGAGAAATATCGCATGAAAAAGGACAATGAGGACCTATTTATTGTCACAGAATAAACCTCGTAGATTTACTATTTATTGATTTACAGCAATTTCCTATCTTCAAAGCTGTAAGATTTACCTCTTTCCGCCAATATCCCCACAATAAGAAGAACAAGGTTGTCGTTTAAGATTCGGACGGACTCCGAACTTGACTCATTCCGGATTAATAGGACATAAATGGTTTGCCTATGACACTTCTGTTTACACCAGAGGAACTTTTACAGTATTTGTACAAAGAGACCTCTGCAGAGAAAACAGCGGCTATTGAAACAGCCCTGCAGAACGATTGGACACTTCGTGAAAAAATGGAAGTAATTACAGCTTCCGCAGAAAGCCTCGACAAGATTGTGGAATCTCCCCGCACTGAAACCGTACTGAATATATTACGGTATGCCAGGGAAACCGCTATTGCCACACCCTGATTCACGATATCCTGTTAGAGATTAAAGACCTCTTGGTTTTCTTCTCTTATATTCGCAGTCATTTGTCTACACACTTATGACTCGAAAGGATCGCTACCGCCTCATCATCGACTTTTTCCTTGAACATGCACCTGATGCTGAAACGGAATTGTTATACGACAATCCATTCCAGCTTTTAGTAGCAGTGATTCTCTCGGCCCAATGCACCGATAAACGCGTTAACCTTACCACTCCTTCCATCTTTGAAAAATACCCCGATGCGGCATCTTTAGCAAAGGCCACATTCGAGGAATTATTTCCACTCATAAGGAGCATATCTTATCCTAACAATAAAACAAAACATCTCATCGGCATGGCTCAAATGCTGATGGAGAAATTCAATGGAGAGGTTCCACTCACCGTGGATGAATTAATTCTATTGCCAGGTGTTGGAAGAAAAACAGCCAACGTTATCACATCAGTAGTAGACCAGCAACCCAATATGGCTGTTGACACCCACGTATTCAGGGTTTCTGCAAGAATAGGATTGACTGTAGGAGCTACTACCCCATTAGCGGCAGAAAAGCAATTGCTAAAATATATCCCTGCCGAATTGGCTCATAAAGCCCATCATTGGCTCATCCTTCATGGCCGTTATACATGTATTGCACGTCATCCCAAATGCAGGGATTGTGGTATTCAGGAAGCCTGTCGTTATTTCCAGAAACAACTCGCAAATGGTTCCTGACAGATTGTATTTCCTGATGTATTCCTCATTTTATTTCCGAAAAAAAACATCCGTAATCGGAGGTTTTCACTTTGCTCTAAACGCAGCAATCTTCATCTTCACTTAAGAATCAAAAGGCTGTAAAGAAACAGCTATTTGATTCCTAACCTCAATCAAGCGGTCCATTTTCATTCAACAATTCATTTACATGAGAAAATGTACCGGCAGTTTATTGCTTCCATTGTTGCTATCTGGTGGAATAAAAGGAGTAAGTCAGAATTATTTCTACAATGATAATTATCTCGATCCTGAATGGTTATGGGAAACGGGGGTATCATTGGGAGTAATGAATGGCTTTACAGATATCGGAGCTAAGAAGGAATCGTTTCATTCGTTACTAAACGATGGCACCATTGCAAGTCTCGATTACATGCGGCCTTGTATACCAATCTTCTTTACCAATACACTTTGGGCTTTCGTCTGGAAGCAGGTTGGGGAGCATTTATGCAAACGACCATCTGATAAAAGTCCGGATGAGGAATCCATAAACCGTTTCCGAAGGAACCTGAGTGTAAGGACGAGAATAAAGAGATACAACTTTTGGGAGAATTCTATCCCTTGTCCATTTTGCAAGGAGAAGCTTCAGTAGCCTTACTATATCCTTACCTGTTAGGGGGACTGAGTCTTTTTTAACTTTACTCCTGAAGCGCAACTTGGCAATCAATGGATTCCTTTAGCGCCTTTGCGTACGGAAGGACAGGGATTTATAGAATATCCGGAAAGGAGGATATATCAATTAACTCAAATAGCTTTTCCTGTTGGATTAGGTTGCAGGCTCGACCTCTCTCCCAGATTTCATTTACGCCTTGAGGCTCTACATAGGATACTCCAAACAGATTATCTCGACGATGTAAGTACGAATTATATTGACCCATTGCTTTTCAATAAATATCTGGACCCTGTTCAATCGGAGTTAGCAAGAAAACTTTACAACCGTCACAAGGAAATAGATCCATTAGCCAGAGAAGAGATTAACGGAATGCGGGGTAATGCAAATAAGAAGGATGCTTATTTTTCATTAGACCTGAAACTGGGATGGATTATCAACCGTACCCGGAGATAGTGTTGTTGTTCCGTATCATAAATGAAGAAGTCCGCCTTTCCAGGCGGACTTCATATTATAACAGCGATTTTTATTAATTAGCGCCTCCGAGCATTTCCTTAATCTTTATCACCATTTCAGTTTTGGTGATAGGAACGCCCATGATCTTGTTGAATCCTTTAGCATCTACCAGATACTGGTCGCGGATAATTTTTATCAGCTGGCCATTATTGATTTCAGGGATCAATACTTTTTTAAAGTTCTTGATGATATCGCCAAGGTTCTTAGGGAATGGACGAACATAACGGATATGCGCATGGCTTACAGAGTATCCTTCAGCTTGTGCTTCTGCACAGGCACTCTTGATAGCTCCATAAGTACTTCCCCAACCGATAATCAGCAGGTCGCCTTTTTCAGCACCACTATCCAGTTTTTGTTCTGGGATATAATCAGCGATCTTATCCACTTTCGCCTGACGGGTGAAGATCATATGCTGGTGATTCTCTGGTTCGTAGTTAACGTTACCAGTAATGTCTTGTTTTCCAATCCACCGATACGATGCTCTAATCCTGGTGTTCAGGGAATAGCCCATGGGCGAGCGAGTTTTTCATCCCTCTTATAAGGAAGGTATTTTTCTTCGCCATCAGAAAGTTCCTTTTTGAAAGTCACTTTTATTTCAGGCAGGTCATCGCTCTTAGGGAATTTCCAGGGTTCTGCGCCGTTGGCGATATAGCCATCACTCAGTAACATCACTGGAGTCATATGTTGTAAAGAGATGCGGCAAGCTTCAAATGCTACATCGAAGCAATCGCTTGGAGTAGCGGAAGCGATGATAGGCATCGGGCATTCACCATTCCGGCCATAATAGGCTTGCAGCAAGTCGCTCTGTTCTGTTTTTGTAGGAAGACCTGTTGAAGGACCACCTCGCTGGATATTAATAACTACCAGTGGAATTTCGAGCATCACTGCCAATCCCATTGCCTCACCTTTCAGTGCCACACCGGGACCAGAGGTAGTAGTGATAGCTAATGATCCACCATAGGAAGCTCCGATTGCGGATGTAATGGCGGCAATTTCATCTTCTGCCTGGAAGGTCTTAACGCCAAATCCTTTCAGTTTACTTAATTCATGAAGAATATCGGAAGCTGGGGTTATAGGGTAAGATCCGAGGAAAGGGGCAGGTTGCTTTTTGAGCGGCTGCTACCAGTCCATAAGAAAGGGCTTGATTACCCATGATGCTGCGGTAAACTTCTGGATCCATCTTAGCTTTCTCAACAGTGAATGTGGTTGTGAAAGTTTCGGTGGTATCGCCGTAATTATATCCTGCTTGTAAAGCTTTTACGTTACTATCAAGGATTTCCGGTTTCTTACCGAATTTATCTGTAAGGAACTGGATGGTGGTGGCCATATCGCGATTGTACATCCAGTAAAGGAAACCGAGAACAAACATGTTCTTGGCGCGATCCTTTTCTTTCATACCCATGGTCACCTCTTTAAGGGCTTCACGGGTCATTTTGGTCACGTCCATTTTAATGACTTCATAGCTACCGAGGCTATCATTTTCGAGGGGGTTAACACCTTCGGGGTAGTTAGCCAGGCGTAGGTTTTTGCCATCGAAACCGTCGAGGTTAGCGATGATTTTACCGCCTTTTTTGAGGCCTTTCAGGTTGGCTTTCAATGCGGCAGCGTTCATGGCAACGAGTACATCGCACTCATCACCTGGGGTGAATACTTTATCGCTTGAAAAACGCAATTGGTAACCACTCACACCTGCGAGGGTACCCTGATGGGCACTGATTTCGGCAGGGAAATCGGGGAAAGTGGCAAGGTCGATGCCTAATAAGGCAGTGTTATTAGTGAACTGGGAGCCGGTCAATTGCATACCATCTCCGCTATCTCCGGCGAATTTAATCACCACATCACTCAGAACTTCTTGTTTACGGGCCATTGGATTGAACTAGTTTATGGACAAATTTACGTTTGAGGGCGTGAATATAAGAAATGTTTGGGAGGTGATTTTAGTCATAGTTCTTTCGAGATGACATCTGAGGAGGTTTTTCGGAAAAAAGATGGTGAAAACACCAGAAAAATATGGTGTTTTACTCTTAGGGAGTCCATCTCCCGAGATGTCATCTCCCGAGATGACTTCTCGGGAGAAGTCAACCCGGGATGACATCTCGATTCTACTTTTTATCCCCTAAATTGCCTTTATGCAGATTCCCTATTATGTAGACTTATTAGGAACATTGGTTTTTGCTATTTCTGGAGCCTTGGCAGCTTTTGGGAAAAAGTTATACCAGGATCTTTTTGGCGTGTCATTTACCGCCTTTATCACCGCTATAGGTGGGGGCACTTTACGGGATATCATTCTGGGGGTACATCCATTAAGCTGGATATCTGATGGCAATTATATCATAGCCATCATTGCCGGGGTACTACTTACTGTCTTTTTAAGCAATACATCAAAAGGATTCCACGAACCTTATTTCTATTAGATACCCTTGGAGTTGCTATTTATACCATCCTTGGGGTTCAAAAATCATTAAGCCATGAAGTAAATCCCATAGCGGCGGTGATACTTGGAATGGTCTCAGCCGTTTTTGGTGGTGTACTGCGCGATACCCTCATCAACGAAATTCCCCTCATCTTTAAAAAGGAAATCTATGCCACAGCCTGTTTGGCTGGCGCCTTCCTTTTTGTAATCCTCAACCATTATGGAATACAGGCAGATATCAATTTCTTTGCAGGAGTGGCACTCATCATTTTGATAAGGGTGATTTCTGTGAAGTATAAGATTGCATTGCCGAAGTTGGAGGATTGAGAAAGTTGAATTAAGTCCGGAAGTCGGGAAGACCGAAAGTCCGGAAGAAAATACACTTTCCTAAAAATGAGAATTTTGCTGCGGACTTCCGGACTTTCCGACTTCCGAGCTACTTCCCCATTTACACTTTCTTTAACTTCTGGGCTATTGTAAAACGTTAGTCTTCTCCTTACATTCATATCCTAAACAATTTTTCCCCTAAACTTTATGGATCAGACCAACGAAGGAGCTAAGCAGGCTGCTTCTGTATTCCCCCGACTCTTACTTATGGTAATTGCCCTGTCCGCCTGCCAACAAACCGACACGAGCTTTGCCAACACCAGCTTTTTATCCTCAAAAACAGATTCCGTAGTGACAAAGGAGGCTCCCCCGCCAAAGAAGAAAAAGAAGAAAAAGATCTATCTCAATTTTGATGACGGTCCCAATAGAGGCACCCCGAAAGTGCATTCCATCGTAGAGCAGGAGCAGGTGCCGGTCACCTTCTTCATCATTGGAGAACATGTATTTGCGAGTACCAGCCAACGTGCTACTTGGGACAGCTTGAAAATCGACAGCTCCCTTGAACTATGCAATCACAGTAATACGCATGCCTGGCATAATAACTTTAAGCAATTCTATGACCATCCTGATTCTGTCGTAGCTGATTTTGAAAGAAGCCGCGATACGCTTGGACTGGATAATAACATTGCGCGAACTCCCGGAAGGAATATCTGGCGGGTGGATACTTTGCGCTATACTGACCTCAAGAAAAGTGCTATTGCAGCAGACTCCCTCCAAAATGCTGGCTTCACCATAATCGGCTGGGATCTTGAATGGCATTATGACCATAAAACATTCACACTTCTTAATTCAGCAGATGACCTTTTGCGACAGATCGATAGCGTATTCGAACATAACCGAACTAGAACCCCTGACCCCCTTGTAGTATTAGCCCATGATCAAGTGTATGACGATGCTTTGATGACTCCTCACAACTTCATCATTAATCAAAAAACTGAAGACAAGAGGAGTATGATCTAGTGTTATTGAATAAGTATCCAGGTGTAAACACTGGAAAATAAGGGTGTTTTTCTCTTGGGGGTCCATCTCCCGAGAAGACTTCTCTGGGAGATGACATCTCGATTAAAATCAGAACCCTATAAGTTTTCCAATTAGATGAACATGGAATAAACCTAAACACTTAATAAAGTAATATTATAGTTAAATAAGAACTATGCCAAAAATATTGAATATCGTAACGTCAAAAGGCTTCAACTTCTTAGTAGCACGATTCCTGTACCTATTAATATCAGAATTAAAAACTCTATATTTTTAAGGACGGATAAAAGGATCCAAGAATCAACATTGCCTTGACAACTAAACGAATCAAAACTTTCAGAAGTTTGTTTCTGATTCAACAAGCATGAATGCATTCCCTATTCAAAAAAATTAGATTTGATTTTCAAAATGGTTTTGGAGTTATTTAAATGGGCACCCGAACTAAACTTTTTCTAATGCAAATTTAGGAAAATTTAAACCTGGTATCGTAGTCATAACGATACCCATTGCCATAATTAGCTGAAAAAACTGCTGCTGTTTTGTACTCTTTGTATATAAGTTCATTTACTATATTCAAGAGTTGTAATTCAAATGTCAAACCGAAGTCCAGCAAATTGCCAATAACAGGTGAAAGGTTGCTGCTATAATTATCACTCACTATTTCAATATCTCTGCCCAAAAATTGAAATCATTATGGACAGAGATTCCTCCAATAACGACACCAATAACAGCGGATGTATTTCTACTATTGTTCGTATACAACAGTAAAATTAGGAAAAGTGCATTTGAGATATTTCACGCATTGATAAACAATTTTGGCGTGTCATCAATCGATAAACTATAGGACGCCTATCTTTATAAGAAGCTGCAATGAGTTACTATCTGAAAAGGTCAAAGAATCTTATGATTTCCTAACCTGAATAGCTTCATCATCGAATGTATAAAAGATTTTAGTAACTCAATTGGGTTTATTGAAAAAATTGATATAATAATAAACTCCCGACCTCTTTATAGTATGTAAAAACAAAGTTGAGGGATGATTTACAAGCAGCAGCAGATGAAGCGTCCTAGTTACATTCCCAGGTAATCTTAGAGTTATATTCCAACGCTTTTTCAAGAAATCCAGTTAATTTTGATCTAGCAAAAATTGATGCGAGAAAGTCCGGATTAACAAACTATCTTATCAATTGAATAATCGAAACTCTTTTATAGACTAGTATGGCGTCAAATGACTATTTTTGATTTAATTGAAAATCAAAATTGATTCAGGATTTGATTCATTTCAATTAGTATTTAGTTCTACCATATTTAAACCGTAAATCTCCCAAATTAACTTAATTATTACATCTAGGGGCAAAGCATTCGAATGGGCCCTTAATCGACTTAAAGCAATATTTGATAAGCGAAAAGAAAAAAGTATTCCAAAAATTTTTTATAAGAGGCTATTTATTATTATCATGGAAAATTTTCATTCGAATATCCAGTTAAAGGATTAGATGAAAAAGGCAAAATATTGGGATTTCCAAATGTTCAAATCAAGTTATGAATATACAACGCAAAAATATCTTTCTGGTATATCATCGAATAAATCGCATATATAGACTTTTATCCTCTGATTTTTAGAACTATCAAAACAAAGGAATCGGAACTGAGGAATTTTTATAAATTTATTAGAAGAAGGACCCGGGGAATGATGGTGTTTCCCTCTTGGGGAATAAAGTCTCTTACCGAGAATTTCATCTTCGAGATAAAATCTCGGAATAAATAAACTAGTTTTTCTACTTCAACGCCTGGTATATCGTCTCCAACACCTTCGGCCGCACATTTAACCTGCCAAACCTATTCGCATCCCCGTTATTATGCACCCTGTTGCTTAACAGGATGAAAGTAAGATGATGTACAGGATCCATCCAGATACAAGTTCCGGTGAATCCGGTATGACCAAATGTGGAAGGGGAGGCAGATAATGCAGGATAGGGATCCTTGTTAGTGGCATTATCACGTTCTGGTTTATCCCAACCAAGCCAACGGCGGTATTGCTTTGATAGGAAGTGAAATAATCGACAGTCTCTTTCTTGAAGAATCGGATGCCATTCATCTCCCCGCCCCTCAACAGCACTTCTCCCAATACGGAGAGATCATAGGCATTACTGAATAGTCCAGCATGGCCAGCTACACCACCAAACAAAGCTGCTCCCGGATCATGAACATCACCATGCAGTAATTGCTGACGGAAGCCCAACTCTTCTTCTGTAGGAGCTATATAATTCAATGGGAAACGCTCCCTTGGGCGGAAACCGGTGCTTCCCATATTCAACTTATCATAAAACTCTTCCTTAACATACTTTTCGAGAGGACGACCAGAAACAGCTTCCACTATCATCCCTAAAAAGATGAAATCATTGTCGCTATACAAATACTTTCCAGGCTCTTTCACTTCACTTTGTAATATGCGGGTACGAATGGTATCAATAAAATCGTTCCGCAGATACATATTCTCCGCTACCCTAACCCGATGTATTGAATCGGAGCGATAAGAATAGTAGTTGTACAAAGGAATACTTGCTAAAGCTGTATCTACTGTCTCTCTGTAAAATGGTATGTAGGCTTTAAGTCCAGCCTGATGCAGTATAACATCCCACAACTTTATACCCGCCTTATTACTTCCTCGTACCCAAGGCAAGTAATCACCCACTGTTTTTTGAAGATCAATCTTACCTTCATCATACAATTTCATAACAGAAACTGTAGTGGCCATTATCTTAGTAACAGAAGCCAGATCGTAAATAGTTTCCGGATATACCGCTTCAGTGCTATCATAAGTCAGGAATCCGAATGATTTCTCATAAGCAATCTTTCCGTCTTTGGCTACCAATACTACTGCACCAGGATTGCCCTTTTTGCAATAGCATCTGTAACTATTGAATCGATTTGTCTAAGCTTGTTCGTATTAAAACCAAGATCAGCGGCAGGAGCTCTTTCCATCATACGCTGCGCCATAATTCCATCGCCATATTTAAACGACTCGCAAACCGTAACAGGTAATTTTCCTTTTGCCAACACCCTTCCATATAAAATATCAGCCGCAGTAGCCTGCGTAATGGCATCGTCTTCATAACAAGCCACCAACACATTACTATTACAATAGTTCTTAATTACATAAGGATTACCAAACACAAATGTTATTGTATGCTGTTGCTTCTGCAGTTGCTGCACCAGGTATTGAGCTGCTTCAGAGATGCCGAAATTATTGGCAGGGCGACGGCTATAATTATGTAGTCCCTATTATCACAGCATCATACTGCGACTTAAGATAGTTAAGCAAAAGACTTGCTTTCTCGAGTGGCTGCTTATAATCGAAATAATATACCTGAGCATCAAAATCATTGCGCACCTGGCGGGTCATCTCATTATCTTTCGTAAGTCCGATTCCTACATAAGCAATCTTTCTTCCTTTTCTTAAAGGGAAAATAGCGGGATCATTGCTTCTCAATAAAGTGATAGCATTCTCAGCTATCAGTCTTGTTGTTGTTGCAATATCCTTGTTAAGATCGCTTGTTATATGGTAAGGATTGATTGGCGTCCAATTAGATAAGCCCGCCTTATACTTTGCAGCAAGTATACGTTTCACCCTTTCATCGATATCGTCCCACTTCAATTTTCTTTTCTTCAATGCCTTTTTTATCAGAGCAATGCTTCCGGGAATATCTGCAGGTAAACACAACATGTCATTACCTGCTAATACTGCCTGAAGAGAAATCTCTCCACCAGGGAAAAACTTAGTCACTCCCTTCATCTCCAGCGCATCGGTAAAAGTCAAGCCTTTAAACCCTAATTCCTTTCTTAACAATGTTGTGATATTCTTATAGGAAATAGAAGTTGGCATATTAGCCGTATTATCTATTGCCGGAACAGATAAATGCGCCGACATCATTCCATCAATACCTGCATTGATAGCTTCGCGGAAAGGATATAATTCCAGTGAATCCAGTTCTGCCCTTGATTTTGTAATTAAAGGTAAATCGAGATGGGAATCAACAGATACATCGCCATGACCAGGAAAATGCTTGGCAACAGTCAGGATACCTTCATCCTGCATCCCTTTCATATATCGAATACCCCAGGCTGTTACCTTAAACTTATCTTCCCCAAAAGAACGGTCATTTATCACTGGGTTATCAGGATTGTTATTGATATCCATCACAGGAGCATAGTTCACCTGAATACCCATTCTCTTACATTGTTGCCCTACTACCCTTCCATACTGATAAACAATAGAACCATCCTGCACAGCACCAAGCATCATGGGTCTTGGCAAGGGAGCCACACTATCCATCCTCATCCCGAGTCCCCATTCACCATCGATGGTTACCAATAATGGCGTTTTAGATAGCTGCTGGAAATTATTGATCCGCTGCGTTTGTTGTTGCGGTCCGCCCTGAAAAAGGCAGATACCACCCACCTTATATTTAAGGATGGCTTCTTCCACTTCCTTATCGTAAAAAGTAGCGATGGGCGAAGGGGCAACAGCCGGACCCGAACTGCGTACAATAAAAAGTTGGGCTATCTTATCGTCTTTGCTAAGGGTTTTAAAAACGCTGTCTACCCAGGCAGTTGCATCGGGATTAGAACGGTGCTGGGAGTAACTCCCAAAAGCGATACAACTAAAAATTAAAAAAAGGAGGCTTCTCTTCATACAATCAAATGGGGCTTACGATTATTCAATGTAAATTTCCCGCCCGGCTGTTTTGGGAAAATCCCTGCAAAAGCCTCTCAGGGCTTGTGTATCAAGCATCCGGACAAAAAATTCAGGACTTCAAATTACGATAAATTGGCCGACAGCATTCAATTATTACCCGATAATATCGCCAACCAGATAGCAGCTGGTGAGGTGATACAGCGACCTGCAAGTGCTGTAAAGGAATTATTGGAAAATGCTGTAGACGCGGGAGCTACTGAAATTAAGTTGCTTATAAATGATGCCGGCAAATCTCTGATTCAGGTGATTGACAACGGTAAGGGAATGAGTGATACAGATGCCAGGATGTGTTTTGAAAGACACGCCACTTCCAAGATCTCAAACATAGAAGACCTTTTCAGAATCAAAACAATGGGGTTCAGAGGTGAAGCACTGGCTTCAATTGCCGCTGTTGCACAGGTGGAACTGAAGACCAAGACTGCAGAAGCGGAAATGGGGGTGTATATAGAAATCGAAAACAGCCAGGTATTAAAGCAGGAACCTATTGCCACCGTAAGAGGTACCAGCATTGCTATGAAGAACCTTTTCTTCAATATTCCTGCCCGCAGGAATTTCCTGAAAAGCAATGCTGCTGAAATGCGTCATATCGTTGATGAGTTCATAAGAGTCTCAATGGCGTTTCCTGAAATACTATTTACGCTAACCAGCAATGGCCAGCAGGTATTTCACCTGGAAAAAGGAACTCTTAAACAAAGGATCGTACAGATATTAGGATCTCAATACAATGCCCGATTGGTAACTGTGCAGGAAAAGACCGACTACCTCAATATCTATGGTTTTGTTGGAAAGCCCGAGACCGCTAAGAAAACAAGAGGCGATCAATACTTCTTGTAAACAACCGTTTCATAAAAAAGTCCATATCTGCATCATGCTTTGATGAATGCCTATCAGGATTTGATTGCAAGTGACAGCTTCCCGCTATATGTTCTTTTCATTGACCTTGATCCGGCACAATTGGATATCAATGTACACCCGACCAAACAGGAGATCAAGTTTGAAGATGAAAAGATCGTGTATGCCTTTGTTCAGTCTGCCGTTAAACATGCATTGGCGCAATTCAGTGTAACGCCAACATTGGAATTCGATCTGGACCCAACCATTCAGCAGTTAGATGCCGTAACAAAGCCTTTTACAGAGGATAAGCAAGCTGCGGCACAATCGTCAGACATATTCAGGAATTTCACACAAAGACACCAGGCACATACCGTATCATCAGGGGGAAGAGAATCAAGTGGCTTGGGATCAGGAACTACTGGACAACCATTTGAATCACTGATAGACAGATTAAAAGAGAAGAAGCTACGAGTGGCAGCTCTTATGATTTGCCCATTCAGCAAAGAATGGATTTAATGGTAGATACTGATGCTACATTCACACAGTTACACAATAGCTATATAGTTGTTCCTACAAACAGAGGTTTTATATTAGTAAACCAACAACTGGCTCATGAAAGAATTCTGTACGAACGATTTACCGCATCATCACAAGGGAAGAAGATTGCTGCACAACAAAGTCTATTTCCTGTAACACTTACACTTTCAACCGCTGATGCTGTATTGCTAGAAGAATTAAGACTAGACCTCAACGATCTTGGCTATCTGGTAGAACCTTTTGGTCAGGGCTCATTTGTAATACAAGGAACTCCAGCTGATCTGGCTCCAGGATATGAAAAACAGACAATAGAAAATTTGCTGGAACAATACAAGCATTTCAGCAGTGAACTCAAATTCTCCAGAAGAGAAAAAATCACCCGCTCTCTCGCCTTACAACAATCTGTAAAAGCAGGCACTTCTTTAGGTCAAAAAGAAATGCAGTCGCTGGTTGAAGAACTGTTTCAATGTTCGCAACCAAATATGACTGCGAATGGCAGTCCTACTTACATTGAGTTCAAGAAAGATTATCTGGAGAAATTATTCACCCGCTAATTCACTTCAGGTTCTGTGTTATAGAATTAGAAGTTGCTGCCATTTTCTTCAGCATATTACTCAATGCCTCCATGAATTTTGAACGACGATCCATCATCATCTGTAATCGCATTGCTGATGTTTCAGAGATTTCGCTCATTGAATCCAGCTTGTCCTTTAATTCTCCCTGTTGTTTTTGCAAGGCTTCGAGTTCTTTTGTAATTGCAACTGTCGTTCCTGAAGATTTGTCATATGAGATTCCAAATCATTCATTCTTGAAACTACATCCAGTTCACTGTTCTTTGCTACGGCAACTATTTTGAGTTTCTGAAGTTGCTGGATATTCGACTTCGTTACAGGAACACGTTGTTGAGAGAAAGTATTCATGGCCAGCAGGCCACAAAATACTAATAAGGCTAGCTGTTTCATATGGAAGCTTTTTACAAAGGTACTCAACGCCAGGCCACCAATGCAGGCTTTTTCTTTCTCATATCTTCCCAGATATTATACCTCAGATAAAACTGCAAGGATTTGTTCCTGTCGGTATAGAGAGGGGTATTATTAGTAAGCTGAATGCTAACAAAGTTGGATAATCCCTGTGTATACCTCATTCCTACTGTAAACCGGTGCCAGTAATAATTCGCATCAAATATGAATCTGAAATCATGACCTGCCAGCTTATTTGAAACGCTGTCGTTTTTGAATTTCTTAAATGTTGAACGATAGAGGCTATCTCTTGCCCCTGGCTGCATTGATGTGGCCACTTTGTCTTCATATAAGGCAATACCACTTAAGAGTTTTGAATATTGAAGTCCTGTACCGAGGTAAAAATTCTTAAAAGGACTATAATAAGCCACAACTGGCAGGTTGAAGTAATACAATTTCCTGGCATAGATTGAACTGGTCATAAATCGATAGTTGCTTGCAGAAACCACTTCTTTCTTAGTCTGAAATAACAATACAGATTGAATGTATTGTGGGGCTATAAATTGCAATTCAGTCTGCAGGTAGGCTTTATCACTCAAATGATATTGGAAATGAGGAACTGGTAAAAAATCAGATAGTTTACTTGATTTTGCGTTTATATTAAAAGCCAGGTTTTCTTGTGATCCAATTGGAAATGCTAATGGCAAAGAAAGTCCTATTACAAACTGCTTATCATCACCCGATCCTACGATCCTGTTTTTAGGGCACGGTACGCGCAGTTTCTGTCTTAAACCTTGAGGGAGCTGGTAAAATTACAGGAGTAGGCTCAACAAGTAATGCATAGTCGGCGTTCATCGAATCGGGAATAACAGTACCCGGACCATCAAGTTGTTTCTGAATGGATGCAATTGGAATGCGAACTTTTGATGGTTTCGCTTTTTCTGAACCATTATCAGGCAAACTTGCTAAAGAAAATATTGAATTTGCATTTCCTGAACCATCATTTGAAGACAAATCCAGTCGAATATTCTTCTTATTCTTGTCATTTTTCCCGTTTCTCTGATTAACAACCTTGTTGTTATTCTGAACAGTTCCTGCGGCTACCACAGCACTTACGACAAGTTCTTTTTCTTTTGTCTTTTACTGAAACTGTGTTTTTCTTTTCACTATTAGATGCTACTAAATTAAGTGTCGATTTTTTGTCAATAGTCGATTTTTTTTCTTTTGATGATGTTACAATTGATAAAGTGTTTTTGCCTTTATTAGTTTCTGTTGTTGCAACGGAATTACCAGGCTTACCCAAGCTGGTGTTTTTTTGAGGTTCCGGTGTTACTGTTGACACAGCATCTTTGCTCTTTGTCTCTTTTGTTTCTGAATTTGTAGCAGTGTTATTATCCTTTACAATAGTTGATGCAGAAGTTGCATCATCTGGAGCGGTTGTTGTTTGCTGACTATTTCCTGATGCTTTATTATTTTTTACAGTTTCAGTGTTAGAATTTTTATTTGATTCAATATTAGCAGCTTGTTTTTCCTTTTCTTCTGCAGTAGTATTAACAGAACTTATTACCGGTGCATTTTCACTATCTGACGTTGAACCGATATTGCTAAACCACAAAGTGGCTGTTACCAATAATTCCTCCTACGAGGGCATACCTGCCACCAGCGGCCAAAGCTACCAGGATCCTTGCTCCGCCTTCAGGAAGGTCTTTATCGAGCAATGCCTTCATTTGAGGCCAGTGTTCACTGGCGCTACCGGGAGGAGGCAGTTGCCCGAGCCTTTCCGCCAGGTGTTTTTCGTATGAATTTTTCTCGTTCATCTCACTTCACTTGCAGTGTTTGTAATAATGTTTGAGTTGTCTTCGGCCTCGCTCAGGTGCCATTTGCTGGTGCCTTCGCCAATCCCTACGAGCTCTCCGATTTCCTATGGTTATATCCTTCTATCACTTACAGGCTAAAACCATTTGTGTAGCAGGAGATAATTTCTGTACCAGTTTCAAAGTTCCTGTGATGGTAAGCGCTGTACTGCTTCTTCATCAATGCCAGGTTCATTCGCCTTATCCAATTCCACTATTGAAAACTTATTTTCTCTGACGGATAAAATCGATGGCACCATTCACCATGATCTTTTCTGATCCATGTATAAAACGATGCTTTGCTGGAGTCGTACGTAGGATCTTCTTACATTTTCAAAAAGCAGTTATGCATTACTCGATGGCATCTTCTTCATTTCTTGTGTGGAGAAGGCATAAGAGGCCATAGGCCCAAGCAGAACCGTTGATGACCTGTTTCCTGGGCCTTACGGCTGTTATTGATACAACTGTTAATTAGTTCAATATCGGCAGGTGTGGGCGTCAATAAGCTACCATTTACATTTTCTGAAACCTCGTCCAGCGAATCTGGTTGGCAAAACCAGCTTCACAAGATTTGTCCCTGGCTCAGTTGCTCAACGGGCAGGGCAATGGTATTATTGCCTGAAACGTCCGTTAATAACTGTCCATTTCACTGATCCTGCGCCATCCAGGACCGTAACGCTTACTGCCGTAGGGTTTTCCAAGTTTTAACTGTATACGAGCCACACTTTCCGGTGCGGGGTTGGGTGACAGGTTGTTGGGTTCACCAAACCGGGACCATAACCACCTTTCAATCACGATCCGCTCACAATACTGTTGAACACAGCCATTAGTGGTGCTTCCAGACAAACCGTATAGCGGCCAGTGAATGGGAAGATGAAAGTAGGGTTATTAGAGGTAAGCCCCACCGTATAAGGGAACCCATTAACGGTACTATCCCTTTTATGATCCATTTCTGTTTAACTATCGATTGGTTGCTTATTGCAATAACCCGGTCTTATTTCCGCGGTTCAAGTCGCGCACATACTCAAATTTCACCATTACGGCATCACAGACTGGTTCCCCACATCACTTGCTTACAAGTAGTTGTTTGACAACCTGTGTTCTAACTACAGTGAGACAAACAGTGTAGATTCCTGCCTTTTCAAATTTATGACCAGGTGTACTGTTGTCAGATATAGTTCCATCACCGAACTTCCAATAGTACTTAGTTGCTATTAAGGAAATTCTGGTTTGAATTTCAATTCAAGTGGTTATTAAGTGACCGCTCCCATTTTAAATCCGGATTTATTAAGACAAGTATCATTCAATCGTACGATTACAGAATCACAATAGTATGTTATGCATTCATTCAGGCTTACAACTTTCAAACAAACCTGGTATTTACCCGCTTGTGCATATTCATGCTTACTGTTGAAGTCCTGCGATTGTGTACCATCACCATATGACCAGTATGTTCTCCAAATTGCTCCAGCCAGGCTGGAATAGATTTGTGAACCAGATCTTACGTGGGATTGATAGAATCTTTCTTCCAAACGAATTTTTGCTTGAATGGCAAAGTTTTCAACTCTAGTTCCACTTTAGCACAATACTCACTTCTGCAACCATTTACGCTGTTTCTGCCACTAGACATACTTCATAAATACCTGGCTGTTGATAAACTTGAACAGGATTATCACATCGGTTGAATTTCGCCATCCCCAATTTCCACTTGTAATAAAGCAGCAGTTTGATTGCCTAACTGTTTTTGTTTATGAAATCTACTTTCAGCTTTTGGGTAGAATCAACCCTGAATTCATATTTGGCTTCAAGTCTGACAAGCGCTTCAGCCCTGATTGGTTTCAAGAATCTCCTTGATACATGTGTTATTCAGTTTCACTAATAGGCACACTTTATATTCACCTGCCTGATTTTAAATGTGAACAGGATTTCTTTCTGAGGAGTTGTTCCATCTCCAAACGTCCATTGGCACAGCACCACTTGAGGGAACAATCGTTTCATTAATGAATCTGATTTTGTTTGGAGAAATAGAATCTCTTTCAGCCTAATTCACTTCAAGGCGACAGGTGTCCCAACAGTTATTACAACACTGGATTTACATAATTCCTTTACGCATGTATTGCGAGTAGCCACTCTGAGACATACATTATATGTACCTGGGTTGGTTATAAGCGTGCACAGGGTTTGCCTCGAAGAATAAAGCTTTCCATCTAAATGACCATTTATAAGTAGGGACTACGGTAAGAGGGGTATGCACTTTACTGAAGAAATACATCTTATTGGGAAATACTGAAGCCCTTTTAGATTCAAAATGATCTGAGAGAACAAGGAATTCCATCGCAGGCGATAGTTACTGTTTTGCAAACCTCCTTCACGCAATTATTTCCGCCATCAATAATAGAGTCAAACATTATAGTTGCCGTTCTGAGAATAAGTATGAGATGGGTTAATATCATTTGAAGAGTTCCATCACCGGGAATTTCCAGGTAAACCCAACATTCGGACTAATAGGTGTTGACTGGTTAATGAACCATATCTTCTTACAATTAAGAGAATCGCGCTTCCATTCAAATTGTGGATCAATAGAACAAGTTGGAGTAGTTATTATGATTGTAGCTGAAGAAGAATCAGAACAATTCTCCAATGAATCCTTTACATAGTGTTTTACCAGATACGTTCCGGGGCCATTATAAAAATGCACTGGATTCGGCAAATAGAACGTGTACCATCCCAAAAAGCCAAAAATGTTTTTGGGGATGATTTACAGTTGTAGCTGCAGGGTAGAACCTACGGTTCCGTCTATCTGATAAGTAAACGAGGCATTACAGGGCGAGTTTTGTGCGTTGGCAATAAGGAACCTACCGTGCCATCTCCACCGAAAGAGAGTAGCTTTCCATGCTGCATAGGTTTTTTGTAACTTAAAAAGTCGCAAACCAGGATGTCGGGTACGGCCTGTTACATGTTGGTTTCAGGTTGCATCGCCAGGCGGCAGGTTGCTTGGTATTGTATACGGCGAGCCACCCAAAAGGCGTTGGGGTGCGTTAAAGGAAAATTTTTTAATTAAGTAGGAATGCGTCTGATACTAAGTAAAAGTCTTCAACCTTACGGCGAATGGCGGCCGGTACTGCCACGGTGATTATTTCACAGGACAGAAAATCCACAACTGCCTTTATCGGTATGTAAAACCCGCCAAAACGACAGCGCTACGGGTACCGTCTTTGCATAAATGTATGCACTAATCATTTTTATAATAAGTACTTGTTAACCCTGAACCTCTGCAAAAAATTCATGATACGATTCATCCCCAATTCCGTTTCATCTTGTCAGGACAAACTACAAAAATCTTGTGGAGTAAAGATTATACTCTGCTCAACCCCTTCCATCAGCCCAAACTGGCGATTGTGGCAGCATCATCCTGAAATCGGACGCTGCGGGGAGTCAATTATCTTCCCATCGTCCATTCCCTAATCGAACGCCGCCACCATTAAAAGCACCTGTCTGGCATATAGAAGTTATCGCTTCTTGCGTATCGGCTTCAATAATCAATTGGAGTTTGCGAAAAAATAGTTTGCAATTTAGTATTTCGGGTGAGCGGCTTGTTCTGTTGGAATTCTTCTTTCCCAATAAGTATCTTTTTAATAATTCCAAGTAGACTGATCCCATGCGTTACAAAAAGGAAGTTCCTGATCTTTCTTTAATTCCTTTCCTTCGGTGATAGTGAAAACATTTTCATCTTGTCTTTGCCTATAGAACTTTCTTCGCATTCTCGTCTGGTTAAACGGACCTTCCAATTCACTTCAGGGGAGGAATAAGAATCTTACTGGAACATCTGGCTGACTACTATCGTATTTCGCTGGCTCTTCCCTTTCTTGTATCCAGTGAATCACGTTTCCATATACAGGTAAGGAGCTAGCTCTTTACCATATAGTAGTCATTATAATCATCCCAGCTCCATCCACTTCCCAAAGCTTCCGATTTCCAAATATGTTATCAATAAATATGGGGCGTTGTTCTTTTTGCAGAAAATCAATGTTTGGCTGAAGGATAAATTCGGCGTGAATAGCTCGGATCTCCGGTAGGAACCAGTACAACGCCTTATCAGTTACGGCATATTTTATCCCAGGCAAGCTATCTCCTAAATACTCATGGCCGAGATAAGCAGGAAAGAATCTTCCGATATTAGATGCAGGCACAAAAAAACTTATCGCTATTATGACTATAAAGATATTTCCCAGTAGAAGGATCATAAAGCTAATGCCTACATGGGCGTTTTGAAAGAGTTGGAATCTTGAGGAACGGATTTAGTGGCTGAGTTAATCCGTTGTTGGGTGGAGCAGGAAAAAATACAAATGAAAAGTAAAAAGTAAAAAGTAAAAGGAAAGTTTTACGTTATAAGTCAAAAGTCGAAAGTCAAAAGTCAAGAAAGGTAGCATACTTATAAACAGGAGTTTAACTATTGATGTATAACGAGGTTGTCCAGATGTGGTTTTATTGGGATTTATGACTGGGATTTATGGGATTATTGTGATTAGCTGGGATTTAGGTAAGAAGCAGGCCTTCCCCCACTCTTGCCGGCTGTTCCAGTTCCAAATTTCCATATTTCCTAACTTTCACATTCCCTCATTTTCACCCCACGCACTCGCTGCGGGGGCATTACATTTTCACCTTCCTCATTTCCAAATTCCTCAAATTTGCCTCACCCGGGTCTTCTCGCTCCTCAACCACCTTTTCTCCGGAATCTCATTACTTTGCCAGTAGGTAATCTTATAAGAGCAGGCTATGAATTTCTTGTCGGCGGTTGCATCCACCAACGTCCAGTTTTTTTTGCTTTGGAGGAAAGTAGTCTGTACCCTTCGCAGCCATATGGTATTCGTTGAAGGAATCACGCTCATCAATACCCGGCCTTCTCTGCGACCACGGCTACGTCCACCGTCAGGCAGATACCAAAGCATATGGCTGATCTGTTTGGCGGTCAGCTGGTC
>JADKJI010000019.1 GCA_016721085.1 Chitinophagaceae bacterium | reverse complement strand
ATTCCTTTCATTGTTGGAATACTTGTGTATTTTATATATGATTATAATATTATAAAGCTTTACAAAAATCCTAATGCAAAGTTGAAATGTCATTACATGGCCTATGCTTGTGGTGAGTGTTATGCAAGATACAAGATAGTAGAAGTGGAGAATTCCGATAATTTCAAAAGTTCTGAATTAGTTAATAAGGATTTACAGGTGCAGTTCGCTTCAAAGGAAATGGAGAATAGATTAGATAATATGGTTAGTAAATGTGCGATATGCTACGATTTTACTTTTGAAGGGAAATTGTCAAAATCTGATAATTCTTCCTTTTTTATTATGAAATTGGAAACATTTCAGGTAAAACTCACGGATAGTTCATGTTGTGATTAATATAATTTAAGATTCAATTTCTATTATTGGCTAGTTAAAGCCTCGTCTGGCCCAAGCACCCAATTATAATAGTACATGATGCTTGCTCCAGACGTTTGATAGGTGAGAGGGTGCTGCTTGGGCCATAATGAGGAAATCGAAGTAAAAAATATTAATATGATTCAATTATTGATTTTCCTTAATTTTTTGACCAGAAAGATTGTCGTTCAGTTTATTTAGATAAAATATTTGAGAGTCAAAACTTATCTAAATATTATATTGTGGTTAATGTAAAAGTAAATGAAAAAGAAGGTGAGATAGTTGTTTTGAATAAGAATCTTTATAATTCATTAAAAAGGAAAGATAGAAAGTTTGCTAATACAGACAAGTATAAGGAATTTACAAAGGATAAATATTACATACTAATCCAATTTCTCTTACAAAAATGGAAATGTATAAGATGAATACGAAATTCATTGATCCTGATAGTTCAGTCTTTGATTGGGGCGCAACGGGCGAAGAAAAAGTTTATAGAACACTATTTTCATGTCTACAAAGAGCACAACTACGCATCATTAAGGAATGAAGTGGATGCTCATAGCATACAAAATATAGTCAAAGTACTGTTTAATTGGAATTACTTGATGACTAGTATTGAAGGAAATTTAATTATTGAACAATTAAATTTCTGTAAAAATTCATATTAAATTTCAGATCCACTCCGGTTGGTCCAAGTATCTAATATTAACTTTACTTGGTGTTTGCCTCAGTCTGGTCCAAGCACTCAAAACTATAAGTTATGTGTTTTGGGTTTAGTCTTTTAAAAGTGTCTAGGTATGAAATATTTTAATAATTACTTTTTAGGGGGTATCGATTATTTTAGTAATTGTATCATTCTTGTCGATAATATTGCCTTCAAACTTATTAATATCTGTAAATGGCATTAATAGTATTTTTAAAGAATGTAAGCTATTTTATTTTCTCTCTTTTGTTACTTGCACTTGGTTTTGCCTATTGTAGGAATTGTTTTCCTATTTAAGCGAAAAGTTTACTTGGATTTATATGTATTGTATCTCCAATCATATTCTATCTTGCAATTATTGGCACAAATTGGGATCAATTTTAGATCTATTATAAATAACCTGTCTTGAACAAGCCAGCTGCTGGAGTAAGTATGTTCAAAGGAGGAGAGAGGACGCTGAATGGAACAGATGGAGAATATTGCTCCGTATTCCCCTGTCTGGTCCAAGTATCTAATACTAACTATACTTGATGCTTGCCCCGTCTGGTCCAAGCGCCCAACTCTAATAATACTTACTGCTGGCGCAAGCATGTGTATTGATAAATCACTTAGGAAGATTTATTATGATGAAAATCTTAAGGAGGTAAATGATCAGTATGTCAAAAAAGGTGAAAACGTAAAAGGTCTTCCTGAAGATGGATTGGCAGGATATGTTTATGTCGAGAATGTACTTGAAAAAATATTTTTGAAGTAAGTTGAGTTTGTTGCTTGGACCAGAAGGGGAAAATACTACCTGCAAACTAATATTAATATGAAATATATATTTTTTTGGAGTAATAATTTATTAGGGTGTTCTTCAGGTAATGAGAAGAGCAATAACTTGCCAATTCATCTTGATACTATCCGCAGTTTGTAAATATTACCATTGAGAAAGAAACCCCAAGTGCCATTTTTTCTCAATTGCTTGATTCTGCAAATAAGTTTAACCCTAAAGATCCAATTCCGGCATTTTTTTATAATTACCATTTAGACTATGAGCACCCATGGTTAACTGATCATTTTAGTTTTTCTCTTCGTAAATTAATTATTGATTCAACAAGCAATATAGAATTGCTGAAAGCAATATTAAAGTCAAGTGATTTAAGGTTGAAAAAAAATTGTTGATTCAGGTGAAGTTTCAGATTTTAGTTTATTAAATGCATTGCCGTATAGAAACATATCAAATTATGAATTTACTAAAATGAGACTGAATAAATAGCCCCGTCTTATACAAGTATCTAATGTTATCTATACTTGATGCTTGCGCAAGCGGCGGGGAGAGGGTGCCGCTTGGACCAGGATGGGGATTTCTGAAATTATAAGCACCCTGTATGAGCCCTTTGGACATGCTTGCGCCAGCATCATGAAATATGAAAAGTGGGTGCGTATGCTTAGACTAGTTGGGGAATATATCATGGGGCCATGGATAACTCAGCCCCGACAGTTTCAGCAACATGGATCAAAAACTATTAATAATGACCTTTAAAAAGTATTGCGCTATCTTCTTTTTGGTCGCTTTCTCAAGTTGTCATACAGAATTTTATGATTACTATAAGAAAGAAGATTTATGGCGCTTACCTCTAATTGAACCATATGAGCTTTTTAAAATAGCGGGTGCACGCAAAGATCAACAGCCTTCAAATTGGCATCTAAATTTCAAAACCCTTTGGGATAGTGTAAGTGTAGTACAATTAAATGTCTCTATGATAAATGTTGACAATAAAATTATATATGGTTACGGTACGGAATACCCATGTCAACATTTCATAATTAATACAGTCTCTGGTGAAGAAAAGATTTATGAAGATATAAGTGAATGGGAAAAACAATTAGACCAATTAGAAATAAACAGTAAAAAAATTTATGATGTTTTTGATCTATTTGAAAAATTTAAAAATGAAAATATATTGAATTGGAGGCCTTCGAAATCTTAATGATTACTGCCTGTCTGGTCCAAGCTCCTTCAAGTCCAAGCACCCAAATCTAACATTTCTTGTTGTTGGCCCCCGTTTGGTCCAAGCACCTAACTCTAATAATTCTTACTGCTGACGCAAGCATGTCCAAAGGGCAAATTGAGGAAAGTAAATTAATAGGAGATCCCTTTGGACCGGCTTGTGCCATGTCTTACATCTTTCTGTGAACAATCTTTTGGGTGAATTTCATGTATTTATTATCTGTCATAATTCAGGCACAAGCCGGTCCAAAGGGATTTCTGCAATCATAAGCACACTGTATGAGCCCTTTGGACATGCTTGCGCCAGCACTATGAATTATTAGGAATTGAATTCAGATTTTCAGAACAACAAATCATAACACTAGGGTAGATACAATTCAAAGCCTTAGGCCTTCAGCTTTAGGCCCTAGGCAATTAGCATCAGAGGCATCCAGCATTCAGCCTCCAGCGCCGCAGGCCGTCACTTAACATAATATAAATTATAGGAAAAATGGGAACCGGGAAATTCAGGCCAAATAGGCTGAGATCCACATCTGCAGGCACTCTTAGCTGATTTGACTGATTTGCTTACACTGATCCGATTTTGATTCGAAAACCCTGAAACGAGTTTATCGAGCCTATCATAAACGCAAATGAAAAAAATATAAACGAAAATATTTCAAGTAGAATTGATTGGCATCTTGCCGGAATTATTGGTGAAAGGATTCCAAAACCTAATCTCTCCCATCAGGTACATTTTATAAATTTTGGAGGTTTTTTATTCCCTTTCCGGTATGATCATTAGTCCTTGCCTCACAGCACTATTTATCCTGTTTTTCCGTTTAAATGCGTAATCTTTGCGTTAACCGTTTAAATTCCTGTTTTGAAACTGTTGCGATCCTCTTTTTGGCTGCATTCTATCTTTAACACGTTCCTGCAACGATTCTCTTTGCTCTTTTTTGGTACGTTTTCCTATTTCATCCTGGTGCGGTCGGTTTCTACTCAGCATTTCGCCGTTTGGGCGCTTTACCTGGCTATTTTCACCATGTTTGAAATGATCAAACAAGGACTGCTGCGAAACCCGATGATCCGATTCATGGGCATGCAGGAATACGCTGACAAGAAAAATGTGGTTCAATCTGTAGGATTACTCATAAATATTGCGATATCCCTTTTTGCCATACTTCTTATTACTTTCTTTAATACAAGTATCTCTGGTTTTCTGAATACGCCAGAATTAAAGCCTTTATTTTACTGGAGTATCCTATTTATCCTCTTGCTCATTCCATTTAATCATCTGGAGGTGGTAATGCAGTCCCAAATGCAGTTCCAGCCTATGTTCCAGGTCTATTTTCTTCGCCAGGGATCTTTTTTTGCAGCTATTTTCTTTATTTGGCTCCTTAAAAAGGATTGGCTAACCATTCCTGTTGTCGTGATTCTGCAGATCCTATCCCTCTTGCTGGGAGTACTATTATTATGGATCAAAAGCAGGGCCTATCATCTTAAAAAATTCCATTATGAAGGCAAAACCCTAAAAGAAATGCTTCATTTCGGAAAGTATATATTCGGTACCAATCTGTTTGCTTCTGTTTCCCGCTCATTGGATCGTTTTGTAACCGCAAATGCTATACCTGACGCCGTAGTAAGAAATAACTTTATCTCATATTACGATGCCACCCAACGGGTGAATATGTTGTTAGATGTTCCTTCATTGGCCATTGCTGATGTGCTTTTCCCAAAAAATGTTCAAGCATCTGAAGAAGACGGTATGGCGAAAGTGAAATACTATTTCGAAAGGATGTGTGGTGTTTTGCTGGCCATCATCATACCATTTTCACTCTTCATTTTCATCTTCCCTAAATTAATCATCCTTGTACTTTCTGGATCTCAATATTATCCTGCAGCCCCCATATTACAATTGACAATCCTTTTCTGTATCGTTCGTCCATTAAGTTATCAATTCGGGTCAACCCTTGATGCAATCGGTAAACCTAAAGTGAATTTCTGGGTCAATTTCGGAATGCTTTCGCTTAATCTTGTTTTCTCTTATTTCTTCCTGAGTCGTTTTGGAGGCATCGGTGCCGCTTACGCAACTATGCTTACATATACTATTACAGGTATTGCCATGTATATCGTAATGAACCGTACAATCCATGTTCAGGGCACAGAAATTCTAAGATATTTTATTCAAACCTATAAAGATGCCTGGGGGTTTGGAATGAAATTTATTCGAAAGTCAAATGAAAAAGCTTGAGTCATTACTTCAGGAAAATTCAAAAGATAATTGCAATCGTGTAGTCAATTACGTAGGAAAAAGTACTATCCGGTTTAAGGAACTGATGCACCTTATGCTGACTGGTGAATACCGGGTTTCACAGCTTGCCGCCTGGCCTATGGGTTATATTGTGGAAAATCACCCGGAATTATTAACCCCATATTATAAGAAGATAATCCCCCTTTTGGAAGATACATCCTTCCACCCAACCGTGCTTCGTAGCATTATAAGAGCGTTGCAGTATGTAGATATACCAGAGGACTATCAAGGCGTTATTATGGATCGCTGTTTTATATTCATTGCCGATCCACAGGAAAAAGCCGCTGTGAAAGCCTTTGCGCTTACTGTATTAGATAACCTTTCAAAGACATATCCTGAAATACGTCAGGAGCTTCAACTGATTATCAAACAACGCTGGGATACCGAAACACCAGCTTTCAGGGCAAGGGCAAAAATGATATTGTCAAAAAAATAGAGAAGTATTTTCGGTTGTACTTACCTGAAAATCCCAAGCCAGTTATTAAGGGTGAATAGTATCGCATAGATCGTTCCTACTATTATTGCTGCAGGGAAATAAAGAAAACAACATAATATGGTGAGTATCGCCATTCCCACTAATATAATGGCAAACTTGTTTCTTTTGCCATCGTGATGCCAGGATATTGGATAAAGGATATCTCCCAATGAAACTGCCGAAAGCCAACAAGCGGCAGCACTTATTATTAAGGCTGATTGTAACTGCTCATTCTCTACATTCAATCCGGCAATTAATAATATTGTTCCAGTCAGCAAGGCTCCAACAACAGTAATAGCTGTCCACCTTTCAGTCAAATTCACTGCATGCTTCCCATCCTTGTGAAATAAAAGGAAGAAATTGGCTAGAGGATTGATGATCCAACTGGTGATTACAAATACAAGGTAGAGTCCAATGATGATACCCCCGAATATGGATGTCGATTCGTTGATTCTCATCAGTGAGGCAGAAAGACGTACTACAAAATAAAGCACAATCGGAATAATCCACCTGGCCTTTCTTCCTTTGTTATTTATCCAAAAACTATACTGTAACAACCATCTGTAGGGGGCAATTTTCGACTTCAAGGCTTCTTTTAATCCTTCCTGTGATCCTTTGTGATCTGGATTCAATCGTAAAGCCTCCCTGAAATGATGGGAAGCGTCTTTATGCTTTCCTTTTTCAAGGTAATTCCATCCAATAGTAGAATGCGTGTATTCATTGTCCGGATCCTTCGATAAGGCATCCTGCATGGTGGCTATCGCCTCATCGGTTTTCCGAAGCTTATTCAATGCCATTGAACGGGCATTGAGACAGGTGATATTTTCCGGATCCAAAGCAAGACCTGTATCTGCTTTTTCAAGAGCATATTCGAAATGCTTATCGTCAAGAAGGACCATCGATAAGAGTCCATAATATTCTGCACTATAAGGAGCCAATTGTATCGCCTGATTCAGATGGTGGATGGCTTTTTGGTGCAGATCGAGTCTATAACATCCGAATGCCATCAGGTAATAGAAATAAGATTCAGTAGGATCTGAAGCAATTGCCTTCTGAATCATTTCCATCCCTTCTGAAAATTTATCCTGATCATAAAAGCAGCGGGTATAGAGCGCTAGTGCATCACCGTTATCAGGTTCCTGCGACAAAGCGTTCTTAACTTCCCGTATAGCATCATTTACCCTGCCCTGATTTAGCAGCAAGCTGGCTCTTTGTAAATGCAATGATACATCCATAATCAGCGACGGATTTTTAGATAATTCAGGATCGGGTCATATAATCCCGATTCATTCGCATACAATGCATAGTTTCTGGCGGTGGCAAACCATTCAACAGTTGTTGGTCGATGTAGTTTTATGGCTTTTTGTAAATCTTTTGTGCCTAATTTCTGGATACTGCCCGCCTGCATTGATTCTCTTAATTTTTCCTCTACAGCAATGTCCACCAGGGCTTTTAAATCGGCTCCAGAATATTCTGCTGTTGACTGAGCAATCTTCTTTGAATCGATATCAGCTACTGGCTTATCCTTTAATTGAGATAGTAATATTTCTTCTCTGGCTTTTTCATCTGGCGGTTCAACAAAAACAACTCTGTCGAACCTACCCGGTCTCCTGAATGCCGGGTCAACACTCCACGGTGCATTGGTTGCTGCCAGAATTAAAACGCCTTCATTATTAGAACTGGCTCCATCTAATTCAGAAAGGAATTGGTTGATGACATGACGCATAGCCGATTGCTTTAAATCGCTTCTGCTGGCTCCAATAGCATCCACTTCATCAAAAAACAAAACACAAGGAGTATTTCTTCTTGCCAGTTCAAAAATCTCGTGAAGGTTCTTCTCACTATTCCCCATCCACATATCTAAAATATCATGCAATCCGATATTGATGAACTTCGCATTTATTTCACCTGCTGTAGCTCTTGCAATAAAGGTTTTGCCACAACCCGGAGGACCATACAATAAGATACCGCCGCCGGTTTTCTTTCCGAAGGCTTTGAATAATTCAGGGTTTTTCAGCGGCTGGATAATCTTAATCGATATCTCTTCCTTTACCGATTTCATTCCCCCAACATCCTCAAATTTTATAGAAGGCTTTTCCATAAAATAAGAAGCGTCCATATCTTCTATAATTGATTCATCATCGCTACCGAAAGTTGTAGGGCCACCAGAACTGGAAGCACGAAGATGTGAATCTATCTCCTCATCCTTAAAATTGGGTTGCAATAACAAAAGCTTACGGTAAATAGCGATTGCTTGCTCCATAGAGCGTTCCCTGATCAGGCATTTTATATAAAAAACCTGGTCTTCTTCGGGCAACACATTTTCTAACTGCTCATAAATAATTATGGCTGCAGAATATTTTGTAAGATGGAAATAACAACGGGCCAGTCCTAGTTGAGCTTTCGTATTGCCATAACTCTGTTGCAATACTTCCCTGAATTGGTCGCTCGCTTCCTGATACCGTTTCTCCCCCAATAGCATTTGCGCTACCTGTAAACGCAGAGGTACATTCGATGGCGACTGCTCAAGGGCTTCAAGCAGGTTCTTTATTAATTCGTTAGACATACAATTGATCAGTAGAGTAAGCGCACTTTAATGGTATCTTTTACTTCTTTCAATAACTGAAACGCATGGTTTGATAGTTTCTTGTCTACATCTAACACCACATAACCGATTTCGTCATTTGTTTTAAGGTATTGTCCCAAAATGTTGATCTTATTCTGTGATAGCGTAGTATTGATTTCAGAAAGTACGCCAGGAACATTACGATGTATATGAAGAATACGGTGTGTTCCTTCCTGCGGAGGCAGGTCTATGGAAGGCACAGTATGTGAGCCACTGGTAATACCCATTTCCAGATACTGGAACAGTTTATTGCTCACATCTTCACCAATATTCAATTGGGCTTCTTCAGTAGAGCCGCCAATATGCGGAGTCAGTATAACATTCGGCAAATCTTGTAAAGGCGTCTGGAATCGGTCTCCATTCTTTTCAGGTTCCCAGGGGAACACATCGATTGCTGCTCCGGATATGGCTCCGTCAAGAATTGCTTTCCTCAATGCCTCCAGATCCACCACTTCACCACGGGCATAATTTATAAGAATCGACCCTTTCTTAAAATGCTTTAAAGTAGTCTTGTTTATCAGGTTGGTTGTACTGGCAGTTTCAGGCACATGAAGGGATACGATATCAGCTTGTGACAGCACTTCCTTCATTGTCTTTTTAGATATGGCATTCCCTAAAGGAAGTTTAGTAACCACATCATAGAAAATCACTTTCATGCCAATCGCTTCTGCCAGCACACTTACTTGTGAACCGATATTTCCGTATCCAATGAGTCCTAATGTTTTCCCTCTCAATTCATAGCTACCCTTTGCTTCTTTCATCCATATTCCTTCATGGGCAGCTTTATTCTTATCGGGAATTCTTCTGATCAATAAAATGGAAAGACCAATAACCAATTCAGCAACAGAACGGGTATTGCTATAAGGAGCATTGAAAACCGTTACGCCTTGTTTTGTAGCACTTTTCAGGTCAACCTGATTAACACCAATACAGAAACAACCTATTGCCTGGAGTTTGGTGGCAGCAGCCAATACCTTGGCCGTAATCTGGGTTTTGGATCGTATCCCTAATAAATGAACATCCTTTATTTCCTTAATTAATTCTTCTTCAGAAAGAGCTCCACCAATTTTACGCACTGAAGAATATCCGGCTTCCTTGAAGTTTTTTACCGCTGTTTCACTGATATTTTCAAGAAAGAGAATATTTATCTTCTCTTTTGGGTAACTGGTATTTTTTTTGTCAATCATAATCGTAAATAAGAAATGGCGTTATTGAAATAGCCCTGCAAAGATGATTGTAAAAATTGATCTAAAAAAACGAAGTAATTGCATGGCTAACAATTGATAGTAATAATTATATTTGCTTTTTGCTAACCCCTATAAATGAGGTCCTGTTGAAAACCAACTTGCTATTTTGCCTTCTGGCTTTTTATATATTGTCATGCTCTCCTGCTTCTTCAAAATCTGAAAAAGCAGCAGTTGCTGCGGCTCTCACTAACCCTGATCCGGTACCAGCTGCCGATCTTGCTAGGTATCAGGCTGCTATCCGTCAATTCATGGATAGTAATTTTAGAAGAGGCAATTTCAATGGAAGTATTTTGGTGGCCAAAAAGGGCCAGATCATTTACGAAGAATATGGTGGCTTTTCCCATTATAAGGGCCAAAAAGATAGTATTACCAGCTCCACTCCTTTCCATTTAGCATCTGTTTCAAAGACCATCACCGCTATGGCAGTTTTGAAGCTATGGGAAGAGAAAAAATTATCAATTGACGATTCAGTTAGTAAATACCTTATCGGTTTCCCTTTGGAAGGGGTAACCATCAGAACCCTTTTGAACCATCGGAGTGGATTGCCGAATTACGTTCATTATATGGAGAGACTTGGTTGGGACAAGAAAAAGAGGATCACCAATCAGGATGTTTTGGATTTCATAATCGCCCGTCATACTGAAATGGATATAGCCCGTCCTAACCGAGGGTTTAGTTATTCAAATACAAACTATGCTTTATTGGCCTTGGTGGTTGAGAAAGTAGGTGGATTGCCCTTCGGAGAATATATCCAAAAGACTATATTCGACCCATTGCAGATGAAGAACAGCTATGTTTTTAGCATTGCTGACAGTGCAAGGTCGATGCCCTCCTATTTCTATAACGGCCGTCAATATGCGTTTGACTTCTTAGATCTTGTTTATGGGGATAAGAATGTTTATAGTACCGTGGAAGATCTTCAGAAATTCGAAAGGTCATTGGCAGAATATAAGTTTCTGTCAAAAGCTTCTTTAGACGAAGCCTATATACCCTATAGTAATGAGAAGCCTGGTACCCATAATTATGGACTTGGATGGAGAATGCTGTTATTAAAGAACGGAAAGAAAATCATTTACCATAATGGATGGTGGCATGGTAACCGATCCGCGTTCTACCGTCTTCCTGATGAAGAAGTGACTATTATAGCTCTCTGTAATAATGATTCCAAAATGATCTATTCCACCAAGAAGCTGGCGGATTTGTTTGGAAACTATCTTCAAACCGGCGACAAGGAAAATGATGATGAAAATAGTCCTCTACCAATTGTAGCACAAAAGAAGCCTGCAAAAGCCCCTCCTGTTAAAAAGAAAAAGGCAAGTCAATCTTCTAAGAAACGTAGGCCAGCCCCTAAAAAATGAGTAAATTCCATAATGATTTTACTTGATGCTTCCCAAATAAGGGCCTGGGATGCCTATACTATCAAGAACGAACCAATCTCTTCTTTTGATCTGATGGAAAGGGCCGCTTTGGCTTGTTTTAACTGGCTTTCAGAAAACGGCTATCTTGAAAACTCCTTTTCTATATTCTGTGGTAAGGGAAATAATGGTGGCGATGGTCTGGCCTTGGCAAGAATGCTATCGTTGAATGGATCATCAGTTACAGTTTACATTTTAGAGTTTGGAAAATTAGGAACTCCCGATTTCCAGCGAAACCTACAGTTATTACATGAAACAGCTGCAGATATTCATTTCATATCGGAGCCCGAAAGGCTGCCTGCTATAGAAAAATCGGCGATTGTAATAGATGCACTAATTGGAACAGGACTTAATAAACCCCTGGAAGGCTTATGGCAAAGCACGGTTCAGCTACTAAACCAATCTGGAAATGAAATTATAAGTATTGATATTCCAAGTGGAATGTATGCTGATGAATCATCAGTTGATAATAGTTTTATCAGGGCAAGCCATACCCTTAGCTTTCAATGTTACAAGATGGCATTTCTTGTTGCAGAGAATGAAGCTGGAATAGGACAGGTACATATTCTGGATATTGGATTGGATCGTAAATTTCTTTCCTCTCTCTAAAAAATTATCAACTACTCACTGCTTCATACCTGAAACCATATTTTAATAAGAGACACTTATTTTCGCATAAGGGTAAACATGGTCACGCTGCATTGATGGTTGGAAGTAAGGGAATGATGGGAGCTGCTATACTGGCTGCTAAAGCTTGTCTTCGATCGGGTGCAGGGAAATTGACATGTTATATTCCTGAGGAAGGTGTATCAATAGTACAAGCTGGAATTCCAGAAGCAATGTGTTCAATTGATACTTATACAGGAGATAATGAAAAATTAGATAAGCTTGCCTGTTATGATTCAATTGGTATTGGGCCAGGCATTGGAAATACGGAGGAATCAAAAAACAGATTATTGTTTATCTTAAAGCATTATAAGAGACCAGTAGTGTTAGATGCGGATGCATTGAATTTAGTAGCAGGGAATCTTGAATTATGGAAACTTATACCTGCCAATTCTATACTTACTCCACACGTAAAAGAGTGTGAAAGGCTTTTTGGAAAAGCGGGGAATGACTTTACACGCATAGGTCTTGCTATTAAAAAAGCTAAAGAATATCAGGTTGTTATAGTGCTTAAAGGACATTATACTTTAATTGCAGATCCTTCTGGGAAATACATCTTTAACAGTACTGGCAATCCGGGTTTAGCAAAGGGAGGAACGGGAGATGTACTAACAGGAATTATCACTGCCTTTTTTATCACAGGGCTACCCCCCTTTTGATGCGGCTTGTTTTGCGGTGCATTTGCATGGTATGGCAGCAGATAAGGCAATAGAAAAATTGGCCCAGGAATCCCTGCTTGCTTCGGATGTTATCGACAATATCGGCCAATGTATACCAGCCTATTATTGATGGCGAAACACTTTCGGACCACTATTCCCAAATGTTAAAAAAAAACATGCCTTATTTCGGGTAAACAATTCTAATTTAGTGGTGATTAAACCAACCCTGTGACTACTTGTTTCCGTAAGCATATTTATTCTCTGTAAAAATCAAAAATTGTGTATGAAGAAAAATTACTCCTCACTCAGCAGGATGATCACCCTTGTGCTGCTGACTCTGACAACATTGGGTGCTACCGCAAACACCTACACTGTTACAAGTAACAGTGGAACTGGAGCCGGTTCATTAAACCAAGCTATTATTGATGCAAATGGTAATGCAGGTCCTGACGTTATCGAATTCAACCTGCCTTCAGGTGGATCAATGACTATTGCATTGACAACCGGGTTACCAACCATCAACGGCCCAGTGTTCATCAATGGGTATTCACAACCTGGTTCTGTTCAAGGAACCATTGCTGGAAGAACCATTATGATCAATATTGATGGTACTGCTGCTGCAAGTTCTATTTTCACTGTTAACTCAACTGGAGTTGAAATTGCAGGATTAGCTATTTATAAATCCCAGGGCTCTGGTATCAGTATCAGTGGTGGTGCTACTGCCTTTGTTTGGGGTAACTATATAGGAACCGATAGTACAGGTTTGGCAACAAGTCTTGGTAATTCATTCGATGGTGTCGTTTGTAACACTTTTAACGGTACTCCTAATAGTGGAATCACTATCGGTGTAGATGGAGACAATGTGAATGATGCAAATGAGGGAAACCTGATTTGTGCTAATGGTGAAGATGGAATCTTTTTCTGGACTACAGAAAATTCCCGCATTTCTGGTAATATAATTGGTTTAAATAAGAACGGAGCCGCCGCCGCTGGTTTTGGTAATGTTCGTAATGGAATATTGGCTACAGCAGGTTCAAACGGAAACCTTATTGGTACCGATGGTGATGGCGTTTCTGATAACCTGGAAGGTAATCGTATTTGTAGTTCTGGTGGACGTGGTTTATTTCTTGGTACAGTATCAAATAACAATATCGTAGCTGGAAATACTATTGGTCTGGATGCCACAAATACCGCAGCCGGTAACCTTACCAACGGTGTTGAAATTGACCCAGGATCCAGTAACAGGATTGGAACAAATGCTGATGGCGTTTCTGATGCTATTGAGCGCAATGTTATTGCATCAAATACCGGACATGGTATCTTGATCGTTGGAGGTGACTTCTTTGGTGCTTCTAACTCAAACGATAATATTATTGCGGGTAATTCAATCGGAACCAATAGTAATGGTACCCTTGTAAGAGGTAACTCTGGATTTGGAGTTTATATCACTACAAATAATAACAACAACGCTAATAACAATATCATTGGTGCCAATGAAGATTTTGTAGGTGATGATCTGGAAGGTAATATCATTGCTAATAATAGTAAGGGTATTGTAATTCTGCCAACGGGTTCTTCTACCGCTACTGGTAATCGCATCTCCCGTAATTCCATTTATGATAATACATCTTTAGGTATTGACCTCAATGATAATGGAGTAACAGCGAATGATAATGGTGATGGTGATACAGGTCCAAATGAACTTCATAATTTCCCATTCATGACCTATTGCAATGTTCAATATGGTAATTTGAATGTTACAGGAACAGCCCCTGCCGGTGCTATCATAGAGTTCTATATAGCTGACGCTGGTGGAACAGAAGGAAGAACTTATCTTTTCTCTGCTCAGGAAGGAACTAACTATAACGGTATTAACGACGATAGTACAGGTACTGCATCTTACAGTGATGTTACCTATGGAACTGGTACCGATGAAAGATTCGGATTTACTGTTCCTGTTGTTGGATTACCTGTTGCGGTTCCTGCTGGTACTGTTATTATTGCCATTGCAACGAAATCAGTTCCTACAGTAGGTAGTACATCTGAATTCGGTCCGGCTATCACTTCAACATTACCAGTTAGATTATTGCAATTCAATGGTCGTGTAGATGCAGGACAAGTATTCCTGAACTGGGCTACTGCCGATGAACTGAATAACAGCCATTTTGAAATTGAAAGGAGTGCTAATGGAACTAACTTCTCAAAAGCTGGTTCTGTTGCTTCTAAAGGTGGAAATGGTAATTCTTACAATTTCATCGATACCAAACCACTTGGAGCTGTTACCTTCTACCGTTTGAAACAAGTTGATCTTGATGGCAGGGCAACATATAGCAGGGTATTGTTGATCCGCAGCGACCTGGATAAGATCGGAGCTAAAATAACTCCAAATCCATTCAGCGGTTCTATCAATATCAGCTTCCAATTGGTACAGGAAGAATCTCTGATGATCCGTTTGTATAACCAAAACGGACAATTAGTTAAGCAACAGGTTTCTAAAGCTGCTGCAGGTATGAACACCATCAACCTGAGCGACCTTAACAATCTGCCTGCTGGTAATTATACTGTAGAACTGAAGGGTGACCGCACCAACTTCCGTCAACAGGTTATCAAGCATTAATTGATTAAAAATCATATTTGAAAGGGGGCTTTTATAGCCCCCTTTTTTTGTGGCAGTTTATTTTTTGTTACATTTGCAACCCTAAAAGTTTCGGGTGGTGGCGCAGCCCGGTAGCGCACTTGCATGGGGTGCAAGGGGTCGCTGGTTCGAATCCAGTCCACCCGACAGTTTAAAGAGGTTGTCAATTCTGGCAATCTCTTTTTTTGTTAATAGAAGTTCAAGTAGTTCCAGAGGTTCCAAGGTGTAGCATTTAAATAAATCATTTAGCTTTTGAATTTTGATTGTTTTTAACCGCAGGGACGCGGAGACGCAGAGGCTGATCAATTAGAGTTCCGAACTTTTTGAAAGTTCGGAACTCTAATTAAACCAACCTAAACATTTCCTCTGCGTCTCCGTGTCTCTGCGGTTAAAAAACTTCCTTTAAAGATTTTACTTAATTAATTAGAGCGCTACACTGGAAACCCCGACACGTTGGGGAACTTTTGGAACCTTGGGTTCAACCAATCAAAGGAGAAGCGGCAACCTATGCTGCGAGTTATAATTACTTTAACATTATACGCTTATTTGTGTAACACTTGTTACTTAAAACTGCTATTGGTTAAAGTAGCTTTATATCGTATCGAATAAAGAATAATAAAAATATCGTATCATGAAAAGTAAAATAAAAATTGCCACATTTCTGGGCATATTATCTGTAGTGGTGCTTTCATTTTCATCTTGTAGCAAAAACGATGGGTCGGCCAATAACTCGAATAACAGTGGAAACATTAATCTTGTAAATCTCCAATCGCAAATTACCAATTTACCTAAAGAACCTTTAAGTACTGAAGAATTAAACGCTTTGGCTTTTATGAGAGAAGAGGAAAAATTGGCGAGAGATGTTTACCTCGCATTACATAACAAGTGGGGCGTCAATATTTTTTCCAATATCTCAAGTTCAGAGCAAACTCACATGGATGCTTTATTGATGCTGCTGAACAAATACAGCATAGCAGATCCTGTTGGCTCAAATGGGGCTGGGATCTTTAGTAATTCAACATTACAAACCTTATATACTCAATTGGTAAACCAAGGGAATTTAAGCATTCTAGACGCTTATAAAGTAGGCGCAACTATTGAAGATCTCGATATTTTCGACCTAAAAAACGCGTTGCTTCAGAACGATAATCAGGATATCAAACTGGTGTATGATATGCTTACAAAAGGAAGCAGAAACCACCTGAGGTCGTTTTATAAAAACATCTTGAATGCAGGGGGTAGCTACACTCCACAGTATATCTCACAAACAGAGTTCGACTCAATTATTGGTAGTGCTATGGAAACTGGTTACTAATCCCCATTAATTACATTTTTGTTGAAGGAATATCAAATCTGGTATTCCTTTTTTTGTTAATAGGTTCAAGAAGTTCAAGTAGTTCCAGAGGTTCCAAGGTGTAGCATTTAAATAAATCATTTAGCTTTTGAATTTTGATTGTTTTTAACCGCAGAGACGCGGAGACGCAGAGGCTGATCAATTAGAGTTCCGAACTTTCAAAAAAGTTCGGAACTCTAATTGATCAGCCCTAAAACCTTTCCTCTGCGCACTCTCGCGTCTCCTGCGGTTAAAAAACTTCTTTTAAGATTTTACTTAATTAATTAGAGCGCTACACCTGAAAACTATGGAACCCATGGAACCTCTGGAACTTATGGAACTCCTTGTATTCTTCTTATTTTTCAGTTCCCCCGACAACCCTTATCTTCGCTCAACTTTTCGTCAATGAAAATTCTCCTAAAACAGGCCTACATTAACGACCCAACATCAGCCCATAATGGTCAAAGAGCTGATATTTTAATTGAATTGGGTATCATCAGGGACATTCAGCCAAAAATTGATAGTACAGTTGACAGGGTTATTCATGGTAATAACATATCCGTAAGTCCGGGTTGGGTAGATATATTCGCCAATTTTGCCGATCCAGGCCTTGAATTTAAGGAAACCATCGAATCAGGGGCTAGAGCAGCGGCTGTTGGTGGTTTTACCGATGTGTTTGTTCTTCCTAACACAAAACCTGTTATCGATAGTAAATCGCAGGTTGAATATATAAAGCATAAGTCAGCCGCACAGGCTGTCAATATCTACCCTATCGGTGCCCTTACAAAGAATGCTGAAGGACATGATTTGGCAGAAATGTATGATATGCGGGCTAGCGGCGCTATTGCCTTTAGCGATGGTACCCATCCTCTTCAGTCTGCCGGCATTCTGGTAAAAGCGCTTCAATACGTAAAGGCTTTCGACGGTGTGGTGATTCAGATTCCGGATGATAAAAGCGTAGGTCCACACGGCTTAATGCATGAAGGTATTGTAAGTACCCAATTGGGATTAGCCGGAAAACCAATGATGGCCGAAGAACTCCTGGTAGCCCGCGATATCAAATTGGCGCGCTATGCCGATTCTAAAATACATTTTACAGGAGTCACTTCTCCCCGATCCATTGAATATATAAGAAGAGCCAAAGAAGCAGGATTGAAAGTGACCTGTTCCGTTACCCCCTACCACCTCTTCTTTACGGATGCTGATCTCTTCAACTACGATAGCAATCTCAAAGTATATCCTCCTTTGCGGACATCAGTTGAACAAAGTGCCCTTAAGCAAGCTGTTTTAGACGGAACTATCGACTGCATCGCAACACATCATAGTCCCCATGAAACAGATAGCAAGGTGGTTGAATTTGAATATGCCGCATTTGGTATGATCGGATTGGAAACCTGCTATGCTTCTCTCCGCAAAAGCTTACCTGAGTTAAGTGAAAACAGGATCGCAGAATTACTTTCCATTAACCCAAGAAAGATTTTCGGCCTTCCAGCAAGCACTATAGAAAAAAATAGTCCGGCTATTGTAACAATATATGAGTCTGAAACACCAATACAAGTGACAGGTGCATTTTTCCAGTCACGTTCCAGGAATTCAGCTTATATAGGAAAGGAATTGACTGGTTCTGTACTTGGAATCATTAACGGGAAAAACTAGTTTTAAACAATTAAACCAACTATTATGGCTGCCAGTAAAATGAACTCAGGACTTTTATACGGATTGATTGCAGCGGGTGTAGCAATTATATTCACTTTAGTATTGTATATTTTAGAGGCATCCTATTTTGTACATCCAATTGCATTCTTAGCCTTTGCTATTCCAATTGTATTTGCCGTTTTAGCAGGGAAAGCACAGAAAAAGAACAAGGTGGATATCTTGAATTCTCTCAAGCATTAAAAACGGTATTTACAGTTTTTGTTATTTGGTCATTCTTTGCAACTGCTTTTAGCTATGTTTTATTGAATTTTATTGATGTACCATTCAGGGAAGCGATGGCTCAACAAGCTGCAGAAAAAACTGAAGAGTTTATGACAAAGTTTGGTGCTCCACAAAAAGATATTGATAAAGCTGTAGAAGAGGCATTAAATGGAAACAATTCTCATTAAAAACCAATTCCTTGGTTTTGCACTTGGGTCCATTTTCTGGTTCCTCATCAGTCTTATTATTGCAGCTATTATCAAAAAGAAGAAACCTGAATTCGAAATAGATTCATTTAATCAACCTTGATGGATATTTCAATAATTGTTCCACTATTCAATGAAGAAGAATCCATTCCAGAGCTTTGTGCATGGATTCAAAGAGTAACTACTGCCCATAGCCTGAGTTATGAAGTTATTCTTATTGACGATGGAAGCACTGATAGTTCCTGGGAAATTGTAGAGAAATTAAGCGTCGCTAATGCTTCTGTAAAAGGCATTAAGTTCCAACGTAACTATGGTAAATCTGCTGCCCTCAATGAAGGGTTCAGGGTTTGTCAGGGCGACGTAGTTATAACTATGGATGCTGATTTGCAGGATAGTCCGGAAGAAATTCCTGGACTTAGAGATATGATTATTAACCAGGGATTCGATATCGTTAGCGGATGGAAACAGAAAAGACATGATCCTTTAGAGAAAAGGCTTCCATCTAAATTCTTCAATTGGATCACTGCAAAGATATCACGTATACCATTACACGATTTTAACTGTGGATTGAAAGCCTATCGGAGCAAAGTGGTAAAGAGTATTGAAGTATATGGTGAAATGCATCGCTATATCCCCCTTATTGCGAAATGGTCTGGCTTTCGTAAAGTGGGAGAAAAAGTGGTTCAGCATCATGCCCGTAAATATGGCACTTCCAAATTCGGGTTTGAAAGATATATAAACGGTTTCCTCGATCTGGCTACTATCATGTTCCTGGGAAAATTCGGGAAAAGACCGATGCAGTTTTTTGGTTTCTGGGGAACATTGTTGTCAGTTATAGGATTTGGCATCTTCTCTTATCTCACCGTCTCCAAGTTTTTCTTTGATGAAACTGGTCTCACCCAACGCCCCCTATTCTTTGTTGCGTTGGTGATTATGATAATAGGTTCTCAATTGTTCCTTACAGGATTCATTTCAGAACTGGTGGCCAGGAATGCTCCGGGAAGAAATCATTACCTGATTGAGAAAAAACTGGGACTGAATGATTAATTATAAATGAAAATTTTCTGGTGTCAGGTCCTCAAGGCCTGACACTGTTTTTATAAGATAAGATGGCGAAGAAAGTAATTATAATTGGTCCTGCGCATCCATTAAGAGGTGGACTGGCAAGCTTTGACCAGCGACTCTGCCAGCAATTCCAACAGGAAGGTTGGGATGCATCCATCTTTTCTTTTTCATTGCAATACCCTTCATTCATTTTCCCCGGAACCACACAATACAGTTCTGATCCCGCTCCTGAGGGTATCAAGATTTTTTCTATCATCAATTCAATTCATCCCTTCAATTGGTGGCATGTTGGCCATTTATTGAAAGAGATGAAACCGGATCTTATTGTAGTAAGATTCTGGTTGCCTTTAATGGGGCCTGCTTTAGGAACCATCTTAAGAAGAGTCAGAAAGAATAAAAAGACAAGGATAGTCGCTATTACTGATAATGTCATCCCACACGAAAAAAGACCCGGCGACAAACCCTTTACCAGATATTTCCTGAACTCATGCGATGCCTTTATTACGATGAGTGAGAAGGTGCTTTCTGATCTGCGCATATTCGAAAAGGAAAAACCGGCCAAACAAGTACTTCATCCCTTGTATGATAATTTCGGAGCAGCTATTAGTCAATCGGAAGCCAGAAAGCATTTGGGAATAAGCGAAGACAAGAAACTATTACTGTTTTTTGGTTTCATCAGACCTTATAAAGGGTTAGATCTGCTCTTGCGTGCTTTAAAGGAAATAAAAGATCCATCCATTCAGCTTTTAGTCGCAGGTGAGTTTTATGAAGACGCCAACACCTACAAAACATTGATTGATGAATTAGGTATCAGGGATAAGCTGATTCTTAAGACAGATTTCATTCCAGATAGCGAGGTTAAATATTATCTCTGTGCAGCAGATGTTGTAGTGCAGCCATATAAGAATGCCACACAAAGTGGTGTCACTCCCCTATCTTATCATTATGAGAAACCGATGATAGTTACCAATGTTGGAGGCTTGCCATCATTGGTACCTCATGAAAAGGCTGGATTGGTTTGTGAGCCTGATCCGCATTCCATAGCAAACGCCATTACGCGATTTTTTGAATTGGGGCAAGCCTTTTTCCTGCCTGGTCTAAAGCAGGAAAAGACAAAATATTCCTGGGAGAAGCTCGTTAGTGCCATCGAAACAATAAGTGGAAGTTAAAACTACCCGGAAAGCTGAGTATGGTTATATAGCAGATAGCAAAAGAAGGGTTTTCCGCCTATTATTTTTTACTTTTGCCTTTTGAATTTTGACTTTATTTAATAAAACGCAATTAGATGATTTACAGAAGTAAAGCTCCATTGAGGATCGGATTAGCCGGAGGTGGTACCGATGTAAGTCCTTATTGTGATCTGTATGGAGGGGCTATTTTGAATGCCACTGTATCCTTATATGCGTATGCGAACATAGAACCCTTGTCGGAGAATGTCATCATTCTTCAAACAATGGATCGTAAGGAAGAGCAGCGTTTTGAATGGAGTCATCAATTACCACTCAATGGAACATTGGATCTATTGAAAGGAGTTTATAATCGAATACAGAGAGATTATGGAATGCCATTGACAGGATTCAAGCTTTCTACTTTCGTTGATGCTCCCGGCAGGATCAGGATTAGGTACTTCCTCTACCCTCGTGGTAGCCATTGTAGGCGCATTCGCTGAAATGCTTCGTCTGCCATTGGGAGAATATGATATTGCCCATCTGGCCTATGAAATTGAGCGTAAGGATCTGGCAATGGCTGGTGGTCGCCAGGATCAATATGCAGCCACTTTCGGCGGAGTGAATTTTATGGAATTCATGGCCGACGATAAAGTGATTGTAAACCCCCTTCGCATAAAACAGCAATACCTCTTTGAATTAGAAAACAATCTGGTATTGTATTACACCTCTACCAGCAGGGAATCTGCCAAGATCATTGAAAAGCAAAGTGAGAATGTGGTTCAGAAAAAAGGCAAATCCATCGAAGCTATGCACCAACTGAAACACCAGGCCCAGATGATGAAAGAAGCCTTATTAAAAGGCCGCGTTCATGAAATCGGCGAAATCCTTGATTTCGGTTTCCAGCAAAAGCGTCAGATGGCCGAAGGCATCAGCAATCCCCTTATCGACGAAATTTATGAACTCGCCAAAAAATCAGGAGCTACCGGTGGTAAAATATCCGGTGCCGGCGGCGGTGGATTCATGACATTCTATTGTCCCGACAATACCAAATACGCTGTTATTGAGAACCTGAATAAATTCGGGGGGTATGTGAAAAGCTACCTTTTTGTGGATCATGGGATGACGTCGTGGACTATTTGAGGAATGTAGTTAATTTGAAAATTTGATGATTTGAAAATTTGAAAATCTAATGGTCAGTGAAAAATAAAAATGAATATTCTGAAAATTGATAGAATGTTTTTCAATTCATATTAAATCAAATGAATCAAAAGAATCAAAGTCTTAATCCCAGCTAATCCCAGCTAATCCCATAAATCCCAGTCAATAATCAAATTAATCATAGTGAAGAAAATAAAAGAAATCATCGCCTCATCCATCTCAGTAAAGCAACAAGTGCTTGCTAACGATGAGTTATTGAATATAGTAGATACGGTTGCAGCAGGAATGGTGAAGGCATTGAAGAATGGCAACAGAATCTATTTCTGTGGAAATGGAGGAAGTGCGGCAGATGCGCAGCATTTGGCGGCTGAGTTTAGTGGTCGTTTTTATACTGATAGGGATGCATTGCCTGCTGAGGCCTTGCATTGCAATACCTCTTATCTTACTGCGGTAGCCAACGACTATAGCTATGATGTTGTGTATGCCCGCTTGATAAAAGGTATTGGTACAAAAGGTGATTATCTGGTAGGATTGTCTACATCTGGTAATTCCACCAATATCATGAAAGCATTTGAAGTGGCAAGAGAAAAAGGAATTGTTACCGTTGGATTTACAGGAGAAACTGGTGGAAAGATGAAAGAATTGAGCGATTATCTGATAAACGTTCCATCAAAAGATACTCCACGTATTCAGGAAAGCCATATAATGCTAGGACATATCATCTGCCAATTAGTGGAAGAACAATACTTCGGTGTCTAAATTCAAAATGAAAGTAACAGAAGCAATAATTCTTGCCGGAGGATTGGGAACCAGACTTCGGTCTGCCGTTCCTGATTTACCAAAATGTATGGCACCAGTTGCAGGTAAGCCATTCCTTTCTTATGTTTTTGATTACTATAAGAAACAAGGCATTAACCGCTTTGTATTTTCATTGGGGTATATGCATGAGGTGATACTCGATTACCTCAATAAGGAATATGCTGACCTTGATTATTCATTTGTAATTGAAGAAGAACCTTTGGGTACTGGAGGTGCCATTCGGTTTGCATGTACTGAAGCCATAACTGAAGCTCCCTTGATATTGAATGGAGATACTTTGTTTCATATTCAATTGAAAGAAGTAAGTGATTTTCATTTTAAATCAAAATCTGCCTGTACCCTATCGTTAAAACCCATGAATGATTTTGACCGGTATGGTGTTGTTGAATTGAATCCCGAAGGCACGATCAAGGATTTTAAAGAAAAGAAATTTTATAAGAAGGGATTGATAAATGGTGGCGTATATGTCTTGAATAGAAAATCATTTATGGCGAATGACTGGCCGGAGCGTTTTTCCTTTGAAAAGGATTTCCTTGAAAAGGAGTATCACTCCCAAACTCTTTTTGGAATTGTTCAGGAAGGTTATTTTATTGATATCGGTATTCCCGAAGATTTCACCCGAGCACAAACTGAATTACCCGCACTATGAGTACCTCATTGCCAACAATAGATAAGGATTGGACGCTTTTCCTCGACCGCGATGGGGTTATAAATGTTGACAATATCCATGGATATATAAATAACTGGGAGGAATTCAAATTCTATCCGGGTGTACTTAACGCCATGAAACTGTTTGCAGACCTGTTCCCCAGGATTATATTGGTTACAAACCAACGTGGCGTTGGCAAGGGAGTTATGTCGTTAGAAGACTTACAAACCATCCACCGTAATATGGTGGCCGAAATGGAAGCTGCGGGTGGAAGAATGGATGCTCTTTATTTCTGTTCAGGCACCGAAAACAGCGATCCTAACCGAAAACCTAATCCGGGAATGGCCTATCAGGCAAAGGACAGGTTCCCTGAAATCGATTTCTCCAAAAGCATCATGGTGGGTAATACAAGGGGTGACATGGAGTTTGGCCGGAATATTGGTGCTTATACGGTGTATATCCATACCAGGGAAGACAAAATACCCTCTCCGGAGACAATCGATGCTCGTTTCGACAGTCTTTATCATTTGGCAAAAGCTTTACATTCTCGTTAAAATTTATTGGCTATTCCCCCGTTTTTAACCGGAAGCGGATAGCTTTGTGAAAAGAGCGGCCCTTTTAAAATTTATTACATGAAGCTGATCAGTAAACTCCTTTTTTCCAGTGTATTGTGCCTTGGTATTGCCAACGTGGGTAATGCCCAAAAACTTTCTGGTAGTGATATGAAAGTCCTGGCCAAAATGGAAGACAGCCTGAAAGAGATTTCCAGGAAAATGGTTTTTAGCGAAAATCCAGCTGAAAGGTTCAGGAGTGATAGTCTTTTTATCAGGACCCTTATCCGCACCCTCAAGCATCCCAACTCCTTTTATTACAGTTTCGACTCTGTGAATATTGCAAAACTCTATTCACCAGATAGCAGCTTCCGCATTTTTACCTGGCAAATGAAAAAGGATGAATATGTGATTTTGCAGAAAGGTGCTATCCAGATGAACATGCCCGATGGATCATTGAAACTTTTCCCCTTATTCGATAATTCCATGTTTACAAAGAATCCAATAGATTCTATTCGAAACAGAAATAATTGGATTGGTGCTATCTACTATAAGGCCATAATGAAAGAATATAAAGGGAAGAAGTATTATACATTGATTGGTTTTGATGATTTCAGTGTGGCTAGTAATAAGAAGTGGATGGAAGTGTTGAGTTTTGATGCGAAAGGAGAACCTGTTTTTGGTGGCCCATTCATCTCCTTCAAGGAAGATTCTATCAAACGACCTGTTCAATCCCGTTTTTCCATTGAATACAAAAAAGAAGCAAGAACTCTTTTCAACTACGACCCTGAATTGGATCTGATAATTGTAGATCATCTTATATCAGAATCAGACGAACCTGAAAAGAAATCAACCTACGTACCTGATGGTGATTATGAAGCCTTCAAATGGAAAGAAGGCCAATGGGTACACATAGATAAGATCTTCAATGAGCAACTGAAAGATGGCGAATTCCCCCGCGAAGCTTTGTTATACGACGATGAAGGAAATGCTGATGAAGGGAAATTAGAAGAATCATCAAGAAAGAATTCTGGGAAGAAAACCACTACCCCTGTTAAAAAGGCAACTCCTCCGAAGAAGAAGGTTGGAGGCTAAATGCTGGATGCTTTTTACCAAAGGCTTTAATGTAAAAACAATCAGAGACGCGGAGACGCAGAGATGTATTCCCTGCGCCTCCGCGTCTCTGCGGTAAATATGAATTGTATTTACATTAAGCAAAATCTCAATACGAAGTGTGAATATCGTCTAGTACCCAAAACAAAGCTTTAAGTCTTAGACAAAAAGCAATTAAAAACTAAACAGCACCCTCGCCCCTGGCGTCACTCCTTTAAACAAATCATGGAAATAGATAAGAGGTTCTATGTTTGTTCTTGTTCTTTTCACTTGTATTCCAAACCCTAAACGCCAGGTGTTCTTGTCATAAAAATCGCCTTTGTTTCTAACGAGGTAAGCTAAAGAAACGAAATTTGACATAACACCTTCTTCATGTGTGTTCTTTTTGCTGACAGGACCTTGTCCATACATAATGGAAATAAAATCGTTTCTAAAGGTTTCAAGTTTGCCAGCAGAATTATTCCTGAAAAGGAACTGAGGTTCCCATGATGTGGAAATAGCATGATACCAGGTGATCGGTCTGTTTGCAAGTACAATAGTGGCACCCATATTGAAAGAGGGAACAAAATGGTTTTTATAATTCTGAAGGTTTACCGTTAAGAATGGTGAAAGGTAGTCACCCGTTCCATGAGTAAATCCGAAACGCTGGGGTGCTGAAATAGATGGATCGTTCTTTATAAATGGGTATACTGTTTATGACCCCCAAATGGAAGGGTTCTTTATCCTGACTGTTGCTAGTTTGGATTTAAATCTCCATTAGTATATTTTTCTAGATTGTTATAATCATTGAGATAAAAGTGAAACGAAAGATCCGTATTACTGCTATTCATTTTCTCAACTGCTTTTGGTGGGTTTTGAATTATTCCAGCAATTATCACTGTGTCTTGCTGTGATTTTAAAAGCGCAATATCTTCCTTTGCAACAATAAATGAATTCCCTAATGGATTTTGTTGGTGAATCCGGATTTGATTTCTTCCTGTGCTATCAATATAGTAATCTATCTTTTTACCCGTAACCGGATTTTCTAAAGAATCATTTAGTAATTGGATATCCCGTAGGAATAATTTCAAAATGGAATCGGCATTTGTTAGCCTGTCGATATCTGTAATATCACTCAGGTCAATTTTAACCCATTCGTTTTTATCCAATGCAACATAAAAGGTTCTATTATAAGTATAATCTTCTACCATGGTGAATGGATTTGGAACCTGTTTTCCGAACACCTGGGCAAAAAGATTCCCTGTTATGCTCAAAAAGAGCATACTAACGATTAGTTTTTTCATCATTTTAATTTTGAGGAGAGAGTTTGATTTTTAAAAGTGGTGGGGTCTGGACTGGCAGTGATTTCTATTCTGCTTTCATTGGTCGGGTAAAGTAATGGAATCTTATTAAATTTCTTGCTCCGGGTCTGATATTGTCTGCCATGAATATATCCGGTTTCACAGGGACTGCATAATCATTGATATGTATTACCCTCAGTTTCTTTTTTTCTGGGGATGCGGCTATCGTAATATTTCTAAGCGTATCTGCAACCGGTGCTGCAATACTCATTGTATTTGGAACATTTATAGCTGCCGAAGGAATCGAAGCTATTTCTGAACTTGACACTTGAACAACTTTTAATTCATTTGTTCTGGTTGTAGTCAATTCAATTTGCTTTGTAACTTTAGCTTCTTTCTTTTCTATAAGCGTTTCAGTTGAAATATTTGGCTCTGTTGCTAACTTATTTTGAATGCTCTCATTTACTTTACTCTCATTAACAATTATTGGTTGTTCTGATGGCTTAACAGTTGATTTGCTGAAGATGTAATAAGTCAGAAGAGATGAAATAGTAATAAATACAGCAGCCCATTTAAACCAACCCACCCTTTTTTTGCTTTCAGGTTTTTCGAGTCGATCATAAAGTTTGTCCCAGGCAGCAGCCTTCTCAAACGACAAGTCGGATGAATGCAGTTCAATCTGCTCCAGCTCCTGCTTCCAGTTTTTATTTTGTTCGCTGTTTGACATACTCTATTCCTTTTTGTAAAAGCATTTTCTGTAATAATGTTCTTGCCTTACTTAGTTGTGATCTTGAACTGGCTTCATTGATTCCAAGCATCGAGGCTATTTCCTTATGATCTAATCCATCAATTATATTCAGGTTAAATACGGTTCTGTACCCTGTTGGCAACTGAAGTATCATCCTGTATATCTCTTCCCTTTCCAGTCCCTGCAGCATATCTTCATCAAGGGCCATTTCTTCTGCGGCTGAATCAGATACAATCGAAAATGAATTCTTCTTTCTCAGAAAAGCCAGGCATTCATTAATAAGTATCTTTTTTATCCAACCATGAAAGGCGGTCTCATTTATGAACTTGAAATCTTTCAGATTTTTAAAGACCTTAAAAAAACAATCCAGCAGAATTTCTTCCGCATCTTCCCTACTCTTCACATACCGAAGACATATCGGCCATAGCTTCCCCGATAGTTCGTCGAACAGGCATTTCTGTGCGGCAGCACTTCCCTGGGAAGCTTCTTTTATCAATTGCTGCAGCTGCATGGTTGGAGTGGGAATGGTTGTTTAGTATATAAATGCAGGTGGTGAGTGTTTCGTTGCTTGATGCTTTACTTTTTTGCCTAATGCTTAAGGCCTAAGGCTTAAGGCTTAATTCAGTAGTCTGCCCATAGATTTTTTGTTTTACGAATTATACTATTAGAAGCCTGAACTTCGTATGGCATACAAAACTAAGCATTAGGCTTTGGGCCTTATGCTTTAAGCAAAAAAAACCGCAGAGACGCGGAGACGCAGAGATGTATTCCCTGCGTCTCCGCGTCTCTGCGGTTAAAATATATTTTGATAGCTCAAAGCCTTAGGCAAAAAACAACTAGAACCCCTTAGATACCACATCCAGCATCTGCGCCGCTATCTTCTTATGAATATGCGGAGCATAGTGGAAGCCGTCTACGAAAGGATAAAGAGGTTCTTTTTCGAGCATGCCACCCATAAAAGTGAATGATGGGATGCTGTCGGCCATTTTCTCGATGATGGGATAGATATAGTTGAAGCGGGTATCCGTATCCTTGAATACCATCGGGTCTTTAGACTGATTAGGGTATTTATAGAAAGGAGTCGGTTGACAGAAGAAATAAGTTTTTGTGCCGGTTACAGTAGCCAGTCTACTGATATTTGACATATTGCTGATATAATTGGCAATCAACTTATCACTGAAGTCTTTTTCCGAAATGTTTGCCGGAGTCTTGAACAACTGGCGAAGCGAATCTGTAAACCAGAGATCACTGGTGGATGGTGGTCGTTCAGCGAAATAGGCTTTCCTGAAATAAAATGAATAAAACGACTCGTTGTTATAGTTCATTTTTCCAAACCAGAAATCGTTCAATCCATCAAAGAAAACCGCCACATCTGGATGATGTCCGTCGATGATCAATTTGGTGAATAACATCATTTCCTGATAAGAATAATAGTTTGGACAACCCCAGTTCACCACTTTGATGGCTTTGTTGGGGTATTTTGATTTGAAATTCTCTACGAATAAAGAAGGTATTGTTTCAAAATCGGCCACATTAAATCCGAAAGTGGTGGAACCTCCAAAGAAATACACCAGCAGGGTATCTGTTGCTCCTTCACCATAATAGCTTTCAGGGATCGATTTCCTCACCCCTTTTGAGATATTCATAAAACTACCCGTGTAGTCAATATTCTTGAATTCGACCCAGGGCTGATACTCATATTGGTTACTTAAAGCCGTTTCTTTAGTCACCCCGTCGTTGAAGGCGGCAGAGGAATCGGGTCGCACCAATTTCTGGTTCTCGGGATTGTATGGGGTCAGCTTTGGCCTCATACCGTTCCTTACATTCATCATGAATTCTACTGTTGCCAGCTTACTATTGCCATATCGATGGTAATAAAAGACACTAAAAATGATTTCAATCAGAAGAAAGAAGAATAACAGCGTAACGCCGATGAACATTAGGCGTTTTCCGGCAGAAATGGGCTTTTTTTCAGACATAGAAAGCGGTTTGGTTATTTGGGAGCCTCAAATATAAAATCCTAAAGGGTCTAAAACGAATTTTAGAGCTGTTTTATTGGCTAAAAAGCAGAATGCCAGGCTTTAAAAGTCCGGCATTCCTGGAAATAAGCAAGTAGTATTAGTTTGTGTAGCCAGAACTTTAATCAAGGTGTGTGTTCAAATAATTTTAAAGCGAATGTCTTGCTACCTAATAATCAGACAACTTTCAATCTTGAAAAGATGCTTGACGAGTGGCCATAAAACCTTTAGTTTTTGATAACAATTCAAATTCAAATAAAAATGGGAGAACAAATTCTCCCATTTTATAATCAAGTAACAAGCATAACTGATTTTTAATCATCCAATTTAAGAACAGCGAGAAATGCTTCTTGCGGCACTTCTACGGTTCCAATCTGGCGCATTCTTTTCTTACCCTCTTTTTGCTTTTCCAAAAGCTTCCGTTTACGGCTGATGTCACCACCATAACATTTTGCGGTTACATCCTTCCTCATGGCACTGATGGTTTCCCTGGCCAATACTTTAGCTCCTACCGCTGCCTGAATGGCTATCTGGAACTGCTGGCGGGGTAATAATTCTTTTAGTTTCTCACAAAGTTTACGACCAAAATCGGCGGCACGACCCCGATGAATCAAGGCACTTAAGGCATCCACTTTTTCACTATTCAGGAGGATATCCATCTTAACAATGTCTGCCTCCCTGTAGCCACAAGGATGGTAGTCGAATGAGGCATATCCACGGGTCTGGCTCTTCAATTTATCATAGAAATCGAATACAATCTCCGTCAATGGCATTTCAAATATCAGTTCCACCCTGTTTTGGGTCAGGTAGCTCTGATTTATGAGAATGCCCCTTTTGCCTAAACAAAGGGTCATGATATTGCCAATATAATCGGGTTTTGTGATAATCTGTGCTTTGATGAAAGGCTCTTCAATCCGATCCATATTGGTTGGATCAGGCATTTCACTTGGATTGTTCACGATGATCTTCTCTCCCTTCGTATTGTAAGCAATAAAGCTAACGTTGGGTACCGTGGTGATCACCATCTGGTTGAACTCACGTTCCAGTCTTTCCTGGATGATTTCCATGTGCAGCAATCCTAAGAATCCGCAACGGAATCCAAAGCCAAGGGCCTGAGATGTCTCTAGTTCATATGTTAGAGAGGCATCATTCAACTGAAGCTTATCCATACAGCCTCTCAATTCTTCGAAATCATCTGTTTCCACCGGGAAGATACCGGCGAATACCATCGGCTTCACCTCTTCGAATCCCTGAATCAATACAGGTTCCATATTGCTGGCCAAGGTAATGGTATCACCCACTTTCACTTCCTTGGCATTCTTGATACCAGTAATGATATATCCCACATCGCCACAATTCACTTTTGGCCTTTCCGACATTTTCAACTTAAGGATACCCACTTCATCGGCCAGATACTCCTGACTGGTGGAAACAAACTTTACTTTGTCCCCTTTCTTTATACTTCCATTTAATATCCGGTAATAAACAATAATACCTCTGAATGAGTTGAATACGCTGTCGAAGATGAGGGCTTGTAAGGGCGCATCCGGGTTACCACTTGGAGAAGGGATCCTTTCTACTATAGCTTCCAATATGGCTTCCACCCCTATTCCTGTTCTTCCACTGGCTCTGAGAATGTCTTCCCTTTTGCAACCGATAAGTTCTACAATCTGGTCTTCCACTTCTTCAATCATCGCTCCATCCATGTCGATCTTGTTGATGACAGGAATGATTTCGAGATCATTTCCGATGGCCAGATAAAGGTTTGAAATTGTTTGGGCCTGTATACCTTGAGTGGCGTCTACCAGCAACAATGCTCCTTCACAAGCTGCTAATGCCCTGCTCACTTCATAACTGAAGTCAACGTGACCGGGAGTATCAATAAGGTTCAGGATATATTCCTGACCATTCTTGTGTTTGTAATTAATCTGGATAGCGTGACTCTTGATAGTAATCCCTTTTTCCCTTTCCAGGTCCATATCATCAAGTACCTGATCCATCATATCCCTTTCACTGATGGTGTTGGTTACTTGTAAAAGTCTGTCGGCCAGCGTGGATTTACCGTGGTCAATATGGGCGATGATGGAAAAATTCCTTATCTGCTTCATGTACCTTACCTCAAAAGGAGGATGCTTTTTAATTTTTTGAGGAGGCGAAGGTACGCTTTTTACCCGTTTTTGGAGGTATTGTTTATAGTTATGGGAAGATGAAATATGGGGTAGAAATCAAGCTGAAGCCTTGGGTGTAACGGCTATTAGTTATTGAAAGTAAGAGAGTTGCTTTAATGCTATTTCGGGATTCAATCAAAAACGCCTTCCCGGTTATCAATCACCTGGCGGAGCAGGTCGTTTATGGTGATGACCCCTTTAAAATTTCGTCCTTCATGGGCTAACAGATACCTTACTTTATGGGAATTCAAAACATTCATACAATGCTCCACAGTATCCTTTACATCTACAAATGGAAGGTGAACTGTCATTACTTCAGCAACAGTAGCTGTATGGCTTGTTTTTCCTTTCAACACTACATTTCTGCTATAATCCCTTTCACAAAACACCCCTTTATATTCATCACCCTCCAATACAACCAGGTAGCTCAGGTTAACGGTATTGAGCATCTGCAAGGCATCATAAACCAGGGTATCAGGCTTTATGGTGATAAGTGATTTCGTCTTGCTGTTGAGGATATCTTGTACGGTGCGCATGTGAGTAGTTATGTGAGTCAAATATCAGTTTTCGAAAGAAAGGATAGAATGATGACTATCAAAGAAAAATATGATAAGCCTCAATCAGTAACTTTCTTCTCCGAATTCCCTTTCTTAAATATATTTGTTTTTTGCGAACAATGAAAATACAAATTGCCACAAAACACGATATACCAGCATTAGATATACTGGTTAATAGCGGATACAGAGGAGATAGTTCAAAAAGAGGTTGGACCACTGAAGCTGACCTGCTCGATGGATTACGGACGGATAAGAATGCGTTGGAAAAGCTGATGAATGAAGAAGGATCTGTCATTTTAAAAATCAGTGATGATGAAGGGGCTATTCTGGGTTGTGTAAATTTAAAAGAGAAGGATTCAAAACTTTATCTGGGTATGTTAACTGTCAATCCCCTTTTGCAAAGAGCCGGTATAGGAAAGTTATTATTGAAAGCTTCTGAAGAAAGGGCATTTGAACTTAAGAAAGAAGCAATCATAATGACAGTTATTACCGTTCGTAGTGAACTCATAGCCTGGTATAACCGCCATGGATATTCAGATACTGGGAAAAGAGAACCTTTTCCAACAGGGGATCCTTCTTTTGGTTTACCCAAACAACCATTGGAATTCATGGTGTTAGAAAAAAGCTATCCTGAATTTGATATAAATCACAACCTTATTCCGGTTCAATAACTGCTAACTTATCCGTATTTTCGCGCAAATCGTAGAAATAACATGGACCTTAAGATTCTTTTTGAACAAGCAGCCGCAGACAGTAAAACCTTATCTGACAGACCCAGTAACGATACCCTGCTACAATTATATTCCTTATATAAGCAATCAACTGAAGGGGATGTGAATGTTGACCCACCCTCCAACCCTTTTGATTTTGTTTCTAAAGCAAAATTCGAATCATGGGCTGGCCTGAAAGGCAAGACTAAAGAAGCTGCCATGCAGGAATATATAGACCTGGTGAATAAACTCAAAAACTGATTCAATCTTTTTAATGAATGAAAAGGCGTATCAAACTGTACTTGCAACGCCTTGGCTTGTATGATAGGTTACGATTCTCTTCTGCAATGAATTTTTACAAGAGAATCACCCATCATCCTGAAATTATTTTGCATAAGAGAGAACTGGAATTCTATCAATCCTTCCTCCCTTCAAGTTCTTTGTTTTTTGATATTGGTGCCCATCACGGCTTCAAGTCGGCAGTATTCCTTGAAATGGGAACTACCGTTGTAGCTTGCGATCCCGATCCATCTAATATCAATTTGCTAAAAAATAAATTCAGAAAACAAACTTCAAGGATTCATATCAGAGAGATCGCTCTTGGTGCAAAAGAAGGTACAGCCAGTTTCCTTATTCATCACCCCGGTTCAGCTTTCAATACATTAAACCCTTATTGGAAAGAATTACTTGAAAGTGACAAAATAGACAGATGGAATGAGAAAATTGAATTTGAAAAGGATTCGATAACAGTTCCTGTCACTACTCTCGATACTTTAATAAAACAATACGGCCTGCCTGATTTCATTAAGATTGATGCGGAAGGATATGAAAAGCAAATCCTGGAAGGACTCACTCAAAAAGTTCCCTACCTGAGCTTTGAATGTTTGCTGCCTGAGTTTATTGAACCATTGAAGGATTGTCTATATTATCTGAAAAAACTCTCTCCTGCCGCTTCTTTTAATATTTCAGTGGAAGAAAAGCTCCTCTTCCCATCTTTCCTAAATGCAGCAGAAATTGAAACCTGGGCTGCTAATACCAGTATATCGCATTTTGAAGTGATTGCTGCATTATAAACAAAAAGCCGCTCTATTTATATTTTCTATATTCAAGATTCATACTACTATCGCCTAATAAAGGAATTTCTCCTTAAATGTTTCATTCAATAATACCCTGAAACTATTCACTCCACTGATGGTTGGATACCATTGCCCATATTGCTTTTCAGAATTATAAACAGCATAGAAAATATTGCAACTTTCTGTTTTGAAATTTTTGTCTGATCGATCAAACTTATACCCGTGATCACCTTGAAGCAGGATGACTGTTTTCCTGTCTTTTTGGGATTGAAGAATATTGTCTACTACAGATTCGGCAACCGTATTTGTATATTTCAATTGATCAAGGAATAAAGCAGGGTCAGAATTATACCCTTTATACTGCAATGTTCCATCTGCTTTGTATATATAGGGCTCATGGGGCAACATCACATGCAAGAGATAGAATACAGGTTTTGGCGATGCTGATACTGATTTAATGGCTCCCTGGCTTTCTGAAAGAAACGACTTATAGGAGCTATCCAGTTTCTCCACACTTCGAATGCTAAATATGGAATCTGTTTCATGCTTTGATTTATTAAATCCATACATGAAATTCCATCCTATGTCTGCAGAAACTCTTTCATATAGTGTTTGATGATCAATAAGGGCCCCCTCATTATTACGGAATGTATTTAATCCTTTTGAAGGAAATCCTTTGAGATCATAAATGGAATAATTAACGATGTTATAGCCTTTGTCTAAAAGGTATTTTGTTACATTATTTTCTTTCAAACTATAATTTCCCCGAACCATATCTTTTGCGGTAACAATGGCTCCATCCGTAAACTCATCCAGATATGACATATCCAGCGAAGAAACCAATGAGTAGTGCGTATAGTTATAATTGCTTCTTGCACCGGCAGCAACATAAAACCCCTTTTGAATTAAACTGCTGTCTAGCGGGTTATTGAAATCGTATATTTTCTTTAGGGAACTACTTGAAGGATACATGTCAAATACCAGCCAGAAAATATCCGGATTTGACTGGCTGGAACTATTGGTGCTTAAATTAGAAAGCTGCTTATTATCTCTGTCCCCAAAATCTTGAGTGCGATCTTTATGTTTATATGCATTATACAGGAAAGAAAAAGCTTCAACAGCTAACAGCAGGATCAGTAAATAAGAAATGTATTGGCCCGGAATGGAAAAATCTTTATGAGATTTTCTTATAATAATAAATAAAGCCACTGTAATTAATGCTACTAAGGGCAGGATGAATTTGTAGGATACGTCAAACGGTAAACCATCCTTAATGGCTCCAAAGAAAAAGTATATAAGTAATATAATAAACGATGTAATGAATGATTTTCTGGGCTGACGAATGAATAGGCATGTTATAAGATAAATGCCTGTTGAAATAAGAAGATATTTTATGAGAAGCGATATAGCTACCTGTGTTGGTACCAATCCAAAGTTTTCATTTATGCCATGCACTAAAAAAAACAAAGGGAACAGCAACAGTAATAACAGGTATTTCAAATATAGCTTCATTCCTTTCTTTTGTTTATTTTCCTGAAACAGTTCCGGTTTTGATCATGGTTTTAAACATATCATATAGTTGCAAGGCAAGAGTATTTTTAACAACAAAAATAAGCCAGCCAAAGTATATCAGAATGCAGCCTGCAATATTGCAGACAAGCTCCAACCATTTTGTATCAAAAAATATGTGGTTAAAATAAATGACAGGCAGGAAAAGGATTACCCCACCGATAATTTGTAAGATATTCTTCCATTCAATAAAAGTAAATCCCATTTTTAACTGCCTCACCTGATAATAACTAAAGATCAATAAAAGAATCTCCGCAAAAACGATGGCTACGCTTGCCCCATTGTCGCCATATAAAGTGGAAAGTAGTATAGTTGTAGTTATGAAAATGAAGCCACAAATAAGCATCATTGTCATCACTTGTTTCTCTTTGTGATAGGAAAGTAATACCTGTCTGTTCAGGAAAAGTTCAAAAGTACTTATCACCGGGAAAACAGCTAGTATTCGTAAGTTGATGGCAACAGGGGAAAAAGCAGGACCCAGGTAGACTTGAGTTAAAGAATCTGCTAACAGGAAAATTCCTGAGGCCAGAGGAATGCTTAATAATAACATTAGCTGCGACGACTGGTGGATTTTCCTCTTTACCGCTTCTTTTGAACTTGTATTGATAAGGTCAACAGTATGCGGATATAAAACCAGCAGCAAGTCAGTGATTACTGCAGATCCTGTTCTAATAATTTTGATGGCAAAAATATAGAACCCGACTGCTTTTTCAGTGTTGCTCAACCTGAGCAAGGGGGTATCCAGCATCAGAAATATGCTGTATCCAAGAGTAACCCCATTCATCATCAATAACTGTGGAATATGTTTTCGGATGGCGAGGTTTCGGAATACAGGCTTGATTTCCTTAAATAGTATACTGAAATTCCAGATCAGTCCAATAATGGCTGTGATGGTTATTATTCCATAATAGATATAATAATCCTGAGGCGCTTTAATCAATAAGAAAATCGAAACAACTCCTGCTAACCGGATTAATATAGATCGGATAGCAATATATCTGAATGCTTCTTTTCCCCAGAAATACCATTCACAATAGAAAAAGTTGGCAATAAAAAAAGAAGCAGAGAAAGCTATAAGACGCACATCCCCAATTTTCTGCCATAGTATGAAAATCCCCGACAAGTAGATCACTGAAGTTATACCTGAGGCTATCAATTGAATCAGGAATAATTCCGACACTAATTTCTTCAATGCAACCGGATCGTCTTTCAGTTTTACAATTTCTCGTACTCCATAGGTGATAATACCAAATTCAGCTACTACTGTAAAAAAATAGGTGTATGAATCGATAAAGCCAACCCTTCCTACCCTTTCCGGATCAAGTACTCGTGATATGTATGGAATGGTTATTAACGGAAATAAAACCTGGCTGAGCGACAGAATGGAATTGTATACCAGATTTTTCTTTAAATTCATTTCAGGAGACATTAATAAAGCCAGACTAACACCAAAATCTGTTCAAAAATATGTTTTGCCCGTTAATTATGGAAAATTGTCCAATTTTACCCAATTAACAGAAGGGGACAGTATAGTACGGATTTCAAAGGGTAGCCCTAATTACAAAATTCTGCAGATGAAAGATATGACAATAGGTATTTATGAATCGGAACATTTTGAAACCGTATATCCGGTGCTTCGGATATTGGATAATGGAACCAATCATATCACTGTATACACAAACATTTCGGTTGCAAGGCAGTTGAAAGTCCAATTGGGAGCAGACAGCCAGAAATTCAATTGGGTACTTAAAGAGGAAAACCAATCCATCCGGTCTTTTATAGGAGCTATATCCGAACATGTCAAACAAAAATCATTCGATTTCTTTCTTTTGAACACTGTTTCCAACAATCATCTGCTTTTTGCAAGAATGATTAAGAATAATCCTAATACATCTTTTTATTTGGTTGTGCATGATGTTAATAATTTGATGCTGAGTAAACCCGGGTTCGGACTAAGGAAATTAATCAGGCATATTGGGAAGAAGATGCTGGTAAATAATTGTAAAGGGTTCTTTGCTATTTCCTCCAGAACAACAAATTATCTGGCTGGTTTTATAAATGATGGGAGAACCGTGCAGTGGTTTCCGGGAGCTATATATGAATATGCCAATTCTGTTTCGATAAAAACAGAAGAAATTTCAACTCTTAAAGTAGTTGTGCCGGGTACATTAGACAGCCGGAGAAGAAATTACCAGCAAGTATTCAAATTGGCTGAACAGGTTTTCGGGAAACAAATGAATATTGAAATTTGTCTTTTAGGAGGCAATTCTGGTAAGGATAGTGTAGCTCTTATAGAACAATGCAGACAACTTTCAAAAGGTACAAAGGGTTTTCATTTTATGATCTTCCAGAACTGTCTTTTGAGGAATTTGATAAGCAAATGAGATCGGCTGATTTTATATGGGTGCCTTCGACGGTAAATACAATTATGGCTGATAATATTGCCGAAACCTATGGACAGTCAAAATCTTCCGGTAATATGTTCGATGCTATTCGATATGCCAAACCCTTATTGGTTCCTGCTTCTTTAACTATAGATAAAGAACAGGAAGATGCGGCCATAGTATATAAGGATCTGGAAGAATTAATTGAGATTCTATCTAATTTGCAGCAGTCCGACAAACGAGCTATTTGGGCTGGGAAAGCTCTTGAGGTGGCGAAGAACTATTCAGTTAGTAAATTGCAGGAGAAATTGGTTCATTATTTTACAAAATGAGAACAACTGTATGGCAATACTTAGGCGAATAAATTCAAAAGCTAAGTCTGATGAAAACACAGGATTTGGAACAAATAGTTCCATGTATGGTGACAGGTTGGTCAACCGTGATGGACGTGCCAATGTGAGGAAAGCGGGTATTCCCTATTTCAACCGACTGAGTTGGTATCATACCATGTTAGAAATGCCAAGATGGAAATTCTTATCATTGATTTTCATTTCTTTTTTATTTGTCAATCTGGTATTTGCTTTAATATATTCTGCAATAGGAGTTGAACATCTCGGCGGAATGGAAGCAACTACTCCTGGTGAAAAATTCATCGAAGCTTATTTTTTCAGTGCACAAACATTCACTACCGTTGGATATGGCCGTATTAATCCTACAGGCTACCTTATGAGTTTTGTGGCTGCTTTTGAAGCTTTCAGTGGATTACTGTTCTTTGCATTAGCTACTGGTTTGTTCTATGCCCGCTTTTCCCGACCGCAAGCATTTCCTGCGATTTACCGATAAAGCGATAATAGCTCCTTATAAGAACGGCACAGCATTGATGTTCCGGTTAGCACCCACAAAGAACAATCATTTAACAGATGCTGAAGTAAAGTTGACACTTGGTATGTCGATTGAGGATAATGGCAAACGCGTCAATAAATTCTACGACCTGCCATTAGAATTAGCTAAAGTGAATACTATAAACTTAAGCTGGACACTTGTTCATGCTATTGATGACAAGAGTGCCTTGTATAACTTATCACTGGATGATCTCAAATCTTGCAGAGTTGAAATAATCGCATTTGTAAAAGCTTTTGACGAAACCTATTCCAATACTGTGGTTGCCCGTACATCTTATACTGCAGAAGAAATTAATTTCGGAGAACGATACCTTCCGATGTATCATCGTTCAGATGACGGATCTGTAACCATTCTGGATCTTGATAAATTGAACCTAACTGAAAAGGCTGAACTGGCTGTTCAGATAAATGAAGTGGAAGCGTCAAAATAATTATTCCCAGAATTTAACCGGATACTGAAGGCAATTTTTAGTGAGATCCTCTTCCAGGGCCTGGCCAATTTTATTCAATTTCTCTTCAGTCAGAACTTCTTCTGCCTGAGGAAAGAAAATCTTTTCTTCAAATCTGATATGTGCATCAAGCAAGGTATGAAAGGCTATTATATCATCTTTTGATGATAGAGATGATGCAGCCTTTGCCACCATTGATCTTATGAAAGCATGCTCTTCTTTGAGCCTTGATATGAGGTGTATATCAAAAGTACTCCCTGCCAGAGCAGGGAGTAATATAGTCTCTTCTAATTCGAAATGCTGTTTAAGGTCTTCTTGGCTGAGAGAATATCTCTTTTGCATTGGCACCTTTTACACTTCCACCGTAAAGGATGGAAATTGTATCAGCAATAGCTGCGCCATATTGTTTTGCTAATACCGCTCTTAGGTGTGCATGCATTTCCTGCGCTTGTTCAGAGGTAGCTGTTTTACCAGTACCAATCGCCCAGATGGGTTCGTAAGCGATGATGATTTTTTGCAAAGCAACTGCATCCAGATGATAAAGGGATTCCTCCAATTGTTTGGCAACATAACTGTTTTCAGTACCTGCTTCCCTTATCTCTAAAGGTTCACCGCAACAGAAAATGGGAGTAATACCAGCCTCTAAACAAAGGTTTATCTTCTCAGCTAAAACCTGGTTTGATTCCTTGAAATAGTCCCTTCTCTCACTATGTCCTATGATGCAATAATTTACATTTATAGATTTCAACATTTCAACCGAAACTTCACCTGTATAAGCACCTGATTTCTTATTGTAACAGTTTTGTGCGGATACTTCAAATCCTGTAACTCCATTTAGAAGACCTTCTGCCATTACCAGATAAGGGAAATGGTACTGCGAAAATCGCTTGCTGATCGTTACCTAATACAATCTTTTCACTTAAGATATCTTTCAATAATTGCTCACCTTGTTGGTAAGTACTATTCATCTTCCAGTTAGCGGCTGCTATTTGTTTTCTCATTTTATTTGGTTAATTGCGGTCAAAATTAGTTTTCAATTTTTGTATTTCCTGTTCTGTGAGTGCTTTATTCTTGAGTTTTTTCCAATTGCTGATATCACTGATAACTTTATCCCATTTATATTTTGCTTCGCCAGAAGCACCCCATGAAAAATCAGGAATCAGTTTTGGTGTAAGGCCTTCTCCAAAAACATTGGCGCATATTCCGATAACAGTGCCGGTATTAAATGATGTATTGATGGCAGCTCTTGAATAATCACCCATCAAAATACCTGCTTTCAGTCCTACCATTTCAAACCCATGTACCGATTGACTCCATACACTTACCGTTGCGGCTGTATTTTTCACGTTTGAGTTCGATGTACCAGCGCCCAGATTGCACCATTCTCCAATAACCGAATCGCCGAGATAGCCATCATGAGCTTTATTGGAGTAGCCCATCATCACTACATTTTTTATTTCACCGCCAACAACACAAGATGGACCGATGGTGGTAGCCCCATAAATTTTCGCACCCATCTTAACAACAGCGCCTTCGCATAAGGCAAAAGGACCTCTTATCAGGCTACCTTCCATCACTTCTGCATTCTTTCCAATATAAATTGGCCCTGTAGAAGCATTAAGAAGGCAATGCTGGAGCTTCGCTCCTTCTTCAATAAAGACCAGGTCGGGATTTATAACCTGTACAGAAGATGGAATAGGTGCTGTACGTCGGGTAGTTGTAATTAGTGAATAGTCTTCTCTTAGCAATTGATCGTTCCATTCAAAAATATGCCAGGGTCTTTCAAATATTTTGCCGCCTTTTTGTTTCCAGTTGGCAAGAAATGATGCATCCATTTCGCCATTCAGATAAGCTTGCACTATTGGCATATCCGGAACTATATTTCCTGGAACGGGCCCGAGTGAATTTTTCTTTATGAAATCGGCTGCATCAGATCCAATTGATATAGCTATCAAAAGCTCCCACTTTTCTTTGATGGTCAGTATACCAGCCCTTAATTCACTGCTGTGATTAATCTGGGCAAAGGGGTAAAGTTTCGATTGTAAGAAAGTATCATCCGGACTGAACTGAATCATGGCTTAAAACTACAATTTTCTGTTTGAAGTGAGGCAGAAGGACTTATAATGAAAAATCCCCCGTCTTTGGAAGACAGGGGATCATATAAAGTTGAAAGAAACAGCTTGCTGTTCTATTACTTCTTTGCGTAACGCTTCTTGAACTTGTCGATACGACCTGCAGTGTCAACCAATACTTTCTGACCAGTGAAGAAAGGGTGAGAAGTATTAGAGATTTCTAATTTAATAAGAGGGTATTCATTACCATCTTCAAATTTGATTGTCTCTTTTGACGGAGCAGAAGAACGACTAAGGAAGGTAACATTGTTACTCATGTCCTTGAAAACTACAAACCGATAATTATCGGGGTGGATTCCTTTTTTCATAACTAGCTGATTTAAAGGTCACACGGAATTTGCCGTATGAATGATTTAATGTTTTTGGAGGTGCAAAATTAGCTTCTGTTAGGGTAAAGTCCAAATATAATTTGAAGCTAAATACTTTTAGCCTAAGGCTTAAGGCCTAGGGCCTAAGGCTAATTCAGAAATCCGTCCGGAGATTGAAAGAAGGTCTGAAAGCCTTAGCCAAGGCTAAAGCTTAATTCAGGCTATGGCTCCGCCCCGGAATCCAGTTTTCTTTCCCAGCTAGACTTTGGATGGATTACTAAATTAGCTTTTGGCCCTAGGCCTTAAGCTTTAGGCAACAAGCCACTTGTTCCGTCGCAGTGTCTCCCGCACTTGAACTAATGCTTACAAGCAGTTCCAGGGACACTGGAATTAGACTGAAACCAACAATCCCAATCCCTTTTCTCAGTGTCCCCTGGCGCAATCTGATATTTATAATCCTTGAGGAGACACTCGCCCGGTGAAGCCAAATAGATTGCTTGAATTTTGCCTCAGGCCCAGGCCACCAGGGTCCAGAACAACCCGGCAATTAGAAATCTCCGAGTCGCTGCCACACTTTTTGGATTAATCCGAGATTGAGCCTTAGGCCCTAGGCCTTAAGCTTTAGGCAAAAAGCATCCAGCATCTAGCCTCGCATATTCTCATACTGCAACGGTATTCCCAACTCCCAGGTTTTGGAGGCATGAATAACGGTTTGGAGATCGTCGATCTTCTTGCCGGTAACGCGGATGATATCGTCCATAATGGCTACCTGTACTTTCAGGCCGCTGTCTTTTATGATTTTCACAATTTTCTTGGCGTCTTCTTGTTTTAGGCCGTTGCGGACGGAAACCGACTGCTTTGTGAGTTTGCCACTTGGGTAGGAAGCTTTGCTTTGGTCAAATGCTTCCGGAGAAATGCCTTGTTTATGGGCCCGGTTGATGAGTACATCTATCAACTGGCGCATTTTCATATCATCCTCGGTTTCGAGGTTGATGATGAATTCCTTTTTATCCAAATTGATGACTACATGGGTTCCCTTGAAATCGAATCGATTGGTGATTTCCTTGGTGGTTACGTTTACAGCATTGTCTAAAGCCTGAGCATCTACTTTGCTGACAATATCGAATGAAGGCATACTGGCAGGTTTTGGTTCTAAAATATACCCAAATGTAAGATTGTTATAGAAATACCACCACAAAGAAAAGGGCCCTGTGGAAACAGGGCCCGTTAACCAAAACTAACTGCTTATGAGAAAAACGTTGCTATTGCTAAAATTCTATTTTTATAAGTAAGAAACACTGCAACCGACCAGATACACCAGCATCGCTGCTAAAAGGATCATATTTTTAAGGTTAACGTGTTTCATATATATAAGATGCTTAAAGGGCCTAAAAGTTTCATTTACTTCTGTTAAAAAAAACCAAAACTCCCAACTTGTATTTCCTTCCGGTCTTACGGTCTTCCCGACTTCCGGACTTCCGGACTTTCAGTTTCTTCAAAAATCAAACTCTCCCCACGGACTTCCGGTCTATTATTCCAACTCCCGACTTCCGACTAAAGACTCCCGACTCAATTACTCCCCCCTACCTTCACCCTATTCTGCTCCTCTTCCGCCCCACTATTCCTCTTGCTTGATCCTGCTGCTTTCAATGGCTTACCAAAACGGTATGTGAATGAGATACTAGCTACCCTTGAATCACGCTTGTTCCAGAAATAAGCATCTGTTTGCTGGAAATGAATGGATCCTTTTACCTTGTTTGTATAGAACATATCACGAATGCTCAACCGCAAACTTCCTTTTCCTTTCATAACCTGTTTTGATACCCCTGCTGATGCCTGTCCCAGCGGATTGATCAATATCTGTCCTTCAACCCCTTTTGTTCTGTAGAAACCGCTTAATTCTGCACTCCAACCCTTATTGAAACGGAACTGGTTGTTGATATTAACGAGCAAATTGGCGCCTTCTACATTAATGTCTTCTCCATATAGTTTTCCTTCGAAACGACTATAGTTATAATTGGTATATACAGAAGCACTCCACCATTTCACAACTGGTATCTGGGCACTGATGCTGATACCAGCATTTTTACGACGACCAATATTTCCCTGACGCACGATTGTTGCATATCCTTTCTGTTCGAAGGTCTCCGTCATCATATCAAGCGTATTGCTATAATTGATGGTTGTTACCAGGAAATTGTTATAGGTATGCGATACTTCATAATTCATCGTGTATTGAGGGCGTATATATGGATTACCTGCTTCATACGTATAGTTGTCGATATAGAACAGGAAGGGATTCATATCCTGGTAAGAGGCCCTGTCAATTCTTCTTCCTACAGAAAGAGCGAACTGGTTACTTGAATCGGCATTATAGCTTATGAAAGCTGTTGGGAATACACTTGTATAGGATCTTTTAAATGAAGAATCTGGATTGACTGGATTACCTAATTGATGACCGCTCAAATTCGTATTCTCTGCACGTAAACCTGCCTGTACACCCAATTTGCCGAATTGCTTGTTGAAATTCACATAGGCGGCATTGATATTCTCTTTGTAATCGAAATGGTTCGATTTTGAATAATCAGGTATCCAACTACCATTCTGAAGTGTAGTATAGATAGCTTTATTATCTGTTTCTACATAGCTGGTTTTTAATCCTGCTTCCAGTTTCGCATCCTTTTTTAAAGGATGAGTATAGTCTAGCTTTCCAGAGTATATCGAGATGTCGATAGGTGTTTGACTATTCAACAGATATTTATTTTTCTCCACCCAATTCGAAGTATAAGATGTATTGATGAACTCTTGTGAATTTTTAGAATCATATCTTGAATAATCAAAATCAACTGTAAGTTCTCTACCGGTAGAATCAAACTGGTGACGAAGATTCAGGTTCATACTTCCGTTTTTCCATTTATTATTCATGAAACTAGTAGAGTACACCATTGAATCGAGCACTCCTATCCCGTTACGTAAATTGGATGTATTATAGTTCTGGTTCTTATCCAGATTATTAAATCCTGAAGCAACGAATCCAATAGTTGTTTTTTTGCTTGCGAAATAATCCATCCCGAATTTCAGGTTATGGTTATTGTTTTGTCTTGGCATAAATGCTACTTGATCAAAGCTGGCTGAAATTGTTTTGCCATCAGATTCCTTATAGAATCTTTCAATTCCCAATTCCTGAAAGCTTTCATTGTAGTTATAGCCATAATTAAGAAAGGAATTGATTTTTCCATTTCTGTAATTCAGATTCAGGCTTTCATTTGTTCTGCCATAAACACCTTGCGCATAAGTGGCAGAAATGCTACCATTAAAACCTTTTTGTTTGTTCTTTTTTGTCTTGATATTGATGATACCGCTATTACCTGCCGCATCATATTTAGCAGGAGGATTGGTCATTATTTCAATCTGCTCCAGTTGATTTGCATTCATGTTTTTCAACAAGTTCACCAATTGTTCTCCTGATAAGTAAGAAGGTTTGCCGTCAACGAAAACCTGAACACTTTGCTTACCTTTTAAACTTATGGTACCATCTTTATCCACTGTAACGCCAGGAGATTTCTCCAACACTTCCAGGGCGGAGGCTCCTACATTTGTTACTGCCGCATCAACATTTATTACCGTACGGTCTATTTTCTGTTCAATCAAAGGCTTTCTTCCGGCAACAGTGAAGGCCTTTAGTTCTTTTGATGCAATTTGTAATTGTACTGGGGCTACTTCTGCACTTAATCCGTCTTTTGTTGCAATTATACCAGAAAAGGCCTCTGCAAACCCGATGGCTGAAACCTTTACCAGGAAACTGCCTGCAGCTATGCCTTCGAATGTGTAGCGTCCTTCTTTATCTGACATAGTAACTTTCACCAAACTGGAATCGGTGCTCTTTAACAGGCTTACAGTGGCTGCTGTTACCACTGTTTTTGAGGCATCTTCCACCCTTCCACTGATCTTTACATTCTTGGTTTGAGCCTGGCTGACAAGTGATAAGGTTGTAAGTAATAAGGCAGTCAGCAGTGTTGACATCTTTTTCATTTGATAAGTTCTAAATTTATTTAATACTTTGTTTTGAATATTACAGTTCAAAAGTAGGTACTATATAAAACATAGTACAGTGTTTTGTTCTGAATGGCTGATTTTACTGATAATTGGCGTAAATCAGTTGAAGAGTCTGACGTAAGTGGGTAAAATTAGTTACAGAAAGAGGGGTGGTTTGGGACGAGAGGCAAGATTTTGGGGGCGAGAGGCTATTATAGCCTAAGGCTTAAGGCCTAGGGCCTAAGGCGTATTCAGGTGTCCATACGGAGTTCAGTAAAAGAAAGCTAAGAGCTTAAGGCCTAAAACCAAAGTCTTAATTCAGCAAATAACCCGGAAACTTTGGTATATAATGGAAGTATGATACGAAGCCTAAACCCCGGACGGATTACTGAACTAAGCCTTAGGCAAAAAAAGCCTCAAGCCTTCTTCCGTCGCAGTGTCTCCCGCATTTGAACTTATACATTCAAGCTGCTCGCAGGGGACACTGCGACTCGGAGACAAGATCTTTTATTAGAAATTTGTTTTTGAATGACATCTCTTTCGCAGTGTCCCCTGCCATCATCCTGATATTTTAAATCCCGATGCGGGAGACACTGCGACGGAGTGAAAAAGAAAGCTGAAAGCTTAAGGCCTAAAGCCAAAGGCTTAATTCAGCAAATAGCCCGGAAGCTTTGGTATATAATGGAAGTACGATACGAAGCCTAAACTCCGGACGGATTTCTGCATTAAGCTTTAGGCCCTAGGCCTTAAGCCTTAGGCAAAAAAGCATCAAGCCTTAACCTTCGCTTTACGTGTCAGATAAAAATACAACCCCGCCCCTACTATCACCATTCCTGCAGAAATCAATTCAGCTTGAGTAGGATGAAAACCTGCGATATTATAGGTGGTGTTAACCCTGATTTTTTCGATCAGGAAGCGTTCAACTCCATTTAGCATTAAGTAGATGGCGAAGATGGTACCTGGTATTACAAACCTTTTTCGGATTGACCATAATACAAGGAAGAGAATCATGGCCATCACCGTCTCATAAAATGGAGTCGGAAAAACCGGAGAAGGTAATTCCTGGCAATACTGTTGTTCGGGACAACCACGAATTGGACTACCGTGAGATAAAACGTTATGCGGATAGTTATAGGCTACCATCCATACAGGTACCCAGGATGGTGCTTTTACAGAAATATGGGGAACTTGTGATACATCAGCTACTTTGAATTCTGCAGAATAGAAACTGCGGTTCATTTCCAGGTTTAGCCTGAATTGTGAAGTATCGGCTTCAACCACTTTTCCATCTGTTGTAGATATATAAGCACTATTAAGGATGCCCCAGTCGCCATCACCGGAAACCTGGCAACCAATCCGTCCAATAGAATAAGCTATCAACAAAGCAGGTGCTGCTGCATCACATAAATGCTTAAAGCCGATCTTGTGTTTTCTGCTATAGAAAATAAGGGCAGCTGTTGCACAAATAAGACCTCCATAAAATGTAAGGCCACTAAAAGATAGCAAGGCTTCAATAGGACTTTTCCAGAACTCATCCCAGTTTTCGAGGTTGTGGAATATTTTGGCTCCGAGAAATCCGAAAAGTGCAGATATAATAACTATGTCTCCTATCCTGTCATGTGGCCAGATTCGAATGGTTCTTACTTCTGGCTTTGAAAGTTTGCGTTTATTTTTCTCCCACCATTTCAATCCCGCGAAAAACACACCCAGAATTAATCCTGCAACCCAATTACCTTCTTTTGAAAAGATGAATTGTTGAGGATCTGAAGACAGTTCTTCGTTTGCAAGGAAAAGACCAATGAATTTATATCCTAATAGAAACCCAGGAAGAAGTTCAATAAGATGTCGCCAAATGAAGCAGGCTGACCAACAGTTATCTTTTCCTCAGTTGATTGCAAAAGCCCATTTCTCTCCTTTCTTTTCAATTCGCTGGCTAAAAAATATGCAGATATCAAAAAGGCAATAGCTACAAAAAAACCAAATGAGTTTATGAAGCGAAGTCCCTTCCAGTCGGTTCCAAGCAGGTCCTTAAATGCGAAATAGAGATTAGGATACATGCAAACGGCTTATTGGTAAATAGAAGATTTAAAGATGCAATGATAGGCAAAAATTTAGTTGAGGGGGGCTTTTGTACCGGAATATGGTGCCAATGGCAAAAAAAAGCCCCCGACATACGGAGGCTCTAACTATTTCGATTGAATACAATTAACAGTATTGATCAAAAGCGGCAATCAGGTTATGGGCAATCATCTGAGCTGGACGGCCTTCAATCTGATGTCTTTCGATAAAATGAACCAGCTGACCATCTTTGAAAAGGGCGATAGCTGGAGATGATGGAGGGTAAGGTAATAAATGCTCTCTCAGTTTTTTAATGGCATCAACATCAAAACCTGCAAAGGCCGTAGTTAAATGATCAGGCTTTTTTGCGGTATTGGCGACAGCCATCAAAACGCCTGGACGAGCAGTACCGGCTGAACATCCGCAAACAGAATTGATCATTACCAGGGTAGTACCGGATTGTTTCAATTGCTCATCTACTTCAGACGGAGTCAATAATTCATTAAACCCATTGTCGGTCAATTCCTCTTTCATTGGAATCACTATTTCTTCAGGATACATTTTATTTTGTTTTTGTTGGTGCAAATCTACATAAAATCTCCAATGCTCATTTTCGAATTGAGAAATAAGAATATATGGCAGTGAAATCTTGCTTATCATGAAATTATGTCGGTCTAACTGGCCCAAACCTCTCAATTAGTCAGAAAAAAATGGGCTGGTATGGCCTTTGACGAATCATACCAAAATCATTAAAAACAAAAAAAACAATAAGTATGGCACTCGTAAATTTTAGCACCCGTCCGTCATTGAACAACTTTGACAACCTGTTCAACGAATTCATCACCAATTTTCCTTCTCATTGGTCAAAAGCAGCTACTGAAGCTGATCGTTTTACACCCAAGGCCAATGTACATGAAACAAAGGAGGCATTTCATTTAGAATTGATTGTTCCTGGTCGTGCTAAGGAAGATTTTAAAGTAGCCGTTGAAAATGGGTTACTGATCATTTCTGCTGATAAGAAAGAAGCTGCGAACAACGAAGATTACAAAACGCTTCGCAGGGAATTTTCCTTGCAGGCTTTCAAATCAACATTCTATGTAGATGAAAGTGTACAGACTGATGCCATTCAGGCTCGTTATGAAAACGGTATCCTGAAATTCTTGTTACCAAAGAAAGAAAATGAAGCACCTGCTTCAAAGCAGATAACTATTCAGTAAAAACTGTTAAAATACAATCGATAATAGCATCTCAATCGATTGTTAACAAGTAGTAAAGCAATCAGAAGTTAATAAAACCCGTTTTGATCAATTCAAGACGGGTTTTTATATTTAATACAGTAACTTTGAACCTGATTTTACCAACCGACATGAGAAAAAATCGAACCCTTTTCTTTTTATATTTTATTCTGTTTCTTTTGGCTTCCGTAATATCGGTTTCTTCCTATTCACAGGTTGTTACTGATACTACTCATAAGCCAATAGATAGTGTATTGTTGCAAACGGATACAGTTTTAAGAATCAAGAACCTTAATCCGTATTTTACATTACACGTAGATTCCACACTTAATTACAATCTTGAAATAAACAGGAGTGAAGAAAAATACTATTGGTATTTGCGTAATTCCCCTGTTGGATTAAAGATAAATAAGGATAATGGTATGCTTACTTTTAAAGCTGAGAAATCCTTTTTCCTCTCAGGGAAGTTAAAATATGATAACGAATATAGGGTGCAGCTTGGAGTGCAGAACCTGGATAATCCCAAAGATAAAGTGGATACTACTTTTACTATTGTTTTCTACAATACTGAAATAATACCATCAAGGGTTAAGCCAACGGTAAGTTCAGTACTTACCGTTGAAGAAGGCGATACGGTTGCATTTAAAGTACAATGTGAAAACGGCTCCTTCCCTATTGAGAATATTACGTTTTATGCTAATACTCCTCTCAAAAATTTCACTTTGGTAAGACATTGTGATGATGAATTTGTTTGGACACCAGGTTTTGATTTTGTAAAAGACAATGATTCTGGAAAAGTTAAGATGGTCACTTTGAGTTTTGTTGGTGCTAACCGTTTTATGGTGAAGGATACAGCATTAGTGAAAATTATCGTAAAAGATGCATTGAATTATCCTCTAGCATTGCAAGATTATGCATTGGTCTATAAAAATATTTCAACATATATAATGCAGTTGAAATACACTTTCCTTCAGTTAGATCAGAATGTAAAAAAGACCAAGAATACAAGAACAACTTTCGATATCACCAGTTCCACCACAGCACTTACTGGTAGCGTTCTTGCAGCCTCTGCCGATCCAAATACCAAAAAGACCGGACAGGTTTTGCCAAGTGTTGGTGTATCATTAGTTCCAATTAAAGAAGCAGTTGCCCCACAAAAGATATTTGACCAGAACCAGGCCTCAATGATTCGTACTGCCATCAAAAGGCTCGACTATATGCAGAAAGATAATGGGCTGGTAGGCGAAAGGGACATGGATATTGCCAAGAAGACAAATAAGCTTAAAGACGAACTGAAACAAATTCAAATACAATTGATCGATATCCCTATCGAGATTACAAACAATATGACGCCTGAACAACTTAATGAATATTTCAATAGTCCGAAGGTGACGAAGAAGTATCGGATAAAGCGTTAGAAGTAATAAGTCTTAAGTTGTACGTTATAAGTGTAGCCTCTGTGTTTTTCTTAATCTTATTTATTTGATATTTTTTAACCGCAGAGACGCGGAGACGCAGGGGGCGTTCCTCTGCGTCTCAGCGTCTCTGCGGTTATTTATTAAAGCCGTTTAATAAAACTACTCACAAGGCACTATCCTCCTTGTATCAATCAAATACTGAATTTTCCACTCCCCTTTTATCCGAACCAATTGGAATGAATTCACCCCGCAATGGAGGAACTTATTGTTGAAGTAGAATTTATAGGGCGTCCACACACTTGCTAAATCGTCATCAATCTTTATTGATCCAAAACTGATTCTTTCATCCAATGCACCTTTTGGGTATTTGGTGATTGAAGCTCCGAACTCCTTTACTTTTTCATTCAATACTCTTACAGTTCCATTTTTTGACCTAACAATAGTTTGCAATACTGCAGAATCTGAGAATGCAGTAATGAGCATGGCACTATCAGAATTTTTCATTGCATCGAACAACTTATTTATTGCAGCTTTTACAGAATCTTCAGTAGTCTGTGCTTTTGCAGCTACTGTACTTGAAAGGGCGAAAACGAAGAGTAAAATGTAAGGCTTCATATATTTCGTTTAAATGAATAGTATGGTAAAAATAAATGGCTGGTAAATATATCACCAGCCATTTACATAAGCGGAAAACCAGCAGGTTTATCTGGTATATCCCAATATCTTCAACATGCTTTGGGCAGTCTGTTCTTTCGCATACACCCAATCTGTCAATTTACCGTTCTTATCGTGCCCTACAATGATATGCTTTGGAGATGGTATCAAGCAGTGCTTGATGCCTCCATAGCCGCTAATCTGGTCCTGGTAGGCTCCTGTGTGGAAGAATCCCACATACAGAGGTTCACCGTTATTTATCTTGGGCAGGAACACTTCGTTCACATGTTCTTCGGAGTCGTAATAGTCATGACTATCGCAGGTTATACCTCCTAAAACGACTCGCTGGTAATCCTGATCCCATTTATTGATGGGCAACATCAGGAATTTCTCACCAATTCCCCAGGTATCTGGTAGTGTAGTAATGAACGAAGAATCGATCATATACCAGATCTCACGGTCGTTCTGCACTTTTTGTCCGATTACGCTATAGATATGCGCCATGCTCTCACCCACCGTATAACTTCCAAATTCAGTGAATATATGAGGAACAGGTACATTGTTTTTCTTACAGGTTTTCTTGATATTACCCACGATCTCGTTGATCATGAACTGGTAATTATATTCGAAACCCAGAGAGTGCTTAATGGGGAAACCACCACCGATATTGATGGAATCCAGTTCAGGACATATTTTCTTCAGCTGGCAATACAGGTTGATCACCTTGTTCAATTCACTCCAATAGTAGATATCGTCCTTAATTCCTTTGTTGAGGAAGATATGGAGCATCTTTAACTGGAAGCGGTCTTCATTGCCTTCGATCTTATCTACATAGAATTCGAGTACATCCCTGGCTCTGAAACCTAATCTGGAGGTATAGAAAGGGAAGGTAGGTTCTTCTTCAGCAGCTACCCTGATACCCAGTTTGAAAGGTACTTTTACTGACTTCTTGTAATGCTGTAATTCATCTTTGTTATCCAACACAGGAATAACATTCTTGAACCCTGAATTCAACAAACCAGCAATACGCTGTGTATAGGACCTTTGCTTATAGCCATTGCATATGATAAAGTTCTCTTTGGTGATCTTCTTTTTCTCATACAATTTCTTGATGATCTCGATATCGTAAGCGAAGGATGTTTCGAGGTGAATATCGTTTTTTAAAGCTTCTTCTACTATGAAAGAGAAGTGGGAGCTTTTAGTGCAATAACAATAATTATACTCGGCATCGTATTTATGCTTTTTAATTGCATTGGCGAACATCTTCTTTGCTTTCTTTATCTGCATTCCGATCTTAGGCAGATAAGTAAGTTTCATGGGAGTGCCATATTTTGCAATCAGGGCATTCAGGTCAAGTCCGTTGAAGTATAACTTGCTGTCACGAGTCTCAAAACCTTCCTGAGGGTAGTTGAACGTCTGCTTTACCAGGTCGGTATAGGAGTTGTTCATTGATGTAAATTTCGATTCTGCCAAGGCGTATTTTTTTTATTGGGTACAAAAGTAATTTTTTACAGGGATTGTCAAATAAAAAAACCGGAAGCTGTGGGCTTCCGGCTTATTATTATTTGGGACTGCTGCATTATTTTACAGAAGCTACCAGCTTTTTAAAGCTTTCAGGCTCATTCATCGCCAGATCAGCGAGGATCTTACGGTCGAGGGTGATACCTTTTTGGTTCAATTTGTAGATGAATTCAGAATAAGTGATTCCTTCTTCACGAACGGCTGCGTTGATACGGGCAATCCATAAAGTGCGGTATTCTCTTTTCTTTAATTTACGTCCAACGTAAGCATAAGTTTGACCTTTTTCTACTACGTTTTTCGCAACTGTATATACATTCTTACGTTTTCCGTAAAAGCCTTTGGCTTTTTTGAGGATTCTTTTACGGCGTGCCCTGGAGGCAACGGAATTTACTGAACGAGGCATATGCTAAATAATTTGAAGATTTGATAATTTGATAATTTGAAAATTTCATCTCGATTAGTCGGGATGAAAATCTCTTACTTCAGACGGAGAAGGAATTTCACGAAATTCATGTTTGCTTTTGCAACTTCACCATCTTTACGCATAGCACGCTTGCGTTTAGTAGATTTCTTAGTAAGAATGTGGCGTTTGAAAGCCTTCTGGTGAGTGATCTTGCCGGTGCCAGTCACTTTAAAGCGCTTCTTAGCGCTGGAGTTTGTTTTTACTTTAGGCATTTTGCCTTGAATTTATATGTACACCCTTGAGGTGTTTCCACACTGGTGGAACACTTGTTGGACCTCTTCAGGAAATAGACAACTTTGATACAAAAGAACATCCGTCTGTAAAACGGAGCGCAAAGATAAGCGTAAACTGGTTAATTTAAAGCTTTTAGACAGGATTTATTTTGAAACTAGGCTTTTCCCATGGGGCTGATTATTAGCCTCCTATCTAAAAATTGGTGAAAATATCTGACAAAACCTATTATCTTTAAAGCCAATCATAAAAAATTATGAAAAATAACCTTCTGCTGCTGCTATTTGCTACCGTAGTTCTTTTTTCTGTCAGTTGTAAAACCCGTTCTGGAAAACCAAGATTGCTGGTGTTTTCTAAAACAGCCGGTTTCAGGCATTCTTCCATTCCAAATGGTAAGGCTGCCATCATGAAAATGGGTGTTGAAAAAGGGTATATCGTAGATACAACCGAAGATGCCAATTACTTTACTGAAGATTCCCTAAAAAATTATTCAGCTGTTATATTCCTGCATACCACCGGTGATTTCCTGGATATGTACCAGGAAGCTGATTTTGAACGCTATATACAAAGCGGTGGCTCCTTTGTGGGTATTCATGCCGCTGCAGATGCAGAGTACGACTGGAGCTGGTATGGCTCCCTGGTTGGAGGTTATTTTGAAAGTCACCCTGAGCAACAAGACGCTGTTCTCCAGGTTATAGACCAAACCCATATATCGACCAAACATTTGCCAAAGGAATGGAAGCGAAAAAGACGAGTGGTATAATTTCAAGAAGTTGAACCCAGATGTAAAAGTCCTGATTAAGATTGATGAGAAATCTTACAAAGGCGGAAAGAACGGCGACAACCACCCCATGGCCTGGTATCATGATTTTGATGGCGGACATGCATGGTATACCGAAATGGGTCACACTGAAGAGTCGTTTACTGAAGAAAATTACCTTAAACATCTTCAGGGCGGTATTGAATATGCCATCGGTGATAACCTGAAGCTGGATTATTCAAAAGCAAGAACGCAGAGGAGAGTTAGAGAAGAAGATCGTTTTACAAAAACTCAGTTAACTCAGGGTACGCTGTTTGAACCTACTGAAATGACAGTACTTCCAAACCTCGATGTCCTTATTACCCAACGTCGTGGAGAAATCATGCTTTTCAAAAATGCAGACAAGACAATTAAAGAAATAGCTAAACTGGATGTGTATTACAGAACATTAAAGGAGAAGAATGTAAATGCAGAGGAAGGTGTTCTTGGCATGCAGGCAGATCCCGATTTTGCTACCAATCATTTTGTTTACATTTTCTATAGTCCTTCAGATACCTCTGTGAACCGTCTTTCAAGATTCAAATTCGAAAATGACAAATTAGATCTTGCGTCGGAGAAAGTAGTATTACAGTTCTATTCTCAAAGGGAGATATGCTGCCATACAGGAGGTTCGATAGCATTCGGTCCTGAGCGGATGTTGTTTGTGTCAACAGGTGATAACTCCACTCCTTTCGATCAACCGGGTACTAATGCAAACCACGGATTTGGCCCAATGGATAATCGTGCTGGATTTGAACAATATGATGCCCGCAGATCATCTGGAAATACCAACGACCTAAGAGGAAAGATTTTGAGGATTAAGATGAATACGGATGGAACCTATTCGATTCCTGACGGAAACCTCTTCGCTAATGGAACTGATAAAACAAGACCAGAGATATATGTAATGGGTAACCGTAATCCATACAGGATTTCTGTAGACAAGAAAAATGGCAATCTGTATTGGGGTGAAGTGGGACCAGATGCAGGGTCTGATAGTCTTGATACCCGCGGACCAAGAGGTTATGATGAATTGAACCAGGCAAGAAAAGCGGGTAACTTCGGATGGCCTTTCTTTGTTGGAAACAACTATCCTTATGCAGAATATGATTATGCAACAGGAACCATCGGATCGAAATTCGATCCGGCACATCCTGTAAATAAATCAAAGAATAATACAGGTTTGACAGATTTACCACCACTTTCACCAGCCTTTATCTGGTATCCTTATGCAGCATCACCTGATTTCCCACAAATGGGTACGGGAGGTAGAAATGCAATGGCAGGACCGGTTTATTACACCGACCTCTACCCTGCTGAAACCAGGATGCCTGATTACTATAATAAGAAATTATTCATTTACGACTGGATGAGAAATTTCATCAAAGTGGTTACTCTTAAGCCAAATGGAGATTATGAAAAGATGGAACCTTTCATGCCATCTACAAAATTCTCTGCTGTAATAGATATGGAAGTAGGTCCTGATGGAAAAATCTATTTGTTAGAATATGGCTCTGGTTGGTTTAGTAAAAACCCCGATGCCGGATTATCAAGAATAGATTTTAACGGAGGCAATCTGGCACCCGTTATTACAGAGGTTAAAATTGATAAAACATCAGGTGCTTTACCGTTTACTATAACGGCAACTGTAACAGCTTCCGATCCTGAAAAGAAAGCATTGACCTATGTATGGGATATGGGTAATGGTATCAAAAAGGAAACGACGGAACCAAAGCTTGTGTACACCTATGATAAAGCAGGTGATTTTGCTGTTTCTGTTGAAGTGAAAGATGAACAAAAAGCTACAAGAAAAAGTAACCTTATACCATTGTATGCGGGAAATGAAACACCCGTTGTTTCAATAGCAATTGCAGGAAATAAATCGTTCTACTTCCCTGGAAAAAAAGTGAGTTACTCTGTGAAAGCAGAAGATAAGGACGATAATTCACAATCAAAAGATGATACCGCCTGGGTGGTTTCAGCAGATTATATAGAAGGTAGTGATAATGCTGCTAACCCACAAGGTCATCAGATATTAAGTGCTGCGGCTATTGGAAGAAATACTATGCTGGCACTCGATTGTAAAAACTGTCATCAGACAGATCAGAAATCAATCGGGCCTTCATTTACTGATGTGGCTAAAAAATATACAAAAGAGTCAAATGCCATTACCTATCTGTCTGAGAAAATAATCAAGGGCGGTGCCGGTGTTTGGGGTGAAACGCCAATGGCCGCGCATCCGAATTTGAAAAATGAAGATGCTCAGCAAATTGTTCAATGGATTTTGACCTTGTCAGGTACAGAAAAAAGGAAATCACTTCCTCTTACAGGTAGTTTGGCTCCAACATTAGATAAGCCAATAAAAGATAAGGGTCTCCTGGTTATCAGAGCCTCTTATACGGATAAGGGAGCACCTGGTATTCGTCCAATGACAGGTGAAGCAACAGCGGTATTGAAAAACAGTAAAATGTTATTCAATGGGGTTACCAATACGAAAGACATCACAACGATGGACTATAATGGTATGCACCTGATGATTCTTCCAAAAACTACTGGATGGTTTAGTATTGATGGCATTGACCTTACGGGCATTTCAAGTGCTTCAATATCTGCAGGCTGGCAGAAAGCTCCTGAGTTTGGATTTACGTTTGAAGTGCACCTTGATGCACCAGATGGTAAACTGTTAGGTCAGGGAACACTTATTGGTGGAATAAAAACCGATGGTCCAATGGGTGGCACGATGATTCCTATTCAGTTGGAAGCAGTAACTGATGGAAAATTACATTCCATCTATATCGTAACAAAAGCTAAAGACCCTAAAGAAGCAAATATGGCTGCCCTTCAATCGATTCAGTTTAATTCTAAATGATAGTTTGAATCTTTCTAAAGAAAAAGCATCTCTAATAAGAGATGCTTTTTCTTTAGGTTAGTGATAAGCGGATAAGTAGAGTTCCGAATTCTTGTCAAACTATGACCCTTACCTCCCTTATCTCTTAAGCATTACATACTTCTCTTCATTTTTTTCGTATATAAATAGTTTACGAGCATCACTACAATAAGTATGATCAATCCTCCGAACTCACGGGTATCTTCAATCCAGGGTTTTTCGGCTTTCATGGTCTGTACCAGGTTTTCTGCATTATGTTCATTCACCCAATCCATTACTCCGTCTTTTGTAAAAAAAAGATACCCTGCATAAATCAGATAAATACCAATTCCGATGAGATATGCTTTCGGATAGTACCTGGACTTAGCAGCGAAATAGCAAAGTGTAGCAGCATAGAGATAGATAGGTACCCAGATATAAGGGTCAGGATCGTTGTATTGTAAGCCAGCAAAAAGAACAAAGATCACTACAAAGAAAATATTGAAGACTTTCATGTTGATGGTATTGAAAATACTGGAATAGTCCATCAAATGTAAGAATCCTATCCTAATCTTCTTTTTATTGCTGTGGAAGCTTCAGCAATCGAATGGATTTAATTTCATTTCCATTATTGATTTTCAGGAAATAAGTTCCTGCCTGAAAACGATCTGTTGAAAGATCCACAATTATGGTACTCAGGCTTCCTGAAGGGTTCATTTGTACTTGTTGTAACAATCTTCCCAAAGCATCTGTAACCTGGTAATAAATGGGCCCACCATTTGTCTGGGGAATAGTTACAGTGAAAAGACCTGTATTGGATGGGTTTGGATAAATGGCAATGTCTGAATTGCCTTTGCCAATTGAAGCCACCCAATCTTTCGTATACTTTTTATATCCATTCTTATATAAGATCTTAATACGATAATAATAGCTATTATCGACTTTGATATACCTTATCTATATATTCATACGAAGTGCTAATCGTTGTGGCGCAAGGTTGTTCCGTATAATATTATTCTCAGCGGTTGGTCCGTCTGCTCTTTCCAAAATAAAAGGGCTTATCAGGTTTCGTCTGAACACTGCCATTTTATTTGTTGTTTGGTTTATCTGGATAGCTTCAACCTATAAAGGGTTCTTTCAGGTATCAATCAAGAATTCACCTTCTGGGATTTCGTTTATTAATCAAATAGCCTTTATCATAGGGCTAAATCGGTCGTATAGGAATATCATAAGTATTGTCATTTTTTTTATGGTTCTGCCTTTATATTATAAACCCGAACATAGGCGCGTATCTCAAGAGCAAGGTCCAGGTCCTCAATACTTCAGCTTCTTCGGGAATACAGTTTTTAGCGGTTATTGTTCTCTGAAAACCTCTGGTTAAGGATTTGGCATTCACAATCGTGGTTTATCTTCCGACCATAAATCCGGACTTCCCTTAAAATCAATGGATGCTATAGTCCCATTGTATCATTCCAGCCTTTACTAATTGTATTCAAAGTTCCTGATAAAGTGTTGACAGTTTGAAGATGGGCGCTTAAGTCATAGTGTTATCATCGATAGCCATACCGCCAGCCCATAAAGGATAATTTAACTGATCAATTTTGTTGAAAACGGAGCAAGGCAATTTGCCTGAATCTGGCAGCTTGTGGTCTACATGCCAATAAATTTATTACTGTCTGGCTGTTTTTGCCGGTTATTATACCAATTAAAACTGTCAGTTGTATTCAGGTTCTAAAAGAGCGACCGTTATCATAAGAAATCAGTACTCTGGCGGAGTCCCTTTTGGGCGCAAGTATTGGATGGTGCTAAAGCTAGGTAAGGTTCTTCATTTTTGTATCTAACCCTCTGGTTAAAGGTACCGGATCTTAGCTCTCCATTAAAACTGTTGGATCGGAAATACCAATAAGTATTTCCGTTAGCGGCTTTCTACTTGCTATCTGTACGTTATTCCGTAGGACGTATCCTATTGACAAACAAATCCGTTTCTCCATTCCTTCAATATAATCGAATGAATCAATGACAAGGTTAACCCTGATAGCTGCCAGGGAATAATTGTTTGTAGTATAATCGTCTCCCGGACAATCAATCCAGGCTCTTGGCGTATCCACCCATCTTCCCCATAATTTCCAGGAATAGCAATCATTCTCTCAACAGTATCGTAAGTATTAATAGATAAAATTGTATCCCGAACAAATACACCAGCAGGAGTCTGTACAGTTAGTGCAATAGTGCTTAGTGGTTTGATTGAGTTATTTACTATAAAAGCTTTCAAGTAGATAGTGTCTTTCGGAAAATAGTTGGTAGTTGTTGAAATGAGGCTTTTAAAATCAGCGTCATTGTTTGATACTGTAAATTCAAAATTATCGTAGTATAATTTGTCTGTCGAATTTGCAGTATAGGATGTGCTTGCTTCTATTTTAATTTGGGTGCTATTGGAAGGTTTCTGATTATTATCCCGGAACAAGCGGGTTAGATTAATTCTCTTGTTGAACGAACCCCCAGATTGCAAATGGATATTCGTCGGTATCCAGGCCGAAGTATCACTTCCTCGGACGGACAGAGAGCCAAAAAACGAGGGTTATTCAGGTTATAGAAAATAAGGTTGTCTGATAAGGTTATCCCTGAAAATTAAAAGTTCCAGTAATGCTGTTTGCGGCTGAGCGATAGTTGGATGTGAGCTAAAGGAGAGTGCATTCCCAAAACCAGTACCCTGTGTTATTACGATAGTCCCAGCCATTGGCCCCCACAAAGCAAAATACAGGAATTTGTATGATGTATCTTTAAGAATCGAATTGCTCAATAAATGGCAGGCTTAATACCGGATTACTTACTATGCGTACCCATTTTTCAACAGAATTATTATTGAAGTCAGGATCACCTGTTTTGATCAATTGAATTTTTATTGAATAGTCGCCAGAAGTTGAAAGATCAAGTTTTCTAAGGAATGAAAACTCTTTTGTTTCAAATCCATTGAAAGAGCTGTTGATAGAAAGACTATCGAATAACTGTCCGTTTACAAAAGCTTTCAATTGCAATATGCCATTATAACTATCATTGTCAAGATTCTTTATTTGGACTGAAACTGTTTCTGTAGAAGATCTTTCTGTACTTGTCAACTTCCTTCCGCTATTTGGGTTGGTTACTTGTACAACCATGAAATCGCCATCGAATTGTGGTAGAATGCAATTACTATTTGCAGGAGTGATTGATTTAGCAAGTCCTCTCTCTCCTATTTTGCCACTATACCAGGGTGCCACTGCAAACCAATATATTGAATCTTTATTAAGTCCATCAATCTGATAACTAGTATCGGTAAGAGACTTGAAAATACTCATAAAGCCATCCTTCAAAGTATAGATGCTGAATGAATCTGCTATAACTTTTGGCCAAACGATATCCACTTTGCCATTACAAGGGGTGCTAAGCTTTACTATTATTTCAGGCTCAATTACCAATGAATCAATTATTGAACTCTGGCTATTGGTTTTGTTTGTAACTCTTATTGCTGATGCAATACCAGCTTGCTGGGGTACAGTAAAACTGATATTTTTTGTTATTCCAGAAGTACTGGAAACAGGTTGCCAATTGTTGATCCCATTCTGTGACCATTCGATCTGGTAGCCATCAACAGGATTATTTCCTGGATCCCTCCAACTGATTAATTGATTTTCACCATACTTCCATCTTTCATTCTTAAACGGATAAGAAATCTGCAACCCTTTTGCATCCATACTATAAGCAAAGGAATAGTCCTGTGGCCCAAATGGAATGGCATACCCTTTTATTGTAACAATATAATTTCCTGCAGTAGGATTTTTAATTGTAACCTGTTCCAGATTATTGCTATGGTCATTTCCCTGAACAGAAAGGCTTAGTATTGAGCTTGATACTGAATCAAGCACCTGTGGCTTTATAACCGTGCCATCAGGAGCAGTAACAGTAATATCTATATCATTAACCAGGGTTATTCTGGAATAGTGATGCTGGTTTGTCGGGCCAATAAGCAGCAACTTTTAGCTCTGCTGTATTATTTGAAACTGCAAGGCTGAATGTTTTTATTTCATCTTGTTGTATGCTTCCAGGAGCATATTGTTTTTTCTCGATGCATTCAACGGCTTTGGCTGCATTGAGCCAGCCATATCCATTAGCATAATCCGGGCCTGTATTTCCAATATCATCAGATGAATTACAAACTATGGTCTTCAATAAAGCTCCCTTTGGGTTTGCCCCTGCATTCAATTGGCGATAGCGCTCTACCATTAATGCCATAACACCTGTTACTTGTGGCGCTGCCATGCTGGTACCAAAATTGTTATAGTAGTTATTATTACCTCCAGTAGATAAAACACTATTCCCCACTGCTACAATCTCTGGTTTAATACGACCATCATTTGTAGGACCTTTTGAATAGAAATTCGACGGATTGAACTTATCACTACCACCAACCGATATTGCGTTTTTGCTTGATTGGTATGAGGGTAGATTGAAAAATAACCAGTAGGATATGGAAGGCAGGGTGTGGCAATCCTTGTATTTCCTGCAGCAAATACATGCATCACCTCTGATAATCGAGCAATTGCTGGTCAACAAACCGGGATACGGGCTATAAGCGCCTGAATTAGTACATCGACCATCTGATCCATAGGAATTATTTGTCAGTACCATTCCATAATTCTGAAAATATTGTGGGGTTTGGCTTAATATGCCAGAGAAACTCTCATCAATCACCTTTGCTTCCGGAGCTTGTCCTTTTAATCTTGGATTCAGGTTTCCCGATCCGGTAGCGATACCTGCTACATGGGTAGCGTGATCAGTTGGGAAATTCAGGTTCTCAATTACTTTATAATAATTATCAATATGCAGATTTAGCTGTCCATCATCTCCAATACCAATGATAACTCCCTTTCCTGTCAGGTATTTTCCTGAATACGCAGAATGAAAAGTGCTGCTATTATGCAAAACACCTGATTCCATATTCAGGCTTTTATCAGCTTCTGGTAATGATTCTACAAAATAAACAAAAGGGTCTTCAAGAAGCTGGTTCATATGAAGGGAGGAAACTGTTGCGATGAACAGACCTTTGAATCCATCTTTGAATGGACTTATACTAATACCCTTGAATTTTAATGATGCAACAAGATCTTCTGTATTGCTATTGGGAAATGCGCTTATTAAAACGCTGGTTTGAAAACCAGACAAACTATTTTTTTCAAATATTCCTGCAAGTACTTTATCAATTTTATAGTTTGGTTTTACAGGTATTACCTGGAGAACTCCAAGAGTCTTTAAGTCTGATGAAGAAACAAAAGTATTTACGGATGCCAGAAAGGTATTGCCTGGGATATACTCTATCAATTCAATACCTTTTCCAATCAAAGATTCTTTTTGTATTTGAGTCGGGATTTTTCTGAATTGAATAAATACATGTACAGAATTACCATTTGAACTAGATGCATAAATTTTACTGGCCGGATCGATATTTGTTAATGATGTGTTTGAAGTAAGATAGTCGCCCTGACGAAATCGAATTACCGGATTGCTTTTGAGCATTCAGCAATAATGGTGTAAATGAAACCAATAAGAGGATAAGGTATAAGGCCCTTCTACAACGATGCATGCCAGAAAGATAATGTTAATTCACTAATATTGAAATAATGACTGTTTAAACTGTAAATTATCCAGCAATTCTATTGCTAACGGACATAAAAAAAGGAATAAGCGCTGCATTGTGTGCTTATTCCTTTCTTTCTTTAGTCAGTATTTAAAATTCAGGTGTATTTCCTGCTTTGGTATCTATTTCAGCTTATCCTCCAGTGCTTTTAATCTGGCTTCCAAAGTGGTAATTTTTTGTTGCTGTTCCTGGATTGACTTTATTAAAAGTGGAATAAGGTCGGAATAGTATATGCCATACCGATCCATTTCCTTTTCCATTGTCTGTTTGGATGCTTCATCTGTGATGATAGTTTCATGAGTCTTTACTACTTCTGGGATAACTTTCATTACTTCCTGTGCTATTAACCCAAGTTTGGCGCCACTACCAATAGATCCATTTTTCCATTCGTAAGAAACGGGGTTCAGTTTCATAAGGCTCTCGAGACCATAAGCAATAGGTTTTATATTTTGCTTATCCCTTACGTCAGAGGTATTGATTGTCCCATTTTGTGCATACACTGTAGTCCATCTGTTAGTAGCATTCCTAAAGAATAGGTAACATCAGTTAGTTGGAATTAAAAAGCTGTAATTCCCGATTAAGATTTGAGCCGATATCTTCAATTCTTTCAACGGATCCAAATCGAATATCAGCACCAGTACCTGTACCCAACAGTAAGCATACTCTAAGGAAATTATTTGTGATGCCTACATTCCCGTTTTTTAATACTGTTAATGCATTCGTTCTGGCATTGTCTGCAGTCCCATTGCCAACAAAAAAAAAGGGTCAGTAACAACCCAGGAAGATGAACTTGATGCGTCAATGAATCATTATATCGTCCTACAACAAATGAATTATACGGTCTGGCACTTAATCCAGTTCCGAAAGCACTAGCCAGGTCTCCGGTAACTATATTGTTATAGCCATTTGAAAAAGAAAAATCTCCGTCCTGCCTGGCACCTTCACCAAAGGCCATTGCCCTGCTTCCATTTGCAACCATGTTTTGACCAAAAGACATGGAATGATCCCCGTTAGCAGAGGCTGCAAAACCACGTGCAAAAGAGTAAAACCCTGAAGCAGTACTTCCATAGCCCTGCACAAAGGATTGCGGCCCACTAGCCCTGGTAAGATCTCCAATAGCTATTGAATTCACACCTATATTGGCATAATCCCATCCAGTTCCTGTGAAGTCGAGCTTGCCAAATCGAATGGCACCTTTGCCTGGAAACCAAATGAATTTATTTCCAACTACACTACTCAGTGAATCGCTTCCAAAAATGACTGTTTTATTCTGCGCCACATTGAAATAGGATTTTGGTGTGTTTGTTCCAATTCCAATATTTCCAGTATTCGAATTATAAATATCATTACCGGTTTTTGACCAAAGATTATTTCCAGCGCTTATCATCTCTAACCATTGTGATCCTGTGTAATACCAAAAGCCACTTGTATTAGTATCAAAAACCAATAAGCCTGTTGCAGGAGCGGGTATGGCAATTCTTTGTGCTGATGTCATTCTTGGAACCAGCACTCCCTTTTTGTTGACTCCAAATACATTTACATCCAGCATAGCGCTGGGGGAAGGTGCCGAACCATTATCGTTGATGGCTACACTCTGTGCAAGAATGGATGTTGAAAACAATAATGCCATTACCAGCGGAATAAAGACCGCAGTCAATCTTCTGTCCATAGAATTCAAGTTTATTAAGGTTTATAAATTCAATACAGGGCAGGAGAAAAAATGGATGGGAGTTTATCAAGGACTTTAGAGGGGTGCGGGATACTGATTGTTTGAAGAGCTATATCCAAAGTAAGGATTTTGTTGGGTATGAGTTACTACCACTAACAGGTAAATTTTAGCACAATGTCTGGGAGAATTGAGTAACTCTAACCAGATGAAGATATTAGGAATTGAGAATGAATCGGGTAATAATAAAAAAAGCTCCCAAACGGGAGCTTTTATAAAATATAAGGTTGAATTAATCCTGTTCTTTATCTTTTTCTTTCTTCTTCTTGCTTTTTGGTGCCAGCATGATGAACATCCTTTTACCTTCCAGTTTTGGAAGAGCTTCCGGTTGTCCTATTTCCTGGAGCCTTTCAGCAAATTTCAAAAGCAACAATTCACCTCTTTCCTTGAACTGAATAGCACGTCCCTTGAATTGAACATAGGCTTTCACCTTGTTACCATCTTTCAGGAATCCTTCGGCATGACGAGATTTGAAATCGAAGTCATGATCGTCGGTATTAGGAGTAAAGCGAATCTCTTTCACTTCAGAAACTTTGGCTTTCGCCTTCATTTCTTTTTCCTTCTTCTTCTTATCGTATAAGAACTTGTTGTAGTCAATGATCTTACAAACTGGCGGATCTGCATTTGGAGAAATCTCTACCAGGTCCAATTGTTGTTCCTGAGCAAACTTCAAAGCTTCCTGAACGGAATACACACCTACTTCAACGTTATCACCTACGAGACGAACTTGTGGGACACGGATAAAATGGTTGATTCGATGTTCTGCTTCTTTACGTGGAACAAAACGTCCACGACTATATCCACCACCTCCACCACCAGGAGGTCTGCTAAAAGGTCTTTGTGGTAATGCCATTTACAATTTTTAAATTAAGCCCATCCCTGGAAGGGCGATTTTCGTATATATCCTCATCCAGGGAATGAGGAATTCGTTCTAAATTATTCTGCTCTTCTTTCTTTTATTTCTGACTTGGCGCTTGAAACAAAATCAGCAATAGTGGCTGTACCTGTATCTCCTTTTCCTTGTCTGCGGATAGCCACTTTTCCTTCATTCATTTCCTTCTCTCCCACAACCAGCATATAAGGTACTCTCAATAATTCAGTATCCCTGATTTTCTTGCCGATTTTCTCGTTCCTGTCATCTACTTCAGCACGAATATCAGCATTTTTCAGTTCCTGAGAAATAGTTTGTGCGTATGGCAAAAACTTATCACTTATGGGCAGTACTTTAACCTGGATCGGTGCCAGCCATAATGGGAACTTACCAGCATAGTGTTCCAGCAGGAATCCGATAAATCTTTCATGGGTACCCAGTGGCGCCCTATGGATAATCAGAGGGGTATCAGGCTTGTTTTCCTGGTTGGTATATTCGAGTTTGAAGCGACGTCCCTGTGCAAAATCGACCTGATTGGTAGCCAGGGTGAACTCACGTCCAATGGCGCTCCAAATCTGAACATCGATCTTTGGCCCATAGAAAGCGGCCTCATCCTGAACCTCTACAAACGGCGTATTGGTACGAATCAAAACATCCCTTACCAATGCCTCTGTTTCTTTCCACAATTCTGGTTCATCCACATATTTCTTACCCAGTTTAGCAGGGTCATGCAGACTTAAACGCATTACATACTTGTCGATTCCAAAAATCTTGAAATACTTCAGGTACATATCGTTCACTGCCTTGAATTCCTGATAGAACTGCTCCTTGGTGCAATAGATATGGGCATCATTCATGTGAAGGCATCTCACCCTCATCAACCCGAATAACTCACCACTTTGTTCATATCGGTAACAGGTACCATATTCAGCCAGGCGGAGTGGAAGATCCTTATAGCTTTTTGGTTCTGCTGCAAAAATCTTATGGTGGTGCGGACAGTTCATGGCTTTCAGGTAGTACTTGGTTCCGTCCAGTTCCATCGGCGGATACATACTGTCGGCATAATAAGGCAGGTGACCGCTGGTGAGGTACATGCTCTCTTTGGCGATATGAGGAGTTACTACCCTCTTATACCCTGCCGCTTGTTCTGTTTCCTTAGCCAGTTTTTCCAATTCCTCGATGATAATGGTTCCATTTGGTAACCAGAGGGGCAAACCAGGCCCAACATCATCATCCATGGTAAAGATACTGAGTTCCTTACCTAATTTGCGGTGATCGCGTTTCTTGGCCTCTTCGAGCATAACGAGGTATTCTTCCAATTCCTTGTTGGATGGGAAGGTTACTCCATAAACCCTTGTAAGCATCTTATTTTTCTCATCCCCTTTCCAGTAAGCACCGGAAATGCTGGTGAGTTTAATAGCTTTATTAAACCTGTATGTGGAATATGTGGACCACGGCAGAGATCCGTGAAATTTCCCTGAGTGTAGAAAAGTGATTTCTCCATCTGCCAGATTCTGGAGCAGATCCAATTTGTATTGATCCCCTTTCTCCTGGAAATAGGAAACTGCTTCATTTTTTGATATTTCCTTCCTCACATAAACATTCTGTTGTTTAGACAGCTCGTTCATCTTCTTCTCTAACTGAAGCAAGTCATCTTCAGTAAGCTTTTTGTCGCCTAAGTCCATATCATAATAAAAACCCTTGTCCAAAGCAGGACCCACCCAGAATTTCACTCCCGGGAACATTGATTCAACGGCTTCCGCCATCAGGTGGGCACTGGAGTGCCAGAAGGTGGATTTACCATCCGTATCGTCCCAGGTAAGTAATTTCAGGGAAACATCGCTATTGATAGGTCTGGAGGCGTCCCAAACAACCCCGTTTACACTGGCTGCCAATACTTTTCTGGCGAGCCCTTCACTGATGGACTTGGCAATATCCATGGCTGATACGCCTTCTGCATATTCCCTTTCTGCGCCATCTGGAAAATGGATCTTGATCATAAAAACAGTTCTTTCTCGAATTAATATGAAAGGCAAATTTAACGAAGTTTTGCCAACACTCCCGTACGATTATTATCGTAATAAACAGGAATTAGTTAATTTGCCACCCAGGTATAACATTATGAAAACCTTTTTACTATCTCTTTTTTCTGTCTTCTCCTTAAGTGGTTTTTCACAGGATGTAACTGGTATCTGGAGAGGGTACTTCAATCAGGTAGAGTATGTACGTGATGAAGAAGGTAATAAAATTGCCATTCCGAGGGAAAGATACAAGTTTGAAGTGCAGCTAGACCAGCAGAATAACCGCATGAAAGGTGTTACGTATTCCTATCTCTCCACAGTATTTTATGGAAAAGCAGTTGCTTCAGGAACATTCAACGCCAAAACAAAGAAGATTATTCTGGATGAGTTGAAGATTGTTGAAGTGAAGATGTCTGGGTTTAGCGATGCTTGTATTATGCAGTGTTTCCTCCAATATTCAAGATCGGGTGATGAAGAATTTCTTGAAGGAACGTATACGAGTATGAATGTGAAAGATTCTACGAATTGTGGCAGAGGTACTGTTTTCCTGAGAAGGGTTGTAACATCTGATTTTTATAAGGAACCATTTTTAGTGAATAAGGAAAAGGAAGCTACTCCTCCTCCTGCTAACACTCCGCCAAAAACTGACCTGGCGAAAAAGCCTGCATCTCCGGTTAAGCCACCAGTTGTTGCAAAGCCAAAAAACCCAGCTACCCCTGTGGTAAAAAAGCCATCAACCGTTGCGAAAGCGCCTGCATCTAAAAAACAACTCAACAGTAAAGACTCCTGATAACCAGAAAGCCATAAAATCAAATACGGTTGGAGTTGGTATTGCAAAGTTGGATACCCTTAAGAAGCCAGAAACCAAAATACCGATTGCCCCAACACCCCGTGTTCTTACAGCGAGGGAAAATGAAGTGGTGAAAACGATTACTACGAATGCCAACAAGATCATTATTAAAGTCTATGATAATGGCTCCATTGATAATGATACAGTATCTGTTTATCTGGATAAAAAGCTTGTGGTTTCAAAACAGCGACTTACCGAAAAGGCCATTACAGTAAAATTTAACCTGGACGACACGAACGACTTTCACCAATTGGTGATGGTTGCTGAAAATCTGGGTGAGATACCTCCAAACACCTCTCTCATGGTTGTTACCGCAGGGAATAAGCAATATGAGGTTAGGATAACTTCCACCGAACAGAAAAATGCCGTAGTCATATTCAAGTACGAAAAGGATAAATAATCTTTGCCGTTCACATAAATTAGCCCCTTTTTAAGCGGATAATCCATCATTTTACCTGAAATTCGTTTCATGCGGCTTCTCCTAATCATTTTAATTGCATTATCCGGCCTTACCAGCATGGAACAGAACCTTACTGGTATCTGGAGAGGAAAACGTACACAGGTTACCGGTGGCTGCTATCCCGAATACTCTATTGAACTGCATGTGTATTATAGTAAGGATAACAACATTATGGGTAATGCCTATAATTACTACGACAAGGATCGCTTTACAAAAATCAATTTTACCGGCCGATATAATCCCCAAACAAAAAGGATGGTGATTATTGAAAATGCCGTTGTACAATATAATGTTCCTAACAACTGTGTTCCCTGTATCAAGACCTACGACCTGAATTGGTCTGAAATGGGAAAACAAGCCCTGGATGGGGAATGGAAAGGACATGAAATGGGGAATAGTAATATCTGTCCGCCAGGAAAAATTCATCTCGAAAAAGAAAGCGTTCCTGTATTCCCGGTAGATGTATTTCAAAATGATACGATGGCCAGGCTTCAGCAGTCGCTCAAACTAAAAGACCGCGAGAAGGAAGTAGTGCAAACGATAACAATTGATACTTCAGATATAAAGATAGAGTTATACGACAATGCCGAGATAGACGGTGATACAGTTACCATATTCCTGAACAACACATTACTCGTTTATAGAAAGATGCTTACCGACAAGCCTCTTACAATCAATATAACCGCCTTCCCCAATACCGATTATGAGTTCATGATGTACGCCGATAATCTCGGTCGAATTCCTCCCAATACATCGCTCATGGTCATCACCGCTGGAAAGAAACGATATGAGATGCGGATTTCTTCGAGTGAGCAGAAGAGTGCGGTGGTTAAGTTCCGATACCAGTAGATTTTTGCCTAAAGCTTAGGGCCTAAGGCTTAAGGCTTGTGCTGTAATCCAAACTGAGATCAGTCTTCGTGTAGGGACATTCGTAATTCACAAAAACTTATGGCAGCTATTAAAATTAAGCTTTAGGCCTTAAGCATTTTGCAAAGAAAATTACCGCAGAGATGCGGAGACGCAGAGAAGCTACTAAAACAAACTAAGTTCCCCCAGTTAGCACGCATCCTCCCTGCGTCTCCGCGTCTCTGCGGTTAAAAAAATCTTGCCGGAAAATCGGTAAAGCGGGAAAAACTATTTCGAAACTAATCAAACTCCTTCCCTACTACCTAACTTCCATTCTTCCCTACTTCACATTAGAACCCCTGCCTCTGTCCACCTGTGCCTGCTGCCGGTGCTGGCTTTCTTGGAATCTTCTGCTCACGTTGTGCTGCATTGTAAACAAAAGAAGCAATGATTGTTGCTGCTTGTTTCAGGTCATCAGCTAAGAGGTGATCATAAGAGTCCATATTGGTATGGTGAGTACGAGTATCATATTCAATCACGTCCTGAATGAATTGGAAACCAGGAATACCTACTCCATCAAAAGATTGGTGGTCGGTACCGCCTGTATTTTGAAGAGTTACAGTACTAGCTCCTAAATCAGCAAAAGGTTCCAGCCATTGTGAGAAAATATCCTTTACATCTGTATTTCCCTGAGTATAGATACCTCTTACTTTTCCAGTTCCGTTATCGAGATTGAAATAAGCACTTACTTTATCTCCTTCTGCATTCGAACGTCTGGTGGCAGTATCAGTAAAATGATTCTTTACATAGTTTCTGGAACCATGAAGTCCTTGCTCTTCACCACCCCAAAGACAAATGCGTATTGTTCTTTTTGGTTTTAAGCCAGTTGCTTTGAGGATACGTAATACTTCCATCATTACAGAACATCCTGCTGCATTATCAGTAGCTCCTGTAGATCCATGCCATGAATCCAGGTGACCACCTAATATTACCACTTCATCTTTTAATTTCTTATCTGTGCCTTTCAATTCAGCTACTACATTATAACCTTTGATATCGTTTGTTGTAAAAGAGGTTTTCACATCTATATCAACCTTAATTGGAATTTTGTTAGAAACCAGGCGCATAAGGCTCATATAATCTTCATAAGCAACAACTATATCAAGGAAATTTTCTGGTGCTGTTGCAGCATAAGAACCACCACCGGATACGAATAAAGTACCATCACGTCCGCGGGGACTGCAACTTAGAATAGCAAGAGCCCCATCTTTCTTAGCGAAATCCTTTATTTTATTAACGTTCAGTCCTGTTGGTCTTGGGCCATTAAAATTTCTACCTCCCTGATTGGCAGGTCTGTTTTTGGGATCATAATCGGCCATTTTCTTCAATGCTTCGTCAGTGAAACGGCTGGCATCTGCATTAAAAGTTGGAATCAACGTATCTGTTCTTGGTAACAGGATGATTTTTCCTTTCAATTTTCCTGCCCATGCTTCCAGTTCAACTGAATCTTTTACATTCAGTACAACTACTTCTGCATTTTGCAAACCGTTTGTTCCTGAACACCATGCTTTCGGAAATCCGATTAACGGCCTATAATACGGAGAAGTTAATGCCAGGTAGGATTTTTGTAATTCCCAGCCTTTACCCCAATCGCCCCATGGCTCGAGTTTGGCATCCAGACCCCATTCTTTCAATTTGTCTTTTGCCCAGTTGGCAGCACGGAGATAACCTGGTGAGTTATTTAAGCGGGGGCCGCTTACATCAGTGAAGTAAAAAGCGTGCTCCATAACCTTTGAGTTGGACAAGCCTTCTGTCCTGATTTTTGAAACAGCATCCATGTCAGGTTTGTCATTCTGCGCTATAGCTAGCGAATAAAAACAAACCGCTACTAGCAGTAAAAGGGATTTTCTCATGTCAGTGGTGGTTTAAGTTGAGAGGGAAACTACTGAATTTATGGTTATGGACAAGCAGTATTTTATGAGTGGGGAGTATATTTAGATTGTAAGAATGTAACCGCAGAGACGCAGAGGCGCAGAGGAACGCGCCTGCGTCTCCGCGTCTCTGCGGTTAATGTATTTGTATTCTCTTCATAAAACTTAATTATCCTCCAGTTTCTTCGACGCATCAATCAAAAACCACATAAACGCCCCTGCAAACACAATTCCTCCTAACAATAAAACCGGAAAATTATATCCATACCTGGTCGCGAGATAACCAAATGCGATTGTACTCAGATAAGCTCCTGTTAAGCCAGCGGTATTCATAGTGCCTGAAATGGTACCGCTTTTATTACCACCGATATCCATTGCTACAGCCCATGAAACCGGTGCGGCCACATCCATACAGGCCATTCCGATGCCGAGGGCTATTACTGCAATGAGATTGTCTTGTGTAAGTGCTGCCAATATGATACTGATTCCTGAAAGAGCCAATCCAATCATCGGGACGATTCTCCTACCCCATTTTATCCCGAATTTCAATACCGCTTTGTCACTGAGCCATCCACCTGCAAGACAACCCACAGCTGCTAATATGAATGGTAAGGAAGAAGCCCATTTGAGATTATCCTGCGATAAATGACGTCCTTTTTCAAGATAGGTATGTAACCAGCTTTGGAAAAAATAGGCTCCGATAGCATAACAGAAATACATGCCTAACAAGTACCAAAGGTTAGCTGACTTGAAATTTCTCCAATAGTTATAAGATGGATCTACTTTATGTGTTTCCACATTTCGTGTTGATTCTATTTCTTTCAATTCATCGGCACTAATTGATTTTGACTGGGAAGGTTCTTCCTTAAACCAGAAAAACCATCCGATTGTCCAAAGAACTCCCACAATACCAAGTATATAAAACGTAGTTTGCCATCCATATTTTTGTTGGATAGGAATTACAATGAATGGTGTTAGTGCTGCACCGATTCTTGAAGCGGCCCAAATGATGGACTGAGCTCTGGCTCGTTCTACTGAAGGAAACCACTTCGAAAGAGCGATAGAAGTATTTGGATATGCTCCCGCTTCACCAACACCAAACAAGAAACGTATTACTAATAAGGAAATAAAACTGGTTGAAAACCCAGTAAGTACTGTAAAGAGCGACCACCATAGTACAACTCTTATCAACACTTTCTTTGCTCCTAGCCTATCTCCTAAAAAACCAGTTGGCACTTCAAATCCTGCATAAGCCAAAGTGAATATCCCTAATATCCAGCCCCATTGAACGGGCGTTAATTTAAGGTCATCAATGATACGGCCACTGGCAGATGATATAGCAATCCTGTCGAGGAAGGTAATCATGGATAGCAAGGAAAGAACCAATAGTACCTGGTGCCGTTTCTTCATAATTTAAGCATTAAGGTGGTTGCAATAGTAATACTTTAAGTATAATTTGCTTGTATTGCTTTTAATTTTTTCAGACGCGGAGACGCAGAGGAAAGCCCCTGCGTCTCCGCGTCTCTGCGGTAAAATTTTCACAAACTAATTAACTTGCCAGTAAAATTGGCTTCTAACTTACTACTTACTACTCCTTCCTCCCCCACTTCTTATTCAGCAAATGATTCCCTATCGCGCAATCCAAACAATGCCTATGATCGCAATACTTTATTTTTAATTCAAGCAATGCTTGTGAATCAGCAGCTGTTTTCGGGTCGCAACCAATCTCTTCGAATTTCCTGATGATGGAATTGTTTTCGTGTGGAATTTGTTCCAGCCATAATAAGGCTTTTTGAATAAGGGCCGGTTGGTCGGTGTGTTTTCCATAAGTGATAAGGATAGGACAAATAACATTGATGATAATTGAACGGATCATTTCCTCCCCAAGTTTTTTGATGGCGAATTTTCCGGGATCGTCGAAGCGATAGTGATAATGCCAATAATCATTCGCTGTAACATCAAGCAAGGATTTGATTTCCGAAATGGTTTCGCAATCCCTTAATCTTGTGAACAAGGTAGCTGTAGTATGAATCAACATTGCCAGCTGAGCCAGTCTAATGGTCGGGAAATTGCCCGGACGCATCCGTAAAAAAAGTACCGGCCAGGGAACAGGATGCAGTTTGTATTTTTTGGCAAGGAACTCATACTCCTTCTTCAATAGGTTTGGGTAGGCTTCTTCATAGGAATCGGATAAAAGTCCAGCTTGTCCAATCAGTAATGCTTCTATTTGATGTATCTGGTTCCTGTGACGTGCTAATAATTTCAATGGTAAACTTCTTGCTACTCCTTCAAATGAATCAGCGTTTACTGGATCTCCTAAATGTCTTGCCAATAACCACCAGAAGGCCTCTTCCCAATGATAATTACATTCATCAAGGAATTTATTGATGCGTAATTCCTTTCGAAGCATTCTTTCTTCCAGCAATCGTTCTTTCCATGTATTCCATTCAGGGAAGGTGGAGTTTCTCCATTGCATTTCGCAGGGAATAAAACTGCCTTTGTCGAGCCATTCACCATATTGTTGTATCAGTAAGGCTGGAATACGAGGTTCTAATATCAAGAGTGGCAATGCCGGGCCTCCAGTTACTATATCGTTTTTCCAAACTACGTGTAGAATTACATTTCCATAATTATCATCTTGGGAATGGCCATGTTGCTGCCAATGAGAAGTAAGCACATGAAGCTCTATAGTGCCTGCTAATATGGTATTCCCTATCCGAACTCTTGCATTGCTGAAATCGGGCCCTTGGTTTCTGTTGTAATATCCAGGGTGAATAATCTGGAGGGCTTCCCCATCACTTGTAAAAAGCTCTTTGTTATTGTAGTATTGGTATTGCCAGATAAATTGCAAAAGCCGTTCATTCATAAAAGCATTTTCTGTTATCGTATTTATTTCACACGATAAACTTACTTGCTAAAGCAAATACGAAATGCATTTTACAACCTTGCTTTACAACTGTATCTTTTGGAGTGCTTGTACTACCCTGCTCACCGGGAGTCCCATTACATTGTAGAAGTCGCCTTCAATACGACTGATGCCTGTAACACCAATCCATTCCTGAATGGCATAGGCACCGGCCTTATCGTAAGGTTCATATTTATCAACGTAAAATTCTATTTGTTCTTTGGTTAGAGGATGAAACCAAACTGCGGTAGTATCGGAAAAAGCAATTTCATTATCTCCGTATTTTATTACCACTCCGGTAATGACGAGGTGTTTATTACCGGAAAGAACGGTAAGAATTTCAACGGCATCTTGCCTGTTAACAGGTTTGCCGATTACTTTATTATCGAGCACCACAATAGTATCAGCAGCGAGTATGGGAACTCCTTTTTCATAATGCTCAAAATTATTATCAGCCAAAAGAGCCAATGCTTTATTCCTGGCTATATATACAGGTATCTCTTCTACGGGGAGCTCTTCAGGATACTTTTCATCAGTCAGTTTCACCATCACATCAAAAGGCACTTCTGCCCATTCCAATAACTGACTTCTTCTGGGAGATTGAGAGGCTAAAACAATTTTCTTATACATAAAAGCGGAAAAATAATATTGAAAGAATTCCTGTCATCATTACCCATTTCACTAAACTACTGAGTTTATGGAAATCGGAAACGGTAGTGGCTTTCACCAGCTTTTGGAAAACAATAGCCAGTGGGAAAAGTATCATGACAATTGTATAGGATATCGATGCCCACCATCCATAAGTAACCACATATATCTGAAGGATGGAAATAGCCCCTATCAATACGATCAACCAGGTGGCCATGAATACTTTTGACACCCTTACTCCCCATACCAATGGCATTGTACGACATCCATATTTCCCATCTCCGGCCATATCTTCAATATCCTTTATCACTTCACGGATCAATGAAATGATGAAAGCGAAACCACCATAAAGTATTCCCATCTTAAAAATGAAAGAAAGACTTTTACGGAGAACAGGATCTTGTGCGGATGCCAGTCCCCTGTTCATTTCAATAAAAACCAACACTAATACCACCCAGGCGGTGAGCAATGAAATAATGATATTGCCAGATAATAACTTTTTCTTGAAGGTGGTTGAATAGACCCAAAGCAATAAAACGCTCAGGGCATTTGACAGTCCCAATATGATATCATGATTGGCTTTCCAGCCCACATAAAAACTGATAGCGATCCCGATGAATGGATAATACAAGGTGCCAGATGATCGTCCAACGGCGCTTGATGATCTTGTCCACCACCAATTTCTCCGGTTTATTGATCCGGTCAATATTAAGGTCGAAATAGTCATTAATTATATACCCTGCTGCTGCAATAAATACGGATGCAATTACAAGAAGAATGAATAGTGGAAGCGTTAAAAGTGGAGTAATCCCTGCTGCCTTATGAGCGGGTATGATGATACAGTATTGGAAAAGGACCTGGTAAGTACAATGAACAGTAGGTTCAATGAACGAATCAATCTTAAAAATGCTACTATCAGTTTCATTCACCCGTAAATTACAATAGAAAGATGGGAAAAGCCAATTTTCATTATTTGCTGGCGATACCTGTTTCCAATTCCCAGGCATCATTCATTTTCAGTACTTTTTCTATTACATCCCTCACGCAGCCTTTTCCACCACAATAAGGAGAAATATAATGGGAAATAGATTTTATCTCTTCAGCGGCATCATTGGGGGCACAAGCTAAACCAACAGCTTTCATTACATGGAAATCGGGAATATCGTCACCCATAAATAGAACCTGTTCAGGCTTGATATTGTTTTCCTTCATATACTCTGTTAAACAAGCTTTCTTATCGCTTTGCTTCATAAATATATGAGTGATACCTAAACCCTGAAGTCTTGTTGTTACGGCATCAGAATGACTCCCGGAAATGATAAGCACCTGAAACCCTTTCTTTACAGCTAATTGAAGCGCATAACCATCCTTGATATTCATTGTTCTCAGGAAGCGGCTATCTTCAAAAACCAGTAGACTGCCATCTGTAAGAACCCCATCCATATCGAGTGCGATGGTGGTGATAGCCTTAAATTTTGTAAGCAATGGCATGAAAATGGTTCCGGGGAAAAAACCGGATAGGGTCAAAATTAGGGATTACTTGAAACAGATAGTGAGAATGAAACTGGGTAATTTTACTTTTTCTGATTATCCCTCCATTCGTAGACCCAACTGCTTTGGATCATTTCCAAATGTCCTTCATTGCTTTCTTCCCTCTTCCCTTCAAAATTGGGGATCTGTAAAACCCATTCGAGTAATTCAGTAAAACGAATTCGGTAAATTCTTGACTCAGTGAAATCATCACCGAAACGCTCATACAGCTTCTGGGCAATATCTTCGTAATCGCTCCACTTTATTGGGGGTTCAAAATGCATATGGGTAGTATTATTCGCCTAAAAATTGGGTTTGATCGGGAAGGGTAACAACGATGGTGCCTTCTCCGGGTTGAAGAACGCATTGACAGCCGAGACGGGAATTTAAACGAGGACTTACTGCCCTATCGATAAAATCCTCTTCCTTATCGCTCAGTTCCTCCAGGAATTCCGCTCCTTTATCAACATAAAGGTGACAGGTACTGCAGGCGCAAACACCTCCACAATTATGGTGAAGGTTGATATCGTTGGTGAGGGCTATTTCAAGCAAGCTTTGATCGGGAGCCACATCTTTCAGGGTTACCGGTTCAAGTCCTTTCTGCTCAAATTGATAAATAATTGTATACATAATTCAGTCAAAAAATCGGTGGCAAAAATAAGCAAAATGAACAGTTCAGCCGATGGAACATGCTCAATCAGGGGACAAATGGGCATAGTTTTCCGTATTTCGACACAAAAAAAGCCGTCTTTTTCAAAAAGACGGCTTCTGAAGAAGCTCTATTGATTTAATTCTTTGAGTTATAGACTACATTTTTCTGGATCACCATATCGTTCACCACATTGATTGCTTCATCCAGATAGATATCACCACGGAGCAATTTAACCCACTGTTTGAATCTTTCCAGTTTACCATTATCATATTCGAATTTCTTCAAATCCTCTGGCAAGGCAGTTACATCCAGTTCTGAAGTAAGTTTTGCTGAAGTTTCAATCTGCTTAACCGCTTCCTTGATTTGCTTTTGTTCTTCCTGATATTTCTTAAGGTTTAGTGTGTACACCTTATCATTCTGTTCAGAAATCCAATGGGCATTATCGCGGATGACATTGAAAGCGGTGTTGGATTTCAACCTTTCGTTGCTTGCTTTCTTAATCGGACTTAAATCGAGACTATATTTCCAGTTACTATACTCTGCCTTTGTGATTTCATCCCATGGCAAAGCATCTGGATTATCCTTCTCACGTAATTTAGAATACTCATAGATATCAGGAATATTGATATCGGAAGCAACCCCTCTTAATTGGGTAGAGCCACCATTGATACGATAGAACTTCTGAAGCGTGAGTTTAATAGTACCCAGATCGCTATTTGGTTCTACAAAACCGATGATTTTATCGAGACCGATATTACGTTGTACAGTTCCTTTACCATAAGTACTGGTGCTGCCGATGATAACACCACGGTTATAATCCTGAATAGCTGCTGCAAATATTTCAGAAGCAGAAGCACTGAATTCATTTACCATTACAGCCAATGGGCCATCATAAAGAACGGAACGATCGCGATCGAAGAAAACTTGTGGTTTGCCATCACGGTCTTTAACCTGAACTATGGGGCCACCTTCAATGAACAATCCTACCATTTGAACTACATCATAAAATGATCCACCACCGTTATTACGGAGGTCCATCACGATACCATCCGGTATTTACAACAGCACTACGGGCGAAAGTTTCATCCTGAACTATTTCATCGCGAATCAATGAAACAACTTTTATAGAGCCATCATTTTTCTTTAGTGTCAATCGAACTTCCGTTCCTTTTGTACCACGAATGATCTTTACTGCATCTTCGGTTACGAATCCGGCAAGATCAACTGGTTCATCAGCACCCTGCGCCACTTTCATAACAACATCACCTACTTGTACCTGACCTGATTTCCAGGCAGGACTTCCAGCAAGCAAGGTTCCTATTTTAATACTGCCTTCTTCTTCTCTCAGAGAAGCGCCGATTCCATAGAAACGACCGCTCATCTGTTCTGTGAAATAACGTTTATCTACAGGAGGGAAGAAATTGGAATGAGGGATCCATTGTTTCTGTAATCAGATTGATATAGTCATTGAATGGATCGTCAGTGCCGATTTTCAGATTCAATCTTACAAATACCCTATCCATGATTTTTGCCACCTTATCACGGGCTTCTTTTTCCAATTCCTGATCTGTCTTCACTTTAAAGCCTTCGGTATTCTTATTTTTCTCACGGTTCTCTACCATGTCATAGTATCTGTCAAGAACCATATATTTCATCCTTTTTCTCCAATACTCTTTTCTTTCCGCTTCATTTTTCGGGAAATCGTATTGGTCAGGATTCAGATTCACTGATTCATCCTTGGTGAATTCGAAAGGCTTTGAAAGAAGTTCCTTGTAAACGGCCTCTACTTCTGGAAGTCTCTTTTTAACCACTTCACAAACTGCAGGAACAAAAGCTACTGTTGCTCCATCAATTTCATCATCCAGCTTTGTCTCATATTTCTTCAGCGCCTGGATATCTGATTGAAGCAGGATATTCTTATTCTCATCGATAAACTTATCGGTGAGGAACTTCTTGAATAATGTCTTTGAAAAAGCATCATCAAACTTCTTAGGGCTGTAATGAATCTCTTTCAGCATATCCCCTACATTATGAAGAATCTTATCGTATTTGGTTGGTGGATTACCTCCCCAGCCGAAAGTCCGGAAAGCCACGATAAGACCAGCACCTAAAAACAGTATCAATACGGGTAACGTTCTCTTACTAAACATATATTTTGTGAGTTTAGACATTTGACCAAAAATAACGATAAATCGCTCCAGTTGTTGCCGTATATATTCAATATTAACAACTGATTATCTGATATTTTACACAAACGGTAAGTTTGAGTCGGGAGTCTGGGATAAGTCCGAGTCTGGTCAGTGGGAGTCTTTTAGTCTGGAGTCAGTCGGTTCAGGAATATTTATCAATGGATGTTTTGGGTTGGTTGTGGGTAGATTTTGAGTGTAATAGAATTTTGGTGTAAAGAATTGATATCCAAATGATAGGAAATTTATTTGAGATAAATATCAAAATCAACTGAGTAGTGATCTGGAAAAGCCTCCATTCAGGTGCTATAAGATTTTTATATTGCTACATTATCCAGGATTACAATGGACGAGCAAAAATTACAGGCATTTATTCAGGCGATATACCCGTTGAACCCAATTGAATTGGAGGAATTAACGGCGAACTGGAAGCCGCTGATTGTTAAACGGAAGACGCTGCTTACAACAGCCGGTGAGACTGAAAAATACCTCTATTTTGTTCTTGAAGGAGTTCAAAGGGCTTTTTTCTGGGCGAAAATAATCAGGAAGCAACCATCATATTCACTTATCCCCCATCATTCAGCGGTGTAGCCGACAGTTTTCTTACCCAAACGCCTTCGTTGTATTATTTAGAGACGATAACCGCTTCAAGATTTCTCAGGATAAGCTATGAAGAGATACAGGCCCTGATCAAAAAACATCCTGGGATACAGCAGCTGTTTTTTAAAGCCACTGCATTCGCTTTAAAAGGGGCTCTGGAACGGCATATTGAATTGCAGAGTTATAGCAATGAAGAAACATTCAGAACACTTTTGAAAAGAAGTCCCCATATTCTTCAATTGGTTCCTCATAAATATCTCGCCTCTTATTTAGGAATGGATGCCACAAATTTCAGCAAGCTTATGGGCAGTGTAAAAATTTAAGAGGGGTGAATAATCCTGTTATTTTGAGAAAGAATGGTGAAAGACAAAATCTTGGTATTTACCAATATCCGTTAAACCGGCAAATTCGATTTTTGCTTTTCTAATAATCGAATAATATGAAAAGAATCAATTCCCGGATCTTAATAGCGCAGCTACAGTCTGATGTACGTGAAATCATTTTAAAGGCTGATCAGTTGCAGCATTTAAGTCATACTCAAATACAGCAAAAACCTGGGGAGAAAAAATGGAGTGTGATTGAAGTTATCGATCATCTGAACTTTTATTGCAGATATTATATCACTGAAATCGAGAAAGCTCTTGCAACTAATGATACAGCAGCTACTGCCGAATTCAAATCGGGCTGGCTTGGGAATTACTTCACAAAAATCATGAAACCGAAAGAAGGAAATAGCATTCCGAATAAAATGAGTGCTCCGAAAAATGCACTTCCTTCAGCAAACATCAATGTTACCGAATCGCTTAATGAATTCATTTCTCATCAGCATCATCTCATTAACCTATTACAAATTGCAGATGCCTGTAATTTGAATTCTATTCGCATTTCAACAAGTTTACACAAATGGATAACTCTTAAACTTGGCGATACCTTCCAATTCCTGATTGCTCACGAGCAAAGGCATTTTATACAAATCAGTAATGTACTATTATCCTTGCAGAATACCCGGGTAGTAAACTGAGGGTATACAGGCAAGTAAATCAAACTTTCATCAGAAAATTATCAATATTAAAAATAGGCTCCAAAAAAGGGTTTGCCGAAGAAACCACTTTATACAAGGCTTCTTTAAGTTTATTGAAATCGCTGGGTTTTTTCAAATAAACATTGGCACCATTATGAAAAGATTCTTCTATATCATTTTTTGAAGATGAGGTGGAATAGATAGCAATCGGGATGCTCTTATATTTTTTTGTAGCCCGTATTTCCTTTAAACATTCTACACCCGTTTTGCGCGGCATATTCAGGTCAAGAAAAATTATGGCAGGTAAATCCACCTTGTTTTTGTCAAGATATTCCATCAGTTGTTTGCCATCATGCAAAGCAACCACATCCGCCTTAATTCTTATTTCACTGAATGCTTCGATAAAAATGAGCCTGTCACTTTCATCATCATCCGCAAGGATGATCTTTACTGCTACATTGTCCATAATGATAAGTTTTAAATAGCAGGTATATAAATATCAAATGATGTTCCCTTATTCAATTTGCTTTTCACTGTAATGACACCATTGTGATTGTCTACGATTTTCCTGACAATTGCAAGGCCTATGCCGGTGCCGGCATATTCCCCTATTCCATGAAGTTTTTGAAACACTTCAAATATCTTGCTATAGAATTTCTTTTCAAATCCTATGCCATTATCTGATAAACTGATATGGCAGTAATTACGATCCGGTGGAAATTTGATTCCTTTAACTGCACTCCCCTTAATAATATTGCTTTTAATAATTATATGTGGCCGCTGATCAGGCTTTGTGAATTTCAGTGAATTGCTAATAAGGTTCTGTATCAATTGATGAAATTGGAATACAACTATGTTGGCTGTACAAAGTTCGTTAGATTCTATGATGGCATGCTTTTCTTCAATACTCTCTTTGAGTTCAAGTTTTACATTTTCAATTACAGTATTAAGGTCATATACTTCGAATTTTCTCTCAGCAGTTGACAAACCTGAAAATGCTAAAAGATCCTCAATGAGTATTTGCATACGATTTGCTGAATCCTGCATGATATGGAAATATTTCTTACCATTATCAGACAGTTTATCGTTTTCCTTATCCAGTATCCGTCCTGAGAAAATCTGGATTTTTCTCAATGGTTCTTGCAAATCATGGCTGGAAACGTATGCAAATGATTCAAGTTCCTTATTCATTTTCTGAAGTTCAATATTCTTAGAAAGCAATGAGTCGTTGGCTATAGACAACTCCTGGGTTCTTTCACTTACTGCCTTTTCAAGAGTTTTCCTGTATTCAACCTGTACCTTGAATTTCAGTAGCCGCAGTAATCCATTTTACAATCACCCCCTTTTCATTTCTCAAAGCAATAGCTCGGCTTAGATGCCATTTGTATTCACCGTTTTTATTCAGCAATCGCAATTCCATTTCAAAATCCTTTCCTGTACTTACGGAATGTTGCCAACGATTCCTGACTTCTTTGACTTCATCGGGATGTACCGTACTTTTCCAACCATTTGTACACAATGTCTCAAAACTAAGTCCTGAATAATTTAACCAGTTTTGATTATAAAAAAAAGATCTTCCGTTTTCATCTGCATTTGAAATCAATTGGGGCATCAATTCAGCCAACTGCCTGAAATTTTCTTCACTTTCTTTGATTTTCTTATTATAGATAGCTTGCGGGGTAACTTCATTTGCAATAACTGCTACACCTTCAATTTCGTTATTGATATTCCGCTGTGGTTGATAAATGAAAGAATAATAGATCAATTCTTTTTTACCGTTTTTAATTAAGGTTACTGGCATCTCATACGAATGGAATGCTTTTCCGGTTTTATAAACATCAGACAGAATTTTATCAAATCCCTGAGACATAATTTCAGGTAGTACTGTAAAGATTGATTTTCCAATTACGTCCCTGGTTTTTCCCCATGAATTCAGAATGGCGTCATTCGCAATTTCAATGATCATTTCCGGCCCTTTATATATTCCAATCATTGATGGGGATGAATAGATCATGTTATGATAGCGGTTTTCACTTTCAATTACCTTTTGCTGGGCTTTTTTCCTTTCTGTTATATCTTCAATCGACAGTAGTATCAGTTTTTCGGAATTGCTTTTATTCACCACTTCCCGGGCATTTAAAAGCATCACCAATTCACCAAGAACTGGAAAAGAATGTGTGACTTCAAAATCGTTAAACACTGATTTTTCGGGGAGTATTTTTTCAAGCAATGTTCTTAGTTCGGGAATATCCCATTGTTTATTTCCAAGGTTATAGATCAATAACCCTTCTGTTTCCTGCTCATTTACCCTGAAAGTGACATAAAAAGATTTATTAGCCGTTTTTATGCGAAGATTTTTATCAAGAACAAGGAGTGGTTCACGGATATTGGCTACTATGGATTCGGCATAGTTTTTTGCCGCTTCCACCTGCTCGTTCAGGTTTATCATTTCCTGGTTAACTACCGTCAACTCTTCATTGGTACTTTGTAATTCCTCTTTACTGGTTTCCAATTCTTCGTTAAGGCTTTGTAGTTCTTCACTACCGCTGAGTAATTCTTCATTGGCACTCTGAAGTTCCTCATTAGCTGCCTCCTGGTCTTCCGTGATACTCCTCATATCCTCACGTACCTGCGACAGTTCCTGTTCTAATTGCTGTATGCGCAAATCCTTTCCATCTGTCTTTAATTTTGCTTTTTCTTTTTTTCCGACAGCCTGCAATTGGATATTTCTTTGGGAATTCGGGTCATGAAAAAGAATCAGATAATGTGGCTCAATTGTATTAGGTAATGGAATAGCTTCGATAGTTATATAAACCAAGTTGTTATTTATCTGAACCGGAATATTCTCTTTTGAAACAACTGTCTTTTCTTTTTTGCATTTATGTAATATACTTCTCAACTCAAAAGCTAAACCGTGTTTAGCCATAATCAATAAATTATGGCTGGGTTTACCAGATGATTGTTCTAAATAGCTACTGGTACTACCCCGGAACTGAACAATATCCATCGCTTCATTTACCACAACTCCTGATGGAGTGTATTTGCTGAGCATTATATCATCGGCTGTCTTTTGAAAATCAGATCGCATATTCTCAGCTTTTTGGTTTGTCTTTGCCTGGGGTTGAGCTGCTCTCTTTTCGTTGACTTTGCACTTGAATAAATCTGCTGGACACATCCTTCCTTATATATAATTTTTCATTTTTAGTAGCTAACGTAAAAAGATTGGAAACACCTCCTGTTGTCTCTGATTTGCCAAGAAGCAGAAATCCTTTTGGATTCAAGGCATAATGAAAAGTGGTTAACGCTTTTTTCTGAAGATACGGTTCCAGATAAATCAAGACATTCCTGCAGCTTATCAGATCTATTTTACCAAAAGGGGGATCTTTTAAAAAGTTATGGTTGGCAAATACGCACATATCCCTTAGTGGCCTGTTGATCTGGTAACTATCATTCGTCTTTGTAAAATAATCATTCAAACGTTTTGCTGATATTCCAGCCAGATCCAGCTTTTTATAAATACCCAAACGTGCGGTAATAATTGCAGGTTCGCTTAAGTCGGTGGCAAAAATCTGCACTTTTTCTTCCGTTTCTGATGATGGATCATTACCCAGAAGTTCTTTAATTGAAATGGCGAAGGAATAAGCTTCCTCACCAGTGCTGCATCCTGCCACCCAAATTCGTATCGGTTCATTGGCGGCTTTGTTTTTGATAAGGAGCGGCAAAACGTTTTCACTCAGGTTATCAAAACTTTTCCTATCACGGAAAAAAGAGGTCACTGGTATCAGCAAATCCTGATATAAAAGATCCTGCTCTTGCTTATTTTCTTTAAGATACCTGAGATATTTAAGTGGTTCATCGTTTTTGTTGATAGCCATCCTACGCAGAATCCTTCTTCGAATAGTTGTTTGTTTATAGTAAGTGAAATCGGTTCCCTTACGAAGCCTGAGTACAGAAATTATTTGCCTGAACACTTCATCATCCTCCAAGGGAGTACTATTGTCCTCATAATTGGCATTATTGAATATCTTAATGAGCTCTATTAATTTTTCAGGAATCTTTTCCGGTGGAAGAATAAAATCAACCACTCCTGCCTGAATAGCGCTATTGGGCATTCCTTCATAAGCTGCTGATGCTTCATCCTGCGCAATAGTTATGCCACCATGATCCTTTATAGCTTTCAACCCCATAGTGCCATCTGTAGCTGTACCAGATAAAACCACCCCGATAGCATGTGATTGATGCACTTCAGCTAATGAGGTAAAGAAGATATCAATAGGAAGGTTTCTTTCATACTTTTTCGATGCTAAACGAGGGGCAAGCAATAGTACACCATCAGAAGCAATCATCATCTTGTTACTGGGAATAACATAAATATGATCGGGTTCCACTTTTATATCATTGGTGATCTCTAGAACCGGAATCGTTGTTACTTTTTGCAGAATATCTGGTAAGAGACTTTCATGATTTGGAGCTAAATGCTGAACTAATACAAATGCCATACCCGACTGTTCGGGGATGGATTTCAGGAGTCTTTTAAATGCTTCCAATCCACCTGCAGAGGCACCTATACCAACTACCGGAAATAGGTTTACCGACTTTATTAATGAGTCGGGACGACTGACAGAAGGAAAATTTGATTTCATGGCGGTAGCTTACAGGTCACTATTTAAAATAAAGTCGGCCTTTAACGGCAATGGGTTGTTTCCTGTAAGGGTTAGTGTCAGGGCCTTTGAAATTAATTTTTTCAATTCTGCAAACTCACTGGGTTTTCGGATATAGTAGTGGGCTGCGTCGCTAAACACTTGTGAAGCACTAAAATCTTCATGAGCACTTGAAAGTATTATAACCGGAATCTGATCCAGTTTCTCATTCCGCTTAATGGCTCCCAAGGTGGCGAAACCATTTTTACGCGGCATATTGAGGTCAAGAAAAAGCACATCAGGTAGTTTACTTCTCTTCCTGGTTAATTGTTTTACCAACTGCTCTCCATCAGCGAATATGGTAACTGTTGATGCTATTTCTAATTCATCCAGTGCTTCTTTAAACAAATCACAGTCCTCCTTATCATCTTCAGCAAGAAAAATGTTCAGTTTACGGGAACCTGGAAAAAGCTTACTGCTTTTATTCATAATACCGTTTTAGTAAGAATAAAAAATAAAGAAGTTAAAAGGACAGAGAAATGGAGCAAATCAAGGAAGGATAATAATTCAATGTAATGTACGGATAGTTTATCCTGATTAACAGGATATTAATCATTTCAGACCTTAAGAAAACAGTAGTACCTGTTAAAAAGAAAATGAATTGTGGATGCTAAAGTGGATGTATAATACAAAAAAGGAGTTTCTTTCGAAACTCCTTTAAAGGTGGGTGACTGATGGGTTTCGAACCCACGACCCTCAGAACCACAATCTGATGCTCTAACCAACTGAGCTACAGCCACCGTTTGGGCGGCAAATGTACAAATATTTTGCATTCACCTCAAAAGAGCCAGATAAAAAATTTAAAAAGGTGCCCGAATTGAGCGTTATTTGCACCCTGAAAAGTAAACAATGAATATCTGGCTAGTTTTGATCCCCCTTATTTCTGCTTTTATCGGTTGGTTTACCAACTGGATTGCTATAAAAATGCTGTTTCATCCACGAGAACCGAAGAAGATTCTGGGTATGACCTTCCATGGTATCTTTCCAAAACGCCAGCAACAATTTGCTGAAAAACTGGGTAAACTGGTGAGCCAGGAACTCCTCTCGTTCAGTGATATTGAACAGAAAATAACAAGACCTGAAAATATCAAGAAAATAATGCCTTCTATCGAGGCACATATCGATAATTTTCTACGTAATAAGTTGAGTGAAGTGTTTCCAGTAATCAGCATGTTTATTGGAGACAAAACCATCAATCAATTAAAAGAAGTATTCATTACTGAATTGGAGACCATCTTCCCTTCTACCCTGAAATCGTATATGGGTACTTTGCAACAGGATCTGGATCTGGAAAAAATAGTTGTAGAAAAGGTAGCTGCCTTTTCAAGCGACAAGCTGGAGGCCATACTTTACCAGATAATGGCGAAGGAATTCCGGTTCGTAGAAATCATTGGTGCCGTACTCGGTTTTGTAATCGGATTACTGCAGGTAGCACTGACCCTTTTAACCAATTAAGTCTTCACATTTCTTTAACAACCGGTTCTTTAATAAAAGATTGATTCTCACTGAACAATCATTCTAAAATATTGTATTTACCACTCATCATATTGTCACAAGTTTGTCAACTGAATAACGTCCAATTTTGCACATCTTACTTCAACAGCTATAAAATGAAAAAAATCTCTTTACTACCCATTCTAGTCCTTTTAACGTTAGCCGGTTTTTCGCAAGTGCCAGGAGGCATGGGTGGAGCCAGAGGCGGTATGGGCGGAGGAAACATGAATATCGGCCGTTTTTACGGTAAAATCGTGGATGCCAAGACCAATAAAGGCATCGAAGCTGTATCTATACAGTTGGTTCAGAACAAGTTCGACACCATCACCAAGAAAAGAAAGGATACCGTTATTGCGGGTATGCTTACCTCAAAAGCGGGTGATTTCAGTCTGGAAAATCTGCCTATTATGGGCAATTTCCGATTGAAGATTTCAGCAATCGGTTATAAGGAAATAGACCAGAAAGTGGCTTTTGAAATGAAAATGGGTCAGGGTGGCGATATGAGCCAGGCGCTGGCGGGTATCGATAAGGACCTTGGCAATATCAAACTCGAAGGCGATTCTAAAGTACTTGAATCAGTAACTGTAACTGGTTCTAAACCACTTGTGACAACCAGTATCGACCGCAAGGTTTTCAATGTAGAGAAGAATATCACTTCCGCTGGTGGAACGGCCGTTGACGTAATGCGTAATGTTCCTTCTTTAAATGTAGATATTGATGGTAATGTAACTCTAAGGAATAATGCTCCACAGATATATGTAGATGGAAGACCAACTACCTTAACGCTGGAGCAAATACCTGCTGATGCCATCGCTTCAGTTGAAGTAATCACCAACCCATCTGCAAAATTTGATGCTTCTGGTGGTACCGCTGGTATCCTGAACATCGTTTTAAAGAAGAACCGTAAGGCTGGTTATAATGGTAATCTGAGAGCAGGTATCGATCAGCGTGGTAAATACAACCTGGGTGGTGATATCAATATCCGCCAAAACAAGATCAACGTATTTGCCAGTGCTATGTATAACCAGCGTAAATCAATCTCAACTGGTAATACAGACCGTTTAACCTTGGTGAACACACCAAATACCCAACTCTTCCAGGACGATAAGAATATCAGTGAAGGATATTTCGCCTTCATGAGAGGAGGAGTGGACTATTTTATCGATAACCGAAATACCCTGACGCTGTCTGGTGTATATGTAAACGGTAGATTCAAGCCAGAATCCAATTCAGACATACTTGTTGATACTTTGTATACAGCGGGTAAAACTTCCAGTTTCTCGAACCGCCTTTCAAACAGTACAGGTGAATTCAAGAACAGAGGAATAGACCTTGGTTTCAAGCACAACTTTGCAAAAGCTGGAAAAGAATGGACAGCAGATGCGAACTTCAATAAGAGCCAAAACGAAAACTCGAACGACCTCATCACAAAAAACTATTCATCACCAAGTGGTCCATTAGTAAGGGATTTCAGACAACTGATTGATGGCTTTGGTAATAACAAGTTCTTCACCATCCAAACCGATTATGTTGATCCGTTGACTGCTAATTCAAAATTGGAATTAGGTGCAAGAGCTCAGATAAGAAGTCTGGAAAGCGTAAACGATATCAGCATTGTTTCTGGTGGAACTCCGATAAAAGTGCCACAACTTTCTTCCCAATATAAAAACAGTGATAATGTATATGCGGGCTATGTAACCTTTTCAAACAAGGTTAAGAATTTCGGTTATCAGCTTGGATTAAGAGCTGAAAGTTCTGAATACGATGGCGAGGTGAAAACTGTTACGCGTGCGGGTAAGGATACAACGATCAATTACAATAACAATTTCCCGATAAGTCTTTTCCCTAGTATCTTCTTATCACAAAAACTGAAGAACAACCAGGAATTACAGATGAATGTTTCAAGAAGAATCAATCGTCCTAACTTCTTCCAGTTGTTCCCATTCACAGATTATTCAGATACGCTGAACCTGTCAAGGGGTAATCCTAACCTGGTTCCTGAGTTCACTTATTCATCAGAGATATCTTATACAAAAACATATGGTACCAGCAATTCATTCCTGGCATCTATCTATTTCAAGTATACAGATAATCTGATCACAAGATATCAGGTAGCTGAACCAAGTCCGATCAATCCTGCTGATTCAGTATTGATTAATACTTATATCAACGCTAATTCAAGCTATGTAGGTGGATTGGAATTGATCAACAGGCATACGATCAAACCTTGGTGGGATATCACAACCAACCTGAACCTGTTCACATCAAAAATCAATATTACCGATCCAAAGCTTGTACCACAGGATAATGTTTATAGCTGGTTCGGTAAGATCAGTAATAGTTTCAAATTGCCAAAGAACTTCACTATCCAGTTGAGTGGAGATTATCAATCGAAGACTATCCTTCCTCCAGGCGGTAGCGGAGGTGGCGGCGGCGGTATGGGTGGCCGTGGTGGCATGGGCGGTGGCGGCGGTATGTTCGGTGGATCACAAAGTGCTTCACAAGGATATATCCGTGCTACTTATGGTGTTGATATGGCCGTTCGTTTTGATTTCATGAAAGAGAAAAGAGCTTCATTGACACTCAATTTCAGCGATGTATTCCGTACACGCAGAAGTGATGTATATTCTGAATCTGCTTACTTCATACAGAATTCATTCCGTCGTCGTGATCCGCAGTTCTTCCGTTTAAACTTCAACTGGCGTTTTGGTAAATTCGATATGTCATTGTTCAAGCGCAAGAATATGAAGGGTGAAATGGAAGGTATGCAGAATGGGATGCAGGGGGTGCAACAATAGTCGGGAGTCTTTAGTCTGAAGTCGGGAGTTAGGAGTCGGGAAGTCGGAAAGTCCGGAAGAAAATACAAATACAAGTAAGGAAGTTAGGTAGTAGGGAAGAATTAGAGCTTAGTTGATATAACAGTTAAAGTGGATAGCCGAGAGGTTGTCCAAATATTTCTCAGAATAATAGATTTTATTATTTCAATTTAAAATGTCCGTAGGACACCTCTGCTTTCGCAGGGGTGACGGTAAGAGTTTTATGAATTGTTAGCAATCCGAAACTTTAAGAGAATAATCCTTCCCATCTTCCCGATTATCCTAACACGCTTCTGCGGTTATTTTTCCGGGAAAACGGAAAGCGGAGAACTCCTTCCCTACTACCCTCCTTCCTAACTTCCCTACTTGTATTTGTATTCTTCCTAAAAATTCAGGCTCTCCAAAATTCAGGAACCTCGGACTTAAATATCAGGGAGCTCAAAATTCAAACGCCTCGGTCTTCCGGACTCTCATTTGTATTTTCTTCCGGACTTCCGGACTTTCGGACTTTCGGACTTAGCCTCCTCTTTCCTATCTTCACACAACCACAATGACAACTCTCCAACCACCATACTCCTTCCTCTCATTAGGCGATTCTTATACGATTGCTGAATCAGTTCCACTATTTGAAAGTTTCCCATATCAAACGGTGCAGCTATTGAGAAAAGCAGGAATAAAGTTGCAGGCCCCGGAGATTATTGCAAAGACGGGTTGGACGACCGATGAATTAGCTGATGCAATATCAAAAATTCACTTTAATGAGAAGTATGATATTGTATCCTTATTGATAGGTGTCAATAATCAATATAGAGGAAGATCGGTGGAGGAATATGCAAAAGAGTTTGAGGGATTGGCGAAGCAGGCAATAGCATTTGCAGGGAATAAACCGGAGCATGTTTTTGTTTTATCGATTCCGGATTGGGGCTGTACGCCTTTTGCAAAAGATCATGACCGGGAAAAGATAAGTGCTGCAATAAATGGGTTTAATGCGGTGAATAAAGCCATTACAATGCAATTAGGGGCACATTATTTGGAGATAACTGAGGATGGAAGAGAATCGTTGACTGATTCAAGTTTGGTAGCGGCAGATGGATTGCATCCATCCGCTAAAGAATATTTAAAATGGGCGACAAAGCTTTCAAAAGCAATAACGGATCAATATGAATACTGAAGAAAAAATTGGACTTAGCTGGAAGGAAAAGCTTGCTGCATGGACAGTGTTGGTTATTGGCATAGGCTATCTGTTGCTGCAAGTCATAAACCTGTTATCATCAAAATCGGCAGGTTATTCCGCTACTGATGGAGCCCTTGTAATAAGCAAATCTGAATTATTCAGTGATCTGAAAACCTATTTCTATATCATTACAGGAATCACAGGTGGTATCTTATTATTGAAGATGAAGAAACTAGGCTGGATCATAAGTGTTCCCTATTTATTGATATTTACCGTTCTTGCCAGCTGGGGTATGTTGTTTTCGATAAAGATGAATACCTATGGAAGTCTGGCCTTTCTTGCTGTAGTTTGGATTTTTTTATTGCTTTCCCTGTTTTTTCTTTTTACGTAGGAGGGTTCAAAAATTCAGGGTCAGCAAAACAACTGTTTTACCAACCCTGGCTTTTCTGATCCTTATAATTGTCCTTTATTTTTTCTTACAGTAAGTCATCTTCTTTTACCTGATATCTTTCTTTGATCTTGCGCATCACTTCATCCATAGAAGTACGATGATCTTTCGGACTCCATTCTCCCCTCTCCCATTTATCGAGTTCGATATCGATATGTTTCTTTTGCAACACACTCATCTGTTCCACTAATTGATCACTCATCTCACGTTGCTTTTGATAGAAGGCTTTCTTTTTTTCGGATGTCAGTTCCTTATCCTTCCGCATATCATTCTCAGACGCTGCCATGCTTATCAATTCTTCTTTTGCTAATGCTATATCATAAGGGCCTACAGGCATTATCAGTTTCGACAATATGGGCCCTACTTCAATAAGGATGATCAGGAGTGATAATAAAAGGCTTGTCCAGTAAACACTCGCTTCTTCATCACTAAGGTCGCTAAGTGCCTTATTTCTTTCGAGGAAGCCAACATTCTTTTGAATAGCAGCTGCATACTCTAACCGCTTTGTTTCCATATTGGCTTTTGAATTATTCAGCAGGCTGTCTTGCGTGCCGATACCAGCAGTTAATAAAGCCAATTCAGGTTGATATTGGGTTACAGCAGCTGTATAAGCATTCATTTTTAGCTGGGTAAGGTTTTCTATACCTCTTTGTCCGGAGCCGCCGGTACCATCTGCTTCTTGTACATAAGACTGCTGTAAACGATGAAGGGTATCTTCAATAGCCAGTTTACGGTTTGTAAGCCTGTTCCGTTCAATGGTGGCGGCGGCTTGTGAGGCAGTCATCTCTAATTGCAAAAGGCTATCATTGCGCTGCATTTTCTTATGGTTATTTTCCACCACTTTGGTGTCGATCTCTTTCTCGAAGATCTTCAACTCCAGCGGACGGGCTATAGTAACACCAATAAGTACAGCTAATAGCAATCTCGGTATCGCCATCCAAACCTGTTTGCGTTTGCTGATACCGTATTTGCGCATGGTAGAGACGAGGAAACGGTCGAAATTGAAGATGATCAGTCCCCATATCAGGGCGAAGCCCATTGTCCAGAGGATATTGCCGAAGATGCTGTAGATGGCATAGCCAGCGGAGAGTCCTGCCAGGACAAATGTTGCCAGTAACACCCCTCCCAATCCCGCATATTTATTATGCTCAGAAGGGAATTCTTTTAACAAGGGTTGATGGGCGCCTGCGCACCACCATAAGAAGTTAGAATCGCTTTTTTTTGAGTTCCCACCAAAGGAGTCATACTGATACAACCCGTCGGTGTTTTCCTGTTGGTTAACAGCCATACGTCAATGCATTAAGTGAATAAAAAGTAAAAGTCAGCTATATGAGGTTGGAGTGGGAACAGTACAAAGAACGGCAAAAGGTTGGTATTAATTGCAAAGGAAAAGTGAAAAGAAATTTGGGGTAATTTTACAGGGTGAGAAAACGACTGGCATATCAGATAGCGGATACATTATTCATAAAGGGAATAGTTGTGATGGCATTGTTGGTGTTCTTGCATCAAACTATATCTCGTCAATCAGCTGCAGTAGCGCAGATAGGTTTAATTGCATTGGCTGGTTTTTTCTTTTGGGCTATAAATAATGTGATTGATGAGTGGCGATTATCGCATCCGTTGAAGAGTACGGAGTATGATGAGGAGTATTTATATCATAGTGATGGTAAGGTTAATTTAACGATTTCTTTGGGGAGTATTCAGTCGGCGGTGACGGTGGCTGGGCCGGCGTATAGATCGAGGAAGAATTTGCAGGTTGTTTACTTTGAAGAGGAGTCAGTGGAGAAGGTAATTCAGTTGTCTATTCCGATTGAAGATTTGTATTTGTTTGAGAGGTTTTGTGAAGTGGTGGTTGGGAGGAATTCTTCGTTTGTTTGGCAGGATGAGGGTTGAGGTTTAAGGGTTCTTTCGTGTTACATTAAGACTAATAGCCAGGTGCTTGTAAGGTTATAGTAAACAGCCGAACACATAGGCACATAGGAACATAGGGTTGAGTAGTTGATTAGTGTATTAAACTATGTTTGCCTAAGTTCTATGTTTCCTATGTGTGAAAAAAATACATACCACATAGGTAGGCATAGAACATAGGAAAACATAGTTAAATACATCAACTAACTAGTCAGCCCTATGTTCCTATGTGCCTATGTGTTCGGCTGTTCAGCAAATACATTTTACCGGGAAGACGGAAAGGTTGATAGCCTATGTCTGCCTATGTTCTATGTTTTCCTATGTGTGAAAAAAAATACATACCACATAGGTAGGCATAGAACATAGGAAAACATAGTTAAATACATTTATTGACTAGGCAACCCTATGTTCCTATGTGCCTATGTGTTTGGCTGTTCTGCAAATACATTTTACCGGGAAGACGGAAAGGTTGATAGCCTATGTCTGCCTATGTTCTATGTTTTCCTATGTGTGAAAAAAATACATACCACATAGGTAAGCATAGAACATAGGAATACATAGTTGAATACTTCTCCTGAGTAGTCAACCCTATGTTCCTATGTGCCTATGTATTCGGCTGTTCTGCAAATACATTTTACCGGGAAGACGGAAAGGTTGATAGCCTATGTCTGCCTATGTTCTATGTTTTCCTATGTGTAAAAAAGGATACATGGTACATAGGTAGGCATAGAACATAGAAAAACATAGTTGAATACATTTCTTAACTAGGCAACCCTATGTTCCTATGTGTCTATGTGTTTGGCTGTTCTGCAAATACATTTTACCGGGAAGACGGAAAGGTTGATAGCCTATGTCTGCCTATGTTCTATGTTTTCCTATGTGTGAAAAAAAAATACATGCCACATAGGTAGGCATAGAACATAGGAAAACATAGTTGAATACATTACTTAACTAGGCAACCCTATGTTCCTATGTGTCTATGTGTTTGGCTGTTCAGCAAATACATTTTACCGGTAAGGCGGGAAGGTTGATAGCCTATGTCTGCCTATGTTCTATGTTTACCTATGTGGTATGTATTTTTTCATACATAGGAAAACATAGAAAGAATATTCCCTGCGTCTCCGCGGTGAAAAAAAAATCACTTACGGGCTTTTGCCTTTTTTTTCTCATTCAAATAATCCTCCCGGATTTTCGCCAGATCCACTTTTGCGCAATCAGTGAATAACTGCCTAACAATCGGTAAAGGCATTTTTGCAGCGGTGTTGAAGTTGATGCATCCCTTCTGGAAACTGGCGGTGTTTAAAAGTATCTTGTATTTATCGTAAAGGGTCTTTGAAGCATAAATAGGTAAAACGTGGAGTGACATATAATTCTTTACTCCAGCAAGTCCATATTTCATTACGCCTTTATACTTGTAGATAATCATCTCCTTCCCCATCATGGGTGATATTTCGGAGATAACGGATTTGTCGTATTCGAGGATGATGGAGTGGATATCGGTTAAGATGGATTGTCGTTCTGCTGGTTGAGAGAGGATGTAGTTTTTGGTTTTTGGATCCATGGTTAAACTGTTTTGTGGAGGCAGGAAAAAGGTAAGCGTTCTCTATTAAATGTAATGAATTTTAAGGAGTATTAGAATTAATTAGATAGCTATTGTTTTGTGGAACACCCCCCCCCCCAAATTAAAAGGGGATATTTTAAAATATTTTTTTCCCCCCTCTCTCTTTTTTTTCCCGCGGAAAAAAAAACCCCCCCGGGGGAAAAAAAAAAAAGGAAAACAATTTTAAACACTAACCCACAAACCAACACTTTTCCTTGCCTGTGTTTTTATTATTATGAACTTAGGGATTGAACAAAGACGAACTTTATATAAGCCCCCTGCGTCTCCGCGTCTCTGCGGTGAAAAACATAAAAAAACTAATTACCCACCTGATGATCAAAACTCAGACTTCTCGCCAACTTCCACTCCCCCTTCACCAGCAACCAAACATGTGTGAACTTAGCCGCACTCGCAAAGCGTTCTGGTCTTCCTCCAATATTTTCATAGAACTTATGCACTCCATTCTGGATGGCCCCATATAATTTCTTCCCTTTATATAATGGATAGACTTCGGTGCTGCCTGAAACAAGCTCACGTCTTGATTGATAAGTAGCTGGTGAACCACAAAGTCCCTTCCGGAGATTTCGAAGGAAGACGGTTTTGTTTGAAATGCTGTCTGTATCGTGAAAGAATTCAAAGTCTGTACTTAACAGTTTCTCAAATTGTTTGATATCGCAAGTATTAAAGCCAATATTGAAAAGAAGGCTGTCTTTTGAAAGTATTGTTTTATAGAGTTCTGATTCCTGCGAAACTTGTCCGAAACTGGAATAAGAGGCTATTATAATGAATAACAGTGCAAATAATTTTTTCATCTCTCTTTTTGTTCATTGGTTAGTTAATTGAAAGTACGGAATAATTTCTTTAGTTTATGTGTGAAAAAAATACATACCACATAGGTAGGCATAGAACATAGGAAGACATAGTTAAATACATTAACTAACAAACCAACACTATGTTCCTATGTGCCTATGTGTTCGGCTGTTTGGCCTTTTTAACAAATATATTTTACCGGGAAGGCGGGAAGGTTTTTTGGGTACTGCTTTTAACTTTCAAGAAATAATTTCAAGGCGGAAGTCGCTCCGCGACTGGGCAGTGCAGACAGTATGAGTAAGGGCCTATGTCTGCCTATGTTCTATGTTTTCCTATGTGTGAAAAAAATACATACCACATAGGTAGGCATAGAACATAGGAATACATAGATAAATACATTAAATTTTACCGGGAAGTCGGGAAGGTTTTGTTTAACTTCCGAAAGTAGCTCCGCGACTGGTTTTACTGATAGCAATAGTGATAGCCTATGTGTACCTATGTTCTATGTCTCCCTATGTGTTAAAAAAAAATATTGCCAAACAAAGAGCTAATAATAAGTAATACTGTAACCCTTCAGAACCTTAAACCTTTAAACCTTAAACGCTGAAACCTTTAAGCCCCCTATGTTCCTATGTTCCTATGTGTTTTGTATTTTCTTTAACACTTTGACAATTTAATTAAATAGGAATCTCCCGCGTCTCCGCGTCTCTGCGGTTATGGAATTCAGAGCAATCAGTAACTAAGCTCAGAAGCTGTGTACGACGCGTCAAGAATTCCCTTGAAAGCAGCATATAAATTGCCGATATTAATCTTACCTCCATTTGCATTAGAATCCTTAACAGTATCATCAATTCTAAAGAAATTGCTTCTGACCTCCATAATGGCATCACTCATCTTTTTCATAAATGCTGAATTAGTACTATTCGAACCAGCAAAGGATTTTATCTTGTTTTCATTAGTAAGCAGATAATTTTTCAGGTCCTTATACTTGCTTTCAGCATCCTTTATTATCCTGTCAATCTCTGTCAATGAAGGTTGGGGGGATGCATGAAGCTTTAAATTATTATTCTTTACAGACTGATAGATTGATTTCATTAGTCTTTTAAGGTCATTGGCTACAGAAGAGTACTCACTGTTCTGCTTTTCTCTTTCTTTCCGTTTCTTTTCCAGTTTGGCATCGACTTCCGCTATCTTAGCATCCCATTCCTCCACATATTTCTTGTTGGCAACATAGCCTTTCTCATCCATTCTTTTGGTGAGGAATACATAAATGTTCGCTGTATCCTGTTCTACATTATGTACTATATTAAAATCAGTAATGGGCCCTGTAAAGCTGACTCTATAAATTTTAATGCCTTTGCCCGAATACTCCGATTTTGATATTTCCGGCAGTTCTACAAAATTATTACCATAGAGGTTGCTTATTTCAATCGAAGCTTTATTCTCTTTGAAGGCAACATATAAAGTACGATTCAATTTTTCATCAAAAGCAGCATTGATCTTCGTTTGATTATCGTCACCTGGCTTCACCACCAAAATAGTATCAACAACCATCTTATCGCCAGGAACCATTTTGGATTTTACAGTGGCTCTTATAAATTCCTTTGCTTTCGATTCACTTAGTTCCGGTTGCTTTTTATCTGGCTTTATTGAAACGATTTCCTTATTTTCTTTTTTTACAGGAACAGGAGGAACAGGTTTTGTATTCGCAACAAGTGGTGGTTCATTTGCCCATTCCTTTACCAGCACCACTTCATCGCTTTCAGGTACAAATATGTAAAAGGCTTATGAACCCCTCCTCATTCAAATGCCTGTTATCTTCAGGCCTTACTTCCAGAAGGGAGTTATTTTTTTCAATAGTAGCAATTTTCCAAAAATTCAATTTGCGGTAATAATTACCAATTATAGTTGTGTCATAGCTCGCCATTACATTTATGAAAAAACGTGGCCAGTTATCGGACTCTACATTATCAATTATTTTTGCAGCCTTGGTCTTGCCAAACCATTTTTTGAGACTATCCGCCAGGTGGCGCTTATAAAAATTTGAATCAATACCGAAATAGATCCTTTCGCCCGAGGTTATTACTACTTTTTGCCTTTGTTGCGCTTGTCCAGCGTATGTGATGAGGAGCAGAGTGAAGATAAAGACCAGTACCTTACTTATTTTCATACCGATAGCTTTTGGAATATAGGAACAGCGTTTCCGTTTATTTGAGGATAATACCAGAATAAACTTAATTATTATATTTTAAACCGTTGATAGTATAACTCATAAAGTAACCAGCAACAAGAACAGGTTTCCTCACCGAAAAATCTATATATACAGCTTCACTCAGCAGGCTTTCTATTTCTCTTTTAGTTGCCCCCTTTGGTATATTTATTGACTTTGGATAGAAATAATAGGTGAAATAGGCATTGTCGTAATCTTCGGAAGGTAAGACCAGTTCACTCATCTGTAATTGGGAAAAACAGCCCTCGCCATATTGTTTGGCAAAATTTCCCAGCTGTGTAGCCACCGTCTCTTTAACATCTTCCCATTTATTCTGATACAAAAAACGGGTAGGCGCCGATAAAAGTAAAGTCCAGGCTGTATATGTTTTACCACTATACAATTTGGACTTAATATTGGGATTCTTCAGTATACTACCCTTCTTGAGACCATAATTGGTTACGATATTTTCACTGATGGAATAATCTTTTATAGTATCTGCATTTGTGCCAGGACGTAAAAGCAGGAATCCTTCATCGGCACCATTAAAACTTTTGATCAATAATTCGCAGAGATTACCTTGTTGGGCAGTTGTATTCAGGCAGAGGAATACCAGTATTATTGTAATGAAAGGTTTCATTTTAATAATAGATTAGGGTTATTTTTTATATGATAAATGTAATTTTTTTGGTGATTATTGGGATACCCAGAGCTGGGTATTTTTTGAACGATGGAATTAAGTATAGCTGTTTTGCAAATACATTTTACCGGGAAGTCGGGGAGGTTTTTTAGGATTGCGCTTTTTCTTTCAAGAGTTAAGCCAAGTACGTAAAGGTCGCTTCGCGTCTGGTATTACTGATAGCAAGAGTGATTGCCTATGTTCCTACCTATGTGGTATGTATTTTTATATGATTAGAGACATATAATCACTAAAAAGTAAAAAGAGACCCCGCTCCTATTAGAAATTATGTAGAATTACGATTAGTGAATTTTCTAAAGACAGCCCCAATATGGATAAAACAATCTTAGCGTAGCGTTACATTTCTTTCAAAGTGAGTTTAGCCAATTTTTCATAATTACAAAAAAATCCTTATGAAATTTTGTTAACTCCGTAAAGTCGTTTTTACATACTGAATGGGTTTCTAATCCTAAATGTTGCCCGTTTACAAGAAACACCGTTGTAATATTCTTATTCTGCAATATATCAACATTTGATTTCACTTTGACTCCTGGTGTTGAGTCATCAAATTCACTGAAAAACATCAAAACTGGCTTAGTATAGTTTTTCCAAATTGGCAATGGATTAAAATCCACTTCTAAGGCAGTAAACCATTGGTTCTTATTAGTTAGGTCTATTTGTTGGCTTGTAGGAAATAACCAATCCCGTATCATGGTGTCTTTTACAATACTTCTTGTGTAATCATCCAATTTCTTAGCTTTTGTTTGATCAAGTATATAGTCAAAAAAATAGCGTTGCTGATTAATTGAATTGTCAATTTGCTTTTTTGTGTAAGTGCCATTACATTTCATCAAAATTTCTGTGTTGTAGATATTTTGTTCAATTACTGTAATTCCGCTACCTGCTGCACCAATTGTTAATGCAAAATCAATCTTCCCGCTACTATTTTCCAATGCTTTTGCAATAATCCAACCTGCTTGACTGCTACCACCAAGTCCTATTTTTGACAATGATAAATCCTTTCTTGCTTCTAAAAAATCAATACCTGCAATGGCATCCTGTGCTAATTCAGTAAAACTTTCATATTCGCTATTTCCTTCTGACTCCCCAACTCCTTGCTTGTCGTAAGTAAGAACAGTTACTCCTTCTCTTGCAAAAATGTCAGCAAGCAATCGGATAATTGAAGCATAACCATTTCGGTCTTGTGGCCCCGATCCATGTACTAAAACTATCGCTTTCCCATTCTGTTTTATTGGTAAAAACAGAGTTCCAGCCAATTTCACACCATTCTTGTTTCTATAGGTAACTTTTTCGTTCTTATAAGATTTCATTTTTGTTGCTGTAAACAATAACTTTTCATTTTCGTAAATCTCAATATTGTCACCAACAAATCTAAATGTTTGCACAATATCCTTCGACCTTATCGTTTTACCCGATGTCCAGGTGGTTGCATTTACTTTATTTAATCCGCGAAAATCATTTGTATTTTCAAAATATGCATATAACCTTATTTGATTACATCCAATTACGATAACTTGATTATCTAATGTCCGATAACTACCCAATAATTCATCATAAAATTGCGAATAAAGCAATTCCTCCCTTTCTGGAATTGTTTTAACTAAAGAATTTTCGTAGTCAATAAAGTCAGTATTCGTTGTTGCATCAGTTTTTAATCTCCAACTACCATTTTTAAATTCAAGTACAGTAGAAAATTTGCCAAAAGTGAATTGAGATGGTTTGTTTGGCGTTATTATTTCGAGTTTGTAAAATCCGTTGTCTAAAATATTTTCTCCGACTTTTTTTCGATTAATTAATTTAAATGTGAGAAGTAATTTTTGGTTATTAGAATTGAATGTTTGAAAATAATTTGAGTAGTATTTCTTTACATCTGATTGACCTTTAATTGAATTAGAATTTTCGCCATCATATAGGTTTAATAACTCTGCATTATCAATGTAGAGATTTGCAATGGTTTCAGAATTAAGCTCGAAGTAAGCTTTGCAAAGTTTTCGTAGAGCAGGTCAATCTTTGGTTCGGACTGTTGTCCAAAACAAAAGCTAGTGGATAGCAATAAAATTACAAGTAAAGGTTTCATATTATATTTTTTCCTGCTGTTCAATATTTGCACTTTATCTTCTTAGAATAAACACTAATTCTTGAATTTATACTTTTAAGAGTTCTCCTCAAAAATATGACCATTGAAAATATCTAAACTAATGTTATACTTTTTTGTATTTCTGTTAAGGCAACCCACTTTATGAATATTCAAGGCAAAAGTACAGGGCAAGGGCTTGAATCATTTAAGGGCAGATACATGCGAGATATTGTGCTTGTCTGGAACAGTTTACGCCGACCATTTCATGAAGTCGTCATTTTTACTGCTGAAAATATAAGGTTTCTGATTCATCAACCCGAACATATACGACAGTACAATAGGGATGCTACCTTGTTCCTTTGAACCCTCCAGACGTGAGTAATTTTAGTTTTGCACCTATTTTTTTATCAATTTATAGTTACCAGTGCTTTCTTCTTTTATAATTGTGTAGTCATCTGTAAGAGAAAGTGTCCAACCATCGCCAGTAATGTTTTTGTCGCTACTATTTGTAGGTATACTTATAGAAATTTTGTCCCAATTGGGACTCATCAATGCTCCATTTGTTACTGTGAGAATTCCCATTTATCTGAAACTCTAATGTTTGGGTACACTGTTCCTTTGTTATCGATTGGCAGAATGTTCCTGGGATCATATGCTACGTTCATTTGTTCAAAAGTAATTTCGAAGTGAGGTTGCTCTAGAAATTTATTTTTATATTCAGCTTTTAGTTTTTTTATATTTAAGTCTCTACTTGTCTCTTCTACTATGATTGCCTGCCCATTGTATTTGGGTAAACTGGCCTCTACCGATTTCGCCAGATCGTTGTTCATTGATATATTTAATGCCTTAATAAAATAATCAGTCAAATTAGTTTGTATGGTTACATTTCTATTCCAATTCTTTTGTGTTCTTCGAAGAAAATATCCATAGATGGGTGTTGTTTGATAGGCAAATGAACGTACAAAAGTGGGATTAGATAAAAATCTGTAAGAGTGTTGTTAAAATGAAGTATAGATTGAGCTTTGTTTCTTCCACTAATTATAAATCCTGTGTATTCAGCAAGCCCCTCATTTTAACTCTAATGCATTTTCAGTAGTATCTGCACCTGGATAAATGGAATAACGGTATTTTCTGAATAGTAATGCATCAGATAAGTATAATTTGATTTCGCTGGGGGTTATGGCATTAACTGCCTTTCTTAATGCTTCAAGTTCCAAACGAAGATAAGTTCTCCGTCTTTGATCAAGATGATTATTATCTGTATTGAAAAGTTGAAAACCAATGATGGTTGGGCTTTTGTGAAATGACTCGTGAGCAAACAAATTAATCCTGTCAAATTTATCAGTTGGAACGGGCAGCATAATCATTGCCCAACGTCTGCCACTCCAATTGAGTGATGTATTTGCAATATTAACATCGATTGGTAAGCTTCCATAATATATATTTCCATCCTTTTTCAATATTCCAAGCGAGTCAGGATGGTTACCGCACAATTGCCTTGTAGTTGGGTTTACTAAAAGAATTGGTCCGTACAAATTACTACCCCATAATTGATTTCCCTTTTTCGTTGCCACTTTAATTTCATCGAAATAACTCTTAATTGAGTCTTGAAACGTCATATGATTTTGCCCAAATGCAATCTGCCTGCATACGAATATGACGATGTAAATGAATGTCCTTTTCATATTTCAGAGATTTTTATTCACTCAAGAAAAAGCAATTGTACGAATATATTCGTATATTTAATGAAAAGTTCAAATTATTTGAAATATTGTTTCTAAAGAAAAGTTAAAGTAAAATTTTAGACCTTTAAAAATCTCAATAGAAAGGCGTAGACAGAGCCTAAAAGTCCCTAATTGCCCTAGTAAATTCTTGTGTCACAGCCTGGAATGGATATGAGCCCAGTGCCTTGAATAGTTTAGGACTAGTTTTGGCAATGAAATAGTTATAGCTATTTTAAATGATTTTTTAAAAAACAAGACAGTTTTATCCATAGCATCTGAAGTGTTGGAATAATTGAACCCATGTCCATCAATGTACTCATAATATTCATGCGGAACGCCGAGGAGATTCAGCTTCCCATTCAACCATTGGCTTTGATACAAAGGGACTACCAGATCCACTGTGCCATGAAAAATAATGGTAGGTTTTGATTGGGCTGTTACTACCGAGAACGGACTGTTGGAATCATACAAAGGAATGTTCCATGCTGTACCATTAAATTGGGTCAAAATATCTTTTGGAAATTTATTTACCCAAGGATTATAACTATTATACCATTCCCAATCAGTTAGTTTGGCTGGACCAAAAAAATCGGCAACACATTTTACATAATTATTTGTATTGTATTTATAGGTATATAGCATGGCAAGGTGAGCTCCTGCACTGGCCCCTACCATAGTTACTGTATCAGAGATAACAAAATTGGTTTTGTTGTTTACCAGTAGATTTACTGTGGAAGTAATGTCGTTCATTATTTCTGGATAATGTATACTTGGGTTACTGGTAAGCCTGTAATTAATAGTAGCAACTGCCGCATCAGGCCATTTTTGCCTTAAGAATGTAACAAGTTGTTGGTATTCCGGATCAGATTTACTGCCACTCTCCCAGCCCCCGCCATGTATAAATATTACTACTTTTGTTGATGAGGTTCTACCAGCTGGTAAATAAATATCCATTTTTTGGAGAGGGTCTATGCCATAAGAAGTATCCAATATGTTTCGGGCTGGCAAATTGCTTGTCCCGCCTCCGTTATCAATTTCGTTTTTTCAGAGGAAGAAATGAATAATGAAAATAAACCAATGTAAATGAAAAAGAGATGGTTACTAGCTTTTTTCATAGTCCTGCTTGTTTTTAATGAAAAAATCGATTGTATTAGAAAGATGCTTACTAATTGCTTAAATAATATCAGCTAAGTAATTGTAATAGAAATGGAAATTCTAATCACATGATATTTTTCGACAACTTGTCAATTGTCAAAAGTATCTAATTCTATAAGAACATGCAACCCAATAGACATATCTTTTAAATAAGACTATCCAAAGGTAAGCCATTTAGAATCTAACGATTACGCGATGAAAATACAAGGTTTTTATTCTATCTAATATTTATGGATGTTAAATAAATAGCAAAGCATCATTAGGTGTAACGCAACAGAACGTTTTTTGTAAATAATAAGTTAAATCGGTTTTAAACAGGCGACTATGGAACGGGTTTTTTCTGAACCTGAACTACTAAGATACGAAGGACAAAATAGACATTAAGAGAACCCACTCCTGTGAAATTTCTACTCTTTCATGTTACTAAACAGCCAAACACATAGGCACATAGGAACATAGGGCTGACTAGCTTGTTGATGTATTAAACCATAGTTTCCTATGTTCTATGTCTATTTATGTGGTAATGTATTTTTCACACATAGGAAAACATAGAACATAGGCAGACATAGACTAATTCGCTAGCCGGTTGTTAAACAAGTCGCGTAGCGACCTTCCCGGACTTGAGTTACTTCTTGAAATTTAATTGCAACACCTAAAATAACCTGCCCGACTTCCCGGTAAAATGTAGTTGCTGAATAGCCAAACACATAGGCACATAGGAACATAGGCCGACTAGTTGGATATTGTATTTAACTATAGTTTTCCTATGTTCTATGTCTACCTATGTGGCATGTATTTTTTTCATACATAGGGAAACATAAAACATAGGCAGACATAGTCTGTTACAAATGCAAGCTTTATATCCAATCGCGGAGCAACCTTCACGTACTTGATTTATTTATTGAAAGTTATAAGCAATACTTAGAAATCCTTCCCGTCTTATCGGTAAAATGTATTTGTTGAACAGGGAAACAGCCGAACACATAGGCACATAGGAACATAGGGCCGACTAGTTGATAATGTATTTAACTATAGTTTTTCTATGTTCTATGTCTACCTATGTGGCATGTAATTTTTTACAATCACTAGGGGAAACATAGAACATAGGCATACATAGGCTGTTACAAATGCAAGCTTTATATCCAATCGCGGAGCGACCTTCACGTACTTGAGTTATTTATTGAAAGTAATAAGCAATACTTAGAAATCCTTCCCGTCTTACCGGTAAAATGTATTTGTTGAACAGGGAAACAGCCGAACACATAGGCACATAGGAACATAGGGCCGACTAGTTGGATAATTTATTTAACTATGTTTTCCTATGTTCTATGTCTACCTATGTGGCATGTATTTTTTTTCACACATAGGAAAACATAGAACATAGGCAGACATAGTCTGTTACAAATGCAAGCTTTATATCCAATCACGGAGCGACCTTCACGTACTTGAGTTATTTATTGAAAGTAAGTAGGCAATACTTAGAAATCCTTCCCGTCTTACCGGTAAAATGTATTTGTTGAACAGGGAAACAGCCGAACACATAGGCACATAGGAACATAGGGCTGACTAGTTGGATAATGTATTTAACTATGTTTTCTTATGTTCTATGCCTACCTATGTGGTATGTATTTTTTATTCTTAGAGACATAGAACCACGAAGACACGAAGGGCACGAAGAGACCCTGCTCCTGTTAGAGATTACTAGGTTTTAAGCATTTAGGAATCCCTTCGTGTTCTTTGGTGTCCTTTGTATCTTGGTGGTTTCCTGTTTGAGTGTGAGTTGTCAGTATTGCTCACCGTAAAATAAAGACAATGATCTAGACGACCTACATATTGCCAGTCCAATGAAAAAGCATCCTTTCGCCATTGAGGGATTTTTCAAAAATGCTTCTTTTAGCCTATTAATGTTGGTATTCATCAATTTTTATACTTCTATTTTCATTATTTGCATCTGCTATAGACTTCAATATTGTTGCTATTTGGGTTTTGTCAATCATATATTTATTAAAAAACACATACTCTATTGTTTTTGTATTTTTAATATTCTCTAATGGATTTTCTGAAAGTAGCACTAAATCTGAGTTATATCCAACTTTTACTTTTCCAGTATTCCTTTTCATCCAATTACTTGGTTCAACAGTTGCTGAATATAGTGTTTGTGAGTTTGTCATTCCAGATTTTGATAATGATTGCAACTCATCATGAATTGAAAATCCAGGAACAACAGTTGCTACATTAGCATCTGTTCCAGCCATAATTGTAACTTTATTGTCGACCAATGCTTTTGTCATAATATGAATTGCCTCTGCATAAGTTTTCCAGAAAAATTAATGATAATTTTTTGCGTCTGGATTATCTTCTCCATCATACCATAGCTGTTTTTAGTTGGTAGCCAACCTAACTTGTAAATTGGTGTCCCTTCAATAATTTTAGGATTGGCATATTTCAATTCTATTTCTTTAAGTTTCAATTTTAGGTCGAATCTTTGATTCAAAAAACTCTCACATAACCAAATTGTAGTAGTAACACTAATACTATTTTCTTTTAGTCTTTTTGCAATTTGGACTGAACGGGTTTTTAGGGTAATATAAAAATTCTCTGAATTTTTGATATAGATTTCCAAAAATCATCGATAGTTTTAACTGTTAATTCTTCAACATGAGTCACTTCTTTTTGACCTGATGGTCCAAAATATCTAGGTTAACCAAAGGAATATGACCAATAACGGTGTATGTTATACTTTTCCGCACTCTTCTATCGTAGTTTTAAACATTTCGGGATTAACAAAACCATACATTTTAACGGCATCATAACCTTGCTCTTATTCTTTTTACTCCATTATCAGCTTCGCTTTTACTTGAAAAATTGATTGATTGTCTGGTCCATTGATAGTAATATCCCATCATTCCACTTTCACTAAATATTGGTGGAGATGCTATAAACATTCGTGGTCCAATTCCACTATTTTGTATTGCTTTTCGCCATTCTAAAGTAATTGGTCTTCCTGCCATTTCTCTAATAGAAGTTACACCCATTAACTAAATATAAAATAGATCGTTTTTACTTTCTTTAGATGAACATGTGAGTCAATAAGTCCTGGAATTAAATATTTGTTTGTTCCATCAATTATGGTAGCTGTGCTGTCCAGTTGCAGGTTTTCACCTAAATTAATGATCACACCATTTTCAATAATTACGCTTTGATTCTTAATGAAATAGTTGCAATCTTCTGAAAGAACGTTTACGTTTTTGATTTGAATAGTAATAGCAGGTTTGACAATCGAAGAAATGTCAACAACTTTTGTCGATTTACCTAAAACCATATTTAATTCATTATCAGCCCATAAAAAAATGCAAGTAAAGACGCCAATCAATATGATAATGACATAAAGCAGTTTCCTAAAACCAGTTTTTCATATAAATCCTTGATTTTGATTTGAGAGGCAAAATTAGACTCAAATACACCCTGATTCAGCATGTAATGAGAGTTTAGGTATGAAATATGCAGTTTTAGGTACGGAAATTATAAAGATAATAATTGATCCTTATATGTTTTTGATACTGGAAGTTCAATATGAGTCAGAAATATAGTGTCTTGATTTTTCCAAGCTTTAAAATGAGTTGGATTTATTAAATGGGAACGATGGACTTGTATCAAAAAATCAAAATCTGAATGAATTTTTTTAAGTGTGCATCTAATCAATTTTGTTCTGATTTGATTCTCATCAGTATAGAAGATTTCGACATAATTTTGAGCATTAGATACACAAACCAGGTCATTTTTTCTAATTTTTAGAATATCAAGCTTGTTTTCTCCTCTTATAACAATATATTCATCCTGTAATGGAATTAATTTAACAGAGTAAATCCTTGCTAATACGATAATTGGAGCTGAGATCAAAGCAGATTTAAGAATTATTACTTGTAAAAACTCTAATAAATCAAAGCCACCATAAAGTACTGGAGACTTATAATATAAAAATGTAATTACTAAAAAAAGTGAATAGAAAAGTAAGATACTTGCAGCTTCCAAAAAGATACTCCATTCTAATATTTTTTGATAGACATTTTTTTGAATTATGGCAATTAACCCATAACAAAGAAATGAAATAAGACTAAATCCAACACTTATAAGAAGCCACTGACTTGAATTTATTGTTCCATCATCAAATGGCTTGATAAATAAGCGAAAATGAAAATCCAAAAGCTTAAAAAAAAACCGATTGATAAATGATGGGTAATTGAAGGATTTATTTGTTTCATTTTTGCTATATAAAGAGAAGATTTTCAAATTTTTTTTTGAATTCACCAAAAATCACATTGACTAGTTGGGTATTGTTAGGTCATTAGTCATTAGTTTACTTTAACAAACTACCAGCCACTAAAGTGGTTGCAAGGTAAAGTTTATCAGCAAATTTTTAAAAGTTATCGTCCTTGCTGTCCTTAATACAATGATTTATAGTAAAAGGCTATACACTTAATCCAGTTAAATGAATTAGCAAACTTGCTCCATAGAACGGATTTTAATGAATTAGAACCACTAAGACCCGAAGGACAGAAAGAGACACTATGCGACCCTGCTCGTGTTAGGGGTTAATAGGTTTGTAGCATTTAGGGGTCGCTTTGTGCTCCTTGGTGACCTTTGTGTGTTGGTGGTTCAAAAACTCATATTTGACTACGTTTTATGATTACTCACGTGTTGAAAATATATACCACATAGACACATAGGAGACTTAAAGGGTTCAAAGTTTAAGAGTTTAAAGGTTTAAGGTTCTGAAAGGGTATCAGTATTACATATTACAATCTCTTTGTTTGGTAGTATTTTTTTTTAACACATAGGGAAACATAGAACATAGGCAGACATAGTCTAATTCACTAGCCGGTTGTTAAACAAGTCGCGTAGCGACCTTCCCGGACTTGAGTTACTTCTTGAAATTTAATTGCAATACCTAAAAAAACCTTCCCGACTTCCCGGTAAAATATATTTGTTGAACAGCCGAACACATAGGCACATAGAAACATAGGGCTGACTAGCTAGTTAATGTATTTAACTATGTTTTCCTATGTTCTATGTCTACCTATGTGGTATGTATTTTTTTTAACACATAGGAAAACATAGAACATAGGCAGACATAGTCTAATTCACTAGCCGGTTGTTAAACAAGTCGCGGAGCGACCTTCCCGAACTTGAATTATTTCTTGAAAGTTTAAAGCGAACCTAAAAAACCTTCCCGACTTCCCGGTAAAATATATTTGCTTTAAACAGCCGAACACATAGGCACATAGGAACATAGGGCTGACTAGTTGGATAATGAATTTAACTATGTTTTCCTATGTTCTATGTCTACCTATGTGGTATGTATTTTTCACACATAGGAAAACATAGAACATAGGCAGACATAGGAGAACTAAATTTCAAAGTTGTTTAAACAAGGGTTAAGGCTTCCTGAAGAGTTATAAATTTAATTGCAACACCACCGCCCGACCCCGGAGAGGGAAAGCAAACAGGCCAGGCAGTTGGTAATTATTTAACTATGTTTTCCTATGTTCTATGTCTACCTATGTGGTATGTATTTTTTTTCACACATAGGAAAACATAGAACATAGGCAGACATAGGCTAATTCGCTAGCCGGTTGATAAATAAGTCGTGTAGCGACCTTCCCGGACTTGAGTTACTTCTTGAAATTTAATTACAACAACTAAAAAAACTTCCCGACTTCCCGATAAAATGTATTTTTTGAACAGCCGAACACATAGGCACATAGGAACATAGGGCTGACTAGTTGGCTAATGTATTTAACTATGTTTTCCTATTTTCTATGTCTACCTATGTGGTATGTATTCTTTACTTCTTAGAGGCATAGAACCACGAAGACATCTATCTCCATATTGGAATTTTTACAAAACTGTCATTATACCATTTAACTATTAAAGGTTCTTTTGCATCGTTAATTGTTTCAGTACTTACTTCTTTGCCTGTTCCATAGTTTAACTGTGAAAATGGATTTTTATTGATGTTGATCGCTACCAATAGTCGGCTGCCTATCTGTAATTTTTTGCTTATTAAGTGAGTATTTGAAAAAGGAATCGTTTCAATTTTATTTGGAGTTAGTAATTTCCTTTTTTCAATATTTGTTGCATAACTGGCTCTACCAATAAAATAGGACAAATGAAAATAGTCGCCATTCGGTAATACCTCATATAAGGTAACCCCGAAGTCCATATCTTTTTTATTGATACTTGCTTTAATTTGACCTAAAAAAGAACCATTGATTATAGTAGGTTCTGTAATAGGGTCGCTGATAAATAAGTAGCCATTGCTTGTATCCACTTCTTTGCGAATAATGGGTTCTGGATAATAATCGTTATTACTGTTTTGTCTGTCAGCAAAATCCACTTCTTGCAAGAGATAATTTTGTTTGGTTGGTTTTTTCCCATTTGCAGAATAAAAATTTCCCGATTTGGTAGTAGTTAAATATAAAGTCAGAAAGCTATTACTCATTTTATCAAGTGAAGGGGCACTTCTCCATTCATTGGCCCCCATTACTTCATAATTGATTTTATCTTTCAGGATTTCCGGCTTTTCCCCATTTTTAAGTATGTAGTCAAACCACTGATAAGTGATTTTAGTAATGTTGAATAGTGCAACGGAGTCCACTTTATAATCGTACAAAACGGGTTCACCACCTACCTGGGTACCAAAATGTCCATAAGGACCTATAACAAGATAGGCTGGCGTTTCAGGACTATATTTTTGCAATTCCCTCAAATAATACAAACCAGAACTTTGTCCATCGTTGTAATATCCGTCAAAGGCCAAAACAGGTATTTTTTATCTGAGAAAAAATCGTTTTTATAGGGTGTCATATTCTGCCAATAGTTGTCAAATGAAGGGTGCTTTATCCACCGTTGAAACCATTTGTTGGGGGTGCCATCAATGCTGTCTAATTTATTGTAAGCAACTCCTGTCTCCCACCATTTGTTCTGCATGTTTCTAAACCGCTGTCTGTCATTTCCAGCTACCGTATCTAGATATTTGTTATTCCCTACATAAAATGCCCATTCGTAATTGGGATTTACAAATACATTGTTTTCCATGGGTAAGCCTTGACCTGGTCTTGCTGCTACATAGGGTACAATTGTTTTGAGTGCAGGGTGCAGGGTTTTGCAAGCTGCCCATTGGGTAAATCCATTGTAACTACCTCCATACATACCCACACTCCCATTGCTCCATTTTTGCTTGCTGATCCAATCAATTACGTCATAGGCATCCTTGCCGTCATTTTCGTATGGATATATCTCATCTGAACTAAAACGTTTGCCTCTTGTATATGCTATAACTCCTATGTAACCATGGTCTGCAGCTTCTTTGGTTGTTCTGATATCCCTGCCTTTATCTCTTACATAAATGGTAAATTGAAGTATTACAGGTTTAGGAGTAGCATCTCCTCTTTTACGCACTACAATTGCAGATATAGTCGCACCGTCTCTTGTCTTTATTAAAACGCTGTCCTGTATGTCGTAAATACTTGATGATTCGTCAAGTTTAATAGCCGTTGTTTGTTGCGCAGATGCAGTAATGCTAAATAGGAATATGAAAATAACTAATATGGTAGGTCGCATTGGTGAGATCTCAATTTTAACTTAGGTAATGTTTGACTGTTACAAAATGCATTATACGAATTAATTCGTACATTTTGTATTGTCAGTTGTTAAAATTTAATGAGGGTGTATTTTGGCTTGATTTACCAAACTATCAGCTTGTTATTTGATAAGATTATAATTTATAAACGGACGCTGGGAAAACCCAGTTCTATGCAGACTTTTGATCAATTTTATATGCAAGCTTGCGCCATTGAAGGGGTATGCATTTTTTCACACATAGGAAAAACATAGAACATAGGCAGACATAGGCTAGTATTCTTTCCACCAGTTTAACAATTCGCAGAACGAATTTCCCTCTTCCCGGTGAAATGTATTTGTTGAACAGCCGAACACATAGGCACATAGGAACTTGGCTTGTCGGTTAATGTATTCAACTATGTATTCCTATGTTCTATGCTTACCTATGTGGTATGTATTTTTTTCACACATAGGAAAACATAGAACATAGGCAGACATAGGCTAATTCGCTAGCCGTTTGTAAAACCAGTCGCGGAGCGACCTTTCCGACTTCCCGGTAAAATATATTTGCAGAACAGCCAAACACATAGGCACATAGAAACATAGGGGTGACTTGTTGGTGTATTAACTATGTTTTCCTATGTTCTATGCTTACCTAAGTGGTATGTATTTTTTCACACATAGGAAAACATAGAACATAGGCAGACATAGGCTAGCTCTCTTGCCGGTTGTATAACCAGTCTCGGAGTAACCTTCCCGACTTCCCGGTAAAATATATTTGCTGAACAGCCAAACACATAGGCACATAGGAACATAGGGCTGACTAGATAGTTGATGTATTTAACTATGTTTTCCTATGTTCTATGTCTACCTATGTGGTATGTATTTTTTTTCACACATAGGGAAACATAGAACATAGGCAGACATAGGCCAGCTCTCTTGCCGGTTGTATAATCAGTCTCGGGGCGACCTTCCCGTCTTCCCGGTAAAATATATTTGCAGAACAGCCGAACACATAGGCACATAAGAACATAGGGCTGACTAGTTGGATAATGTATTTACCTATGTTTTCCTATGTTCTATGCCTACCTATGTGGTATGTATGTATGTATTTATTTCTACTTAGAGGCATAGAACCACGAAGACCTTTAGATCAGAATTTACATTTACAGATTTAGTTAGAACTTAGAAGAAGAAGCGGGGTGAACTAGACAAAGACATGAGCTTACGGCTCATTTCGTGTATCAGTCCCCACTTCTTCCTTTGTTCGTTGTCAGTGCTCCGTTTAGAATTTCAGACTTCGCAGGTCTGTTAAAGGTCTTGGAGACTGTCAACTTTTTGTAAACGCTAAATCTAAATTATGAAAGATTTACTGATTGTTGGAGTCGATGTATCAAAATCCACGCTGGACTTTCATTGCAAACCCAATGACCTATTCTTCCAGACCGAGAATACAATCGGCGGATTCAGGGTGTGGTTAAAAAAAATAACTGCTACGTCGTTGTGCAAATTACTGGTAGTGATGGAACATACAGGGAGTTATTCACTGAAATTTGAATCCTTCCTTCGTTCAAAGGGGATTGACTATTGCAAGATTCCTGCCCTTGAAATCAAAAGGTCGCTAGGTGTAATTCGGGGCAAGAGTGACAAGGTTGACGCTGCTCGAATAGCCGAATATGCCTGGTTAAGAAAGGACCTCCTAACCGCTGATGCCCCTTTAGAAGAAGGGACTAGAAAGCTTAGGAACTTATTAAGCCTGCGAGCAAAGTTGGTCAGAGACCGAAGCGGATATATGTGCCGCATTAAAGAGATGAAACACACACAGGCATGGACAAAATCAGATGTAGAAATTATCATTCAGGAGTCAATGATTAAAAAAATAAGCAGCGACATCCTAAGACTGGAGAAGGAAATCAGGTCCGTGATAAAAGCAAACCACACCTTACAAACC
>JADKJI010000018.1 GCA_016721085.1 Chitinophagaceae bacterium | reverse complement strand
TGAATTACCAAAACTTACAGAACCTCCCCCAATAGCTGAAGTTTGAACTCCAAAACTGGATGATGCTGAACCACTTGCCAAATTATTGAAATTAGTAGCGGAGTAATCACCAACATAATCTTTATTCCAAGCAAAGCCAGAGACGTAACCGGCTCTCCATGATGCTTTCTTGTGGATACCACATCATTCTTGTTCCTTGGATCGATATTGGTGGTCCGAAAGAAGTACTTGGTAACACTGTAGCAGGTCCTGTAAATACTACTCCACTATCTGCCACATGCAATCTCGCCACAGGTGTTAATGTTCCAATACCAACATTCTGACTTAATACAGATGAGTATCCCAGAAGAATTGCAAAAACGATTATGCTATTTTTCATTTTACTTTTTTCTATTAATTGTTTTATTTGAGCTTCCAATTTTCTATACGTTTGGCAGATCTTCCTTGGTGCTGCTGTTGCCGCCTTTCAATGCTTCAATCAATACCGAACCAGTTTCGCATAATCCACCGATTTATATCCATCAGCATTTGTAACTACCACTTCAGGAACTACTTTCTCCACTTGCGCGATCAATCCCACTATGAACCGTCTGAGAATTGCTTATCCGGAAATTCTTCTTTTCGCATTTCATACCCCACTCCGCGTAATTTCGTATCACTTTTTTTCGAGAGAGTTATTTAAAGTGAAGATGTTTTTCTTGTATCGGGCATCCGAATTAGATGGTACCATTTGCATTTATTTGTCTGCCTACTACTAATGCCACTGCTCCAGATGCTACATAGGTTTGAAATAAAAAAACCCAGGGTGAAATCATTATCATATCCAATGAAACCTGGCAACATTATTATCCGAATAGACGGAAATCATTTCCTGAAACAGACATGCCTGCATCTCCTGTACCACCAGGATATGGGTGATCTTCTTTTCAATGCTTGCAGCAAATGTAATGGTGCGGTAGGTTACTATTACCAATCTTGATTTTGCCAGTGAAACTGTGTATGGGTTAATCCCCATCCTGTATTGTTACTATAGAACCCGAAATTATTGGCATTTTGTGCACCAAAGAACCTAATAGTGCAGTGTTAGTTGGATTCATCAACCAAACTCCAGTGCCCCATTGATATCAGTGGTTCCATTCCTCAAAACTATTGACCATTCAATAACATGCCGTCGTATCCTGAATTATAAATACGAGCTCTTTCTGTAAATGATGTGCTACCATACCCGAATGCAAAATTGGCTCCAACAGCATCTGTATAGAATTGCATTAAACTACCTTGAATGCCCATACCGTATTGCGAGGAGGCACTATTACCATATAACGCAATCTTATTGCCTAAAGCATTAGGAAATGTTTGCAAAGCCAATTGGTTTGTGGTTCCAATACTAAGGTTACCTGAAACGTACTCATTACCTTGTACATGGAGATTAGCTAGAGGAGATGAAGTGCCTATACCAATATTGCCATTAAAATGAATTTCCTTCTACTAAAGGGGCTTAGCAAATCAGTATTATGCCCACATACCAAGGGTATGTTGCGCCTTCTACATGAAGGTTTGCTCTTATTGATATGCCAATACCTACATAGCCATTGCCTCATAGATATCCTTTCCATTGTTTAACCAAAGTGATGGTGTTGATTGAAATCGCTTGAAGTGAAACTTATATTTCTGGAGCGATCTAATTCAAAAATACAAGACGACCATTATAGTAGGAAGGCACCACATAAGGGTCTCTCCTGAAACACCCATTCTTCCAGCATTATTTAAATTCGTGCTATTATATGCCTTTCCATTGCATCGAAGAAGGGGTACTGATATCAACACTACCCTGTTCCAACCTGATCTATTACAAACAGATAGTTTCCTGACCCTGAAAGATCTGGAAGTATGCCTTTATTTGTGGATTGACCCGCTACAAGGTTATAAGATCAGGATTTGAAACATTAATATACTTTATAACAGCAGTACTTTGTCGAAGAAACATAAGCAAACCCATCTTTTACATAAACCCCACCTGCACCGTTCAAGCCATTAGTGGTAGTACCACGGGGTACTGGCGTATCTGGATTTGTAATATCAAAAATCGACAGTTTCGATAAACCACTATTGGTAGTATAAGCAAAATTGCCAGACACATATATATCTGAAGGAAGACCCGCATTAAAAAATCCACGGGCTATTACAGACAATATTGGATACATGTACAAGATTTCCTGAATAACCATTTCAATGGGTCTGTTTAACCTGTAGAAATTGCTCAGCTGCCGTTGGATTAAGAGGATTTGAAATATTAAATACCGAGAGCTGATTACTTGATTCAGAAACCACATAAGCATAAATTCCCTTGCACTTCAACATCAACAGGACCTGAAATATTTATTGAAATATTGCTTTTGAATACTGGATTATTATGATCAGTAATATCATAATCACCAAACTATTGGTCAAATAGTTTGCAGTATAAGCATAATTACCTTGAATGGCTGCAGCTACGGGGCTTCCGACGTTTTGCGTACCAAACCCTTTTGCTACCAGAATATTATCACTTAAAGCTGTAGTATCAATCTCCATCCACAAACCCGTTTTCACGTAATCCTTTATTGCTTTCTCCGACAGATCACCATTCACATGCAATTTTGCCTGAGGATCGGTGGTACCGATTCGGTGTTACCAGTTTGTGAAAAAGCTGAAATTGTTAGCAACAACAAAAGCGAAACAGATACTATTATATTTTTTCTCATAACGCAAAGCTTTAATTACTTTTTAAATCGAAGATTTTGGGAAAAGGCATCTGTTGCCTCTTTAAATGATTTATCTGTCATAGCATACACTACACAGGCACTTGTTTTTTCTTTTCGGAAAGAATTCAGCATCACCACACACTTCTTCTTACCCTCATAGAAATTTCCAATGGCAACAGTAGATACCCATCCCTGCCATAGTTGTTCAGTATAAATACGTAAAGGTTTTGGAGATGCCTTACGAAGTCGTTTTACCACCTGCTCATTCCATTGACGCATTACATCATGGATTACACTATCGGTAGCTGGTTGACTTTGATAAAGGGTGATGGTGCAATAACTCTTGTCGGGATTGGTCAGATTGAACTGAGCTCTGGAAGGCAATATGCTTTTAGTAAAAATTCTGGCGGCTTATAAATGAATACATCAAAACTATCTGTTTGTGCATTCGCAAAAGAAGTTAAAAGCAAAAAAAATAGCACCATAAAATTCAGTCTCATAATCCAACATTAATGTTGTAAATATGAACTAAATCTAGTGCATTTATATCCCTAAAAAAGGGATATGGCTTACTGTAAGCAGCTATCCCTGCTCCAGACAAGTGTTATCCGGCAACCGCCTCTAATAGCAGGCAGGATATTCCATTGGTATGATAGTAAAGTATGGATACCCAACCTTTAGCTTTCCAGAAGCGAATGGGTTTTTGAAAGTTGATTTGATTTAAGTCAAACTGACTAACCTGAATTGTTTTTTTTCACTGGCTATAAGTGAATGGTTCTGGATCCAAAGCAAAGATTCAGAATTCCCTGGACCAGGAATTCCGATCTGTTTCCACCAGGTTACAGCCTTATTATTGTAAGACCCAAAGCTTATTGCGAACTCCACTTTGTTATTCGGCACCACATTATACTCCACCTTAAAATTAACCCTATCACAATCATCTCCAGTTTTCAATACCCCTGTTGCTGTAGGCGGCGTTGGAGGAATGGATAAAAATAACCAGCGTACTGTTTGTCTATAGTAGATAGTTCCGTATTAAATGGCACACCTACGCCATCAGTTGTCAATTCAGGAGGAACTACATAATGCATGATAGAACTACGGTCGTACGTAGAATAATTAGTCTCAGCAACTGAATATTTCAAGAAAATGTTCCTGTCTACAGTTGCTCTATCCCAATTATTCGGAGCCTGCGAATAATAAGAATATACTTTCTCTCTGTCGTATGGAATATTGGCAGTAGGAGAACTATGTTCATGAATAAACCCTAAGGCATGACCGAACTCATGCAATATAACTCGCCGCGCTTCTGATGCAGAAGCACTAGTGAGCCAACCAAGGTTCATTGTAGTTGCATTAGTAGGAATCAGCATCGCTTCGCGACCAATATATGAATAGGATCCGTTTGGTAAAAAACCTACCCGAATATCTGCTGTAGCCATATTCTGTACAAATTCAAATTTGATATTTGCAAAACGCTCCCACTCTACTGCATAACGCTGTACAACATAAATTATATCAATAGGAGCACCCACAATATCAAACCCAACTTTCAACATCTGTCCTGGTTCCCACATTTTTCTGTAACAGTTCAAGTGGTTGTCTTTGAACTGCAACAGGTCCAATAATACCATTCTCATCAATAGTATAGATCGGATAAGAATTTGTAGCTGCCCTTGGAGGAATGGCATAGCCGGCAGATAAAGGTAAATCGCGACAACCTCTTATTGAACTCAGATTGGGAAGAATAATCTTCTGGAGCTTCGACATATCCTTTATAGGCCTATCCAACTGCTTGAGCTGGGCATAAGAAAGGAAAGCGATTAATAGAACAGTTACTGTTAGAGAAAGCTTTCTCATTGTTCACCGAATTTAAAAAATTAAAGGCTTTATTTTGTCTTATACAAATGCATTTGCGAGCCACTGAATTGTTTGTGTTGCATGGAGAACACGCCCATTCTTCACAGCTTCATAATAAGCATGATAGGCAACTTGCTTCCCATCTGTTTCACCATCGATATTTCCCAATTGCTTACTTGATATGAGCAGCATGTTTCTCATCAAAAAACTTGGCTTCCTGCCATACCAGATGCGCCTTATGCTCGATGGTGAATTGTCCATTTTCTCCTAATACCATCTTGCTATTGATAGAAACTGCATTCATTCCTGCATAGCCTCCCGTATACACATTGTAATAATTCGCATAGCTGCCAATATTTTCCTGCCATTCGCCAACAAGATCCCCTTGTGTAACAGCGAACTTATTATAACTTCTTAATGGGTCAATTGATTCAATAGTTGGGAATGATGCCCAATAGTTATTCTTTGAAGAAGATTGAATTTCGACACAGGAAGCAATTCCGTTCTCCATAAATATCCGGAAGCTAACATGGCAGGATTTCCCTGTATTCGTTTCCAACAGCATCCGCTTCCATGAAATACTCCCTTTTATAATTATAAGTATTGTCCTTTCCGGATTTCAATATTAGAAAAGTAAACCGGGGTTGCACTCAACAGGTTCCAGTAATATTTCCAGGATAACTTCATATTCTTCGCTTTGCAAATTATCAGGAAGATGCGAAGGTAATGTGAAAAGAACAGTAAACTCCCTTTTGTAACCTGCACCCAATCTGCCATTGGCATTGATACCCATCCATCGTCAAAATTGATGGTGGAAATAGTTATACCATTGTTACCAGCTGGCGTTGGACTTGTCTCTCCATATTCATTGGGGAGCTGCTGGTGGCGGCGGTGGCGCGGGAGGGGTGGTGGCGGGATTATTATTATTGTTACTATAATCCTGTTGATTGGTTACCGGAGGGGTGGCGGTGGATATCCGATGGTGGATTATTATACACCGGTGGATTTTGATAACCTCCGTTATTGCCCGGCATTGGAAGTTATTGCGGCTGTTACTCCAAGATAAAGTTGCGTTTCCTTCTTAGTGCTTTTTCTATAGTAGGCCATTACCGATTTTTGCCATCTTTTTGCAATAAAACATACTTATCGTCTGTTCCTACAGGTGAAATATTCCATCCTATTGCACTGAGAGCGGCAATCAAAGAATCATCACTATAGCCACCAGCAACAATGGGAGGTAAATAAATAACTTCCACATCCTTGATTTCCATTCCGGTTTTTTTACTCTCCATTTCCAATAACATCCTGGCACTCGTTTCAGATAAAAATCTCTTATCCTGCTTAGTCCCAGCAGGCAAAGGAATACCTGTCAATACAGATTGACTAACCGGTACTACTTTCTTTTGAGCGATTGTCATAATTGCTAGTAACAAAAAAGGGATTAATACTATCTTTTTCATAATCATTTATTATTATCTTGTTCCTGATGCTTTTACTGTTTTCTCCCACATCGCTATATAATCTTCTGCACTATTGAAAAAGGAAACCAAAGTTTTCCGTTGTTTAATCCAATATTGCTCAGATCCTGAAAGAAATCAGGCATCAATCCATAATGCGCCATACCATCAGTATTGAAATCCCAGTCGCGGTTACCAGTACGAAACGTCGAAGGGGTTGATTATTCCGATACTTTGTTTGCCATACTTGCCACACTTTAATAATCTCATTGTGTATGGCAATTACATTTCTTTGTCACCTTGAAACCACCCAGCATAACCTGGCAAACTGGTAACACTTCTGGTTATTCTTAACGCAGAACATTGCCGCTTTTTCCATGTAGTGCATATTTTATTGGTGGATCATCCATAGCACTCACTTGTAATCCTTCAAGAAAATATTTTCACTCTGAGTTCCCTTGGAATTCTCTACCACCTGGTACGTTATCTTTATTCAATCCAGCTTCATTAGCTGCTAAAGCTTTCCAGGCATCTTCTTCCTGATACGAAACAATAATTTCAGTTTCCGCCCGTTTCCATATTTTCCTACCAAACAGGATAGTAACTCCGCATATTCACATCATAACGAACCCCATTTCTCTGTGCCAGGCGTTGACGCTTGCGTTCAGTTATCTTCATGTCCATCAATTTCTCGTCTTTCAGGGTAAAGGCTGAATTGGGTCCGAATCGGGGACCAATAAAATCCGTCATTCCCCTATCAGTGCATAAGGCAACGCCCCGGTAATTCATTTTATCAACACTGTACAGATACATCTGTGCCCATGTTTTGGTACTGCCAGCACAATCATTTGGAATGTTCCCAAGTGTTCCGTATAGGCTTTCTTTAGATAGGGCAACATAAACACACCTACAGTTCCACCACTATTGGTAATCTTACCATAATGAGCATCCGACATTTCGAACTCATTGGCCAGGTTCCTGATATTGGTAGTACCGAAATTATTCTGGTTGAATATCTGATCAGGCTTGAAGGTGTTTTCGCGGAAGGCTACTGGTTGTCCTAGCCAACTATAACTCAATCCAGCTGGATCGGTATGAGAAGAAATCACCGGATAATTTCTTGTGGCCGCAGGAAAAAAAATCATCCTTTGTATCATATCCCATGTGTTCACTATCAATGATGAATCCTTTGGTCATCATTTTATTGATCAGTTTCACACCAATGCTTGTCATTCTGGCGGCATTGATAGTACTCAACTCAGTTCCTCCCCCCTGTTTCAAAATACGTTGCTCATATCCTGCTTTTGTTAGCAATGGATTTGATGCAAATAACAAAGTGGTATAATCGCTGAATAAGGAATACGGAATACGATTACTCAAACCAGATCTCACACTTACATTATTATTGAAAGTAAACTGGTTCGCAGCCAGTTCTCCACGGAAAACAGCAGCACCGCCGAATACACCAGTTATATAGTGAATAGGCGTTATCTGTCTAACCCCGTCAATATAATATTCATTCAACTTGTTCTCCAGAAACTGGTCTGCATTCACATCGTTCAAAGCCACCAATGGTTTATTGCTGGACCTACATTATCGTTCCAGTTATAGGAAGCTGTTTTGAAATTGCCGAGATTATCGGTTTCAATTCCCAGTACTACAGCTAATTTCCCTTCTAATATAAGTTTGCGAGCCTCCCTTGGTGATTTTGCAATTCCCATCCATTGATAGTTCTGGTTCACCATTTCGGTAATAGCAATGATTTGTCTTTTGATGGCAGATTCATCATCATAGGTCGACCATCTGTACCAGGTCCGAGTGCCAGAAGGGAACATACATATTGTTTATAGCCAGGGCACAATAGATTCTTAATCCACCTTGCCATGCTCTCTTAGGAAATCAACATGTTGCTGCTGATGTGTCTTTGAATTAAATCGAGGGAACTCTAAGAAGTCGGGCCATCCTTTGGTAAAATGAGGATCCGCTCCCAATATGAAAAGCTTATTACTAACACCTGCTCCTAAACTACTATGCTTCTGATCACACAATGCATTACTGTATGTTTCTGATAATGGAGTATTGGGTTTGCCAGCAATCAATGCCCCACCAAATCCTTCCTGATGCATAGGGTGAGCATGAGTATCTGCAACGCCCCATACTGGGGCATCAACATCCACTTCATAATTTCTTCCTGTGGCAGCATCACGAATCTGTATTCCATCCAGCAGCGTATTTGAAAAGCGGATATTGTCAACATTTATATGACCCCATCCGGCATAGCTATTATCAACTATCCTTATTCTACCAACCTTGTTCACAAAAGCCGCGAGATCCAACCGTTCGCGATACATCATTTCACTATTACGGAAAGAAGATCGGGTAATTTCTGTTTTCCAGGACCCATCAGCTTGCTTTGTCTGGAATTCAACGTATAGTCTTTGAGGATCAGCACCTCCACCAATCAAAAAATAACAATATTGATTCGTTAGCAGGAACTCAGGGGATGTGAGAATACCTACGGGTTGATCTCCCTGATACTGGTTGAAGCTATTACCCTGAGGATTGTTTTCATAAGTACCTACCCAATAATTCCCATTGTGCCCATTATTCATCCCCATATTCTTCCAATAATCTCCTCCAACTCCACCCTGGTTATATTCCATTTGGTAGTTAATCCGCTGTGTAGTTACAGCAAAACGAACTGTTGGTTGGTTATTGAATGCAGTGCCTTCTTTTGTCCAACCCGTAAGTCCTTTCTCAAAATTCCAATTGGGGAAATCTATATCCCTTTGAGGTTGGTTTAGATTGGAGATTATCTTGGTGCCTCCTGCAGGCCTAATAGTAGGGTCCACTTGTCGGATGGGAAGCGTATCAACAACTTTCCGGTTAAGTTTGATTTGTGCTTCTGCTCCAGAAAGGCTTGCAAGTCCCAACAATGAAAGTAGCGGTTTTCTCTCATATAGTTATTTTTGGAAGAACATGGATAAGGAATTTCAAATCCGGATGTAATTTTAGGTATTCCATGTCCAATCGCTATCCCTAAAAACAGTATTTTCTACCCAGTTCCATGAGTTAATCTATCATTCCGCTAGAGGAAATCATGGAAAAAGGGGAGTTAAAACAAAATCCATCTTATATTTGTAAACTGTGTGTAAAATAGACTTTTATGAAGAAGCTAGTTGTAAAAATTACCTTTTTATATTTACAGAATCAATGCCTGGTTACAACAGCATGACATAGACAGTCTGGAGAACCAATTAAAAGGAACCTCCTCGATCTACAAGCAAAAAGCCTTTTCGCAACTGGTTATGAAATATGAAATGGTGGATACTTTAGAATCCATTCAGACTTACAGGAAATTGAAGACTTCCCTTTTAAGGTTTGGATTTATCATTCGGGACTTGCTTATTTCAATCAATCATATATACTACAAAAAAAAAAAAAAAGCAGAACCAGCATCTTAAAAAGCAAAAAAGTCTGACACGGCATTAGTGTATTATAATGAGCGATAACTTCAATACCGAATTCAGGATAGCCCAGGTATATGCCCAGCTTTCAAATGTGGTTAAAGATCTGGGAGATTATAAAGCAACCGTTGAATACCAGCTGGCAAAGCTATTGCCGTTTTTTGAAAATTGGATAAACCCGCCAGCCTCCTGTAGCTATGTAAATCTCTCTTCATTCTACAAACAGATAAGTGAATTTGAAAAACAGGAGTTCTATGCAAGAAAAGCTTTGGATGTAGAGGAAAACTGGCAAACAAGAAGATTTTTTTTAAATCCTACGGACATGTTGCTTACCCCCTTGCCAAATGAACAGATATAAGGAACGAAACAATTTATAGATTCATCGAAACAATATTATCCAGCAAATGCTCCAGCAGACGTACTGATTACCCATCATCTTATTGATGGATTGATAGATATGAATCTTGGACTATTAGAAGATGCCAATAAGACTTTTACAGAAGGATATAATATATCTGTGAATGCAAAAGCCCTTTTCAGTATCCTGCAAACAAGATTACAGTTATCAAGGGTATTGACACTGCAGAAAAAATTCAAGGAAGCAAAACCTTTATTGGAACAGAGTTATAAGGAGGCTTTCGAATCAAAAAATCCGACACAGATTGAAATTGCGCTGGATTATATGGCAAGATTCTATGAAGAGTCGGGTGATTATAAGAATGGGCTTAAATATTACAAAGAATATAAAGAAATAGCCGACTCCATGGCAAGTGCCCAGAATAAGGACTATGCCGTTGAGCAGGAGGTAAAATTCGAAACAGCTAAGAAAGAAAGTCAGATAAAGCAACTGGAAGCCGATAAGAAAATTCAAGAATTAAGTCTTAAACAAAAAAATATCTGGAACTATTTACTGGCAGCAAGTGCATTAATAGCTATCATCATTGCCGCACTATCTTATCGCACTTATTCGCAAAAAAGAAAACTTCAGCAATTACGTATCAACGAACTGGAAGCAGAGAAAAAATTGACGGCCACTGAGGCTGTACTCAAAGGAGAAGAACAGGAAAGAACCCGTCTGGCAACAGACCTTCATGATGGATTAGGATGAATGTTGTCGGGCATCAAATACTCATTTAATACTATGAAAGGAAATCTGATCATGACGCCCGAAAATGCACAGGCGTTCGAAAGAAGTATGGAAATGCTCGATAGTTCTATAAGGGAAATGCGTAGAGTTGCTCATAATATGATGCCGGAGGCCCTGGTCAAATTTGGATTGGATGTAGCACTGAGTGATTTCTGTAATGATATTAATCAGACTGGTGCCCTTACTGTAAGATACCAGTCCATCGGGATGGGAAATGCCCAAATTGATCAAACTACATCCATCACCATATATCGCATTATTCAAGAATTGATCAATAACACCTTAAAACATGCTGCTGCAAAAAACGCTATAGTACAAATAAGCAAAAATGAAGATGCTATAAGTATCACCGTTGAAGATGATGGAAAAGGCTTTGATTCGAGACTTTTGAATATGTCGAAAGGAATTGGCTGGAGTAATATCCAAAACAGGGTCGAATTCCTTAAAGCAAAACTTGACGTACAATCAAGTTCTGATAAAGGGACATCCGTTCATATTGATATAACCATATAAAGAGTATTGAATACGGCCAATTATAAATGGATCTATTTAATTACTGTAATTAACCAATTCTGTATTACTACCTGATTTGACATTTATATGACTAAAATAGTTACAAGTTTCATTTTCTTATTGTCACTTTTTAGTCAGCTACTAATAAAGGCACAGACCCCTGCTCTGGACAGCCTTGATCATCTAATAAAAACAAGCAAGACTGATTCCTTACAATTAAAATACAGGATATCTTTTGCTGTACGATATGCAAAAATTGATTTTGAAAAAGGGCTTTCACTAATTGGAGCTATCAAAAAGGAGGCTTTAGATAAAAATTTTCATGCTTTATATGCAGATGCAGTATTGAATGAAGGCATCCTGTATTATGATAAGGGAGATTATATAAAAGGTATAGTTTTGGATGAAGAAGCGGAACGACTATATAATAAACTTCCAGAAGGCCCTGTCAAAGACTGGGGATTGGGAGCCAGTTATAATAATATAGGTGCTTCCTATTCCCTTCTTAATGATCTTGATAATGCACAAGTATATTATCTAAAAGGGATTGATATATTCGAAAAGATAAAAGACTCCAACTCATTATTGGTTGCATATTTCAACATGTCTTTTATTTATATTGATATTCAGGAATGGAATAAAGCCTATGAGTACCTTACAAAAAGTATAAGCTATGGCCCTGGTTCCAGAAGCAGTGACCAATTACTGCAATCGTGTAGCAGGGCTGCCGCTATCTGTTTTAAAATCGGAAAGGCTTCTGAAGGCAAAAAGCTTCTTAAAAGAATTGACACTCTATTTAAGAACAACCCAACATTACTTAGTGAAATCTATTATTACAATGCTTATGGAGAATATTATCTCTATTCAAAGCTTCCTCAAAAAGCATTGGAAATGCAATTGCTGAGTTTTTCCAAAAGCAAAGAATTCAAAGACCCATATTATATTGTAGATGAGGCCTGGGAAATAGGGCGGATATACTTACAATTAAAAAACAGCGAAGAAGGCAAGAAATTTCTGCAACTTTCAATAGATACTGGTAAAGCCTATAATTATCTTCCAAAAATCAGGTTTATACTGAATGAATGGTGCCGTTATTATGACAATATTGGTGACTATAAAAAAGCAAGTTCGTTAAAATCATATCTCCTGAATTTCACCGACAGTTTAATTACACTCCAGAACCATAACAGAATTCTTTTGTACGATGCCCGATATCAAAGTGAAAAGAAAGAAACGCTTATCAGACAATTAGAATCTGAAAAGAAGATTCAACAATTAACAATCAAACAGCAACAGACTTTCAACTATCTTTTAGGCGGGGGTGCATTTACATTACTTATTATCTCATTGCTTTCATACCGAAATTATAAGCAAAAGCAAAGACTTCAAGAGCAACGAATTTCAGAACTGGAGATTGAAAAGCAACTCACAGTTACGGAAGCGGTATTAAAAGGTGAATCGCAGGAAAGGACCCGATTGGCTAAAGATCTACACGATGGATTAGGAGGAATGCTTTCTGGAATAAAATATTCCCTCAATACTATGAAAGGGAACCTGGTAATGACAAAGGATAATGCACAATCTTTTGAAAGAAGTATGGATATGCTCGACAGTTCCATCAAGGAGATGCGAAGGGTGGCGCATAATATGATGCCCGAGGCATTGGTGAAATTCGGACTGGATACGGCTCTGAAGGATTTCTGTTTCGATATAAACAAAAGTGGTGCCTTGCAGCTTACTTACCAATCATTCGGTCTGGAAAATGCCAAGATAGAATCGAGCACTTCAATAACTATTTACAGGATTGTTCAGGAGCTGATCAATAACACATTGAAACATGCTTCAGCTTCCACGGCCATAGTACAGGTAACCAAATCTGACTCCCACTTATCAGTAACAGTAGAGGATAACGGAAAAGGTTTCGACACTGCCCTCCTTACCCAATCAAAAGGAATCGGGTGGTCGAATATCCAGAACCGGGTGGAATTCCTGAAAGGCAAACTGGATGTTCAATCACAACCCGGAAAAGGAACTTCTGTAATGATGGATTTCAATAACATCTAAAAAACATTGCAAACCCGTTTACATCAAAAAATCTTCTGTTATTGGTGAAAACCAATGCTATATTGTATATTCCTGATTGTATTCTCAAAACGGACATGAAACAACCATGAAGAAACTCTACTTACCATTATTAATCAGTCTTCTTACCCAGTGAGCCATAGCTGAACAAACAACAGTGGATAGTCTTTTAAAAAGGATATAGACCAGTAAAGAAGACACAACAAAGGTGTGGCTACTTTTAAAAGTGGCTGATATAGTGGTACATTCTGAGCCGGCAAAAGCAAGAATCTATATACAGCAGGCAGAAGTATTAAGTCAAAAATTAAAATTCAATGCTGGTATCATTAGATGCAATGAAAATATTGGAGAATCTTATAGCTTAGAAAGCAAAACAGATTCTGCGATGATGTATATGGAGAAGAATCTGAAATTTACCCGTGAAATAAATGATTCCCTTCAAATAGGTATCGCCCTTCTCAATATTGGGGCCATGTACCGCGAACTTTCCGAATATGAAAAAGCGCTCTCCTATTCATTAGAAGGAAAGGCTATTTTTGAAAGAAAAAAAGATAATAGCCTTTCATCCCAGGTAAATGACGCTTTACAGATATTATACTATTCCAGAACTGAATATGATAAAGCTATTACTTATGGAATAGAAGCGGTGACACAGGCACGCAAACAAACAGATCCATTCCTTTTGCTGAAACCACTTATCAATCTTAGTTTATCGTATACTGCAAAACAGAATTATGAGGTTTCAAACCGCCTATTGAAAGAAGCATTGGAGCTTGCGAAACCCATGCAGAACCCGAGAGTAGATGCCGTCATTATGCAGAATCTGGGTGAAATAGCACTTAAGAATTATAATATCCCTCTTACTGAGCAATATGTAACAAAAAGTCTGGCCATATATAGGGAGATTGGAGACCTTGAATCACAGTCCATCTGCCTTCGTGGATTATCCGTCTGCTATTTACAGAGCAGGAACTTTTCAAAAGCTCTACAATATGCCGATAGCGCTTTAGCTATCAACCGGAAAAATGGATTTTTAAAAGAAGAAGCTGCTATCCTTCGTGAGATTTCACTGATCAATTATGCGATGGGAGATATTAAAGAAGGCTTTATAAATGACGACAAAAGCAATCTGATGTTAGAAGACCTTATCAAAAAGGTCACTTCTGAACAATCGGCAAATCTTGAAAAAAAATATGAAACCGCTAAAAAGGAAGGTGAAATCATAAAACTGCAGAATGAAAAGAAAATCCAGGAGTTGAGCATCCAAAAAAAGAACCAATTGAATTATGTATTGATGGGCGGTGCCCTTATTTTACTTACTCTATTCCTACTCGCTTATAGAAACTATAAACAAAAACAAAACCTGCAGACACAACGCATCTCTGAACTGGAAAAAGAAAAACAGTTACTAGCAACAGAAGCAGTATTAAAAGGTGAATCACAGGAAAGGACAAGATTAGCAAAAGACCTGCATGATGGACTTGGCGGCATGTTATCTGGAATAAAATTCTCCTCAATACCATGAAGGGGAATCTGGTGATGACTCCAGAAAACTCAAAGGCTTTTGAAAAAAGTCTTGATATGCTCGATAGTTCCATCAGTGAAATGAGAAGAGTAGCTCATAATATGATGCCGGAAGCTCTGGTGAAATTCGGATTGAATACAGCATTGAAAGACTTTTGTTTTGATGTTAACCAAAGTGGAGCCATCAAAGTGGTTTATCAGTCAATCGGACTTGAAGATACCCAACTCAACCAGACCTTCTCCATAACGATCTATCGTATTGTACAGGAAATTCTGAACAATACCCTTAAACATGCGAACGCTACAACAGCGATTGTTCAATTGACAAAAAGCAAAATCAACTTTCAGTTACGGTAGAAGACGATGGCAAAGGTTTCGATACGTCAATTCTTACACATTCAAAAGGTATTGGCTGGACTAATATTCAAAACAGGATTGAATTCGTAAAAGGAAGTATTGATTTACAATCAAAACCTGGAGAAGGAACCTCCTACCATATGGAATTCCCCTTATCTGAGTAGTGAAATAAAAATCGGTACATTTATAACAAGAAGCCGAAGCATTATAATGACCCGCCGTATACCTCTTTTACTACTAGTTCTTTTCCTAGTTATAGGAACAGCATTTTCTCAGTCCTATACGGCAGACAGCCTCCTGCAACTTATAAACAAGAGCGGTTCCGATTCATTAAGGCTTTATTACGAAAAAGAATATGCCAAGAAAATCAGTATTGGTGAGTTTAAAAAAGCAATAGATATTCTCGAAAGGGTTAAGACAGAAGCGAAAAACAAGAACTGGATACCCTTACAGGCAAGTGCTACACAGGCACAGAGCGCCTTATACTTCCGCAAAGGGGATTATATCAATTCCATCTTATACGATGAAGAGACGGAGAAGATTTGTCGCACTATGACAGATTCCATTCAGCGTATCACCGGAGTGGCCAATACGCTTATCAACCTGGGTGGCACTTATTCCCTTTTGAATGATCTGGAAAATGCCCAACTTAATTACACGAAGGGAATCGACATATTGGAGAAACTAAAAGACTCAACCTCTCTACTTACAGCTTATTTCAATATGGCCTTTATCTATATAGATATTCTGGAATGGAATAAGGCCAAGACTTATCTCGCAAAAAGTGTAACTTATGCACCAGGAACATTAAACTATGAACAGCGGCTACTTTCAACTGCAAGAGCTTCAGCTGTATCATTCAAACTCAAACAGCAGGCAGATGGTATTAGATACCTGCGGGATGCGGGCATACTTTTAAAAGACAGTACCGCCTTATCCATCATTTACTATCATAACGCATCAGCTGAATACTATTACTTTAAAAAATCCTGAATCACTAACAGAACATCAAAAGCCTATGACCATGCAAAGAATTATGGTGATCCTTATTATATAGTTGATGAGGCTGCTGCTATCGGGCAGATTTATCTTGAAACGAATAGAATTGATTCTTCAGAACACTACTTAAATATTGCCATGGATACAGGAAGAAAGTATAACTATCTTCCTAAATTAAGGCTACTCCTGAATGAATGGAGTGACTATTATGAGAAGAAAGGAAATTTCAAAAAAGCCTATGAATTACGCACCCAACAACAATTACTCACCGACAGTATCATAGGTATCCAAAACCACAACCGTATCCTTCTTTATGATGCCCGATACCAAAGTGAGAAAAAGGAAAACATGATTCGTCAATTGGAACAGGAAAGCAAGGTCCAGGAACTTTCCTCCAACAGAAAAATATCATTAATTATTTGTTGATTGCTGCCGCTATTGTATTGTTCATCATAATCACTCTTGGCTATAGAAACTATCGCCAAAAACAAAAAATGCATGCCCAGCAGATCAACGAACTTGAAATAGAGAAAAAACTGACCGCTACCGAAGCCGTTTTGAAAGGAGAAGAACAGGAAAGAACAAGACTAGCTAAAGACTTGCACGATGGATTAGGCGGCATGCTCTCAGGTATTAAATATACGTTTCAGTCTTTGCAGGGAAAAGACCTTCAGTCATCCGAAAATCAACAATCCCTTTCAAGAGGAATGGAAATGCTTGATCAATCCATTCACGAAATGAGAAGACTGGCCCATAACATGATGCCGGAGGTTTTATTACGATATGGGTTAAATACGGCTATCAGCGAACTCTGTCAGCAGATTAATAAGACTGGAGCTATTAAATTGACATACGACTCTATTGGAATTGAAGGAATGGAAATTCCTCAAACCACATCCATCACTATATTCAGGATAGTGCAGGAATTACTAAATAATATCCTGAAGCATTCAGGGGCATCTACTGCCTATGTTCAATTGGGCAAGAACGAAAATCACCTTAGCATCACTGTTGAAGATGATGGCAAGGGATTCAACACAGATACCCTTATAAATGCCCAAGGCATTGGCTGGAGTAATATCCAGAACAGGGTGGAATTCCTTAAAGGGAAGTTGCATGTATCTTCCAGTGAAGGAAAAGGATGTTCTGTATTGATTGAATTCTCTTTATAATCTTGCATCAACGCGAATTTCAGGAAATACGTTTTACCGCAGAGACGCGGAGACGCAGAGATGTAATCCCTGCGCCTATGGATCTCCTAATTTTTTTGAACCACAAAGACACTAAGAACACGAAGAAACACGAAGGGATTCCTTACTGTATTAAACTAATTTTAATATTAAATATGCAAGCTCTCTTAGTGTTCCTTAGTGCCCTTGGTGTCTTAGTGGTTCAAAATCAAGAATGAATTTTACTCAAAAAACCGCGCCTCCGCGTCTCTGCGGTTATTGTATTATTAGGAGAGAAAGTTAAACGAGCTCAAATAATAGGCCTATTGCGGAATTGCCATTACTGATAAATACGACAATGAAACAGACAATGGAAATGTACCTGTCCGATTAACCCGAAGCTCAATAGTATGTGTACCCGGCCCTACTGAACATATGGCATTACCAAGATCCATAGATGTAAAATGATCCCAATTCCCATCTACATAATAACTTACTCCCCAGTTACTGATTTGCTTTTCAACACCATCAACATATATTTTAACAGAAGCAGTTGTAGTACAAGTACCAATAATCGGACATCCACTCATAAAATTATAACCCGTCATATGAGCAGAAACGGAAAGATTGGTATTCTGGTTACAAGTGATGGTAACGGTTCCGCCGCTAGTGAATGGCTTATCGTTTGCCGCCTCATTAGCAGCAAAAGACAAACTGGCCACAGTTGAATGGACAGTTTGAATCGGATCAACCCATGTAGCAGGTCCGCCCGGACCAGATGATTTGAGAACCTGCCCTGGTAAACCAGCACTTCCATTTACATAATAAGCTCCATTACCACCCAAACCCAACACATCCCCATTACCTCCATATACAAAAAAGTTCATACGGTCATCTGCAGGACCAGTGGCAGATATATATGTGGCAATATCGTAGTACCTGTTATTTGTTGTAGTATTCCCATTCTTCATTCTTATACGCGAATAGTCGCCAGTAGATCCCTGGAATAATTGTAATTGCGGAGCGTTACTGGTAGAATTCACATCCAGTTTTCCTCCGGGGTTACTAGTACCCAATCCGGTTAACCCATCACCGGTAATGGTAAGTATATTTCCACCACCTGGATTATACAAAACAAAACGATCGGCAGATGCAGCTCCTGAAGATATAAACCCACCCAAATCCCAATTTCGGTTATTGCTTACTGAGTTATTATTTCGGAGACGGAAACGGGCATATTCATTTCCATCAGTTTGCGTAGCTATGATTTGCGGAGTAACAGTATTTCTGGCCACTTCCAAACGACCTGTTGGCGTATTGGTACCGATACCAGCAAATCCATCACCAGTAAGAGTAAGTACATCTCCTGCTGTGTTATGGAAGAAACTCAACTTATCGCCACTTACACTTGTTGAAGAGATATAGGCAGCTGCATCAAAAAAATGCGTGGTAGCCGCTGTATTTCCGTTTCGGAATCGAATGCGCGCATAATCGCTTGTACCTTGTTGTAATCATCAGTTGGGGTAACCCACTCAAGGATGTCACCTCTAACTTGCCAGCAGGATTATCAGTGCCGATGCCCGCACTATTCAATCCTCCGTTTAGCTGTAATATATTATTCCCCTGTGACCCTAATGACAATACATTATATCCATTTGGCTGTCCAAATTGCATGATGGAAGTAGCACCTGCTCCTCCACCTCCGGTTGCCAATCCAATTTTCAATCGATAAGTTGCATTTCCAATACGAACATCTCCTTCCCCATTCACAACATCCCAATTATTACCACCAACTATATCCAATTTAGTGGCAGGTGTTGTTGTTCCAATTCCTACATTTTGAGATTGAACTGAAAAAATAATTGATAAAATAAAGATTACGGAAAAAACTAAAGCTTTCATGTTAGTTTGGTTTTACGATTACGGTACTATAGATAGCCTGTACGCCGGTATTTGTAGAAGGGGTTATATGGTTTGCTTTGAATTGAATGGTATGCTGTCCCGCCGCCATTGAAATCGGATAGTTGCTAATGGTCACATTGGTCAATCCGCCACTGGGTGCTGTAAGGAAAAAAGGCTTGTTAGTCAATTCGGTTCCGTCAATGATCAAAGTAATCTGGTTTACACCAGCACCACAGAAAGCACATAATGTAACATCGGCATTAAAAGAAGCGGAAATCAAAACAGTGCTTGGCACATTCAGGTTGATAGTATGGCTAACATTCGCGTATACATATCCGGGAATATTATCGAGCATCATCACATAAGGGGATGGATTAGGTACTGCCGTATACATGGTTTCAGGCTCTGTCCAAACAGCTGCCCCAGCAGCTCCATTAGATTTTAGTACTTGTCCGGCATTACCAGCATTCCCATTAAAGTACACCGCACCTGTACCAGACAAACCAAGAATATTACCGCCTACAGGACTAAAGAAATTAAGACGGTCATCAACAGCCCCAGTAGGGGCAATGAAAGCAGCCGCATCCCAAAAGCGGGTATTGACCAGGCTATTACCATTCCTGAACCGAATTCTTGAAAAATCTCCAGTGCTTGTTTGTGTAAGCACTTGTTGAGGCACCCCAGGTCCGGAGTAGATTTCAAGTTTCCCAGATGGGTTATCAGTACCCATACCCAGACGTCCGAGGTTGCCATTCAATTGCAAAAGGTTCACTCCTTGTGCCCCAAGTGATAAAACATTATATCCACCAGGCGCACCAAATTGCATGATACCGGCAGCGCCTGCACCGGAACCGCCAAGGGCCAATCCAAACTTCAGGCGATACGTTGCATTACCGACACGCATATCCCCTTCTCCATTCACCAGATCCCAGTTATTTCCACTGGCAACATCCAGCTTTGTCACAGGAGTCACTGTACCAACCCCAACATTCTGGCTAAATCCATCTAACGCCATCATGCCAAATAGCAGACAAATGATATATTTCATAAACGTATTGTAATTAGTTATCGATAAAAACCCGGTAGGTTAATCAGGATTGGAATAAAGGACCACCCAAATGTGCAATAAGTTCGGAGAAGATAAATTCACCTAAAAAGGGGATAATGAACCGAAACTTTAGGGCTTTCTTTGTTTATAGCCTAGGGCTTAAGGCTTAAGGCCTAAGGCTTGATTCAGTATCCGTACATTGTATTTGACTTCGACTTGATCTATCGTAGATGACAAATACATTCGGGCCAAAACTAAATAAAGCATTAGGCCTTAGGCTTTAGGCCTTAAGCTTAAAAAGCGTATTTTCAACCAAGGAATCAAAAAATGGCAACAAAAATCTTCATCGTCGACGACCACTACATGGTAATAGAAGGCATTCGCTCGCTTTTGCAGGAAGAAAAGACGATTGAATGGATGGGACATGCCTCAACAGCGGCTTCTTGCCTGGCTTTTTTACAAAAACAACAGCCGGATATCATATTGATGGATATCAATTTGCCCGATATGAGCGGTATTGACTTATGCAAAGAAGTAAGGGAAAAATATCCATCAGCATTCATTATTGGATTAAGCACTTTCAACCAGCAAAGTTTTATTCAACGAATGATGGAAAACGGGGCGTCTGGTTATGTATTGAAGAATGCCACCCAGGAAGAACTTATGGAAGCCTTCCAAACCGTTTTGAAAGGAAAGGTTTATTTAAGTGATGATGTATCGCAAACGCTTCGAAAGAATGCCGATGCACAGATACCCGTTCTTACCAGAAGAGAGAAAGAAGTACTGGAACTGATTGCTGAAGGACTCACTAATATTGAAATCGCCAGCCGGTTATTCATAAGTACCACTACGGTAGATACCCATCGCAAAAACCTTCTCGCCAAATTTGATGTACGCAATACTGCGGCTTTAGTAAAATATGCCATGCTTCACAAGCTTATCTGATTTTTTTAGGACGGGGCAAATCAGTAGTTTTAGGACTTACAACTTCTATATGAAAAAATTACTGTACTTAGTTATTGCTATCATCGCAACCGCCTTCACTATGCCCCAGAAAAAACAACATATTGTATTCTTCGGTGACTCCATAACCCAAGCAGGTGCTCAACCCGGTGGTTATATAGTTATGATGAATGATATGCTCAAACAAAAAGGTTTGAGCGATCAGTACCAGCTAACTGGTGCCGGCATTGGTGGCAACAAAGTATATGATCTCTATTTACGTATGGAAGAAGATGTGTTGGCTAAAAATCCAACTACAGTAGTCATCTGGGTAGGAGTTAATGATGTATGGCATAAACGATCTCATGGCACAGGAACCGATGCAGATAAATTCGAACAGTTCTACAATGCCATCATTAAAAAGCTCCAGGCAAAAAATATAACAGTATTGCTTTGCACTCCAGCTGCCATCGGCGAAAAAACCGACTTCTCCAATGAACTCGATGGTGATCTCAACAAATACGCAGGCATCATCCGGAATATAGCCAAGAACAATAACTGCGCTCTCATCGATCTTCGCAAAACATTCCTTGACTATAATGTCGCCAATAACCCTGATAATAAAGACAGAAACATTCTCACAACAGATGGCGTGCATTTGAATGAGAAGGGGAATAGGTTGGTGGCGGAGAGGATGATGGAGGCGTTAGTTAAGTAGATTTTAGTCGGGAAGTCGGGAAGACCGAAAGTCCGGAAGAAAATACAAATACAAGTAGGGAAGTTAGGTAGTAGGGAAGTAAGGAAGGAGAATACAGATTCTATTTATAGATTTAACCGCAGAGACGCGGAGACGCAGAGAATGCCTCCGCGTCTCCGCGTCTCTGCGGTTATTTTGCCAGCAAATCAGGAAAGAAATAGTTTAGACCTCCTTCCCTACTTCCCTACTACCTAACTTCCCTACTTGTATTTGTATTCTCTTCCGGACTTCCCGACTTTCCCTTGGACTTTCGGTCTTGGTCTTCCCATCTTCCCGACTTTTCGTACTTTCGCGCCCATGTTCCCGACCCAAAACAAGATTGTGAGAGTAGCTATCCCTTGACCTTTACGAAGGCGTTGAGAATCAAGGCATGAGGTGTATCCGTGAATTGTTGGATTACTATGCCGAAACCAATGGCCTCGAATTGGTAAGGGAAGAATTTGATGTGAGGAAGGCTTTAAAGGTTCCAGACCTTAGCTACGACATTTATATTTCCAGCGGTGGACCCGGTTCCCCCCTCGATAGCGAAGGCACTGAATGGGAAAATCAATATTTCCACTGGTTAAAAAAAGTGGAATCGTATAATAATGATGATAGCAATCATTCCAAAAAACATGTGCTATTCATCTGCCACTCTTTTCAGTTAGCATGTCGCCATTATAAAGTGGCTGATGTTGCAAAACGAAAGTCCACCGCTTTCGGTGTATTCCCAGTTCATCTTTTAGAAAGTGCCAAAGAAGAATCCCTCTTCCATGGATTGAATGATCCTTTCTATGCAGTGGACAGCCGCGACTACCAGGTTATAAAACCTCATCATACCAGATTACGTGAAATGGGTGCCACTCTTCTTTGCATTGAAAAGAACGTCCTCACGTGCCATTAGAAAGAGCAGTAATGGCTATCCGCTTCAACAAGTATATGATCGGCACCCAATTCCATCCCGAAGCCGATGCCATCGGTATGACCATGTACCTCAAACGCGACGACAAACGCCAAACCGTTATCGATAGCTATGGGTTTGATAAGTGGAAGAGTATGATTGATCATTTGAATGATCCGGATAAGATTCTTTTTACGTACTCTCATATTATTCCTAATTTCTTTGAAATCTTGCTTTAAGCTTAATGCCTAAGGCGCCACCCCTCCGCCATTTTCCTTTTTTACCAATTTTCCTTAAGAAGCTTAAGGCCAAAAGCATAAGGCTTATACTTGTCTTTGATACGGAGTATATGACTTCGAAATAGATACGTTTTACATATTGATTAATGCTTAAGTCGAAATGCTTAAAAAAATTAACTACGAAGACGATATTCCCGTATCAAAGACAGAAATAAGCCTTAGGCCCTAGGCTTTAAGCCTTAGGCAAACCGCCTTAAGCAAAAGAGTAAAGCTTTTTCAGTAATTTAGAGGTTAAACAATTACAATGATCCCCCAACTGCGACAATCCTTCAACGCCAGTTTCACCAAAGAAAAATATGAAGCGTTTTTGAAAGACCTGCATAGCAAACATCCGGGTGCTATTGAGTTCAGGGTGGCAGAAACACCGGTGTTTATTGATAAGGCATTTGGGGAGAAAATAACAGCAGCTAGCGAAAGTATCATCGATATCATTACCGATCCATCATTCAAGAGTATGACTGATAGGGCTATTCCACCAGGTGATTTGGTGCCAAACCAGAACGATCATGCACATATGATTGCTTTTGACTTCGGTATCTGTATCAATAGTGACAATGAACTGGAACCTCAATTGATAGAAATGCAGGGCTTCCCTACCCTTTTCGGATTCAGGTGTATTACCCTGATGTACTCTATAAGCATTTTGATATTCCATCTAATTTCACTCAGTATCTGGGAGACTATGACAGGGAATCTTATTTGAAAGACCTGAAGGATTTGATTGTTGGACCATATGAAACCGAAAATGTAATTCTTCTTGAAATAAAACCTCACGAACAAAAAACAAGGATCGATTTCTATTGCACGCAGGATTATCTGGGAATTGTTCCTGTCTGCATCACCGACCTGATACAGGAAGGAAAGAAATTGTATTATATGCATCCTGATACCGGAAAGAAAACTCATATCAAACGCATATACAACCGGGTTATATTCGACGATCTTCATGCCAATGCAGATAAACTAGGCAAGTTCCCTTCCATAACTCAAGACCTTGATGTGGAATGGATTCCTCATCCAAACTGGTTCTATCGTATCAGCAAATTCACACTGCCCTTCATAAAGCATCCTTATGTACCAGCTACTTTTTTCCTGAATGAGATTAAGCAATTACCTACAGATTTGGAAAATTATGTATTGAAACCTTTATTCAGTTTCGCAGGACAAGGTGTTGTAATTGATGTGACTTCAGCAGATATAGAAAAAGTAAAAGACCCGGAGAACTGGATCTTACAGAAGAAAGTAAAATATGCTGATGTTATAGTAACTCCCCGACGAACCAGCCAAAGCCGAAATACGAATGATGTATATCTGGAAAGAAGGATGGGACCGTCCAAAACCCGCAACAAACCTTGCCCGTTTAAGCAAAGGAAAGATGATCGGTGTTCGATATAATAAGGACAAGGAATGGGTGGGGGAAGCGTATGCCTCTTCGAACATTAATCAATACTTTCTTTCCTCATTTAAAATACAATCAATTAATGTTCATACAATGCATTAGGATAAAAATTAACCAATAGTCCAGTAATAGCATCGATTTCTATAATTTGAACTTCCTCCAAAAGCAGATCCCAATTTCATTAACCCTTTTTGTAAATTTATTATCTACAACCCATGAATATCGATATTTTTTATGATTATACTCAAACCTAACTGTATTTGGCTCGATACCCTTCTTTGTAAATTTTGATTTAGCTATAGCAATTGCAGTCGTATCCGAAATAAAATTACATTCAGTATTATTTATTATATATTCCGGTATAAAATAGGTTGAGATTGAATCTTTTTGATTTAATAAATTATCAAACAGGATATGTGTTCCGCTGAAATATTTGTATTTTTTTAAATAAAAGGAATACCTAACTACATATTTTTGAATTTCCCTCTTGTTTTTCTAACATCAGCCAGTGTTTTCCACTTCGTCTTCCCAAAATAGTTTTTGTATTGAAAATAAGACAAGGAATCGTATTGGAAGTACTCCTAAAAACTCTTTCCCCTACAGTAGCTATCATAATACTATCTGCCTTTTTTAAAATATCAGCAGCATAATATTTTTTGCCCATAAGATGATATAGAAATAATAAATACAATGGGAAAGAAGAATCGCTTTCTCATAAGCTTTTTCAAGAGATGCAATTATTCTTAGGATTGCACAAATTGCAACTAGGATATTACCCGAATTGATAATTAATGCTCAATAACAGTCAATCCCAAAGGACTCACCAGACTTCCCGATACCCCTCTTGCATAAATGGTATAAGTCTTTCCACTTTGCAATACCACATTATTAGATGTAGCAATGGATGCACCGGTACCATTAACACGCATATCGAAGTTATAGGTTCCGGCTGCTATGGAAGTGAACACTGCATTAGTAGCAGCGTTTGTACTTACTTCAAAACCCCTGCTTGTATATAGCGGTGTAAAAGTGGCACCAGATACAGTTCCCAAATCAAGCTGAGGCGTACTTGGTGCCAGATTAAAGAAGCGGATATTACACTGTCCTGCAGTTGGAGTTGAATAATTATCTTCTACAGCAAACTGCTGAATTGAACTCGGTCTGTCGTAAAATAAAGGGACTGATTAGCATTAGCTATAGTAGTCAGCGTTAAACTAACCAGATTAGTTGTGCCTCCAACATTCAATACTCTCACTTGGTGTGATCCTTCAAGTATCGGAGCATAGGCAGTATTTCCCGGCGAAGCCAGACCACTGCCACTAACCAGTTTACTATCAATATTCACATCCAAAGGACCAAATGCTGGTGATGCATTCACAATCATCAACAATCCTGATCCCACATCATTCTTCTTTGAACAAGAACCAGCAACAACTACCAATCCCATCATTATCACCCCAACAAGGTATAAAGCACTCTTTTTCATATATAAAGATTTTAACTACTACACATCTATTTCAAATGGCAAACACCAACAAACTCAACAATTCAACAACATTCAAACTATTAACTATCAAATAGTACGCCACTCCTTCCCTACTTCCCTACTTCCTAACTCCCCTACTTAAACAACTCATCCGACACGGCGGACTGACCCGACTCCCCGACCCGACTCCCCGACTCAAGACTCCTGACTCCCAGAAGCCCTCTTCATCTCCATCATCCCCATAATCTGACCCATCGTTTTCTGCATGCCCTCACTGCTTCCATCAAGGAAAATGATATTGCCCCTTGCCTACTTCTGCAAAATTTTTATCGCTTCTGTCCACATACTGAACAAGATCACATTCGTATCGAGATTCGCTTGTTTCATCTGTTCAGCAGCCTGACTCATACCCTTGGCCACTTCTTCACGGAAGAGCGCCACACCCTGTCCTCTTAACTGAGCCGCCTGGCGTTCAGCTTCCGCTGCAATCTTGATGGCATTTCCTTCTGCCTCAGCTCCTTTTGTTTTTGTAATCAGCAAAGCTTGTCCTTCATTTTCGGCAGCTGCTTTAAGGTTATTGGATGCCACTACGCGACTCATAGAATCAAGTATCACTTTATCGAATGTGATATCATTGATTTGTAAATCGAGCAAATGATAACCCCAGTCTTCCAAAAGATGATCAATCTGTCCTTTTACATATTCAACGATCTCCTTGCGAAGACCTAATATTTCCGCTTGTTTTTTTGTAGCTACAAAAGAACGGATAGTTCCTTCAATGGTACGGGTGAGGGCCTGCATCAGGTCGCGTTCACCAATGAATTTGAAGGCCACCCGCTTGATGGTTTCCTCTTCGGCATTCTGCACCGAATAAAGAAGCATATTCTTGAAATATACATTTGCCTGATCGGCAGTCACCGCCTGGAATTCCATTTCCACTGAACGGTTCTGTATACTTATTTTCTTGTAGATAGTCTCTATAAACGGAATGAGTAAACGCAGTCCCGGCTTCAGTACCCGTTGGTACTTACCAAATACTGTTACTACTCCAATAGTTCCCTGATTGATGGTTTTGAGTCCCAAAAAAAGGATGACTATTATTCCCAATACCCACCAATAATGGGTTAGCATTTCTTGCATATGGCTATTATTTGATTAAAGATACAGATTTGATGGTATCAGGACGCTTGTTCTTCACAAATCATTGTTAAGTGAACCAATGTCTCCACGCTCTTCTGCATATCCTGAACGCTTACATATTCATGTTTGCCATGGAGGGCCATTTCGCCGGTGAAAATATTAGGGCAAGGCAAGCCCATATAAGACAGGCGTGCCCCATCGGTTCCACCTCTTATTCCCGCTGTGCGTGTTACACAACCAGCCCTTTCAATAGCCTGACTGGCATAAGCTACCACATGCGGATGCTGATCGAGCACTTCCTTCATGTTACGATACTGTTCATTGATGAATATTTCTGCCGTTGCTCCGGGGAATTGTTGCAAAGATTCTTCCACCCTGTCTTTCAGGAAGCTTTCATACGCCGCCAGTTTATGGGTATAGAAATCGCGGATGATGAATTGCACTGTTGCTTGCTCAACTCCTCCCTCCATATGCACCGGATGTACAAATCCATATCTGTCATCTGTGCTTTCTGGCGTCAGTTCATCCTTTGGCAATAACTCCAGGAAATAATTCGCAACCTTAATTGCATTCACCATCTTCCCTTTTGCTGAACCCGGATGCGCACTGATGCCTTTGAAGATAACCTTCATACCATCGGCAGAAAAGTTCTCATCTTCCAATGACCCTCTTTCTCCTCCATCTAATGTATAACCGAAATCAGCCCCAGCTTCTTCATATCCACTTTATCGACACCACGACCAATCTCTTCATCGGGAGTGAAGAGAATCTTGATTAGTACCGTGTTTTATTTCCGGATGTTGTAATAGATAAGTTGCGAGATCCATAATAATGGCAATACCTGCCTTATCATCAGCTCCTAATAAAGTAGTGCCCGAGGCTGTAATGATAGTATCACCAATTCGTTCATTCAGGTATGGATGCTCTTCAATGGTAATCACCTGTGTAGCATCATCAGGCAATGTTATTGGAGAGCCATCATAATTCTCATGTACAATAGGTTTTACTCCGGTACCGCAGCAATCGCTTGATGTATCCATATGAGAACAAAAACATATAACCGGTACTTGCTTATTACTGTTTGATGGAATAGTTGCATATACATAGCCCCATTCATCCAGATGGGCATCTGATAATCCGAGTGCCTGCAACTCTTTTACCAGCAATCGGCCCAGGTCCTTTTTGCTTTTCTGTGGAAGGAATCGTTGAATCGGGATTACTTTGTGTATCTATCTGAACATATTGGAGGAAGCGGTCTTTTACCGTAAACGCATAATTATCAAACATAATATGGCTTTGATTTTGAGTGGGCAAGTTACTTAACTTTCCGTAAAACCCTATCTGCAACCGGATATCTGATTTATTCTTGGAAGGGTTTCCAAAAAATGGTAACTTTTATCTCAACCAAAACTCAACTTGCATGAAAAAGCTACTCATCGGCGCCCTTGTCGGCGGCCTGCTTTGTCTTTATTTGGCAAACACTTTCATGGACTGTTTTAAATCTTCACGCCAAGAGTTATCAATACACTACTTCGCAAGACAGTATCTTATCCAACCTCTCTCTTCTCATTTTTCGGAGGATGGACAATACCTCTTACCAAATCTTCCTGTTGATGCCAGCATGGATGATATGACTAAGTTTGGAGAAACCAACAAGGGCAAACCCTGGGCTGTCGTTTCCTATCACAAATCATACGACATGAACATGGGTGCAAATATTGTAAGAGGTTTACTGACTCAAATCCTTGAGTATTCTTACTCTGCTGGATTTGGTAAAAATTCCCAATCCAGGTTTCAGCACCATCTTACTCAAGTTCCTCTTCGTAGGATTGATAGGATTTATGTTCATCCCCTACTCCGAATATATATGGTATAAATTCCGGGTGCGGCAATTAATTTGATGGATGCGGTGTTGAGTTGGGGATTGTGTGGGGTTTGGTTGGAATGGTGGATTCCAAGGGCCCTAGGTTTAAAAGTTTAAGGTTTCATAAGTTCCAGGTTTCCAAGTGGCGGACTAATTGGCTTGATTTGCTTGTATCGCTATATTTTTAACCGCAGAGGCGCGGAGCCGGAGGGATTCCTCTGCGTCTCCGCGCTCTGCGGTTAAAAAACTACCATGGGGTAAATAATATTTTATTCTAAAAGTTACACTTGGAAACCTTAAACCCTGGAACTTCTTTAACTTTAAACAAATTCCCGTTAGGGCATTATTATCAGTGGACTCGCCCCCACAATCTCCACCAACTCCAAATCAAAAATCAAATCCTTACCAGCCAAAGGATGGTTTGCATCGAGAACTACTGTTTCTGGACGGAGCTCAACGATTACCACTTGAACAGGATGTCCTTGTGCTGTAGTCATTGTCAATGGCATACCCACTTCTGGTTTCAGATCGGGAGGGAATTGGTTGAGTGGGAATTCCACCAGCATTTCTTCCTGCGTTGGACCATATGCTTCTTCAACTGGGATGTTGATTGTTTTTTTCTCACCTACTACCATTCCGGTAACACCATCATCAAAACCTTTGATGACCATTCCGCCACCCACCTGGAATTCCAGTGGTTCACGACCTTCTGAAGAATCGAAAGTTTCTCCTGTAGTAAGGCGTCCGTGGTAATGTACCTTTACGGTATCGCCGCTTTTCACTTGTTGCATGCTAACTTGTTTGGTTGTTAAATTTGGATCATCAATTCGATTCCTGCTTTGCTTCTTTGGCAACCTGTGCTTCCGTTGCTGAAATGTGTTTTGGCGGGAGAAAAATCAATGAATAAACGGCCGCAAAATAAGCCGAAATATTCGCTTTCTACCGAAAAGTTTTCCTGATAAACGGTACCTTCAAGTGCAAAAAGAATCCGCATCTTTGGTACCGGATTATCATCCCAACATCCGATGTTTACCTACCCTTACTTAAAGGCAAACGCATCGGTATTTTCGCCAACCAAACCTCCATGGTAGGAAATACCCACCTTGTAGATACCCTCCGCAAACTGGGTGTAGATATCACCCTCATTTTCGGACCCGAACATGGCTTCAGAGGAACCGCCAGTGCCGGTGAAAAAGTGGGCAACTATACCGATGAAAAAACAGGCATTCCTGTGGTGTCATTATACGGAAGCAAAAGAATCCCTTCTGCAGAAGACTTCAGCAAAAAGTGGATCTGTTGGTATTCGATATACAAGATGTAGGAACAAGATTCTATACCTATATATCTTCATTGGAAGAATTCATGAACGCCGCTTTTGAAGCGGGTAAGCCATTGATGATATTGGACCGTCCCAACCCCAATGGTTTTTATGTAGACGGACCAGTACTCGATCTTAAATACCGCTCTTTTGTTGGCCGTCAGTCAAATGATTGCCGGAGAAAAATGGCTTAGTGCAAAAGCAAATGAAAGATTCGCTTATTATAAAACAGCACAGAATTCAAAAGATACTCCCTTCCATTTCCAGATTATCAAGTGCGGTAACTATACCCATAAAAGTTTATATCAATTACCTGTAAGGCCATCACCTAACTTACCCGATATGGCATCCATCTACCTCTATCCTTCCACCTGCTTCTTCGAAGGAACGGTATTGAGTGAAGGTCGTGGCACATCAACACCATTCCAGGTATTCGGACATCCTTCCTTACCAAAAACTTTATACTCATTCACTCCCAATCCAACAGAAGGTGCTAAAAGCTCCAAAAACTACGGCCTGGTATGTTATGGATGGAATGTTGGTGGCGATCCCGAAACCGTTCGCAAGAAATTAGGAGGAAGAATAGAATTGCAATACCTCATCGACGCCTATAAACTAAATCTTTCTTCAACAAACTTTCTGTAATAACGATCTCTGGCAACAACTCAAAGCGGTTTATCGGCTGATGAGATACGTGAGTCGTGGAAACCGGGCTGGAAGGAGTTTAGAAGTTAGAGGGAAGTATTTAATGTAGAAGAATAAGTTCAATAAGGTTCCAATTGGTTCCACAGGGCCTACTAAAAGTTCGCAGTTTGTTTGATAAGTGTGACCGGCAGAGGCGCAGAGACGGGGAGGTGCCTCCGCGTCTCTGCGCCTTTGCGGTTATATTTTAAAATTCCAAACTGCCTGCCATCAGTAGGCCCTTTGGAACCTTTTAACCCTATTGAACTTCTTGAACATTAATAAGGCCTATAACTCAAAAGTGATCAACCCCTCACCACCGCCACCTTTATCAACTCCGCCGTATTCCTCGCATTCAACGTCGCTAAAAGGCTTTTACGGTAGGTATCAACGGTATTGATACTGATGCCCATCTTCTGGCATATTTCACCATTGGTGAATCCGTCTTTTATGTAGTTAAGTACTTCTTTTTCCCGTTTGCCGAGTACGATTTCGTTTTGTCCTTTTTGTTGGGCAGCTTGTAATGTTTTTGCCACTTCAAATCCCAGATAGGTTTTTCCTGATGCCACCTGATGAATGGCTTCATTCAATTCCTGCTGGGTGGCATTCTTAAGGATATACCCAGAAGCTCCATTATCCATCATATTCCTTGATAAAACTTTCCTGGTTAAAAGTGCTTAGTCCCAATACAAAAACACCAGGCCATTTACACGAATCTCTTTACACAAATCCATTCCATGGGGAGATTATAATCAATAATATTACATCGGGTTGTTTCTGTTGCAGGAAAGGTTTTGCAGCGGCAATAGTGGCGGCAGAGCCTATAAGATCAATATCCTTTTCGAGATGTAACAAGGGATCGGTGCCTTCCACCACCATATAGTGGTCATCTACTGAATACCTTAATCATGTGCGGATTGAATGTGAGAGAAAACAAGTTTTCGAAAGCTAAGTTCAAGGAGGAGTAAGGTTTTGGGTTTAATATTTAAGGGGTTCTTGGGTGAAACGTAATTGTAAGGGAAGAATTGTGAGTTTTTCACCGCAGATGCGTAAAAACAGAGATAAAACACGTATTTAATTTTACTGTTTTTAAAAGCTCTCGACACCTGCAAGAAGCCAGTAGTCTCCTAAAACTTCAATGCAATTTGAATTTGCAATTTTATGTGGATTTAAATAAGCTAGTAGGGCCCCTGAGGCAGCGACAGAATAACTAATAGAAATCACCATAAGCCTTGCGAATCCTCTGCGGTAAAACTCTTATCAAAAAACCACAAAACGTTCGTCATTTTTACTTTTGCACCTATGAACCTTAAACTTTAAACCATGAACCCATAACCCTTTGTCAAAAACTCAAACAAGAATAGTTACTTTTGCCCCAATGAACACCCCCCGCATCATCTTCATGGGCACCCCGAATTTGCCGTAGCCTCTCGATGCTTTAGTGCAGGCCGGATATAATATCGTTGGGGTTGTGACCGCTCCGATAAACCCGCAGGACGTGGAATGAAACTCACCGAAAGCGCTGTTAAGAAATACGCCGTTGAACATTCACTCAAATTATTACAACCCGAGAAACTTCGCAATCCGGAATTTATTGAGGAATTAGAATCCTCAGGCCGATCTGCAGGTAGTGGTTGCCTTCAGGATGCTGCCAGAGAAAGTATGGAATATGCTCCGTTGGGTACTATCAATGTACACGGAAGTCTGTTGCCCCAATACCCGCGGTGCTGCCCCTATCAATTGGGCTGTTATCAATGGTGAAAAAGAAACCGGCGTCACTACGTTCAAACTGAAACATGAGATAGATACCGGTGATATACTTTCAGGAATCATTTCCCATCGGAGAAAACGAGACTGCAGGAGAAGTGCATGATAAGATGAAAGATATCGGAGCTGCCTTATTGGTAAGAACCATAAAAGCACTCACAGAAGGCACTCTGAAAGAACAACCACAGCTGATGTCGGAACATATAGCCCATGCACCAAAGATTTTCAACGAGACCTGCAAGATCGATTTTTCAAAACACGTACAGCAGGGGCATAATCTAATAAGAGGCTTATCACCTTTTCCAGGAGCTTTCACAAGTCTGCAAGGCAAGATGTTGAAGATCTATAGAAGTGAGATTGCCAATGCATACATGCCAACCTCCCGATTGGCAGCTTTGAAACAGACAGCAAAACTTATCTTCGTTTTGTTTGTGCCGACGGACTGCTCGACGTAAAAAGGAATTACAATTAGAAGGAAAAAAAAAATGACCACCGAAGATTTCCTGAGAGGATACCGCTTCGAATAAAACCAACAATAGATAGAAAAAATTAATCGTACTCGTTTTAATTGCCAGCTGCCTGAACCTATCAGCACAGGGATAACCGTAAATGGAAACAGCTTTGGCAAGAACCTGAAAGGGTGGAAAGTGAAAATTAGGACGAACTTGGCGATAATTTCGCAATACCTTCCGTAGAAAATGGGGTAATGAAAGTTTCTTACGATGGCTATAACGAATTCGATGAACGCTTCGGACATATCTTCTGCAAAACGCCTTACTCAGTTATATTTTGCAGTTGAATATCGCTTTGTTGGCCAGGTGCCCAGCGGACCCGGATGGGCTTATAGGAACAGTGGCATCATGGTACATTGTCAGCCACCAGCTACCATGTTAAAAAACCAGGACTTCCCTATCTCTATCGAAGTGCAACTATTGGGTGGTGATTCAACAGGTGAAAGAACCACTTGTAATCTCTGTACTCCCGGCACCAATGTAGTGATGAAAGAAAAACTCGTTACAGCGCATTGCATCAACTCCAATTCAAAAACCTATCGTGGCGACCAGTGGGTTCGTGCTGAAGTAATGGTACTCGGCGACTCCGCAATAAGACATAGCGTAAACGGCGACACCGTTCTCGTAGATCAAAAACCTCAAACCGGAGGTGGTAACGTTACCTTCTTCGACCCCGCCTATAAAATCGAAGGGCAGTTATTGAATTCGGGTATATTTTTGCAGAGTGAGAGTCATCCGCGGAGTTCCGTAAAGTCGAAATCATGGATTTGAGTAAAGATAATAAGGTCAAAAAGTTCCATTAGTTCAATAGGTTCCAGAGGAGCTTGACTAGTTGGTAACTGCTGCAATTGTATAAAATACCAGCAGAGGGCGCAGACGCAGGGGCTTTCTGCGTCTCTGCGCCTCTGATAAAAACTTAAAGCACAAGCAGCCTAATATTAGTAAGCCCCTATGGAACCTATTGAACTATTGGAACTTCTTGAACAAACAACCAACAAAGAAATTTAATATTTGACCTCCACGTAAAACTTCGTATTCCCCACCCCCAACTCCGAAGCCGCCGCGTCACTGATCCTCACAGCTAATCCAACGCTTTCTTTCATGTCGGGGAGTTGTCCCAGTACTTTTGCATAGATGCTTTTGTTTGTAGAAGAGAAAGTAACTTTTACGATGGTACCTACTGGCACATTATTGATAAGCGCATAATATTTTCCATCATTCCATCCGCTCGTGCTACGGAAGATACCGGCATTACCTGTGGTATTGCCTCCTTTATCAGAAAACCATTTTCTGAAGGCACCACCATTATGACTGGCAGGTACACCATTGTTGCTAACAGCAACAGGAACGGGTTCAGTGGCCTTTGCCTCTTCTTTTACTTCAGGCTTGGGTGGTTCAGGCTTTGGAACATCGGGCTTCACCACTTCAGTTTTTGTATCTTTTGTTGGCTCTGGCTTCGGTGGCTCTTCCTTCTTGATTGCAGGTGGAGTAACTGGTGTCTTCTTTGTATCTACTGCTGCTGTCGATTCTTTTGCAGGAGTCACTGTTGGACTAACAGGAACAATCTTATTGGTTCCTGATGAAGCGAGAGATGATTGGGCTGACTTCACTTTCAAATATCCGATTACCAACCACATGCCGCTCTTCAGTTGATCGTTCTTTACATTATTCCATTTCTCTAAGGTTCAACCGGAATCTTATTATAGTTATTGCTGATACGGGAAATACCATTTCCTTCTCTGCTACCTGATGATATACAGGAACAAAAACCTCATCAGCGGCTTTCGTTCCCATCTTGTGTGAAGTTTACTGCTGTCAAAGGAATCTTCAACTGCTGACCGATAGACAGCGGTTTATCCATTGAAGTATTGTTATAGGAGCCAGTTCGCTGGACTTGTTATATTATACGTTCTTCCCACGCTATACCAGTTCTCTTTTGGAGCAACAGTATGCACCAAATGCATGACGGGATACACCCTGCACCTGAATTTTGGTTTGGGAAAACAGTCCGGTAGCGGATAACAGGAAGAGTGCCAAAAAATGATCCTGATTCTTGACATAGGTAGCGTATTTCTTTACTGCTGTTGCAAAGATGCTGAAAATATTTAATTATCCGGCTTAATAAGGATACGCCATTCTTTAGGGTGCGTAATTATTGACCTGGTTGGGCAGTATCTTGATCCATCCAAGGCTGGTGCCTTCGAGTTGAACCAATGACCATCCCTGCTTAAAACCCGTAGGTAACTGCTCCCGGATCCAGTCTAAAGGAACTTCTTCACGACGTAAATATTGTATGGCCTGCTCGCGGTTTAACGAAACTACAACAAGGGCAGGATTACAATAATTACTCAATGCCAGTGCATGTTCTGGCACCCATTCCTTTCCCCCTGCTTTGCCTAATGATATACCGGCCTGCCTTATAGACTGGATGAATTAATAAGAAATAATATATCCCAAGGTTCCAATGATGCAGGAATTGCGAACACCCCGTCTTCTTGTCTGAAAAACTCAAATTGTTAAAATTGCCAGCAAAAGGCTGCAAATACCCCATTTCAGCCTTTGGCAATTGCTGCTCCTTATTTTTTTGAAAGGTCTTGCATTCCGTTCTCCGCCTTCTTTCTTTCGGAAACAACTGATAAAGAAACCTTTCTCCCCTTTCACCTTATCGGGCCAGAACGATAGCCTGTTCCTTTTTTATGGGGTAATACCCCCACTCATTCTTTTATATCTAATGAAATAGATTCTAAGAGAATAGTTTCATCAGCCAATCAATGATCGCTTCATCCTCTGCTTCTGAATAAGTAAAGTGGAATAAATCAATACTCCATCTTCTTTAATGAGGGATATAAGCTGCCAGAATCACGTTGTTGTCTTTGGATCACATAATTCCACTGCCCCTTCACTCCATTCAACAACCGCCCCAGGATCGCGTCTGATTAAACTACTAATGCTGCAGGGTGCATCGACTAACATCAGATCAAAATAATTCTCGAGTCGTCCTAACTCACGAGGATCACTATTAGTCACTACTACATTCGCGGCGCCCCATTTGGTGATATTCGCGTCAGGTATTGCGGCGCGCGATTTTATCACTTCATTACTCACCAATAAATCATTCAAGGATATTACGCTTTGTAATAATGTCGATTTCCCGGCGCAAGCATCCAATACCCGAATGGATTGTGTGATACATCCATTGCTTGCCGGACTTGCTAATTCAAGAAACATACTTGATGCTTGTAACATACAAGCGCCCGCCTGAAACAAAGGATCAAAATGTAAACGAAGGACGATGCGATAAATAATAGCCCGTGTACTCCAGGGTATCGGAGTCATCTCCGCTGCTTCTTCTTCCCTCATCAACCTTATTCACCCAAACCGGAACTTTAATCACCGGCTTCATCGGATTTATTCGGACGGAGGTTATCTACCTCCGGATGCATTGCTTTGAAAGCTTCCTTGCTGAAACCCGGGGCAGTAGCTAAGGACTGTATAAGTTGGTGGGGGAGCATACTTGTAAGGTTCAAGAGGTTCAATAAGTTCCAGAGGGCTCACTAATGGTTTGCTGTTTGGGTTTTAGAAGGTGAGTTCAGTGAGACGCAGAGACGTTGGCCTTCTGCGTCTCTGCGTCTCCGCGGTTATATTTTATAAATTACTTGAAGACTGAAATTAATCGATATGGAACCTATTGAACTTATATAACTTCTTGAACATGCTAAACATTCTTGATTTCTGCAATAAGGTCCTGCAGCACCTTCTTCGCATCCCCAAACAACATCGATGTCTTAGGCCTGAAGAAAAGATCATTCTCAATACCTGCATAACCAGGCTTCATACTACGCTTATTAACAATCACATGCTTCGCTAATTCAACATCCAAAATCGGCATGCCGTATATAGGAGAAGCAGGTCAGCTTTAGCAGCTGGATTCACAACGTCGTTCGCTCCACATCAATACCACACTGTGTTTGAAAATAATTCATTCGCCTGCTCCATTTCCATCATCAGCTTATCATAGCTAACATCGGCTTCGGCGAGTAATACGTTCATCAGACCTGGCATACGTCCGGCTACGGGTGAATGGCATAATTCATCTACACCTTTTTCTGTCAGCATTTTTCCACCCATGAGACAAGCATGTTGTGCCTGTGCTACCGCCAATCCATAACCGGGAACAATCATAACACGGTATATACAGTCATTACCACGGCTGTATCGCTAAGAGATTTCTTTATAAGCGCCTTTGGGGTGTACCACCGGGATCTGCCACGGCTTTATTCCCGCCCAAATGAACCAATCAATACATTCTTCAGAGAGCGGTTCATCGCCTTACACATCAGGATGGTGAGTAAGGTACCAGCAGCACCAACTAATATACCACCTGTCAGCATCACTTTATTATCGTACAGGAAGCCACCACATGCTGCAGCAACACCAGTGAAAGAGTTAAGAAGAGAAATAACAACTGGCATATGCGCACCACCAATCGGCAATACGAACATCACACCATATACCACAGAAAGTATAACAATAATATAGAAGAAGGTGATTGTTTGTGCAGGACTTGCAGCAATCATATAACCAGCAAGACCCAATATCAATGCCATTACCACCAGGTTCATTATATGTTGTCCGGGGAAAGAAAAGTCTTTCAATTTTACCATTCAATTTACCCTACGCAATCATACTACCTGCAAAAGAAACCGTACCAATTATTAATCCAAGAAGTATAATTAGCAATGTAACCGGATCAATCTGAGAGAAGAACAAATAGCCGTCTCCACCATAATCAGCCGCATTAAAATCTTTCACCAAATGACGAAACTCCGTAATAGATATCAATGCCGCACAAGCGCCACCCATACCATTAAACAGGCTCACCATTTCAGGCATCGCTGTCATCTTCACTTTTTGGCGGCTATCACCTCCCACAATACTACCGGATCGCCAATCCGAAAATATCCAGATATAAATACTTAGTTTATGTCCTTCTTCTTCATACAAAAGATAGTACCTGCAATAGCGATAGTCATACCGCCTGCTGCCAATAAATTTCCTTTACGTGCCGTTGCCGGATTCGACAGCATCTTCAAACCAACTATAAAAAAGTGATTGAACCGATGAGGTAAATAGAGGGTGAGAAATGTTGATTTCTATTGAAACTTATTTG
>JADKJI010000017.1 GCA_016721085.1 Chitinophagaceae bacterium | reverse complement strand
ACCACCTCGCCGAAAAGTTGTATAAATTCTGGTCGAGATGGGGTGCACTTCCAAGAGTTTTATAAACTCTGTGCGCCTGGGGTACTTTTCCTTTTAAATGATTGATCTCTACTTCTCGAATCCAGGCCTTCGTCATCATATACTTTCCCCTGAATCGATATAAAACTGGCTTCCGCTACTGGCTTTTCAGGTTTACGTTATCGCCCATACGGGCTGCTGCAATAACCCCTTTTATGGAAAAGTGTAGACCGGAATCTTCGGGCAGGAACCGTTATACTTCAGGGACTGCCATTTCCTAATGATAACTTGTCTTAGTTCTTTCGAGTTCGATCACCTGCTTGAATCATAAAATGTTCTATCACCCTATGAAAAGTATACTATCGTAATAATGTTGCTTTACCAGTTTCAGAAAATTATCCTGATGTAAAGGAGTGGAATCTGATAATCGTATAACCATATCCTCTTTCTTTGTTTGTTTCCGTATCAATACATCCTTTCTCCGGGATCCTTAAAATGAATAGCATTTTCTGCAGCCTGAGCAGCAAGAAGCAAATAAGTTAATACCATAACAAGCAAGAATACTTTCTTCATTTGCTGATCTTTTTCAAAATCATGAGTAGTGAAATAAAGCAGCATGGTCCTTCAGGAAATTCTCCTGCTCAATGGCGTTCATGTCTGGCAAAGGTTTCAACTGTTTGAAATGTGGCCAATTGTCAACATCATACCCTTCCAATTTCATAGAATCCGCTTGGTATGAAAAGGGAACAAACAGCCACATGCATAAGGTCTTGCTTCTGTTCTTTTGTAAATTTCTGTGTAGTTCTAAATTCCTGAATACCTATCAGGGAACAATATGGTTTCCATATCAGGCTTCCTGCCAAAACGCTCTACCAGTTTTATTTCCAGTCCTCACCCATCTTGTTTATGGTCATCCTTTATTTGCATGGCGCAAAGATATATGCTTCCTGGTGCGGAAGTCATTTGTTTGAAGTAATAATAGATAAGATAATCAGTAACTGTTTTCTTTTCTACCACACGGCAGTACCATAGTTTCTCAATACTTCAGTTACACCATTCACGGCCATTGGCATCATAGCGCATGGCAATGATGGCATTGGCTCCTCTTCCTGCCGTGTATGTTGCATCATTTGCATAGCGCTTCTTCCCTGGCTCTTCACACAATTCAATATAAATGGAAATTCGGCCACCGAAAAGCGTTTACCACCAGCCATATTTCCAATACACTTCGGGAACGAACTGTAATACCTCTAACTACCCGTAAGTTCTTCACCACTTTATAACCTGCCAGGTCAACATTTGTATCATCAGGGATGCATCTATCATAGCTTAATTTTTATACAAAGCTAGGGCATTCAGCCGGTTGACCGTCTGACCGGCATCCTTGCACTTTGCGGAAAATAAGGTTATGTTAGCAGTGCCATTTATTCGCCAGAACACGGAATTAGTGAACAACGCTCTGGCTATTAAAAATTTCAAACAGCCTGAATTGGTGGATGAATTGCTTCTTTGGGATGAGAAAAGAAAATAATATCAATTTGAACTGGATGAGATTTGTAAGCAAAAATAAACGTGCAGCTTAAAAGATATCGGCCAATTGTTGGCTAAAGGAGAGAAAGAAAAAGCGGAAGCTTTGAAAACAGAAGTAGCCGCTTTAAAAACGCAGTTGAATTCAGAAAAACTGAGCGATGCTGAAAAAAATATTGAAGCCATACTTTACCTGCTTCCCAATCTTCCGTCTGCACAGGTGCCTGCTGGAAAAACCCCTGAAGAGAAGTATTGCGTAGGTAAGAGGAAGGTGGTGCATTCCGAAATTACCGGAAGGGGGCTGTTCCCCCATTGGGATCTAGCATAAAAAATACAAACTGATTGATTTAAAGTTAGGGAATAAAATTACTGGTAGTGGCTTCCCAGTATACACGGGACAAGGCGCGCAAAATTACAAGAGCCTAATCCAGTACTTCCTTGAATTCAATACTGCAGCAGGATATGCAGAATTCATGCCCCATTGATAGGTAAATGAAGCTTCGGCTTATGGCACGGGCCAGTTACCTGATAAGGAAGGACAAATGTATCATGCTACTGAAGATAATTTCTACCTCAGCACCTACAGCCGAAGTTCCAGTAACAAATATCTATCGCGACACAATTTCAAAAGAAAGTGATCTGCCTATATTAATGACTGCATATACCCCTTGCTTTAGAAGAGAGGCTGGTAGTTATGGAAAAGATGTAAGAGGGTTAAACAGGCTTCATCAGTTCGATAAAGTGGAAATAGTACAATTAGTACATCCTGACAATAGCTATGATGTATTGGAAATAATGGTAGCCCATGTTGAAAAATTGGTGCAGTCTTTAGAACTCCCCTACCGTATCTTAAAGTTATGCGGAGGCGATATGGGTTGCTTCTGCCCAGACTTACGACTTCGAAGTCTTTAGTGCGGCTCAGCAGAAATGGCTTGGAGTTAGTTCTGTAAGTAATTTCGAGAGTTTCCAGGCGAACAGGATGAAAGCCCGTTATAAAGATGCCAAAGGAAAAACACAGTTCGTTCATACATTGAACGGAAGCTCACTTGCTTTACCAAGAATTGTAGCTTGCTTGCTCGAAAATCACCAAACTACTGAAGGAATAAATATTCCAGCAGCGATTCAACCCTATTTTGGTTCAACTATCATCAAATTGTAACATTTATCCAAATATTAACAATAATGATAATCAACAGTAATTCATCTCACTTATAATAATATCGCAAATATTTTTGTTGATTTTTATTTATACTGAATAACAGTTATATCAAATAGTGGCCTACTGCACACAATATTTACAGGTGCCTAACGGAAATTGTATTTTCAGTATTTTCCATTAGGGTAATTAGGTGCGCGGAAGCACGCACCTTCAGGTTTAATGACCTATTTTAACTAATTATTATTAAGCAGGTGTATAAATAGTATTTAAACTTTTCGTTTTTCAGCTAGTCCTAATCAAAATATTCCCGAATGGCAGTGAGCAATCAACTTCGTAACCAGCACCTTTTATGGAGAGCTGGATTCGGTCCTATGGCTGAAGATTTCACAGAAATCAGTTCCGCATCTTCTGCTTCATATGTAAAAGCCCTGTTTAAAGCTTCTGCTAAAGTCCCTGAATATATAGATGTGGCCGATTCGGCCCTTAAAGGGTTAGTGATGGGGATTGACGAAGTGGGTAACCAGCAAAAAAGACAATTGTCTGACGAGCAGAAGAAACAGCTTAGAGAACAATCGAGAGAAAACATAAAAAGTCTAAATATCTCCTGGTTGAATGAAATGATCAATAGCAACCAGCAATTGAGGGAAAAAATGTCTCTTTTCTGGCATGGTCATTTTGCCAGCCGCAACCTGAACATTCTATACCAGCAGCAGTTATTGGATATCATCAGAAAAAATGCACTGGGAAATTTCGGTGATCTCCTTACCGGCGTAAGTAAGAGCGCCGCTATGATCAACTTTCTGAATAATAATCAGAATAAGAAAGATCACCCTAATGAGAATTTTGCCCGTGAAGTGATGGAGCTTTTCACTATGGGACGTGGAAATTATACGGAAAACGATATAAAAGAAGCTGCACGTGCCTTTACGGGATGGGGGGCGACTTTAGCGGGTGATTTCGCTTTTCGTCCTTTTCAACATGATAAAGGTTCGAAAACCGTGTTGGGCAAAACTGGCAACTTTACAGGAGAAGATATTCTTAGCCTTTTATTATCACAACAACAAACAGCCCGATTTATTACAAAAAAAATCTACCGCTATTTCGTTAATGAGGATGTGGACGAAGCCAGAGTAGATGAGCTATCAAAAAAATTCTTCCAAAGCAATTATAATATTAGTGAGCTGATGGCATCTATATTTAGCTCTGAATGGTTTTATGATGCAAAAAATATTGGAAATAAAATTAAGTCCCCGATAGAATTATTAGCAGGCATGCAAAGGGTTTTGCCTATGGAATGGAAAAACCCTGAGACTGTACTTTTATTACAAAGACTATTAGGCCAAATTCTTTTCTATCCACCAAATGTAGCAGGATGGCCTGGTGGGAAAACCTGGATTGATAGTTCCTCCTTAATGCTTCGGATGAGAATTCCCCAATTGATTTATGGCACTGATGAGTTATCTATGAAACCAAAAGATGATGACGATCAGATGATGGGAAGAAAAAATAACCCGAATAAAGCCATGGGAAAACTTGGCAATCAATTAACCGCATCTGAAGTAAAGTGGGACCTTTTTATAAAACAGTTTGAAAAAGTTCCAAGAGAAAAATTACTTAGTACCCTAAGTGGCAGATTGCTCCAAACGGGTACAGGTTTTCCGGAATCTACTTTATTGGCACACGCAGATGCTTCCAGCAGGGAATCGTTTATAATGACGGTTACTACTCATTTAATGAGTGCCCCTGAATATCAATTATGCTAAAATTATTTCATCACTGTCGATCGATAAACAAATACAGGGATACTTAAAAAGTTGTTTATGCTTTTAAAAAGAAGAACATTCATTCAAACCGGATCATTGGCCACGGCTTCATTACTGCTGCCGAAATTCCTGAAAGCGTTTGAACGTCCGGCCCTTGTTCCGCCCGGGAACAAAGTTTTAGTAGTACTTCAACTTAGCGGAGGGAACGATGGTCTCAATACGGTGATACCAGTTCGAAACGATATCTATTATAAGTCGCGTCCAAAATTGGGTATACAAAAAGAAAAAGCCCTTTCACTAAATGATGAAACCGGTCTGCATCCTTCGCTTATCGCTTTTAAGGGCTTATACGATGAGGGACATCTGGGAATTCTTAATGGCGTTGGTTATCCTAATCCCGACCGCTCACATTTCAGAAGCATGGACATTTGGCAAAGCGCCAGTAATAGCAATGAATATGTATATACAGGATGGCTGGGGCGTTATCTTGATGCGCAATGTGCCGGTTGCGATAAACCAACTCAGGCACTGGAAATAGATGATGTTTTAAGTATGGCCATGAAAGGAGATAATGTAAAGGGATTAGCCATGAAAGATCCCCGTAGACTTTTCAATACAGCTAATGAAAAATATTTCAGGGATATAGCTTCACAGCATCCATCGACTAACCAGTCGGAGAGGCCTGTAGATTATCTATATAAAACCATGGCCGAAACCTTAAGTAGCGCAGATTATATTTTTAAACAAAGCAAGCTTCATCCCAGTACTGCCAGTTATCCATCGACAGAATTAGGCAGAAATTTCCAGACCATCTCTTCATTGATCTTATCAGATATCAATACCAAAGTGTATTATGTGTCTTTAGGAAGTTTTGATACCCATGTGGCACAGGAAGGACAACAGAAAAGATTGTTTACTGAAATGAATGATGCCATCAGTGCATTTGTAAAAGATCTGAAAGCCAATAACCGTTTCGATGATGTATTAATAACCACGTTTTCAGAATTCGGAAGAAGAGTTTCACAAAATGCCAGTGGTGGCACCGACCATGGTACTGCAAATAATATGTTCTTTATCGGCGGTGCATTGAAACAAAAAGGTATGCTGAATGCACATCCCGACTTAACCAATTTGGAAGAAGGCGATTTGAAATTCCAGGTAGATTTCAAAAATGTATATGCCACACTTTTGAAAAAATGGTTGGGTGCAGATGATGTGAGTATATTGAAGAAGGGGTATCCTGTTTTGTCGTTTTTAGGATAGGGTGTGAGAATTTGAAGATTTGGAAATTTGAAAATTTGAAAATTAACAGCCAATACAAATACATTTAACCGCAGAGACGCGGAGACGCAGAGGAATTCCCTGCGTCTCCGCGTCTCTGCGGTTAAAAAAATATATTACTGTTTGTATTAACGAATAAGAAGGACTGTCCCACGCAACTGATACTCTTTTCCCGTATAATCAGTCCCTGCCAGCATCCAAATAAAAGTACCTGAAGACTGTAATTTTCCATTCATTGTACCATCCCATCCCTTCTGCGGATCAGTAGAAGTGTACACCATTTGTCCGTAACGGTTAAAGATTCTGAAATGGTGAACCTGTTTCATTCCCACGGGAATAAAACGGAAGCGATCATTTCGGCTATCTCCGTTTGGTGTAAATGCATTTGGAACATAAAATGCAGGGCCTTTGAACACTTTGATGGTCACATCATCTGTGGTAGCACATCCTATTGGTGAATAAGCAGTAAGTGTGTAGGTAGTTTGTTGTTGTACCAATGCTATGGGGTTGGCAATATTTGGGTTACTCAAACCAGTAGCAGGCGACCATGAATACAATACTCCACCTGTACCTTGAAGCTGAACGGGTTGGTTATCGGCTACTACGGTATCTCTTCCAGCATTAGCCTGGGTGGAATAAATTTTTATCGTTTTTGTAAGAGTTTCAGAAATACAGCCATTAGTACCGATTGCAAAGAGTGTAATCGGGTAATCGCCACCGCTATTATAGACAGGATGCACAATGGATGAACTATCAGTCTTTCCATTTCCTAAATTCCAATACCATTGCCTTATGGGTTTTGCAGGTTCCAGATTATTGGAAATAAAGGTTAGCGGCTCTTTAAAACAGGCATCATCTGCCTGGATATCTATGACTGGCCTTGGAAAAATATTTACAGTTTTTGTAAGAGGATCCGATACACAACCTTCTTTAGTTTGCACGCGCAAACTTACCTGTTGCTGCCCTTCACTGAATGAATGAATGAATTGCGAAACGGCTGTTGTTGTATCTGCTCCTGCATTTACGTTCCATATCCAGCTATTGATGGTTCCATATTGAACTATGGATGAATCCTGAAAGGTTACTGGGATAGCTTCGCACAATAAAGGAAATTGGTAACCGAAATCAGTAATCGGTTTTGACCCGACTGTGATAAGACGGTGAAACGTATCTGAGATACATCCATCATTTCCTTTAATATTCAATTTCACATCATAATAACCGGGAGCCGGAAAAATATGAGGAGTGGGTGTTTGTACAGAATCGACCGTTCCATCACCGAAATTCCAATACCATTTTACAATGGAACCGAAAGAGGCTGAACTGTCTGTAAAAGGAACCGCATTGGGAAAACAGGTATTAATTCCTTCGAGAGATGTTATACCCGGGTTCAAGGAGGTACAGAATCGTTGACGGTTTCTGGAACCGCCCGTAGAACCAGTAAATCCCCAGAACACCATCGGATTGCCACTAAATACAGTATTTACAAGGTCGATAGTTGTCTGTAACCTGTCTTTATAATCAATTTGAGTAGAGAGTGATTTTGTTGTTGCATCCCATATTATTCGGAAAACATGCCACTGGCAATCTTCTATATTTTCGGATCCCGCGAGTGCCTGAATTGGACCTGCAAGGTTATTAGAAGAAGTATGATTGATATCGCCATTGCGATGTATGGCTATATGATCGAATGCAGGGTCGTTATCGTTGGTGTTTTGCCAGGTATCGATAGTAATACCAATAGATGGAGTAATTCCTGAGTAACCCAAACCTCCACCTGAAGATCCCAAACTGGTACTTATCGGTTGCAGAACGAAAACAATACCATCAGCGCCATCGTTATCACGACAACCCATATTGATATTGAACTTATAATCGAATGGTTGGTTGAGATCAATCTTATTGATGTTCCATACAGACCCGAATTGGTTGTTAACATCATCAGTGAGAGTATAACAGTTACAGTTTTCCTGATAGGCATTGCCATTCATATGATATGGATTAATGGTTTGTCCAGATACAGCCGATTGAAGGCTTACCAGGAATCCCATAATAACACATACCCTATTGAAAGATGGAAACATAAGGAGGATTGGTTATTGCTATTGTAAGAAAAGAAAAACTGCCTGTTATTACTGATTTAAAGCAATGAACAGACAGCTTTTCCGGTATAAGTAGACTATTACCAGCCTTGTTTAGCGATACCAGCTTTAATGCAAGCCAGTGCTTTTGCTTCATTCATCAGCGTAGTGAGCTTACTACCTTTGCCATCGTGCCCTTGCGCCATGTAAGCACCTCTTGCTGTTTTTGTAATCACCGCTTCCTGAATGGGAACATTTTTCTCTTTAGTCTTCACATTATACGCGGTGAGTGTTACGTCTGTCATAGTTATAATTTTATTATTAGTAAAGCGCAAATTTACTGCTTTTTAAGGGTTCCGGGGGTAAGAATATTTGTACAACATAAAAAAATCCCGGTAAACCGGGATTCTTTAACTAATTAATATACAATGCTTAAGGTCTTTTAGATGTCTAATTTTGCATATTTCGCATGGGTCTCAATGAATTCCCTTCTTGGAGCCACTTCATCCCCCATAAGCATGCTGAAAATGCGATCTGCTTCCGCAGCACTTTCAATAGTCACTCTTTTCAGGGTTCGGGTATCAGGGTTCATGGTTGTATCCCATAATTGTTCTGAGTTCATTTCTCCAAGACCTTTGTATCGCTGAACGTTTACGCTATCTTCTTTACCAGCGCCAAATTTCTCTACCAAAGCCTTTCGTTGTTCTTCATTCCATGCATATGCCTGGTCTTTACCTTTCTTAACAAGGTATAAAGGTGGTTGTGCAATATATACATAGCCTTGTTCCACCAATTCAGTCATGTATCTATAGATGAAAGTAAGAATCAGGGTTGCGATATGACTACCGTCCACATCGGCATCGGTCATGATGATGAGCTTATGATATCTAAGCTTTACAATATTCAGGGCTTTCGGATCATCAGGGGTTCCAACAGTAACACCAAGAGCAGTGTACATATTCCTGATTTCCTCGTTTTCGTAGATCTTATGCTCCATCGCTTTTTCTACGTTCAATATCTTACCACGCAAGTGGAAGGATGGCCTGATAACTACGATCGCGACCTTGTTTAGCGGTTCCACCGGCACTATCTCCCTCCACCAGGTATAACTCACAGAGGTCGGGGTTACGTTCGCTGCAATCAGCTAGTTTTCCAGGTAAGCCACCACCACTCAATACACTTTTACGTTGTACCAGTTCACGGGCTTTACGAGCAGCTGCTCTTGCCTGAGCAGCCAATATCACTTTCTGAATGATATTTTTTGCTTCACGTGGGTTTTCTTCCAGATAAGCTTCCAATACTTTTGATACCGTGGTATCCACCACTCCCATCACTTCACTATTACCCAGCTTTGTTTTGGTTTGTCCTTCAAACTGTGGCTCCGGAACTTTTACTGAAATAATTGCGCTTAATCCTTCACGGAAGTCATCGCCTTCAATTTCAATTTTCGCTTTTTCAAAGAAATTCTCTTTCTCACCATATTGTTTGAAAACACGGGTTAATGCACGACGGAAACCAGAAACGTGCGTACCTCCTTCAATGGTGTTGATATTGTTTACATATGAATAGATATGTTCATTGTAGCTATCGTTATAACTGAGAGCTACTTCAACGGCAACATTGGTATTCTCATCACGGCCTTCCACAAATATTACACGAGGAATTAATGGGCTACGACCGGCATTGGTATCGAGCATTTCTACAAACTCAACAATACCCCCTTCACTGAAGAATACTTTTGTATAGTTGTTACCTTCTTCATCTTTCTCTCTGAGGTCGGTTAAGATGATACGTATGCCACGGTTCAGGTAAGCCAATTCTCTCAAACGTCCTTCCAGAGTTTCCTTCTTATAAACTCTTGCTGTGAAAATGGAATGATCGGGCCAGAAGCGAACCTTGGTTCCTGTATTTTCACTAACACCAATTTCACGAACGGGATATTGGGGTACCCCGATATTATATTCCTGCTCAAAAATCTTTCCTTCTCTTTGAACGGTTACATGTAAATGAGAGCTGAGGGCGTTTACGCAACTTACACCCACACCATGCAAACCACCTGAAACCTTATAAGTGTTCTTATCGAATTTACCACCCGCATGTAGTACTGTCATAACCACTTCCAATGCACTCTTTTTTTCTTTGGAGTGCATACCTGTTGGAATACCACGACCATCATCTTCTACGCTGATCGAATTGTCTTCATGGATAAACACGCTGATATTTTTACAATATCCAGCTAATGCTTCATCGATGGAATTATCAACTACCTCATAAACCAGGTGATGCAAACCTTTTCACTGATATCGCCGATATACATCGCGGGACGTTTCCGAACCGCTTCCAGGCCTTCAAGAACCTGTATGCTTTCAGCACCATACCCATTACTGTTATTCGATAGATTTTCTGTTGTATCCTGTGCCATAAATAGCTTCTCCCGAGACTGTTTTTTAGTGATAAAACGATTCTGGCAAATCTACACAAATTGCCTCTTTCAACCGCTTTTAATTGGTCCTTTTTAGGGTAGTTTTTCCCTCTAAAAATCAAGCTTTTTTTTAACAGGAAAAGCGACTTTTCCACATGCCTTTGGCATGGGCTGCTTTGCGGTTCGGTATACGTATCTTTACGCTCACACTATGGCAGTAACCGATAATAAATTCATGCAGATTGCTTTCTCGTTCGACGATGTGGCTCCTGAACCCATTCAGGAATCCATACAGGAACCCGTTCGCGAACCTGTTGCTGAATTGCCTGTAGTGGAAGAAACTGCTCCAGTTAACGTTGGCGTTCGTATAAAAGCGCTGAAAGAAGCTATTCCGGTTAAATCTGCCCCTACTGTTTTAGTTCGCACTAAATCTACCCGGGGACGTAAGCCGTTAAAATCAATGGACACGGAGGCGGCACTGGTAAATATACCCGAAGACGAGACCCTTTTCCAAAAACAGTATTATAGTATTGGGGAAGTTGCTGACATGTTCAGCGTAAACACCTCTCTTATCCGTTTTTGGGCCAATGAATTTGCGATGGTTCAACCTCGTACCAATCGTAAGGGCGACAGGCATTTCCGCCCTGTTGATATTAAGAACCTCTTATTGATCCATGATTTGCTGAGACGCCGCAAGTTGACCATCGAAGGCGCCAAGGACTTCCTGAAGAAAAACAAGAAAGCCCAGGAACGTTATGAAATGATTGAATCTCTCCGTAAAATTAAGAATTTCTTCCTTGAGGTGAAAGCAACACTCTAAACCAACTTCTCTCCTTGCTCAGTTTCCTTCGCAGCCAAACGTATCTCCAGTGTATTTAAAGCCTGTATCATTTCGATATTGACCTTTTGTCTTATGGCATTAAAAGCTGCAATAGTACCTGCAGGAGTGAAAAATTCAACCTGGATATGAAAAGCGTTCTTATTTATATCTGAAAGTAACACAGAGTATTGGTCAATATCTGTTTTGTGTTGTTGAAAAATCGCTTCCAGATTTTTTATTAACTCCTCCACTTTGGCCGGAGTAGTAGCAGCATGTAGTTCCAATTGTACAAATGCCCTTCGCTGAGAACGAAGACTTAAATTATCAAGAATACTATCCACCATCTGCTTATTCGGCACTGTTACAAATGTCTTTTGATCGGTACGGATACGAGTACTTCTTAACCCTATTTTCTCAACAGTACCTGTTACATTCTGCACTTTAACCAGATCGCCTGTAGTGAATGGTTTATCGAAAAATATGATGAAGGAAGCTATCAGGTTTTCAAGACTTTCACGGGTGGAGAGGGCTATTGCAGCACCAGCGATACTTAATCCAGTGATAAGATTACCAATATCAAGATGCAATCCAAATTTCAACACTAATAAGAACCCATTGATAACAATAATCACTTTGAAGAAATCCTTAAAGAATACTATTAGCTGATTATCGCTCTGATCTGCGGTGAGATTAGCCTTTCTTTCCAGGATCAATGCTATAAAGTCAATGATGCGTAATAAAAGCCATATGAAAGAGAATATAATAACGATTACACTCAGAGTATCTACAAGCTGATGTAGCGTTATCTTATATATTCTGAAATCAGGATTGAAACTAATCGAACCAAAATGAATAGGTGTTGTTGGGAAATTCAGTTTCTCAATAGTAATTATGGTAATAAGTATGAGCAGGAAGGTTCTAAGCGGTGCCACTACCAGGTTTATGAATGTTTCCTTATCAACACCTTTAACTAGTTTTCGGATTATCCGAAATAAAAGACCTGCTACATATCGGGAAAGATACTTTTTAAAAAGAGCTACAAAGACTATTATCGCAGCTATTACAAGGTAACTACCTACGGTGTTATCAAGAAAAACGTAATTGAAAATCCTGTCCATACAAAAACAAGTTGGCAGGCAAAGTTACCGAACTAACAGCAAGAAAATTGTCAACGCTTATATAAATAGATATCGAGCCTGTCGCTTTGCAATACATATAATTCGTCTGGAGTAATCTTGATCTTAATAGCTTTTGACATTTCCGGAGTTACGTCAAAAGACTTCAGTGTCATAGTCTGAAGATCATAGCGATAAAGGTGAGAATCGTCTCTTCCTAACAGGATATTTTGTACAACCGAAAAATCTTTCCAGCCTGTAATAGGAATCCTTTTCTTGAATGAACCATAATAATCGAATATATAAACCCCCTTCGATTCATCATAGAGATAAAGGGTTTTGTTCTGATCTGTTATATATCGGGGAGAAGGCATTGAATCGAATAGTATCCTGAAATCAGTAAACTGATCGATTACTGTTCCCAATTCGTTGAGGTGCTTTAACCTGGCTTCTTGTTCATCAAAGACCCAATATCCGTTATCGTACGACTGACCGATTGCTTTTACCTGCAACATTCCGAGTCGCCGAAGGTCAAGTGTGCTTCTTTTCCCCAAAAACCTGTCGAGCACAACCACAGTCCCAAAGTCTTTATAGTATAACAAGGCTTTCAATGGATTACTTACATCTACAGTCATCAGTTTACCGAATCGACGCATGTCATTGAAAACTGCCACAGAATCTCCTGTAGCACTTATTTTTTTCAATTGACCGATTGGTGAGAACAGATAGACGTTATCCAGATTATCGACTGTAAAATCTGAATAGGTTCCATTAATAGATCTTTTCAGAATGAAAGGGCTTTGGCTTTCAGAAAGCAGTGGCATCAACATGCATGAAAACAGTATTATGATAGCACTTCTCATGGTTTCCTAACAATCTTTTGATTGAGCTCTGGGTAACGGGATTGCAATGTCATTTGTTGTCCGTCGAACACGGCGTATGTATAATATCGGATCCAATCACCCAGATTTACATACCTGCTTGTTGGGCCCAATTGAAAATCGATAGGAAGGTGGCGATGGCCAAAAATAAGATAGTCGAAGTGTTGTGTTGCCAATGTTTCCTTGCAGTATTGTATAAGCCATTCTTTCTCTTCTCCGAGAAAAATGCCATCATTATCTCCTGTAACTGCGCGGCTTTTTCTACTTGAAAAACCCGCCAATGAAATACCTACTACTGGTGGCAGTATACCAAAAAGCCATTGACATATTGGGTTACGCAATATCTTCTTTAGAAATTTATATCCGTGATCACCGGGACCCAATCCATCTCCATGGCCTATCAGCATTTTTACTTCGCCAAACTGATAGGTTTTTGGTTCGAAGAAAACAGGGATATTCAATTCATGCTGAAAATAATCTTTCATCCACATATCATGATTGCCAACAAAAAACTGGATACTGATACCGGCATCTGTAAGTTCAGCAAGCTTTCCTAACAAACGAACATACCCTTTAGGTACAACGGTACGGTACTCATACCAAAAATCGAAAATATCACCAACAATGAAAATGATGGCAGCATCGTGCCTCACTTCTTCCAAAAATTCAACCACTCTTTTTTCTCTAATAAGACTTGTGGCATAGTCAGGAGCACCCAGATGGAAATCGGATAAGAAATAGATTTTTTTGCCAGAGGGTAACTGCATGTAGCTTATTGACTGTTTTTGGAATTCCGGTATTCTAGTACATCGCCGGAAGGGATTATTGGGTGACCTGTTACGTCTCCATTATACCAATACACCCAGGCATCACTACTATCGCCGTTACAGAAAACGCTAACGAGATCCCTTCTATATAATGCTATTTCTCCCATTTCACCATGTACTCCTTCATAATCATCCAACTGGGCAATAGCCCAGCCGAATTCGTCTTGATTCTTCAACTCATACAATTCACCTTTTATGAACTGATCGCCAGTAACAGGAATTGCTGCAGGGAATTCTCCCATATCGAATAACACTCCCCGAACCTGGGCAGGACCGATGAGATGAAAATAATCGCTGATATACTGATAGGCAGGATGGCGGAATCCGCTTAAAAGGGATCCGTAAACAAATAATCTATAAGAGGGACTAGTCATGGTAGCTATAAAGATACAACGGAACCTGTAAATCACCCTTCAACCAGAAAACAATATACTTCTTTGGGTCCGTGAACACCCACTACAAGGGTTTTTTCAATATCGGCTGTTCGGCTGGGACCCGTTGCGAAACTTATCTGCGATGGAATATTGGCCCCGTATTTATCTTTCAATAATTGAAGAGCATCCTTCACATCATAAACCAATTGACTGGTAAAAGCGATGCAGATATGAATTGGCGCATACACACTTACTGTACGTCCACTATGTTGGGCAGCACTCAACACCATACTTCCTGTGCGAGCCACAAGGCATTCACAAAAAGTAACGGATACATCACAGCCTGCCAGATCATTAGTTTGATGTGTTGGATAAGTAGTTAACCCAAGTATTTTCTGTAATTCAGGGTCGGATGAAGCGAAAAACACCTTCTCCCATTTTTGTTGAGTAAGCAAACCATTTAACTGGTTAGCAAGGTCCTGCTTATCGTGACAATAAGCGAATTTCCCCTGCAGCTTTGTGAAGCGTTCTGCAAATTCCAGTTCCAATTCCTGTGCTGAAACAGGATAGACTCCCTGGCTATTTTCACTTTGAGGAAATGGCAAAGGCGTTGACTGAGTCAACGCCTGCCGTATTTTCTTGAAAATAGTTTCCTTAGATGGTGTAATGTTAATCGCCACTGTAAGCGTATTAATCGGGTGAACTAACTCATGGAAATATCACCGGGGTTACTGATTGGAGAAGGGCTGATTTCAATTTCAGGGCCTTTCACCTCATCATTACCTTGTAATACTTTCTTTTCTTCATAAGGTCGTTTTCCAATCAGTGCTTCCACATCACTTTGGAAAAGTACTTCTCTTTCAAGTAATGCTTCTGCTAATTTTTCAACCTGACCTCTTTTCTCCAATAATAATTTCTTTGTGCTTATATATGCTTCATCGATAAGCTTTCTTACTTCTTCATCTATCAAGCGCGACGTTTCTTCCGAATAGGGCTTGGTGAATGAATTTTCTGCTGCCGGGTCGTAGAAACTTACATTACCTACTTTTTCATTCATACCATAAACAGTAACCATTGAGTAGGCGATCTTAGTTATCTGTTGAAGATCGTTTTGTGCACCAGTAGAAATCTTATGGAAGAAAATTTCTTCGCTGGCACGACCACCAAGTGTCATACATATCTGATCCATCAACTGGTCGGTATTGTACAGATACTGCTCTTTAGGAGTATACTGCGCATATCCGAGAGCGGCAGTTCCTCTTGGAACTATTGTCACTTTCAATAAAGGATAAGCATGTTCGAGATACCAGCCGCAGATAGCGTGACCCGCTTCGTGGTAAGCGATAATTTTCTTTTCGTCGGAAGAGATGATCTTATTCTTCTTTTCCAATCCACCGATTACGCGGTCCACTGCATCCTGGAAATCTTCCATTTCAACAGCTTCTTTTCCTTTACGGGCAGCAATAAGGGCTGCTTCATTACATACGTTAGAAATATCCGCTCCTGCGAATCCAGGTGTCTGCTCAGCGAGTTTATGAATGTCGAGGGTTTGGGATATTTTTATAGGTTTAAGATGTACTTTAAAAATTGCTTCTCTTCCTTTCAGGTCGGGTTTATCTATTGAAATCTGGCGGTCGAAACGTCCTGGACGAAGCAGTGCAGTATCCAATACATCGGGACGGTTGGTAGCGGCAAGAACAATGATTCCGCTTTCGCCACTGAATCCATCCATTTCAACCAGTAATTGGTTAAGGGTGCTTTCTCTTTCATCATTACTCATGATGGCATTCTTACCACGGGCACGGCCTATAGCGTCAATCTCATCAATGAATATGATACAAGGTGCTTTTTCACGGGCTTGTTTGAAAAGGTCGCGAACACGACTCGCACCTACTCCAACAAACATTTCAACAAAATCACTACCACTTAAGCTGAAGAAAGGAACCTGAGCCTCCCCTGCCATAGCTTTTGCCAGCAAGGTTTTACCTGTACCCGGAGGACCGATTAAAAGGGCACCTTTTGGAATTTTACCTCCTAAAGAAGTATATTTTTTAGGGCTTTTCAGGAAGTCAACGATTTCCATCACTTCCACTTTAGCTTCATCCAATCCGGCTACATCAGCGAATGTGATATTCACTTTTGTTCCTTTATCGAATAATGTAGCTCTTGATTTACCTATATTGAAGATACCGCCTGGTCCTGCGCCACCGCCTGCAGATCCACCCATCTTACGCATGAGCATGATCCAGATCAGAACGATAACGAGGAGTGGAAGTACAAAACTGATCACTTGTGGGAACCATTCTCCTTCCTGCTCAATCTTATTATCAACCTTTGGAACTGAAGGATATTTCTCGAAAAATTTCTCGAGATCCTTATCAAACTCTTCCGCTTTTACAATCTTGAATTCAAAAGTGGGACCATCAGACTTTTTAGCGTTCTCAAAGTTTTTATCCAGCTTTGTTTTGTAGTAGGGTTTATTCAGACTGTCTTTCTTTATAAAAATCCGGACAGTGTTCTTATTGGTAATGGTTACCAATTTGTCTACATCCCCTTTCGCCAGCATATTATCAAAAAATTCGAGGCGGGAGGTCTGTTGGGCTTCAGGTGTTACATTGCCGAATAACTGGAATCCAACCAAAACGGCGAAAATAATGGCCCATACCCAATAAATATTGAATTTAGGGGTCTTGCCTTGTCCTTCACCTTTTGGTTTCAACCGGTTTTGTCCGCGGTCTCCTGGTCTTTGCTCATCCTGTGACATATATATTACTTCTCCTTAGTGTTTTCTTATTAATGTTTATAAATCAGAAATTGTTCAAACAAAATTGCCGAAGTCTGTTTTTTTTGCTTTCAATCACATTTCTTCTGCTACTCCATCGCTCCACAATTCTTCCAGACGGTAAAATTTACGGGCTTCTGGGTGCATTACATGAACTACAACATTCACATAATCTATCAACACCCACTGACCGGTTTGTTGTCCTTCATGTTTATACGGTAGTTCACCAATTACTTCCTTAACCTGTTGCTCTATATGATTGGCTATAGCTTTTACCTGAACATGGCTGCCACCTTCACAAACAATTAAAAAATCGGTTACAGCCTCGGGTAATCGGCGAAGGTCGAGTTGTATAATATTCTCACCTTTCTTGTCCTTGATAGCTTTCGTGATGACTTTAAGGATTTTTGAGCTTTTTGTTAGCCGTGTAACACTGCTTCGTTTACTACGGGTAGTAGCTGCGGTAGAAACTTGTTCCAATAATCAATTCTTTTAATGATCAATTCAGGTGTCAATCGGGTTAAGAAAGAGAAGTTTTGGATACCTATTCCTCACTTCTTCTAAAATCTATTTCCAGTACTATAAAACGATGCCCGCTTCTTCCTATTTTCGTATAGCTCAAAAATAGTGATTTGTTACCATATCTATCCACCATTCCTCCTCTGGGTCAACCGTTTACTGTATTACCGGTTGTTGACAGCACCAACAACTATGCCATGGCACAGGTACAGGCAGGTAAGGCGGGGCATGGCAGCGTATTTATGGCACTGGAGCAGACTGCTGGAAAGGGACAAAGGGGCAAGCAGTGGCTCACAGCTTCGGGCGAAAACATAGCCATGAGTATAGTTGTGGATCCTTATCCCCTCAACATCACACAACAACAGCTGCTTTCTTTTGCTGTGGCCCTGGCCTGTTATGATTTATTTAAAAAATATGCCGGGGAAGAAAATACCAGAATAAAATGGCCAAACGATTTGTATTGGCAGGACAGAAAGGCAGGCGGTATACTGATTGAATCGATAATTGGTGCCAATTCTGTTGAAAATGGGTCCAGAGGGAAAGATGGGGGTAGGGCAGAAAGCCGATGGAAGTGGGCAATTATTGGAGTTGGTATCAATATTAATCAGGTTGCTTTCCCTGAAAATCTGGTAAATCCGGTTTCCTTAAAACAGATTACTGGCAAAACCTGGGATCCATTGGAATTAGCCCGTGAGTTATGCGGTTTTCTGGATTTCCGGTTCCGTTGGGTTGTTCAACAGTCAGCCAGCGAAATAATAAATGAGTACAACCAGGTTTTATATAAAATCGATCAACCCATTAAGCTTCGAAAAGAATCAATTGTGTTCAATGCTGTACTTAAAGGGGTCAACGAATCAGGGCAACTGGTTACGAAAGATTCTATAGAAAGGATATACGATTTTGGAGAAGTAGAATGGGTTCTGCCTTCATAAAAAAAGCCCGCATCAAGTGCGGGCTTTTTGAAAGTTGGTTATTATTATTTTCTGTATGTTTTTGGCTTAACGATAGTGAATACCCTTGAAAGGTTAAATCCGAATCGGATATCGCCTTTCCAGAATTTACCTCGTGTTTCAGTGATAAAGGCTTTTTCGTTCATACCTGTAGCATTTGAAAAATGCAACTGGAAAACGTGACCACCCGTTTCAATATCAAAGCCTATTGACATAGGGTCTTCAGTACCTGTTTGACGGCCTGCAAGTATTGGATGATAATCCATAACAAATGCCACACGGTTTGAAAGTTTCATACGTGCACCTATTCCCAGCGCATAGGTATCATTGTTGTCTGTAATAGAATCAACGAGATTACGGTGAACAAATATTGGCGCTAATTGAAGGCTGAATGACTTACTGAACTTGCGACCAATAATCACCTGATTATAGAACCCCATTCTGGAAGTGATATAATTTTCCCTGTTAGGATTTGTCCATGGAAGCGTGTTATATGTCATGCCCGATACCAATACCACAGATACAGGTGATCCACCCGGACCGTCTGCTTGCCAAATAGGGCGGTACTTGACAAATACATCAAGTTCCTTATTTACATTGCTTCTTCCAAAGCCAACCATCACCCTTTTACTGATTCCATAATCTATACCTATACGCATATTTGCCTGATCTAGTCCAAATAAGTTTTTGATACCGGTATTCACAAAACCAAAGCGATGAAGAATCCTTAAGTCAAGAACACCATTACCAAGGAACTCAATAGATTGACCATTTATAACACGTGTAGCCTTAAATGCGTTGGTGATAAACTCCTTTTCCTTCTTACCATCGTCAACTAGACTTAACAAGTCGGGCTCCCCTTTCTGGGCCTGAGCAAGGACAAAAACATTTACAAGAAGTACTACTAATAAGACAGTCTTACGCATAGAAAAATTTTAATTCGGTTTATCCTTTCAGGGGATCTAAAAGCAAGTCCACATTTATTTTAACATCATTTGAAATCTTATCTTTTACTATGCTTGGGATACCTACCTTATAGTCGGAAAGCTGCACTTTGAAATCGGATGTGGCTATTATTTTCCCTCCTTTAACGGTTATTTTACCCGGGGCTTCCACATCACGCGTTTCACCATGTATGGTAAGTTTTCCTTTCACTTTTGCTGGATAGGTGCCATCCTTTGCATAATTTATTTCTGAATTATTCGCTATTTGCCCTACAAAAGTTGCCTTGGGGAATTTTTCTGTTTCAACATAATTCTCATTAAAGTGCTCCATCATCAATTGCTTTTCAAACTCAAAGCCTTTCATGAGCATTGAAAACTGGATGGCGCCAGATTTGGAATCGAGAACACAGGTAGTGCTTTTATTGGTGCCTTCAATCGGCTCAATTCCTCCAGTACAGTTAAAATACACTTTGCCTGTCTTAGTAAAGAACTTACCCTGGGCCAACAAGCCTGTAGATAAGAAGACGGTTGCGAGCAACAGAGAAAATACTTTTTGTTTCATGGTTTCTTAATTTTAGTGGTGTGGTTTGGTACGAATGGTTATTGCTTCTTTGGGAGTTCAATTACACACATGTTCATCTGGATGTCTGAACCGACCAGTCCTGTTTCATCTGCGTTATATCCGGTGAAATGTCCCTTAACAGTAATTTTATCTGCAATCTTAATACTTGATAGATCTGCCGAGTAAAGAGTGTCCATGGCACATTGAACTGAGGACATATTAGTAGAATCGCCCAGCATCAGGGTGTAATAGCCCTTTTCATCTTTCTTGATATCCTTTACGGTGCCAGTTACAGCTACAATAAGTTCCTGTCCCGAATATTTTTGGGCAGTAACCTTTTCGTTTTCTGCAAACTCTTTAAGGATTCCTTCTGCAGATACGGTAAATCCGGCTTCCAGGCTTTTTGAATCAGGGCGGGTACGATTGAATTCCTTGTACCCATAAGCGGCGGCGGCCAGTACTACTATGAGCAGGCCCCACAACAGGTATTTACGTTTCATAACGGTTTAGTTATTTAGTGAGCCATTATCCACCCAGCAATTGATGGCTTTTATTTCATCTGCAGTCATGGTCATACCCTTAGGCATTGATCCATTAAGAACTGTAGTTTTAATTGCAGCGGCCTTAGCTTTATTCTCGTTATAGTTAGTAAGAGGTCCTCCACTATTTGTAACTCCAGCCGAATGACAGCCTCCCATTGCGCATTTTGATTGAATCAATGGTGCAATAGTGGTTGAATAAGAAGGTGCTACTCCTGAACAATCCATTCCTCCTGGATATAACAATTCAGCTGTATCATAATAGCAACCCGATAAGAATACTACACTCACAATTGTTGTGATAATAAAAAGTTGTTTTTTCATATACTCTTCGATTAGTTGTTTAAAGTACCAGCATCAATCCATTTCTGAATTTGTTTGATTTCGCAATCAGGCAGTCTTGCTCCTTGAGGCATTCCAACAAATCCAACTTTGAATTGAAGTGATCCCATCAAACGACCATTAAGCGCTACTGTTTTTACTCCATTATAAGTAGTAAGATCAATGGCAGCACTTGCACTGGCTCCGCTATGGCAACCATTGCATTTGTTAGCCATTATACTTTTCACAGCAACACTATAGGTAAACGAAGAAGTATCACAGGAAGCACAATTATTATTCTTGGCTCCTTGATTAATCCATTTTTTTATAGCATCAATTTGAGTAGTTGACAATTTAGCCATTGGTGGTGGTGGCATCACATCACCTGAATTATTTGTTGTAATCACACTCACCAATTTACTACCGGAGGCATTTCCGGGTTTCACCATTTTCATAATACCATTATAATTTGTCAGAGTTAGGCCTTCCTTATGAGTAATAGCATCATGACATCCAGCCATAGCACAATTGGATATTATAATAGGTAATACTGTGTTTTGGAAATAAACCGTATCGGCACTACAAGTAACCGTAGCTGGTGGTGGTATTACTGTTCCGCCGCCACCACTTCCGATAGGAAAAGGAATTTCATGTTTACAGGATACGTAGATTACACTTGATAGTAGTAGCACAGCTACAACTTTGATAAGTTTGCTCATTTGGGTTGATTTTTAGTTTTGTCAGGTATTGGTAAAATCTTTAATCTAATATCATACCAATTCCATTAAACCAATCTTTATTAAGAGTGGTTTTTGATTATTATCACACAACAACTAAAAACTACCCGAAAACCCTTGTTAAAAAACACTGATTTTCATTGGGAAAAAACAATGATAAAACATTGAACTTTTTTGGTTGTAGCTATACGGCTACAAAAAAAATACGAACAATTTTACAAAGCAGTTGCCTTTGAAAGTAAACCCCCGCTTCAACAAGCGGGGGAACCAAACCCTAAAACTAAAAATAACCCGTGATTAGTGATAAACCGGTTGGCGAACCGGCTTATGATTATATATACGAAAGTTCAGTTGCTGAAGTTTCTTTTACATTAAAAAAAGAACAGCAGTTTGTCTTAAAACAAACTGCTGTTCTTTCCATTTAAAGTTATCTGTTACCCTTATTTCTTTTTTGGGGCAGCCACTTTCATGGCTTCCAAAATCTCTTCTGCATGCATCTTCGATTTTGGTTTCAGGAAAACATGCTGGATAATCCCTTTCTCATCAATTATAAATGTGGTCCGTAATACTCCCATATACTTTCTGCCATATAATTGCTTTTCATCCCACACCCCATATTTATCCAATACAGCATGAGTAGTATCGGCAAGCAGCCGGAAAGGAAGCTCATTTTTATCTTCAAACTTCTTATGCTTTTTCGAATCATCCGGACTAACCCCAAGAATTTCAAAACCTGCTTTTTTAAGGAGAGAATAATTATCCCTCAGGTTACATGCCTGAACAGTGCATGTTGGGGTCATATCCTGGGGATAGAAGTATAATACCAACTTCTTTCCTTTATAATCTGCCAGTGAAACTTTGTTTCCATCCTGATCAATACCAGAGAAGGAAGGTGCTTTGGTGCCGGGGGTGAGGGTGATTGCCATTAGTAAGAGTTAACGTGTAAGTAGTTCCAAAAGTGCAATAGGTTCCAGAGGGCGGACTAGTTGGGGAGTTTAAGGGTTTATTAAGGTTTAAGGTTCTGAAGTACTGCTGCTATCCTAAATACAATCTCTTTGTATTGGATCAGAAATTTACCACAGAGAGCATGAGAAAAATATTGCCGAACAAAAAGCCTATAATTAATTATTCCGCCACACTTCAGAACCTTAAACCTTAAACTATTAAACCCTTAAACTCCACAACTAGTCAACCCCCTCTGGAACCTATGGAACATCTGGAACTTCCTTATCTCCTAAACCTAAACACCCTCTCCACCACATTCCCCGCTTCATCTTCTGCTCTTATTTTCAGCTCATGTTCACCGGGAGGGCATTTCTCATCGAACCTATATATATAATTATGTCCTTTGTCGTTGGTAAAGCGCAGCCAGCTGCCATCAAATTCGGCCCTTACCTTTTTTGTTTTATCAAGATTGTCTTTTACTGAAAAAGATATGCGACTGGCTTTTTGAAGGTTGGCACCGTCATTAAATCCGGAGGGTACAATAACAGGAGGTTCGGTATCGACTATCAACTGGAAATAGCCGAAATCACGAAATCGGGCTGCAGCCCAACCCTGTTGCCATTCCACTTTCTGCACTTCTTTTTTTGTACCAGAATACCATTGCATTACAGTATGGGTTCTTTCAATTTCTGACAACGGCCTGCTGGGTTGTAATCTTATCAAAAAAGCCTCTTGTAATGGAACATTCGGGTTGCCGATCTGAAATACATTTGAAACACCCAGAGAGGTTGCGGGCAATTCCTTTGCAGCTAAATGAACCTTATCATACAGACAGCGCTCTCCCAAATAGAATTCACAAGAACCCGATTCTGATACATCGAGCATCATCGGTTGGAACAATTTTCCGGAAACAGTTGTAACCACAGGTTGTACACCTCCCTGCCACTGAAGCTTTGTATTCAACTGGGTTTTATTCCCATAAGCATCCTTAACAACAATCCTGATATCATGAACCTTCATATCACTCAGATCTATTACTCCATCTCCATTCACCTTTTTATATATGGAAGAAGTATAGCCAGGTAATTCACTCAAATGTTGTAGAAAAGGTCCGCCCGACTTTTTTGTTTTATAATCAATATGCGCATTCAAATACCTTGTCTGGTCATAACTGATTCCATCCATCCTGAAAGCTATAATTGGCTGTTCATCCACCCATAATTGTCCTTCTGCAATGCCATTGAGGTTGGAAGAGCCATCATGTGTATCATAAGCAGTAATTGCCAAACTAACTTTGGGGCTACTGGTCTGAATAATAGGAGGAGTTATTACATACCCACCCGATTTATTTGCTTTGGCTGCAAACTGCTTAGGAACCTGTTCGTAAGTGCTTTGGTTCCTATCGTAAATAGCCATTCGAAGTATTTTAGGTGGCGTATTATCTTGTAAAGGGAAACCGAAAAAGAGCGGATTGAGATTTTCATCGGTAGCTGTTTTGCGAACTTCAAAATGAAGATGGGGAGCCTGAGACCCACCGGTATTTCCGGAATAAGCCAAAAAATCACCTTTCTTGATTGGGAATTGATCGGGTGTCAATTCCAAAAATACCTGCCAGGATGCTAGCTTGTACTGCTGCCCTTTTACACAGGCTTCCAGATAAGGGTTGAAATCGTTCAGATGAGCATATAAGGTAGTGATACCATTAGGATGATTGATGTAGATAGCCCTCCCAAAACCGGCGGGTTCAATTTTTATCCGGGCAATATATCCATCGGCTGCAGCATAAACCGGTAAATTTTCACGGGCATTGGTTTTACAATCGAGACCCATATGGTAATGGTTGGGTCTCAGCTCACCAAAATTGCCACTCAGGTTCATTGGAATAGCCAATGGGTTCCTGAAATAGTTCTTTGGATAAGAAGGGTTATCAAAAAACTGCGACTGGCTGTCGACACAGCTAAAAACAGCCATTAAGGTTATGAGCCAGTAACGCATACAATGAAAATGCTTTCGGTTTGGAAGAAAAGAAGTTGCAAATCTACTGGCAAAAACCAAAATAGCAGAAACTAAGAAAAACCATTTCGGAGAGGAATGAAACCTTTTGTCAAATTCTTTGTCTTATAAGTGGTTTTTTAAACTATTAAATACAATCAAAGTCAAATAAGAAACGTCTTATATATGAAAATGCTGTTAAATCTTAAAAATACCCACTTTAGGGTATGCCTTTTTCTAAACCTTGGAACAGCATTTGGCGTATATATATTGTCTTAATAAGAGACGCTGTAATCATATTACAACCGAAAGCCATGAAAAAGTTTACTAACAGATTAGTTTTATTCGTTGCACTTAGCCTGGGAAGTATTCTGGGAATGTTGAAAGGTCAGGAGGCCCGTCAAAAATGGGTATTCCGTGTGAAGAGTCGTTTGGATGAGAAAAGGCAGTCGGAAGAACAAAAAAGACTTTATAAAAATGGGGCAGTTGCGCTCGATGACATCGAGCTGGCCTCTTACCATAAAATTTAATCAGGCATTTTTTAGCAATTCTGGGCCTTTACCCGAAAGGGTGAAGGCTTTTTTATTTTCCGTCCAATTAAGGTTAAAAGGGTCTTTTGGTAGAAAATGACCAGCTTTTTAACAAACAGCCATTAGCAAAAGCCCCTTTTGTTATTGAATCGACCCCGCTGAAACGCTCTTCCAGAGCGGATTATAACTACGTTAATAAAATCTTCAAATTAATTCTTCAAAATACCTGTTGCCGCATTACTTTTGCGCAATTTGTATTTTTTAAACCCTTACCGCTACAATGCCAAAAGATAACTCGATTACATCAGTACTTATCATCGGATCCGGACCAATAATTATCGGACAAGCTTGTGAATTTGACTATTCTGGTTCTCAGGCAGCCAGAAGTCTTCGTGAAGAAGGTATCAAGGTTATCCTTATCAATAGCAACCCAGCTACGATAATGACCGACCCTATGATGGCCGATAGAGTGTACCTGCTTCCGCTGACAGTAGAGAGTATTGAACAGATACTTCAGGAAAACCAGATAGACGCTGTACTTCCTACTATGGGAGGGCAGACAGCCCTGAACCTGGCTATGGAAGCTGATGAGCTAGGGATATGGGAAAAATATAATTGCAGGATGATCGGGGTAGATATTGCCGCCATCGAAACTGCAGAAGACAGGGAGAAATTCAGGCAGCTGATGGTTAAAATCGGAATTGCTGTAGCTCCTTCGAAAGTAGCTAACTCAATGCTGGAGGGAAAAGACTTTGCCCAGGAAATAGGATTTCCATTGGTAATCCGCCCATCTTTCACTCTTGGAGGAACCGGTGGTGGATTCGTACATAGTAAAGATGAACTGGATGCAGCTCTTGAAAGAGGACTGACTGCTTCACCGATTCATGAAGTGCTGGTAGAGAAAGCAGTTTTGGGATGGAAAGAATATGAGTTGGAATTGCTTCGTGATAAGAATGACAACGTTGCCATCATTTGTACAGTAGAGAATGTTGACCCCATGGGTGTTCATACGGGAGATTCAATAACAGTAGCTCCTGCCATGACCTTAAGCGATACCGCTTTCCAACAGATGCGTAATCAGGCTATATTAATGATGCGCAGTCTGGGTAACTTCGCTGGAGGTTGTAATGTGCAATTTGCCATGAACCCAGAAACAGAGGAATTGATATCTGTTGAAATCAATCCAAGGGTTAGCCGTTCTTCCGCCCTAGCCTCTAAAGCAACCGGATATCCAATCGCCAAGATTGCAGCTAAATTGGCTATAGGATATCATCTGGATGAACTGAAAAACCAGATTACAGGAACTACTTCCGCTTATTTTGAGCCAGCCCTTGACTATGTAATCGTAAAAATGCCCCGATGGAATTTTGACAAATTCAAAGGGGGTAATGATACACTTGGATTGCAGATGAAGAGTGTGGGAGAAGTGATGTCGATTGGAAGAAACTTTGCCGAAGCTTTACAAAAGGCATGTCAAAGTTTGGAGAACAACGCTGTTGGACTGGGTAATTATACAAAGAACATCATGTCGGCTGAAGAGCTGATAGAATATATAAAGGTTCCGAAATGGGATCGCATTTTCCGCATAAAAGATGCCCTGATGTTAGGGGTATCTGTAAATACCATTTCTAAAGCTACAGGTATCGACAAATGGTTTGTGAACGAGGTTCGCAAGATTGTTGATATGGAAAAATTACTGGAAAAACACAAACTGAATACCCTTCCAACCGAATTATTAAGGGAGGCTAAGAATCTTGGTTTCAGTGACGAACAGATTTCGCTGATCATGCAAGACAGCAATGATGAAGAAATCTATGAAAAGCGGAAATCAGCCGGAATTACCCGTGTATTTAAAATGGTGGATACATGCAGTGCTGAATTTGAAGCTAAGACTCCTTACTTCTATTCCACATTTGAAAACGGAAATATTAATGAGAGTAAGGTGAGTGATAAGAAGAAAGTGATAGTTCTTGGTTCAGGCCCTAACCGTATTGGTCAGGGAATAGAATTCGACTATTGCTGTGTACATGGACTACTTGCCTTGAAAGAATGTGGTTACGAAGCCATCATGGTGAATTGTAATCCTGAAACAGTTTCTACCGATTTCGATATGGCAGATAAACTGTATTTCGAACCGGTTTACTGGGAGCATCTTTGGGAAATAGTAGAGCTGGAAAAACCTTATGGGGTGATAGTTCAATTGGGTGGACAAACTGCATTGAAGCTTTCAAAACGACTTCATGAAAAAGGAATAAAAATCATTGGGACCAGCTTTGATAATATGGACATTGCAGAAGACCGTGGCCGTTTCAGCGATATGCTGAAGGAAATGGGAATCCCTTATCCGGATTATGGAACAGCCTATGACGTAGAAGAGTCAATAGTTGTTGCAAATAAGGTTGGTTATCCTGTACTGGTTCGTCCAAGCTATGTTTTAGGTGGACAAAGAATGAGGATTGTAATAAACGATGAGGATCTTGAAAAAGCGGTTGTAAGCTTGTTAAAGCATATTCCAGGAAACAAGATATTGATTGATCATTTCCTTGATCGCTGCCAGGAAGCTGAGATAGATGCAATATGTGATGGTGAAACGGTTCATATCATGGGATTGATGGAGCATATTGAACCAGCAGGAATTCATAGTGGAGATAGTAATGCAGTGTTGCCACAGTTCAACCTAACTCCATTGGTTGTAGAAACAATGGAAGAATACGCACGTAAGATTGCCTTCAACCTCAATATCAGGGGTCTTATTAATATACAGTTTGCCATTAAGGATGGAAAAGTGTTTGTGATTGAAGCGAACCCAAGGGCATCAAGGACCACTCCATTCATTGCAAAAGCCTATCAGATACCTTACTTGAATGTTGCTACAAAAGTGATGTTGGGTGAGCTTAAATTGAAGGACCAGAAGTTTGAGAAGAAGTTGAAAGGTTATGCAATCAAGGAGCCTGTGTTCAGTTTCAATAAGTTCCCTGGTGTAAGCAAGGACCTGGGTCCGGAGATGAAATCTACCGGTGAAGCCATCCGATTTATCAAAGATCTTAGGGATCCATATTTCAGACAACTGTACAGAGAGCGTAGCATGCACCTTAGCAAATAAAAAGACAATCATAAAAAGCAAAAGCTGTACAATTAACTGTACAGCTTTTTTTTTATTTATCAGAAAGGGATAATCAGACGTCGACGATACGGTTTTTAATAGCATATATAGCTAACCCGATGCGGCTATGCACATTCAATTTCTCGAAGAGTTGTTGCCGGTAATCATCGATAGTGCGGGCACTCAGGTTCATCTTATCAGCAATATCCTTATAGGCTAATTCAGAACAAACCCATTGAAGGAATTCCTTTTCCTTATCCGTCAGGAAAATAGCATCTTCTTCCCTATCGGCATACCGGTTGAGGCCACTGACTATTTTTCCGGAAATATATTCAGAGAGATAAACATCCTTATTCATAATAGAATCAAGGGCTTCGTTTAGCTCTTCAGGATCTGCATTTTTAAGTAAATATCCTTTTGCTCCCTGACGTAACATGCGGATGATAGTGCGGTCGTCGCTAAGCATTGATAATACCAATACTTTGATTTGCGGGTAGTGCAGGTGAAGCCATTTAGTAGTTTCAAATCCATCCATCACTGGCATATTGATGTCGAGAAGTACTATATCGGGAATACCCTTTTCTTGTATAAGGGGTTTGAGTTCTTTTCCATTACTAGCCTGGAAGAGAACTGTATAACCAGGGAATGTATTGATCATATTAGATAATGCCTGCCTTAGCAGGATATGATCGTCTGCCACCACTACCTGGATCTTTCTGTTTAACTTTGCCATACGAATAGATTTCTCAAGCACTTAATTTAATGACAACCCGGGTTCCATTGCCAGGTTCACTACTTAAATCAAGAGACGCCCCAATCAAATGAGCCCTATTGAACATGCTTTTCAAACCAACCCCTTTTAATGCCTGAGAAGAATTTCTCTTCTCTTCAACATTAAAACCAATTCCATTGTCTTCAATGGTCATTACAAAAAGGTTGTTTACATTAAAATGCAAAGATACTTTTATAGTGCTTGCTTTTGAATGTTTCAGAATATTATTCAATATTTCCTGAAATATCCTGAAGAGAAAGATACGTTTTTGGTCTTCGAATTGAAATTCATCACCTTCTACAGTACAAACTACATCAATGATACCCGTTCGTCGTATACTGTCCATTTCAGATTGGATAGCTGCAGCCAGCCCAATATCGGAAATGCGATCTGTATGCAAACTTTTTGTTAAACCTGAAAGGTCGATGATTGCCTTATTCAGTATCTGTCTGGAACTCTGAATAGGATCCCATGCCGGGTGCGAATTTTCTAAAGGCAATATCGAGAGTGAAATTTTTACTACTGAAAGTAACTGCCCAATATTATCATGCAATTCCTGTGCAATGGTACGGAATGTATTCTCCTGGATTTCTATCTGGCTGCGCAGCACTTCCTGGTCATAACTATCTTTCAGTGTCAGCATTTCCTGTTCCTGCTGGTGCTGACGCCTCTGATACAGATAAAGGATAGTCACTATAAAACCAACAAGTACCAGTCCTAATATAACCCCAATAACTACTACAAAATAAATTTCCTGATTTGTATCCTGCATAAGAAAGCGATGAAGAATAAGGTATAAAGAAAAAAGTTTAGCAAACTTACTATTGATGTAAAATTCTGAATGATCAGCGTCGGGTACTTATTATAATAATTCGCTGGACCGTATATAGGGAATGTACAACAATAAAAGAATAGTAAGGCGGAGCATATCCAAAAGGCCGGCTCTTTAGATAGATTGACCGACTTTGGAAATCTTAGTACTTCATAAAAATAATACACACAGAAAGTAACTATCAACAAGCAACCTACTGAATAGGTTATGGAATGAAAGCGGTCTTCCGGTATTATGAACATGATATTTAAACATGCTATTACCGGGTATATCATCATACTCCAAAATAATATCTTCTTAACCAATTTACTTTGAATGATCATTGACAACAGGTGCAGGTAGAAGAAAAATTCAAAAGTGGTAAAGAAATTATACATCCTGGTGGTATGATCATTTTTGTCCCACTGATACAATCCGATCGTTTCAATAATGATAGTAATAAAAAGAAATGCAGGGAAATACCTCAAATAAGGAAATTCCCGCATTACCTGAAAGTTTATGAGGCTTGTGACCAGGCAAGCGATGATGGCATAATAATATAAAGGGATATCGGTCATTTCAATGAAAAGATACCCTATAATGTATAAACAAAAAAACCTCCCGAAGGAGGTTTACAATCTGAAGTCTGTATTACTACCCAATTTAAAGTATTGCCATTCCATCTCCATTCATGTCTACCAGTGTAACACCGATACCACCCCAGTCTTCATCAAATTCTTTTGGCTTGCAAAGCGGAGGACATAATCTTGCTGCGTTGTAGGCCAATATAGAATTCTTACCCTCAGTATTTACATAAATATCCTTGTCTACAATTCCTTTACCTGTTTCTTTACCCTGAGTGGCTACCATAACAATGGTTTGACGTCCTGCATATAAAGGTACTTCTGCATAATCTGCATCATAAGCACCGAAATACATACGTACACCATCAGCACCATGTTCTTTTATGATAGCCAGAAAACGCTCTAATTCTTCTACACTATACCAGGCACTTAATGAGTCTTCTTTGCCGATATGTTTTGAATTCTGAACCCAGCGTTCTTGCTTATAATTGCGGATTACATTGTCGGTATGTTTGGAATCTACGAATTTTCCAACTGTCCTGCTTTTAGTGGTTGTTACTTGCATGTCTAATAATTTAGAGTTATTTAATAAATAAGGATTACCACATAAAAGTAAAGTGGCGATTCCCCTTATTGACATGCAAAAAAATGTGTTTCAATTGATTATAAATTAATATTATTTATAATTCACAGAGAAACAGAATGCAATAAATTTTTTCCTCAAAAATACCGTGAAAATATCCCAGAAATACCGTGAAAATATCCGTTTTTGACCCGTGAAAATATCCCGTTTTAGACGGGGAAAATATACACTTAAATACCGTGAAAAATAAAATTGTAAAAAATAGGTGCTACTAAAAAAAATACTGAGATTCGATTTGAGCAGTTAGAAATCTCTGTTTTAAAATCCAATATCCTTCTTTTATTTTTTTTGTTCCTTTTTTACTCTACGCTTTCTTTTATACCTCTCAAAGTGATGCTGTAACCCATTATCAATGTTTCCACAACATTAATCCAGCATTATTTACACATGCAAGGCCATATTGTTCTACCCATTTGGAAAGAAGTTCCTTTCTTAAGAATCATATTACCATTGATAGCAGGAATAATAATTCAGGATAGCTGTAGCTATTCAATTACAATTTGTTGCTACCTCTTTATATTGAGTTTATTACTCATACTTCTGATTGCCTTACTTCCATTAACTAAAAGATTCTATTTCAGGCATTCGAAAGGTATCTGTCTTTTCGTTTCATTACTCTGTACCGGAATACTTATTACATCATTACAGCAACCTCCATTACAAAAAAAGTGGATAGGACAATTTAATAATATGGGGGCGGTGATATGTGTAGATGTTTCATCAGCACCTGTTGAAAAGGAGAAGTCCTATAAAGTAACTGGCATTGTAGTTAGGATGCTGCTTGATTCTTCAGAAATTGAAACAAGTGATAAGGTTACATTATACATAGAAAAAGATACAGTACCGCCAGTAATCAATGTTGGAGACCATATCTATTTCGAAAAGCCTTTGCAGGAAATAAAAGGTACGGGCAACCCTGGAAGTTTCGATTTTAAAAGATATAGTGAATTGCAACAATGTTTTTTCCAGGTTTATCTTCCCCATAAAACTTATTCCATTTATCCAGGTGCCCAACAAAAATGGAAACAGTTTTTACAAGAATCCAGAAATTGGTTGGTTGGCATCATTAAGAAATATATTCCTTCAAAAAAAGAAGCAGGACTGGCAGAAGCATTATTGATAGCATATAAAGATGATCTGGATAAAACGTTGGTACAATCTTATGCAAATACAGGTGTAGTGCATATAATTGCTATTTCAGGGTTACATCTTGGTTTGGTATATTGGTTATTAGCAACACTACTGAATCCGATAGCCAACTACACTAAGATGAAATGGATAAAGCCATTAGGAGTAATAGCTGGTCTGTGGCTATTCAGCCTATTAGCTGGTGCATCTCCCTCTGTACTTCGATCGGCAGTCATGTTCAGCTTTCTGGTTGTTGGAGAATTATTTGGAAAGAGAACCAATGCCATTAACAACCTTGCCGCTTCTGCATTTCTGCTATTATGCTTCAATCCCTTCTGGCTATGGGATGCAGGTTTTCAATTATCATATGCAGCTGTACTTAGTCTATTGATATTCATGAATCCCGTATACCAGTTATTTACCATAAAAAACAAATGGCTCGACCTTTTATGGAAAATGAATGCCGTAACCCTATCGGCTCAGATATTGACAATTCCTATTTGCATCTATTATTTTCATCAGTTCCCCAATGCGTTCTTACTCACAAACCTGATTGCTGTGCCCTTATCAAGTCTTATACTTTTTTTAGAGCTGGCATTATGTGCTGTAGCAGGCCTGGATAAGATTGCCAGTGTTTTAGGACAAGTGTTGCAATGGTTGTTGTACAGCATGAATTACTTTGTTGAAAAGGTTAGCCGCTTACCTTTTACGGTTTGGGAGCATTTATATTTATCATTGCTACAAACATTATTGCTTTATGTTTTAATTTTTTGTTTGTCTGTATGGCTGTTCACAAAAGTAAAATCGGCCCTTGTAATAGGCATTATAACCCTTATGGTTTTCATTTCAACAAGAACGATTCATCTTGTTGAATCGAGCCGGCAAAAAAAATTAGTTGTTTATAATATAGCAAAAAAGCAAGCTGCTGATATCATTCTTGGTAACAAACATATTTTCATAGGAGACAGTTCTGTAAACACCAATTCAACATCAACTCTTTCACCTCTTTATATCAACAGACTTCGGCTGAATGCACTTGACACTGATAGCTTTGAAATGAAGTTTGGTTTCGTTTATAAAATCGGTTCTACTACCCTTCTTTTTTACAATGCCGGTTATAAGATAACTCCAGGGTTAGAAAAAATCAGGGTAAGCTTGCTTTGCATTTCAAATAACCCCGAATCCAGCCCAGAGGAAGTATTAAGTTCCATTGAAACGGGACAAATTGTATTGGACGCTAGTAATAATGCTAAAACCGTTTCGAAATGGCGAAAAGAAGCGGCCATTATGGGGATAGCTTGCCATTCAGTGGTGGATAATGGCGCCTTTGTAATCAACCTGCCATAACTTACCTTTGCGCCTTCATTTTTTGAACCCCATCCGGATAAACACCGGTTCATACAATACTATATGGATAAGAAAATTCAGTCGGCACTTATTTCAGTTTTTTATAAAGACGGCCTCGAACCCCTAGTACGTTTGTTACATGAACTGGGAGTTACATTATATTCAACTGGTGGAACACAGCAATTCATTGAAAAACTGGGGATTCCGGTTGTTCCTGTAGAAAACCTTACTACCTATCCATCTATATTAGGAGGTCGAGTAAAAACCCTGCACCCTTCAGTGTTTGGAGGTATATTAGGAAGAAGGGACAATGCTACCGATTTGGAAGAAATGAAGCAATACAATATTCCAGAACTCGATTTGGTGATTGTAGACCTATACCCTTTTGAAGAAACAGTAGCAAGCACTTCGGAAGAAAAAGCCATTATTGAAAAAATCGATATCGGAGGGCCTTCAATGATAAGAGGTGCTGCAAAAAATTTCAGGGATGTAGTAGTATTGGCTGCCAAAAGCGAATATGTAGGTCTTGAACAATTACTGCGTGAACAAAAGGGTGTTACTACTATAGAACAACGTAAGCAATATGCAGCTAAAGCATTTGAAACAGTAGCTCATTATGATGTTGCAATTGCTCATTATTTTAATCCGGGTGGTGCCGCTTATTTCTTCGAATCTATTCCTGGTCCTAAAACAATGAGATATGGCGAAAATCCTCACCAATCTGGCAAATTCTTTGGTCCTCTTGAGAACCTTTTCACTCAATTAAACGGGAAAGAGATCTCTTATAATAATCTTGTTGATATTGATGCGGCGGTACAATTGATCGGGGAGTTCACAGATACAACTTTGCTATTATCAAGCATACTAATGTATGTGGAATAGCTTCCCGGAATACTATAGAAGCCAGTTGGGCGGCAGCTCTTGCCGGCGATCCGGAAAGTGCTTTTGGTGGCGTGTTAGTGACTAATGCCACTGTAACAAAAGCCACTGCAGAAGCCATCAATGAAATATTCTTTGAAGTATTACTGGCGCCTGCCTATGAGGAAGCGGCTTTGGAAATTCTGAAAACAAAGAAGAATCGCATCTTATTACAAAGCAAGGGCAAACTGCCAATAACACAGCAATACAAATCCCTTCTCAATGGTGTTTTTAATTCAGGATACAGATAAAGGCAATTTTGACAAATGGGAAGAAGTAGGTGGCCGTAGTTCTTCAGAAACAGAGAAAAAGGACCTGGTATTTGCCAATCTTGTTTGTAAGCACCTGAAATCAAATGCTATAGCGTTGGTAAAAGACTGCCAGTTGATTGGAAAGGGATGTGGACAAACAAGTCGTATAGATGCCTTGCGTCATGCAGTTGAAAAAGCTCATCAATTCCAATTCGATCTTAAAGGGGCGGTTATGGCCAGCGATGCTTTCTTTCCTTTCAATGATTGTGTACAATTAGGTCATGAAGCGGGAATCACTGCTTTTATTCAACCTGGCGGATCGGTAAGGGATAAGGACTCCATTGCCTATTGTGTAGAGAAGCAATTGGCTATGGTAATGACTGGGTTAAGACATTTCAGACACTAGTCCATTATTTTTTAAAGCAACAGGAATTAAAATTCAGGAAGACTTATATGCAATAGCATGTGTCATTTTTTTATGCTGCCCCAGAAATATCCTGATGTAAATCCTCAATAGTGCTAGTTCTGTAAAAAGAAATGCTAGTGAAACGAAAACAATCAAGCCAATGTGTTGCTTATCTACATGGCTGAATAGAAGATCAACACCTACAAATGTTGGCGTTATTGGAAAGCCTGCAAATGCAAGACAAGACAATAAGAAAACAACCGCAATAACGGGGCGTTCATAAACATACCCATGATATCTGTTCAAAAGAATATCATTATCAATTTTTTGAATAAGCCATAGGCACCAAAACCCTGCAATTGAAGCAATAAACACACCACTACCCCATAGCAGAATGAAATGGTATCCGAAATCTGTATTTGAAAGCATAACTGACAATAGAACAAATAATTGTCCCATTACTACATGAACCCATGCAGAAATTGCATTTCCTGAATTTGAGAATGATGACAAAATGAGAAGGAAACCTGTTAATGCAATAACAGGCGCTGCAAATACTGGTATAATTGGAGGCCATTCATCTCTAAAAAAATGGATTCCGATACCACATAAGAATATTGCCAATACAAAAGGTAATGCCTTCCTGTTCCCAAGAAATCCCGATTTTTTCCAATCCACTTAAAAGGCGACCACAGATATCGATACTGAAAGAAGTCTAAATTCCATTCTTTATGCCTAATACATAAAGAGTGCTCCTAAGTTTCTTAAAGCCAAGATTCGTTTTGACCGGCTCAGATGGATCATAATTATAAACTGGTCGTGTACCAGGTAGTTCAGAACTGCTGGTGAAACAAGTAATTGATAAGTACGCAGTAAAGCATTACCAGCAAAATGAAGTAAAAGCGTGCATGCCAGCCTAATGCAATTTCAAGGAAAATAATACCCATCTGTGTGATTGACGAATAAGCGATCTGGCTTTTTATTGTTGATTGCACCTGAGTTATCGATGCCGCCACAATAATTGTAAGGATGCCTACCACAATCAGGGTGAATTTAATTTCTGGCATTGTTTCCCAATACTTCGCTGTACGAAGCAAAAGGAAAACACCTATGTGAAGATAATGCGCCATAAAAAAGGCCGCTTGATGTAGTTGGACCTTCCATAGCCCGGGGCAACCAGGAACTGAATGGAAACTGACCCGATTTAATCATTGCAGCCAGCACTACCATAAACATAATAAAAAGGGCAGAAGGATAGTGTTCTGATAAATGTGAAGAGAGTAATGAAGGATCATTAAACTTTGCAAAAACAATATTCTCATGCCATATATGATGACTCATCCACATAGCCAAAATCAATGCTATATCACCTAACCTGTAAATAGAGATCACCTTTATGGAATTTCGCACTGGAAGATACCTGTCCCTATAAAAAGAGATCAACAGAAAAGAAGCGATACCTATAAACTCCCAACCTATAAATAAGGATTCATAATTACCTGAAAAAATAATAAGGTTATAGCCAAGGAAAAAAAGCTGAATCATGGAAAAGAACCTTTATACCCTTGCTCGATGCAGGTAGAATCTGCTGAAAATTGAAACAAGTAGCATTAGGATAGACCCAATTAAAGCAAACACACAAGTAATTCTATCAAAATAAAAGTCAAGAAAAATTTCAATATCATCTGCTTTTATAAAAACAAGGGATTTTTCATCAACTATTGGAAAACTATTATATACCCACAACGACATAAATGTGAGCAACAATAGCAAATGGGCACTACTAAAAAATTATGGTACTAAAAGCAATGTGCTTTTCCTTTGAACCAGGAATAATTAGTCCGATAAGAAAAGCTACTAATGGCAATAAAATAAAATAGTGCAATAATGGGGTCATACTGCTGTTTAATTGAGAACAAATACTGGTAGATTTTCCTTTGTAGCGTCCGCAATATGGGCCGAATCCATCAAGCTTGCATTTTCAAAAAGCAGCTCGCTATTTTCAAGTATTCCTAAATGATTTCTCAAAGGAATATCTTCTGTGACTTGCCCGTTTTTATAAAGGAAGAACTTCTTCAATTGGGTCAAACGCTATTAAGTGAACCCACTCGTTTATAAACCATTCGTACATTGCACTATTTGATTGGATACACTTTAATACAATTTCCGGACGGTGTTCAACTACAACAAGCAGCCTAACCGGATCGTGCACTTCAATCATTTGAACTGGAAGCCCCGGTCGTAAATCTCCATCACATCCATTAGAGACACCGATTAATCCAACTACATTATGCGGCAATTTTGTACCAGCACCCAGTTTATGATTATCTACTCTCGAAAAATAGTACTCAAGATTTATTCCACCACAAACGGGACCGATAGGCTTAAGTACATCAACAAGGATTTTTCCTTCAGGATCTGTCCTGTAATCATAAGAATTTAAAAAAGCTCTCCTATCTAGGAATAAATGCTTTGATATATCCCTACGGCCAACCATACATACCGAATTTGTACCATGTCCCAATTCTGGTCTTGGTTCAAAAAAGGAAACTGAACGATTATTTATAGCCTTCCTTATATTACCTAATACATCTTTTGAATTTATAGAAGCAAATCGCCTTGAACGTTCTTTTGCATTTTTATTTAGCGCTTGCTCAAACTTAATCACATTTGATTTATGCAGATCCTTTAGTAATTCCGGAATATAGGCGACATCTGAAAATTCAATCATATCGCTTGCCGTATCATGCATACCTCCAACAAAAAAAGTTGAATCTGGAATTTTAATCCCCCTTTCGTTCAGCAAGCTTCTTACTTTCTCATTATTGGCCATGGCAGCGAATACCCTTGCATTTATGGACCCTGGTCTACCACTACATGCCCCACAATCATGTGCCCCGTGATGAGGGTTGTTGGCACTGCTGCTACCATGTGCTACAGCATAAACCAATGGAGCAAATTCACTAACCAGTCCAATGCTTCTCAATAATTTTTCTACCCTATTGGCCATGTCTTCAGTTGAAAAACCGACCCTCAATGAATCTTCCAGAATCATTTTATCATTACTATCAATAGTAAGGCTACCATTAGCATCCATATGCCCAAAAGCATTTGAAATAGCGGGGCTCATTTTTGGGAAAAAGAGATTTTTCACCAACGTAATACCTGCCCAAAAACAATGCCAAGAGAGTATAGCCAACCTTTTCCGGATGATAAGATTGCTTATCAAATAATATATCCTTCTCCAGGTGTTTACTGGTATTGATCTCTTTTATTAGATATGCGGGTTGTACTGGAGCTGGGCAAAGTTTATCAGTGAATTTTCCATGTTCAGGCTTGAAGAAAAACTCAACACCAAAAAAACCCGGAGATCCAAATGTTTCGCATTTTGGATCTATTGATTCAATATGTCTTCTTAAAGAGCATTCCCTTTCATCTATACAGAACATAGCCTGAAAGCTAGTACCTACAGGATCGGTTGCCTTAATCAGATTGCCTTTTGAAAGTCCGGAAAGCACATCATCATAATAGCTCCATTCAAAAGCATCCTGCCAAAGAGAAAGAACTTCCATCACTTCGCCTTTTTGAACAGGAGCAAAAGGTTATAAGAGTTAATTGGCAATCCAATTGTCAATGGATTCCAACGGTTTTTAAAATAAAAATCCAAGGCGTCAATTTCCAGTAACAATTCTAAAACAACTACATCGTACAAAGAGATTCTTCTTTTATCAAGTAAAGAATCTGGCTTGGCTTCCAAAGTAGCTACCATACCAGACCAACCTCTATGTGAAAACTGTTGGTCAAATAGATAGTGCTCGAAAGCCGATTCATTTCCAACAAGGATCATAAAGTTCATACACTCCAATATCCTCATTTAACAATAAGTCCTTTGCCCTTTTAGTTTTAAAAAATCCCTCCCCACTATTTTTCTGTAAGTCTCTAATAGAAGCCAGAAATCCCTTTTCATTCAGTGGAAATTTTTGAATTGCAATTCCCTGATCCAAATAGCTGCTGAGTATCCTGAATAAAAGTGGTTGTACTTTATTATCTATATCGAAATTCAGTCTTGTATTCCAATGTGAGCGAAGCCAACCGATACGAGGAGCGAGATGACAATCGTACTTTTTTTCCAACATGCACGACTTCCAGAAATCAGCTGAAATGACACCTTTTCTTTTTTCAACAATTTCTTTAACTACATCCTTCCTTATTCGCCCCTCTGAATATAGCTGACGATAATCCTTAAGCTCAAGCGTTACCTGATATCCAAAAATAGTAGCTGCAGTAAAAATGCCTTCATAAAAAAGCTTATCCTGAAAGGCATGAAGAGAATTATGGTGTATAAAATCCTTCAACGGGGTTTGACTAGGAAGATAATGCTTGATGTGATGAAGCACATTATCAATGTTAAACCCATCTGACACATTTATATGTCCATGTGTCAGTACTGAGTGCCCATTCTTATTTTGGATATTCTCAGTTTTTTCTGTTGAATTATCTTTCTTGCCATAATTACTTATTTAATGGGTTCAATAAACTTCACTGTTTCTACAACAATGTCTTTTGTCAACGCATTTTTTTATAATCCTGAATAAATTCAACAACGTCATAAGCACAGCAAGTACTATGTGGTGAATTTCATGACCTTCCTTTGTTGTAATTACATCTTTCATATGATGAGAATTTCGATATGAATGACGTAATGTATAGAAGAGACCAAAAAGTAATCCTATTGTTATCCCTTTAAGCAAATCTGTTGCGATTATTGCTACAACTGTGGCTACAAAAGGTATAAATTGTTCCCATCCTAACCGATACATTTTACTGAATATGGAAGGCTTTGCCAATTTATAACCAACCATTAAAAGGATAGCGGCCAAGCTCGCCAAAGGAATCAAATTCAAAACCTTAGAAATCGTAATCGCACAAATCAAAAGAAAGACTCCATGCATAATTGCAGATAACTTCGTTTTACCTCCAAAGGAAATATTTGCAGAGCTTCTAACAATTACCTGCGTTACAGGCAATCCACCAACTAATCCTGAAATCATATTTCCCAATCCTTGCGCCTTTAGCTCTCTATTAGTAGGTGTCACTCTTTTTGATGGGTCTAATTTATCAGTAGCTTCCACACTTAAAAGTGTTTCAAGACTACCAACTATTGCTATTACAAAAGCTACCTTATATACGGCAAGATTTGAAAAAGCTTTAAAATCAGGAAAAGTAAACTGACCAATAAATCCTTTCAAATCGCTTGGCAACAGGCAATTGCACCAATTGATCAGCCTCTAATGAAAAGTTCAAAACACCATTCTTATAAAGCAGGTTCATAACAATACCAAGAACCACTACTACAATAGGTCCTTGTAATAATTGGAACACTTTATGTTTCTTTGACAATACTTTATCCCAAAGTATCAAAATGGCTAAAGAAATAGCCGCAATAAGCACCGCCCCAGGGGTGACGAAAGTTATGGCTTTCCCTATCTCAGAGAATGTGTTTTCACCATCTAATTGAATGAAAGAATCACCTCCTTCCACATCTTTATCCCATCCTAATGCATGGGGTATCTGTTTAAGTATTATAAGCAACCCTATTCCGGTTAGCATTCCATTAATCACTGAAGAAGGGAAGAAATATCCAATAAAACCTGCTTTCAGAAAACCTAAAATCAACTGAATAAGACCTGATAATACAACAGCCAGTAAGAATGTTTCATATGAACCTCCAAACGTGGTATTGATTGCAGTAAGAACAATTACGGCTAATCCTGCAGCAGGTCCACTTACACCGAGTGCAGAGCCACTTGCCATTCCCACTACAATACCACCAACTATACCCGCAATAATACCCGAAAACAATGGTGCTCCAGATGCTAATGCAACACCTAAGCATAAAGGAAGTGCTACAAAAAAACTACAATACTGGCTGGAAAGATCATTCTTGATTTCACTAAATATTCCCTTTTTATTCATACCCTTTTTTTTTCTTTCTGTCCTTTTTTATTTTTTCTTTACATCAACCTTGTAGAATTTTGGCAACTCATCTGCATTTGTAACTGTTGCATCCAAATCATTAATATTCCATTCTTCAAATCATAAACTATTCCATGAACCGCTAGCGTTTTATTATTTGCCCAGGCAGCTTGAATAATTGACGTTTTTGTAAGATCAAATACCTGCTCAATTACATTTAATTCCACTAACCTATTACCCCTTGCTTCTATATTCTTAATGGCATCTAGTTCTCTTTGGTGTAAACGATATACATCCTTGATATGCCTAAGCCAGTTTTCAACTATGCCCAATGGCTTTGTATCCATTGCCGCTAATACACCACCGCAACCATAGTGACCACATACTATCACATCCGTTACTTCAAGAATATTAACTGCATAATCCAGCACACTCAACATACTCATATCTGTATGTATGACCATGTTTGCAATGTTCCGATGAACAAATATTTCTCCCGGTAATGTGCCTGTAATCTCATTGGCAGGAACACGACTATCCGAACAACCAATCCATAATACTGGTGGCTTTTGTCCCTTCGCTAATTTTTCAAAAAAAAGAGGGTCTTTTTCAGTAATCTCATTTACCCATTTCCGATTCCCTTCAAACAATTTTTTGAAACATGATTTTGTTTTTTTATAGACTGACGAATACTAACATGTAGATAATAAATAAAGCAGGTCTATGAAACAGCCTGATTTATATAAATGACAATAAAATAATAAGTGCTTAAGCTAAATCGGGAGGGGGAGTGTAAATTTCAACAAAATGCTCATCATAAATCTTTTCCCTTGATGATTTCAGAGATGTCAACACAGTAAACTCTGTAAATACACTAACAGTTCTATAAAAATTCCTTAATTCGTCCTTACTAATGTTTTCCTTTTTCTCATCATTATTATCTACATCTCCAACTTTCCCATCTTCTTCCTGACAGAAAATGATCTGATCAACAGGAACCATTAATACAAGGATATCCTCCAGTAAAAAACTGGCTGTCAATACAAATACAAGTATGGTCTTTATCATTTTCATGAATGCGTTCAAAAATAGTCGTTTCTTTTTAAATACAATAGAATTACAAAAAGTATCCGCCGCCTTTCCTAAATACAATTGCACTAAACTCAAAAAGTGGTTGAATTTATCAAAAATAAAATCTCTAATAATTGATATTTAATAATTAACACATTATAATATTTATTACTTTATTATTTTTTTCGCTATCCTTTATGATTTTATTAACAGAAGTCGCCTATTATTTAAATTCAAAATTGCCTGTTACAAAAAGTGTCAATCCAAAGGGAAGTATGCAAATAGCATAAATCTCCCCATTTTAATACTCCCATAATTTTGGACTAATCCCTCAATAATTCACGTCGATAGTATAAGAGGGACTATCTCTAGATTTGTCTGGATAATCTTGTATGAAGTGTTTTTAATATGAGCTATTGATTTTGCCTTTTAGCAAACTAATTTGAAACATGAAAATAAGTGCCTGCAATATAAATTCGTAGGTTTGCACCATGTCTATAGCAGTTACTTCCCTAAGCAAGATCTATGGCACCCAAAAAGCCGTGAATGATATCTCCTTTCAGGTTAATAAAGGAGAGATTGTTGGTTTTCTCGGACCCAATGGTGCCGGCAAATCAACCACTATGAAAATCATACCGGATATCTTACAGCAGATGGTGGTAATGCCCGGGCATGCGATACTGATGTGGTAAGCCTCGACCCACTTACCGCCAAAGAAAAAGATCCGTTATCTGCCAGAATCGAATTCGCTCTACTATGATATGTATGTACGGGAATATCTGGACTTTATTGCAGATGTTCACGGAATGAAAGACCGCAAAGCAGCAGTACAAAAAGCTATTGAACAAGTTGGATTGACCCCTGAATCAAATAAGAAAATTGGGCAACTTTCAAAAGGATATAAACAGCGGGTTGGGTTAGCGGCCGCATTGATACATGACCCTGAAGTTTTGATACTTGATGAACCTACTACCGGATTAGACCCGAACCAGATTATTGAGATCAGGGAAGTGATGCGTCAGTTAGGAAAGAACAAGACGGTGCTCTTCTCCTCTCATATATTACAGGAAGTTGAAGCCATTTTGCAACAGAGTAATCATCATCAATAAAGGAAACCTGGTGGCCGATAGCACCCTTGACAACCTTCTACACAATAAGGCTACCAACCAATTGATTCTGGAATTGAAAGAAACCGTTTCCCCCAGCATTATTTGAAGGGATGGATGCGGTAGCAAGAATCAATGAAACCACCTGGAAATTTGTGACTGCTGATGCCGACGGACTCAGAAGGAAAATACTGGAATTAAGTCTTCACCATAACCTTAATATAGTATCACTCCAAAGTCAGGTGGCAGTAGTCTGGAAGCCATATTCAGGGAACTCACCCAAAACTGCACCAGCCAATCAGGCAAAAACTAGAAAAAAATCCTATCAGGATTTCCAATTGAATAAGGGCAGTTCCTTACTAACAAACTTTAGTTAAGGCATTGCTGTTATATTCTGCTATCAAACTACAGCATTGCTGTGTGCAACAAAAAGTTTCGATACCTTTGCTTCCTCAAAAGCACACAAAAACATTCTATACAAAACAACCGTTTATGAGTTACATCGCAGACATTCATGCCAGGCAGATTCTTGATAGCCGTGGCAATCCTACCATGAAGTAGACGTTACAACAGACAATGGATTTATAGGCAGGGCGGCAGTACCCTCGAGCTTCACAGGAAAACATGAAGCAGTTGAATTACGTGATGGAGATAAGAGCCGTTATTTAGGCCGTGGTGTTCAACAAGCCGTTGACAATGTAAACAATATCATTGCAGATCAACTTATAGGTATTGAAGTAGTAAAGCAGACTTTGATAGACCAATTGCTCATCAAGATCGATGGTACTGAAAACAAAAGCAAACTGGGTGCAAACGCAACCTTAGCCGTATCTATGGCTGCTGCAAAGCTGCTGCAAGAAACCGGACTTCCTTTATTTCGTTATCCTATTGGTGCAGATACATTTGCTGAAGGACTTCGTTGGGGAGTTGAGACTTTCCATCACCTCAAATCTGTATTGAAGAAAAAAGGATATAGCACTAACGTGGGTGATGAAGGTGGATTCGCTCCTGAAATCAAGAGCAATGAAGAAGCACTAGAAATAGTATTACAGGCCATCGAAGCAGCCGATTTTACAAACCAGGCACTCAGATATCTATAGCAATGGATGCAGCGAGCAGTGAAATGTTCGACGAAAAAACAAATACTTACAAATTCTATAAGAGCAACCCCGATAAAGTAATCAGCAGCGATGAAATGGTTGAGTATTGGGCCTCATGGGTAGCGCAAAAATATCCTATCATCTCTATCGAAGATGGTATGGAGTTGAAAGATGACTGGAATGGCTGGAAAAAACTTACAACAGCAATCGGCAGTAAATGTCAGTTGGTAGGTGATGACCTGTTTGTTACCAATGTAAAACGTTTACAGGAAGGTATCACTAAGGGTATCGCCAATAGCATCCTTGTAAAAGTTAATCAGATCGGAACCGTTTCTGAAACAATCGATGCAGTTCAGTTAGCTCAAACCAATGGATATACTTCCATCATGAGTCATCGTAGTGGTGAAACAGAAGATACAACTATAGCCGACTTGGCCGTTGCATTAAACTGCGGACAAATCAAAACAGGTAGTGCCAGTCGTACCGACCGTATGGCGAAATACAACCAGTTACTCCGCATTGAAGAAATGCTGGGCGACAACGCGATTTATCCGAAAGGAAGAATTAAATTTGGGAAGTAAGTTTTTTGCCTAAGGCTTAAGGCCTAAAGCTAAAAGCTGGCGTTTGAGTGGGGGGAAGGGTTGAAGGAAGGTGAGAATATGTTTTATTTATCTATTTACAAATAGAAACAGTTTCCTTCAATCTTTCTCTCCCCTACTTATAACTTTAGACTTACAACTACTTAGAACTTATAACGTAAAACGTAACACTCCCCATGAGTTTCCTCCGTCACATACCTTCCTGGCTCAAGAACAAATACCTCCTTACCGGTGTGGGTTTTTTGGTGTGGATTGTCTTTTTTGACGACAGGGACCTTATAAATAATATCCACCACCGCCAGGAGCTAAAAGAGCTCGAAATGAGCCGGGATCAGTATATGGGTCAAATAAAGGCTACAAAAGAAGAGCTGGAGCAGTTGAAAAAGAACCCAGCCTTACTAGAAAAGTATGCCAGGGAGAAATATCGCATGAAAAAGGACAATGAAGACCTCTTTATTGTCACAGAATAAGGCTCGTAGATTTACTATTTATTGATTTACAGCAATTTCCTATCTTCAGAGCTGTAAGAATTACCTCTTTCCGCCAATATCCCCACACTAAGAAGAACAAGGTTGTCGTTTAAGATTCGGACGGACTCCGAACTTGACTCATTCGGAATTATTAAGGACATAAATGGTTTGCCTATGACACTTCTGTTTACACCAGAGGAACTTTTACAGTATTTGTACAAAGAGACCTCTGCAGAGAAAACAGCGGCTATTGAAACAGCCCTGCAGAACGATTGGACACTTCGTGAAAAAATGGAAGTAATTACAGCTTCCGCAGAAAGCCTCGATAAGATTGTGAATCTCCCCACACTGAAACCGTACTGAATATATTACGGTATGCCAGAAACCACTATTGCCACACCCTGATTCCACGATATCCTGTTAGAGATTAAAAGACCCCTTGGTTTTCTTCTCTTATATTCGCAGTCATTTGTCTACACACATATGACTCGAAAGGATCGCTACCGCCTCATTATTGACTTTTTCCTTGAACATGCACCTGATGCTGAAACTGAATTGTTATACGACAATCCATTCCAGCTTTTAGTAGCAGTGATTCTCTCGGCCCAATGCACCGATAAACGCGTTAACCTTACCACTCCTTCCATCTTTGAAAAATACCCCGATGCGGCATCTTTAGCAAAGGCCACATTCGAGGAATTATTTCCACTCATAAGGAGCATATCTTATCCTAACAATAAAACAAAACATCTCATCGGCATGTCTCAAATGCTGATGGAGAAATTCAATGGAGAGGTTCCACTCACTGTTGATGAATTAATTCTATTGCCCGGCGTAGGTAGAAAAACTGCCAATGTTATCACTTCTGTTGTGGATCAGCAACCTAATATGGCTGTTGATACCCATGTATTCAGGGTTTCGGCAAGAATAGGATTGACTGTAGGGGCTACTACCCCACTAGCTGCAGAAAAGCAATTGATAAAATACATTCCTGCCGAATTAGTCCATAAAGCTCATCACTGGCTCATACTTCATGGTCGTTATACTTGTATTGCACGAAATCCAAAATGCAGGGATTGTGGCATTCAGGAAGCCTGTCGCTATTTCCAGAAACAACTGGCAAACGGAGTATGATTGATTGTATTTTCTGATGTATTCCTCATTTTATTTCCGAAAAAAACATCCGTAATCGGAGGTTTTCACTTTGCCTAAAGTCGCAACAATCAGCATCTTCACTTAAGAATTAAAAGAGCTGAATAGAAACAGCTATTTGATTCCTAACCTCAATCAAGCGGTCCATTTTCATTCAACAATTCATTTACATGAAAAAATGTACCGGCAGTTTATTGCTTCCATTGTTGTTATCTGGTGGAATAAAAAGAGTAAGTCAAGGAATTATTTCTACAACGATAATTATCTCGATCCTGAATGGTTATGGGAAACGGGGTATCACTGGGAGTAATGAATGGCTTTACAGATATCGGAGCTAAGAAGGAATCGCTTCATTCGTTAATAAACGATGGCACTATTGCAAGTTCTCGATTACATGCGGCCTTGTATACCAATCTTCTCTATCAATACACTTTGGGCTTTCGGCTGGAAGCAGGTTGGGGGAGTATTTATGCAAACGACCATCTGATAAAAAGTCCGGATGAGGAATCCATAAACCGTTTCCGAAGGAACCTGAGTGTTAGGACGAGAATAAAAGAGATACAACTTCTGGGAGAATTCTATCCCTTGTCCATTTTGCAAGGAGAAGCTGCAGTTGCGTTATTATATCCTTACCTGTTGGGCGGATTGAGTCTTTTTAATTTTATTCCTGAAGCGCAACTTGGTAACCAATGGATTCCTTTGTCGCCATTACGTACAGAAGGACAGGGATTCATAGAATATCCGGAAAGAAGGATCTATCCATTAACTCAAATCGCTTTCCCTGTTGGATTAGGTTGCAGGCTTGACCTCTCTCCCAGATTTCATTTACGCCTTGAGGCTTTACATAGGATACTTCAAACAGATTATCTCGACGATGTAAGTACAAGTTATATAGACCCACTGCTTTTCAATAAATATCTGGACCCGGTTCAAGCAGAGTTAGCGCGAAAACTTTACAACCGTCACAAGGAATTAGATCCATTAGCCAGAGAGGAGATAAATGGAATGCGGGGTAATGCAAATAAGAAGGATGCTTATTTTTCATTAGACCTGAAGCTGGGATGGATTATCAACCGAACCCGGAGATAGCGTTGTTGTTCCGTATCATAAATGAAGAAGTCCGCCTTTTCAGGCGGACTTCAATTTATAAGAGCGTTGTATATTAATTAGTGCCTCCGAGCATTTCCTTAATCTTCATCACCATTTCAGTTTTGGTGATAGGAACGCCCATGATCTTATTGAAACCTTTAGCATCTACAGATACTGGTCGCGGATAATTTTTATCAGCTGGCCATTGATTTCAGGGATCAATACTTTTTTAAAGTTCTTGATGATATCGCCAAGGTTCTTAGGGAATGGACGAACATAACGGATATGCGCATGGCTTACAGAGTATCCTTCAGCTTGTGCTTCTGCACAGGCACTCTTGATAGCTCCATAAGTACTTCCCCAACCGATAATCAGCAGGTCGCCTTTTTCAGCACCACTATCCAGTTTTTGTTCTGGGATATAATCAGCGATCTTATCCACTTTCGCCTGACGGGTGAAAATCATATGCTGGTGGTTCTCTGGTTCGTAGTTAACGTTACCAGTGATGTCTTGCTTCTCTAATCCACCAATACGATGTTCTAAACCTGGTGTTCCAGGAATAGCCCAAGGACGGGCGAGTTTTTCATCCCTTTTGTAAGGAAGGTATTTCTCTTCGCCTTCAGCCAGTTCTTTCTTGAAAGTCACTTTTATTTCAGGAAGGTCATCGCTCTTAGGGAATTTCCAAGGTTCTGCACCGTTCGCGATATAACCATCGCTCAGTAACATCACCGGAGTCATATGTTGTAAGGAGATGCGGCAAGCTTCAAAAGCTACATCGAAGCAATCGCTTGGAGTAGCGGAAGCGATGATAGGCATTGGGCATTCGCCATTCCTACCATAATAGGCTTGCAGCAAGTCGCTTTGTTCTGTTTTTGTAGGAAGACCGGTTGATGGCCCACCGCGTTGGATATTTATAACAACCAACGGAATTTCAAGCATTACAGCCAAGCCCATGGCTTCACCTTTCAAGGCAACACCAGGACCGGAAGTTGTAGTGATAGCCAATGATCCACCATAAGAGGCTCCGATAGCGGAAGTGATGGCGGCAATTTCATCTTCAGCCTGGAAGGTCTTAACGCCAAATCCTTTCAGCTTACTTAATTCATGCAGAATATCGGAAGCAGGGGTTATAGGGTAAGATCCGAGGAAAAGGGGCAGGTTGCTTTTTTGAGCGGCTGCTACCAATCCATAAGAAAGGGCCTGATTACCCATGATACTGCGGTATACGCCGGGTTCCATCTTGGCTTTCTCAACTGTGAAAGTGGTAGTGAAAGTTTCGGTAGTATCCCCGTAATTATATCCGGCTTGTAAAGCTTTTACGTTACTGTCGAGAATTTCTGGTTTCTTACCGAATTTATCGGTCAGGAACTGGATGGTGGTGGCCATATCGCGATTGTACATCCAGTAAAGGAAACCGAGAACAAACATGTTCTTGGCGCGATCCTTTTCTTTCATACCCATGGTTACCTCTTTAAGGGCTTCACGGGTCATTTTGGTCACGTCCATTTTGATAACCTCATAGCTACCCAGACTATCATTTTCGAGGGGGTTAACACCTTCGGGGTAGTTAGCCAGGCGTAGGTTTTTGCCATCGAAACCGTCGAGGTTAGCGATGATTTTACCGCCTTTTTTGAGGCCTTTCAGGTTGGCTTTCAATGCGGCAGCGTTCATGGCAACGAGTACATCGCACTCATCACCGGGGGTGAATACTTTGTCGCTTGAGAAACGCAATTGGTAACCACTCACACCAGCGAGGGTACCCTGTGGGGCCCTGATTTCGGCAGGGAAATCGGGGAAAGTGGCAAGGTCGATGCCTAATAAGGCGGTGTTATTCGTGAACTGGGAGCCGGTCAATTGCATACCATCTCCGCTATCGCCGGCGAATTTAATCACCACATCACTTAATACTTCTTGTTTACGGGCCATTGGATTGAACTAGTTTATGGACAAATTTACGTTTGAGGGCGTGAATATAAGAAATGTTTGGGAGCTGATTTTAGTCATAGTTCTTTTCGAGATAACATCTGGGGAGGTTTTTCGGAAAAAAGAGGGTGAAAACACCGGGGAATAATGGTGTTTTGCACATCGGGAGTCCATCTCCCGAGATGTCATCTCCCGAGATGACTTCTCGGGAGATGACATCTCGATTCTACTTTTTATCCCCTAAATTGCCTTTATGCAGATTCCCTATTATGTAGACTTATTAGGAACATTGGTTTTTGCTATTTCTGGAGCCTTGGCAGCTTTTGGGAAAAAGTTATACCAGGATATTTTTGGCGTGTCTTTCACCGCCTTTATCACTGCTATAGGTGGGGGCACTTTACGGGATATCATCCTGGGGGTACATCCACTTAGCTGGATAGCTGATGGCAACTATATCATCGCCATTATTGCCGGGGTACTACTCACTGTCTTTTTTAAGCAATACATCAAAAGGATTCCACGAACCTTATTTCTATTAGATACCCTTGGAGTAGCTATTTATACCATCCTGGGGGTTCAAAAATCATTAAGTCATGAAGTAAATCCCATAGCGGCGGTTATACTGGGAATGGTCTCAGCCGTTTTTGGTGGCGTGTTACGCGATACCCTCATCAATGAAATTCCCCTCATCTTTAAAAAGGAAATCTACGCCACTGCTTGTTTGGCCGGTGCATTCCTTTTTGTAATCCTCAACCATTATGGCGTACAGGCCGATATCAATTTCTTTGCAGGAGTGGGTCTCATCATTTTAATCCGGGTGATTTCAGTGAAGTACAAAATTGCATTACCGAAGTTGGAGGATTGAGTTTAGAGAGTCGGAGAAGTCCGGGAATGTCCGTGAAGGCAGTTGCGGAGTCCGAAAGTCGGAAAATTCTACTTTGGGGGGTAATATCCTCGGACTTAATACTCAGCCCCCCCCCCCGATTAGGACTTTCGACTTTCGGACTCCTTCTCCATTTACAATTTCTTTAACTTCTGGGCTATTATAAAGCGTTAGTCTTCTCCTTACATTCATATCCTAAACAATTTTTCCCCTAAACTTTATGGATCGACCAACGCGGAGGAGCTCGCCGCCGGGGGGGGCCCAGGCGGGGGGCGGGGGCCCGCCGGGGGCGGGGGGGGGGGGGCGCCGCCCGGGCGCGGGGGGGGGCGGGGGGGGCGGCGGCCCCCTCCTCCGGGGGGGGGGGGGGGGGCCCCCCCCCGCGCGCGGGGGGGGGGAGAAGCGGCGGCCGGCGGGGGGCCCCGGGGCGGGGGGGGCGGGGGGGCGCGGGGGGGCGGGCCGCGGGGCGGCGGGGGGGGGGGGGGGCCGGGCGGCCCCGGCGGGCCCGGCGGGGGGGGGGGGGGGGCGGCCGCGGGAAAGGGGCGGGGGGGGGGGGCCGCGAGGCGGCGGGGCCGGGCGGGCGGGGGGGGGGGGGGGGGGCCAAACCGCGGGGGGGGGGGGCGGGGGGGGGGGGGGGGGGGGGGGGGGGGGGCCGCCGGCGGGGGCGGGGCCGGGGTGGCGGGGGGGGGGGCATTGGCCGGACCCGGCGGGGGGGGGGGGGGGGGGGGGGGGGCCGGGCGGGGCCGGGGGGGGGGGGGCCCGGGGGGGGGGGGGGGGGGGGGGCCGGGGGGGGGGGGGGGCGGCGGGCCCCGGGCCTTTTGGCACCCCCCCCCCCCCCCCCCCCCCCACCCACCCCCCCCCCGCCCCTTCCCCCCCCCCTCCCCCTCAAAGGAAGGGGGAAGGGGGGGGGGCCGCGGAACAGTTTCCGGGCGGAGGGCCCGGGGGCCCGGCGGGCCCCGGGCCGGGCGCGCCCCCAAAAATTTTTTTTTGGAAAGGTCTAATAATGTATTTTCTTCCGGACTTCCTCGGACTTCCGGACTCTAAACTCCCAGACTTATCACTTCAACGCCTGATATATCGTCTCCAAAACCTTCGGCCGCACATTCATCCTTCCAAACTTATTCGCATCCCCATTATTATGCACCCTGTTACTTAACAAAATGAAAGTAAGATGATGTACAGGATCCATCCAGATACAGGTTCCGGTGAAACCCGTGTGACCGAATGTGGCAGGCGATGCTGATAATGCAGGATAGGGATCCTTGTTAGTAGCATTATCACGTTCGGGTTTATCCCAACCAAGCCCACGGCGGGTATTGCTTTGATACGAAGTGAAATAATCGACAGTCTCTTTCTTGAAGAATCGGATGCCATTCAGCTCCCCTCCTCTCAATAGTACTTCTCCCAAAACAGAGAGATCGTAAGCATTACTGAACAATCCAGCATGTCCGGCAACACCACCAAACAAAGCATCATAAAACTCTTCTTTTACATATCTCTCGAGCGGTCGGCCAGAAACAGCTTCCACGATCATCCCTAAAAAGATGAAATCATTGTCGCTATACAAATATTTACCAGGCTCTTTCACTTCGCTTTGTAATATGCGGGTTCGAATGGTATCAATAAAATCGTTCCGCAGATACATATTTTCCGCTACCCTAACCCGATGAATTGAATCGGAGCGATAAGAATAGTAGTTGTACAAAGGAATACTTGCTAAAGCTGTATCTACTGTCTCTTTGTAAAATGGTATGTAGGCTTTAAGTCCAGCCTGATGCAGTATAACATCCCACAACTTTATATTAGCCTTATTACTTCCTCTTACCCAAGGCAGGTAATCACCCACTGTTTTTTGAAGATCAATTTTGCCTTCATCATACAATTTCATTACAGAAACAGTTGTGGCCATTATCTTAGTAACTGAAGCGAGATCATAAATGGTTTCAGGATAAACTGCTTCTGTACTATCATAAGTGAGGAATCCGAATGATTTCTCATAAGCAATCTCTCCGTCTTTTGCTACCAATACTACTGCACCTGGGATAGCTCTTTTTGCAATAGCATCTGTAACTATTGAATCGATTTGCCTGAGTTTGTTCGTATTAAAGCCAAGATCAGCGGCAGGCGCTCTTTCCATCATACGCTGCGCCATAATTCCATCGCCATATTTAAACGACTCGCAAACCGTAACAGGTAATTTTCCTTTTGCCAATACCCTTCCATATAAAATATCAGCCGCAGTGGCCTGCGTAATGGCATCGTCTTCATAACAAGCAATCAGCACATTACTATTGCAATAGTTTTTTATTACGTAAGGATTACCAAACACAAATGTGATAGTATGTTGTTGCTGCTGCAGTTGTTGCACCAGGTATTGAGCCGCTTCAGAAATGCCGAAATTATTTGCTGGTCGGCGGCTGTAATTATGCAGCCCTATAATAACAGCATCATATTGCGACTTTAAATAATTAAGTAACAGGCTTGCTTTCTCTAGGGGTTGTTTATAATCGAAATAATATACCTGAGCATCAAAATCGTTCCGCACCTGACGGGTCATCTCGTTATCTTTCGTAAGCCCGATTCCAACATAGGCAATCTTTCTTCCTTTTCTTAATGGGAAAATAGCAGGATCGTTACTTCTCAATAAAGTGATTGCATTCTCAGCTATCAGTCTTGTTGTTGTTGCAATATCCTTATTGAGATCGCTTGTTATATGATAAGGGTTGATTGGTGTCCAATTAGATAATCCTGCTTTATACTTTGCTGCCAGAATTCGTTTCACCCTTTCATCAATATCATCCCACTTCAATTTTCTTTTCTTCAATGCCTTTTTTATCAGGGCAATGCTTCCGGGGATATCTGCAGGTAAACACAACATATCATTTCCAGCCAATACAGCCTGAAGAGAAATTTCTCCACCAGGGAAAAACTTAGTCACCCCTTTCATCTCCAGTGCATCAGTAAAAGTCAGTCCTTTAAAGCCTAATTCCTTCCTTAACAAGGATGTGATATTCTTATAGGAAATAGATGTTGGCATATTAGCTGTATTATATATTGCAGGAACAGATAAATGCGCCGACATCACTCCATCAATACCTGCATTGATTGCTTCGCGGAAAGGATATAATTCCAATGAATCCAATTCAGCCCGTGATTTTGAAATTACAGGTAGATCGAGATGGGAATCAACGGATACATCGCCATGTCCTGGAAAATGTTTTGCAACAGTCAATATCCCTTCATCCTGCATTCCTTTCATATATCGAATACCCCAGGCAGTTACCTTAAACTTATCTTCACCAAAAGAACGGTCATTGATTACTGGATTATCGGGATTGTTGTTGATATCCATAACAGGTGCATAGTTCACCTGAATACCCATACGCTTACATTGCTGTCCTACCACCCTTCCATACTGATATACAATAGAACCATCCTGAACAGCACCAAGCATCATGGGTCTTGGCAAGGGGGCAACACTATCCATCCGCATTCCAAGCCCCCATTCACCATCAATGGTTACCAACAATGGCGTTTTAGATAGCTGCTGGAAATTATTGATTCGTTGAGTTTGTTGTTGTGGTCCACCCTGAAACACGCAAATTCCTCCCACTTTATATTTAAGGATGGCTTCCTCCACTTCCTTATCATAAAAAGTGGCGATGGGGGAAGGGGCTACAGCTGGTCCCGAACTGCGTACAATAAAAAGTTGGGCTATCTTATCGTCTTTGCTGAGGGTCTTAAAAACGCTATCCACCCAGGCTGCTGCATCGAGATTTGAATGGTGCTGGGAATAGCTGCCAAAAGCGATACAACTAAAAATTAAAAAAAGGAGGCTTCTCTTCATACAATCAAATGGGGCTTACGATTATTCAATGTAAATTTGCCGCCCGGCTGTTTTGGGAAAATCCATACAAAAGCCTCTCAGGGCTTGTATATCAAGCATCCGGACAAAAATTCAGGACTTCAAATTACGATAAATTGGCCGACAGCATTCAATTATTACCCGATAATATCGCCAACCAGATAGCAGCTGGTGAAGTGATACAGCGCCCTGCAAGTGCTGTGAAGGAACTATTGGAAAATGCTGTGGATGCGGGAGCTACTGAAATTAAGTTACTTATAAATGATGCCGGCAAATCACTTATCCAGGTAATTGATAATGGTAAGGGAATGAGTGATACAGATGCCAGGATGTGTTTTGAAAGACATGCCACTTCCAAGATCTCAAACATAGAAGACCTTTTCAGAATCAAAACAATGGGATTCAGGGGGGAAGCATTGGCTTCTATTGCCGCTGTAGCCCAGGTGGAACTGAAGACCAAAACAGCAGAAGCTGAAATGGGGGTGTATATAGAAATCGAAAACAGCCAGGTATTAAAGCAGGAACCGATAGCTACTGTAAGAGGTACCAGCATTGCTATGAAGAACCTTTTCTTCAATATTCCTGCCCGCAGGAATTTCCTGAAAAGCAATGCCGCTGAAATGCGTCATATCGTTGATGAGTTCATAAGAGTCTCAATGGCGTTTCCTGAAATACTGTTTACATTAACCAGTAATGGCCAGCAGGTATTTCATCTGGAAAAAGGAACTCTTAAACAAAGGATCGTACAAATATTAGGATCTCAATACAATGCCCGATTGGTTACTGTTCAGGAAAAGACCGACTACCTCAACATCTATGGTTTTGTCGGAAAGCCTGAGACCGCTAAGAAAACAAGAGGCGATCAATACTTCTTTGTAAACAACCGTTTTATAAAAAGTCCCTACCTGCATCATGCTTTGATGAATGCCTATCAGGATTTGATTGCAAGTGACAGCTTCCCACTATATGTTCTTTTCATTGACCTTGATCCTGCTCAATTAGATATCAATGTACATCCGACCAAACAGGAGATCAAATTTGAAGATGAGAAAATTGTTTATGCCTTTGTACAATCTGCAGTAAAACATGCATTGGCTCAATTCAGTGTAACACCAACATTGGAATTTGATTTGGATCCAACCATTCAGCAGTTGGATGCCGTAACAAAGCCATTTACTGAAGACAAACAAGCCGCAGCCCAATCGTCAGACATCTTCAGGAATTTCACGCAAAGACACCAGGCACATACCGTATCATCAGGGGGAAGAGAATCAAGTGGCTTGGGATCAGGAACTACTGGACAACCATTTGAATCACTGATAGACAGATTAAAAAGAGAAGAAGCTACGAGTGGCAGTTCTTATGATTTGCCTATTCAGCAAAGAATGGATTTAATGGTAGATACCGATGCCACATTCACACAATTACACAACAGTTATATAGTTGTTCCTACAAACAGAGGTTTTGTTTTAGTGAACCAACAACTGGCTCATGAAAGAATTCTGTACGAACGATTTACCGCATCATCACAAGGGAAGAAGATTGCTGCACAACAAAGTCTTTTCCCTGTAACGCTTACACTTTCTACAGCAGATGCAGTATTGTTGGAAGAATTAAGACTTGACCTTAACGATCTTGGTTATCTGGTAGAACCATTTGGGCAGGGTTCATTTGTAATTCAAGGAACTCCAGCTGATCTGGCTCCTGGATATGAAAAACAAACTATTGAAAATTTGCTGGAACAATACAAGCATTTCAGTAGTGAACTGAAATTCTCCAGAAGAGAAAAAATTACCCGCTCCCTCGCTTTACAACAATCAGTTAAAGCAGGCACTTCATTAGGACAGAAAGAAATGCAGTCACTCGTTGAAGAACTGTTTCAATGCTCACAGCCAAATATGACCGCGAACGGCAGTCCTACCTATATCGAGTTCAAGAAAGATTATCTGGAGAAATTGTTCACCCGCTAATTCACTTTAGGTTCTGTTTTATTGAATCCGAAGTTGCCGCCATCTTCTTCAGCATATTACTCAATGTCTCCATGAATTTTGAACGACGATCCATCATCATCTGTAATCGCATTGCCGTTGTTTCAGACATTTCAGTCATTGAATCCAGCTTGTCCTTTAATTCTCCCTGCTGTTTTTGTAAAGCCTCGAGTTCTTTTTTGTAATTGTAATTGTCGTTCCTGAAGATTGGTCATATGGGATTCCATATCATTCATTCTTGATACCACATCCAGTTCACTGTTTTTTGCTACGGCAACTATTTTGAGCTTCTGAAGTTGCTGGATATTCGACTTTGTTACAGGAACTCGTTGTTGAGAAAAAGTATTCATGGCCAGCAGGCCACAAAATACTAATAAGGCTAGCTGTTTCATATGGAAGCTTTTTACAAAGGTACTCAACGCCAGGCCATTAAGGCAGGCTTTTTCTTTCGCATGTCTTCCCATAAATTATATCGCAAATAAAACTGCAAAGATTTGTTTCTGTCGGTATAAAGAGGGGTATTATTAGTAAGCTGAATACTAACGAAATTGGATAATCCTTGTGTATACCTCATTCCAACAGTAAATCGGTGCCAGTAATAATTCGCATCAAATATGAATCTGAAATCATGACCTGCCAGCTTATTTGAAACGCTGTCGTTTCTGAATTTCTTAAATGTTGATCTAAAGAGACTATCATTTGCTCCAGGCTGCATTGATGTCGCCACTTTGTCTTCATATAATGCAATACCACTTAAGAGTTTTGAATACTGAAGTCCTGTCCCCAGATAAAAATTCTTGAAAGGGCTATAATAAGCTACAACAGGCAGGTTGAAGTAATACAATTTCCTGGCATAGATTGAACTGGTCATAAATCTATAGTTTGTAGCAGAAACCACTTCTTTCTTAGTCTGGAATAACAATACAGATTGAATGTATTGAGGGGCTATAAATTGCAACTCAGTCTGCAGATAAGCCTTATCGCTCAAGTGATACTGGAAATGAGGAACTGGCAAAAAGTCTGAAAGCTTATTCGACTTTGCATTTATATTAAAAGCCAGGTTTTCTTGTGATCCAATTGGAAAAGCTAATGGCAAAGAAAGTCCTATTACAAATTGTTTATCATCACCCGATCCTACGATCCTGTTTTTTAAGGCACGTGTGCGTGCGGTTTCTGTCTTGAATCGTGAGGGCGCCGGTAACTGCAAAGGCTTTGGGTTTACCATAAATGCATAGTCGGCATTTATGGAATCAGGGATAGCTGTTTCGGGACCGACAAGTTGCTGATGAAATGATACAACTGGAATACGAACTTTTGTAGGTTTCGCTTTTTCTGAACCATTATCGGGCAAACTTGCTAAAGAAAATATTGAATTTGCATTTCCTGAACCATCATTTGAAAACAAATCCAGTTGAATATTCTTCTTATTCTTGTCATTCTTCCCGTTTCTCTGATTAACAACCTTGTTGTTATTCTGAACAGTTCCAGCGGCTACCACAGCACTTACGACAAGTTCTTTTTTCTTCTTGTCTTTTACTGAAACTGTTCTTTTCTTTTCACTATTTGATGCTACTAAATTAAGTGTCGATTTTTTGTCAATATTCGATTTGTTTTCTTTTGATGTTGTTACACTCGATAAAGTGTTTTTGCCTTTATTAGTTTCTGTTGTTGCAACGGAATTACCAGGCTTACCCAAGCTGGCATTTTTTTGAGGTTCAGGTGATACTGTTGATACAACATTCTCGCTCTTTGTCTCCTTTGTTTTTAAATTTGTAGCAGTGCTATTATCATTTACAATAGTTGATGCAGAAGTTGCATCATCTGAAGCTGATGTTGTTTGCTGACTATTTCCTGTGGCGTTATTATTTTTTACGGTTTCAGCGTTTGTATTTTTATTTGATTCAATAATAGCAACTTGTTTTTCTTTTTCTTCTGCAGTAGTATTTACAGAACTAACTACCGGTGCATTTTCACTATCTGACGTTGAACCGATATTGCTAAACCACAAAGTGGCTGTTACAATAATTCCTCCTACGAGGGCATACAGCCACCAGCGGCCAAAGCCACCAGGACCCTTGCCTCCGCCTTCGGGAAGGTCCTTATCGAGCAATGCCTTCATTTGAGGCCAGTGTTCACTGGCGCTACCGGGAGGAGGCAGTTGCTCGAACCTCTCCGCCAGGTGTTTTTCGTATGAATTTTTCTCGTTCATCTCACTTCACTTGCAGTGTTTGTAATAAAGTTTGGAGTTGTCTGCGGGCTTCACTCAGGTGCCACTTGCTGGTGCCTTCGCTAATCCCTACGAGCTCTCCTATTTCCCTATGGTTATATCCTTCTATCACATACAGGTTAAAAACCATTTGTGTAGCAGGAGATAATTTCTGTACCAATTTCAACAGTTCCTGTGATGATAATCGCTGTACAGCTTCTTCATCAATACCAGGTTCATTCGCTTTTTCCAAGTCTACAATCGAAAACTTACTTCTCTGACGAATGAAATCGATAGCACCATTTACCATGATCTTCCTGATCCAGGTATAGAGTGATGCCTTGCTGGAATCATACGTATGAATCTTCTTATATACTTTCAAAAAGCCGTTATGCATTACTTCGATAGCATCTTCTTCATTTCTTGTGTAGCGAAGGCATAAAGAAGCCATAGGCCCATAGAACCGTTGATACAACTGTTCCTGGGCCTTACGGCTGTTATTGATACAACCGGTAATTAGTTCAATATCGGCAGGTGTGGGCGTCAATAAGCTACCATTTACATTTTCTGGAACCTCGTCCAGCGAATCTGGTTGGCAAAAACCAGCTTCACAAGATATTGTCCCTGGCTCAGTTGCTCAACGGGCAGGGCAATGGTATTATTGCCTGAAACGCCGTTAACCAACTGTATCCATTTCACTGATCCTGCGCCATCCAGGACCGTAACGCTCACTGCCGTAGGGTTTTCCAGTTTTAACTGTATACGAGCCACACTGCGTGCAGGGTTGGGTGAAACGGTTATTGGATTCACCAAACCGGGAGCCATAACCACCTTTTCAATCACAATCCGCTCACAATACTGTTTAACACAGCCATTTAGAGTGGTTGCTTCCAGACAAACCGTATAGCTGCCAGTGAATGGGAAGATGAAAGTAGGGTTATTAGAGGTAAGCACTACCGTATAAGGGAACCCATTAACGGTACTATCCCGCTTTATGATCCATTTCTGTTTAACTATCGATTGGTTACTTATTGCTATAAAACTGATCTTATTGGGGCGGTTCAAATCACGCACATACTCAAATTTCACCGTTGCAGCATCACAGGAGGTTCCTACAACCACTTGCCTGCAAGTAGTTGTCTGGCAGCCAGTGTTCTGAACTACAGTCAAACAAACTGTATAGATTCCTGCCTTTTCAAATTTATGACCCGGTGTACTGTTGTCAGATATAGTTCCATCACCAAACTTCCAATAGTATTTCCAGTTGCTGTTCAGGAATTCTGGCTTGAATTTTAATTCAGAGGATTATTGAAGCCACTTCCCATTTAAAACCGGATCTGTTAATGCAAGTATCATTCAATCTTACAATTACTGAATCACAGTAGTATGACACGCACTCATTCAGACTCACCACTTTCAAGCAAACCTGGTATTTACCGGCTTGTGCATATTCATGCTTACTGTTGAAGTCTTGCGATTGCGTACCATCACCATATGACCAGTATGTTCTCCAAATTGCTCCAACAGGTTGTGAAAGATTGGTAAACCAGATTTTACTTGGGTTAATCGAATCTTTCTTCCAAACAAATTTGGCTTGAATAGAACAGTTTTCAGTGCGAAGTTCCACTTTAGCACAGTACTCACTTCTGCAACCATTCGTTGTTTCGGCAACTAAACACACTTCATAAATACCAGGCTGTTGATAAACGTGAACAGGATTGGCATCGGTTGAATTTGAGCCATCTCCAAATTTCCACTTGTAATAAACGGCAGTTTGGTTACTGACTGTTTTGTTTATGAAATAGACTTTCAGCTTTTGAGTAGAGTCAACCCTGAATTCATATTTCGCTTCAAGTCTACAAGCAGCTTCCACCCTTATTGGCTTACAAGACTCCTTGATACATGTGTTATTCAGTTTCACTAACAAGCAAACCTTATACTCACCAGGCTGATTGTATATATGAACAGGGTTTCTTTCTGAGGAAGTTGTTCCATCTCCAAACGTCCATTGGTACACAGCACCACTTGAAGGAACAATCGTTTCATTTATGAATCTGATTTTATTAGGAGAAATAGAATCTCTTTCAATCCTCCAATTCACTTCAAGGCGACAGGTATCACCAACGGGTATTACAACCACTGATTTACATAATTCCTGTACACAAGTATTGCTGATAGCCACTCTGAGACATACATTATATGTACCTGGTTGGTTATACGCATGAACAGGATTGGCATCCGTTGAATAGCTTCCATCTCCAAAAGACCATTTATAAGTAGGGACAACGGTAAGAGGGGTAAGCACCTTACTGAAGAAATATATCTTATTGGGAAATACTGAATCCTTTTTAGATTCAAAATCGATCTGGAGAGAACAAGGAATGCTATCGCAGGCGATAGTCACTGTTTTACAAATCTCCTTCACGCAATTATTTCCGCCATCAATAATAAGGCAAACATTATAGTTGCCAGTCTGAGAATAAGTATGAGATGGGTTTATATCATTTGAAGAAGTTCCATCACCGAATTTCCAGGTAAACCTAACATTCGGACTAATAGGTGTTGACTGGTTAATGAACCATATCTTCTTACAATTAAGAGAATCGCGCTTCCATTCAAATTTTGGATCAATAGAACAAGTTGGAGTAGTTATTATGATTGTAGCGGAAGAGGAATCAGAACAATTCTCCAATGAATCCTTTATAATGTTTCACCAGATAAGTGCCAGGACCGCTATAGGAATGCACTGGATTCGGCATATCAGACAGTGTACCATCGCCAAAAAGCCAAAAGTGTTTTTGGGGATGATTTACGGTTGTAGCTGCAGGGTAGAAGCGTACAATTGATCCGTCTATTTGATAAGTAAATGAGGCATTACAGGGCGAGTTTTGTGCGTTGGCAATTAAGAAAATACCGCACATACTCCATAGAAAGAGTAATAGCTTTTTCATGCTGCATAGGTTTTTTGGTTAATGACAATAGTCGCAACCAGGATATCGGGTACGGCCTGTTACATGTTGGTTTCAGAGTGCATGTTGCCAGGCGGCAGGTTGCTTTGGTATTGTATACGGCGAGCCACCCAAAAAGCGTTGGGGTGCAGTTAAAGGAAAATTTTTAATTAGTAGGAATGTCTGATACTTAGTATAAAGTCTTCAACCTTACGGCGAATGGCGGCCGTACTGCCATGATGATTATTTACCAGAAATGAGAAAATCAACAACTTGCCTTTATCGGTATATAAAAAACCACTCAAGCAAACTACACCGCTAAGGGTACCAGTCTTTGCATATATAGATGCACTATCATTTTTGTAATAAGTACCTAAAGTGCCTGAACCTCCAGTAGAAAAAAGATTCTTGATACGATCCATCCCGAATTCCGTTTTCATCTTGTCAAGTACAAACACAAAATCCTGTGGTGTAAAAAGATTATATCTGCTTAACCCACTTCCATCAGCCCAAACTGGCGATTGTGGCATATCCTTGAAATCGGACTTTAGCACAGAGTCAATTATCTTCCCATCGTCCAATTTCCCTAATCGAATGCCGCTTACCATTAAAAGCACCTGTTCGGCATAGAAGTTATCGCTTCTGTGCATCATCGGTTTCAACAATGAATCGGTAGGTTGCGAAAAAATGGTTTGCAATTTAGTATTTCGGGTAAGCGCTTGTTCTGTTGGAATTATTTCTTTCCCAATAGTATCTTTTAATAATTCCAACGCAGACTGAATGCCATGCGTTACAAAAGGAAGTTCCTGATCTTTCTTTAATTCCTTTCCTTCGGTGATAGTGAAAACATTTTCATCTTTCTGTCTTTGCACATAGAACTTCTTCGCATTATCATCTGGATTGAAACGAACCTTCCAATTCACTTCAGGGGAGGAATAAATGCTTACTGAAACATCTGGCTGGCTGCTATCGTATTTCGCTGGCTCTTCCCGCTCTTGTATCCAATGAATAACATTTCCATATACTGGTAAGGAACTTCGCTCTACCATATAGTAGTCGTTATAATCATCCCAACTCCATCCACTTCCCAATGCTTCCGATTTCCAAATACTGTTATCAATAAATATGGGGCGTTGTTCTTTTTGCAGAAAATCAATGACTGGCTGACGTTTATATTCAGCATGCAATAAGCTCGGATCTCCGGTAGGTACCAGCACTACGCCTTTATCAGTTACAGCATATTTTATCCCAGGCAAGCTATCTCCCAAATACTTCATTCCGAGATAGCAGGAAAGAATCTTGATATTAGATGCAGGTACAAAAAACTTATCGCTATTATGACTATAAAGGTATTTCCCAGTAGAAGGATCATACAGGCTGATACCTACATGTGCGTTTGAAAGAGTGGAATCTTTGAGAACGGATTTAGTAGCTATGGCGTTAATCCGTTGTTGAGTAGAGCAGGAAAAAAATACAAATGAAAAAGTCAAAAGTAAAAAGTAAAAAGGGGTACGTTTTACGTTATAAGTCAAAAGTCGAAAGTCAAAAGTCAAAAAAGGTAGCATACTTATAAACAGGAGTTTAACTATTGATGTATAACTGAGATTATTGAATGTGGTTTTTAACTGGGATTTATGGGATTATTGTGATTAGCTGGGATTTATAAGAAGCAGGCCTTCCCCCACTCTTGCCGGCTGTTTCATTTCCAAATTTCCATATTTCCTAACTTTCACATTCCCTCATTTTCACCCCACGCACTGCTGCGGGGGCACACATTTTCAAATTCTCAAATTCCCAAATTCTCAAATTTGCCTCACCCCCGCTCCTGCGCCCTCAACCACCTCTCCGGAATTTCATTACTGCTTGCCAGTAGGTAATCCTTATAAGAGCAGGCTATGAATTTATTGTCGGGCAGTTGCATCCACCAACGTCCAGTTTTTTTGCTTTGGAGGAAAGTAGTTTGTACTTCTGCGAAAGCCATATGGTATTCATTGAAGGAATCACGCTCATCAATACCCGCTTCCTGCGACCCCGGCTACGTCCATCAAGCAGATACCAAAGCATATGGCTGATCTGTTTGGCGGTCAGCTGGTCCTTATCGTGTTCCGGAATATAGCCGTAGATGCCAATCGTATTTACATTAGGACTCATACCCGCATAACGCATAAGCGTGCATGCTTCTTCCCCATTAAATCCATTCGGAGAAAGATTAGCTGCCGGAGCAAACGCATGTGCTATGGCTGAGATATCAAAACTGAAAAGCTGGCAATTGCGAATCACTGGTTCCATCTCCTCCATACTTTCCTTCACATTACCGAGACGGTAACAATCGAACCGTAGCTTATCCATTGTTTCGAGCATGCGTGGATGCACATAATAACTCTGGAAGCCTATATGATTGTAGTGCCTAATATAATTCGGTTCACCGGTAAGCATTTCCATCAGGAAATTCTCACTGCGATTTTGAGAGTCGAGAGTTAAGTCAATCAAAGCATCCACACAAACCGCTTCAATAATTTTCTTACGGTCAACATAAGAATTATACTGCGCCAGTGTAAGGTCGTGTGAGCCACCTAGGATGACAACCGTTTTTCCAGCAGCTGTCAACTCACCTACTACAGTTTTTAGTGCGGCATATGTATCTTGAAGAGAAGCGCCTCTTTTAATATTGCCGATATCGGCCAGTCGAATATCCTGATGCCAGAAATAAGCGGAATAAAAATGATGTCTTATTAAATCAGGAGCCATTTGTTCGGCCATCAGTTGCCAGCTTCCTCTTGTTTCATTACACCCTACAATTACAATATCCACTTCTTCTAATTCTGGAAATTCTTCCTCATGCACCAATACTTTGGTACCTATTTGTCCATCTTTATACCCCTGATCACCTGAAAGTTGGAAGAGGCTAATCGGGTCGAGAAAATCTAAAAGTGTGTGCCAGTCGCTCATAGGGGTGCAAGATAAGTAGGAAAGACGGAAAGTTAGGAGGAGAGTCCGGAAGTCCGAAAGTCGGGAAGTCCGGAAGAAATACAAATACAAGTCGGGTAGTCGAGGGAGTCCGTGGAATCAGGAAATTGTTGAAGGAAGGGTAGGAGAAAATACAAATTCAAGTTGATGATGGTGTAGGAAGTAAGGTAGGAGAATTCCTTCCAAATTAATAATACAAAGGTTAGCTTAGAAAATTTTTCTCCTGCCACTATGCTAAAAAAACAAACAACTACCCAACTTGAATATGTATTTCCTCCTTCCCTACTTCCCTACTCCCTAACTCCCCTACTTGTATTTGTATTTTCTCCCCGGACTATTTCGCTCTCAATTTTTCGGACTCCCCTCGGACTTGATTTCTTACTTCTCCTTTCGGACTTGCCTCCCGACTTTCCGACTTCCGGTCTTCTTCTTATCTTCGCCCCATGGATCAGTTGTTAGAAAAGATAGAGCAATACAAGCAGGAAATTGCCGCTATAGGAAATCAGGCTTCAGAAACCCTTGAGGCTTATAGGATTAAATTCCTTGGAACCAAGGGAATCGTAAAGAACCTGATGACCGAAATGAAGAATGTGCCTTCTGAAAAAAAGAAGGAATTCGGTCAGTTATTGAACGAGTTTAAACAGTATGCTGAATCTCGTTATGAGAATTGGAAACTGGAATTGGAAAGCAATGGCACAAGTAATGAACCCGGCATAGATAGTACCCTGCCAGGTGACCCGATACCTGTGGGTAGTCGTCACCCGATAAGTCTTATGCGTAACCAGATTATTTCCATCTTTCAACGATTGGGATTCTCTGTATCTGAAGGACCGGAAATTGAGGATGACTTCCACAACTTCACTGCATTAAACCTTCCCGAACATCATCCTGCAAGGGATATGCAGGATACCTTCTATATACAACAGAATCCTGATTGGCTATTGCGTACACATACCAGCAATATCCAGATAAGGGAAATGGAAAAAGGACAATTGCCACTACGAATCATTTGTCCTGGTCGTGTATATAGAAATGAAACCATCAGTGCCCGTTCACATTGCTTCTTCCATCAGGTAGAAGGATTATATATAGATGAGAATGTTTCATTTGCCGACCTGAAACAAACCTTATACTACTTCGTTCAGGAGATGTATGGAAAGGATGTAAAAGTAAGGTTCCGTCCTTCTTACTTCCCATTCACCGAACCAAGTGCAGAAATGGATATCAGTTGCCAGATCTGCGGCGGAAGTGGATGCAGTATCTGTAAACGTACCGGTTGGTTGGAAATATTAGGTTGCGGTATGGTACATCCGAATGTACTCACCAATTGCGGCATCGACCCCAACAAATACACTGGCTTCGCCTTCGGTATGGGTATTGAAAGACCTGCACTGCTGAAATACGGCATCACCGATATTCGACTGTTCAGTGAAAATGATGTGAGGTTCTTACGACAGTTCACATCAGCTACATAGCAATACTTTTTTTTTAATTTTATAGTGATAGCAACAGGTTTTCTGTTGCTATTTTTTTTTGGAGGCAAAAGAATATATACAACTAAATATTAGATGGATAAAGAATTGAAGGTTGTGAATAAGAGGATTTTGCAAAAGCGAGTTATAGTTTTGTGTTCTTTCATTTGAAAGAATATGAGTAGTTACAATCAATTACTTTACCAGATAGTATTCGGCACCAGGCATCATGAGAAAGTCATGATAAAGTCCGGTAGAGAAAAACTGTATGAATATATAGACGGATTATTAAGAAATAAGAAATGCAAACCTTATATAATCAATGGAGTTTCCGACCATTTACACATTATAACTGATATACATCCCTCCGTAGCACTTGCAGACCTCGTAAAAGATATAAAACTGGCCACAAGTTTAAAAATTAGGGAGGAAAATTGGTTTCCTAACTTTAGTTATTGGCAAAAAGGGTATAGTGCTTTTTCATACAATATCGACTCAAAAGAAAGACTAATAAATTATGTTGCAAACCAGGAAGCACATCATAATGAAGTAGATACTTTGGAAGAACTTAAGGATCTATTAATAGAGAATAAAATAGATTTTGATGAGAGATATTTAGAATGAGATTTGCCATCTTTCCCCGGGGGGATTTCTCCTTTTTCTCCGGGGCATTCCCCCCCGGGCTTTCGCCCGGGGATACGATGATTCAACCCCTTCAGGGTTGGCTGTACAAGCTTCCAAAAAACAATGATGGGAACTAGACCCTGAAGGGGTTCAATCATCGTATCCATGGGTGACAACCCATGGAAAATGTGTTCCAAAATATTTAGAAAAGTTTTGTTCTCTAATATGTCTCATAGCAAATCTCCTTCAGGAATTCCCCCGGGCTTTCGCCCGGGGATACGATGATTCAACCCCTTCAGGGTTGGCTATACTCAAGCTTACATCACTAAAACATTTCAAAAAAAATATGTCGTTTACTCAGAACCCTGAAGGGGTTCAATCATCGTATCCACGGGTGAAACCCGTGGAAGACGTAAAAGACGTGGAAGATGCCTGAAAGATGCCTCTTCCCAATAATTCTCAAAATCGTACTTTTATCCCATGTCAACTCCCTCTTCAATAAATACCGTATGTGTTTGTGGTGCAGGTACTATGGGTGCGGGTATAGCTCAGCTTTGCGCACAAAAAGGATTCTCGACAGTCTTGTTCGATATCAATAAAGAAACACTTGTAAAAGCGGAAATCATTATTGAGAAAAACCTTTCGCAGCTGGTTAGCCGCAATAAAATTTCTGAAGAAACGAAACATATAGCCTTACAGCACTTGAATTTTGTGTCAGATACAAACCATTGTATCGGAGATATAATAATTGAAGCTATTGCTGAAAAGAAAGAATGGAAAATAGCCCTCTTTAACCAGCTGGCTGAAGTAAATCACAGCGAAACCCTATTCGTAACTAATACCTCCTCTCTTTCAGTAACTGAAATTGCAAATGGGGTGCAGCATCCTGAAAGGGTGGCCGGACTTCACTTCTTCAATCCAGCAACCATACTGCCATTGGTAGAAGTAATTACGACCCCATTCATCAATGATCAAATGATACCCCGCCTTGTATCCTTTTCAAAAGAACTAGGCAAAACTCCGGTTCTTTGTAAGGATGCTCCAGGTTTTATTGTAAACCATGTTGCACGTCCTTATTATCTGGAAGCACTTCATCTTATAGAAAATGGTGTGACAGATATTGAAACTATCGACAGGTTGCTGGAGGCAAGCGGGTTTAAGATGGGACCTTTCAAACTGATGGATCTGATAGGTAACGATATCAATTATGCAGTAAGTTGTTCTGTATATGAGCAGTTGGGACAACCACTAAGACTAAAACCATCTCCCATTCAGGCGCAAAAAGTAGCAGAGGGGGCTTTAGGTAAAAAAACAGGGAAAGGGTATTACGATTACCCTAGTTCTTCATAAGCTTGGCGATTAGCGTTATATTCGCGGGCGAAATTCAACTATTGGGTAACATCAAAAAAGTATTGGTAACAGGTGGCACGGGGTTTCTCGGGGCTTATATCATCAGGGAACTGGTGGAGAAAGGCTATGCTGTTACTGCACTAAGAAGAAAATCAACCCTTCCGTTTTTTATTCCTGCAACTGTATTTGAAAAAGTGGAATGGGTAGAGGGCGATCTTTTTGATATGGTGGCTATTGAAGAAGCCGTGCAGGGAGTTGACGCCATCATTCATGCTGCTGCCATGGTTTCATTCCATAAGAAAGACCGTGGCGTTCTTTATAAGACAAATGTTGAAGGAACTGCTAACATAGTTAATGCTGCTATCGATAATAATATATCCCGTTTAATTCATGTAAGTTCTGTAGCTGCCATCGGAAGAACAGCTGGTGGTGGAGAAGTTACAGAAGGGAAAAAATGGTCCGACAGCCATATCAATACCCATTATGCCATCAGCAAATACAAAGCGGAGATGGAAGTTTGGAGAGGCATGGGAGAAGGATTGAATGTGGCAATTGTTAATCCAAGTACTATAATTGGCTATGGCGATTGGACACAATCCAGTTGCGCCATTTTTAAAAATGTATATCAGGAATTCCCCTGGTATACTGATGGCATCAATGGTTTTGTTGCGGTAGAAGATGTTGCCAAAGCAACTGTACTATTGATGGAATCTGAAATCTCCGGCGAACGATTCATATTGAATGGAGAAAATATTGCCTTCCGTGAATTGTTCAATACTATAGCTGAAGGTTTTAATAAAAAGAAGCCAACAAGGAAAGCAACCGCATTAATGGGTGCCATAGCCTGGCGAATTGAGAGTATAAAAGCTTTCTTCTCAGGTAAAAAGCCCTTGCTTACCCGCGAAACGGCAAAAGTGGCGCAAAGCATCACCAATTTTAACAATAGTAAAATCCTCGCTGCTTTACCGGGTTTTTACTTCACTCCCCTTAAAGAAAGCATCACAAAAGCCTGCAAAAAATATCTTAATCCGGTTCAGCCGCTGTAATTGGCAAAGTAGTTGAAGGTATACTACCGCCTGAGATAAGGCGTTTTAGCATAATAGCATTCTATATGAAAAAAACCCTCTTCCTATTCCTTAGCCTTCTTTTTGTACTATTAGTAACAGCCCAGGATAAAAATTTCCCGCTATTAGGGAAAGTGGTGGACTCAGCAAGCAAAATGCCATTAGCTGGCGCTTCTGCCTTCTGTCCTAATACCACTTATGGTTCTGTCTCTAATAATGATGGATTATTCTTTCTTCGATTGCCTGGTGGTGGTTACGACCTCGTGGTTTCTTATACAGGATACGAAAGAAAATTCTTCAGGATTAGCAATAATCAATCGGCTACTGATACACTCATTGTTGAATTGGTGAAAGAAGATAAAACAATGACTGAAGTAAGTGTTGTCGCCAGTAATGAAGTAGCAGATGGTTGGAATAAATATGGCAATTTCTTCATGGAAAACTTTATTGGAACCACTACTAATGCCTCCCTTTGCAAATTCATAAATCCCGAAGTACTTCATTTCTTCTATTCTAAAAAAAGAAATAGGTTGAAAGTTACCAGCAAGGAAGACCTCATTGTTTATAATTATGCATTGGGATATTCCATAAGGTATCAGCTAGATTCTTTTTCATGCGATTATAGCAGCAATATCAGCCAGTTTACAGGATATCCTCTTTTTGCAGAAATAGATACAACAGCTGAAGTAAAAACTCAATTCCTAAAAAACAGGGCACGAACCTATCTTGGCTCCAGACTTCATTTCATGCGCTCATTATTTGATAGTACTGTTACAGAAGATGGATTTATACTTGAAAAATTGGATGGTCCTAATAATTCAAAAAGCACCCTTCTAACCGATATATACAATACTGCAGATTATGCGGCAGATAGCACAGGAGATGTAACTATTGGATGGAAAGGCACTTACAGGGTTAGTTATAAATCAGTATTACCTGATAAGAAATTCCTCGAAGCATTTAAGCTACCCCTTACTACCCGATACCAGATAACTTTATTAGATATGGGTAATGGCTTTGTAATAGAAGAGAACGGTTACTTCTATGAACAATCCGATGTTATCAATACTGGATATTGGGCCTGGAAGAAACTGGCGGAGGGGTTGCCGTATGATTATGAGTATGAGTAAGCCGAAAACTTTTTACCCGAGGCCTGGAACGCGGCATAATTGGAGAAGGTTTTCTCGCATGCTAAATGCCACCGAATAAATACTTGACCGCATAAGTAGTTGCATTTTTTATAAAAAGCTTCGAGAATTTTGCAGGCTTCAAGTATCAAACTAAAAGTAAGACCCTAATAAATTAGGACACAAACTCTATAACCTACCTCTGCGTAAAACGTACAATTTAATTTCCCCATCACCTTCTCCCACAACTCCGGAATCCTCTTTATCCAAACTAATTCTTTCATCTTTTCTCTGGCATCAAGTACCGGTGTACCAAAATAGACCTTACCGCCTTCAAGAGAAGAGGGCACACCGCTTTGTGCATTGATAACTGCATTATCACCGATACTAAGAGTCTTACTGATTCCAACCTGTCCCCATATAACAACTCCATTCCCAATTTCTACGGCACCGGCAATTCCCACTTGGGCAGCAATAAGACAGTTCTTACCAATAACGGAATCATGGCCTATATGAATCATGTTATCCATTTTAGTACCACGACCAATCACTGTATCATGACTTACTCCCCTATCAATTGTACATCCAGATCCAATTTCAACATCATCACCTAAGATCACTCTACCGCAACTTTCCATTTTACGATACCAAACTTCCCTGTCTTTTTTTGTATTGTAATAGAAGGCATCACTCCCAATTACAGTCCCTGATTGAATGATGACCCTATCACCTATTACACAATTATCCAATATCGTCACATTGGGATGAATGCGGCAATCTTTTCCAATCACTACATCATGTCCAACAAATACTCCTGTTGCCAAATAGGTTCATTCTCCTATTTGAGCAGTATCGCTTACTAACTTGGTTGCTGGAATAAATGGGCGAAAATGTCGCACGATTTTCAGATACGCTTCGAATGGCTGTTCCACCACCAACAACGCTTTTCCCTCGGGAAAACTGGTTTCCTTATTGATAATTATGAAATCAGCAGCTGATTGTATACACTTATCATAGTACTTAGGATGATCAACAAAAACAAGATCACCGGGTTCCACTTTATGGATTTCATTGATACCTGTTGCCATAGCCACTTTATTACCTATCACTGTTGCTCCAATAAGATTGGCAATCCATTCTATTGCTACTGGTGCTGGGAACTTCATATAAATGCTGTTTCGACAAAAGTAATACACAGACAGGGATGAGAAACTATTTTTCCACAATACCCCAATCTCAATACATATGTAAAAGTACTTGAGAAGCTAAAAAATAATCAGTTCTCCCAATGAAAAAAACCATTGCAGTTATAGGCCGAAATCAGTTTCATTATAGATAAATTATAAAATTTACCAATGAAAAACAGGAAAATTATAGAAGCGAATAAAAAATAAATCGGTTTCGAATTTATAATAAACAACATCTACAACCATTATTTGAAATGTCGAAAACGGGGATTTTCCACAATTCAATTCATAAATGTTAATAAAATTCTTAGAAAAAACTTTTAATATAGAAAAAATATTATTTAATATTGTGTAGGGAAATTTATTTCCCGGTACTTACTAACCCATCCACATATTATCTCCTGGTTCACCAGGAGATTTTTTTGTGTTTTCCGAAGAGAAACAAGTTTTTCAAAATCCCAATAAACTCATTCCACTACCATCCAAACCCCTTCTGGTAAGAACAATGCCGAACTTCAAACTATTCGTTACTTTGCATCAAATTGTACTTTATGATAAAATCAATGACCGGATTTGGAAGGACAGAACAGAAGATCGGGGATAAAACATTCCTGATAGATATTAAGTCGCTCAATGGAAAGCAATTCGAGTTATCATTGAAAATGCCAGCCTTCCTGAAACCGTTTGAATTTGAAATACGTACGCTGCTATCCGAAAAACTCGGACGTGGTACTGTAGACTGTACTATCAGCCTTAAAGAAAGTGGCAGTGCAAAACCAGTAAGCATCAATACTAATCTGGCTAAAGCCTATTATCAACCTATTGCTGCATTAGCTGCTGAATTGAATCTCGATCCCTCACAAGTACTCAGTTCCCTTTTGAAATTACCGGAAGTGATTACTCCAACCGGTGAAACATTAACAGATGAGGAATGGGATCTTTTCAAACAAGTAGTATTCGCTGCCATAGAAGATCTGAATCTTCATCGTCTGGAAGAAGGAAAGAGTCTGGAAAAAGAACTTTTGCTCCGTATAAACAATATAGCTTTTCAGCAAGATGAGGTTATTAAACTGGAGCCACTTCGTAAACAGAAAATAAGGGAAGGGTTGGTTAAAGTGCTGGAAGAAAATGTAGGTAAAGAAAATTATGACCCTAACCGTATGGAACAGGAACTGATTTATTATATAGAGAAGATAGATGTAACAGAAGAACAGGTTCGTTTACGTAACCACCTTACTTATTTTAAGGACATCCTTAATGAAGAAGCAGATGGAAAGGGCAAAAAGCTATCCTTTGTACTTCAGGAAATAGGAAGGGAAATAAATACCACCGGGGCAAAAGCCTACGATTCTTCCATCCAGAAATGCGTGGTAATGATGAAAGATGAACTGGAAAAAGCCAAAGAACAGATATTGAATGTTCTCTGATGCCTCCGGATTATTATTTTTGTAAAAATAGCCGACGTTTGAAAAAACTATCTATCCTTTTCCTGGTTGCCGTTATCGGTATCAGTTCATGTACTACCAATGGATTATTCGAAAAAAATGTAGCCATTCCAAATCATGCCTGGGATAGCCGTTTTCAACCTACTATCCAATTTGATATTAGCGATACCACTTCCCTTTACAGGATTTATATTGTGTTACGCCATACCGATGCCTATCGTTTTAAGAATCTCTGGTTAAATATTGGAGTACAGCCTCCCGGCGACTCTATATATGTAAACCGCCGCAACCTTTTATTGGCTAGTGATGAAAAGGGATGGTTAGGAAAAGGAATGGATGATATATTTGAACATCGCTTGCTGTTAAACGAAAAACCAGCCCCTTTCAGAAAGAAAGGCACATACACTTTCACTCTAAAGCAACTGATGAGGGAAGATCCACTTGAGAATATGATGAATGCAGGTATCCGCATCGAAAAAGTAACCGAGTAAGCCTTTCCATGGCCAATACAGATAAAAGAAAATTAGCAGTCGCCACATTGGTATACTGGACTCTCCTGTTCTACATCATCGCAGCTCTTGTTTGGTGGTTCATATCACTTGAAAAACAAAACCGCGAGATGCATGCACTTAAGTTAGACGACTTAAAAATCCATGCCCAAACCACTGGAGAGAAGTATAGAAAAAGCAACTATATCACTGGAACAGGAAAAAGAAAGAATACTACCAAATACATTGCTGAAGGGCTTACCTTCCTTGCTTTGATCTTATTAGGTGCCGGCTTTGTATATCGTGCTGTAAGAAGGCAGTTGAAAACGCAGCAGCAGCAACAGAATTTCATGATGGCGGTAACACATGAATTGAAAACACCTATCGCCGTTGCTAAACTTAATCTGGAAACTTTACAGAAACATCAACTCGATGAAACCAAGCGGCAGAAACTGATCCTGATGACCATACAGGAAACTAACCGCCTCAATAGCCTTACCAATAACATTCTCGTTTCTTCTCAACTCGAAGGAAGTAGCTATTCCCTTTCAAAGGAAGAACTGAACATGTCTGATTTGGTAAAAGGGACCATCACCGATTTCAAATCCCGATTCCCGCTGAGGGAATGGAAATTGGAAAAGGAAGACGATATTGAACTCACAGGAGATACTCTGCTATTGACCATATTGCTTAATAACCTGCTTGAAAATGCAATGAAGTATTCTCCAGCAGGGAAACCAATCACCTGTAGCCTCCATAAATCTAACCAAGCCATTGAACTGAAAGTAAGCGACGAGGGTTCTGGAATCCCAGATATTGAGAAGAAACGCATATTCGATAAGTTCTACCGGATTGGAAACGAAGCCACACGAACCGCAAAGGGAACCGGACTGGGACTGTACCTTTGCAAAAAAATAGCTTCCGACCATAATGCAGACATTTTTGTGACAGACAATACGCCTTCAGGGAGTAATTTCATTGTCAGTTTTAAAATAAGGTAAAGCAATGCCCCGAATAAATTATCCATATTACTGGTTGAAGATGAAGAGAACCTGCATGAAGCTCTCAAGTTGAACCTGAGTTGGAAGGATATGAAGTCACTTCTGCATTTGATGGCAATATGGCGCTTCAGAAAGTTCAGAACGAATATTTCGACCTTGTCATAATGGATATCATGTTACCGGAAGTGGACGGCATTCATGTTACAGAAACTATCCGTGTAAGGAATAATGAAGTACCTATCCTTATATTAAGTGCGAAGAATACCAGTGCCGACAGAGTATTAGGATTAAAGAAAGGGGCTGATGATTATCTCACAAAACCTTTCAATCTTGAAGAACTGTTACTAAGGGTTCAAAAGCTGATTGAGAAAAATAAAAGATGTTGGATAAGGACACTGTTGGTGTCACTTATACATTCGGAAAAACAAGATAGATTTTAAGGCACAGGAAGCTGTAAATAAAATGGAGAATTGATACAGCTTTCCAAGAAAGAAGCGATGCTGTTGAAATTGCTTATTGAAAACAAGAATGAAGTGGTGCCGAGAGAAAAAATACTTCAAACCGTTTGGGGTTATAACGTATATCCAACCACCCGAACTATCGACAACTTCATTTTAAACTTCAGGAAATACTTTGAAGAGGATAGTCGTAATCCTATTTACTTTCATTCCGTAAGAGGTGTAGGTTATAAGTATAGCGAATAATTGACTTCTTAAGCACTGCTATCACTTCCGGAAATAATTCACCAGCACAGTACTTTTTTCAAGAAGTTCATCTTTGACGGAATCGTCACTATCATCTGTTGTATATAAGGCCCAATCGCATTCCTGTTGTACTGCAATAAGATTACCTATTATTTCATTAGGTGTCTGCTTATGACGCAACACTTCCTGTATTCGTACTTTGTTTTGCTCAGAAGGGGGCAATCCGCAGTAGTCACCAGAAACCTTCCATAAGCTGGCCTGTAATTCTCTGTAAAAAGTCCTTGAATCATTACTTGCAAGAGCATTCTGTGCTTTTCGCAAAATATCTTCTGTTGAAGGAACCTCATCTTTTACATGTACTACTGTGTCTGTTGTTACTTTATCACCAGATGTTGCTTTTCCTTTACCCTAATTATCTGGAATACAATCCAACTTACAATCAATACCGCAACAATAGCAAACCAATACAATTGACGGGGTATTGAACTATCATCAACAACATTAGTTTCAGTTGATAAAGGAGGTGCTGGTTTTTGTATGGCAGGAAGAATAGTCAATGTAACAGGATTTGAATTGGCTGCCTGGTATACTTTCGTTGCCGGATTAAAATAATGGAAGTTGGCAGCTGGAATCACTACGGATCCGGAATCTGGTGCCGTAAAGGAATATTCAAAACTTTTATAGCCCTGTAGAGGAAATACATATTTATTATAAACTTCTTTTAGGGCGGGTTCTAATTCAAACTTCCCGGCTTGCAATGGAAACAGTTGCACTTTTCTTACAAGGTTCACATAATATCGTTGACCATTATATATCTCGATATCTGGTTTACTTTCATAAGCATCTACCATTTCCACTACACTGAACCCTGTAAGCGATGGCCGTTTGAGTACTTGTGATGTAGTATTGATACGAGAATAGAACTTATAGGTTACCATTACCCCTTCCCCCACAAAACATCGCGTCTTACTCTGGCAATGGCTCTCATGAAAAGATGGTCTGCTATTTTTTCTCGATAGAGCTCCCTGGCCTCAATTCCGCATTCTTTTCAATAGGAATATCCGGATTCAATGGTTCATATCCTGGTTAGGCAGGCAGCCAATCCTTCACTATTTGCACCTTTGTTGAACTGAATTGTTGCCATTTGCCATCAATAAATGCTTTTGCTCCTGGAATAGTATAACGTCCTGGTTTATTAACTGATAACACAACAATCTTGGAATACACCTGCAACAATCCAGTTCCTGATTGAATAACCGTGCTTTTGCTATCAAAGCTATCATGAACCGTAAAAGAGGAAAAAGAGGGGAGACGAAACTGTGGAGGTTCTTTTGGATCTTCAACAATATACTGAACCTGAAAGGTTTGTCCTGCCACCAACGGCCCTTCACTCACTGCCGCGTAGAATCTTGCCTGCCCAATAGCAGCAAAATTGAACATGGTCAGCGACAATAGTCCACCAATCACCAACAGCCAGTGTATCTTATTCTTATTCATTGCAGGAAACAAATATAAGTAGGGTAATCGGCAGGGGCAATTCCCGAATGAGTTAAAAGCGGGTTAAAGGGATGAGCGGCGACCATTGGATAATTCAGGAAATGGATTTTTAAGGTTGAGCTTGTTTGCCAGAATGTTTCAATTCGTATCCTGGCGTATTATGGTAAACTAATATCAATAGTAGCTTCTATATTAATACAAAAAGAGTCAATCACATATACTAATGAAGGAAAGTTAAAATGACCGACCAATCGAAAGTGGAAATAAGCCGCAGACGCCATGATGATGTAATAGCCGCCTTAAAACAGCAATAGCTATCTTCCTGATAATCAATACCACCCCGTTCATTCATCGAAAAAACACCTACGTTCATCTAAAAGCAAGTCTCCCATTACTTGCGTATGCGCTTAAATCGCTTTTTTGTATCCGAATCATCCGATAGCCTAACAGAGAAACCCACTCGATTTCCACTCCTTCGAAAAGCCGACTAAACCCTATCAAAATGCGAATCGATCGTACCCATGTATCTCTTAGGAGTATCATGCCAACTTTGCCTTGTTGTTGCTGATTGAAACATCTGCACTTACAAATACACCCACTTATAATACAAATAATCCAGAAACTATTAATAGCAGTACCAGTCAAAAAGAAATTCAGTGGCCGCTACATACAAAAAAAATCAATCTCAATTGGTCAATGGCCAATTCTTCGAAAAACAATTTCATTTGAAGTGGAAAGAATGTTTAGGCGGACAGATGTTTGTAAAAATCGGTACTATTAAATCGAATGCAAAGAATAATTGCCAATTCACCGACAAGTTCATATTTCAACCCGCCTATTTCTATCGCATAAAAATAATACAAACAAACGCTGACCCTATCTATAGCGAAGCTATCAGTATTTCACAATTGGAAACCACAACAAAAAGCATTGTAATAAAACAGCCTGAATTACCAGACACAATCGCTTCAGTACCTATTCCAAGAAGAACGAGTACTTCAATAGCTGAACCATCACCTAAAAACAATAAGCTGACATCAAAATCATCTGCACTCACATTCACTGAAAAACTGCAATTAGAAATGAAAGCAGGGAAAAAAGCGGGTGAATTATATATGTAGACCTCATTATCAAGCTGATAACAGGGTAAGACTTACCAGAACATTCACACTGCCATCGCAGGCAACAACCATTTAAATTAAATGAACTTGAATATTTCACCAGAAGGTAATTATCAGGTAGAGATTAAGACAGGAAGCGGGTGGTGAAGATGAAAGCTAGTAAGTAATTTGAAAATTTGATGATTTGAATTTGAGAATAAACAGCCAAATACATTTACCGCAGAGACGCGGAGACGCAGGGGAATCTTCTCTGCGTCTACGCGACTCTGCGGTAAAAAAACTTAATCTTTCAAGCTGCAAGTAATTTGTAGGCCCTCTGGAACTTCTTGAACATTAGGAACTTCCCCCAAACTACTAAAGATCTCCCAACTGCGGCCTCATCACAATCTCCTCCACACAAGCCTGCACAGAAAGTTCAGAAGCTGCCTTTATCATCTTAGCTATATCTTCTGCTTCCATGATACGTTTAGGATCTATTCCACTTCCACTCCATGAATCAGTATATGCAGCCCCTGGAATTACATGCGTCACTTTTATTCCCTGAGGCATCAACTCTTTGCGGAGATTTTTAGAAAAACCGTATAAGGCGAACTTACTGATGCTGTAAGCGCCACCATTATCATAGGCGGCCAATGATGCTATTGAACAGATATTGAATATATGTCCGCTCTTCTTTATAATCATTGCAGGCAATACGGTTCTGGTAAGATGATAGGCACTATAAAGATTTACATGAATCATTTCATCTAACGAACCTTCTGCCTCCGTTGAAATATTACCAGGATTGAATAATCCTGCATTATTCACCAATATATCTGGTGCTCCCACCTGCTCTAATACCCATTGTCCAAAAGCAGTAGCCTGAGCTGGAACAGATAAATCAGCAGCCTTACAAGAACTTTGCACGAGCCTGGATTTTTGATGAGCTCTTCTTTTACTTTCTGAAGATCTGCCTCCTTTCTGCTTGTAAGCAAAGAGTATTACCCTTTTCAGCAAAAATCTGGGCTATCCCTTCCAAATCCTTTTGAAGCTGGTTATTACTATGTTCATGAAAATTATTTACACCACGAAGTACGATTTTTTTTTGCAATAGTTACGACTTCGTATTTTTGCAGGATAGTATCGCCACCTTTTCTTCGATCTCGACCACATTATGGGATTTTGAGGACCAATAGCCGACTTACCCTCGACACCCTTTACGCTTCCCTTTCGCTTGAACAGAGGCATTGACGATTTCGACCGCTTTCATAAATGCTATCTGGAGCACAATGAAAAGATGTGGGACCGATATAGAAAAGGATTCATCAAGGTGGATGAACTGCGCTGGAAAAGATTCTGGCTTACCCTTCTCGATTTCAAGATAGGTGATGAAAAACTGGCCCGTCAAATGGCGGTTGAATTCCTCGACTTACTACCTACCCGCACAGCCTTATTCCCGGATACCTTTACCGTTCTCGATTATTTAAAAGACAAGGGCTATACCATGCATCTTAGTACCAATGGTTTTGAAAAACACAACATAGCAAACTGGAAATACTCTGGAATAGCTTCCTATTTCGTAGAAGTGATAACAAAGCGAAGGCAGCAACCTGGAAACCACACAAAGAGATTTTT